>CAVXGG010000014.1:0-146134 GCA_963761295.1 uncultured beta proteobacterium
AAGGACGGCCAACAGCGGGAATTCAAGGCTGTGCTGCGCATCGACACCCCGATCGAAGTCGACTACTACAAGAACGGCGGCATCCTGCCGTACGTGCTGGATCAGTTGCTCGCGGCCTGACCCGGTGACCGAGGGCGACCGGCCGCTCGCGCTGGTCGCCGGTGGCGGCATCGGCGGGCTCGCGGCCGGCATCGCGTGCGCGCGCGCCGGCTTCGAGGTGCAGGTGGTCGAACGCGCCGCAGCATTCGCACCGATCGGCGCCGGCATCCAACTCGGGCCGAACGCGACGCGCGTGCTGCATGGCTGGGGGCTGAAGCGTCCGCTGTCGGCGATTGCCTCGTTTCCCGATCGGCTGGTCGTGCACCAAGCACATGGTGGTCGCACGCTGGGCGATCTGCCGCTCGGCCAGCGCGCCATCGAACGTTACGGCGCGCCTTACGCGACGGTGCATCGCGGCGATCTCCACGGCTTACTGCTTGATGCATTCCAGGCCCTGCCCCGTGCCAACGTACATCTCGGGCAGCAGATCGATGCGTTCACACAGGACGAGACGGGCGTCGCGATTCCCTCCGGCCATTCCGACGCCGATGCGCAGCGCGCCGCCCTGCTGGTCGGCGCCGATGGCCTTTGGAGCGTGGTGCGCGAGCGGTTGCTGGCCGACGGCCCGCCGCAGACCGTCGGCCATGTCGCCTACCGCGCGCTGGTGCGCCAGTCGGACTTGCCCGAATCCGTGCGCAGTCGCAACCAGGTCGACGTCTGGCTCGGGCGCCGGCTGCACGTGGTTGCCTATCCGGTGCGCGGTGGCGCCTGGTGCAACGTGGTCGGCATCGTGCATCGGCCGCACGACCGAATGCCCGATACCCGGCGCGGTTGGGACGAAGCGACGGATGCCACCGGGTTGCTCGCAGCGATCGGTGACTGCAGCCAAACGCTCGATGCATTGATCCGTGCGGTGCCGACCTGGCGCCTCTGGATGCTGCATGATCGCGCGCCGATGCGCAGCGCGGGCGAGCATGGCCGCGGCCGCGTCGTGCTGATCGGCGACGCCGCGCATCCGATGCGGCCTTATCTGGCGCAAGGTGCGGGTATGGCGATCGAGGACGCAGCCATGCTCGAAGCCGTACTGACTGGGATCGGCAACACCGACATTGCTGCGGCCCTGCGACGCCTTGCCGAGCAGCGTTGGCAGCGCAACGCGCGCGTGCAGGCGCGCGCACGGCGCAACAGCGACATCTTTCATGCGAGCGGACCCACCGCGGCCGGGCGCGACTTGGCGATGCGCGTGCTGGGTGCGCGCCTGCTCGACCTGCCCTGGCTGTACGGGTATGTGGGGCCACGGCCTGCGCCGATGTACTGAAGTGCTTCGGCAACTTGCACCGCGCGCTGTCGCAAAATGAATCGATCCCTCCGGTGCCCGCCGTGCCCAACGCGTTCAACTTCGATGCTTCCCCGTTCGACTGCCTGAGCGCCGCCGAGCGCACCCTGGTGCGCGCGAACGTTGATATTGGCTACTTCACCGAAGGCCAGACGATCTACGACGTCGGCGACGCGCCCGCGCATCTGTGCATCGTGATCAAGGGCATCGTGACGCAGTTCGACGCGGGCGAAGCGGTCAACGCGCTGCGCCGCGACGACTGTTTCGACGGGCGCGGGCTGGTTGCCGGCGTCGTCAGCAGCCGCTTCGTGGCGACCGAGGAGGTGCTGGTCTATCAACTCGCGCGCGCTGCCGTGCTCGAGCTGATCGCATCGAATGCGACTTTCGGCGCGCTGCTGTTCGCCGACATCGGCGCCAAACTCAATGCGGTGGCCGCGCAGCACGATCAGCATGAGCTGCAGTCGCTGACGCTGGCCCGTGTCGATCAGGCTTATCTGCGCCCGGCGCATCTGGTGGACGCCACGACCGACATCGTGTCGGTGGTGCGAATCTTTCAGCAGCAGCGCACCACCAACGTGCTGGTGCGCGGTCTGCCCGCTGGGCTCGGCATCTTCACGACCACTTCGCTGCAACGCGCGATCCTCGATGGTCGCGCACTCGACAGCCTCGCGGTCAGCGAATTTGCGACCACGCCTGTGCGGTTCGTGCGGCCATCGGACCAGCTCGGCGACGCGATGGCGCTGCTGCTGAAGGAACGCATCCACCGGCTCGCGGTGATCGATGGGGACGGCACGGTGCGGGGTGTGCTCGAAGCGCTCGACCTGTTCAGCTTTTTGTCGAACCATTCGCTGCTGATCACGGTGCGCATCGAACAGGCGCAGAACCTCGATGAGCTGGCTGGCGCCGCCGCGCAGATCACCCGGCTGATCACGCTGTTGCAGCGCGGCGGCACGCGGATCGCGCTGATGGCCAAGACTGGTCGGACAGCTCAATGCGCGGCTGTTCGAGCGCGCCTGGTCCGCATGATTGCGCCGACCGAGTTGTTCGCCCACAGCGGCGCTGATCGTGATGGGCAGTGAAGGTCGCAGCGAGCAGTTGCTCAAGACCGATCAGGACAACGGCCTGCTGCTGCGCGACGACTACCAACCGCCCGCCGATCTGCAAGCGATCTGCGATCGCTTCTCGCAAGCGCTCCGCGAGCTTCGGCTACCCGGAATGCCGCGGCGGCGTGATGCTCAGCAACCCCGCGTGGCGCGGCCACCAGACCGAGTTCGCGGCGCAGGCGCGCGACTGGCTGCTGGATCCGGGCGCGGACGGCCTCATGAACGTGGCGATGTTCATGGACGCGCAGGTGGTCGCCGGCGACGCCACGTTGCTGCAGCGAGTGCGCGCTGGATTGCTCGAGCTTGCATCCGGCAACGACATACTGGTCGCACGCTTTGCCGCGGTCATCGAGAACTTCGGCCGCGCACCAGGTTGGTGGAGCCGGCTCGTGGGCGACGACAGCGCGCAATCGCTTGACCTGAAGAAGCAAGGAATTTTCCCGATCGTGCACGGCGTGCGCAGCCTCGCATTGCTGCGCCAACTCCGTGCGACGAGCACCGCCGACCGCATCGATACGCTCGCTGCCGACGGCACGCTCAGCGCCGAGTTGGCTGGCCAGTTGGTCGAATCGCTGCATTTCTTGATGGGTCTGAAGCTGGCCGCTGGCCTGAACGAGATCGACGCGGGCCACCCCGTCAGCGGTCTGGTCGACGCGCGGCGCCTCAGCAGCCTGGAGCGCGACCTGCTCAACGACACGCTCGCGGTGGTGCGGCGCTTCAAGACGCTGCTGCGGTTGCGGTTGCGGCTGGAGCAGGTTTGAGCTCACCCCCAGCCTTTGCTCCCCTCGGTCGACTTCCGGCCACCCCAACCGGGGGCGACGCGGGGGGACCGGCAAAACCGGCTCTACGGCGTCTGCTGGAGGATTCAGCTCGCCTCCAGGCTTCGCCCGCTGCGCTTGGCTTTCGCCTCCCGCCGGCCGCGAGCGACGCCAGTGGGCCATCACGGGCGGCCCCTCAGCGTCTGCCGGGAATTGCCCGGTCTGGCCTGCGATGGTGCATCCTGTCCAGCAGTGTGAATCACAGGTTGATCGGATGGCATCGACGCTGATGGAAGCACCTGCGCGCTGGCTTGCTGCGTTGCGCGCGGGGTGGCTGCGCCGCCGGTTGCGCGATGAGAACTACGCGTTTCTCTTCGATCCGCTGCCGCCCCACGAGTGGGTGTCGCTCGACTGCGAGACCACCGGGCTCGATACGCGCCGCGACGAGATCGTCTCGATCGCGGCGGTGCGCATCGTCGGCACGCGAATCATGTCCAGCGAGCGGCTTGAGCTGCTGGTGCGCCCGAGGGGAGCGGTGCCGGCCACGAGTGTGCGCATCCATTTGCTGCGTGAGCGGGACGTGGCTGGCGGCATCGACGTGGACGACGCAGTGCGGCAACTGCTGCAATTCATCGGTAGCCGTCCGATCGTCGGCTATTACATCGCGTTCGACGTCGCGATGCTCGACCGCGTGGTGCGCCCGATGCTGGGCATCGGCTTGCCGCAGCCGACGATCGACGTCGGCAACTTGTTCCATCGGTATCGATCGGCGCGCCGCACGCCGCAAGAGCAGCTGGTGTCGCCGCAGATCGACCTGCGTTTTGCCACGTTGATGCGTGAACTCGATCTGCCGCAGCGCGATGCGCACGACGCGCTGAACGACGCGATCATGGCGGCGCTCGCATTCATCAAGCTGCGCGGGCTGCTCGCGAAGTGAGTCGAGCCAGCGAGTGGATCAGCCGTGTGCGCGATATACGTCGACCGCCGCGAGCACGGCGGCGGTCTGCACGTCGTGCGCGAACCGGAACGCTGCGCCGTAGATCGTTTCGTCCGGAAACTCGGTGATCAGCGAAAGCGGCGTGGCCTCGTGCGTGCATTCCGTGACTTGTACCGGGATGCCGTGCAGCGTGTCGAAGCTGTCGGCCAGTGCGTGCGCGCGAAACCAGGCGATCTGGTGCGCGTTGAAGTCGAGCAGGCCCGGTACGGCCGCCAGCCGCGCCGTCACGCCGTCCAGCAATTGCCGCCCTGCTTCGGCCCAGCCCGGGTGATGGCGCAACACCAGAAAGAATCCTTTTGGAATCGTCCAAAGCTCGAAACCGCGCGGAATGTAGCCCGACAGGGGCCGCGTCCATTCGTGTGCCGGGTAACCGTGCAGATTGACGTGCAGCTGCGCGCCGCTGAGCGCGATGGCCTGATCCCGCGCCGCGCGCTCCAGCAGCGGCGCGCGCTCGCGATAGCCGATGTCGTCGCCCAGCGCGCTGTAACGGGCCGCATGGTGCATGTGGCGTGGGTGCGTCGCACACAAAACGCGGTGCAGCGCGCAGCCGTCCGGATTTTCCGGCGCGATCACCACGAAATGCGCGTCGCCGCGTTGCTGCAGCAGGTGTGCGGCACGCAGCGCAGCAACGACACCCGACGTCTCGTTCGCGTGCTGCCCCCCCGAGATCAGCACCGCCGGCCCCGGTCCGGCCAGGTACACACCCGGCACTTCGCGGCCTTCGCGCGAAGTGGCTGCGAATCGTTGGCCTGCGAGCCCATCCAGTGCCCGCGCGATGCAGCGTGCCGAGAGCGGCGCTCCGGCTTCAGCAATCGGTGCGAAAGCCCCTTGCGATGCCACTTCGATCGCAGCAAACGACTCGGTCGAAACGCGCAGGTGGCTGCTTGCACCGGCAGCGCAACGCACGTCCGGCACGATCTGGCCGGGCTGCAGGCCGCGGTCGCCGAGCGGTCGGCCCGAGTGGCGTTGAAAAAACTCGAGCAGCGAAAAGTAGAAATCCTCGTGCAGTGCCTCGAACGTGCTGATCAACTCGTCGCCGCAACCCGGTTCGCGCTCGATGCCTGCAAGGTCGGCGCGCAGCAGCAGCCGCTCGAAGTACGGCTCACATTGCCCCCAGGCGTGACCGACGACGGCGCGGACCGCCGCTTCGAACAACAGCTCAAGGTCGGTCGCGCGGCGTTCGTCGCACGTCAAAGCGCCATTGGCGCCCTCACCCCTCACGCGCACCCACCCGGTTGGTGACAGCGCGACTTCGCCCAGATGATCGACGGCGATCCGGTTCGGCGTGAAGACGCGGTGTGCGACCCGACGCCCATCGACATAGCGCAACTCAACGTCATACCAGAGCGATTCACCGCCCGCTTCAAACGTCAGCGATGCTTCGCCGAGCATGCCGACGAGCGGGTACGCTTCCAGCGTGAACCGGTTCGGCGCGGCAGCCGGATGCACCGGATAGCGCACATGAGCTGCAACCAGGCCGTGCCGGTCCGCTTCCTCCAAAAAGAAATGCACGAGCGGCTTGTAGGCGCTGCGAAAGCGGGCTCGAACGCCCAACGCGGCAAGGCGTGCCTCGGCGCCGCGCCGCGCGGGCTCGTCTTCGAACAGCCAGGCTTCGACTTCCGCATTACGACAGACCGGCTTGGAATACTCGGCCTCCCATGCATGCAGCGAACGCGCAAAGCTGCCCTTGAACAAAATTGCCACGATCCGCTACTCCTTCGACGTCGGGTCGAGCCGATCGCGCAGCCAGTCGCCGAGCAGGTTCAGTCCGAGCACCGTCAGCATGATCGCTAGCCCCGGGAACACGCTGACCCACCACGCTGTCTGCAGGTAGGTGCGACCATCGGCAAGCATGCCGCCCCAGCTCGGAATGGTCGGGTCCACACCCAGGCCGAGGAATGTGAGGCTGCTCTCCAAAAGCGTTTCCTGGCGAGACATCGAGCGCGCATGGCGGCCGGGGGCCGGGGGCGCTGAAGAGCGAACCCGCAGACGGGCGGCCCGCCATTTTCCATTTTATGGACGGCTGCCAAGCCAAAAAAAATGGCCGCCATAGCAGCCACCGGTTCACACCGCCCGAGCGGTCTGTGTCCCGTCGCGCGCAGGAAGCCGCGACGGGACGCTGCCACCCCCGCTCAGTGCCCGCTCGCCCCCGAAGCGCCGATGCCTGTTTCCGACCGCACCTGCTGCGCGAGGAAGCCGGCCTTGTCGATGGCGGCGCGCTTGCTGCTGTCCGTCACCGAAAACAGCCAGATGCCGATGAAGCCGATCGCCATCGAGAACAGCGCGGGCGACGTGTACGGAAACCAGGCCGACCCTTTCGGATGACCCAGCGTCGCTTCCCAGACCGACGGCGAGACGATGGTCAGCGCGACCGACGAGATCAACCCGAGGAAGCCGCCGATCACCGCGCCGCGCGTGGTGCAGCCCTTCCAGAGCACCGACACACCAGCACGGGGAAGTTCGCCGAAGCCGCGACCGCGAAAGCGAGCGACACCATGAACGCGATGTTCTGCTTCTCGAACACGATGCCGAGCACCACCGCGACGACGCCGAGCAGCAGCGTCGTGATGCGCGACACCTTGAGTTCGGACGCGCTGTCCGCGTTGCCGTTCTTGATCACGGTCGCGTACAGGTCGTGCGAGACCGCCGAGGCGCCCGACAGCGTCAGCCCCGCGACCACCGCGAGGATCGTCGCGAAAGCGACCGCCGAGATGAAGCCGAGGAACACGTTGCCGCCGACCGCATTCGCCAGATGCACGGCCGCCATGTTGTTGCCGCCGATCAGCAGCGCCCTTGGCGTCGAGAAAGCCCGGGTTCGTCAGCACGAAGATGATCGCGCCGAAGCCGATGATGAAGGTCAGCAGATAGAAGTAGCCAATCCAGGTCGTCGCCCAGAGGACCGACTTGCGCGCTTCCTTCGCGTTGGGCACGGTGAAGAAGCGCATCAGGATGTGCGGCAGCCCGGCGGTGCCGAACATCAGCGCCATGCCGAAGCTGATCGCCGAGATCGGGTCCTTCACGAAGCCGCCCGGCCCCATGATCGAGACCCGGCCGTGGCCGCATCGGCCGGCGCCTTGCCGGCGGTGGCTGCGAGTTGCGTCTTGACCTCGACCGCCTTGGCGAACATCGCCTCCGGGCTGAAGCCGAAGTTGTCACATCACCATGAACGCCATGAAGGTGGCGCCGCGAGAGCAGCAGACACGCCTTGATGATCTGCACCCAGGTGGTCGCCGTCATGCCGCCGAACAGCACATAGACCATCATCAGCGCGCCGACGATCACGACCGCGATCCAGTATTCGAGCCCGAACAGCAGCTTGATCAACTGGCCCGCGCCGACCATCTGCGCGATCAGGTAGAACGCGACCACGACCAGCGTGCCGGACGCCGCGAAGATCCGCACCGGCGCCTGCTTGAAGCGGAACGCGGCGACGTCGGCGAACGTGAATTTGCCGAGGTTGCGCAGCCGCTCGGCCAGCAGGAACGTCACGATCGGCCAGCCGACCAGAAAGCCGATCGAGATAGATCAGCCCGTCGAAGCCGTTGGCCATCACCGCGGCCGAGATGCCGAGGAACGACGCCGCCGACATGTAGTCGCCCGCGATCGCCAGGCCGTTCTGGAAGCCTGTGATGCCGCCGCCGGCGGTGTAGAAGTCGGACGCCGACTTGGTGCGTCGACGCCGCCCACTTGGTGATGAACAGCGTGATCACGACGAACGCGCCGAACATCAGGATCGCGGTCCAGTTGGTCGGACTGCTTCTCGGCCTGGCCGAGGTCGGCGCCGGCTGCAAGCGCGCCGGTGCCGATCGCGAGCGCGGCCAGTGCGACGCCGCCGCCGGCCGCCATGCGGTGTAGGGTGCAGCGGCTCATCGCTTCACGCTCCGTACGAGTTCGTCGTTCAGGCGGTCGTACTCGCTGTTCGCGCGGCGCACGTAGATCGCGGTGATGACGATGGTAAAGACGATCACTCCAAAACCCAGCGGAATGCCGAGCGTCATCACGCCGGCGCCGATGCGCTTGAACAGCAGTTCCTTGTCGAACGCGATCAACCCGATGAAACCGTAATAGACGATCAGCATCAAGATCGTCAGCGTCCAGCCAAAGCGGGATCGTTTGGACTTCAGTTCCTGATAGCGAGGATCGCTTGCGATCCGTTGCTCCAATTCCGTCATCTGCATGGGCGCACCTGGGTGATTTGTTAATGGCGACACGAATGGTAGCCGCAAAACGCTGACGGCTCGCTGACTCCAGATCGAACCGCACTCGTATGCGCTCGGCCTCAGCCGCGCGGGTGGTGCTTCGCGTGCAGCAGCTGGAGCCGCTCGCGCGCGACATGCGTGTAAATCGTGGTGGTCGAGATGTCCGCGTGGCCGAGCAGCAACTGCACCGCGCGCAGGTCGGCGCCGTGGTTCAGCAGGTGCGTGGCGAACGCGTGGCGCAACGTGTGCGGCGACAGCGGCACGCGAACATCCGCGGCGGCCGCATGCTTCTTCACGATCATCCAGAACATCACACGCGTCATGCCGCTGCCGCGCCGCGTCACGAACAGATCGGCGGTCTGCCGCGCGCCGAGCAGTTCGCCGCGCGCTTCGGCCAGATAGCGCTCGAGCCAGTGCCTGGCCACTTCGCCGAACGGCACGAGCCGCTCCTTCGAGCCTTTGCCGAGCACGCGCAGCACGCCTTCGTCGAGCCCCAGGTTCTGCATCTTCAGACCGACGAGTTCACTCACGCGCAGGCCGCTCGCATACATCAGCTCGAGCATCGCGCGGTCGCGCAGGCCCAGCGGTGCCTCGACGTCGGGCGCGGCCAACAACGCTTCGACCTGGGCCTCGGTCAACGTGTGCGGCACGCGCGGCGACTGCCGCGCGGTCAGCAGCTTGCATGTCGGGTCGGTGGCCAGGGCGCCCTCGCGCAGCGCCCAGCGAAAGTAACGCTTGAACACGGTGAGGCGCCGGTTCGCCGTGCTGGCGCGTGTCTCGGCGTGGCGCTGCGAGAAATAACCGGCCAGGTCGGCCTCGGCCGCTTCGTCGAGCGCAAGTCCCGTGCCGCTCGCAAGCCAGTCGGCCAGCAGACTCAGGTCCCGTCGGTAAGCGGCCAGCGTGTTGGCCGCCAGGCCCTGTTCGAGCCAGACCGCATCGATGAACGCGTCGATGCGCGCTTGCGTGGCGGGAGTCATGGAAGGCAGCAGTCGGCTGAAACCTCGAGTGTGTGGAAACATCCGGTCGCCGTAGTCGGACGCCCTGCTCAACAATCCGTCCAGGACCGGCGGGCAATCGCGCGGTCGGCAACCGACCGGTCGAGCGACTCTGGGACGAGGTTCAATCGACGGTCAACTTCGAATCGGCGACCACCTTCTTGTAGAGCGCGAACTCCTGTCGAATCTGCTGCGCGAACTGCGCGGGCGTGTTGCCGACAATCAATGCGCCCGCGCCTTCGATGCGCTCACGCACCATGGGGTCGGCCAGCGCGCTGCGCACGCCGGCATTCACCTTGTCGACGATCTCGGCAGGCAGGTTTTTCGGTCCATACAAGCCGTAGAACCCCATCCGGTTCACCAGCTCCAGGCCCGCTTCCTTGAAGGTCGGCACATTCGGCAGTACCGCCTGCCGCGCAGGCGCCGCAATCGCGATCGCGACCAGCCGTCCGTCCTTGATGAACGGCAGCGCCGACGGCAGGTTGTCGAAGATCATCGGCACCTGACCAGCCACCGCATCGTTCAACGCCGGCCCCGAGCTGCGATACGGCACGTGCGTGATCACCGTGCCGGTCAGACTCTTGAACAGCTCCATCTGCAAGTGAGCGCGCTGCCCGTGCCCGACGTCGCGAATGCGTATCGGGACGGGTTGCGCCTGAGCTCGGCCAACAACCCGGCCATGTCCTTGGCCGGAAACGACGGATGCACGGCCAGCACGCTCGGCGTGGCCGCGACGTTCACGATCGGTGTGAAGTCAACCAGCGGATCGTACGGAATCTTCGGATTCAGCGCGGGGTTCGTCGCTGTGGTGGACACGGTGGCCACGCCGAGCGAATAGCCGTCCGGTGCCGCCCGAGCCGTCTCGGCTGCGCCGATGGCGCCCCCGGCTCCGCTGCGGTTGTCCACGACCACCGCGGTGCCGAGCGCCTTGCCGAGCGGGTCGGCGATCGCGCGCGCAATGAGGTCGGTGGTGCCGCCGGCGGCGAACGGCACCAGCAGCTTGATCGCCCGGTTCGGATAAGCCCCGGGCTGGGCCAGAACGGCGCCGCAAAGCAGCAGCGCGGCGAGCGTCGACAGACTGGTGGACACGACGGTGCGGCGAGTCATGGGCATCGATCTTTGCGGTGAGGTTCGGGGAGGAAACCGGTCGCCGCCACGCGGGTCGGAGGCAGTGGCTGCCTCAACGACCGGCGCACGCAAACCGTTGGCATTCGACTGTTATTCTCGCGCGCTTGAACCACGTCCTCCTGTTGCTGCCGGACTTTCTGCTGATCCTGTGCGGCTTCCTGGTCTGCAACCTCACGGCGTTGAACCGCACGGTCTGGCAGCAGGTCGAGGCGCTGGTCTACTACTTTCTGTTTCCGGTCCTGCTGTTTCATTCGATCGCGAAGAGCCCGATCGACATCGGGTCCGCTACCGCGTTGCTGGCGGCCGGGCTGTTGATGACCGGTGCCGGCATCGCTTTGGCTTATGCGCTGCCGTACCTGCCCTTGATCGGCACGCATATCGAACGGCGCGAACACGCCGCCGGCGCGCAGGTCGCATTTCGTTTCAGCACGTTCATCGCATTCGCGCTGTGCGAGCGGCTGACCGGCCCTGCAGGCCTGCTGCTGATCGCGGTGCTGGTCGGCGTGTGCGTGCCGCTGGCCAACATCGGCGCGGTCTGGCCGATGGCGCGCGCGGGCGGCCGCGGCTTTCTGCGCGAGATCGTGCGCAACCCGCTGATCATTGCGACCGCCGCCGGGCTGCTTGCGAATCTGCTGGATCTGCGCATCCCGGCCTTGCTGGAGTCGGTGATGGCCCGCATCGGCACCGCCGCGTTGCCACTCGGGTTGATGGCGGCAGGTGCGGGCCTGCAGATCGGCGCGCTCGCCACGTCGAAAGTGCTCAGCGTGGCGCTGCTGTCGATTCGCCACGTGTGGCTGCCGCTGATCGGCTTCGGGCTGTCGGGGCTGCTCCGGCTCGACGCAGTGCAGACCACCGTGCTGTTGATCTTCTCGGGCGTGCCGACCGCGTCGAGCGCCTACGTGCTCGCGGTGCGCATGGGCTACAACGGGCCGTATGTGGCTGGTCTCGTGACCTGCTCGACGCTGCTCGGGATGGTCAGCCTGCCGCTGGTGCTGCTGCTGCGCTGACCGCGCTCCCCGGGCAACCGAGCCGCGGCTCCCTCAGAATCGAAGCCAGGTTCCGCGCAGCCCCTGCTGCTCCACACCGGGCTTCGACCAGTCGCATACGCCTGCCGGGAATACGGCCTGCAGCCGGTCCTGCTGCGCCCGTGTGAACGCCACGCCGTATGCGTCGATCGAGATCGGCTTGAGCTGGCACTTGACGACATCGGCCGCGATGCCCGCGCCCGCGACGACCCGGGGTGAACCGGGCGCGGGATAGATCGCAGCGCACTGCCCCGACTCGCGCCGCTGTGTCTCCACAACCTTGGTCGGCTGCGCGTCGCGCGTGTTGCAGCCTTCTTGCAGCGTGGCGGGTTTGTTGCGTACGACCTTGTCATGCACGGAGCCGGATTGGTTGTCGGCCGCGATGGCTGCGAGCCACTTGTCCATTTGCGCAAGCGCGCCCAGCAGCATCGGGCTGTCGCTCGAGTAGTACCCGTAGCGGAAGTCCTCGACCAGCATCACCTGATTGTCCGCATCGCCGTTGGCCTTCACGAGCCGCTCGCGCATCGAAAACGAGTGATAGCGCAGGTGGATGTCGCCGATGGGGTTGTCGTCGCTGTAAGCGCGGTAGTCGATGATTGGCACGTCCTTCAGGCCCCCGCCGCCGTTCGTGAGGCGCCCGGTCTGATAGGCCTGGCGCGTCGCTTCCAGATCGGCAACGGTGCGCTGCGGCTGGAAGTTCGCATTCTGGTCGTAGCCGCCGACGGCCGCGTTGATCGCGAGGAACTGATCGACCGAGATCGTGCCCGCAGCCAGCGCCGCGAGTCCGTACTGCACGCCGACGTTGTCGATCGGCCGGCGCGCGAAACCCGTTGCCGGGTCGCGCCCGAACACGTTCACGGTGTGGTCGTAGATGTCACAGCGCGCGCCGCCCGGGTTCGTTTTGGCGTCGTAGCGCAGCGCCTCCGGCAGCACCGCGGGGCAGAACACATCGGGCGCGATCCGCAGGGCGCCGTTGTAGACGGTATTCGTATACATCGTCTTGACGTTCAGGATGCCGGCCACGGCCGCCTGTTGCGCGTCCGTGAATTGTCCTGCGGCCACGTCGCGGAAATAGTGGCCCAGCAGGCGCTGGTCCGTGATCGAGTAGACGGTCGCAAAGCCCACTTCCGGGAAGCTGCAGCCCGGCAGGATGCCGTCGAGCAGTCCGGGGTAGTTGTCGGCGATCTGGTGCTGCTGATACGAGCCGCCCGAGCAACCCCAGCCGATCGTCCAGCGCGGCTGCCCGTAGTTTTCGATGAAGCGCTCTTTGACCATCGCCATGGATTCGGCGGCCGTCAGGTCCTGGCAGTTGTTGCCGAACACGTTGAGCGACGACGAAGCCATCGCGTAGCCCTGGCGGAGGATGTTGTCGTCGAGCACGCCGCCGGTGCTGCTGCCCTGGCGATACCAGCCGCCCGTGCAGCCGCCGCCGAACGTGTAGACGAGCCGCCCGTTCCAGCCCGTCGGCCGCCTCGAGAGGCTCGGCGCGGGCTCGGCGACCGGGTCGTGCAGCACCGCGGTCTGATAGATGGCGCGGTTGATGGTGCCGGTCTCGATCCGCACGACGTAGGGCACGGTCTTGTTTTCGTTGGTGGTCGTCGTGGCCACATCGGACGGCAGCTTCGTGCTGTCGGCCAGCGGTTTGAACGCGGCGCCGCTCGCTGCGGTGGTGCGATAGACGTAGTCGACGCGGGTTGCGACGCTGCAGTCGGCATCCTGCGCCGCACCGAGCTTGCTGCCGTCGGGCAGCACGAAATTCTGCGTCTCGCAGACGAACGGCGTCTCGTGCGGGCCTGAGAACATCGGGCCGCTTCTCGGGTGATTCACCAGTTCGAGCGCCGCGCTGCCGAGCTGCGCCTGCGATGCCGAGAGCACCTCGGCCCGCAACGTGTTCTTGCCGTCTTTCAAGCCACTCACGACACCGACCAAGCGGCCGTTCGCGGCGTCGGCGGTGAACGCGGGCGTCACGTCGGCGCCGTTGAGCTGCACGCGAACGATCGAGCCGGCGGGAACATTCGCGGTTTTCACGGCGATCGCCGCATCGCCGCCGGACACCCGGTCGGGCGAGGTCGACGAGAGCACTTCGATCCGCGCGGTCGGCGCGCTGTTGCCGGTGGCGCCGTCGCTGCCCTCACTGCAAGCCGACAGGAAGACAACTGCCAGGCCCACGGCGGCCGTTGCAGCAACGCGCCTTGGGCGCAAACGAAGGCGGGTGAATGGACTCATCGGTGGCTCACTTGATCTGAGTGGGTTGAACGCGCCTTGCAGTGGAACCGCTCCCATAACCGTTGTCAATGGCTTGCTTGCGACCGATGCATGCATGCTTGCATACATGCCGCAGCGAGTGGTTGCCGGGCAGCAATGAAGCGCCACGCCACGCGGCCGCTCGTCACGGGCCCTCCAATCCGGTGGGCTCGGCTACTTCGGCGGGTTCATTCGCGCATGCGCGAACGCGCGCCAGCGCCCACGCGACGTGCTCCCGAACCAGCGGGCTCTCGTGCGCCTGCCGGGTGAGCAAAGCGGCACGAATTGCGCGCTGGTCGGCCTCTGCGGATGTCGCGGCCAGCGCGTTGCCGAGCGCGACCGCCAGATTGCGCAGCCAACGCACATGCCCGATCCGCCGGATCGCGCTGCCTTCGGTGCGTCGCAGGAACTCGGACTCGCTCCAGCCGAACAGCTCGGTCAGTGCCGCGCCGGCGAGGCCGGCGCGCGGATCGAAGTCGGGCAGGTTCGAGCGCCGTGCGAACTTGTTCCACGGGCAGATCAGCTGGCAATCGTCGCAGCCGTAGATGCGGTTGCCGATGAGCGTGCGCAGTTCGAGCGGGATGGCGCCCTGGTGCTCGATCGTCAGGTAGGAGATGCAGCGGCGCGCATCGAGCCGGTGCGCGGCCGTGATCGCCTGCGTCGGGCAAATATCGATGCAGGCGCGGCAGCCGCCGCAATGCGCGCTCTGCGGCGGTGTCGGCGGCAACGCGAGGTCGACAAAAATCTCGCCCAGAAAAAACATCGAGCCCGCATCGCGGCTCAACACGAGCGTGTGCTTGCCGCGCCAGCCGATGCCGCTTTGCGCGGCCAGCTCGGCCTCCATCACCGGGGCCGAGTCGGTGAACGCGCGGTGGCCGAACGGCCCGACGTCCGTCTCGATGCGCTCGACCAGCCGTTGCAGCCGTTGCCGCAGCACCTTGTGATAGTCGCGTCCCCGAGCGTAGAGCGACACCACGCCTTGCGCTGGCCGGGTGAGCCGGTCGAACTCGATGCGCTGCCAGTCATCCTGCGCATCCATCGGCAGGTAGTCCAGCCGCGCGGTAATCACCGACAGCGTGCCGGGCACCAATTCGGCCGGCCGCGCGCGGCGCATGCCGTGCGCGGCCATGTAGAGCATGTCACCGTGGGAGCCAGCGTCGAGCCAGGCTTGCAGACCGGCTTCGCCCAGTGCGTTCGGGTCGACAGCGGCCACGCCGGTTTGCGAAAATCCCAACTCGGCAGCCCACTGCCGAATCTTCAGCCACAACCCGGGAGCATCGATCTGAGCAGCACCGCTTCGGTCCATCGTCACGTACCCCTTTGCGCATCGATTTTAGAAAGTGCATCGAATGCCGTGTTGCGCATGGATTGGCGCGTGGAAACGGACACGCAGGCGTTCGCTGCGCGACTCGCCGCACGCCCCGGGATCGCGCACGCGTTCATCGAGTTGCACGGCGATCTGGGCGCGGGCAAGACCACGTTTGCGCGCCATTTGTTGCACGCATTGGGCGTACAGGGCCGCGTCACGAGTCCGAGCTTTTCGGTGGTCGAGGCCTACCAAGTGGCGTGGCCACAACATTTCGAGAAAAAAAGTGCGGTGCCCGCGTCGGCGGCCGTCGACCCCGTGGCAGTGTCGGCGTTGTCCACTCCACTGTGCATCTGGCACTTCGACTTCTACCGATTCGACGATCCGCGTGAATGGGAAGACGCGGGCTTTCGTGACCTGTTCGCATCGAGCGGCCTGAAACTTGCCGAATGGCCCGAGCGGGCCGGCGCGCTGTTGCCGCCAGCCGACCTCGTGATCCGGATCGAACTGCAGCCCGATGGGGAGACGCGCGCTGTCGAAGTGCTTGCAGCCAGTCCGACCGGCATCGAACTCATTGCATGACAAAAAACACATTCAACGCCACACCTGAGTCCCTAGCGGGCGCGATGGATGCAGCCGGGCGGAAGCCCTCGCGTCGCCAACTGCTGCAACGCGGCGGCGGCCTGATCGCGCTGTGTGTGGGGGTGCGCACCGCGCACGCCACCGGCATCGTCGCGGTGCGCACCTGGCCCGCGCCCGAGTACTCGCGCATGACGATCGAGTCGGACACCAAGCTGGTCACCAGGGTGTTCACGATCGGCACGCCGAGCCGGCTGGTGGTCGATATCCAGGGTCTGGACATGGACGCCACGCTGCGCGAGTTGAGCGGCAAGGTCCGTGCCGACGATCCGAACATCGCGGGGTTGCGCATCGGACAGTTCACGCCCGACGTGGTGCGGCTCGTGATCGATCTGAAGCAGGAAATCAACCCAGAGGTGTTCACGCTCGCGCCGGCGGGGCCGTACCAGCACCGGCTCGTGTTCGACTTGTACCCGACGAAGAAAGTCGATCCGCTCGACGAGCTGGTGGCCGAGCGGATGCGAGACGCCGAGCGCGCACCGACGTTGCTGTCGAACCGCACCGACCGCGCCGCCGTGGCACAGGCGCCGGCGGTGGACCCGCTCGGCGAACTGATGACGCGGCAGTCGGCGGCGCAAGCCGCTGCCGCCGTGGCCGCAGCGGCCGCCACGGGCAACGCGGTGCCGCCCCCACCGATGGTGACCGCCCGGATCGACCCGGCGCCGCCGGTTCCCGCGCCGAAGCAGGCACCGAAAAAGCCGGCCGGCACCACCACGGCGGCCAAGACCGATCGCTTCATCGTGATCGCGCTGGACCCGGGCCACGGCGGCGAGGACCCGGGTGCGATCGGACCCGGCGGCACACGGGAAAAAGACGTGGTGCTGCAGATCGCGCATCGCCTGCGCGACCGCATCAACGCAACCACGATCGACGGCCCGGGCGGCCGCATGGGACTGCGCGCGTTTCTGACCCGCGACGCGGACTTCTTCGTCCCGCTCGGCCAGCGCGTCGTGAAAGCGCGCGCGGTGCAGGCCGACCTTTTCATGAGCATTCACGCGGATTCGTTCACGCGCGAGAGCGCCAATGGCGCGAGCGTCTATGCGCTCAGCGAACGCGGCGCCACGAGCAGCGCCGCGCGCTGGCTCGCGAACAAGGAAAACCGCGCCGATCTGGTCGGCGGCGTGAACCTGCGCAGCAACGACGCGCATCTCTACCGCGCGTTGGTCGACATGAGCACCACCGCGCAGATCAACGACAGCATGCGGCTCGGCACGGCGCTGCTCGGCGAGCTCGACGATGTGGGCCGGCTGCACAAGCCGCGCGTCGAACAGGCTGGCTTCGCGGTGTTGAAGGCGCCCGACATCCCGAGCGTGCTGATCGAGACCGCGTTCATCAGCAACCCGGACGAAGAGCAGCGCCTGCGCAGCGTGCAGCACCAGGAAAAGCTCGCCTCCGCGGTGATGCGCGGCATCGTCGCCTACTTCAGCAAACATCCGCCGCTCGCGCGCAACCGCATGCTGTAGCCGCGGCGGGTTTGCCAGCTGTGTCCTTATGTTCGAAGCGATATAACGGTCTGACAACTCAGTCGTTTGATATCCGCTGACGGGCCTTTAGAGTCGCCCGCTCATGCAGGAATTCGCTTTCATCGTTGCAGGGCTCGCCGTCGGGCTCGTGGTCGGTCTGACCGGCGTCGGCGGCGGCTCGCTGATGACGCCGCTGCTGATCTTCGGCTTCGGCATCCACCCGCATCTGGCGATCGGCACCGATCTGCTGTTCGCGGCGTTCACCAAGCTCGGCGGCTCGGTCACGCTGGCGCGCGCGAAGCGGATCGACTGGCCCGTGGTGCTGCGGATGGCGGCGGGCAGCATCCCTGCGTCGCTCGTCACGCTCGGGGTTCTGCACCGGGTTGGCCCGGCGAGTCCCGGCGTGCAGCACATGATGACGAGCACGCTCGGCGCGGCGCTGCTGCTTACGGCGCTCGCGATGCTCTACAAGGCCGTGGCCGGCAAGGCAGCGCCGCGCGAGATCGCCGCGACCGAGCGGCAACACGCCACCCGCGCGACACGGCCCTGGCTGCCGGTGCTGTTCGGCGCGGTGATCGGTGCGCTCGTCACGTTGACTTCCGTCGGCGCGGGCGCGATCGGTGTGCTCGTGCTGCTGCTGCTCTACCCGGCGCTGCCACTGCCGCGCATCGTCGCGGCCGACATCGCGCACGCGGTGCCGCTCACGCTGGTCGCGGGCTTCGGCCATGCGTCGTTCGGCTCGGTCGACTGGTCGTTGCTCGGGCTGCTGCTGGCCGGTTCGCTGCCGGGCATCTGGCTTGGCTCCCAGTTCGTCGGCAAAACACCGGAGCGCGCGATTCGCTCGTTGCTGTCGCTGCTGCTCGCGTACGCGGGCGTGCGGCTGATCTCGATCTGACCGCTTCCCATTCGATTTTTCAGTTGTCTTAAAAAATGTACCAATACACCGACTTCGACAAACAGTTCGTCAAATTGCGCGCGCAACAATTTCGCGACCAGCTCGAGCGCTGGCAGCGCGGCGAGCTGACCGATGAGCAGTTTCTGCCGCTGCGGCTGCAAAACGGCTGGTACATCCAGCGCTACGCGCCAATGGCGCGCATCGCGGTGCCTTACGGCGAGATCAGCAGCACACAGCTGCGCATGTTCGCCCACATCGCGCGCGAGTACGACCGGCCCGATCCCGAACTGCTCGCGCAGGCGCAGGCCACACAGGATGCGCTGCAGGCCGCGCAGCCGGGCCTCACGCTCGCCGCGCCGCCGCTGCGATACGGCTACGGCCACTTCACGACGCGCACCAACTGCCAGTTCAACTGGATTCCGATCACACGCGCCGCCGACGTGATGGACCTGCTGGCAAGCGTTTCCATGCACGGCATCCAGACCAGCGGCAACGACATCCGCAACATCACCTGCGACGCCTACGAAGGCATCGCCGAAGACGCGATCGCAGATACCCGGCCGTTCGCCGAAATCACGCGCCAGTGGAGCTCGCTGCATCCCGAGTTCACCTACCTGCCGCGCAAGTTCAAGATCGCGTTCAACGGCGCTGTGGAAGACCGCGCCGCGATCGGCTGGTACGACATCGGCCTGCAGGCGCTGCGCGCGGACGACGGCGCGGTGGGCTTCACGGTGCGGGTCGGCGGCGGCATGGGCCGCACGCCGGTGATCGGCAGTGTGGTGCGCGAATTTCTGCCGTGGCCGCAGTTGCTGAACTACATCGAAGCGATCGTGCGCGTCTACAACCGCTACGGCCGGCGCGACAACAAATGGAAGGCGCGCATCAAGATGCTCGTGAAGGCCGAAGGCCAGAAGTTCATCGACGAAGTGGAATCCGAGTTCAAGGCGATCGTCGAGTTGGACGGCGCGCCGCACACCATCACGCAAGCCGAATTCGACCGCGTGCAGGCGTGCTTCGTGGTGCCCGAGTTGAAGCCCGCCGGCCTGCCTTCCAAGGTGAACACGAGCGGCCAGCTCTATAGCCGCTGGGTGCAGCAAAACGTGCGCGGCCACCAGTTGCCCGGCATGCGCGCGGTCACGCTGTCGTTCAAGCGCGTGGGTTTCGCACCCGGCGACGCCGACGCCGACACGCTGGATGCGCTGGGCGCACTGGCCGAGCGGTTTTCCGCGCGGCGAGGCGCGCTTGACGCACGACCAGAACCTGCTGCTGCCCTGGGTGTTCGAAGCCGACCTGCCCGCGCTCTACGAAGCCGCGCGCGCGCTCGGCCTGGTGCAGCCGAACATCGGCCTGTTGACCGACATGATCGCGTGCCCGGGCGGTGACTACTGCTCGCTCGCCAACGCACGCTCGCTGCCGATCGCCGCCGCAATCACCGAGCGCTACCAGGACCTCGACGAGCTGTTCGACCTGGGCCCGATCGACCTGCACATGAGCGGCTGCATCAACTCGTGCGGGCACCACCACAGCGGCCACATCGGCATCCTCGGCGTCGACAAGGACAGCAAGGAGTGGTATCAGATCACGCTCGGCGGCGCGGACGGCTCGGATCTCTCCGGCCCCGCGATCGGCGGCAAGGTCGTCGGCCCGTCGTTCTCGGCCGCGGAAGTGCCCGACGTGATCGAGGCCGTGCTCGGCACCTATCGTGCGCTGCGCCTGTCGGCGGCCGAGCACTTCATCGACACGCTGCGCCGCACCGGCCACGACCCGTTCAAGGCGGCCGCCAACGGCGCGCGCCAGGGCCACAAGGCGGAGGCGATGGCCGAATGAACACCGCTTCCGCCAACCACCCGACTGCTATGAAAATCATTGCTGGCGACGCACTGCCTGCAAGCACGGATGCTGAAAAAGTCTTGCAAATCCCGAACGACGCCGACATTGCCGAACTCGTGCAAAGCGGTGCGCTCGAAGGCGTGACGCGCATCGAACTGTCGTTTCCGAAGTTCACCGACGGCCGCGCCTACAGCCAGGCCGTGCTGTTGCGGCGCCGCTACAAGTTCGAAGGCGACCTGCGCGCCACCGGTGACGTGCTGATCGATGTGCTGGTGCACATGCAACGCAGCGGGTTCTCCAGCGTGGTGCTGGCCGAGGGCGTGAACGCGGAGGCCGCCGAGCGCCAGTTCGCGCGCTATCGCGGCTTCTACCAAGGCGACTTGCTGGAGGCGCGCCCGCACTTTGCGCGCGACCCGGCAGCAGAGGCCGCATGACGACGTCCGCAGCTTCGATCGGCGACCGCGGCGCGATCGGCCGGCATGCGAAGCCCTCGGCCACTTATGCGATCAAGCTCGAAGCGACACAAGCAAGTGCTTGCGCAAGCTGCGCGCGACCATGCACGGCTGCCCGGTGACGGCGCCTCCCGCGTCACGCAGGCTTCGAGCCTGGGTGCGGAGGACGTCGTGGTTTCGCACCTGATCGACGCGCTCACGCTCGACATCGACACCTTCGTGCTGGATACCGGCATGCTGCACGCCGAGACGCTCGCGCTGCTTGCGCAGTGCAAAGCCGGATCGGCGCGCGCGGTGCGCGTGTTCAGGCCCGAGCCGCTGGCCGCCGTCAAGTTCGTCGCGCGCCACGGCAAGGACGCGATGTACCAGAGCATCGACCTGCGCAAGAACTGCTGTGCGATTCGCAAGACCGAGCCGCTCGTGCGCGCGCTGCACGGCTACGACGCGTGGATCACCGGCATGCGGCGCGAGCAGTCGGGCGAGCGCGCCGAGGTGCCGATGAAAGACAGCTCGCAGATCGCGGCGGGCGGCCACACCAAATACAACCCGCTCGCCGACTGGACCTGGGGCGATGTCTGGCAATACATCACGGACCACCACGTCGCCTACAACCCGCTGCACGACCAGTTTTTCCCGAGCATCGGCTGCGCGCCCTGCACGCGCGCGATCGCCCTCGGCGAAGACTTTCGCGCGGGCCGCTGGTGGTGGGAGGGCGACAGCCAGAAGGAATGCGGGCTGCATGTGCAGCCGCAGATGCAAGCGATCGCTGAGCAACAAGGAATCTCCGACATGAATGCCCGCACCGAGCCCGCGCTGCTGCAAGTCTTGAGCAACCAGCATCTCGACGCGCTCGAAGAAGAGACCATCTTCATCCTGCGCGAAGTCGCGGCCGCGTTCGAGCGGCCTGCATTGATGTTTTCAGGCGGCAAGGATTCGCTGGTACTCTTGAAGTGCGCCGAAAAAGCGTTCGGCATTGGCCGGATTCCGTACCCGCTGTTGATGATCGATACAGGCCACAACTTCGTCGAAGTCACGGATTTTCGTGATGCGCGCGCAGCCGAACTGCAGGCGGAATTGATCGTGCGCCGCGTCGAGGACTCGATGGCACGCGGCACGGTGCGGCTTGCGCACCCGGGCGAATCGCGCAATGTGCATCAGTCGGTCACGCTGCTCGAAGCGATCGCCGAACTCCGCTTCGACGCATTGATCGGCGGCGCGCGGCGCGACGAGGAAAAGGCACGCGCGAAGGAACGCATCTTCAGCCACCGCGACGGCTTCGGCCAGTGGCAGCCGAAGGCGCAGCGGCCCGAGCTCTGGTCACTGTTCAACACGCGCTTGCAGCCCGGTGAGCACTTTCGCGTGTTCCCGATCTCGAACTGGACCGAGCTCGATGTCTGGCAATACATCGAGCGCGAAGCGGTTCAACTCCCCGCGCTCTATTACACGCACCAGCGCGCCGTGGTCGAGCGCCGCGGTTTGCTGGCGCCCGTGACCGACCTCACACCCGCGAAAGAAGGCGAGACGGTGCAACTGCGCGACGTGCGCTTTCGCACCGTGGGTGACGTGACCTGCACCTGCCCCGTGGAGAGCCTGGCCGCCAGCCCGGCCGACGTCGTGATCGAAACGCTCGCCGCGCAGGTCAGTGAGCGCGGCGCCACCCGCATGGACGACCGCACTTCGGATGCCTCGATGGAACAGCGCAAGAAAGACGGCTACTTCTGATGGAAACTATCGAATTGATAGCGCAAGACTCAGCCAATACAAACGTCACAGCCCGAAACGATACACAAACCGCGCTCAAGTTCATCACCTGCGGATCGGTCGACGACGGCAAAAGCACGCTGATTGGCCGGCTGCTGGTCGACAGCCGCGCGGTGCTGCAGGACCAACTCAGCAGCGTGCAGCGCGCGGGCGCGACCGACCTTGCGCTGCTGACCGATGGCCTGTCGGCCGAACGCGAGCAAGGCATCACGATCGATGTCGCGTACCGCTATTTCGCGACCGCCCAGCGCAAGTTCATCATCGGCGACGCGCCCGGCCACGAGCAGTACACGCGCAACATGGTCACAGCCGCCAGCAGCGCCGATGCAGCCGTCGTGCTGGTCGATGCGACCAAGCTCGATTGGCAGAACCCGGCGTTCGAGTTGCTGCCGCAGACGCGCCGCCACGCGCTGCTGTGCCAGTTGCTGCGCGTGCCGTCGATCGTGTTTGCGGTGAACAAGCTCGACGCGGTCGAGCAGCCTGACCGTGCATTCGCGCAGATTCGCGGCGCACTCACGCGCTTCGCCGCGGCCGCCGGCATCCCGGTGCGCGCGGTGCTGCCGATCTCCGCGCTCGAAGGCTTCAACGTGGTCGATGCGAAGCCTGGCTGGTGCGACTGGCACGGCGACAGCCTGCTGCAGTTGCTCGAGCGGCTGCCGGCCGCGCAGCCGCCCGCCGGTCGGCCGTTCGCGCTGCCCGTGCAGTGGGTCGAAAAATCCGCTTCGTCGTCCGCCGACACGAGCCAGGGCCGCCGCGTGTTCTGGGGCCGCATCGCCGAGGGTGCCGCGCAGGTCGGCGACACGGTCCAGGTGCAGCCCGGCGGGCAGCGAGCAAGCATCGCGCAGGTGCTCGATCATGCGCGCCGTCCGGCCCACGTGGCCGCGGGCCGCAGCGCCGGCATCGTGCTGGACCGCGAGCTCGATGTCTCGCGCGGAGACTGGTTGCTGGCGGTCGATGTGCTCGGTGATGCCGACGCGCATGCGGACGACGTCCGCGCCCCGAACATTGTCCTTGCGGCAAATGCACTTGGCGGTGGCGACGTGGGAGGGGCTGCCGATCGCCCCACACCGAAGCAGACGCTGCAGGCCACCGTCGCTTGGCTTGACGACGAGCCGCTCGTGGCCGGCCGCGTCTATCTCGCGCTGCATGGTCACCGCTGGATCAAGGCGCGCGTCACGCGAGTGCTGCACGGCCTGAATGTCGGCACGCTGGCCGAGGAGCCCACGGGCGAATTGCGCTCGAACGCGATCGGCCGGGTCGAGCTCGCGCTGCAGCAACCCGCGCCCGTGCTGCCCTATGCGCAGTCGCGCACACTCGGCGCGTTGGTGCTGGTCGATGCGGCCACGCACAAGACCGCTGGCGCGGTGCTGATTCATTAGCCGCGCGCGATCGGCTCGCGCGATGAAAAATTTAGAATGCGCAGTTGCCTTTGCTGGCTTACCCGGCGCTCGAAGCCCCTTCGCATAGTTGTAAGAACACCATGACCCACGTCGTCACCGAATCCTGTATCCGCTGCAAATACACCGACTGCGTCGACGTGTGTCCGGTCGACTGCTTTCGCGAAGGTCCGAACTTTCTCGTGATCGACCCGGACGAATGCATCGACTGCGCGGTCTGCATCCCCGAATGCCCGGTCAACGCGATCTACGCCGAGGAAGACTTGCCGCCGAACCAGATCGCGTTCATCAAGATCAACGCCGACCTGACGCCGAACTTCAAGTCCATCACCAAACGCAAGCCCGCGCCGCCCGATGCGGACGAATGGAAAGACGTGACCGACAAGGTCGGCGAACTGGTGCGCGACTGGTAAGCCACGTCGTGCCCGTGCGGCCGCTCGCAGCCTTGATCGAGACCGACGCGGTCGTCATCGGCGCCGGGCCGGTCGGGTTGTTCCAGGTGTTCCAGCTCGGGTTGCTGGAGATCGAGGCGCATGTGGTCGATGCACTGCCGTACCCGGGCGGCCAGTGCGTCGAGCTGTACGGCGACAAACCGATCTACGACATCCCGAGCGTCCAGGTGTGCACGGGCCGCGAGCTGGCCGAGCGGCTGCTGGGGCAGATCGCGCCGTTCGATGCGCCGATGCATCTGGGCGAGGTTGTCACGGCGCTCGAGCGGCAATCCGATGGGCGATTTCTGCTGCAGACGCGCGGCGTTGCCAGACCACAGGCGAGCGCGTTCCTTTGCAAGACGGTGTTCATCGCAGCCGGTGTCGGCGCGTTCGAGCCGCGCAAGTTGAAGGTCGAGGGGTTGGAGCGGTTCGAAGGCGAGCAGCTCTTCTACCGCGCGGACATGGATGCCGCAGACCTCGCCGGCAAGCACCTCGTCGTGCTGGGCGGAGACGAAGGTGCGGTCGATGCCGCGGTTCGCTTCGCAGCGCTCGAAGCCGCGCACGCGGCCGCCAGCGTCACGCTGCTGCACCGGCGCTCGGTGCTCGATGCACCGGCCGCCCTGCTCGCGCGCTTCGAGGCGCTGAAGGTTGCGGGTCGGCTGCGTTTGCTGGTCGGCCAGATCAGTGGCATCAATGCCGCAGGCGACCGGCTCGAAGCGCTTCGCGTGACTGACCCCGATGCCCGCGCGCACGCGGTGCCGGTTGACGCCCTGTTCGTGCTGCTCGGCGTCTCTCCGAAGCTCGGCCCGGTCGCCGACTGGGGACTTGCGCTGGAGCGCAAGCAACTCGTGGTGGATACCGAGACCTATTCGACCAGCGAGCCCGGCATCTTCGCGGTGGGCGATGTGAACACCTACCCGGGCAAGAAGAAGCTGATCGTCTGCGGCTTTCACGAAGCGACGCTGGCTGCCTGGGGTGCGGTGGCCATCGTGCATCCCGACCGCAAGACGGCGCTGCAATACACGACGACAAGCCCGCGCTTGCACCGGTTGCTGGGCGTGCGTGCCGGGGACGACGTGGCCTGAGCACCTGCTTCGAACCGAGGCGCTGTCCGAAGTTTTCAGCGCCTGCCCCCTGCGCGGGTGCGACGCTCCCACTGGGCTGCCGCGACACGGTTGCGGGGGACGGCCGCACGGTCAAGGGCTGTGTCACCAAGCGCAAAAGCAACATGACGCAGAGGAGAGTCCGGAAGCTCGGTACACCCGGGTTTTCCCAGGAAGACGTGCCTTTGCCGCTGCGCCGGCTCATCCATACCGCAAGCTGCAAACGCAGCAGAAGTTCGAGGCGAAGCCCTAGCGCGCCAATTGAAGCGCGCACCACGGCCAAGCCGTGCAGTCGCCGTGGGTTCCGGGCTGGAACGGGATCGATACGGCTTCCGCTTCGCCCAGCCCGGAATCCGCCGGGAAAGCAAAGCGTCAGCGTCTGCTGCTGGCCTGGGCGCGGGTCGCGCAGTTCGACCTGCGAATGCATCGTGACGACATCGGCAGCGATGCCCTGCGAGTGCAACATGTCTGCGGTGTCCAGCACCGCAGCCACTGCAGCGGGCGGGTGGCGGCCGACCCGCTAGTTCAGGCGCAGAGGGTCGAGGTCGGTGAGCGTGCGCTCGGTGGGCAAGATGTCCTGCATGGTGATGGCTCTTTTATCGAGCGCGGCCTTGTCCTCGCAACAAGGCAGCGCTGCAGCGCTTGATTGATGCCGGGCGGTCCGAAGTTCGCGCTTATAAAAAGGACGAAGCGGACCGCCGAGCTGGGGAGCGTGCTGGAGTACGCTCGGAGCCGGCCCCCATGACCGACAGCGCATGCGCGCAAAAGCCGCCCGCAGCCGTTGGCCGGGCTGCCAATGCAGCGCGTTGTCGAAGTGGATCACCGAACCGTACGTGCGGCGCAATGCAACGGCGCTTACTGCCTCGCCTTTTCCACCGAGCAATGGCGGCGCCATCCATGCCGATATCCGGCTGCATTCAGCCCGTCGCGATGCACGACCCGACAAACAAACCCGACCTCATGACAGCCCACACGCTTCCGGCCTATGCGATGACGGCCGTTGCCGGCTGGATCGACACCATCGGCATCTTGCTGTTCTTCGAGCAGTTGCGCATCTTCCCCACCTACATGAGCGGCAACACGACGCGCATGTTTGTTTCGGCGGTGGATGGCAGCTTGCAGCGCGCGGGCCTGTACGGCGGCGTGATCCTGCTTTTTCTGGTCGGTGTGCTGATCGGCCGCTGCATCAACGACGGTACGCGCGGCCGGGAAACCCTGGCGCTGCAACTCGAAGCGGCGTTGCTGTCCGTCGCTGCGCTCGCTGCCTCGCGCCATGCGCCGGAGTTGCTGACGCTCGGTGTGCTGGCGCTGGCGATGGGGTGGAACAACGTGGCGCTCGCGCCGCGAAACGGCGTGGGGCCCAGGGGCTACATCACGGGAACCCTCGTGACGATGGCCAGTGGGATGGCCGACGCGCTGCTGCGGCGCGGTGCGTGGTCGAAGGTGGTCGAGCCGGCCGCGTTGTGGGCGAGCCTGGCCATCGGCGCGTTGGCCGGCGCCTATGCCGTCTCGCTCGTGTCGGTGGCGTTCGTGTTGCTGATCCCTGCCAGCGTCGTCGCCCTGTGCGGAATCGCGGTGGCCGCCGGCTGGCTCGAGGGCACTGCAAAGCCGCACTGAAGCGCGTCGGTGGCGCGCCGCCTTCGTCTTTTGCACATGTTCGTACTGCAGCGCCGGCCCGACCGGACGCCACGCGCACGACTGCGCTCGAGTCGGTGTCAAACGAGGACACCGCGGAAGCCATGCTGTCGCACAGGCCGCTCAGGCGGCTCGGCGAAGCGCACGATGCGGCCGATACGGCCGATGCCGCGCAGTCTTTTGTGTTCGCCCGCCGTGAACTGGATCAGCGGGCAAGTCCTGACCGACTCGGGCGAAGGGGTGCGACGACTCGACTGAAAAAGAATCGCGGAAAAAGCTCATCAGACGAAATGCTTGTTCGCAACGACGCTTGCCGTTGCCCTCGCTTTCGGAGGCGCCACCATGACACAGCCGTCCGAACCCTTGTCGTCCGAAGCACCGAACCCCAAAACCATGGGCTGGATGCAAGGCTTTCCGCCGCCCGCCGATAAGGCGATCCGCTTCACCGATCCCGACCACTTCGCATTGCCGAAGCCGGTTGCCTGGACAAGGACACCTTGCACGGTGCGATATCGGTCACCAAGTCGTTGACCGGCTTGCTCGCCGAGAGGCTGGTGGCCGAAGGCAAGCTCGATGAGAACGCAATTGTCGGCATCCTGATTCCCGAGCCGACAGGCAGCGCGTTCGGCGTCGCCACCGTGCGGCAGGTCACAGACATGACGATCGCGCTCGACTACTCGGAGGACTATGCCGATCCGAGCGCAGGCGTATGGACCTGCGCAAAGGCCAGCGGCCCGCTGGCGAAAGCCCGACGACTACCTCGGCCCACGCGGCTATTTCGAGTTTCTGCTGACAATGAACAAGAAGGGCGCGCACGGCGATGCGCTCGGCTGCAAGACGATCAATGCCGACGCGGTCGGCTGGTTGACTGCGCACACCACGGGCCGGTCGGCCCCCGACTCGCTGTCCGAGCGCATCGGGAGTCGACTCGGCACCAAGCGCGAGGCGTTCTATACGGCCGACTCGATCGGCACGCCGTTCGCCGGCAGCGGCTTCCATGCCACTTTGCGCGATATCGCGCGACTCGGGCAGATGCTGCTGGACAAGGGCCAAGCCCATGACGAGCAGATCGTGCCGCCGGCTGCGATTGCGAGCATCGGGCGTGGCGGCAAGAAAGAGACCTTTGCGAAAGCAGACTGCAAAACGCTGCCGGGTTGGAGCTATCGTGCCCTGTGGTGGATCAGCAATGACGCCCACGGCGCCAATGCCGCGCGCGGTGTGCATGGCCAGACCATCTGGGTCGATCCCGAAGCCGACCTGGTGACGACGCACCCGCGGATCCTTCCTGCAGCCTTCAACTGCGCACGAGGCGATGGACTTTGTCGACTGGCTGCTCGACGCTTCCAATGCCTATTAGCCCAAGGACGCCTTCGAGTGGTCTGCTTTCCGTCGGATCGTCCTGGAGAAGAAACCGGCGGCCGACGACGCACACGATGCCTGGCTCGCAGCGCTTTGCTTGAGCGCAAGCGAACCGCTGGTGACTTTCGACAAGGGTTTTCGCAGGTTGTTGCCACGCAATCTGCTGGTTCTGTCGGGGTCGAGTTGATCCGGACCCAAGACTTGCGACACCTGCGCGCAGCACCAGAATGCCAGCGTCACATGGCCCAGGCGGGTTCCTCGCTGAAACTCAATCCTCGCGCAACTGCTCCCGCAGCTTCTGCCCGATCTCCGGCCGCTCCTCGAACGGATCGGCCGGGTTCTCGCCTTTGACGATCGACTCCATGCGGCTCTGCACGTTGCCCAGCGCCTTGGGGTGGCTGAAGATGTAGAACTGGTCGGCGGTCATCGCGTCGAACACCATGTGCGCGACCTCGGGCGCCGACACCTTGCCGCTGCCAGCGGCTTTGCTCGGTCATGGCCTGGCCGATCAGCTGGCTCTTCGTCTGCTGGCCGCCGGCCAGCGCGGCCGGGCGGTTGCGGTCGCTCGCGGTGATGCCGGTCGGCACGAAGTACGGGCACAGCACGCTGGCGCCGATCTGGTCGGTCACCAGCTTCAGGTCCTGGTACAGCGTCTCGGTCAGGCTCACCACCGCGTGCTTGGCTGACGTTGTAGATGCCCATGTTGGGCGGCGTGAGCAGCCCGGCCATGCTGGCGGTGTTGACGATGTGGCCGCGCCAGGCCGGGTCGCTTTGGCCGCGGCTCGAGCATCATCGGCGTGAACAGGCGCACGCCGTGGATCACGCCCCAGAGGTCCACGCCGAGCACCCACTCCCAGTCGGCCACCGTGTTCTCCCAGACCAGCCCGCCGGCGCCGACGCCCGCGTTGTTGAAGACGAAATGCGGCGCGCCGAAGCGCTGCTTCGCACCGCTTGGGCCAGCGCTTCCATCTGCGCGGCGTCGGCCACATCGACCTTGCGCGCGAGCACCTGGCGCGCCGGCGCGCCTCCGCCTCGGCCCTGGGCCTTGTCGAGCGCGTCCTGCTGCACGTCGACCAGCACCAGGTTCATGCCGCGCGCGCGCGCCGATGCGCGCGCACTCGAGCCCGAAGCCCGAGCCGGCGCCGGTGAGCACCGCGGTCTTGCCTTTGAAGTCTTGATCATGGGAGTCAGCTGCCTCGTTGTCTTGTTCAGGACGTAGCCGATGCGCGGAAAGTGCACGTGCACGGTGCCCGCGCGCTCGTCGTTGCGACGCAGCGTGTAGTGCATGCGGGTGGCGGCGATCAGCTCGCCTTCGGTCGGCTCGGGGCCGAAGCTCTCGGCCGTGACGTGACCTGGCTACCGAGCGGGATGCCGTGCTCGTCCTGGAAGGTGCGTCGGATGCGATCGGCTGCGGGCGTCGACCGTCCGGCAAGCGCGATCGCCTGCGCCGCGTCGAACGACTGCTTCCAGCCGTGCCGTGGCCGATCGCGGCGATCCGGTCCATCCAGGCGAGCACCTGCGGCACCGGCTCGAAGATGCCGGCCATCTCGGGAGTCACGCATGCGGGTGAACCACAGCGGGTGATAGGCCGCGAAGTCGGCGATGCACGGCGCATCGCCGAGCAGGAACGCGCTGTCGTCCAGCATGTCGGAAAGGCGCCGCAGGTAGACTTCGTAGGCGGCGGCCGCATCCGGCGGGCGGCAGGCGCGGCATGCCGGCGCTCATCGCGCTGCGGTCCTCGGCAAACGCTTCTGCAGCGCCCGCCGGCGCGTGCCTTGAAAAACGCTGCCGCGCCGCGCGGGCTGAAGTTGTAGGCCATCGCGGCCCAGAACAGCGTGCTGTCGGCCCATTGCGCCAGCATGCGCGCCAGGCCTTTCAGCGGTTCCGGATAGAGCGTCGGCTGCGGCGCGCTGATGCTCGAGCACGTCGCAGATCAGCGCGGTGTCGCAGTAGATGTCGGCGCCGATCTGCAGCACCGGCGTACGGCGGTAGCCGCCGGTCAGTGCCACCAGGTCGGGCTTGGGCATCACGCTCGGCATGACGACCGACTTCCAGGCCAGCTTCTTGTGGCCCAGCACCAGCCGGACCTTCTCCGAGAACGGCGAGTTCGGGTAGTGGTGCAGGATCAGGTCATTGGTCATGAAGTTCGCTCAAGCGCTTCTGGTCGATGGGGGCGATCAGTCGATCGGCTGTTCAATTCAAACAGGGGCCACGGAGCCGGCTCCGCCGCTCCGTCGGGGCCCGCCCCCGGTCGGAGGAAGGCGAAAGCCGAGCGCCAGCGAGCGAAGCCTGGGGGCGAGCGTTACACAAGCTTGACGATCTGCTTGCCGAAGTTCTTGCCTTTGAGCAGGCCGATGAACGCTTCGGGCGCCGCTTCCAGACCTTCGGCCACCGACTCGCGCGGGCGCAATTTGCCGCTTGCGACAAGCTGCGCGAGTTCCTTCAGCGCTTCGGGCCAGATCTGCGGATGCTCGCTCACGATGAAGCCCTGCACTTTGAGCCGGCTGCGCAGGATCAGCTCGGGGTGCGCGAGCGGCAGCGGCTGGCCGTCGTAGCCGGCGATCATTCCGCAGACCGCGATCTTGCCGAAATCGTTCATCAGCGGCAGCACCGCGTCGAGCACCATGCCGCCGACGTTCTCGTGATAGCCGTCGATGCCGTTCGGGCATTCGGACTTGATCGCTTGCGACAAGCGACTTCGCATCCTTGTGCTGCTTGTAGTCGATGCAGGCGTCGAAACCAAGTTCTTCGACCGCGTACTTGCACTTCTCCGGCCCGCCTGCGATGCCGACCGCGCGGCAGCCGCGCGCTTTGGCCAGTGCGCCGAACGCGCTGCCGACCGCACCCGTCGCGGCGCTGATCGCAACCGTCTGGCCTTCCTTGGCTTCGCAGATCGCCACCAGCCCGTACCACGCCGTCACGCCCGGCATGCCGACGGCGCCGAGGTAGTGCGACAGCGGCACCTGCTTGTCATCGACCTTGCGCAGGGTTCCCAACTGGCTTGCGTCGACCACGCTGTACTGCTGCCAACCGCCCATGCCGACGACCTTGTCGCCGACCGCGTACTTCGGGTTCTTGCTCTCGATCACCTCGCCCACGGTGCCGCCGATCATCGGCTCGCCGAGCGGCTGCGGCTGCGCGTAGTTCTTGCTCTCGTTCATGCGGCCGCGCATGTACGGGTCGAGGCTCAGGTAGTGGTGCTTGACCAGCACCTGGCCGTCCTGCAGCGCGGGGGTGTCGCTCTGGGTGAGCTTGAAGTTCGACGCGGTGGCTTCGCCTTTGGGGCGGTTGTCGAGCACGACTTGTCGGTTGGTAGGCATAAATGTTTACTCCTTCTTTAAGAGCAAGAAACGATGGACACACCAGCGCTTCCTGCGTGTTCTGACAAAAATCGAGCGGTTCGAACGGGCGTCCTCGGCTCAGTCGGTCGCAATGCGGCCGGACGACTCGGTGTCTGGCGGCCTCGGGCGCCTGCTGCACATACTTGAAGGTGCCGGTCGCATGAGCGCACAGGCGGCCTTGGGCGTCGTAGACCTTGCCTTCGGTGAACGCCATTTTGGTCGTGCTGTGCAGCAGGCTTCCCTTGCCCATCACCATGCCCTTGGCCGGCAGCATGAAGCTGGTCTTCATCTCGATCGTGACGATGCCCGACGCTTGCCGAAGGCTGCGCGCAGCGACCGCCATCGTCACGTCGAGCAACGTCATCACCGCGCCGCCGTGCAGCACCCCGAAAGAGTTCAGGTGCGCTGGCAATGGCGCATAGCGAATCTCGCTGTGTCCGCCTTCGAACAGCACCAGCTCGAAGCCCAGATGATCGACAAAAGGAATCTCGACGCCGCCTCCGAAGTCCATTGGATCAACCTCCCGTGACGACGCTGGCGCCGCCGTCGACCGCGAGCCACTGGCCGGTGATGTGCTTGCCCGCGTCGGACGCATACAGCAGCGCCAGGCCTTTCAGGTCTTCGTCGTCGCCGAGCCGCTGCAGGGGCGCCTTCGCAGCCAGCTCCTTGCCCAGGCGCTCCAGTGTGCCTTCGGTCATCTTGCTCGGAAAGAAGCCCGGGCAGATCGCGTTCACGGTGATCCCATGGCGGCCCCACTCGCAGCCGAGCGCACGCGTGAAGTTGATCACCGCGCCCTTCGACGTGTTGTAGGCGATCGTCTGCATGTCCGGCGGATTGCCGCCGAGCCCCGCGATCGAAGCGATGTTGATGATGCGGCCCGACTTGGCCGGGATCATGCTGCGCCGGGCGATTTCCTGCGACAACACGAAGTAGCCACGCACGTTCAGATTCATCACCTTGTCCCAGGCTTCCAGCGGGTGGTCCTCGGCCGGCGCGCCCCAGGCGGCACCGGCGTTGTTGACCAGAATGTCGATCTTGCCGACGCGCTGCATCGTCTCGTCCGCGAGGCGGCGGATGTCGGCTTCCTTCGCGCAGTCGGCGGCGATCCAGCGCGCATCGATGCCGCTGTCCTGCAGCGCAGCAGTCGCCTGCTCGAGATCGGCGGCCTTGCGCGAACTGATCACGACCTTCGCGCCCGCTTCGCCCAGAGCGTGCGCGAGCTGCAAGCCGAGCCCGCGCGAGCCGCCGGTGATCAGCGCGGTCTTGCCGGTCAGATCGAACAGTTGTTGGACGGTACGGGTCATGAGGGTCGAGCCTTTGTTCGGGTCAGATGCAATGGTTGGGAGCTTCCCGGTCCGCGGTTTCGGTCTGTTCGAGAAACTTCTGGGAACACGAGGTGCTTGAACACGGTTGGCATGCGTTGTCGCGTCGAATTCAGGTCATGCGCGAACGCACCCAGACCAGCACGGCGCCGGCGGCCGCCATCAGGCCGCCCACCACCACCATGACCCAGCCCAGTGCACCGTCGTACGACCGGTAGAACACACCCAGCACCAGCAGCAACAACCCTGCATAGATCAAACCCCAGATCCAAGCATGCATCCGCGCGATGTTTTGCGCCGGCGATTGTTCGACTGCGTCCTTGAAAAATCCCATGGTCTAGAACGCCTCCTCCGCCAGTTGAGCGCAGGTCGGGTCGCGCGACTCGACGACCCCCAGCCACGCCTCGATCTTCGGCAGTTCGTAGTGAAAGAAATAGCGCATGGCCGCAAGGCGACCGATGGTGGCCGGTTGCGCGGCTTGCGCGTCCTGCGCACGGGCGGCGGTCGCCACGTCCAGCCAGATCCAGGCCAGCACCACGTGGCCGGCTGCCTGCATGTACGGCACGGCATTGGCCAAAGCGGCCGACGCGTCGCCGGTCGACCAGGCGGCTTTCGTGGCCTGCTCGATGCGTTGCGACGCCTGGAGCAGCGCGCTCGCATAGGCGGCGAAGTCGGGCTGCGATGCGGCCGCTTTCGCGGTGACGGCCATGCGCTCGCTCAGCAACTTCAGGCCGCGCCCGTCTTCCATCACGACCTTGCGGCCGAGCAGGTCTGCCGCCTGGATGCCGTGCGTGCCTTCGTGAATCATGTTCAGGCGGTTGTCGCGCCAGTATTGCTCGACGGGAAAGTCACGCGTGTAGCCGTAGCCGCCGTGCACCTGGATCGCGAGTGAGTTCGCTTCGAGGCACCATTCGCTCGGCCAGCTTTTGCAGATCGGCGTCAATACTTCGAGCAACAGTCGCGCTTCGTCGGCCTCCTCTGGCGGTGCCGTGCGCTGGTCGTCCACGAGCTTCGCGCAGTAGAGGCCCAGTGCGAGAGCGCCTTCGCCGTACGATTTTTGCGCGAGCAACATACGTTTCACGTCGGCGTGTTCGATGATGCGCACGGGCTTCTGCTCGGCATCCTTCACCGCGCCTTTGGCGCCGGCTTTCTGCACCGGACGGCCCTGCGGCCGGTTCTTCGCGTACTCGAGCGAGGCGTAGTAGCCCGCGAGGCCCAGCGCCGTCGCGGCCAGCCCGATCGCGATGCGCGCCTCGTTCATCATGTGGAACATGCAGTGCAGTCCCTTGTGTGGCTGGCCGACCAGGTAGCCGACCGCCCCGCCCTTGCCGAACGGCTGATGCCTGCCTTCGCCGAAGTTCAGCAACGTGTTGGTCGTGCCGCGCCAGCCGAGCTTGTGGTTCAGGCCGGCGAGCACCACGTCGTTGCGCTCGCCGGTCAACGCGCCCTCCTCATCGACGATCCATTTGGGCACGATGAACAGCGAGATGCCGCGGGTGCCTGCAATCGGCTTGCCGTCCGGGCCCGGGATTTTGGCGAGCACCAGATGCACGATGTTCTCGGTCAGCTCATGGTCGCCGGCCGAGATCCACATCTTGTTGCCACGCAGGCGATAACGAGGCCCGAGCGGGTCGCTCTCAAAGTCATCGCCGTCCGGCGTCGCGCGCGTCGCCACATCGGACAGGCTTGAGCCCGCCTGCGGCTCGGACAGCGCCATGGTGCCGGCCCAGCGGCCGTTGAACTCGTTGTTCGCGAACACGTCGTTTTGCTTCTGCGTGCCGTGCACGCGAAGCAGATTCGCGTTGCCCACCGTCAGCATGCTGGAGGCGATGCTCACCGATGCGGTCGCGAAGAACGTGTTGGCCGCGGCGATCACGCTGTACGGCAGCTGCATGCCGTCGTGTTCGTAGTCCTGCGCGGCCGACAGCATGCCGGACTCGGCATAGGCCCTACGCGCCTCGTACGTGGCTTTGGGCAGGATCACTTTCTCGCCGTCGAAGCGGGGTTCCTCCGCATCGACCGTGCGGTTGAATGGCGCGTATTTCTCGCGCGCGATGCGCTCGCAGGTGTCGAGCACCGCGTCGAACGTTTCGCGCGAATGCTCGGCAAAACGCTCGCGTTCGGCCAGGCCGTCAACGGCCAGCCAGTCGTGCAGCAAAAAGTCGATCGTGTGGCGCAGTGTGGTCATGTTCGGGCTAGTTTGAAATGGCGCAGTGCCGCCTCGGCAACCGACGCGCCCCACTCCTGCACGAAGTGGCCGGCGTCCGGCACTTCGAGCGGCGGTGGGCAGCCGCGGATCAGTCTGTGCAGCGACCGCATCGCCTCCGGGCCGAGCACCGGATCGGTCATACCAATCGCCATGAAGCTGTCGCCGGCCCAGCGGGTCTTCCAGAAGTCGGCCGCTTCTCTGCTGATCGCAGCACCCGGCGCGTCCGGTGAATCGGGCACGAGATTCGGAAACGCCCGCACGCCGGCCTTGTAGCGCTGGTCGGGAAACGGGGCGTCGTAGGCGGCGGCCTCCGGCGTCGGTCAACACCGGCGTGCCGCGCCGGATCAGCTTGCCGCACATCAGGTCGGGCTGCGTGTTCGCGTAAGCGCGCCACTGCTTGAAGCCTTCGGTGACCGTGCCCGGGCCGAGACCCGTATTCATCACGAGCAGCCGCGTGTAGCGTTCCGGATCGCCAGCGGCAAGGTCAGACCGAGCAGCCCGCCCCAGTCCTGCACGACCAGCATCACGTCGCGCAGATCGAGCTGTGCGACAAACGCAAGCATCGACTCGCGATGCCGCTCGAACGTATACCAGCCGTCGTCTTCCGGTTTGTCGGAGCGGCCGAAGCCGAACCAGTCGGGCGCCACGCACGCGCAGACCCGCGGCGATGAACACCGGAATCATCTTGCGATAAAGATAGCTCCAGGTCGGCTCGCCGTGCAGGCACAGCACGGTCGCTGCGGCGTCACGCGGGCCCTCATCGACATAGTGCATGCGCATGCCGTCGATCTCGACGTAATGCGGCGCGAACGGGAAATCCGGCAAGTCGCCAAAGCGATCGTCAGGCGTGCGCAGTACGTTCATACGAGGTCAACCAAGGGACGCTGGATTGCAAGTGCTGGGGGAGTTGCCGAAATGCGCACGACCCGTCGGACGCCGCAGGGCCGGCTCCGCCAGTCTGCTGGCGCCACCCCCGGTGTGGGGAAAGGCGAGAGCCGACCGAACGGAGCCAAGCCAGGGGGCCGGGGGATCGTTCAAAAAACTTCGAACACGCCCGCCGCACCCATGCCGCCGCCGATGCACATCGTGACGACGACCTTCTTCGCGCCGCGGCGTTTGCCTTCGATCAACGCATGACCGGTCAGCCGCTGGCCCGTCACGCCATACGGATGGCCGACCGCGATCGCGCCGCCGTTCACGTTCAATTTGTCGCCCGGGATGCCGAGCTTGTCGCGGCAGTAGATCACCTGCACCGCAAACGCTTCGTTCAGCTCCCAAAGGTCGATGTCGTCGACCTTCAGGCCCAGGCGCTTGAGCACCTTCGGGATCGCGAACACCGGGCCGATGCCCATCTCGTCGGGCTCGCAGCCCGCGACCGCGAAGCCGAGGAAACGACCGAGCGGCTTCAGTCCTTTTTTCTGCGCGTAGCTGTCGCTCACCACGCACACAGGCGCCGCCGCCGTCGGAGAACTGGCTTGCGTTGCCGGCCGCGATCACGCCGCCGGGGATGGCCGGCTTGATGCCGCTGATGCCTTCTTTGGTCGTGCCGGCGCGGATGCCTTCGTCGTTCTCGACCGTGACTTCCTTGCTGCGCAGGCCCATTACCGCATCGGCGACGCCGGCCGTCACGGTGATCGGCGCGATCTCGTCCTTGAACTTGCCGGCTTCCAGTGCGGCGGTGGCTTTTTGCTGGCTTGCCGCGCCGTATTCGTCCATCGCTTCGCGCGAGATGTTGTAGCGCTTGGCGACCTGCTCGGCGGTCTGCAGCATGTTCCAGTAGATCTCGGGCTTGTTCTTCAACAGCCAGGGTCGGTCAGCATGTGCGTGTTCATGTTCGTCTGCACGCACGAGATGCTCTCGACGCCGCCGGCGACGTAGACGTCGGCTTCACCCGCGATGATGCGCTGCGCAGCCAGCGCGATGGTCTGCAGGCCCGACGAGCAAAAGCGGTTCACGGTCATGCCCGACACTTCGACCGGCAAGCCCGCGCGCAACGCGACACTGGCGCGCGATGTTCGCGCCGGTGGCGCCTTCCGGGTTCGCGCAACCCATGATGACGTCTTCGACTTCGCCGGCTTCGATGCCGGCGCGCTCGAGCGCGTGCTTGACGGCATGGCCGCCCAGCGTGGCGCCGTGTGTCATGTTGAAGGAGCCCTTGAAGCTTTTCGCAAGCGGCGTGCGGGCGGTGGAGACGATGACGGCGTCGGTCATGGCGAAGTGCCTTCTTTCGGTTGAGTGAGGTTTGCGTAAGAAAAAAAAGCGTGCGCGAATCAGGCCGGCAGCGTCTGTGCATTGCGCAGCAACTGCACGTAGAAGCGCGACCAGTTCGGCCAGATTCGTCGTCGAGATGCGCTCGTCGGTGCCGTGAAACCGCTTCAGATCGGCCGGGCTCGCGCGCACCGGAGAGAAGCGATAGACGTGTTCGCTGATCGCCGCGAAATGCCGCGAGTCGGTGGCCGCGATCATGAGCCCGGGCGCCACGACCACATCGGGAAACATCGAGCGCACCGTGCGATTGAGCAACTGGTAGGACGCCGACGCGGTTGGCGACACGGGCGAGGCTTCTACGCTTCCAGGCAACGTCGTGATCGCAAATCGATCGCTGTGAGGCACAGCATTGTTGACATGACTCAGCACCGCCTTGCGCGTGTCGCCGGGCAGCAGCCGAAAGTTCACGGTGGCGGTGGCCTGCGCCGGCAGCACGTTGTCCTTGTTGCCCGCCTGCACCACGGTAAGCGCCGTGGTGGTGCGCAGCACGGCGTTCGTGCTTGGTGATTTCTCGAGCATCGCGCGCACCACCGGGCCGAACAGCCACAGGTTGCTCAACGCGACACGGTTGAAGCCGCCGAGCTCGGGCGCAAGGGTCTCGAACATTTCGCGCGCGACGCCACCGATCGATGCGGGCAACTGGTGGTTTTCAAGGCCTTGCAGCGCAGCGCTCATCATCGCTATCGCGCCCGTGCCGGGCGCGTCGGGCATCGATGCATGGCCGGGCCTGGCTTGCGCTTCGAGTTGCACCGACAGATAACCTTTTTCCGCGACGCCGATCAGGGCCGCAGGCCGATCGAGCCCCGGCATGATGCCTTCGGCGATCAACAGGCCTTCGTCGAGCACGAAGTCGAGCCGCACGCCCCGCGACTCGAGCAGCCTGGCAATCTGCAGCGCGCCGCGTGCGCCCGAGACTTCCTCGTCGGCGCCGGTGGCGAGATAGATGGTCTGGCGCGGCTGAAAGCCCGCCGCGATCAGCATTTCGACTGCTTCGAACTGTGCGATCAGATTGCCTTTGTCGTCCCAGGCACCGCGGCCCCAGACGAAGCCGTCCTGCACCTTGCCGGCGAACGGGTCAACCTGCCAGTCGGCCTGGGTGCCCGGTGCGATCGGCACGACGTCCTGGTGCGCGAGCAGCAGAATCGGCGCCGCGGCCGCGTCGGTGCCAGGCCAGCGGTAGAGCAGGCTCAGGCCGCCGACTTCCTCACGCGCAAGCGTCGCGTGCAGTTTTGGAAACTGCTGCTGCAGATAGCGGTGCAGCGCGCGGAACTGGTCGGCGTTGAGCTCGGCATCCTGCAGACTCGACACCGTCTGAAACCGCACCGCGCCGGCGAGGCGCTCGGCGACGCCCTGCACATCGACAGCGATCTTTGCCGCCGGCGTCACCTCGAGCTGGCGGGATCCTTGGCGCGCGGTGTTCGCCACAACCGCCGCGACCAACACCAGCAGCAGGCCGAGCAGCAACCAGAACGCGCGCTTGATCATGATCCGTCGGGCCGGGAAGTCGCCGACTCTCAGTTGAACGTCTTGCCTTCGGCTGCCAACCTGGCAAGCAGCGGCGCGGGTTGCCAGAAGTCCGCGTCATCCATCGGATTTTTGGCAAAGCGCTTCATCGCCTGCACGACGTTGAACAGACCGAACTGATCGGCGTAGAGCATCGGCCCACCGCGATACATCGGAAAGCCGTAGCCCGTGATGTAGACCATGTCGATGTCGCTGGCCTTGCTCGCGATGCCGTCCTCGAGGATGTGGGCGCCCTCGTTGACGAGCGAGAACACGAGGCGCTGCACGATCTCCTCGTCGGTGATCTTGCGCGGCTCGATGCCGGCGTCCTTGCGATGCTTCTCGATCATGTCGGTCACGACTTTGCTCGGGATTGCATCGCGCTTGCCGGCCTGGTAGTCGTACCAGCCGGCGCCGGTCTTCTGGCCAAAGCGGCCCATCTCGCAGAGCAGGTCGGCGGTCTTGCTGTACTTCATGTTCGCGCGCTCGGATGCGCGACGCTTGCGAATGGCCCAGCCGATGTCGTTGCCGGCCAAGTCGCCCATGCGAAACGGCCCCATCGCGAAGCCGAACTTCTCGATCGCTTTATCGACCTGCTGCGGCGTGCAGCCTTCTTCGAGCAGGAAGCCGGCCTGGCGCGAGTACTGTTCGATCATGCGGTTGCCGATGAAGCCGTCGCAGACCCCGGAGACAACCGCCGTCTTCTTGATCTTCTTGGCCAGTTCCATCACGGTGGCCAGCACGTCCTTCGCGGTTTTCTCACCGCGCACGACTTCGAGCAGTTTCATCACGTTGGCCGGGCTGAAGAAGTGCAGGCCGACCACATCCTGCGGACGCTGGGTGAACGCCGCGATCTTGTCGACGTCGAGCGTCGACGTGTTGGACGCGAGGATCGCGCCGGGCTTCATCACTTCGTCGAGCTTCTTGAACACGGCTTCCTTGACGCCCAGTTCTTCGAACACCGCTTCGATCACGAGATCGGCGTCCTTGATGTCGGCGTAGTCGAGGGTGGTCGACATGAGGCCCAAGCGCTGGTCGTACTTGTCCTGCTTCAGCTTGCCGCGCTTGACTTGCGATTCGTAGTTTTTCTTGATCGTTGCGATGCCGCGATCGAGCGCTTCCTGCTTGGTCTCGAGAATTTTGACGGGAATGCCCGCGTTCAAAAAATTCATCGAGATGCCGCCGCCCATCGTGCCGGCGCCGATCACGGCGACCGACTTGATGGGGCGCGTCGGCGTATCGCCCGGCACGTCCGGAATCTTCGATGCCGCGCGCTGGCCGAAGAACAGATGCCGCAGCGCGGCACTCTCGGGCGTTGTGACGAGGCTCATGAACAACTCGCGCTCATGCGCGATGCCGTCGTCGAACTTCATCGTGGTCGCACCGCGCACGGCGTCCAGGCATTTGAGCGGCGCCGGGAAGTTCTTCGACATGCCGCGCACCATGGTGGCGGCAAAGCCGAAGTACGCGTCGCCGAGCGGATGCTTGCACGGCAGGTTGCGCACGAGCGGCATCGGGCGCGTGTCGGCAATCGACTTCGCGAAGGCGACCGCCTCCTCCAGCAGCGACTCGGGCGACTTCGCCATCTTGTCGAACAGCTTCTGGCCGGGCGCGGCGCCGAGCATTTCGCTCTTCACCGCTTCGCCGCTGACGATCATGTTCAACGCGGTCTCCACACCCAGCAACCTGGGCAGGCGCTGCGTGCCGCCAGCGCCGGGCAGGATGCCGAGCTTGACCTCGGGCAGCGCGATGCTCGCGCCCGGCGCGGCGATCCGGTAGTGACAGCCCATGGCCAGTTCGAGCCCACCGCCCATCGCGACCGAATGGATCGCCGCGACAACCGGCTTGGCCGAGTTCTCGAGCAGGCGAATCACGCTGCCCAGATTCGGCTCCATCACGGCTTTCGGCGTGCCGAACTCCTTGATCTCGGCGCCGCCCGAGAACGCCTTGCCGGCGCCGGTCAGCACGATTGCCTTCACGGCGGCATCGTCGTTCGCCTTCGCCACGCCATCGGCGATCGCACTGCGCGTGGCGAAGCTGAGGCTGTTGACGGGGGGGTTGTTCAACGTGATGACGGCGATATCGCCCTGGACCTTGTAGTCAGCGCTCATGTTCTTCAGTTCCTCGTACGAATAAAAATAGGGTTGCCCGGCCCGATGGCATGCGGACGCGGGTGGAAATCGCCGGTCGCGGTTCGCTCACGCGTCAGACTTCGAGCCATTCCTTGCGCGTGGTCGCATCGGCTCGCAACGTCGTCGGCGTGCCATCGAACACGATGCTGCCGTGGCCCATCACCAAGGCCCGGTCCGAGATGGTCATCGCGATGGTCAGCTTCTGCTCGATCAGAAGAACCGACACGCCGCGGCTCTTCAGCACCTGCAGGTACTCGCCGACCAACGTGACGATCTTCGGCGCCAGGCCTTCGGTCGGCTCATCGATGATGATCAGATCGGGGTCGCCCATCAGCGTCCGGCACAACGTGAGCATCTGCTGCTCTCCGCCCGACATCACACCGGCTTCGGTGTGCTGCCGCTCCTTCAGACGCGGGAACATGCCGTACATGTCGTCGAACGACCAACGGCTGCCTTTGCCGGAGCCTTTCTGGCCGAGCAGCAGGTTCTGATGCACGGTCAGTTTGGGGAAGATGTCGCGGCTCTCGGGCACGTAGCCAATGCCCAGATGCGCGACCTCGAACGGATGACGGCCAACCATCTGCTTGCCCTTCCAGTCGATCGAACCCTGACATTCGACCAACCCCATGATGGCCTTGGCGGTGGTCGAGCGGCCCGAGCCGTTGCGCCCGAGCAGCGCAACGATCTCGCCCGCCCCGACTTCGAAGTCCACGCCGTGCAGCACATGGCTTTTTCCGTAGAAAGCATGCAGCTTGTCGACCTTCAGCATGACGGCCCTCCCGGCGTGCAACCGCGTCGCGCGGCAGTCTCCACGGTGACGGTCATGGCTGCACCTCCGCTGTCGAATCTTCGTCTTCATCGTCGTGACCGGCGCCCAGATAGGCCTCCTGTACAGCCGGGTTCGCCCGCACCGCCTCTGGTGTGTCGAACGCGATCACTTCGCCGTAGACCACGACCGCGATCTTGTCGGCGAGCCCGAACACCACGCCCATGTCGTGTTCGACGGTCAGCAGCGTCTTGCCGACCGTGACTTCCTTGATCAGTTCTATGAAGCGCGTGGTTTCGGTCTTGCTCATGCCGGCGGTGGGCTCGTCGAGCAGGATCACGTTGGCGCCGCCCGCGATCGTGATGCCGATCTCGAGTGCGCGCTGTTCGGCATAAGTCAGATTCATCGCAAGCACGTCGCGCTTGCGGTTCAACTGGATCATCTGCATCAGCGCATCCGCGCGCTCGTTCGCATCGTCGAGATCGGCCAGAAATTTCAGGAACGTGTATTTGTAGCCCAAGCTCCAGAGCACGCCGCAGCGCAGGTTCTCGAACACCGAGAGCTTGCCGAAGATGTTGGTGATCTGAAAGCTGCGCGACAGACCTTGTCGATTGATCTCGAAAGGACGCAGCCCGTTGATGCGCTTGCCGTTCAGCAGCACATCGCCGCTGGTCGGCTCGAAGCGGCCGCTGATCAGGTTGAACAAAGTCGACTTGCCAGCGCCGTTCGGGCCGATGATCGCAATGCGTTCACCTGCATTCACGGCAAGGTCGACACCCCGGATGATCTCGGTCTTGCCAAAGCTCTTGCGCAGATCGCGCAACTCGAGTGCGTGCGTCACGGCGCCGACTCCTTCAAGCGGATCTGGTGCTCGATGTGTTCCTGCGTCGCGCTCCAGTCTCTGGCGAAACGCCGCCGGGCCCATTCGAAGATCGCGATGCCGATGACCGCCACCACAGCGGCGATCAGCCAGGTGGCCACGCTGCTTGAATTCAGATGCATGCCGAGAAACTCGACCATCGGTCCCATCGCCGCATTCAGCTGCGCGTGATAGATCATCTCGACGATCGCGCCGATACCGGCCAGCGCGAGCAGGCCTGACACCAGCAGGATCAGATAGTGGGGCAGCAGCGGTTTGAGCCGCCCGTAGGCCGCCACCCGCACGTTCATCATGATCAAGCCCGCAAACCCGCCCGGCGCGAACATCACCATGAACAGAAAGATCAGGCCCAGATAGAGCAGCCACGCCTTGGTGATTTCGCTGAGCAGCACGAACGCGAGAATCATCAGCACGCCGCCGATGATCGGGCCGAAGAAGAATGTCGCGCCGCCGAGGAACGTGAACAGCAAATAGGAGCCGGACCGCGCCGCGCTGAGGATCTCGGACGTCACGATCTCGAAATTCAAGGTCGCCAGACCGCCCGCGATGCCCGCGAAGAAGCCGGCGATGATGAACGAGATGTAGCGCACCATCTGCGTGTCATAGCCAACGAATTCCACGCGCTCGGGGTTGTCGCGCACCGCGTTCAACATGCGGCCGAGCGGGGTGCGCGTGAACGCGAACATCAACGCCGTGCAAATAAAGGTGTAGAGCGCAACCAGGTAGTACACCTGGATTTGCGGGCCGAAGGTGATGCCGAGCGGCTTCGCGCCGGTCACGCGGTTGCCGGAAATGCCGCTTTCGCCACCGAAGAATTCCGGAAACATCAACGACATCGCCCAGACCAGTTCGCCAATGCCGAGCGTGATCATCGCGAACGTCGTGCCGGATTTCTTCGTCGTGACCCAACCGAGCAAGGCGGCGAAAAACAGGCCGGCCAGCCCGCCGACGATCGGCACCAGGCTCACGGGGAACGCGAAATGACCGGCGCTCACGGCGTTCAGCGTGTGCATCGCGAGAAAGCCGCCGAGGCCCGAATACACCGCGTGTCCGAAGCTCAGCATGCCGCCCTGGCCCAGCAGCATGTTGTAGGAAAGGCAGGCGATGATCGCTATGCCCATCTGCGTGAGCATCGTGCGGCTGAGCCCGCTGTTCCAGATCCAGGGTGCGACGAGCAGCACCAGCGCGAACACGCCCCAGGTGACCACACGCCCGAGGTTCAGCGGCGCGAAGCCGTAGTGAGTGGTCGTAGCAACGGATGCCATATGAATTGCTCTCCTAGCCTTCGCGGGTGCCGAGTAGACCCTTCGGCCGGAATATCAGGATCAGCACCAGAAACAGGTAGGGCAGGATCGGCGCGACCTGGCTCACCTTGAGCTTCAGCAGCGCATAGCCGAACGTGTCCGGGCCGACGCTGGCGCCCAGCGAATTGAACGCGCCGAGCAGCGAAGCATCAATCGCGACTGCGAACGTCTGCACCACACCGATGAGGATGGAAGCCAGGAACGCCCCTTCGAGCGAGCCCATGCCGCCCACCACGACCACCACGAAGATGATCGAGCCGATGGTGGCTGCCATGCCCGGCTCGGTCACGAATGCATTGCCGCCGATCACCCCGGCCAGACCGGCAAGCGCCGCGCCTCCGCCAAACACGAGCATGAACACGCGCGGCACGTTGTGGCCCAACGCTTCGACGGTCTCCGGGTGCGTGAGCGCAGCTTGGATCACGAGGCCGATACGCGTGCGTGTGAGCAGCAACCAAATTGCGATCAACATCAGCACCGCAACCAGCATCATGAAGCCGCGATACATCGGGAACTGGGTGCCGAACAGCGTGAACAGCGGGCCGTCGAGCAACGCAGGCACGCGGTAGTCGACCGCCATGCGGCCCCAGGCCAGTTGCACCAGCTCCACGATGATGTAGCTCAGGCCGAATGTGATGAGCAACTCCGGCACGTGGCCGAACTTGTGCACACGGCGAAGACAGAAAACTTCGAACGCCGCACCGAGCAATCCCACCAGCAAAGGCGCAACGATCAGCGCGGGCCAGTAGCCGATGAACAGCGTGGTGGTGTAGGCGATGTAGGCCCCCAGCATGTAGAAGCTGGCATGCGCAAAGTTGAGCACGCCCATCATGCTGAAGATCAGCGTGAGGCCGGAGCTCAACATGAACAGCAGCAAGCCGTAGCTCAAGCCGTTCAGCATCGATATGGTGAATAACTCCATGAATGACGCGGCGCTCGAAAAATGGTTTGTTCAGAAAACCGAAACGGGATGCGGCACATGCGGCGGGCAGCCGCGCGCCTTCGAGGAGAAGGCGCCCGGCGTTCCCCGCCGAACGTCTGCAGGGTTCGGCCTCTTCCACGAGGCCGGACAGGTTTGGAAACCGCTCTCGTTCTTACGAGGGGCGCTTCATTTCACATGACGTCGGCGTGCTGGAAAACGACATCTCGATGTACTTCTCCGGTGCGAACGTGTAGCCGGTTTTCTCGACGCTGTAGTCGTTCTTTGCGTCAACCTTCTGCCATTTGGAGATCCACAAGCCCTGCTGGTACTGGTGATCGGCCTTGCGCATCTGACTGTCGCCATTGTGGCCTTCGAAGCGCAAGCCTTCAAGCGCCGGCGCCACCTTCACCGGATCGGTCGACTTGGCCTGCACAAACGCATGGCTCAGCATCACCAGTGCATCGTAGATCGAGAACGTGTAGAGGTCGTCGCCGAACTTCGTCTGGAACGCCTTCGCCAGTGCGCCGATGCGTCCCTGATAGTTCGAATGACCGTACGAAATCTGATAGACCTTCAGGTTCTCCGCACTGGCCAGCGCGGTGGGCGTGCCGGAGACGGCTGCATAGTAGGCATACAGCGGAATGGTCATGCCGGCGTCGTTCATCGCCTTGACCAGCAACGTCATGTCCTGGCCCCAGTTGCCAGTCACGATCGTGTCGGCGCCCGACTGCTTGATCTTTGCGACGTAGGGCGCAAAGTCCTTGACTTGGCCGAGCGGCACGAAATCTTCGCCCGCGATCTTCACATCGGGCCGCTTGCGCGCCATGCCTTCCTTGAAGTACTTCGCAACCTGCTGGCCGTGCGAGTAGTTCTGATTGATCAGATAGACGCTTTTGATTTCCGGCCGATCCTTCATATAGGTGGTCAACGCTTCCATCTTCATGGTCGTGTCGGCATCCATCCGGAAGTGACCGTAGGTGCATTTCTCGTTCGTCAGCGCCGGGTCGACGGCCGCGTAGTTGATAAACAGCACCTCTTTGCCGGGATTGCGGTTGTTGTATTTGTCAACCGCGTCGGTCAGCGCGCCGGCCACGTTCGAACCGTTGCCCTGCGTGATGTAGCGATAGCCCTGATCGGTCACCGATTTGAGCAACGTCAGTGCTTCCTGCGGCGAGCTTTTGCTGTCGAAGCCGGTGATCTCGAACGTCACACCGGCCGGGTTTTCCTTCGCATTGAGCTGGCTGGCCACGAACTGCCAGCTTTTGAGCTGGTTCTGTCCGACGTTCGCAAACGGCCCCGAGAGCCCTTCGATCATCGCGATCTTGACTGTTTGACCTTTCATCGGGCCGGCGGTTTGTGCCAGCACCGGGACGCCTGCCGCCAACAACGCGGCACCGGCCACTGCGCTCAACGCCATTCTTCTTGCAAACTTCATCTGTATGTCTCCGTCACTTGTTTCATGTTTGAGAAAAAACCACTGCCCCGCGTTCGTCCAACCGGTCGAAGCGGCGCCACGGTCCCCACCGAAATGGGCAACTGGCAAGCCTAACCCAGCAGCCACCCTTGCAATCGTCACTCCGGCGACTCCGGACCGCCCGCGGTCGGGCGGCGTTCAGTCAGCGACACCGTCGCCTCCGACCACGCCGACCCGACTGGCCTTCCAAAGGGTAGCGGGTCCCGTCGGCCCATCCGCTAGGGGAATGCCCGTAAGCCCTTGCTGCGCCCGGCAGGCGCGCGTTGCGGTCATACCCCCGGCAGGCGGTAGTCGCGCAACTGCTCGCGCAGCCGCGTCTTCAGCATCTTTCCGGTCGCGCCGAGCGGGATCGATTCGACAAACACCACGTCATCGGGCACCTGCCACTTCGCGGTCTTGCCTTGATAGAACGCGAGCAGTTCTTCGCGTGTGACTTCGGCGTCCGGCTTCTTCACAACCGCGACGATCGGGCGTTCGTCCCACTTCGGGTGCGCGACGCCGATGCAGGCCGCCATCGCCACCGCCGGGTGCGCGATCGCGATGTTCTCGATCTCGATCGAGCTGATCCATTCGCCGCCGGACTTGATCACGTCCTTGCTGCGGTCGGTGATCTGCAGATAGCCATCGGCATCGATCGTGGCAACGTCGCCGGTTGGAAACCAGCCGTCGACGAGCGGCGGGCCGCCTTCGCCTTTGAAGTATTCCTGCACCACCCAAGGGCCCTTGACGTGCAGGTCCCCGTAGGCCACGCCGTCCCAGGGCAGTTCCCTGCCCTGCGTCGTCGACGATCTTCATGTCAACCCCGAAGATCGCACGGCCCTGCTTCAGCCGAATCTTGAGCCGCTCGCCGGGCGAGAGGTCCAGGTGCTTGTTCTTCAGCGTACACAGCGTGCCGAGCGGGCTCATCTCGGTCATGCCCCATGCATGCAGCACCTCGACGCCGTAGCCGTCCTGGAACGCTTCGATCATCGCGGGCGGGCAAGCCGAGCCGCCGATCACGGTGCGTTTCAGGGTCGAGAATTCGAGGCTGGTCGCCTTCATGTGATTCAGCAGCATCTGCCAGACGGTCGGCACGCCGGCGGCGTAGGTCACCCGCTCGCCTTCGATCAGTTCGTAGATCGACTTGCCGTCCATCGCCGGACCGGGAAACACGAGCTTGCAGCCCGTGAGCGCGGCCGAATAAGGAATGCCCCAGGCGTTCACATGGAACATCGGCACCACCGGCAACACCGAGTCGCGCGCGGACATGCACATCACGTCCGGCAACGCGGCTGCGAACGCATGCAGAATCGTCGAGCGGTGGCTGTAGAGCGCGGCCTTCGGATTGCCCGTGGTGCCGCTCGTGTAGCACATGCTGGATGCGCTGTTTTCGTCAAAGGTCGGCCAGCTGTACGCATCGTCCTGCGCGCCGATCCACGCCTCGTAGCTGACCAGTCCGTCGATGCCGCTGTCCTGCGGCAGCTTGTCCGCATCGCACAGCGCGACGAACTGCTTGATGCTTTCGCACTTCGCAGCAATCGCCTGCACGATCGGTAAAAACGTCATGTCGAAGCACAGCACCTGGTCTTCCGCGTGATTGGCGATCCACGCGATCTGCTCGGGCAGCAGCCGCGGATTGATCGTGTGCAGCACCCGGCCCGAGCCGCTCACGCCGAAGTAAAGCTCCAGATGGCGGTAGCCGTTCCAGGCCAGGGTGGCGACCCGGTCGCTCTGCGCGAGGCCCGCGCCGTCAAGCGCGTTGGCGACCCGGCGCGCGCGCGCTGCCACGTCGCGCCACTGGTAGCGGTGCAGGTCGCCTTCCACACGGCGCGAGACGATCTCGCCGTCACCGTGATGCCGTTCGGCGAAATCGATCAGGTTGGAAATCAGCAGCGGCTGCTGCTGCATAAGTCCGAGCATGGGTTCAGTCTCCTTAGGTGTTCGATCCGCCGCTATATTGCGGGCGTCTGCTTGCTCCGGCGGCGCGCCGTACGCCACATTGTGGCGTCAGACGCAACGGCAGCAACGTGCGGCATGCGCTGCGGCTAATTGCCAGCCCGACCGGGCGTGCGCCGCTCCATCCGATTCGAGAAAGGACGACCCATGAACGACACCCCCCGCAAGGTCCGGAAAACCGACGCCGAGTGGAGAGCGCTGCTGGCCGAGAAAGGCGCCGAGCCGGCTGCGTTCGAAGTGACGCGCAGAGCCTCGACCGAGCGGCCGTACACCGGCCGCTACGAAAACAACGCGGCAGCCGGCAGCTATGCGTGCATCTGCTGCGGCGCCAAACTGTTCGATTCGGAGGCCAAGTTCGATTCGGGCTGCGGTTGGCCGAGTTTTTCCGCTGCGGCGGACAGCGGCGCGATCGAGGAGCACGTCGACAAAACGCTCGGGATGACGCGCACGGAAACCGTCTGCGCCAACTGCGGCGCGCATCTAGGCCACGTGTTTGCGGACGGTCCGGCGCCGACCGGACTTCGCTACTGCATGAATTCCGCCGCGCTCGACTTCGCCCCTAAAAAATAGCGGCCGAGCGGTTCAGGCGAAAATGCGTGGCAGATGAAAACCCTGCTCGATTTCCTGCCGATCCTGCTGTTCTTCGGTGCGTTCAAGCTCTACGACATCTACGTCGCGACCGCGGTGCTGATGGCAGCCACCACCGCGCAGATGGCGCTGCTGTATGCGATGAATCGCCGGCTCGAGCCGCTGCACAAGATCACGCTGGCGATGATCCTCGGCTTCGGCACGCTGACGCTCGCACTGCACGACGAACGCTTCATCAAATGGAAGCCGACCGTCTTGTATGCAGCGATGGCCGTCGGCCTGGCCGTTGCGCTGTGGGCGTTTCGCAAGAATTTTCTGAAGCTGCTGCTCGGCAGCCAGTTGACGCTGCCGGAGCCGGTCTGGCTGCGGCTGAACCTGGCCTGGATCGTTTACTGCGCGTTCATGGCGGCGATCAACGCCTACGTGGCGCTGAACTTCAGCACCGAAGCCTGGGTCGATTTCAAGCTCTGGGGCTATGTGTTTCCGCTTGCGTTCCTGCTGGGCCAGGCGCTCTACATTACGCCGCATCTGCGCTCCGAATCCAGCGAGTGAGCGATCCAGCCGCGCAAGAACCCCGACAACCGCCACCGAAGCACCATGCTGCACACCGCCTCAGAACTGGAAGATCGTCTGCGCGAGCGTCTGAAACCCACGCAGCTCGAAGTCATCGATGAAAGCGCCGCGCACGCGGGCCACAGCGGTGCAAACGATGCCGGGTTCGGTACGCATTTCCGCGTGCGCATCGCCGCGCCCGACTTCGCCGGGCTGAGCCGCGTCGACCGGCACCGGCGTGTCTATGATGCGCTGGCCGATTTCATCGAGCCGAACGGCGTGCATGCCATTGCGATCGAGGAACTTTGATCGCAACCGGCGCTTCTTCCAACCATCCCGATCGGGATTTCCCGTTTCTTCGCTTTCTCTCTATTCTTTCCAATCTCTACTGATCGACATCGCATGAGCAACCACAAACCTTTCTCGATGACCGGCGCCGCATGGATGCTGGCCCTGGCTTTCATTCCCGCCACGCAGGCGCTGGCCCAGAACGCGGCGGTCGTGAATGGTCAACCCGTGCCGAAGGCGCGGGTGGACGCGCTGGCCCAGCAGATCGAGCGCAGCGGCCGTCCGGTCACGCCCGAGATGCAGTCGCAGATTCGCGACGAAGTCATCGCACGCGAGATCTTCATGCAGGAAGCCAAGAAGCGCGGGCTCGACAAGACCGACAACTTTCGCGATCAGCTCGAACTCGCGCGCCAGACGATCCTGATCCGCGACCTGTTCGCCGATCAGCAGAAAAAAGCGCCGGCGACCGATGCCGAATTGAAAGCCGAGTACGACAAAGTCGCCGCCGCCAACGCCGGCAAGCAATACAAGGCGAGCCACATCCTGTACAAGGATGAGGATCAGGCGAAAGCGGCGATCGCTGCGATCAAGGGCGGCGCCAAGTTCGAGGACATCGCGAAAAAAGAGTCGATCGATACCGGCTCCGGCGCGGAAGGCGGCGCGATGGAGTTTGCCGCGCCGGGCAGCTACGTCAAAGAGTTCTCGGACGGCATGACCGCGCTGAAGAAAGGCGAAATGACCGAGACGCCCGTGAAAAGCCAGTTCGGCTATCACGTGATCCGACTCGACGACGTACGCGACGCGGAATTTCCGAAGTTCGAGGAAGTCAAGGGCGAGATCGCCAAGCAGATGGAGCAGAAAAAACTGGCCGACTTCCAGCAGGAACTGCGCGCCAAGGCCAAGGTCGAATAACGTTGCACGCCGGCAGTGCCTTCGGGCGCACCGGCGCAAAAAAAGCCGCCTGAACCCAGGCGGCTTTTTCGTTTGAGGGGCTCCGGTCCGGATCAGTTCAGCGCGGCCTTCTTGCCGTCTTTGTAGGTCGACAGCGTGATCGACGGGTTCTTCAACTCGCCGTTCGGCTCGAACTGAATCGTGCTTGTCACGCCCTTGTAGTCGGTCTTGGGCAGGAACTTGGTGTATTTTTTCGGATCGACCGAGTCGGCGCGTTTCATCGCATCGACCAGCACGAACGCCGCGTCGTAGGTGTAGGGGCTGTAGATCTGGAATTGGTTCGGATACTTCTCGTCGTAGCGCTTTTTCCAGGCGGTGCCGCCAGGCATCTTCGCAATCGACGAGCCGCCTTCGGCGCAGATCACGTTGTCCAGGCTCTTGGCGCCGGACGCGATCTTGATGATCTCGCGCGTGCAGATGCCGTCGCCGCCGAAGAACTTCACATCGGTCATGCCGAGCTGATCCATCTGGCGCAGCATGGTGCCGGCCTGCGCGTCCATGCCGCCGTAGAAGATCGCGTCGGGATTCTTCGACTTGATCGACGTCAGAATCGCCATGAAGTCGGTTGCCTTGTCGGTCGTGAACTGCTGGTCCACCACCTGCATGCCTTTTTCCTGCGCGACTTTCTTGAACACGTCCGCCACGCCCTGGCCGTACGCGGTACGGTCGTCGATCACGGCCACGGTCTTGAGCTTCAGCGTGTCGGCCGCGTAGAGCGCCAGCCCGGCGCCGAGCGCGAGGTCGTTCGCGATGATCCGGTAGGTCGTGTCGTAGCCCGGCTTGGTCAGGCCCGGGTTGGTCGCCGCACCGGTCACGTGCGGGATACCGCAGTCATTGTAGATCTTGGAGGCCGGAATCGTGGTGCCCGAGTTCAGGTGGCCGACCACGCCGGCGACACGCGCGTCGCAAAGCTTTTGCGCAACCGAGGTGCCCTGCTTCGGATCGGCCGCGTCGTCTTCGGCCTGCATCTCGAACTTGATCTTCTTGCCGCCGATCGTGATGTTCTGCTTGTTCAGATCCTCGATCGCCATCCGGGTGCCGTTTTCGTTGTCCTTGCCGTAATGCGCCTGGCTGCCGGACATCGGCGCGACGTGGCCGATGACGACCGTCTGCTCGGCCTGAGCCAGCGCCCCGCCCGCCAGCGCGAGGGCCTGGGCCACGGCCAGCACGGAAAACGCGAACTTCATCTGTTGCTTCATATGGGTTGCTCCACGGATAATAAAAACTCAGGAAAACTACCGCAGGGACCATAACGCAATTTCCAGGCCGCCCCTGCGCAAACTGCGATCCGCGCGCATCGGCCACGGGTTAATCCCTAGCCTGAGGGTCGGCCGGTCCTGCGCCGCACCGGCCAGGTCATGCCGGATCAGCGCGTATCCATGGTCTGCGTAGTGGCGCCAGCGCCGCCGCGCCGCGGCGCGGTCGTCGGGCTCACCGGTGACCACTTCGATCAGGCGTCCATAGCGTTCGAACGCGTCCGGCGGCTCGGCGCCGAGATTGACGAGCACATCGTTTTTCGGCGACGCGGCCGGCGCGCCCAGCAAGACCGGCGACGCGGCGATCAGCGCCGCGTCGCCGCCCTGGATCAGGCAGTGGGGCAAAAACGCATGCGGCGCGAAGGTCCAGAGCGCCACATCAAGCGCCCGCAGCAGCGCGTCATCCCCCGTCACCACCACGTGGGCACCGGCCGCGACGGCCTTGCGCAGCAGCCGGCACGCATAGCCGATCTTGTCGGGTGCATTGAAGTGAAACGCGACTTCGGTCATGCGGCAAGAGCAGGGTCGCCACCGCCCGGTGTGCAGCTCAGGCCGCAGTCCACCGGCTCAGGCGCGTCGGGTTGCCGCCCGCTTGCTCTTCTTCGAAGCTGCGTTGCCACGCGCCGCACCCGCGCAGGCACCTTTGTGGCGGCGCGGGCGTCGTCGGTCGCGGGTGCGCGCAGCGCTGCGACGTCTGCCGTCAGCCCGAGCAGATATTCGATCAGCAACCCGACCGGCCGGCCGGTCGCGCCCTTGGCCGCTCCGCCCTTCCAGGCCGTGCCCGCGATGTCCAGATGCGCCCAGGGGTATTTGCCCGCAAAGCGCTGCAGGAATTTGGCCGCCGTGACCGCACCGGCGGCCCGTCCGGCGATGTTCGGCACGTCGGCGAAGCTGCTCTTCAGGCCTTCCGCGTATTCGTCGTCCATCGGCATGCGCCAGCACAGGTCGAGCGACGCTTCGCCGGCAGCGAGCAATGCCTGCGCCAGCGCGTCGTCGGGCGAGAACAGCCCGCTGCGCACACCGCCGAGCGCGACCACGCAGGCACCGGTCAGCGTTGCGATGTCGATGACCGCGCGCGGCTCGAACCGCTCGGCATAGCACAGCGCGTCGCAGAGCACGAGCCGCCCTTCCGCGTCGGTGTTGAGCACCTCGATGGTCTGCCCGTTCATGCTCGTGACGACGTCGCCGGGCTTGATGGCCGCGCCGTCGGGCATGTTTTCGCAGGCCGGGATCAGGCCGATCACGTTGCAGGCCGGCTTCAACTCGGCCAGCGCACGAAACACGCCGAGCACGCTGGCGGCGCCCGACATGTCGTACTTCATCTCGTCCATCTCTGCCGACGGCTTGATCGAGATGCCGCCGGTGTCGAACGTGATGCCCTTGCCGATCAGCACCACCGGCGGTTGCGATTTGGCCGCGCCGCGATAGGTCAGCTCGATGAAGCGCAGCGGCTCGCGCGAGCCTTTCGAGACCGCGATGAACGCGCCCATGCCGAGCTTGTCGACTTGCCTGGGCCCGAGCACTCGGCACTGGATCTTCGAAAGCGTGCCGAGTTGCTCGGCTGCCTCCCCGAGGTGGGTGGGCGTCGCATGGTTGGCGGGCCGGTTCGCCCATTCACGCGCCAGCTCGACGCCCTCGACGACACCCCCCGCGCGCCGGAACGCCTGCTGCAACGCGTGGTCGTCGGGAACGCCGAAGCGCACGCGTTCGAGCGTGCGCGGCTGCGGCTTCGACAGCGTGGTGGTGTAGACATAGGTCACGTCGGCGCACGCCTGCACCGCGGCCGCCAGCGCCGCCGCCTCGACCGATTGCGCAAAGCACACCACCAGTTGCTTCGAGCTGCCGCTTTTCAGCGAGCCGGCGGCGGCCGCCAAGGCCTGACGCACCTCGCGCGGCGAACCGTCGCCGATGCCGGCCAGCAGCAGCCGACGGGCCCCCACGCCGGTCGGCTGAAAGCAGCCCAGCAGCTTGCCGGCCTTCGTCTCGAAGTCGCCCGCATTGCGTGCGGCGCCGATCAACGTCGACAACGCGTCGGCACCGGGCTCGAACCGGTTCGCAACCAGCAGCAGCAAGGCGTCGCAGCGCCGTGCGGCGGCAGCCGCCAAGTCCATCGTTTCGAGCTCGAAGTCCATAATCAAAGTCTGTTTTTGGTGGTGCCGGGGCCGGGTCGCGCAGATGTTATTCCATTCATCCATTCGTAGAGAACTGGCGCGCAGCTTCGGCGCCACCGTGGTCATCCTCGGCACCGTCGTGATGACGATGATGCTGATCAAGGCGCTGCGCTTCGCGTCGCGCGGCAGCTTCGATCCGCAGGACGTGCTGATGGTGCTCGGCTACAGCATGCTCGGGCACCTGTCGACGCTGCTGACGGCGAGTCTCTTCATCGCCTGCGTCGGCGTGCTGTCCCGCATGCACCACGACAGCGAGATGGTGATCTGGTTTTCCGCCGGCCGGGGTCTGGCCGAGCTGTTGCGGCCCGCGTTGCGCTTTGCGTGGCCGGTGTTCGTCGGCATCGCGGCGCTCGTGCTGGTGGTCTGGCCCTGGACCAACAGCCAGCTGGAGGAACTGCAGGCGCGCTACCAGCAGCGCGGCGACCTGGAGCGCGTGGCGCCGGGCCAGTTCCAGGAATCGGCCAACGGCGACCGGGTGTTTTTCATCGACAAGGCCGCGCCCGACAGCGCCGAGGCGAACAACGTGTTCATCGCCTCGAACGTCCGCGGCAAGGAATCGGTCATCACCGCACGCAGCGGGCGGCTCGAGACCATCGACGGTGTGCGCTTTTTGCTGCTGCAAGACGGCCAGCGGGTCGAAAGCAAGGCGGGCGAGTCGAGCCTCAAGGTCAGCGAGTTCGCCGAGTACGGCACCCGCGTTGGCGAGAAAAACATCGCCGCGACCGAGCAGGTACCGCCGGCGGCGCGCAGCACACCCGCATTGCTGGCCGAGCCCACGCCGCGCCATCTGGCCGAGCTGGCCTGGCGCCTCGGCATGGCGCTGGCTGCGATCAATCTCGTGGTGATCTCGGTGGCGGCTTCGAGCGTGAACCCGCGCGCGGGTCGCACCGTGAACCTGGTTTTTTCGCTGCTCACCTTCGCGGTCTACTACAACATGCTGAACCTGGGACAAAGCTGGATCGCCGCGGGCAAGGTGGCCGCACCCGTGCTGCTGCTCGGCCTGCACGGCGGCGTGCTCGCGATGGGCCTCGGCTGGCTCGCGCTGCGGCATCACAACCTGTCGCTGCGCGCAGCGCTGTTCGGGCGGCGACGGCCTGCCGCACTGCAGGCGGCGGCCGCATGAAGACGATCCGCCGCATGCTGTACGGTGAGTTGCTGCGCGCGATCGGCTTCATCACACTGGGCTTTCTCGCGCTGTTCTCGTTTTTCGATCTGGTCGATGAACTGCGCATGCTCGGCCGCGGCGTCGGCGGCAGCTACCAATTGCCGGATGCACTGCTTTACGTGGCGCTGCTGATTCCGACGCATCTGTACGACCTGCTGCCGATCACGGTGCTGATCGGCAGCATCTACGTGATGGCGCGGCTCGCCAAAAGCTCGGAGTTCACGATCCTGCGCACAAGCGGGCTGGGTCCGTGGCGCGTGCTCGACACGTTGCTGTCGTTCGGCCTGATGTTCGCGCTGCTGACGCTTGCGGTCGGCGACTACGTGAGCCCGGCGACCGAGCGCGGCGCGCAGTTGCTGAAGGCGCGCTTCGAAGGCGACATCACGGTCGGGCTGACCGGCGCCTGGCTCAAGGAGCAGCGCGAGGACCGCAGCTGGGCCGTGAACGTGGCCCAGCTCAGCGCGAACGGCCAGATGCGCGGCGTGCGCCTGTTCGAATTTGACGAACGCGGCTTTCTGGTGGCCCGCATCTCGGCTGAAACCGGCCGCTTCGGCCCCGGCGAGAGCTGGTCGCTCGACAATGTCAGACGCGACAGCTTCCTGACCCGGGACCCTGCCACGGCGCGGGTCGAACACGCGAGCGAGCCGACGCTGCGCTGGCCCACCTCGCTCAGCGCCGAGATGGTGGCTGCCACGCTGCTGCGTCCGGACCGCATGAGCGCGTTCTCGCTGTTCGAGTACATCGGTCATCTGAAGGCCAACAACCAGACCGCGCAGGTCTATGAGATCGAGTTCTGGCGGCGCATCTTCTACCCCCTGTCCTGCCTCGTGATGGTGGTGCTCGCATTGCCGTTCGCCTACCTGCACTTCCGCACCCGCGGCATCACGGGCTATGTGTTCGGCGGCGTGCTCGCGGGCATCAGCTTCATCATCTTGAACAATCTGTTCGGCTACATCGGCAATTTGCACAACTGGCTGCCGTGGGTGGCGGCGGGTGTGCCCGGGGCAATCTACATGCTGCTGTCTTTGGCGGCGTTCAGCTGGTTGGTGCTGCGCAGGTGATGGTTCAGATCGTCACACCGTCTTGTAATATTTCATTACAAAATCCGGCTCAGATGCCCGCGACCTGGGCTTCATCGTGGCCGACGACGCAGGCTTCTGGGTCGAGCTCAAGCGGCTCGACCACTACTGCACCGAAGTGCCCGTGCCGGGCATTCCGGCTGTCACGTTCACGCACACGCACGAGCGCTCCACCTTCACGCTTCGCATCGCGCCGGACCCGGAGCGCGACATGCTGTTGCCCAATCGCTCGGCGCAGGTGCGGTGCGGCTTCGAAGACTGGCAGCGCACGCAAGACCTCAGGACCGAAGACACCGGGCTGGCGCCGCTGCACGCGGTGGCGCTGCCGACCGCTGCGCTGCCGGTGGATGCGCGGATCGATTTCACCTGGCGCTGGACCGATGGCGACGGTGCCTGGGCGGGCAAGACTGGCGCGCGATGGTCGTCGAAGGCTGAGCGGCGTGCCCGGCGCTATGCAGCTCGAACAGTGCGTGACGCTCAGCGCGTACTGAGGAACTGAGGAGCGCAGGTCGCTCGCGTTCGGTCGCTGCCGCGCTCACGGCCGAATTGCAGCGCGGACTGAGAGTTGCCAGCCACGCGGAGAGGGACTCGGGTCGGCACCGCGCTCACGGCCGAATTGCGGCGCGATCCCCGGAGTGCGCGACCCAGCGGGCGCGGGCTACATTCGATGCGCAGACACGGGCTGGTGCCGAACTGGCGGCGCCATTCTCGACCGCAGAGCCACGAGCACCCGCGCGCTTCGAATTCCCCCAGCTACCATTTGCATAGCTGCAAACGCACGCAGCACATGCGCCCCGCCTGCATTTCTCATGAAAAACAACCTCACGACCCATTCGCCTGATGTGCGGACTGCAACGGGCGCTGCGGTGCCGCGCGCGTTGCCCGAATTCATCGCGCTGGCAGCCATCTGGGGCGCTTCGTTCCTGTTCATGAAAATCGGCGCAGTGCAGTTCGGGCCGATGCCCACCGCTGCCTTGCGCGTCGGCATCGCGGCGCTGTTCCTGCTGCCGCTCGTGCTGCTGCGGGGCCAGGGCGCGGTGCTGCTGCGGCACTGGCGCGCGCTGCTCGGCATCGGATTGGTCAACTCTGGCCTTCCGTTCGCGCTGTTCGCGTTCGCGCTGCTGTGGATACCGACGTCGCTTACCGCGATCATCAACGCGACGGTGCCGATGTTCGGCGCGCTGGTGGCCTGGCTTTGGTTCGGCGACCGGCTTGCGCGCATGCAGTCGCTCGGGTTGCTGCTCGGTTTTCTCGGCGTCGCGCTGCTCGCGTTCGGCCGCAGCGGACTGAGCGGGCCGGCCGGCGGCGCGTCCGGCATCCTCGCGGTGCTGGCCTGCACGCTGGCCTGCGTGAGTTACGGCATCGCCGCGAACGCATCGAAACGCTGGCTGCACGACGTGCCGGCGCTGGTGTCGGCCGCCGGCAGCCAGATCGGCGCTGCGATGGTGCTTGCAGTGCCCGCCGTCTGGTGGTGGCCGGCCACGCCGCCGGACCTGAAAGCCTGGGGCGCGATGGTGGCCGTCGGCGTGCTCTGCACAGGCATCGCCTACATCCTGTTTTTCCGGCTGATCGCACGCGCCGGCGCCACGCGCGCGCTGACCGTGACCTACGTGATCCCGCTGTTCGCGGTGGCCTACGGCGTGCTGCTCCTGGGCGAGCAAGTGAGCTGGTGGATGGTGGGCTGCGGTCTGATCATCGTGCTGGGCACGGCGCTCACGACCGGGCGGTTGCGGCTGGACAACGCGCGGGAATAGCAATTCCATTTGAAGGCAATCTGCCATATCTTTCCTATGAAATCCGAGCCGATGCCATGAAGCCGGCCGCTCGCAGCGCGGCTCTCGACCCGGGACGGTTACTGGCCCAAGCCACATTGCGCGCGGCGGCTCTGCTGGGCTTGAGCGGCAGCGCGCTCGACCGGGTGCTGGGCCTGAGCGAAGCGACGGTATCGCGCATCGGTGACGGCGAACGTGCAATCCCGCCTGCGGCGAAGGAAGGCGAACTCGCCGCGCTGCTGGTTCGTGTGTATCGCTCGCTCGACGCACTGGTCGGCAACGACGAGCGACGCCGCGCATGCAGCAGCTATCCCACTTACGACGACGCCCTCAGCGGCACCCCCCCCGGAGAGCTGCTGCAAACGGTGCAGGGACTCGCGCGGATCGCCGTCTATTTGGACAGCATGCGCGCTCGCAGTTGATGCGGGTCTGGCAGAAGGACGACTGGATCGGGCGCACGGTGCACGCCGCGACCAGCGTGTTCTGGCGCGCGGTCGAAGCGCAGCACCGGGTCGCAACCCTGCGGCTCGTCGATACCCTTGACGAGCAGGCGCTTCTGGCGGAGATCCTGGAAGCCAGCAAACCGCGGTTGCCGCCTGCGTACCGGGCGCTGCACCATCTGCTGTCGACGCCGTTTTGCTGTCCGTCCCCGTAGCCGTCGCGCTTTCGGCAGGCGAACATGTCAGGCATCCGGTACGGCGCAGGCGACACCCGCACGACTTGCGCCGAGGTCGACTACTGGCGCTGGCGTTTCCTGATGGACAGCCAGGGTTTGCGGGACGACGCGCTGATCACGGAGCACACGCTGTTCCAGGCGAGGATCACCGGCCGACAGATCGACCTGGCAAGCCAACCCCGGAGCGCGCTGACCTCGCTGTGGTCGCATCCGACCGACCGACTACGCGGCCTGCGATGAACTGGAACGCGAAGCGCGCGCGGTCGGTCGGTCGGTCGGTCCAGTGGATCGGCTATCGATCGGTGCGCGACCCGGGAGGCACTTGCGCGGCGGTGCTGGATGCGGCCGCGCTGGCCTTGCACCAGCCCGAGCGTCGGCAAAGCTGGGTCGGCAAGATCACGCGCGAGCAGGCCATGTTCCGCCGCGGATCGGACGGCCATGCATTTGCGGCGACGGCATGGGCGCGAACATGGTGCGGCAGGAACTGCCCTGCGTCAGTTCGCGGTGACCACGACGCCTTCGAAGGCGGCAAGGCTCAGTGGCGCAGTCACAGCCCCGCCTCGCCCGGAGACTGTTGACAGCAGCACGGTCGAACCCGCCGGCGCCAGATCGGCCGGCATCGGCCGCTCTTTCTCGCTGAAGTTCAGCAGCACGACCAAGCGGCGGCCGTTGGCCGTGCGTGCATAAGCCAGCACATCGTCCGGCGCACCGTCGATCGGCATATAGTCGCCGCCGTGCAGCGCGTCCTCCGCACGCCGCAGCGCGATCAGCTTGCGGTAGAGCGTCAGCATCGAATCGGCTTCTTCGTCCTGCCGCTCGACGTTGCGCTCACGCCAGTCGTCGGCCAGCCGCAACCACGGCTTGCCTTGCGTGAAGCCCGCGTGCGGCTCGGCGCTGGTCCACTGCATCGGCGTGCGCTCGGGGTCGCGCCCGAGGCCTTTGCCCGGCTCGTTCTTCTCGAACGGGTCCTGCACTTCATCGGGCGGGATCGAGACGTCCCGCATGCCGATCTCGTCGCCGTAGTAGAGCGTCGGCGTGCCGCGCAAGGTCAGCAGCAGCATCGCGGCAAGCCGTGCGTTGGCCGCGCCCACACGGCTCGCGATGCGCGATTTGTCGTGGTTGCCGAGCACCCAGTTCGGCGCTGCCCCATGCGGCAACGCGGCTTCGTAGTGCTGCACCAGCCGACCGATCGATTCGGCCTGCCATTGCGCGCCGATCAAATGGAAGTTGAACGGCAGTTGCACCCCGCGCAGCACGTCGTCGCCATCGTCGTCATCGCGGCCGTAGTACTTCATGAGGCTCTCGATCGGCAGGTACAGCTCGCCGATCAGGATGCGGCTCGAAGTCGTGCTGCTGAATTCATCGGCCACCTGCCGCATCTCCCGCACGATCTGCTGCAACTCGGGCAAATCGGTGGTGTGCGTGCGCAGCAGGCGTTGCGCGCTTTCGTCGCCCGGCTGCCAGTCGGGATTCGGCTGGTTATCGCGGAACCCGGCGTCCTGCAGCAAGTGATAGAGCACATCGATGCGAAAGCCGTCGACGCCGCGCCTGAGCCAGAAGCGCAGCACGTCGTACATCGCGGTGCGCACGTCCTGGTTGCGCCAGTTCAGGTCGGGTTGCGCGGCGAGAAACGAATGCAGGTAGTACTGGCCCGTGGCTTCATCGAGCGTCCAGGCCGGGCCGCCGAAGTTGCTGAGCCAGTTGTTCGGCGGCCCGCCGCCTGCGGCCGGATCGCGCCAGATGTACCAGTCGCGCTTCGGGTTGTTGCGTGCACTGCGGCTCAACTGGAACCAGGGGTGCTGGTCCGACGTGTGGTTCGGCACGTAGTCCAGAATGACTTTCAAGCCGCGCGCGTGCGCTTCGGCCGACGAGCGCATCGAAGTCGGCCAGCGTGCCGAACGTCGGGTCCACGTCGCAGTAGTCGGCCACGTCATAGCCGAAGTCGGCCATCGGCGACGGATAGATCGGGGATATCCAGATCGCGTCGACACCGAGGCCCTGCAGGTAGTCGAGCCGACCGGCAATGCCGCGCAGGTCGCCGATGCCGTCCGCATTGCTGTCCTGCAGCGAACGCGGGTAGATTTGATAGACGATCCCGTGCTTCCACCAGTCATCGGCCGACATGTATGTTCTCTTCTAAAAGCGGCAAAATCCAGCAGGATAGCGCCACCCCATGATCAATGACCTTTGGTACAAGAACGCCGTTGTCTACTGCCTGTCCGTCGGCACCTACATGGATGCGAACGGCGACGGCATCGGCGACTTCGAAGGTCTGACGCGGCGGCTCGACTACATCAACGGCCTGGGTGTGACCACCATCTGGCTGATGCCGTTCCAGACCTCGCCGCAGAAAGACAACGGCTACGACGTGGCCGATTACTACAACGTCGACTCACGCTACGGCACGCTCGGCGACTTCGTCGAGTTCACGCACGCGGCGAAGCTGCGCGGCATGCGCGTGCTGATGGACCTGGTGGTGAACCACACCTCCGACCAGCACCCGTGGTTCAAGGAAGCGCGCAGAAGTCGCGACTCAATCCATCGCGACTGGTACGTGTGGTCGAACGAGAAGCCGGCCGATGCCGAAAAAGGCATCGTATTCCCCGGGGTGCAGGAATCCACCTGGGAATACGACGACGTTGCAGGCCAGTACTACTTCCACCGCTTCTACAAGTTCCAGCCGGACCTGAATACCGATCACCCGCTGGTGCAGGCCGAAATCCTGAAGATCATGGGCTTCTGGACGCAGCTCGGCGTCTCGGGCTTCCGCATGGACGCGGTGCCGTTCGTGATCATGCAAAACGGCGCCGAAATCAAACGCCCGAAGCCGCAGTACGACATGCTGCGGCGTTATCGCGAACTGCTGCAGTGGCGCCAGGGCGACGCGATCCTGCTCGGTGAAGCCAACGTCGAGCCGAAGACGAACATGCAGTACTTCGGCGGCGAAGGGGAGCGCCTGCACATGATGTTCAACTTCCCGATGAACCAGAACCTGTTCTATGCGCTGGCCAGCGCCGACGGCCGGCCGCTGGGCAAGGCGCTGGAAGCGACCCGCGAGCGGCCCGCCACGTCGCAATGGGGCACGTTCCTGCGCAACCACGACGAGCTCGATCTCGGCCGCCTCTCCAACAAGCAACGCCAGCGCGTGTTCGACGCGTTCGCGCCGGACAAGCACATGCAGCTCTACGACCGCGGCATCCGCCGGCGCTTGGCGCCGATGCTGGGCAGCGACCGACGCCGGCTCGAACTCGCCTACAGCCTGATGCTGACGATGCCCGGCACGCCGGTGCTGCGCTACGGCGACGAGATCGGCATGGGCGACAACCTCGACTTGCCGGAACGCGAATGCGCGCGCACGCCGATGCAGTGGTCGACCGAGCCGCACGGTGGCTTCACCAAGTCCGACAAACCCGTCAAGCCCGTGATCGAGCACGGCGTCTACGGCTTCGAACACGTGAACGTCGCGCAGCAGCGGCGCGACCCGGATTCGCTGCTGAACTGGATGGAGCGCGTGATCCGCATGCGAAAGGAACTGCCCGAAATCGGCTGGGGCGACTTCGAAATCCTGCCGCAGGACAACCCGGCGATCTTCGTGATGCGCTACGACTGGCGCAACAACTCGGTGCTGTTCGTCCACAACCTCGGTGACCAGCCGTGCGAGCTCGAAGTCGAGGCCAGGGCGCTCGGCAAGGATTGCGACCGACTGATCAATGTGCTGTCCGAGGCGCACAGCGAGGCCGACGGCAGAGGCAGACACTCGATCCTGATGGAGCCGTACGGCTACCGGTGGTTTCGCGTCGGCGGGCTCGACTATCTGCTCAAGCGCACGGAGGTGTAGCCATGGACAACCGCAATGAATCCCCGCCCGAAGGGCGCATCGTCTGCGAAGTACGCGGCCACCTGCTGCTGATCGGCATCGACCGACCGGCCAAGCGCAACGGATTCACGCCAGCGATGTTCGCGCAGCTCGGCGCCGCCTACAGTCGGCTCGATGACGAGCCCAATCTGCGCGTCGGCGTGCTGCATGCATTCGGCAACCATTTCACGGCCGGCCTCGATCTGCCGACGATCGCACCGCTGATGCAGCGCGGCGAGAAGGCGATCCCGTTCGGCGAAGTCGAGCCGACCGACCTCGGCACGCCCGGCTACCGGCGCCGCAACAAGCCGATGGTCGCGGCCGTCAAAGGCATCACTTACACGCTCGGCATCGAACTGATGCTGGCTGCAGACATCGTGGTTGCGGCCGACGACTGCCGCTTCTCGCAGCTCGAAGTCAAGCGCGGCATCATGGCCACGGGCGGTGCGACGTTGCGCATGGCCGAACGCGCGGGCCTGGGCAATGCGATGCTGCATCTGCTGACTGGCGACGAGTTCGGCAGCCCGGAAGCGCTGCGGCTGAACTTCGTGCAGAAAGTGGTGCCTGCCGGCCAGGTGCTCGACGAAGCGCTGCGCATCGCCGAAGCCATCGCCGCACAAGCACCGCTCGCGGTGGTCGCGACGCGCCGCAATGTGCTGAAAGCGGTCGAGCACGGCCCGCTGGTCGCGATGCACGAGTTCATCGACACGCAGGCGCGGCTTGCGAACAGCGGGGATGCGGAGGAAGGCGTGCGCTCATTCGTGGAGAAGCGCACGGCGCGGTTTCAGGGGCGCTGACCGTCATTGACGGCGCATGTCTGATCGGCCATCGCAGCTGCCAGCAGTCACTCGACCTCGCGCGCCTGAAGCTGGGGTTTTTCGTTCGCTTCCTTTGCAAGCGGCGCCACGATGTTCAGCCGGTCGGCCCAGCAGGTGCGGTCGATCCTGGCCACCATCTGCTCATCAGCGCGAAGCGATGCCGCATGCTGTCCAGGTCGTTCGGCGACGGCCACAGTGCACAGACCCGGTCGATCTGGCGGCGCACGAACTTGATGTCCTCTTCGCCCAGATTGTCGTTCGGCGCGGTCAGATTCTGCGCATTCAAAAAGACTTCGGTGCTCAGGCGCTAGTCGATGCTGGGTTTACTGCTCCTATTTTTATAGTGCCGCAGACCGGGGCAGCGGCCAGAGGCTCGGGACCGGCAGCCACCCGATAATCGCGCGCATGCCCGCCGCGACCGACCCGCCCGCCACCCGCCCCGATAGCGCATCGGCACCCGACGCGGCACCGGGCGGGCCAACCTCGCTGGCCGATCTGTTCTGGTCGTTCACGCTGCTCGCGCTGCAGGGCTTCGGCGGCGTGCTCGCGATCGTGCAGCGCGAGCTGGTCGAGAAAAAGCGCTGGCTTACGCAGGGCGAATTTCTGGAGGACTGGGCGGTCGCGCAAATCCTGCCCGGGCCCGAACGTCGGCAACCTCGCACTCATGATCGGCGCGCGCAGCTTCGGCTGGCGCGGCGCGGTCGCGGCGCTCGCGGGCATGTTGCTGTTTCCGATGATCGTGGTGCTGCTGCTGGCCGCGCTCTACGCAGGCATCGCCGATCTGCCGGCCGCGCGTGGTGCGCTGCGTGGCATGGGCGCGATCGCGGCCGGCCTGATCACCGCCACCGGGTTGAAGCTGATCGGGGCGTTGCAGAGCAACCCGATGGGGCCCGTTGTCTGCGTGGTGCTCGCCAGCCTCACGTTCATCGCGATCGCGCTGCTGCGCATTCCGCTGTGGTGGGTGCTGCTGGTGCTCGGGTCGATCGCGACCGGCTGGTCCTGGCGTTGCCTGCGGCTGCGCGACTCGGGCGTTGCACCAGCAGGTCGCGCGTCATGACCGGCACGTTCGCAGCAGCCGACTGGCTCACGCTGTTCGGGCATTTCCTGTCGCTGTCGCTGCTGGCCGTCGGCGGCGCGATCACCACCGCGCCGGACATGCACCGCTTCCTGGTCGACCAACGCGACTGGCTCAGCGACCCGCAGTTCACCGCGTCGATCGCGCTCGCGCAGGCCGCGCCGGGGCCGAACGTGCTGTTCATCGCGCTGATGGGCTGGAACGTCGGCTTGAACAGCGCGGGCGGCGTGGCGGCCGGGCCGATCGCGTGGTGGCCCGCGTTGTTCGGCGCGCTGCTCGCGATGCTCGGCACCATGATCCCGTCGGCCACCCTCACCTACTTCGCGGCGCAGTGGGGTCATCGCAATCGGCAGCGCCTGTCGGTGCGTGCATTCAAGGCCGGCATGGCGCCGATCGTGATCGCGCTGCTGATCGCAACCGGCTGGCTGATCGCGTCCGCGCACGACGAGCCGGCACGCGACTGGCGGCTCTGGCTGCTGACCGCAGCGGCCGTCGTCCTCGTGGTGCGCACGCGCATTCACATGCTGTGGCTGATCGGCGCCGGGGCGGTGCTGGGGGCGCTGGGCTGGGTCTGACCTGCGCGCGGAGCCGACAATGCACGATGCTTGAAACGTCGACTCGTCGCAACACTTGCCGTCGACTGGAAGGTGCTTCATGCAGACTCCGCAAGTTGCCGGACCGGCCCATGTCGACGCGACCACGGTTCCGCCGCGCACCAGGCCGTCGAATTGCCCGGAACCGTTTTTCCGCCGCATGGCCGGCCGCGAGAAGCGCGCGCTCGGCGACATGTTCGGGCTCAAAAACGTCGGCGTGAACCTGACTCGGCTGCACCCGGGCGGTGAGTCGGCGCTGCTGCACCGTCACAACCGGCAGGACGAGTTCGTCTGCGTGCTCGAAGGGCGCCCGACACGCGTGTCAGGGCACGGCGAAGCCGAACTCGCGCCCGGGATGTGCGCCGGGCACCCGGCCGGCGGCGCGGCGCACCAGCGCGCGAATCGCACCACGGCGGGCGTCGTCTGTCTCGAGGTCGGCGACCGAACCGAAGGCGATGCGGACAGCGACCCGGCGGACGATCTGTGCGCCGTGCTCGGGGCCCGGATCGCCACTGGGTGTTCACGCACGGGGACGGGACGCCATACTGAGCGACCGAATCCATTCCTTTGATGCAAAACACCGACATGAAACTCCGCAAGCTCGGCGACGCACCGTTTGAAGTCTCGCCGCTGTGCCTCGGCACCAACGTGTTCGGCTGGACGATCGACGAAGCGACCTCGCACTCGCTGCTCGACGCCTGGGTCGATGCGGGCCTGAACTTCATCGACACGGCCGACATGTATTCGCGCTGGGTGCCGGGCCATACCGGCGGCGAGTCGGAAACGGTGATCGGCAACTGGCTCAAGAAGTCGGGCAAGCGCGACCGCATCGTGCTCGCAACCAAGGTCGGCAAGGACATGGGCGACGGCAAGGTCGGGCTCAAACCCGCCTACATCCGGCGCGCGGTGGAGGACTCGCTGCGCCGGTTGCAGACCGATGTGATCGACCTGTATCAGTCGCATGACGACGACGCCGCAACGCCGATGGAAGAGACGCTGGCCGCTTATGGCGGCCTGATCGACGCGGGCAAGGTGCGCGCGATCGGCGCGAGCAATTTCAGCGCGACGCGGTTGCGTCAGTCGCTCGACATCGCCGAGCGCACGGGCCTGCCGCGCTATGCGTCGTTGCAGCCGTTGTTCAACCTGTACGACCGCGCTGCGTTCGAGGACGAGCTGCAGGCGCTGTGCATCGAGCGCGAGGTGGGTGTGCTCAACTTCTACGGACTTGCTGCGGGCTTTCTGACGGGCAAGTACCGCAGCGCAGCCGATGCGGCAAAGAGTGCGCGCGGCCACGGCACAGTCGCGAAATATCTGAACGAGCGCGGCCTGCGCATCCTTGAAGCGCTCGATGAAGTGGCCGCGCAGACGAATGGCACGCAAGCGCAGGTCGCGCTGGCGTGGCAGATGATGCAGCCCGGCATCACCGCGCCGATCGCAAGTGCGACGTCATTGAGCCAGTTGCACGAGCTGGCTGGTGCCGCGTCGCTGGTACTGGACGCGGCGAGCATCGAACGGCTCGACCAGGCCAGCGCGGCGTAGCCGGAGCATCGAGCGGTTGGCTCGCCGTACCGATGTCGCACAACCCGGATCACCATCATGATGCGCGAAGCGCTTCATGATGGTGAATTCATGTCGTGAACCTGACTGCAGCTGACTCCGAAGAGCGGACAACCATCTACCGCAACATTCAACCCCCCCGCTGCCGCCGCGCCTCGTACAGACAAACGCCGCTGGCGACCGACACGTTCAGGCTCTCCACCGCGCCCTGCATCGGGATGCGCACGAGTTCGTCGCATGAGTTGCGCGTGAGCTGTCGCAGCCCGGCGCCTTCCGCGCCCAGCACCAGCGCGAGCGCTCCGTCCAGCTTCGTTTGATACAGCGAAAGCGGCGCGTCGTCGCTGGTGCCCACGCACCAGATGTCGCGTTCCTTCAACTCGCCCAGCGTGCGCGCGAGGTTCGTCACCATGAAGTACGGCACCGTCTCGGCCGCGCCGCTGGCCACTTTGGAGACGGTCGCGTTGATGCCGGCTGCGTGGTCCTTCGGCGCGATCACCGCGTGCGCGCCGGCGCCGTCGGCCACGCGCAGGCAGGCGCCGAGGTTGTGCGGATCGGTCACGCCGTCGAGCACCAAGAGCAGCGGTGGGCCTACGACTTCGTCGAGCAGGTCATCGAGCGAATTCGTCGTGGCGAGTGGCTGCACGCGCGCTGCGACGCCCTGATGCCCGGCGCTGCCGGCGATCGCGGCCAGCCGCGCGGCATCGGCTTCGATCAGCTTCGCGCCGATGCCACGCGCGCGCTCCACGAACTGCCGCATGCGCGCGTCGCGGCGCTGCGGGTCGAAATAAACCTCGACGACCGACTGAGGCGCGGTCTTCAACCGGACGGAGACGGCGTGGAAACCATAGAGAATTTTTGCTGAGGACATGGTTTGCGGTTCAGGAATCGGCTTTCGGCGACGAACGGGATGGCAACACTTGCCACGCAGCACCACTGCAATCCGAGATGAGAAATAAAATTGGCGAAACGCAGGTCGGGTCCGACGAGTCCCTGTACATCTTTCACCGGAGCGGCCGGCCCCGGTCGTTCACGCCGCAAGCGTGACGCGAAGGCGCTCAAAACGCACGGTTCGGCGGACCCTGCAGCGCTCGATGCCGCGATCGAATCGATCGACGCAGCAGACAGCGACCACGAATCCCACATCGGTCGCATCAAGTATCGCTTGCTCGCGTCGATCCATTTCAATCGGCAATTGCTGTTCGCGCAGCTTGATTTCACACAAAAGGAATACGACGCATGGACGCCGTCATCGATCACCCCTCGGCAAAGTGGCAGGCTCGCCGCGTGGAAGCCGGCCTGCAAGCCGCTTCTTTGCAACCCATAACCAGCGATGCCGGCCATGCAGCGACAGTCACGTCACTGAACACACTGCTCGATGCGGGCGCGGGTCAGCATGACCATGTGCTGGCCGACCTCGCAGGGGAAGCCGGCTCGCAGGGCGTGGTGTCGGAAATCCTGCATGGCAAGCGTGCATCGAGCCTGCGGCAGATGCGCGCCCTCGCCCAGCGGTTCGGGGTCCCGGCCGCGGCGTTCATTGAATCTTCGCAGGACGCCGCCGCATGATCGTCCTGAAAAACGTCACGCTGCGCCGCGGCACCAAGACGCTGCTGGATCAGGCGTCGGTCACGATCAATCCGGGCGAGAAAGTTGGCCTGGTCGGCCGCAACGGCGCCGGCAAGTCGACCGTGTTCGCCCTGTTCAGCGGCCAGTTGCACGAAGACGGAGGCGACTTCACGGTGCCGTCGCAATGGCGGCTTGCGCAGGTCGCGCAGGACATGCCTGAGACTACGGAGGGTGCAACCGACTTCGTCATCGCGGGTGACACCGCGTTGGTCGCCGCGCAGGCGGAAGTCGAAGCGGCGGATGCGAGCGGCGACGGCGAACGCATGGGCCATGCCTACATGGCGCTCTACGACGCGGGCGCGCACGACGCCCCCGCGCGTGCGCAAGCCCTGATCCTCGGCCTCGGCTTCAAAACGACCGAGCTCGACCACCCGGTGAACAGCTTTTCCGGCGGCTGGCGCATGCGGCTGCAGCTCGCGCGCGCGCTGATGAGCCCGTCGGATCTGCTGCTGCTCGACGAGCCGACCAACCACCTCGACCTCGACGCGCTGGTCTGGCTCGAAGCTTGGCTGACACGCTATGCGGGCACCATGATCGTGATCAGCCACGACCGCGAGTTTCTCGACGCGGTGACCGGCGTCACGGTGCACATCGACAGCGCCAAGCTGAACCGCTACGGCGGCAACTACAGCCGCTTCGAGGACATGCGCGCCGAGCAGATCAGCCTGCAGGCCAGCTCGTTCGCGCGCCAGCAGGACCGCATCGCGCATCTGCAGAAGTTCATCGACCGCTTCAAGGCCAAGGCCAGCAAGGCCAAGCAGGCGCAAAGCCGCGTGAAGGCGCTGGAGCGCATGGAACGCATCGCGCCGGTGCTGGCCGAGGCCGACTTCAACTTCGAGTTCAGGGAGCCGGCCAACCTGCCGAACCCGATGCTCTCGATGTCGGAGGCGAGCTTCGGCTATAGAGCGCCCGACGATGCGCCAGCCGGAACCGCGCCGACCGTGATCGTGCGCGACGTGAACCGCTCGGTGCTGGCGGGCCAGCGCATCGGCATACTCGGCGCGAACGGCCAGGGCAAGTCGACGCTGGTCAAGACCGTGGCGCGCACGCTGGCGCCCGTCGCGGGCCACATCACGGAAGGCAAGGGTCTCTCGATCGGCTACTTCGCGCAGCAGGAATTGGACGTGCTGCGCCCGCAGGATTCGCCGCTCGAGCACATGACGCGGCTCGCGCGCGAACTCGGCGCGGACGCGAAGCAGCCATCGCGCGAGCAGGATTTGCGCAGCTTCCTGGGCGGCTTCAACTTCTCGGGCGACATGGTGCGCCAGACCGTCGGCACCATGAGCGGCGGCGAGAAGGCGCGCCTCGTGCTGTGCATGATCGTCTGGCAGCGGCCGAACCTGTTGCTGCTCGACGAGCCGACGAATCACCTCGATCTGGCCACGCGCGAGGCGTTGGCCGTGGCGTTGAACGAGTTCGAAGGCACCGTCATGCTGGTCAGCCACGACCGCGCGTTGCTCAGATCGGTCTGCGACGAGTTCTGGCTGGTGTCGCGCGGCGGCGTGAGCCCGTTCGACGGCGATCTGGACGACTACCAGCGCTATCTGCTCGACGAAGCCAAGCGCATGCGCGAGTCGGTGCGTGACGAAGGCCGCGAAGCCGCCGCCAAGCAGGCAGCGACACCACAAGCTACAAAATCAATAGCCGAAACTGCAACATTCACGGTCGCCTCTGCCCTAAACGGTTCAGGAACGGACAAGCGCAGCGACCACGCGTCCGCAGCCAAATCCAGCCGCACGACCGACTTCGCCGCCTCGAAATCCGGCGCGAGCAGCAGCGGTGGCAGCGGCAGCGGTGGCAGCAACACCACCGCGCAGCAACGCAAGCTCGACGCGCAGCGACGCCAGCAGCGCGCAGACGCCTTGAAGCCGGTGCGGCGCGAACTGGTCGCGACCGAGCGGCAACTGGCCGAGCTGACGGCCGAACGCGACGCGCTGCAGCAGCGAATGGCCAAGCCCGCCGATGCGGGCGAGGGGATCGCCGACATGGGCCGGCGACTGAAACAGCTGGGCGAGCAGCTCGACACCGTCGAAGAGCACTGGTTGTCGCTGTCGCAGCAGCTCGAGGATGCGGTGCCCGACGCGGTGTAGAGTACGCGCGGGCCCGGTGTGCCGATGCATGAAGGTCGTCGTCTGCCGGGCTGTTCGACACTTGTTCTAAATCTTGGAGTACCGCTTTCTCATGGGCATCATCGTCACCATCATCGTCGGCTTCGTCGTGGGTCTGATTGCGCGCGCAATCAAGCCGGGCGATGACAACATGGGCATCATCCTGACCACCGTGCTCGGCATAGCCGGCTCGCTGATCGCCGGCTATGGCGGCTCTGCGCTGGGTCTCTATCGCCCTGGCGAGCCGGTCGGCTGGATCGCTTCCGTGGTGGGCGCGTTGATCCTGTTGTTCATCGTCGGGCTCATCCGCAAGAAGTCTTGACGCTTCCTCAGGCTTCGCTCCCCGCGGTCGGCTTTCGCCTGTCCCCACCGGGGGCGGCGCCTGCGGACCGGCAAAGCCGGCTGGCGCGTCTCCCGCTGGACCGACGGTGTAGCCTTCATGGTCACTCGATGTTCATGTTGCCGGCCGCTGAAGCCGGATAGGAAGCTGCAAATGCCCACTCCGCTCGATTTGTCCAGCCTGCGCGACCGTCTGCCGCAACTACCGCGCATGTTGCGGCGAAACAAGCCCAGCGCCCTGGAACTGGCCGAGGGCGACCCGGCGTTGGTGGCTGCGGTGCTGCGTTGTCGCAAGCTGCTGCATCGACGTGCGCTCGCAGCGGCCGCGGCCGGCGCGGTGCCGCTGCCCGGGCTCGACTGGGCGGTCGACGCGGCGCTGCTGTCGCGGCTCGTGCCGCAGATCAACGCCGAATTCGGTTTGTCGCCCGAGCAGATCGACCGGTTGTCGCCCAGCTCGCGCGAAGACGTCCAACGCGCCGTCGGCGTGGTCGGCGCGATGCTGGTCGGCAAGTTCGTGACGAAGGATTTGCTGTGGAAGGCCGCGCAGACCGTGGGCCTGCGGCTGACCACGCAGCAAGCCAGCAAATACGTGCCGTTTGCGGGCCAGGCGGTATCGGCCGCGCTGAGCTATTCGGCGATCCGGCTGCTCGGTGAGCAGCACATGCTCGACTGCGTGCGCGTGGCACAGATCGCTCGCGTCGCGCCACCGGGACTCCCGGGGCCGACACCACCGCCGCTGCTGCCGCGCTGAACTCAGGCGCTCGCGGCCGCGCCGAGCCGCCACAGCGTCGTGCGTTCCTTGGCCCTTGCGTCGTGCAGCGGGTCGCTCGCATCGGCCGCCTTCGGATGCGCCGGCGCGACGTGGCGCTGGCCCAGCACCACAAGCCCCGCTGCCTCGATCCAGCCGAGCAACTCCGCGCGGCTGCGCAGCTGCAGATGCTCCGCCAGATCGGACAGGATCAGCCAGCCTTCGCCGCGTTCGCTCAAATGCGCGCTCAACCCGTTCAAAAATCCTCGCAGCATGCGGCTGCCTTCGTCGTAGATCGCCGACTCGATTGGCACCGCGGCGCGCGCGGGCAGCCACGGCGGATTGCAGACGACGAGCGGTGCGCGACCGGGCGGAAAAAGATCGCACGGCAGCACGTCGACCCGCTGGCGCAATCCGAGCCGATCGAGGTTGTCGCGCGCGCAAGCGATCGCCCGCGCATCGACGTCGGTGGCTTGCACGCGCGCGACGCCGCGCCGCGCCAGCAGCGCCGCGATCACGCCGGTGCCGCAGCCGATATCGAACGCCAACGCCGTGTCCGCGGGCAGCGGCTCGGCGACGATCAGGTCGAGATACTCGCCCCGCACCGGCGAATAGACACCGTAATGCGGATGGATGCGGTTGTTCGGCGCTGCGCCCAGGGCGGGAATCTCGATGCCGTTCTTGCGCCACTCGTAGGCGCCCACGACGCCGAGCAGCTCGCGCAGCGGCACCACGCGCACGGCGCCGGGCTGCTCCGTGTCTTCGCCCCACGCCTGTCGCAGCGCGGCCGACCAGTCCGGCGCACGGCGCAGGGCGATGCTTCGATCGGCCTCGACCTGCACCAGCAGCATGCTCAGCGTGCGTGCGCGCTGCGACTGGGCTTGGCGGTGCAGGTGAAACGGGCTTGCTTCGGCCACGTTCCCTGTCGAACCGGCTGCCCTGCGCCGGGCCTTGCGCGGCCGGTCGATCCGGCGCGCCAGTGCCTGCAGCAGGTGCCGCGCGTTCTGGAAGTCCCCACGCCAGAGCAAGCCGGTGCCCGCGCAGGCCAGCCGGTATGCGCTGTCGGCCGACAGCGCATCGTCGGCGAGCTGCACGCGTTTCGGCGCCGCCATGCCGCGCTCGGGCTGCCAGGCTGCGCGGCATGCGGCGCCTGCCGCGTCGATCCAGGCGATCGTCGGCGGCTCGTTCGCCGGCGCATCCTTGGCACCTGGGGCAAGATCAGGCGATGCCACGCTTCAGCCGCAATTCTTCAAGCTTGACGCCGCCGACCTGCGCGGTGCGCGCGGTGTTGAGTTCGCGTTTGAAGCCGGCCAGTTCGAAAAAGCGCATCGCGCGTTCGTTGGCCAGGGGCACCCAGACGGTGACGTGCGTGCAGCCTTCCTCCTCGAGCCCGTCGCGCGCGGCGTCCCAGAGCGCGACGCCGACGCCCTGGCCCCAGTGCGGCTCGAGCAGATAGATCGACCAGATCTCGCCGGTGGTGGCTTTCGATTTCGGATCGCGCGAGCGGTCGTAGCCGACGAACCCGATCGTGAGGCCTTCGTGCACCGCGACCTGCACCTGCGGATCGGCGAACTCGATCGCATCGCGCCAGTGACGGATGCGTTTTTCCATCGGCATCGCGTCGAGCTGCTCGTCGGGCACGAGCCCGCGATAGGCGGCCTGGGCAGCGCTCGCGTGAATGCCGGCAATGGTCTTCGCGTCGTGGACGGTGGCGGGGCGAACTTCGATTTCTGGCATTTTTTCGGTGGGGCCGAACGCGCGATGCGTGCCTGGCCCGAATGGATTCGGAGTGACAATTGTCGCCCCTGCTCCTCACCGCCCTTTCCCTCCCTCCCGCCCACTCCTTATTCAAGAGCACCGCCATGGCCCACGAACAACGCCGCGAAAAGATGGTCAAGAAGCCGAAGAAGGACACCAGTCCGCCCAAGACACCGTCCACAAGCGAAAACACCCGCCCCACACCCGGCGTCACCGCCGTCATGCCGCGTGGCAAACTGAAGGACAAGCGCTGATCCAAGGCGCCGTTGCATGGCCCCGGGTCGCGCCCATTCGTTCGCAGCTCGGGCCGATCCGCTTCTCGGGCTGCGCGCTGCCGTGACGACTCCGTTGCTGGTGCTCGACTCGGTCACCACACTCGACGCGGGCGCGCACGGCACGGTGGCGATCGCCGCCTCGCACTGCGGCGTGATCGCGGCGCACCTGGCGCTGCATGGCGGCATCGTCGCCGTGGTGCTCAACGACGCGGGCATCGGGCGCGATGGGGCCGGCATTGGCGGCCTCGCCTGGGCCGATCGCTACGCGGTGCCGTGCGCAGCGATCGATCATCGCTCGGCCCGCATCGGCGACGGCGCCGACTGCGCGGCGCGCGGTGTGGTCTCGCACGTCAATGCCGCAGCGGCAAGGCTCGGCGTGCGGCCCGGCATGACGGCGCGGGCCGCCGCCCTGCGCTTTTGCGCGGCCGGTCTGCAGCCGATCGACCCCGGCCCGCTGCCGGGGGAATCGCGCGAGGTGATCGCGCTGCCCGGCGGCGTGCGACCGCTCGTGCTGATCGATTCGGTGTCCCTGACCGAGCCGTCGGACGTCGGTGCAGTCGTGTTCACCGGGTCGCACGGCGGGCTGCAAGGCGGACTGCCGGAAACCGCGATCGGCGTCGCCGCGTTTGCCGCGCTCTACAACGACGCCGGGGTCGGGATCGACGACGCGGGTGTGTCCCGCCTGCCCGTGCTCGACACGCGCGGCATCGCCGGGGCCACCGTGGCGTCGATGAGCGCGCGCATCGGCAGCGCCCGTTCCGCGCTCGACACCGGTGTGTTGAGCCGTGTGAATCGCACCGCGGCGGCATATGGCGCCCAGCCGGGCATGACCGCACAGGCGTTTGCCGCGCTCACGTGCAAGCGCTCGGCCGCTTGAGCCGCAGCCGTAGCGGCAGCAGGGCCGCCGGCAACAGGATCGAACAACAGCAGCGTGGCGTCTGTATCGGCTAAACCGGCTTGGCTGGCGCAGCCGCTGCACCCGTGAACGCGGGTCCGCGCAGCTCGTCTGCCGAATAACCGCGGTTCACGTCCAGCCCTGTGATGCGCCAGTCGTGCGCGGGCAGCGGGAACGGGTGCGCGATCCGCTCGTACGAGCGCATGGGCCACAGCACCCCGAAGCGGCGCTCGTGCTCGAACGTATCGACTTCGGCAACCGCACCTTGCGTGCTCGGAAATCCTTCCAGCGTGAACCGCACACGACGCATCACCCGGTCGCTGCGATCGAGATAAAGCGACAGCCGGTCGAGCGCACTGCGGCCGAGGCCCGGCGCGAGCCAGGCATCCACCACATCGCAGTCGCGGCCATCGACCGTGGCACGCCCGGCCGACTGCACGGGCAGGTCGCGATCGACCAGCCACAACGGCCCCAGCAAAAACAACCCGTAAGCTTCGGCGACCAACGCCGACGCGCGCCGCCGCAGTGGGTCGTTGCTGCGCTCACCGTCGAGCCATACCGCGACGTTACCCTCCCCCTGCGAAGCATCGCGCGCTCGCTGCCAGAACACCTGTTTGGTGCCCTGCGGCCCGCGGTAGGCCTGCGCGACCACGCCCGCGGCCGGCAGCAACCGTTCCTCGGAAGGGCCGCGGTAGCCGGCGTCGACGATCTCGGGCTGAATGCCATTCACGAACGGGCGCCACCGCCCGTCGTAGGCGATGTTGATGTCGGTGATCGTGCGGTATGCGGACAGCCCGTGCGCTTCGGCGCTGCCTTGCAACAGCGCGGTTGCCGCCGCATCGGTGGCTGGCCGGGTGCCGAGCGGCAACGGCGTGCTGCAGCCGGCGACGAGCCAAGGCAGCGCCACCGCGGAGAGCGCTGCGCGGCGGGTCAGATAACGGTCGTTCATCGGGATGCACTCTTGTTTGATGCGCTGAGCGGCGGATCGCCGTGCGCGCCGACAGCCGCGTGGAATCGAGCCGAGCGTGGGCAACGGCGCGTTGGCATCGTTCATGATCCGCGCAATTTCGTTGCAACCCGACAGTCCGCGTCACAGCCCTGTGTTTTCATGTGGGCAAAGACGCGCTGGAAATACGCAAATCGGCCCGGGCTCGAACATGCCGCGGACAAACTCCTGCACGATGATCCGGTCGATCGCGGCGATTTCGGCGGCGTTGCAGCAGATGCGGTTCACGCCGCTGGGAATGCACCGCGGTGTATACGAGCCAGCGCGTGCCGAAGGGACCCGGGTGCATATCGCCCAACGCGGCCGCTTCCCCCGTGACAGCCCGAACGGATGGTGCAACGGCGAAGCACTGCACCTTCGATCGGAGGCGGACCAGGATGCCGACGTGCAGCGGCGTGGCGACCCGCCGGCTGCTGCCCGGATGACCTAGCGTTGTGGCAGGTAGCGCATCGGGTCGACCGGCTTGCCCTGGCGCCGAATCTCGAAGTGCAGCTTGACCCGATCGGCATCGGTGTCGCCCATCTCAGCGATCTTCTGCCCCTTTTGTACCGACTGGTCTTCCTTGACCAGCAGCGCCCGGTTGTGCGCGTAAGCGGTCAAGAACGTGTTGTTGTGCTTCAGAATGATCAGGTTTCCGTAGCCACGCAGGCCGGCGCCGGAATACACCACGCGCCCGTCGGCCGCTGCGACGACCGCGTCGCCCGGGCGACCGCCAATGTCCAACCCTTTGTTGCGTTGCTCGTCGAAGCCCGCGAGCATGGAACCGCTGGTCGGCCATATGAAGCGCGGCTCGTCGCTCGAGCCGCCGTCGTCGCTGCTTCCTGCTGACACGGCGGGCGGGCTGGTCGGCGTCACCGCAGCCGACGTCGAGGACGGAGAGGACGTGAGCGCTGGCGGCTGGCCGGTGCCCGGACCGCTGGGTGCGACCGGCCGGCTTCCCGCATTCCGGTCATAGGACGGCGAGTTGCCTGCGATGTTCGATGCACCGACTGGTGGCGCGATCCGGATCACCTGGCCGACCTCGATCGCGTTCGGGTTGTCCAGGTTGTTCCAGCGCGCGATGTCGCGCCAGTTGTGGCCGCTGTCCAGACCGATACGGATCAGCGTGTCGCCCTTGCGAATCGTGTAGTAGCCCGGTTTGCCCTCGTTTTCCGCACCCGGCAGCGCGCGCGCGGGCGCTTCGGCGCTGCCGGTGGTGCCGACCACGCCGCCGCGGTCTTCGACCGGCGCCGGCGTGTTCGGCGTGGAGCAACCGGCCAGCAACGCAAGCGTCAGGCCCGTGGCAAATAAAATCGATCGGTGGCTGAAGCAGCCTGGCTCCGTCATGGATGAATCCCTTCAAGCGATACCGGATTTTAGGGGGACAAAATGCACCCCCTCCAGCACGCGCTGGCGTGCGCCGGTGGCGGTCCTGTCCACCACCACCAATGCCTGTTCACCGCTTTGCGTAACGGTCGGCGCGATCAGCCGGCCGCCAATTGCGAGCTGGTCGATCCAGGCCTGCGGCAGCGTCGTGCCCCCCGCGGCCGACACGATGCCCGCGTAGGGCGCGCCGCGCGCAAACCCCAGCATGCCGTCACCGAACAACAGATGCAGGTTGGCCACGCGAAACGGCCGCAGCCGGGTGCGCGCCAGTTCGTGCAGCCCGCGCAGCCGCTCGATGCTGTAGATCTCGTTGGCAAGCCGCGCGAGCAGCGCCGCCTGGTAACCGCAGCCCGAGCCGATCTCCAGCACGCGGCCGAGCGGCGCGCGCCCGCCATCGGTGATCGGCGCTTCGGTCAGCAGCGTCGCCATGCGCGCGACCACGCTCGGCTTGGAGATCGTCTGGCCGAAGCCGATCGGCAAACTGGTGTCTTCGTACGCCTGGCCGATGAATGCACTGTCGATGAAGCGGTGGCGCTCGACCTGCTGCAGCGCGGCCAGCACCGTCGCCGAACCGATACCGGCCGCACGCAGCCGCTGCACCATGCGTTGTCGTGCGTTGGCCTGCTCGGACAACGACGCGCCGTGTCGGGTGGGTTGCACAACGGGCGACGACCCGGCCGCCGCTGCGACAACCCGCATCGGCGGCATGCTGCGCGCCGGCTCACGGGTGCCGGGGTTCGCGCTCGTGGGTGGCAGTCGCGCCGGAAAACTCGGCCGCTGCGGCATCAGTTCAAGCCGCCACCGGCTGCCGCGGGATTGCGCGCAACGGGCACCGGTTCGGCGGCGGTCGGCTCGCTCCGGTCGCCGAACAGGCGCAGGGCCGCTTCGGCCCAATAGTGCAGGTTGTCGCGATCGGTCAGGTCCACGGCGAGCGGCGTGACCGATACGTCGCCGGTGGCGGTCGCGTGGAAATCCGTGCCCGCGGCGCCGTCCTTGGCCGCGCCCGCGTTGCCGATCCAGTACATCGTGTCACCGCGCGGGCTCGGCTGGGTGATGACTTTCTCGGCTGCATGGCGGCGCCCGAGCCGGCACACCTGCACGCGTTGCAGCGGGTCGAACGGGCGATTCGGGATGTTCACGTTCAGCAAAAAAGTCGGCCCGCCGAGCATCTGCTGGTGTTCGAGCCGGCTCACCATGCGCGCTGCAAAGCGCGCCGCGGACCCGATCTCGTGCCAGCCTTTCTCGACCTGTGAAAAGGCGATCGACGGCACGCCGAACAGGAATCCTTCCATCGCCGCGCCGACCGTGCCCGAGTAGATGGTGTCGTCGCCCATGTTGGCGCCGTCGTTGATGCCGGAGACCACCAGATCGGGCCGGTAGTCGAGCAGCCCGGTCAATGCGATATGCACGCAGTCGGCCGGGGTGCCGTTCACGTAGCGGATGCCGGCCGCGCCCTGCCGCACATACAGCGGGGTGTGCAGGGTCAACGCGTTCGACTTGGCGCTGTTGTTTTGCTCCGGCGCGACCACTTCCACGTCGGCGATCTCGCGCAGCGCGGCCGCGAGAGCGACGAGGCCGGGCGCCAGATAGCCGTCGTCGTTGCTGACCAGGATTCTCATGACAAAGACGGGGTGTTGTGCGGCGTGGCCGCTGGTAAGAAACGTGCGGAAATAGGGCTGTCGGCGGCTGGGTTGTCCGACGCCCGAGCCATTCTATGGGCGTCGCGCAAGCGGCTGCGGCGACGCGGGCTGCGGGGCTGCGGTCTATCATGGTGAAAACCCTCCGACCCCAGACGAACGAAAGGATCATCCAAATGCATGCATGGCTGTGCGAGAACCCCACCGGCGTGGACGCGCTGAACTGGAAAGAGCTGCCGACGCCGACGCCGAAGGCCGGCGAGGTGCTGATCGAAATCAAGGCCGCGAGCCTGAATTTTCCCGATCTGCTGATCGTGCAAAACAAGTATCAGATGAAGCCGGAGCTGCCGTTTGTGCCGGGTTCCGAGTATGCCGGCGTGGTGCGCGCCGTCGGGCCGGAGGTGACACAGTTGCAGGTCGGACAGAACGTCGCCTGCTTGTCGGGCACCGGCGGCTTCGGCACCCATGTGATCGCGCCGGCCGCGCTGTGCATGCCGCTGCCGGACGGTTTCCCGCATGTGGACGCGGCCGCGTTCATCATGATCTATGCGACCTCGCACCATGCACTGCTTGACCGCGCCCAATTGCAGGCCGGTGAGACGGTGTTGGTGCTCGGTGCAGCGGGCGGCGTGGGCACTTCGGCGATCCAGATTGCGAAAGCCGCCGGTGCCCGAGTCATCGCCGCCGCATCGACGGACGAGAAATGCGCGCTGTGCCGCTCGATCGGCGCCGACGAAACGATCAATTACGGCACGGAGGATCTGCGGGAGCGGATCAAGGCGTTGACCGAGGGCGCGGGCCCGAACGTGATCTACGACCCGGTCGGCGGCGACTACGCGATTCCCGCGTTTCGGTCGATCGCGTGGCGCGGCCGCTATCTGGTGGTCGGATTCGCCGCCGGGCCGATTCCCGCGCTGCCGCTGAACCTGCCGCTGCTCAAAGGCGCTTCGGTGGTCGGCGTATTCTGGGGCGGTTTCGCGCGCACCGAACCAACAGCGAATGCGAAGATGATGGCCGAGCTTGCGGGTTGGTATGCGGAAGGCAGGATCAAGCCCGTGATCGACCGAACCATGCCGATGGCCGAACTGAAAGCGGCTTACGCGCGCATGGGCTCGCGCGGGGTGATGGGAAAACTGGTGATGGTCAACGACTGAGGCGAAGCGGCCGGACCGCCTTCGTCATGCGCGCCGCAGCGGCGGGCCGTTGCCGTCCGACTGCGCTTCCAGGCGCGCGCGCATCAACGCGGGACGCAGCGGGCGCGCGTAGAAATAGCCCTGTGCATAGGCGCATTGCATGCCGCGCAGCCGCTGCGCGACCGCCTCGGTCTCGACCCCTTCGGCCACCACCGCAAGGCCCAGATTGGCGCCCAGCGAGATGATGCCGCGCACGATCGCGGCGTCGTCCGGGTCATCGATCAGATCGCGGATGAACGACTGGTCGATCTTGATCTTGTCGAATTTGAAGCGGCGCAAGTACGCGAAGCTCGAGTAGCCCGTGCCGAAGTCGTCAATAGCGAGACTGACCCCGAGCGACTTCAGGACGCGCAGCGTATCGAGCACGGCCACGCCGTCATTGAGCAGTACAGTCTCGGTCAACTCGAGCTCGAGACTGCCCGGCTCGACGCCCGAACTGCGCAGCGCATCTTCGACTTGCTGCAGCACCACGCCGCGTTGAAACTGGCGCGCCGACAAATTCACGGCCATCATCAGATCGGTGTGCCCCGATTGCTGCCAGTCGGCCAGTTGCCGGGTCGCGGTTCTCAGCACCCAGGCGCCCAGCCGCTCGATCAAGCCGTTGTCTTCTGCGAGCGCAATAAACACTTCGGGCGGAATGGCGCCGCGCTGCGGATCGTCCCAGCGGCACAGCGCCTCGCAGCCCATGATGCGGCCGGTTGCGATCTCGATCAGCGGCTGGTATTCGAGCCGCAGCGCGTCCTGCTCGATGGCGCGTCGCAACGCGGACTCGATCTGCAGCCGCTCAAGCGCCTGCTGGTTCATGTTCACGCTGGAGAACTGATAGGCGGCGCGGCCGCTGCGCTTGGCCTGGTAGAGCGCCGCATCGGCGCGTCCGAACAGCACATCGAAGTCATCGCCGTCGCCCGGATAGGTCGCGATGCCGACCGACACCGTGACATGGAACGGTACGTTGCTCAGCTCCATCGGCTCGGCCACCGCCGCCATCAGGCTGCGCGCGGCCTGGGCGACCTCGTTCGTGCCCGACGCGCCGGGCAGCAGCACCAGAAATTCGTCGCCGCTCAATCGACCCACGGCCGCGCGCTCGCCCGCACTGCGGGCCAGACGCTCGCCGATCACGCGCAGCAACTGGTCGCCTGCCGCATAGCTCAGCGAATCGTTCAATGTCTTGAAGTTGTCGACGTCGATCATCAACACCGCGAACGTCTCACCGTTCGCTTTCGCCTGGCTCAACGCGATCGCGCCGGACAGCGCAATCTGGGAGCGGTTCGGCAGTCCGGTGATCGGGTCCTTGGTCGACAGGAAAGCGATCTGTTGCTCGGCCGCCTTGCGCGAGCTGAGATCGGAGAATGAGGCGACGTAGTGCGTGATCTCACCGCTGACCCGGTGGTGCAGCACCGACAGGTTCATCCAGAGCGGATAGACCTCGCGGTTCTTGCGCCGGTTCCAGACCTCGCCGGCCCAACAGCCGCTGCTCTTGAGCTCGTTCCACATCGCCGCGAAGAATGCCGGCTCATGCAAGCCGGAAGCGAACATCGCTGGCTGCTGACCGAGCGCTTCGGCCGAAGCGAAGCCGGTGATATGCGTGAACGCCGCGTTCACCATCGTGATCTGGTTGCTCGCGTTGGTGATGAAGATGCCGTCGCTGCTTTGCTCGACCACGCGGCCGGCAAGTTCGAGTTGGGTGGCGGCACTGCGCTGCTCACTGGTTTCGCGCCGGATCACGAGCATGCTCACGCGCTGGCCGAGTCGCCCATACGTCGGCACCCGCGTCACGTCGTAGAACCGCTGCAGGCCGCCGCCGAAGTCGACCACCTCGTCCATCTGGGAGAGGCAACCGGCCTGCCAGGTGGCTTCCTCATTCGATGCGATCTGCCGCAGAGCGGCCTCGGGAAACTCGGTGCGCTCGGCCAGTTCGAGCGCGGTCAGACCGACGGCTTCAGCCTCCGAAATGCCAAGCGACTTGACAATCGACGGGCTCGTGATCAGCAGCCGCCCGTCCCCGTCCTTCAACGTCACGCCATCGGGCAGATTGCGAAACACCGTGACCAGCAGTCGCTGGCGGGCGCGCGACTGCCGGTTGGCTTCGGTAAGCGCTGTCATATCCTGGCCGATCAGCCAGCGCGTCGCGGGCTGGCCGAGTTGTCGATCCAGACCGCCGACCACAGACCAGGCGATGCGCACCGGCTTGCGATTGCGCGACATGAGCGTCAACTCGAGCGGGTCGGCAGTTTCGCCCTGTGGTGGCCACTCGGCCAACTTGCGGCTGCGATAGGCGGCGTCCGGATAGAGCCGTTCGACCGCGTCGGTGCGGTCGACGATCTCGCTCGAGCGATAGCCACTCAACAACTCACACGCCTGGTTCCAGAAAACGATTCGCGTTGGGTCGCTCGAATCGACCGCCATGACAGGCATCGGCAGTCGCTCGAGCGTGCGCAGCAAGCCAAGCACCGCATCGGTGCCAGCATGCTGCCCGATGTCGGCGGGCAACGGCGGCGACTTCATCGCCAGGCGGCGGGCGCGGCAAAATTCGGCCTGCGCGTCAGGCGACCCGCATCCCCGATTTCGTGACACGGGGCCCACGCGTGGCAGCGGTCTGTTGACGCGGCGTGGCGGACCGATGCCGGCGTCATGCGCAACATGCCGCGCTCAGATCGAACGCAGCGGTTGTTCGGCGCGCTTGGATGTGCAGGGGTTGCGGCATGGCGGAGTGGACGGCAGGTTTTGAACCTCATGGAACAAGATTCGAGTAGCTTAGTGATCGGCAGACACCTAGCGCATTCAGAACCACCCTCGCTGTTGCAGTGAGACGACGAATTACAGTGGCAGATCGACCGAACAACATCTTTGAACGCGCATTCGCCCGGATATGGAAGGAGCCAGTTTATAGGCGCTACGACCACCACAAGGGGAACAAGTCACACCGCAGACACTGACGCTCGGCGGAAACGGTGCGATTGTGCCTGCTTCGCGCGAACTCACGAGACTTCGACCCAGACCAGCGCGCAGGCGCTCGATGAAATCCACAAGGCGCAGCAGTGGTGCGCAGGAACGCGGCGAAGATGAGTTCGTCACCGCCCAAAGCGCAACGAGAACTCTTTGCGGCAGCATTCGCAGGGAAGGCCGCCTGGGGCACGATCCGAATTGGCGACGCGTTTTGAACACTGGGGTGGCTGATGGGGCTCGAACCCACGACAACAGGAATCACAATCCTGGACTCTACCAACTGAGCTACAGCCACCGTTTCAGCCGCAGATTATAGGTGCGGCTGCAGATGCGCATCAACGGGTTGTGCCGACGACCGGTTTGAAGCGCACGTCCGCCTGCGCCTTCAACACATCGTAGTAAGCAAGCGCCTGCGCGGCCGCCAGACTTTGCAGCACCTGGCGCTGTTCCGCCGCCACGTTCGCCGGCGCGTCGCGCGCAATGCGCTTGCCCACCCGCACCACGGAATAACCCTGCTCACCCCGGTCGACACCGAGCAGCACCGGCAACTGGGCCGGATCGGCCGACAGCGCCGCTTCCACCACTGCGGGCGCGAGCTGGTGCGATTCGGTGCGCGAGACAACCACGGGTGCGCCGAGTTGCGCCTGCGCGGGATCGGCCTTCCAGGCTGCGAGTTGCTGCGCACCGCGTGCGGCGGCCAGCGCCGCTGCACGCTCGTCGAGCAACCGCGCGCGCACCCGGTCCTCGACCTCGGCCAGTGGCAACGTGCGGGAAGGCACGTGGCTGACGATGCGGCCAGCAGCCAGCCGGCTACCACCCAGATCAACCGCTTCCGTGTTGCGCTTGTTGCGCAGCGCATCGTCGGCGAACAGTGCCGCAAGAAATTTGGGATTGGCCAGCACGCCGGTGGCCTCGGTTCCCGGCTCGCGAGTCACCGCGTCGGCGGTCTGAATGTCGAGCTTCAGACGCTCGGCGACCGGCTTCAGGCTGTCCGACTGTTCGTACACCAGGTTCGAAAATGTCTCGGCCATTTCGGCGAACCGCGCGGCCGCGCGCTGCGTCCTGAGCTGTCGCTCGATCTCGGGCCGGGCTTGCTCGAACGAGCGCGTCACCCCGGGCTTGACTTCCTCAAGCTTGATGATGTGGTAGCCGAAGTCGGACTCGACCACATCGCTGATCGCACCCGGCTCGAGCGCGAACGCGGCGTCCTCAAACGGTTTGACCATGTCGCCAGGGCCAAAAAACCCGAGATCGCCGCCTTGCGCAGCCGAGCTCGGGTCTTGTGAATTGGCCTTGGCCAGCGCGGAGAAATCGGCGCCGGGCTGGCGCGCTTCGGCCAGCAGTTGCTGCGCCCTTGCACGCGCGGCTTCGCGTTCGGCTGCAGGCGCGGTCTTGGGCGCAGTGATCAGGATGTGGCTCGCGCGCCGCTGCGGCCGGGTCGAATAACGCGCCGCGTTCTGCTCGTACGAGGCCTTCAGATCGGCGTCGCTCAGTGTCACGTGCTTTTGCACACCGTCCAGATCGAGCACCACGTACTCGACCTTTGCCTGCTCCGGCGCCTGAAACGCGGTCAAGTGGGCGTCGTAATAGGTTTTCAGTTCGGCCTCGGTGGGCGGCGCGGCGGCCCCCTTGAAGTCGGAAGGTGAGAAGTTCGCGACCTGCACCTCGCGCTGCTCGAACAAGGCGTCGAGCGTCAAGTTGGCCACCGCGGGTGGCACGAACGCAGTGCCCACGACGCCTTCGAGCAACTGGCGGGTCGTCAGATCGGCCCGCACACGGGCCTCGAACCCGGCTGGCGTCAAGCCCTGAGCCGCCAGCAACTGGCGATAGCTCTGCATGTCGAGGCTGCCATCGGGCTTGCGCAACCCGGCGATGGTCGGGTCGTCCTGCAAGGCGCGTGCGAGATGCGCATCACTGACTGCGAGATGCTCCCGCATCGCCGCGTCGCGCAACACATACTCCCGCACCAGCCGATCGAGCGTGGCCCGGCGCGCCTGGGGTGTGTCGAGCAGTCGGGTATCAACGGACGGGTTCGCGGCGCGAATCCGCTCGACCTCGCGCTGGTGCGCGGCGTCCCATTCGCCCTGGCGGATCTCGTTCGTGCCCACCGTCGCGACCACCGGCCCACCGACCGCGCTGGCCGACGTGTAGCTGTTGACGCCGACCAGCACGAACGCCGGGATGACCAGCAGGAACAGCGCCCCCATCATGATCTTGGTGTGTCTGCGAACGAAATCGAACATGACTGGCTGCTTTCCGCAAAAACGAGAGTGAAGTCGCACTCACTGCAACAGGCAGGAGCCGAACAAAAGAAAAAGGCGAGCTCGGGGTGCGGCTCGCCTTGTTGTCTTGGACTGGTGGGTGCTGACGGGCTCGAACCGCCGACCTACGCCTTGTAAGGGCGCCGCTCTACCAACTGAGCTAAGCACCCCTGGTTCGTGTGACTCGATCCGACGGCATCAGTTCAGCGCATCTTTCAGCGACTTGCCGGGCCGGAACTTCGGAATCTTGGCCGCTTTGATCTTGATCGCGTCACCGGTGCGTGGATTGCGGCCGGTGCGCGCGGCACGCTTGCCGACGGCGAAGGTGCCGAAACCGACGAGCGATACCGTACCGCCTTTTTTCAAGGTTGTCTTGACTGCACCGATGGTCGACTCGAGCGCGCGGGTCGCAGCGGCTTTCGAGATGTCGGCGTTCTTGGCGATGTGCTCGATCAATTCGGTTTTGTTCACAGGCTAATTCCTCGATTCGTGGTTCAACATGTTCTTGTATCGGGTGCAGCCCGGTCGGCGTCCCGCACCGACGGGGCAAAACCGCAGCTTGCCTGTGCGCCGAGAGCGGGGTTCGAACGTTCTCGCAGCCGGCACTCGAGGCCCATCGGCAGACACAAACTCCCGCTTGCTCCCGGGTGCCCACGACATCCGCGACACCACGCCATCGAAGATTGCGGACCGGCCCCGAGCCTGCCGCGCCGACCCGGGGTTGCGACGCGCATATGCGCTCGAATTCTAGATGCATTGCCGCGGCGCAACGGCCGCCGGGTGGACGCCTTACAACAGTCGAACCGACCCCGGCAGATCGCGCCCGCTCAGAGCGCTTCGGCCACGGCTCGGCCCAGGTCCGATGTGGTCGCACGCCCCCCGATGTCGGGCGTGCGCGGCGCGTCGCTGCCGCTGGCCAGCACCCGCTCGATCGCACCGAGCACCGCGTCGTGCGCGTCCTTGTGGCCGAGAAACTCGAGCATCATCGCGCCGCACCAGATCTGGCCGATCGGATTGGCCACGCCCTTGCCCGCGATGTCGGGCGCGGAGCCGTGCACCGGCTCGAACAGCGACGGCGTGGTGCGCTCCGGGTTCAGGTTCGCGCTCGGCGCGATGCCGATCGTGCCGGTGCAGGCCGGGCCGAGATCGGACAGGATGTCGCCGAACAGGTTGCTGGCGACCACCACGTCGAAGAAATCGGGCCGTTGCACGAAATGCGCGGTCAGGATGTCGATGTGGAACTTGTCGAGCGCGACACCCGGATAGGCCTTTGCCATCTCGGCGACGCGCTCGTCCCAATACGGCATCGTGATCGCGATGCCGTTCGACTTGGTCGCGCTCGTCAGATGCTTCTTCGGCCGCGACTGCGCGAGCTCGAACGCGAACTTGAGCACGCGGTCCACGCCGAAGCGCGACATCACGGTTTCCTGCATCACGATCTCGCGCGGCGTGCCGGCATACATGCGCCCGCCGATGCTCGAATACTCGCCTTCGGTGTTCTCGCGCACGATGTACATGTCGATCTCGCCGGGCTGGCGCGGGCTGCCATCCCGGCGCACCACGGGCGCGGTGATGCCCGGCATCAGCCGCGCAGGGCGCAGGTTCACGTACTGGTCGAACTCCCGGCGAAACAGCAGCAGCGAGCCCCAGAGCGACACATGGTCGGCGATCTTCTCGGGCCATCCGACCGCGCCAAAATAGATCGCGTCGTGGCCGCCGATCCGGTCCTTCCAGTCGTCGGGCAGCATCTGGCCATGCTTTTCGAAGTAGTTCCAGCTCGAAAAGTCGAAATGATCGAACTGCAGATCGATGCCGAATTTGCTCGCCGCCGCGTCCATCACGCGGATGCCTTCAGGCATGGTTTCGGTGCCGATGCCGTCACCGGGGATGACGGCGATGCGATGCTTGCTCATGATGGCTGGCTTCCTCAACTGGGTTGCGAACGAAAGGAAATCGGTGTGGCCGGCCAGGGCGTTGTGGCGGCCTCGAAGGCTGCTCGCCTTCAGGCCCTGCGCACCACCAGGCCCACGCCGATCGCAGTCAGCACAATACCAGCCACGGTGAGCGCGGTGATCGGCTCGCGAAACAGCAGCCAGGCCATCACGGCCGTGCTCGGCGGCACCAGATAGAGCAGGCTCGACACAGCGGTTGCGCTGCCGCGTTGAATCAGCATGTACAGCAGCGAACTGCCGCCGACCGAAAGCGCCAGCACCGACCAGGCCATCGCGCCGATCGAATGCAGGTTCCAGATCATCGGCCCGACTTCGAACAACGCGGCCGGCAGCGTCACGACGAGCGCTGCAGCTTGCTGCACCAGATTCGCGCTGCGCACATCGCAGGGCGCGACAAATCGCTTTTGGTAGAGGGTGCCGATCGTGATCGACAACAGTGCAGTGACGGCAAAGCTCATCGTCATGGCAGTCACCTCGCCGCCGATTTCCAGCTTGCGCCAGACCACCAGCAACAGCCCGGCAAAGCCCAGCAGCAGCCCGAGCCACTGACGACGGCTCGGCGCGCCCCCTCGGCTCGCAAGCCACAACGCCGTCAGCACGGGCTGCAGTCCGACCAGCAGTGCGACCAGCGCGGCGCCCATGCCGGCGCGCACGGCCGACCAGACGCCGCCCAGATAGCCGGCCTGCATCAGGATGCCCGTGACCACCAGATGAGCCCACTGCGCGCGAGGGGTTGGCCACGCCACTTTCGCCAGCCAGACCCACAGGCCGAAGCAAACCAGCGTCAGCGCGTAGCGGATCGACAGAAAGTGCAGCGGCGGCACGTAAGGCATGCCGAAGCGCGCGACGATGAAGCCGGTGCTCCAGATCAGCACGAACACCCACGGCATCGCGCGCACCGACGCAGAAGGCGTTGCCACGGCCGTGCTGGGCGCCGCATCGCTCACGCGGGCCTGCCAGGTCGGCGTGCACGATGCGTGCGGCGCGCGCGACAGCCCGCCGCGCAGCAAGCGTTCATCGCGCTTTCGCGCGGATCTCGGGCACCGCCTTTTGCAGGTAATAGATCATCGACCAGACCGTGAGCACCGCCGCGATCCAGATCAGCGCGGTGCCCCACAGCAGCGTGTCGATCAGGCCGAACAACGTGCCGCCGTACAACAGGAACGGAATCGCGATCATCTGCGCGACCGTCTTCAGCTTGCCGATCATGTGCACCGCCACGCTTTTGCTCGCGCCGATCTGCGCCATCCATTCGCGCAGCGCCGAGATCGCGATCTCGCGGCCGATGATGATCAGCGCGACGAATACATCAGCCCGGTTCAGCGACACCAGCACGAGCAGCGCCGCGCTGACCAGGATCTTGTCGGCCACGGGGTCGAGAAACGCGCCGAACGCGGACGTCTGATTGAGCCGCCGTGCGAGGTAGCCGTCGAGCCAGTCGGTCGCCGCGAACACGACGAACATGACGGTGGCGATCAGATTGCGGCTCGGCATGTCGAGCGGCAGGTAGTACACGCCGACGATGAGCGGGATCGCGAGGATGCGAAGCCACGTCATGATCGTCGGAATGGTCCAGAACATCGGCGGGATTCTCCCATGCGCTGCGACCGTTGCCGCTGGGCGCGCGCCTCAACGCAGCGCGCGGTAGATCTGCTCGGCCAACTCGTGCGAGACCCCTTCCACAGTGGCCAGGTCCGGGATGCTGGCCGCCGCCACGCCGCGCACGCCGCCGAAGCGCTGCAGCAGCCGAGCACGCCGCTTCGGACCGATGCCGGGAATCTCCTCCAATTGGCCGCCGCCGGTGCGCACCTTGGCGCGGCGCGCGCGCATGCCGGTGATCGCGAACCGATGCGCTTCGTCGCGAATCTGCGCGACCAGCATCAACGCGGCCGAGTCCTTGCCGAGCCAGACCTTCTCGCGGCCGTCGGCGAACACGAGTTCTTCGAGGCCGACCTTGCGGCCCTCGCCCTTCTCGACGCCGACGATCAGCGACGGATCAAGGCCAAGTTCCGCGAACACCTCGCGCGCCACACCGACCTGGCCCTTGCCGCCGTCGATCAGCACCAGATCCGGCAGCCGCACGCGGGCGCGGCGCTTGGGCAGCACAGTGATCGCGGACGGTGCCGCGAATTCGGCGGACTCGACACCGGCTGCTGCCTCGTCTGCATCTACTGCCGGTGCGGCTTCGGCCACGGACATGGTGTGCTGCGCCTGCACTGCCTCGAGCAGCTTCCTATAACGCCGCGTCAGCACCTGCCGCATCGCTGCATAGTCGTCGCCGCCCGTGATGCCCTCGATGTTGTAACGCCGGTAGTCGGCGGACTGCATCTGGTGCTCGCGAAACACCACGCAGCTGGCCTGCGTCGCTTCGCCCGCGGTGTGCGAGATGTCGAAGCATTCGATCTGGAACGTGTCGAGGTCTTCGACATCGATGCCGAGCGCATCGACGAGTGCGCGTGTGCGCGTGCGTTGCGAACCCTCTTCGGCGAGCAGCCGCGTGAGCTGGATGTTCGCGTTCTGCTCGGCCATCTCGAGCCAGACGCGGCGCTGCTCCCGGGGGTTGTGCACCGCGCCGATCCGGCTGCCACGCTGCTCGGACAACGCTTCGATCAACGCGGGCGCGACCGGCTCGCTCGTGATCAAGGAGCCCGGCGCGGGCACGTCCAGGTAGTGCTGACCGATGAACGCTTCGAGCACGGCCACCGCGTCGGCCTCGTCCACGTGCGTCGGAAAATAGGCGCGGTCACCCAGGTGCCGGCCGCCGCGCACCATCGCGAGGTTCACGCAGGCGCGACCGCCCTGCACTTTCACGGCCAGGATGTCGACGTCCTTGTCGGAGCTCGACTCGATCGCCTGCGTCTGCAGCACGCGCGACAACGAGCCGAGCTGATCGCGCAGCGCGCCGGCCTGTTCGAACTCGAGCGCTTCGGCGTGCGCCGCCATGCGCAGTTCGAGCGACCGCACGAGTTCCGTCGTGTCGCCGTCGAGAAACTTCTCCGCGTTCGCGACATCGGCCGCGTAGTCGGGCGGCGCCACGAGCCCGACGCACGGCCCGCTGCAGCGCTTGATCTGATACAGCAGACACGGCCGTGTGCGGTTCGTGAAGACGGTGTCTTCGCAGGTGCGCAGCCGAAAGACCTTCTGCAGCAACTGGATCGTCTCCTTCACGGCCCAGGCGTTCGGATACGGCCCCCAGAAGCGGTGCTTGCGGTCCATCGCCCCGCGGTAGTAAGCCATGCGCGGGAACGCGTGCGCGGACAGCTTCAGGTACGGATAGCTCTTGTCGTCCCGAAAGACGATGTTGTATTTGGGCGCAAGCGCCTTGATCAGATTGTTTTCGAGCAGCAGTGCTTCGACTTCGGTGCGCACCACCGTGGTTTCCAGCCGCGCGATGCGGCCGATCATGTGGCCGATGCGCGTGCCACCGTGGTTCTTCTGGAAATAGCTGGCAACGCGCTTTTTCAGGTTGCGCGCTTTGCCGACATAGAGCACTTGGCCAGCCGCGTCGAAATAGCGGTACACGCCGGGCAGCGCGGGCAGCGCGGCGACTTCGGCAAGCAGCGCGTCAGAGTGGGGAGCGGCGTCGGTCGGGGGCATCTGCGCTGTGGGTTGAGTGGCACGTGCGCCTCGCGGGGTCGTCGATGCGCACGGCATGGCGCAAGACCATCACTGGGTCGAGCGGGCTGCCGCAGGATCGATCGCTAGGCTGACGTTTTTCTTCTCGAATAGCAAGTAAATCCAGTTGCCGAGTGCACGCAAAAACGGCCGCCGCGCGTCGTCGAGTCGGAACGCAACGCTGATGACCAATTTCTGCAACCAAGACTGCGGCGCCGGCGCAAGGACCGGCGCATGGCACTGGCCGCCATTCTCCTCCTGCGAATAGTTCCCGTAGGGATTGCCGGACCAGCGCATCGACGCGGCCGACAGCGCGTTGGTGCGCTCTTTCGTGCCGCCGACGAGCGACCGGTGCAGCACGACGCAGTCGCTGAACAGCGCGTGCAGCCGTGACTCGTCAAGGCTGTTCACGGGGCCCTACGGCGGATTCGGCGCGCCGCAGGCAGCGCCGGTGGTGCGGCCGTGCCGGATGTCCTGCCGGTCCGGCACGCCGATCAGCACGTAGCGGCCGGACACGCGGCTCAATTCGGCGCCGGCCCGGGCCAGCGACGCGGTCGGGACGTGCTCGGGCACCTCGGCGCAGAACACGAGATCGAAATGGTTGTCGGGGAAGGCGAGCGCGCAGGCGTTGCCGGCCACGCAGTCCACCCGGTCGATCTCGAACGGCGGACGTTCCCATTCAGGCGCCGTGACCCGCTCGCGGCGATCGGTCAGCAACTGCGAAAAGTGCCCGTCTCGCGCGCCCACGTCGAGCAACCGGCCCAGACCGCTCGGTACCGGCGCGAGCAGGCCGACCGTGCGCTGCTGTTCGAGCGAGCTGCTTCTATATTCGATCAGATCCATCATCTCTTGAAACGCGCCCTTTTTATGCAATCGGCCCCGCCTCACCGCAGCAATTGCGACCCAAGCCCCCAGTCTCCTGACAGCTCGGTCCCTTCGCTGCGCTGGGATATTTTCTGCGAAGTGATCGACAACCTGGGTGATCTGGGCGTTTGCTGGCGCCTGGCGTGCAATCTCGCCGCTCGGGCGCAGTCGGTGCGACTTTGGATCGACGATGCCGCGTCGCTCGCCTGGATGGCGCCTGGTGGCCAAGCCCACATCGAGGTGCGTGCGTGGCCCCGCCACGCGGACGAACTGCAGGCCGTGCCGCCCGCCGACGTGCTGGTCGAGACGTTTGGATGCTCGCCGCCGCCATGCGCAATTGCTCACTTTTTCGAAGCAATAAATCAAGGCCCTACCTGCGCCTCGCCCGGGTTCAGGCGTTGGATCAATATCGAACACCTGACGGCCGAATCGTTTGCGGAGCGTTCGCATGGGCTGCCGTCCCCCGTGCAGCACGGGCCGGGTCGCGGCCAGATCCGGCACTTCTTCTATCCGGGCTTCTCGCAGGCGACCGGCGGGCTGCTGCGCGAGGCGGAGCTGCTGCAGCGAAAAGCCCGGTTCCATCGATCCGAATGGCTCGCCTGCCTGGGCATACCTCACACGGGGGAGCGTCTGGTCGCGCTGTTTTGCTATGAGCCGGCCGCACTTGCCGCGTTGCTCGAGCGGCTCGCGCAGGACCCGCAACCGAGTCGCCTGCTCGTCGCGGCCGACCGCAGCGCGGCGGCGGTGCGTCGCGTGCTGCCCGACACGTTGGCGCGCGGGTCGCTGCGCATCGACTTCCTGCCGCGCATGAGTCAGCTCGATTTCGATCGTCTGCTCTGGACGGCGGACCTCAATTTCGTGCGCGGCGAGGATTCGCTGGTGCGCGCGCTGTGGGCCGCCAAACCGTTCGTCTGGCAGGCGTACCCCCAGCACGACGGCGCGCACCACGCCAAGCTCGAAGCACTGCTTCGGACGTTGCAGTTGCCGGCGTCGCTGACCCGGTGGCACCGGTTGTGGAATGATGACCACGCGCCCGGCGCGTTGCCGCCGCTCGCGCTGGAGCACTGGCAGCCGGCGGTCGAAGCCGCCTCGACGCGCCTGCTGAACCAGCCGGACCTGACGACTCAGCTGCTGCGGTTCGTGCAGCAAAGTAGTTAAACTCGCTGGCTTTGCACAGCGCCGACCCGGTCGCGCGCTCGGGCCTGTTGCCGCCTTTGGCGCCCTCGGCGCCCATCGCGCTATCGGGCAAGCCTGCCGACGCCTGCGGCCGCCGCCGGACGACCGCCATCCGCCCACCCTTTCCGCCCACCTTTTCCACTATGAAAATCGCTCAAGAAATCCGCGCCGGCAATGTGATCATGCACGGCAAGGACCCGATGGTTGTGTTGAAGACCGAATACAGCCGCGGCGGCCGCAATTCGGCCACCGTGCGCATGAAGTTGAAGAGTCTGCTGAACAACTTCGGCACCGAAGTCGTGTTCAAGGCCGACGACAAGATGGATCAAATCGTGCTCGACAAGAAGGAGTGCACGTACTCCTACTTTGCCGATCCGATGTATGTCTGCATGGATGCCGAGTACAACCAGTACGAAGTCGAGTCCGAAAACATGGGCGACACGCTGAATTACCTTGAGGACGGCATGCCGCTCGAGGTGGTGTTCTATGACGGCAAGGCGATCTCGGTCGAGCTGCCGACCAGCGTCGAGCGCGAGATCACCTGGACCGAGCCGGCCGTCAAGGGCGACACGTCGGGCAAGGTGCTGAAGCCCGCGAAGATCGCGACCGGCTTCGAAGTGCCGGTGCCGCTGTTCGTTGCGCAAGGCGACAAAATCGAGATCGACACGCGCACGGGCGAGTACCGCAAGCGGGTCTGAAGCGGCCATGGCTGCGCGCCTGCGCCGACGCTCGAAACAAGGCTCCATCCGGGGCCTTTTTCTTTTCTCCACACCGAACGAGCGGGAGGCCCCGTGGACCTGATCGCACGCGTCGGCGAAGTCATCACGCCGGTGTTTTTGGTCGTCCTGCTCGGCTGGCTCTATGGCCGAAAGCATCGGCTCGATGTGTCGGTGCTGAATCGGATCGTGCTCGACGTGATGACGCCGCTGCTCGTCTATTCGGCGCTCGCCTCGCGCGACTTTCATCTGGCCGAACACGGCACGTTGCTAGCCGGCGGCGCGTTGCTGATCGTCGGCTCCGGCCTAGCCGGCTGGCTGCTTGCAAAGCTCACGCGCACGTCGCCGCGCACGCTGGTGCCGGTCGTGATGTTCAACAACTGCGGCAACATGGGGCTGCCGCTCGCGTTGTTCGCGTTCGGGCCGACGCATTTCGGCGCGGCGGTGGCGCTGTTCGCGATGAACAACCTGTTGCATTTCTCGCTCGGCGCGCGCATCACGAGCCGGCGTGCGCGCACGCGCGACGTGCTGTTCAGCCCCATCATGATCGGCACGGTGCTCGGTTTTTTCAGCGCATTGACCGAACTGCGGCCTTCTGCGCTGATCCTGTCGGGCATGAAGCTGCTCGGCGAGGCGATGCTGCCGCTGTTGCTGTTCACGCTCGGCATGCGCTTGGTTGCGCTGCGGCGAGCGGATGTGCCGCTGGGTCTGCTGGGTGCGTTCGCACGGCCGCTGGCCGGTCTCGCGCTGGCGTTTCCGCTGGCCTGGGCGCTCGGGCTGGAAGGCGAGGCGCGCGCGCAGCTGATCCTGTTCGGCGCGCTGCCGCCGGCCGTCGTGCAGTACCTGCTGGCCGAACGCTACGCGCAGGAGCCTGAGCGGGTCGCGGCGATGATCCTGCTGGGCAACGCGCTGGCGTTGCTGTTCATTCCACTGGCGTTGGCGCTGGCTTTGTAGGCAAGGGGCGCCCGCGACGCCAGGCAACCAGCGCGCCTTTCTGCGGTCCACAAGCAGGCAGCACAGCCAAGCCGGGGGTCGGATGCCTCGCCCCGCGACGACCCGCCGCGCAGGCCGGGCTCGGGTCAGGCATTGCAGCCTGACGCGAATCTCACTTCCGGAGCAGCGTCTTCAACGCGTTTTGCAACCGCCGCGCATCGCCCGCGTCGAACGGACTGGCCAGCACGGCGGCGGCGTCGGCGCCCCAGGTCTCGGCCGGGCCGGCGTCGTTGCGGCGCGTGAGCAACTGCAACTGCAGCATGCGACGCGCGCCGATGTGCTCTGCAGGCGTCGGCGCTTCGGCGGCGATCTCGAGCCGCAGCAGCGCGGTCGGCAGATCGGCAGATGATCTGGTCGCCGCCGCACCGTCGCGGATCGCCGCAGCCCATTGGCTGCGTGTGGCGGGTGCCACGCGCTGGCCCAGCGATTGGGCGTTCGGAACCTTCTCCGGATCGCGCTGCTGCCAGGCGTCCATCAGCTCGGTCAACGCCTCACCGTGTGCTTGCGCGGCCAGTTTCTTGAGCGTGTTCTGCGCTTGTTCGAGCGCGTCGCGCTGGGCACGGAACGCGACATCGCCAAGGCGTGGGCCGCGATCGGCGTAATCGGGTCGGTCCCCGAAGCGGCCGCCGCGGTCACCACCCCGGTCATCCCGTCCGTCGCGCCCGCCACCAGATCGACCCGCGCCGGGCGGGCCGCTGCGGCCCCCGCCGCCATCGCGCCGATCGCCGAACTTACCGCCGCGGCCAGCCGCTGCCGCGGGCTCGGATTTGCGCATGCCCGGTCGGTCGTCACCACGCACCGCGACCACGGGCTTGGCCGCTGGCTTGGGCGGCTCGGCAGGCGCAGCCGGGGTGCTGTCGGTTGCCACATCGCCCTTGGTTTCGTCGCTGCCAGCCTCGGCGTCGGCGGTGGCGTTGCCGTGGTCGGCATCCGCGGACACGCTGCTGTCGGGCGGTGGCGTCGTGCGCTCCCCGCCGGTTCAGTCGCCGCGGTCGCTACGTTTTCGGTCGCATCAGACGGTTTCTCCACGCGCGCATCTGACGCTTTCGGCGCCGATTCTTTTGATTCCGCCGGGTGCGTCGCCGCTGGGGCGGCCGCACCGGGTTTCGCTGCGTTTTCCGCTCGCGCGGCTTCGTCGGCCTGGCCGCGCAGCGCGGCGTCGAGCGCGGCCATGGCGCTCTTGATCGCCTGCGCATCACCGCTCGCGTTGGCAGCTTCAAGCGCTTTCGACGCCTGGAGCACCGTGCGGTCGTGCTCCCCCATTGCGGAGGCCGCCTGCTCACGCTCGGCGGTCTTGCGACTGAACGCGTCGTCGATCGGCTTGCGGAAGGCGTCCCATTGCTTTTGCTCGTGCCGACGGTCCAGCGGCACGCGTTGGGCTTCGGCCTGCCAACGCTGCTGCAGCGACTTCACCGCGTCGATGCGCAGCATCGGCGCGGCGCCGAGCTGCTTGGCTTCCTCGATCATCGCCAGGCGGCGCTGCTCGCTGGCTCTCTGGATTTCCTCCAAAGGCGCGGCCGCGTTTTGCCACGCCTGCTTCCATTGCGGCTGCAGTTCGGCGAACGCTTTCTCGTTCAGATGGCCGCTGGCGCGCCAACGCTCGCCGAACTCGCGCAGGATGCGCGCGAAGCCCTTCCAGTCGTCGTCCTTCGCGGTGCGGTTGTCAGCAGCCCAGGCGTTGACTTCCTCGATCAGCGCCAGCCGCTGGCCACGGTGCTCGGCGGCCTGGGCACGCACCTGCTCGAGCCATACTTCGACAAATTTGTGGGCCTCGTTGCACGCATGATCGAAGCGACGCCAGAGGCCGTGATTCGGCGGGCCGCCTTTGTCGACCTGTCGCCATTGTTCGCGCAGCGAACGCAGCGTTTCCTGCAGCTTCCGGCCCCCTATGCGCGGTTTGCGGGGTTCATCGGTCGCTGCGGCGGCAGAAGCACGCGGCGATTCGGTGATGGGCACGGGCGCGACGCTGCTTCGGGCGCAGCAACCGTCTCAAGCGCAACGGCTCCGCCCACCGGGGCTGTGGAAGACGCTTCGGTGTCCCACTCCGGGCGCTCGATCGCGGTGTGGTCGGCATCCGCTTCGGCCCCTTCGGTCGGGCCATCCGAGCTGTCGTCGGACGTCGCATCGGCCACCATCAATTCGTCGATCTGCGCAGCGGCATCGGCATCGGACGACGGCGGCGTCACCACGTCGCTCGGCTCGGGCTGCGCCGGCTCGGCGGCATCGAACGGCTCGGCAGCGAGTCCGGTGAGGGCCGGATCGGCGGCATTCAATTGCCCGTGCGCGGCGGTTGGGTCTGCAGCGCCCGTTGCTTCGGTCGCTTCAGTCGGTTCCGGCCTGGTCTGCGCATCGGGCTGGTCCGCCGAGGCGGCTGGGGTCGCGGGCGTGTCGCTCGCTCGTGCCACGGCACCACCTTGCGCGGGCGCCTTGTTGCGCTCCGGACGCACACCTTTCAGCTTGGCAGGCACCACGGGCGGCGGGCCGAGCAGGGCTTCGGCCTTGCGCACGAGTTCTTCGCGCAGTTGGTCGGCCCGCCAACGTTGCCAGCCTTCGAGCTCGCCGGCGGTGGCAAGCGCAGCCTGTGCGCGCTGCTCGAGCGCATGCTCGATCAGCCGCGCGTGCTCCTTCAACGCAGCTCGCAGCGCGGCAGCCGCGCCGGCGCTGGCCTTGACGTGGCCGTCCTTGACCTCGCGCTCGAGTGTCTGCAACGCCGTCTCCACCGCGTCATTGGCGCGGGTGCGTGCTTGCGGGTCGGCGTCTGCCTGGGCTGGCGCGGAAGCGAACGGCGACAGGCCGCGCTCGCCGCGCAGCTCGTCGGCCCAGACCGGCACCGGGGGCAGCGGCGCGGCTGCGTCGGCTGCCGCCGCGGCGGCTTGTGCGAGCGCGGCCGAGAACGCATCCCAGACCCCCTGCAACTGCGCTCTGGAAGCATCGAGCAGCGGCGGAAAACGCGCATCGACACTGACCCAGTTGGCATCCTGGCCGAGCGCATCGGCCTGTTCTCGCCAATGCGCGATGTCGGCCTGAAGCACCGGCACCGCCGCCTGCGCGTCGCGCCAGGCTTTGGTGGTCAGTACCTCGAGCCGCTGCGCGAGCAGCACCGCGGCTTCGCGCTGCACTTGCACGCGGTTTTGCAAATCCTCGATGCCCTTAACCCGCTCGGCGAGCTGCGTTTTCAACCCGGCCAGCGGCTCGCGCCCAAGCGGCGCACCCGCTTTTGCGGCGTCGCGCTGCCAGGCCAGTGCGTCGGCCAGGTTCAAGCGCGGCAACTGCAGCAGGTGCTCGGCTTTGTGCGCCCATTCGGCCGCGGCAGCCTCCTGGTGGCGCGCACGCTTCAATTCGTCGAGCCGCTCGCGCACCGGCTTGGCAGCGCCTTTGTCGCGCCCGCTGAGTTCGCGGAACACGGCCTGCAGCTGGTCGGCTGGCGGCTCGGTCAGCAGCCATTCGCGGATGCGCGTCGCGCGTTCGCCCGATGTGGGTGCTGTGAAGGCGCCACCGGTCAGCGTGTCAAGCGCCGGCAAATCGAGATGGAGAGAAGAAGTTGCTTCGGTCACGGCGCAAAAAATGATGGATCGGGAGAAAGAAATGAAGACCAGAAATGAGAACCGGCGACTTACGCCTGCAACGCGTCGAGCAGACGCCGCAGACCCCGCATTTTCAAGGGCGACCCGGCGGCCAAGAACCTATGTGTTCGAGCACTGCAAGCCAGCCAAGCGGCAACCGCGTTCGTTGCTGCAATCGGGTATTTTGACCCGTTTTGCGCGGCTTCGACAGCCCTGTCGTGCCGTGTCGGCCGACGGGCAGTCGACGCGAGGTCCGATCTAACGCGTTTCGAGGTTCAACTCGGCATGCGGCAGATAGCGACCGGATTTGCTCTCGCCAGCCGCCGCCGCACCGCTTGAGGCTTCGGCGAGCTGGTCGGACGCGACCAATCTGGCCTCGCCGAGGAACAGGCGCGACTTCGACAAGCCCGCGCTCTCCAGATACTCACGCACCGCCACCCCGCGCTGTGTGGCGAGTTCGCGCAGCGCCTCGTCGTTGGCTTCAAAGCGCGACAGCAGCAGCCGCTGCATCTCGTTGTCGGACAGCGGCTGGGCCGCGCCGTCGGGATTGCGCGGCTTCGGAATGTCGGACTGCTCGTAGAGCCGGCTCAATGGAGACGAAGGCAACGGCGTGGCGGGCGCGGTGGTGCCTGCGTCTGCCGCGCTGGACGCCGCACCGCTTGCGTCATTGCCAGTGACCGATGTGCCTGCTGCGTCGCTTGCGCCGCCGGGTTCACCGTTCTCCGGAGCGGGTGCGGCCGGATTTGCGGAACCGGCATTCAGCCGTTCACGGTCGATCTGGCGCGCCAGCTTCGCCTGCTTCCAGGCTTCGCGCTCGGCAGGATTGCCTGCGGTGCCGGCAATGGTCAGCTGCAATGAATCGCGTTGCATCAGCGCCTTGGCCACCTTGTCGAGCCCGCTGCGCGCGCTGGCCGTCAGCTCGGGACTGCCGGCCGGGAAAGCCACTTCGTTGAGCGCGTCGGCTGCTTCACCGCCGCCGCTGCCCGCATCGGCAATGCCGCCGATCGCGCGCGCGATCAGCGAGAACGGCGCCGTGACGGCCTTGCCCAGCAGATTGCCCACCGCGTTGCCAAGCACGTCGGCGATGCTGAACTGCGGGTCATCGATCGAGCCGCTGATCGGCAGGTCCAGATCGATCACGCCCTCGCTGTTGGCCAGGAGCGCCGTGGCGAGCTTGACCGGCAGGCTGTTCGGCGCGCCCGGAACCTCTTCGCCGAAGCGCAGCTGGGTCAGCACCAGGTTGTTGTCGGCGGTGAGCTGGCCACTCGGCTTGATCCGGTAGTTCACGTCCATGCTGAGCCGGCCGCGCTCGATCGGATGGCCCGCGTACTTGACCGCGTACGGCGAGAACGGCGGCAATTCCAGATCGCGCACCTTGCCCGCAATGTCGAGCGCGAGCGGCTTGGCCAGCGGATTCAACCGACCCTCGACCTCGATCGATGCGGACTGCTCGGTGCTGCCGCGCAGTTCGAGCCGCGCGAGTTCGGGCTGGCCGCTCGCCGGCACCCGCGACGAAAACGCGCCGAGCTTGCCCGTCAGGTCGCTCAACCTGGCCGAATAGTTCGGCTTGATCAGCAGATCGGTGAAGAAAATGCGGCCGTCTACGAAGCTCGTGGTGCCGATGTCGATGCGCGCGGCCGGTTTTTCTGCAGTGGCTGCTGCGGTCGTGTCGTCTGACCCGGCACCGCTCGCACCGTCGGACTTGACCAGCCCTTGCAGGTTCAGCTTGCCGTCCGGATACAGGATCATCCGTGCGAAGAAGTCGGTCAGCGCGGTCTGCTCGAGCGACACCGACGCGGCTTGTCCCGGCGCGATCGCGACGTTCAGGCCGGTCAGGTTCAGCGTCTTCCAGCTGACGAGTTCATCGCCGATCTGGGTGTCGTCGGTCGCATCGGGCGCGGCTGCAGCACCTGCCACCTCCTTCGCCGACGGTGCCGCAGCAGCGACCGCGTTGGCACGCAGGTCCTGCACGGTCACGTCACCGCGCACGCTCATCTTGGCGCCAGCGTCGGTCTGCGCGTAGTCGGTGTCGCCCTGGAAGCTCGCATCGGCGCGTGCGATCTCGATGTTGAGCTGCGACGCGAAGTACGGCTCGAACAGGTGCACAGGGATGCGCGTGGCTTCCACCTTGCCATTCGTCTGCAACTGCGGTTTCAGTGTGAGCTGGCCGCGGTAGTCGAGCTGCCCACCGGCGTCGCCTTGCGCCTGTGCATCGGCGCCTGCGCTAGTGGGCGGAGCGATCTGCGCAGACACATGAAGCGGCGCCGAGCCGGTGCCGTCAAGCGTCACGTTCTGAGTCTCGAGCTGGATGCGGCTCAGGTCGAACGCCACAGGGGACGGCTGCGCCTGGTCGCGGAACGCGACTCGGCCGCCGGCCAGCGCGACGTCGGCGAGCCGAACGGCCCAGGGGTCGCCCGCTGCTGCGCTCGATTGCTCAGCGCTGTCGCCCGTCGGCGCGGCGGCGGTGGTGGTGGCAGCGCCGTTTCTCAGCCACTGCTGGTACATCCACCGGCCTTGCGCGTCCCGCCGGACGGTGACCACGGGCTCATCAACCCGCACCTTGCCGACCTGCACCGTGCGCGCGGCGAGATCCAGCGTGGCATCGCTGACCGCCACTTGCGCAACGCGGGCGAGTTCGTTGCCGTCCTGCGCCAGTGCGACATCGTCGAGCGCAAGCCGATCCGCCTGCACGAGAACTTTTGCCGTACCCTCCTGCGACTTCGCAGCCTGCCACTGCAGCGTGCTGTCGATCGACGCGCGGCCCGTCAATGTCGGCGCAAGCATCGACGCATAAAACGGCTGCGCCAGCATCAGTGGCAACCCGTCGGCTTTCAAATCCATCTTCGCCTGCGCCGCGCTGGCACTGCCGCTGAACGCGAGCTTCGAAGGCGCCGCAGCCGTTGCCTCGTTCGCCAGCAGCGCGGAACCCTTGAAGTTCGCGGGCTTGTCGAGCGGAAAGCCGAGCTTGTCGGCCTGCAGTTCGAGCTTGGACAGGTCGATCGCCACCGGCGCTTCCGCCAGGGCCTGGTCGCGGTAGCCGATCCGGCCGTCCGACACGGAAAGTTGCGTCAGGTCGACCTTCCAGGCAGTTTCTTGAGGTGCGGACTTCTTGCCACCACCGTCGTTGCCCGCAGCATCCGTTCCAGCCGGGCTGCGCAGCCAGTCTTCGAACATCCATTGCCCGTCGGCGTTGCGCGTGACGTCCGCCTTGGGCGCGCGCACGTCGACTTTGCCAATCTGCACGCGCTGATTCAACAGATTCACCGCCGCGTCCGCGACCGTCACTTGAGCGATACCGGCCAGCCGTCGGTCGGCTTCGGCCAGCGCGATGTCGTTCAACGTCAGCCGATTCGCGCGCAGCGTGAGCCGCGCGTCGGCCGCATCGTCGGCACCGGTTGCCGCCTGCCACTGCACGGCGCCGTCGAGCGTCGCGTTGCCGGACAGCGTGGGCTTCAGGAACTTCGCGTAGAACGGCCGTGCGGCGGCGAACGGCACGCCTTCAAGCCGCACGTCCATGTCGGCCCGGGTGTCGCTGGCTTTGCCGCTGAAAGTGACTGGCGCTGAGCCGGGAACGTCAGCGGTGCTCAGTTGCGCTGAACCGCCGAACGTCGCCGGCTCGGCAAATGGCAGCGCCAGACCGGACACCTGCAGCTGCAGCTTCGCCAGCTCGGCGCGCACGGCTTGTTCGGCCAGCGCGCGATCGGTGTAGGAAATATCGCCGCCTTCGAGCTTGAAGTCGTTCAGCGCGAACGACCAGCCGGCCGGTTTGCCAGGCTCGACCGGCGTTTCGTCCGACTTCGCCGCCTCCCTTGCTGCGGCTTCTTCACTCACGTTGGCCGAACGTCGCATAGGGTCGATCGACGCATTCGTATTTTCGTTCTTCGTGCCTTTCTTCTTCGTGCCTTCCTCGTTCTTTGGCTGCTTCAGCCAGTCTTCGAACATCCAGCGGCCCTCGACGCTGCGCGCCACGTCCGCCTTCGGGTCGACGATCTGCAACTGGCCGACCTGCACGTGCTGGCTGCTCAGGTCGACGTCGGCATCGGTCACTTCGACGAGACCGACGCGCACCGGCGCTTCTTCTTCGCCGGTTTTCAACGCGAGGTCTTGCAGGGCAAGACGATTGGCCCGCACGACCAGACGGATGCCCGCATCCGAACCTTCGGGGACTTCGGCTGCGCCGGCCGGTGCGACCGACCACTGCACGGCGCCATCGAGCGTGACCTGGCCGGTCAGGGAAGGCTTCAGGAACTGCGCGAGGAGGGGCTCGGCCGCGGCCACCGGCAGCCCGTCGAGTTTGAGCGCGACCTGGCCTCCCTCGGCGCTCGCGGTGCCGTCGAACTGAAACGGCGTCGGCTTCGCACTCGGCGGCGCGGCGATCTGAGCCGAGCCGTTGAGCGCCATTTGCGCGCCCGGGGGGTACGCCACGTTCGACGCCTGCATGTCGATTTGCGTCAGCGCGGCCTCGACGGTCTGCTCGGCCAGCGCCGCGTCGGTGTAGCTCACGTCGCCGTCCTTGAGCGCGAAGCGGTCGAGCTTGAGCGACCAGGCAGGCGCTGCATCGGCAGGCGGCCCACCGCCCACCGGTTTTTCAGACGCATCGGCTGTCGCCGCCGCGGCATCGGTTGCCGGCGCGGCTTTCAGCCAGTCCTGCGCCATCCAGCGGCCATCGGCGTTGCGCCGGACGTGCGTGCTGGGGTCGTCGATCGACAGATTGCCGATCCGGGCCGTGCGCCGGGCCAAGTCAATCATGGCATCCGCCACTTCGAGCTTCGCGACGCTCGCAAGCGGCTTGCCCGCGCGGTCTCCGTCCGGGTCGACCAGCGCGATCTGGTCTAGCAGCAACCGGTCGAGCCGCACCACGGTGCGCGCACCGGGTGCCGCCGACGTGCCTGCCGCAGCCGATGCACCCACCGAAGCGCTGGTGGCGGCAGCCTGCCACTCGAGCGCGCCTTGCGCGCTGACCTTGCCGCGCAGCTGCGGCACCAGAAACTGCACCAGATAGGGTTTGACCAGATCGAGCGCGAGCGGCTCCAGCTTCCACTGCACCGTGGCCGATGTGTCGGTGGCTTTGCCTTCGAACCGCAGCGGCGTATCCGCAGCGGCATCCGTTGCGGCCGCGGCAAGCGATGCCGTCAGCGGTGCATCGCCCTGCGGGATCTGCTCGCCAATGGTGGCCGATCCATCGAACCGGGCCGGTTGCTTGAATGGATAGGCGATGTCCGACGCTTGAAGCTGCAATTGCCGCAGATGCGCTTGCGCCTGCGGTTGCGTGGATCGGTCGACCCAGACGAGTTGGCCTTCTTTCATTGCGATCTGCTGCACCGAAACCTGCCAAGGTTTGGCAGGCTCGGCAACCTGCTTTTCAGCTGGAGTTGGGGCTGTGGTGGCAGCAAGCGCTGCGGTATCGGCGGTTTTGCCGGTGGCTGTCGCTGGTGCTGCTGCCGTCGCCGTGCCAGCCGCTGGCGCAGCCGGCGCTTCGGCTCCAGCCGCCGGCTGCGACAGCGCGAGCATGCCGTCTTCTTCGCGGCGCAGCGCGACGCGCGGGGCGTCGATTTCGATGCGCTCGACCGCGGCTTGTTGCTGCAGAGGGCTTAAATTTGCCAGTGTGATGCGGACCCGATCGAGCACAAGCAGTGGCGCGCCCGCCGGAGTAGCCACCGCCACGTCATGCGCTGTGACCGGCCCGGAGATCTTGAGCGCGGGCTCGGGCGTCTGCACATAGCCGATCTGCAGTTGCGCATCGAGCCGCGCCGATTCCGGCTGCACCGGCAACCCGGTCGGCAGATAGACCAGATAAGGCGCGATGTCGAAGCCGCTGAACGTCAACGTGGCGTCGCTGTTGCGCGAGTCCGCATAGGGCGTGCTGCTGCCGGTGGCCTCGAAGGCCACGCCGTCGAGCTTGAACGACAGGCGCGGCTCGATCCTGGTTTCGCGTGCGGACGGCAGGCTGCTGAGGGTGGGCACGCGTAGGTTCAGGTCTTGCAACTTATGCGTCGAGTCGACAACCCGGTCGACAAATTCGACCGCGCCGTTCTGCACGACGACGTCATGCAGGGCGAACTTGAACGGCTCGTTCGAATGGTCCTGCGCAGGCTTGGGGCCGCTGGCGAGTTGTTTCTGGATGTCGTCGATGTCCAGGCTGCCATCGGCTCGACGCGTGATCGACAGGCGCGGCGCATCCAGATGCACCGCATCGAGCACCGGCGCTAGGCGCAGCAGCGATTCGATCTCGGCATTCAGATAGATGCGGTCGATGCGGGCCTGGATGCCCTTGCCATCCGCGGTCGCCACCGTCAGGTCGCGTGCGTAGAGCTCGAGCGTCCAGGGCTTGAATTCGACCGCACCGATGCCGACCTTGCGGCCGAGTTGCTCTCCGAGAAGCTTCGGCAACTGGCTTTTGACCAGCGGCGGCACCGCGGCCCAGAGCAGCGCCCAGAACGCCAGCACGGCCAGTAAGGCCCACAAAATGCCGCGAATCCATCGGTTGCGAAAAATTGATTGCATAAAGTTCTGTTTGTCGTTTCTTTTGTATTGATTTGTTCGGCGTTTGCAGCTTGTGCAGCCTTCTACTGGGCGAACCCGCAATTCACCTCGCAGTGTTATGCATTTTTTTGCATAACAATCCGCAGTCTCATACTTGACTTAGTATGAAGACCGGTCTTAAGATGCGCTTCGCACCAAAAAACCAGGGATAACCCTTAGGTTTTTGCAACCTCTCTGCCTCGGTTCTCGTTGGTCGCCATAGACATGGCTGCCAGGGCAGGTGGAATTGCACTCGGCTTTGATCGCACTCCCCTTATGTACCGGCAGCCAAAAGGGCCACGACCCGATTGCCGAAACCGGGTAAATCAGCCGAGCCAACCCCCGCCAGCCGGGCAATTTGCAGACGCCCTGCTCGGGCAACAGCCTACAGGAAACATCTTATGGTCGCAGTAAGCCCGATTCCCACTTCCACTGGCAAGCGGACGGTCCGCCCCACGTCGGTGTGGCAGCATTTTTTCCAAATCCTGCGCTTCGGCTTTGCGTTGCTCGGTCTGGGCGTCCTGCTGACGGCCTTGTTGCTGGGAGCCCAACCCGATGTGCGACGTTCGGCCGAGGGCCGGCTGATCGGCTGGTTGCAGCAGCGTCAGGCGCCCCTGTCGGCATCGTTGGAGGCGCCGGTCGACGAAGACGCATCGGCGGAAGTGTCGATCGACAAAGCATCCGAAGCGCGGCCGGTGGCCGCACAGCCGGTTGCCGCCGCAGGTATGCCGGTGCTGACAGCTGCCGATGATCGCGCTGTTTCCAAGCCCGTTGCAGGCGCCGATGTTGCAGACACGCAAAGCGTCACCGAAACGAACGCCGATGAAACTGTGCTGGCTGCCGATCCCGAAACATTGCCACGTGCGCAGGCCAAAGTGGCCTATTGGCTCAGCAAAAAATACCGCGTGGCTCCGGAGCCGCTTTCCGTGCTGGTGGCCGAAGCCTGGGAAGTCGGCAAGCGCGAGCGCATCGACTGGACGCTGATTCTGGCGGTCATGGCGGTCGAGTCGAGCTTCAACCCATTCGCGCAGAGCAGTGTCGGCGCGCAGGGCTTGATGCAGGTGATGACGCGCATCCATGGCGATAAGTACGACAGTGCCGGCGGCAAACTGGCCGCGTTCGATCCGGTCACCAATCTGCGGGTCGGCGTCAAAGTGCTGCTCGAATGCATCGAGCGCGCCGGCTCGCTCGAAGCCGGTCTCAAGTACTACGTGGGCGCAGCCAACCTGGCCAGCGACAACGGCTACTCGAAACGCGTGCTCGCCGAGCGCGCGCGGCTCAAGCAAGTCGCTGCGGGCCGCGCGGTCTCCTGACCGCCAAGGGCAGGTTCCGCCCCAGGCGTGGAAGCGCTGTGCCATGGCGTTCTCCGCTAAAATTGACCACGTGCGCAACTGGCGATAACGCAGCCGAATCCGACAGGCCCCATGGGCAGGTCGCAAGTCACTGCCGAGGTGGACCCGTTCGAAGCACCCGAACCCCGATGGATTCGCAGCACTGCGAGCGCTGTTTGCATCGGCTCGTTCAGGCATCGACAGCAACCACTGGGGAGCGCACCGCGGCCGCCTCGAACGGGGCCGTGTTTTCCGCCGTTCGCCTGGGCAGTTTCGTTATTCACGTTGCGCGCATTGGCCGGCCGGGTCGATGCGCCGCGTCGAGTCTTCGAGACCTTCGTCCAAACCGCAACTGCCTGGAACCTCACCATGTACAACCGCCGCCAGTCCCTGGAGCAGACCGATTCCGAAATCTTCGCCGCCATCGAAGCGGAAAACGCGCGCCAGGAACAGCATATCGAGCTGATCGCGTCCGAGAATTACGCATCCCCCGCCGTGCTCGCAGCTGCGGGCAGCCAGCTCACCAACAAGTACGCCGAAGGCTACCCCGGCAAGCGCTATTACGGCGGTTGCGAGTTCGTCGATATCGCCGAGACGCTGGCCATTCAGCGTGTGAAGCAATTGTTCGGCGCCGATGCCGCCAACGTGCAGCCGCACTGCGGCGCTTCGGCCAACGAGGCGGTGTTCCTCGCGTTCCTGAAGCCCGGTGACACCATCATGGGCATGAGCCTGGCCGAAGGCGGCCATTTGACGCACGGCATGCCGCTGAACATCAGCGGCAAGTGGTTCCACGTGGTCAGCTACGGCCTGGATGCGCAGGAAGCGATCGACTACGACGCGATGGAAGCGAAGGCGCACGCGACCAAGCCGAAGCTGATCATCGCGGGTGCCTCCGCCTACAGCCTGCAGATCGACTTCGCGCGCTTCGCCAAGGTCGCAACAGACGTCGGCGCGATCTTCATGGTCGACATGGCCCATTACGCGGGCCTGGTCGCCGCCGGCGTCTACCCAAACCCGGTGCCGCATGCCGACGTGGTGACCTCCACCACGCACAAGAGCCTGCGGGGCCCGCGCGGCGGCATCATCCTGATGAAGGCCGAGCATGAGAAGGCCATCAACAGCGCGATCTTCCCCGGCCTGCAAGGCGGCCCGCTGATGCACATCATCGCGGCCAAGGCGGTCGCGTTCAAGGAAGCATTGGCGCCAGAGTTCAAGACCTATCAGCAGCAAGTCATCAAGAACGCGCAGATGGTCGCCAACACGCTGACCGAACGCGGACTGCGCATCGTGAGTGGCCGCACCGAAAGCCATGTGATGCTGGTCGACCTGCGCGCCAAGGGCATCACCGGCAAGGAGGCGGAAGCCGTGTTGGGCAGCGCGCATATGACGATCAACAAAAACGCGATCCCGAACGACCCGGAAAAGCCGATGGTCACCAGCGGCGTGCGCATCGGCACCCCCGCGATGACCACGCGTGGCTTCAAAGAGGACGAAGCGCGCCAGACCGCGAACCTGGTGGCCGACGTGCTGGAGCGCCCGCGCGACGAATCGAACCTAGCAGCCGTGCGTGAAAAGGTCGCGGCGCTGACCAGCCGTTTCCCCGTCTATTGCTGACTGGCATCCGCTGCCTCGACCGACCCAGGGCTCGCCGTGAAATGCCCACTTTGCGGCCATCTGGACACGCAAGTGGTGGAAACGCGCGAGTCCGATGAAGGCGATGTGGTGCGCCGGCGGCGCGGCTGCTCGGCCTGCAAGCAGCGCTTCACGACTTACGAGCGCGCCGAAGTCGCGCTGCCCGCCATCGTCAAGAAGGACGGCACGCGCGCCGAATTCGATCTGGCAAAGCTGCGTGCCTCGATGCTGCTGGCGCTGCGCAAGCGTCCCGTGCCGGTGCAGTGCGTGGATGCTGCGGTGGACTCGATCGAACGGCAACTGCGCACTGCCAATGCGCGTGAGATCGCATCGGCGCGTGTGGGTGAGTTGGTGATGCAGGCGCTGAAGAAGCTGGACAAGGTGGCGTATGTCCGGTTTGCTTCCGTCTATCGCAGCTTTGAGGATGTGGATGAGTTTCAGCGGTTGATCCGTGACATTTAGCACGCTCCCATCCAACGCCATCCGCTGAACGGTCGTTGTTGAGGAATAAGCGGCAGACCATCTGCTGGCCGCGCGCCTAGCATTCCGGGCATGAGCAAATCATGTCCACGAACGTCGTCGCCGCGCGTGATCGGTGAAGGCGGTTTTTCCCTCGTCGAAGTCCTTGTCTCGATCGTCGTGCTGTCCTTCGGCATGCTCGGGATGGTGGGGCTGCAGGCAGCGGCGTTGCAGGCCAATCGGGATGCAAAGTCGCAGTCGGCGGCAGTCACGCTCGCGCGTGAACTGGCGGAAATGATGCGCGGTCACAAGATCGTCGCCGTTCAGCCGACCAATGCGACCAATCGCTACCTCGGCGACTTCTCGAGCCCGCTGGCTCCTGCAACAGCGTCCTACTGCCTGAGCGTCTCGAGCAGCACGCCCTGCTCGAGTATTTCGCCGGGTCCTCTTCCGCTTCCTGGAACTCCGAACTTGCGGGATATCGCGATTGCGAATGCGCAGATGACCGAGTGGCTTGCGCGTGTGGAGGCGGAACTGCCCGCGCCCCGCGTGGTCGTCTGCTTCGACGCAACGCCGTTCGACGCCTCCGGGCTGCCGCAGTGGCCGTGCAGCGGCAGTGGAAGCACCGCCGTCGTCAAGATCGGCTGGACACGCGGTTCGACCAAGCGAGATACGGCTTACGCGAATGCATTCGAGCGCGCCACGATCCCCTCAGTTGTCATGCCCGTCATCGCGGGAAGCAGCACGTTATGAATCATTCTTCAAGGGGCTTCGAGTCGCGTTCTTTCCAGCGCGGCATGACCATGATCGAGTTGCTGGTCGCGCTTGTCATCAGCCTGATCATCGTTCTTGCAGCAGTGGCTTCGCTGACCGTTGCGCGTCGGGGCTTCAACACGGTCGATGCTGCATCGCAGCTTCGGGACAATGGGCGATTCGCAGCCGATCTCATTCAGCGAATCGGTGTCCAAACCGGTCAGCTCGACACGTATTTCGCGACCTCGGGATGTAACCCGAGCATGCGCGACTGCCCGCCACAAGCGGATTCGATTGCTCTCGTTACACCCAATGTGCTGGGCGTCGACAACGCCGTTCCCTCCGGATCCGACCCAGTGAATGGGTCGACGCCCCGCAGTGCGGGAACGCTGGGGTATGGCAGCGACATTCTGGTCCTGCGCTACCAGATGAATCGGATGTACCCGGACAATCCGGACTCTAACGTCGTCGACGGCACGATGATCGACTGCCAGGGCACCACCGCGACAGCCCTCCCTGCGATCGATCGCAATGACCGGCTCTACAGCGTTCTGTACGTAGGCACGGGAACCAGTGGCGAACCTGCCCTGCTTTGCTATCGCCAGACAGCAAGCGGGCCCATCTCGCAGCCGCTTGTAGATGGCGTCGAGAACTTTCAGGTGCTGTATGGGGTCGACGGCGTGACGCCGAACAGCGCGCCGGTTCTCAGCACAGACAGCGTACCGGAACGCTATTTGCGAGCCAGCGAGATGGTGGTGGCCGGGAATACAGTCGCGACGGCGGCCAATTGGCGCCGGGTCCGCAGCATTCGAATCGGTATGGTGATTCGCGGTCCGGCCAATTCGGCACAGGGACAAACGACCATGACACTGTATCCACTTGGCATAGCCAAGGATTCGCCGAGCGGCTCAGCCGGATCTGCTTTTTCCTCGGCCGCCGACATCGGCACCTCCTTCACGCCGGCCAACGATGGCCGATTGCGTCAGGTCGTCAGCTTCACCGTCCATCTGCGCAATTTTCAGGGCTCATGACGTGAAAACTCAATGGAATTGCTCGAGCACGCTCAAGTCCTCGAGACACCGCAGCGGTGGCGCATCCTTGATCATGGTGATGCTGATCCTGGTGATCGTCTCGATGCTCGGGATCGGTGGCATCCAGGTCTCGATGATGGGCGAGCGCGGCGCACGCAACGATAGGGATTACCAAGTCGCCTGGCAGTCCGCGGAGGTCGGCTTGCTCGACGCGGAACTCGACATGCACGGGCCCGGCACCGCGTCGCGCATGGGAATGTTCGACGGCCGAGATGCGACGATCTTTGTGCCTGCGTGCGGTAATTCAGGAAACGCGACCGGGCTTTGCAGCGCCGTGGCCGCGGGCAAGCCGGCATGGCTCACTGCCGCGTTCACGGACACCACGACAACATCCAACACGGTTGCTTTCGGCACCTTCACCAGCCGCGCCTTCGCTGCCGGGAGCGCAGGGATCCAGCCGGCGCGTGCGCCGCGCTACATCATCGAACCGGTGGTCGACCAGGTCGGCAGCAAAACGCCGGGTGATCAGACCTTGGCTTACCGGGTCACGTCCATGGGTTTCGGCCCGCGCACCGACATCCAGGCCGTCGTTCAGATTTTGTTCAGAAACTAATTCAGACCCGTCCAATGAAATCGCAAGCAACTCTGAACCAGTGCACTGGGTGCGTCGAACAATCTCCGCAACATCCCGCCTCGCGCAAATCCCGGCCGGACGCGGCCACGCACAAGACCCGCTCGTTGCAAAGCACTGCGCAGATGTTTCTTGCCCCGCTGGCGTTGATCGCAGCGGCGCTGTCTGCCAGCATGGCTACAGCCCAGGTGCCGCCCCCCGCAGTGCAACTCACTGCCGATCCGTTGTACGCGGCAATCGCCGGTGAAAAGCCGGCCATCGCACTGGCACTCTCGGTCGAATTCCCCACCGTCGGCGCGCAGTACGTCGCGTCCCCGGGTGCTGGCCAGGACGCCACCTACTCGAACGCGAACGAATACCTCGGCTACTACGACGCCGAAAGCTGCTACCGCTACAACAACGACCCGAGCGAGACACCGGTCGCGCCCCTGGCGACAAGCGACTACAAGCGCTTTGACCGCACCGGGGGTGCCTTGCCACTGGCCTCCCCCGATCCGTCGAACCGTTTCAAAACAAGCCGCAAATGCGCCGATGGGTTCTCAGGCAATTTCCTGAACTGGGCGAGCAACTCGGCCATCGACATGCTGCGTCTGGCGCTGACCGGCGGCGACCGCTACATCGACACACCGACGCTGACCGTGCTGCAACGCGCCGTGATTCCGAACGGCGACCCAACCTGCATGTGGAACAGCACCAACTTCCCGGCCAAGAAGCTCGACAAGAACGGCGGCGGCACCAACACCTACTGGGGCGCGGTGCCCGCTGTGATGATCAACGCTGCCGCCGGCAACGACATCTGGATCGCGAACCGCTCTGAACCAGATTTACTTCCGTGCCGCGAGCTCGCCGAACGGCAGCTGCAGCGATCAAAGCGGATACACGCTCGCGAGCACCGTATCAAGCGGCTCGACTGCGGGACCCCAGACGTACGGACCCGGCTCCCAGCCGTCCGGTTATCCGACCACAGCGTCGTGCAGCAACGGCACAAGCTGCGGCGGCAGCGGCCTGAATGAGATCCTGTTCGGACGCAACAAGGCCAAAGACGGCAACATTTGGGTGGCTTACGTCTTTTCGGGTCCCGCCACTTGCACCAGCGCGAACTTTCCGGGCGGCTCAACGAATGCGGGTGCAGATTGCTATCTGCGCCCCTACACCGGAACCTGGAGGCCGCCAACAATCGATGCCTTCTTGTACTCGCGTGTTCAAGTCTGCGAAACCGACTCCGCCGGGAATCTGCTGGACTCGCGCGACTACGGGCTTTGCACCAAATACCCGAACGGCAACTACAAGCCCACCGGCGCGATCCAGAAGTACAGTGATCAGTTGCGGCTCGCGGCCTTCGGCTACCTGATGGATCAAAGCAACAGCAACGCGGGAGGCCGCTACGGCGGCGTATTGCGTGCGCCGATGAAGTTCGTGGGGCCAAGACGTTCGACATCCGCGGCATCGACAACACGCCCAGCGGAGGAAACCCGGTACGCGAATGGGATTCGAGTGACGGGACGTTCTTCGCCAATCCAGCCGGCGATTTAATCTTCAAGAAAAGCGGCGTAATCACTTACTTGAATCAGTTCGGCCGCACCGGGCCGACACCAGGAAGGTACAAGACTTATGACCCGGTAGGCGAACTGCACGGTGAAGCCCTGCGCTACCTGCAGGGCCTGCAGCCGACGCAAGCTGCGGTCGGCGGGCTCGACAACAGCATGTACGACGGGTTTCCCGTCACCACCATGTGGGACGATCCGTACGGTGATGGCCGATCCAACACATGCGGATTATTCGTGTGTGAAAAGCAATATCGTCGTGATCGGAGACGTCAACACCTGGGACAGCAACCGGCTGCTCAATCGTCCGTCCGACGACTCGCAGAACCTTCCGAACATCGGCTATTGGCTCAAGGTGGTGCAGGACTTCGAGGCGGGCCTCGTGCGCAGCTATCTGGATGGCCAAAATGCGACGCGCAGCACCGGCAATCCGAACAGCACGCTCAATTACACGACCAGCTATGGTGTGACAGGCAACGGTCCGATCATCGGCTCCGCCTACTGGGCGCACACCCACGACATCCGCGGTGCAAATTGGACAGCCGGCACCGGCCCTGCGCTGCAGCGTCGCGGACTCCGTGTCAAGACCTTCACTTTCGACGTCAACGAGTTCGCCCAGCAGACCAACCCGGCAGTGCGTCGCTACGGCAACCAGTTTTTCACCGCTGCCAAATACGGCGGCTTCGAAACCGACGCATCGAATCCTGGTCGCAGACCAAGCAATACCCAAGGCAATCCATTCCGGCGGGACAACGGCACGTTCGACAAGTACGTCTGGGAAGACGACGATCCAAGCCCCGCTCGGATTGGAGAGGCGCAGACCTATTTTCTCCAGAGCGACGCACGAGGCGTGCTGCAGTCGTTCGACTCGATTTTCAACACCATCTCGACCCAAGCCCGCAGCATCGCCGGCAGCGCGTCCACCAATTCCAGCCTGACTGCGGGTGGCACATCCATCTTCCAGGCGTCGTTCGACACCGGCGACTGGAGCGGCGACCTGGTCTCTCAGCCGCTGACTCAGAGCAGCACCACGGCGGTCCTGGGTGCAACGCCGAACTGGAGCGCAGCAGACCGACTGGGCCTGCTCAGCAACCCGGCGTCTTCCCGCAAGATCGTCATGGGGCGGTCCGGTGCGAATGCCATCCCGAAGGCAACGAACTTCACCTGGGGTCTTCCAGCCGGTGGTTTCGGCGGTGGCGTGGACACCAGCGTGCGCAACGCACTCGACAGGTCAAGCCCGTCCGCAGCAGCGGATGGGCTTGGGCAGGATCGGCTCAACTACCTGCGCGGCGACCGCAGCAAGGAAAAGAGCCCGTTTCGCTCGCGCAATAGGTTGCTGGGCGACATCGTCAATTCCGGCGCCGCATACACCGGCGCACCGACCACGACCATTTCGGATTCGAGCTATCCGGGTTTCTATAAGGACAACGCAACCAGAGCACCGATGGTCTTTGTTGGCGCCAACGACGGCATGCTCCATGCGTTCAATGCGAACACGGGAGACGAGGCGTTCGCCTACATCCCGAGCTGGCTGGCGCCGCGGCTCTCGGCACTGACCGACCCCGGCTACGTGGGCAACCATCAAAGCTACGTGGACGGCCAGATCGCCGTGGCGGAGGCCAAGCTGGGAAGCGCGGGCACCAAAGCCGACTGGGCAACCGTTTTGGTCGGCGCCACCGGAAACGGTGGGCAAGGGGTGTTTGCGCTCAACGTGACCACACCGACGGCATTCGGACCTGACCAGGTCATGTGGGAGTTCACCGATGCCGACGATCCGGATATGGGAAATGTCGTCGGTCGCCCGCAAATCCTGAAATTTCGAACGAGTGCGCCAGGAACTGCACCGGCCACGTTCAAGTACTTTGCGGTCGTAGGCAGCGGCGTGAACAATTACGTGGCCGATGGACGTGCGAGCGCCACCGGCAATCCGGTGCTGTTCCTGCTCGACTTGGCCAAACCGGCCACTGATGCCTGGGTGCAAGGCAGCAATTATTTCAAGGTCGTGTTGCCGATGAATGCAACGCTTGCGCTCACCTTGCCCCCCGGCTTGGTGAACTTCGCACCGGCTGGCGGCCCGGGCGGACAAGTCACCCAGATCTACATGGGTGATCTGCACGGCAACCTCTGGAAGCTCGACTTCTCGCTTTACGGCTCGACCAACTGGAATATGGCCAAGCTATCGACGTTCAACAAAGGCACCGCTTCGTCGCCGCTGCCCTACCCGTTGTTTATCGCGAAGGACGCTGCCAATCGGGTCCAGCCGATCACCATGGCACCGGCCATCGCCTATGGGCCGACACCGGAGTCAACCTACGTACTTTTCGGAACCGGCAAGTACCTCGAGCGAGGCGACCGGTTGCCAGCCAACACCAATTCGATGTACACCGTTTTCGACAACGGAAGCGCAGCAGCCGACGGGGGTTCACCGGTCGGTGACGCAGCCATCCGCAGTCGCGCACGCCTGCAGGCGGGCACCGTCAATGCCACAACGGGTGCAGTCACCGTTTCAGGGTTCACATGGGGCCGGGCAGCCAGCGATACCGATCCCAATCAGCGTTCGGGCTGGTACGCCGACTTTCCAATCGCGGGAGAACGCCAGGTGTCCAACGCGAAAATCCTGCCGAGATCCACCCTGGCGATTTTCGGCAGCCTGATCCCGGGATCCGCATCAACCATTGCAGCATGCACCGCCGACCCAGGCAGTGGAAACGAATACACGGTGGATTTCAGCAACGGCAGCGGAACCTCGATCGCTTCGACCGTCGGAATTCTCGGAGAGCCGTTGACCATCGAGATCACCGCTGCAACGGTCAATACCTACACCGACAGCACCGGCAAGCGCATCCGCACCACCATGAACCAGGTGATACAGCAAGGTTCGAAAGGTTTATCGCTCGGTCGAACCGCGCAGTCCGATGTTCGCAATGGGCGGCTCAGCTGGCGCCAGATCAACAATTACCTCGACTTGAAGAATGCACCATGAGCCATCGCGAACCGAACGCCACACAGCGCGGCTTCACATTGATCGAGCTGATGATCACCGTCGCTATCGTCGGCATCCTGGCTGCCGTTGCGTATCCGTCGTATGTCTCATCGGTCCTGAAAGGCAAGCGTGCAGAAGGACGCACTGCCTTGATGGAGCTGATGCAGCAGCAGGAACGCTTCATGACACAGCGCAACACGTATGCCGCATGGCCGACTCCAGGCGACACCACCAGTACAGCAGCGCTGTTCAAGACGTTTTCAGGTGATTCCAATACGCGGCCTTCGTACAAGATTCGCGCCAGCGACTGCACGGGAAACGCAGATCCGCTCAGTCCGACGAATCCCACGGATGCAACGAGGCTGCGTGAGTGTGTGATGCTGATTGCAGTGCCTCAATTCACCGATGCAGAGGCCGGCAACCTTTGGATTCAGAGTACGGGCGAGAAGGGTTGTGCGGGGGGGTCCAGGCCGTCGGTGTGCTGGAAATGAGTACCTTCAACGACGCAGGTGAGCGCATCAGGCAATTGCGCCGTGATCACGGATTCACCCTGATCGAGTTGATGGTGACGCTCGCGATCGCTGCGATTTTGATGATGGTGGCGGTTCCGGGAATGACGGCTTTCCAGCGCAACGCGGAACTCACCTCCGCCACGAACGCCTTGCTGGCCGCCATCAACGCAGCACGTGGCGAAGCGCTCAAGCGTGGCGTCAATGCCGTCGTGGCTCCTTTTCCAGGCACCACCTGGAACAGCGGCATCGTGGCGTATGTGGACAGCAACCGCAACGGCTCTTACGATGACGGTACCGACATCGTCATCCTGAAGCAGCCGGCGCTCGCCGGTTACTTTTCGGTCACTGCCGGACCCAGCCCGCAACCCGCAGCCGCAAGTTCCCCTTACATCATGTTCAATCCGTCTGGCTATGCAGTCAACAGCGCCGGCACGGTCGGCATAGCCGGTGCAAGCTCTCTGCAGATCACGCGCACCGACCTGACTGCCGCAAAGAAATGGGACCAGACCCGTCGGCTGATGGTCGCAGCGACCGGGCGCGTGCGAACCTGCAAGCCGGCCAGTGACACCGGTGACTCGACCTGCATGATGAACACGCCCGGCTAGCGTCCCTTAAGGATTTGGCAATTATTCCCTTGACGACTCCGCTCTCGCAAGCGCTTCTGTTTGCAGAAAGGTCAATCGGCCTTTCTGAACCCAATCCCCGCGTCGGCTGCGTTCTTGTGAGCAATGATGGCGCTGTCATCGGTGGCGGCCACACCCAGCAAGCCGGCGGCCCCCATGCCGAAATCATGGCCCTGCGCGAGGCCCGCGCTGCCGGACATTTACTGGGTGGTGCAACCGCCTACGTCACGCTCGAACCCTGCTCCCACCACGGCCGCACGGGTCCGTGCTGCGATGCGCTGATCGAAGCCGGCATCGGCAAGGTAATCGCGTCGACTGCCGACCCGAACCCGCTTGTCTCGGGGCAGGGCTTTGCCAAGCTGCGTGCCGCTGGCATCGAAGTCGAAATCGGCCCCGGTGCCGCCGAATCGCGCGAGTTGAACATCGGTTTCTTCAGCCGCATGCAACGCGGCACGCCCTGGGTGCGCATGAAGGTGGCAGCTTCGATCGATGGGGTCACGGCGCTCGACAACGGCGTGAGCCAGTGGATCACGGGCGACGTCGCGCGCGCCGATGGGCATGCATGGCGGCGTCGTGCGGGTGCGATCCTGACGGGCATCGGAACGGTGATCGAAGACGATCCGTTGCTGAATGTGCGGCTCGGTGCTGACGCTTCGGAGCCGGCGCAACAGCCGCCGCTCGTGATTGTCGACAGCCGATTGCAGACACCGCTCGCCGCCAGGCTGTGGTCGGTGCCGGACCGGCGCGTGATCGTCTACACGGCGATGGGTTCGCAGCATGCGAACCACGCGCCGCTGCAGGCGCTGGGCGCGCGGATTCATCGGCTGCCCGATGCCGGCGGCAAAGTCGATCTCGCTGCGATGCTGCGCGATCTCGCAAAGCGCTACGAAGTCAACGAGCTGCACGTCGAGGCGGGCCACAAACTGAACGGCTCGCTGCTGCGCGCGGGGCTGGTCGACGAGTTGCTGCTCTATGTTGCGCCCAGGCTGATCGGCCAAGGTCGGGGCATCACGAATCTGGGGCCGATCGATGCGTTGGCGGACGCGTTGCCGCTGACGTTTCATTCGACCGAGCCGGTGGGGCCGGATCTGCGCATCGTGGCGCGCATCGCAGGCCGCGATCGGTTCTGATCCGATGCGGCGCAGATGGATGCCACTGCTCGGGCTGGCGGGTTTGCTCGATTGGTCGACGGGGTGGGGCGCGGCACCGCAACAGGCGCTTGGCGTCTCACCGCGTCGCCGCGTGCTGTCGGTGGGCCCGGGCCGCGCGATCAAGCGCATCTCGGATGCGGCGCGGCTCGCGCGCGACGGCGATTTGGTGCAAATCGACGGAGGCGACTATGTCGGCGATGTCGCCGTCTGGCAACAGCATGACATTCGGCTGCAAGCCCAGGGGGGCCGGGTTCGGCTGATGGGGGCCGGTGCGGCGGCCGAAGGCAAGGCGATCTGGGTGCTGCGCGGTGGCCGGATTGCGCTGCAGGGGTTCGATTTCTATGGCTGCAAGGTCGCATCCGGCAACGGCGCCGGGGTCCGGCTGGAGACGGGCGCTGCGACGGTCCACGACTGCGCGTTCATCGGCAACGAAATGGGCCTGCTCACGAACAACGAAGCAAACACCACCCTCGACGTCGTCGGCAGCGAATTCGCCTACAACTTCCGCCGTGGTGCGCACAACCACAACCTGTACGCCGGTGCGATCGCCAGGTTGACGGTCGCAGACAGCTACTTTCACCACGCTCGCACCGGGCATCTGCTGAAAAGCCGTGCCGCCGTCAGCGATGTGCGCTACTGCCGGTTGACCGACGAGGCCGGGGGCCGCGCAAGTTACGAAGTCGAGTTTCCGAATGGCGGCGAGGTGACGTTGCTCGGCAATCTGATCTCGCAGAGCACCGGCACGGAAAACAACACCATGGTCTCGTACGGCGCGGAAGGCTTGCGCTGGCCGCGCAACGCGCTGCAGATGAACAGCAACACGCTGATCGACCAGCGCGACGATGCACACGGCGTGCGTGTCTTCGTCGTACCGGACGCGTCGGTCGAACTGCGCGCTGCGAACAATTTGCTGGTGGGCGCCGGTCGCCTGTTCGCGGCGAGTGGCGCGCTGAACCGCGCGACCGCGCAAGTCGCGCTCGAAGCGTATCTGGCAGCGACCGATGCGAATCTGGTGCCGCGACGCGGAGCCCCGCTGTTCGACGCCCACCAGCCGCTGCACGACGCGGGGCCGCTGGGCCTGCCACAGCGCGAATACGTGCACCCGCGACATTCGCGTGCGCTGGCTGCACCTGCGCATAATCCCGGAGCCCTGCAGCAGTTGTTGCCATAACTGCTACTGCGGCAGGCCATAAAGACCGGTGGTTGGGTTCAACAGCTCCGCCGCTCATTGCTGCACCGATCTGCCTGGCCATGACAACGCCGACCTCAGCCGATGCGCTGTCCCGGCTCTCTTCCTCCCAATTTTTTTTGCGCTTGCCCCATGACCGCGTCCGACTCTCCATTCACCCTCGGCTCGCCGCGCTTCGCCGGTCTGCCCGAACAGCCGGTGGCCAGTCCCGGCACAAGCGCGGATCGAGCCGCCGCATGGCGAACGGTCGGGCCCGACCAGGTCGCCACCGTCACGGGCAACTTCGCAGTCGGCATGCACGAGGCGGGAGGCCGCAGCTGGATTGCGGTCGACCGGTTCGGTATCGAGTCGATCTGCTGGCGTGTGGTGGACGGCAAGCTGCGATTTGCTGAGCGCGCCGACGAATTGGCCGGCGGTGACGCCGAGATCGACCCGCAGGCGATCTACGACTATCTGTACTTTCACGTCATCCCGTCACCGCGCACGATCTTCAAGGGCGTGCATCGGCTGCCGCCCGGCCACGTCGCGGTATTCGAGCACGGGAAGCTGACCGTCAAGCCGTACTGGCAGCCGACGTTCGAAGCGCCACGGGAGGCCGCGTTCGACGCGCTGGCGGTCGAGTTTCGTCAGCTGCTGCGCGACGCGGTCGAGGCGCAGCTCGACGGCGGCAAGCCCGGCTGCTTTCTGTCCGGCGGCACCGACAGCTCCACCGTCGCCGGCTTGATCGGAGAAGTCAGCGGAAAGCAGGCGGCCACGTTTTCGATCGGCTTCGACGCGCAGGGCTACGACGAGATGGCGTTCGCGCGGATTGCGGCGCGGCAGTTCAATACCGAGCACCACGAGTACTACGTGACGCCGGATGATCTGGTGCGCAGCATCGGCCAGGTCGCCAGCCACTTCGACCAGCCGTTCGGCAACTCGTCCGCCCTGCCCGCTTACTACTGCGCGAAGATGGCGCGCGAGCACGGCGTGACCCGACTGCTGGCCGGCGACGGCGGCGATGAGCTGTTCGGCGGCAATTCGCGTTATGCGAAAGACCGCATCTTCGGCTGGTGGGGTCTGCTGCCGAGCGGTTTGCGCACCAGCACGCTCGAGCCGCTGCTGGAGGGCCAGCGCGCGAGCGGCATCGGCTTGCTGCGCAAGACCGCGAGCTATGCCGAGCAGGCAAGCGTGCCGATGCCGGACCGCCAGCAGATGTACAACCTGCTGCTGCGGCTCGGCCCGGACCACGTGCTGACACCCGCGCTGCTGGCCCAGGTCGACCGGGCCGCGCCACTTGCACAACAGCGCGCGGTCTGGAGCGGCGCGTCGCCGGCCCACGCGAGCGCACTCAACAAACAGCTCGCCTACGATTGGCGCTACACGCTGGCCGAGAGCGATCTGCCGAAGGTGCGCGGCGCCACGCGACTGGCCGGTGTCGGTGTTGGCTATCCGATGCTTGACGACCGGCTGCTCGCGTTCTCGTGCAAATTGCCTGACGCGTACAAGCTGAAGGGTTTGAAGCTGCGCTGGTTTTTCAAGGAGGCGCTGCGCGGCTTGCTGCCCGAGGACATCATCAAGAAGAAGAAGCAGGGCTTCGGCCTGCCGTTCGGCGTCTGGGCGAACGGACACGACGGCCTGCGAGCGATTGCGCGCGAGTCTCTGCACGGCATCGCCGAGCGCGGCGTGGTGCGACACGCGTTCATCGACGAACTGCTGCAACGCCGATTGTCCGAACACCCGGGCTACTACGGCGAAATGGTCTGGATTCTGATGATGCTGGAGCAGTGGCTGCGCGCCAGGGCGCCGGGTTTTCGCATCGATTCCACCAACTGACGAGCCTGTTTCAGCGCGGCAGATCACGCGCTTCGACATCGACCACGTCCGCGGCCTGTCCGCGCGGGCTGCCAGCGCGCACCGCATCCTCGCGCCGCCGCGTGAACACCGCACCGAAGCGGTTGCCGTCGCGCATCGCGCGCCACCGGCTCCAGAGTTCGAACGCCTGCGGTTTGCGGCCGGTCAGCAAGGCACCGACCACGCCGAACGCGACGACCAGCAGCATTGCGACGAACAGGCTCGCCGCAACCACCCCGCCGATGACCAGCAGCCCGAGACCGATGGCGGCAGCGCCCAACGTGCGCAGAAAAATCGGAATTTGGTTCATCTTTGGCCGTGCGCTCAAGCGGCGGCGCTCCCAGGTTGTGTTCATGGTTTTCACCATGCTACAGCTACGGATGCGACGGACGTTTTCAAGTCGGGAACGCCTGCGAGCAGAAAGGTTGCTTCGTCATAAATGCTATCGATTGTGTAGCGTCCCAGCAAGCATGACCGCCAACGCATTGCGGCTACACTGGTCTTTCATCGTGGCAAAAACAACCCGCCGCGCGTGAATCGTGCAACGAAAATTTTCCTACGGAGACTACCCTCACCATGTCCACTCATATCTACAAGATGCTCGAGCTGACCGGCTCATCCCCGAACTCGATCGAAGATGCCGTGAAAGGCGCCATCGAAAAAGCCAGCCAGAGTGTGCGCAACATTCACTGGTTCGAAGTGGTCGAGACGCGTGGTCATGTGACCGAGGGCAAAGTCGCCCACTGGCAAGTCACGATCAAGTGCGGCTTCACACTCGAATGAACGTCGCAATCTGATCCTTGCATTCGCTGACGCACTTCCGAGAGTTGGCGAACCGGCTGCAATCGAGCGGTCGGTCAGGCACAGGTTGCGCGCACCGATACCAAAGGGCAGCGAACGGGGTCCGAGCGCTCCTGCAAGCTCCCGCGGGTGGCCAGAAGCGAGGAGGCGATCGAAGCCTCCCGCTCTGTTCGCTTAACGAGCCGTGCCGATCGGCTGCGTGCCGGGCGTCGGGGTCTGATTGGGATAGGCGCTGGGATATGCACCCGGATAGGTCGTCTGCGGCGCCTGGACCGGCTGCTGAGACGGATAGGTTGTTTGCGGCGCCTGCACCGGATACTGCGCCGGATAGCTCGACTGCGGCGCCTGCACCGGCTGCGTGGTCGGGTAGGTCGAGGGTGCCTGGACCGGCTGCTGATTCACCGGATACGCGCTCGGCCCTTGCGCCACGGAGCGTTCGGCCAGAAACATCTCCACACGACGATTTTCTGCTCGACCCTGTGCGGTCCTGTTGTCGGCCACCGGTTGCCGGTCGCCCGCGCCGCTGATCGCCACCTGCTGTGGGTTCACGCCGCGAGCCGCCAGATAGTCACGCACGCTCTGCGCACGCTGCACCGACAGTGGATCGTTGATCGCATCGGTGCCGGTGTTGTCGGTGTGGCCGATCACGCGGATTTCGGTGTTCGGCTGATTTGCGACGCCATAGGCGAACTGGTCGAGCACCGGGCGCATGTTCGGGCGGATCACCGCACTGCCGGTGTCGAACGACACATCGCTCGGAATGTTCACTTTGAGCTGGTTGTCCGGCGTTTGCGTGACCGCGATACCCGTGCCGGCGGTGGCCTGTTCCATCGAAGCTTTTTTCTGCTGCATGTACTGCGACCATGCATAGCCGCCGAGCGCGCCGACGCCCGCGCCGATCGCCGCGCCGGTCGCATTGCGGCCGATCGCCGCCCCGCCGAGCGCGCCAACGCCGGCGCCGATGGCTGAATTTCGCCCGGTCTCGTTCATGCCCGCGCAGCCGGCAAGCGCGGCGGCGACAAGGCAGGCTGCACCGATCGACGGCCGTGCGGTGGCGAATGTTCGAATCGATTTCATGGTCGTCTTCCCTTTTGGTTGAATGGGTCCGGGCGTCGCGCCGGCTTTCACTCAGCAGCCGGCTGCCGGATCGCGCCTTCGACTGTAGCAAGCGGCGCACCGTGCTTGCGTAACGGTTCGGTAAACGCCGTTGGCCGAGCAAACGCGCATCGGCAACGCAGCCTTCGGTGGTCGCCGTCGGTCGCGCGGCAATTCACGTTTTGGCATGGCACACTGCGGCTCTTGCGCAAACCCGCAACCGCGCGCCCGCGCGAGACAAATCGTCCTGAAACGAATGACCGGGTTTCAGCGTCCCACCAGCGAAAGGCCCGTATCTCCCATGTCCAGCGAATCCTATGTCTTCGAGCCCCTGCCCGTCGTGTCTCTGCCGGTGGTCGGCCAGTCCGCACGCTTTCCGGTGCACCGCGTCTACTGCGTGGGCCGCAACTATGTCGAGCACGCCAAAGAGATGGGCTTCACGGGCCGCGAGCCGCCGTTTTTCTTCTTGAAACCGGCCACCAGCGTGGTCGTGGTCGACGCAGGCCGGACCGGCCAGCTGCCCTACCCGTCGCTGACCAAAAGCCTGCACCACGAGATCGAACTCGTGGTGGCGATCGGCAAGGGCGGCAAGAACATCAAGGCGGCCGACGCGCATCAGCACATCTTCGGCTATGGCGTGGGGCTCGACATGACGCGGCGCGACCTGCAGGGCGAGATGAAGAAGCAAGGCCGTCCGTGGGAGATCGGCAAAGCGTTCGACCACTCGGCGCCGATGGGCCCGATCACACCAGCCGCGCAGGCCGGCGACGTTGCAAACGCGGAGATCTACGTCAAGGTCAACGGCCAGGATCGTCAGCGCAGCAACGTGTCCAAGCTGATCTGGAACATCGGGGAATCGATCGAGCATCTGTCGCAGGGCTGGGAGCTGCAGCCGGGTGACCTGATCTTCTCCGGTACACCGGAGGGCGTCGCGGCCGTGGAGATCGGCGATTCGATGGAAGGCGGCGTGGCCGGACTCGAGACGCTGCGCTTGTCGGTGGTGGCGGGCTGACGACCCCAGCGCCGCACGCCCTGCCGCGCCCCTGACACATGTCGGCCGTCATTCCGCCAAGACCGCTTCATCGCGCGCCGATCCGTCACTGCCGCAACTGCGGCGCCGCGGTCGTCTACCGCGTGCCGGACGACGGCGACACGCGCGAACGTGCGGTCTGCCCGGCCTGCCAGACCATCCACTACGAGAACCCGTTGAACGTGGTGGGCACCGTGCCGTTTCTGGGTGACCGTGTGCTGCTGTGCAAGCGCGCGATCGAGCCGCGGCTGGGCAAGTGGACGCTGCCGGCCGGCTTCATGGAGCTCGGCGAGACGCTGGCGCAAGGCGCGCAGCGCGAAACCGACGAGGAAGCCGGCGCGAAGATCGAGATGGGCGCGCTGTTCTCGATCATGAACGTGACGCGGGTCGGCCAGGTCCATGTGTACTTCCTCGCCGAACTGCTGTCCGACCGGTTCGACCCCGGCCACGAGACGAGCGACACGCGGCTCTGCCGCGAAGAAGAAATTCCGTGGGACGAGATCGCGTTTCGCACCGTGGCAGAGACTCTGCGCTACTACTTCGCCGACCGCCGCGCGGGCCGGTTCGATCTGCACCAGCTCGACATCGGCTAGCCACGCGACGCGCCGGTCGAGCGCATGACGGCCCTGCTCAGTCCGACGGCGCCCAGAGCCAGTGCAAGCTGAAGCGCTGCGCCGAGTCGGTCCAGACCGGCCCCGGCGTGAAGCCCGCGCACGCGGCCAGTTTGCGCAGCCCATCGATGGTGAACTTCTGGGAATTTTCCGTATGCAGGGTCTCGCCCTGCGCAAAAGCGAACGCACGACCGGCGATCCGCACCGACTGCGCTGCTCGGCTCATCAGATGCATCTCGATGCGTTGCAGCGGCGCGTTGTAGAACGCGCTGTGCGCGAATTGTTCGAGCACGAAGTCCGCGCCCAGTTCGCGGTTCGCGCGCGCCAGCAGGTTCAGGTTGAACGCCGCCGTCACGCCTTGCGCGTCGTTGTATGCCGCGTGCAGCAGCGCCGGGTCTTTGACGAGATCGGCGCCGAGCAGCAGCGCGCCGCCGCGCAGCATCGATGCCGCGACCCGCAGAAACGCAATCGATTCATCGGCCGTGAAGTTGCCGATCGTCGAGCCGGGAAAGAAACCGATGCGCCGTCCGGTGCCGGGCAACGCCGCAGGCAGCTCGAACGGCCGCGTGTAGTCGGCCGCGACCGGCTGCACCGCAAGATGGGCGTAATCCCGCATCAACGTCTCGGCCGCCGACCTCAGGTGCTCGGCCGAGATGTCGATCGGCACGAAGCGTCTTGGCCGATCCAGCGCGTCGAGCAGCAGCCGGATCTTTCGCAGCGAGCCGGCGCCGAACTCGACGATCTCGACATGGGCCCCGCTCAATTCGGCGATGTCGCCCGCGTGCCGTTCGATCAATGCGACTTCGGTGCGGGTCGGGTAATACTCGGGCAACTCGCAGATGCGGTCGAACAAGGCCGAGCCGGCCGCGTCGTAGAAGTACTTCGGCGAGATGCGACGCGGCGTCTGCGCAAGCGCTGCCAGCATGTCGTTCTCGAATGCCGAAGGCGTCCGGTCCGCGACGTCCGCAGGCCCCCACGCAATGGCATCGGCCACCGTTTCCGTTTGAATTCGTTCGAGCATCAAAGGTCCCGCGCCAGCCGCAAGCCGGAGAATTGCCAACGCGCAGCCGGCGGAAAGAAGTTGCGATACGTGCGCCGGGCATGGCCTGCGGGCGTGGCGACGCTGCCGCCACGCAGCACCATCTGACCCACCATGAATTTGCCGTTGTATTCACTGACCGCGCCGGCCATCGGCCTGAAGCCCGGATAAGGGTCGTAGGACGACCGCGTCCATTGCCAGACGTGTCCGGTCAACTGCTTGATGCCCGGCGCATCGAACGCACCTTCCCATTCGAACTCGGTCGGCAGCCGCGCGCCCGCCCATTCCGAGAACGCGGCCGCTTCGTAGAAACTGAGCTGGCTGACCGGTGCGTTGCGGTCGAGCGCCCGTGCGCCGTGCAGGCCGAACACCTGCCAGTGATCGGCCATCGTGCGCGGATCGCCCGGCGCGAGCCAGTACGCGGGCGCCTGCCAACCCTGCGCGCGCACAGCTGCCCAGCCATCGGACAGCCACAACTCGGGCCGGCGGTAGCCGCCGTCCTCGATGAAGTCGGCGAACTCGCCGCAAGTCACGAGCCGTTCGGCCACCGCGTGGGCTGCGAGCAGCACCCGATGCCGCGGCGTTTCGTTGTCGAACGCGAAGCCGTCGGCCGCATGCCCGATCCACACCTCGACGGCGGGCCGCTCGATGAAGCGCGGTGCGCCGACTTCCGGCACGGCGAGCCGCAGCATGGGCGGCTCCGGCGCGCGGTACGCAGGCAGCAAAGGATTGCAAGACAGCAGATGCAGCGCATCGGTCAGCAGCAATTCCTGGTGCTGCTGCTCGTGGTGCAGCCCCAGCAGAACGAGTTGCACGGCAGCCTGCCGGTCGTCGCCGCTGCCCGCGCGCAAGAAGCGCAGCATCGCCCGGTCGACGTGCTGGCGATAAGCGAAGACTTCATCCAGGGAAGGTCGCGTCAGCAAACCCCTCTCGGCCCGGGGGTACCGCGTGCCGAGCGCCTCGTAGTAGGAGTTGAACAGGTAGCCGAAGCGGGCGTCGAATACCTGGTAGCCGCTGTCATGCGGCTGCAACACCACGGTTTCGAAAAACCAGGTGGTGTGCGCCAGGTGCCATTTTCCCGGGCTCGCATCCGGCATCGACTGCACGCACAGGTCTTCGGCCGACAGCGGCGCAGCCAGTGCAAGCGTCTGTGCACGCAGCTGCGCGTAGCGATCGGCCAATTGCGCAGCTGCGTCGGACCCGGTGAGCGCATCGGCCGCGTCGGAGGGCGGCGGCTGCGTCGAAGCAGCGGCGAGAGAGACCGGCGAATGCGAATTTGAGGACACGGCTCAGGGACTCTCCAATCAAGCGAAGCGGAACACGCCAAGCGGGTTGAACCGACCGGCTTGCACTGCGGCGGTGGCCGGTCGGGACCCGGATCGGACCAGCCGGCCAGCGCCGCAGCGGGAATGCGTGGAATTACAGCATGCCTAATCGAATCGAGCACACGGCGGGCCTGTCGCCGCCGACAATCGAGACCAGACGCATCTCTGGACCACGCCGCACCTCGTGCCAAACCCGTCCCCGCCCCTATTCGACCATGACCCGCCCCGCACCCCCGCGCCATCCCGAGACTGTCACGCTGCACGCCGATGCTCACCTGCGTGCCGACGGCCCCTCGGTCACTGCCCCGATCCACTACAGCGCGACGTTCGAGGCGCGTGACGCGGCCGATTTCGCCGAAATGGCGACCCGACCGCGCCATCCGGGCTTCTACACGCGCTACGGCAACCCGACGCACGAGCGCGTCTGCGCGGTGATCGCCGATCTGGAAGGCACCGAGACCGCGCTGCTGACCGCTTCGGGCATGGGCGCGATCAGCACCACGGTGCTGGCGCTGGTGTCGGCCGGCGACCACGTGATCGCGCAGAGCCGGCACTACATGAGCACGGCGAAGTTGTTCGACGAGGTGCTGCCGCGCTTCGGCGTCGAAGTCAGCATCGTCGAGCAGGCCGATCTGGCTGCATTCGAAGCCGCGCTGCGACCGAACACGCGGCTCCTCATGCTCGAGTCGCCGGTGAATCCGACGCTGGTGCTGACCGATCTCGAAGCGGTCGCTTCGCTGGCGCGGCAGCGCGGCGTCCTGACGGTGGCCGACAACACGTTTGCCTCGCCGCTGAACCAGCGGCCGCACGCGCTCGGCGTCGACGTGGTGGTGCACAGCGCAACGAAGTACCTGGGCGGCCATCACGACATCACCGCGGGCGCGGTCTGCTGCAGCCATGAACTGGCCGAGCAAATCTGGCGCATGCACACCACGCTCGGCGCCGTGCTGTCGCCGATGGATGCGTGGCTGCTGTTGCGAGGCCTGCGCACGCTGGCCGTTCGCGTCGAGCGCATCAACGCGAATGCCCTGGCGCTGGCCGAGTGGCTCGAAGCGCAACCGCAGATCGAGCGCGTCCACTACCCCGGCTTGCCCAGCCACCCGCAGCACGCCCTTGCGCAGCGGCAGATGACGGGCTACGGCGCCGTCATCGCTTTCGCGCTGCGCGGTGGCTACGAGGACACCGGCCGCTTCGTCGCCGGGCTCGAACTCGCGACCCACGCGGTCAGCCTGGGCGGCGTCGAATCGCTCGTGGTGCACACGGCCGCGATGTGGGCCGCCACGATGGATGAAGCGCAGATGACGGCGGCGGGCATCGCGCCGAACTTCGTGCGGCTGTCGGTCGGGTTGGAGCACATCGAGGACCTCAAAGACGACATGCGGCAGGCACTGGCGGGCATGGTGCGCTGACGCGGTGGGCGGACGCCCAGGCGCGTTGTTGTCGCGCCATTCGGTCGTTCAGACCGCACAGGTCCGAAACCCGACGAAGCCCCTGTCGTCGAACGGCATCGCGCAACGCCGGAACTTCAGATGATGCTGGCGCTGTCGGGTGGCAAACGATGCGCCGCGCAGCACTTTCGCGGCGCCGAAAGCAGGCTCGACCGCGGCGGCGAACGGATCGGGCGCGTAGCCGGGCCAGGGCCGCAGCGTGGTGGCGGTCCATTCTTGTACGTCACCCCAGCGAAAACCGCGTCGGGCTGCCGCCTTCGCGCCGACCTCCCATTCGACTTCGCTCGGCAGCCGGCGCCCGGCCCAGCGCGCCCAGGCGTCGGCCTCGAACCAGCTCGCGTGCATGACCGGCTGATTGCCGGCCAGCCGCACGCTTCGGCCGAAAAAACGCTGCACCACCGCGCCGCTGCCGCCGACGCATGCGGCGCCGATCTGCAGGACTTGGCGCGGGCCGCGCCGGCGGTGCTCGACGGCCTCGGCCTGCAGCCATTGCCAGCCGGCCGCGCTCCAGCAATCCTCGCGGTCATAACCGCCGTCGTCCACGAACTCGATGAACTGGGCCCAGCAGACCGGCTGTGCGTCGATCTCGAACGCGGACACCGGCACCTCGTGCGCCGGTTGCTCGATCGCCGGCACGCAGCCGCCCGATGGACTGCCGAGCGACCAGCGCGTGGCCGGGCACGCGAGCGGTTCGCGCTGGTGCATGCTGCGCGGCGCCTCGATCGGCAGCGCCAGGTCCAGTGCCTGCGCGGCGACCAGCAGCGCTTCACCACAGGCGTCCTCATGCGCGAGCGCGGCGCGAAAAAAGTACAACGCCTGATCGTCATCGGGCATTTTCTCGAGCAGTTCGAGCGTGCCTTCGAGCGTTTCGAGCAAGTAACTGCGGGTGGCATCCGCCGCAGGCAACGGCGGGCGGTCGGCCCGCGGGGGCCGACCCGGCGCACACGAATCGCGCTGCGCCGGGTCCCAGAACGCGTCGGCGTGCGGTTCGATCGAAGCGATTCGGGTCGGCTCGGCGGGACACTGCCGACCCGCGGCGCGCTGGATATTGCGCCCGATCCAGCGCTCGGCGAACCAGCCGATGTGTCCGAGGATCCAGAGCGGGGAAGTGGCGGCGGCATCCGCCGCCTGCACTTGCCCCGTCGGCAACGCGGCTTGTGCCTGCTCGATCAAGCCGAAAGCCTGCAGCGTCAGGTTGCGCGAATCGATGAGCGCGAGCGACAGCAGGTCGCGCCCGGCTTGGCGATATGCAGGGGCATCGACTGCGCCCGCGCTCGCGCGTTGGCCAGCGCCGGACGGCCCGGCGGGTGCAGCAGCACCGGAAGAATCGGCAGGTAACATCCGGGCAGCTTAATCGCGCCGCGGCCATCGGCGGCACCTGTTTGGTGCGCGACCGCAGCTTGCGGCGAGCCGACCGCCCATGCGCGGGAATACACCGACTGCAAGCAGCTCGCACAGCGATGAAAATGCAGCGCCTCCTTGCAGACGCCGAGCCCCCTTTTCTTTGCGACTGATCCTATGCACGCCTTGCTGAAACTTTCCGGCGCGATCGACTGGCTGAATGAACACATCGGCCGCTGGTCGATCTGGCTGATCCTGGCCTCCACGCTGATCAGCGCGCTGAACGCGATCGTGCGCAAGATCTTCAACGTCAGCTCGAACGCGTACCTCGAAGTGCAGTGGTATCTGTTCGCCGCGTCGTTTTTGATCGCCGCCGCCTACACGCTGCTGCACAACGAGCATGTGCGCATCGACGTGATCGCGGGGCGCTTCACGCGCCGCACGCAAGCGAAGATGGAAATCTTCGGCTTTGCGTTCTTCCTGATCCCGGTCTGCCTTGCGGTGCTCTACTACAGCTGGTCGTTCGTCGTTGCCGGCTATGTGACGGGTGAAATGTCGTCCAATTCAGGCGGACTGATCCGCTGGCCGGTCTACGCGTTGATCCCGATCGGCTTTTCGCTGCTGCTGCTGCAGGGCGTTTCTGAATTGATTAAACGTATCGGCTTCCTTCAAGGCCGCATCGACGACCCCGGCGTCAAGCGCGACGCCAACGCCGAACTCGAGCTGGCCGAAGAAATTCGTCGTCTGGCCGAAGGCAAGGTCACGAGCCCCGGTATGAAATGACGACGAGAAGGAACGAAGCAAATGGAGTTCTTCACCGCCAACCTTGCCCCGATCATGTTCGTGGGGCTGATCGTGTTCCTGCTGTTCGGTTTTCCGGTCGCTTTCAGCCTCGGCGCCTGCGGCCTGTTCTTCGCGATCGTCGGCATTGAAATCGGCGTGCTGCCGCAGGCGCTGATGCAGGCGCTGCCGCTGAGGCTGTTCGGCATCATGCAGAACGACACGCTGCTGGCGATTCCGTTCTTCACGTTGATGGGGCTGATCCTCGAGCGCAGCGGCATGGCCGAAGACCTGCTCGAGACAATCGGTCAATTGTTCGGTCCGATCCGTGGCGGACTTGCGCTTGCGGTCGTGTTTGTCGGCGCGTTGCTTGCGGCAACAACTGGCGTGGTTGCCGCGTCGGTCATTTCGATGGGTTTGATCTCGCTTCCGATCATGCTGCGCTACGGTTATGACCGACGGCTGGCGGGAGGAGTGATCGCGGCGTCGGGCACTCTCGCACAGATCATTCCGCCGTCGCTCGTGTTGATCATCCTGGCCGACCAGCTGGGACGCAGCGTGGGCGACATGTACAAGGGCGCGTTCATTCCCGGCTTTCTGCTGATGGCAATGTACGCAGGCTACGTGGTGCTGGTGTCAATCCTCTGGCCTAGCCGCGCGCCCGCAATGCCGCCGGAGGCGCGGACCTTGCGCGAACCCAATGGCGACAGTGGCATGCGGTCGCTTGGCGTGCTCACCGCGATTTGCGCGGCAGCTGCTATTTTTTATGCGCAGAATTACGAACGGGTTCAGGGCTTTCTGACCGGCAAGCAAGTTGCGACGGTTGCGACCGACGAGGTCATCGTCGTGTCGCTCAGCGTCGCGGTGATCCTTGCGCTGATCGCCGCTTTGTTGAACAGGCTCATTGGCCTGGGCTTGCTGTCGCGCATGGCCGAACGCGTGACATTCGTGCTGATTCCGCCGCTGCTTCTGATGTTCCTCGTGCTCGGCACGATCTTTCTAGGCATCGCAACGCCCACCGAAGGGGGCGCGATGGGCGCATTGGGCGCACTGCTGCTGGCCGGCATGCGGGGGCGCATCACCCTGGCGCTGCTTAAACAGGCGCTGACGTCGACCACGAAACTCTCGTGCTTCGTGATCTTCATCCTGATCGGTTCGACAATTTTCAGCCTGACCTTCCAGGGCGTGGACGGCCCGCGCTGGGTCGAGCACCTGCTCGCGGATTTGCCGGGCGGCCAGATCGGCTTTTTGATTCTGGTCAATCTGCTGATCTTCTTTCTCGCGTTCTTCCTCGACTTCTTCGAGCTGTCGTTCATCGTGGTGCCTCTGCTCGCGCCGGTCGCTGACCGGCTCGGCATCGACCTGATCTGGTTCGGCATCCTGCTGGGCGTGAACATGCAGACCTCGTTCATGCATCCACCTTTCGGCTTCGCCCTGTTCTATCTTCGCAGCGTTGCGCCCGATAAGGAGTACACGGACCGCGTGACCAAAAAGCGGATTGCGCCGGTCACGAGCACCGACATCTACTGGGGCGCGGTGCCGTTCGTATGCATTCAGATCATCATGGTCGGACTGATCATCGCGTTCCCGGCGCTGGTGTCGAGCGGCCTCGGCAAGAAGGAGGTCTATGACCTCGACAAGGTACGGCGCGAAATGGAAGCGACGATGCAGCAATCCGCGGAGCCACCGCCTCCGGTCGTTCCGCTGCCGGAAGGGGCGGCGCCTGCGCCCGGAGGGGCGACGCCGCCGGCGGATTCGTCGAGCGGCATTCCGCAGTCGGCCGACGATCCGATGAAGGCGTTGATGAACTCGATGCAGCGCGAGCAGGACAAGAAGTAGCTGCAGGAAGCCTTCCCCGCCACTCGGGAATCGCGGGCAAGACATAAGCGGTGCTCTCGCAGCCCGCTCGGAAACGGAGTCATGAGGCACTTTTCCGCAGTTCCGCCTCATCAGCGAAAAGCCCCGCAATTGCGGGGCTTTTCGCTGACTGGGAACGCGTCCCGAAGGCTACAGCTTCACGCTGTTGATGAAGGTGTCGTAGCGGTTTTCCGCAAAACGGAACCAGAGCACCTGGTCGCGCTGGAAGTTGCGCATGTCGGTGTAGATCTTTTTCCACTCGGGGCTCTTCGCATTGAGTTCCTCGAACATTTCCTGCGTCGCTTTGAAGCCGGCTTCGAGCAGCGGCTGCGGGAACGGGAGCACCTTGGTGCCGGAAGCCACCAGCTTTTTCAGTGCATCCGGATTCAGTGCGTCGTACTTCGCAAGCACATCGCCGTGCGCCATTGCAGCCGCGGTTTGCAGGATCGCCTTGTTCTCGGCGGACAGCTCGCCGAAGGCTTTCTGGTTGACCATGAATGAGAGCTCGGGCCCGCCCTCCCACCAGCCGGGGTAGTAGTAGAACGGCGCAACCTTGTTAAAGCCGAGCTTCAGGTCGTCGTGCGGGCCGATCCATTCGGCCGCGTCGAGCGTGCCTTTTTCGAGCGACTGGTACACGTCACCGGCCGGAATGCTCTGCGGCACCACGCCCTGCTTGGCCATGATGTCACCGATCAGGCCGCCGCCAAAGCGCATCTTCAAGCCCTTCAAGTCCTCGATCGATTTGATCTCTTTGCGGAACCAGCCGCCCATCTGGGTGCCGGTGTTGCCGCCGTTCATGCTCATCACGCCGAAACCGGCGAAGAACTCGTTCATCAGCTTGCGCCCGTTGCCGTGCATCATCCACGCGTTCATCTGGCGCGAGTTGAAGCCCCAGGGCACGCAGGTGGCCAACGCGAACGCCGGATTCTTGCCGTAGAAATAGTAGGACGCGGTGTGGCACATCTGCACCGACCCCTGCTGCACCCCGTCGAACACGCCGAAGCCCGGCATCAGTTCGCCGGCCGCATGCACCGAGATCTCGAACTTGCCGCCCGACATGTCCTTCACCGCCTTGGCCATCAGCTCGCTGCCGCCGAACAACGTGTCGAGCGACTTCGGAAAGCTGGAAGCAAGACGCCAGCGCACGGCCGCCTGCGCGTGCACAGCCGGCGCGACGCCGGCTGCCAGCACGCCGGCCAAGCCGGCGTTCTTGATGATTGAGCGACGATCCATTTGGTGATGACTCCTGAGGATTGGGGAAAAAACAGGCGGGAGAACTTCCATGGAAGCCTGCCCGATTCGCGGACTACTGCCGCAGAAGAAAACAACGCGACTGGCCAGTCTACGTGAGCGAACGGCTCCCCGTCTTTAGGGACTAACCCGAGCCGAAGCGCAGGCGCAGTCAGCGCCTCACGCTACTATTTTTAGAGCAGGCGCCGGGCTTTGGACGAGCGTTTCGAAGCGCGCACGCACCGATCGCTCAATGCCCGTCGCATCGAGCCCGATCGATGCGAGCAGCCCCGCAGGATCGCCGTGTTCGATAAAGCGGTCCGGCAGGCCGAGTTGCAGCAGCGGCAGTTCGATGCCGGCCGCCGCCAGCGCTTCGCCGACCGCGCTGCCCGCGCCGCCCATGATCGCGCCTTCTTCCACCGTCACGATCGCATCGTGCTCGGCCGCCACCTCGAGCAGCAGCGCTTCGTCGAGCGGCTTCGCCCAGCGCATGTTGACGACGGTGGCGTCGAGCTTCTCGGCGGCGACGAGCGCGGGGTGCAGCAACGTGCCGAACGCGAGGATGGCAACACCGCGGCTGCCGCCGGTATCGGTCTTGCTGCGCCGCTCGCGCCGCAGCTCGCCCTTGCCGAACGGGAGCGGTTCGAGGTCGAGCGCGGTGGCGACCCCGGCCCCCGCACCGCGCGGATAGCGCACCGCGACCGGCTGCGCCTGCGCAAAGCCGGTGCTCAGCAGCGCGCGGCATTCGGCCTCGTCGGCCGGGCACGCGATCGCCATGTTCGGCACGCAGCGCAGAAACGGGATGTCGTAGGCACCCGCGTGCGTCGCGCCGTCGGCGCCGACGATGCCCGCGCGGTCCAGCGCGAACAGCACCGGCAGGTTCTGCAGCGCGACGTCGTGGATCAACTGGTCGTAGCCGCGCTGCAGAAACGTCGAGTAGATCGCGAGCACCGGCTTCAACCCTTCACAAGCCAGTCCGGCCGCGAACGTCACCGCATGCTGCTCGGCGATGCCGACATCGAAGTACCGATCGGGAAAGCGCCGCTCGAATTCGACCATGCCGGAGCCTTCGCGCATCGCGGGCGTGATGCCGACCAGTCGCGCATCCTTCGCGGCCATGTCGCAGAGCCAGTGGCCGAACACCTGCGTGAAGGTCTGTTTCGGCGGCGTGGTGGGCGCGACCAGCCCGATCGCGGGGTCGAACTTTCCCGGCCCGTGATAGGCGACCGGGTCGGCCTCGGCAAGCTTGTAGCCCTGGCCTTTTTTCGTCACCACATGCAGGAACTGCGGGCCTTCGAGCTGCTTGATGTTCTCCAAGGTCGGCAGCAGCGCATCGAGGTCGTGCCCGTCGATCGGGCCGATGTAGTTGAAGCCGAACTTCTCGAACAACGTGGCCGGCACCACCATGCCCTTGGCCTGCTGCTCGAGCCGCTTGGCAAATTCGAGCAGCGGCGGCGCCACGCTCAGCACGTTCTTGCCGACGTTCTTGGCAGCCGCGTAGAACTGGCCGGACAGCAGCTGCGCGAAGTAGCGGTTCAGCGCGCCGACCGGCGGGCTGATGCTCATGTCGTTGTCGTTCAGCACCACCAGCAGGTTGCAGTCGGCCACGCCCGCATTGTTCAGTGCTTCGAACGCCATGCCGGCGGTCATCGCGCCGTCGCCGATGATCGCGATCGCACGGCGCTCCTCGCCCAGGATCTTCGCCGCCAGCGCCATGCCGAGCGCGGCCGAGATGCTGGTGGACGAATGCGCGGTGCCGAACGTGTCGAACTCGCTCTCGGTGCGCTGCGGAAAGCCCGACAGGCCACCCTGCTGGCGCAAGCGTCCCCATGCGCTCGCGCCGCCCGGTCAGGATCTTGTGCGGATAGGTCTGGTGGCCGACGTCCCAGACGAGCCGGTCGTGCGGCGTGTTGAATACGTAATGCAATGCGAGCGTGAGCTCGACCGTGCCGAGGTTCGAGCTCAGGTGGCCGCCGGTGCGCGCCACGCTGGTCAGCAAAAACGTGCGCAGCTCGTCGGCCAGCGCGGGCAATTGCTCGGGCGCCAGCGCGCGCAGGTCGGCCGGGCTTCGAATGGTTTCCAGCAAGGTCATGTCGTGGGGTTCACCCGGCGTCGGGCGCTTTCAGTTGTGTCGGTGGACGACGCGGTCGGCCAGCGCGCGCAGCGCCTGCGTCTCGCGCAGGCCGCTGGCGTCGAGCGCCCGGTGCGCGCGCTCGAGCTGCTGCCGGGCTTCGGCCCGCGACCGCTCCAGCCCGAGCAGCGACACGAACGTCGGCTTGTTCTGCGCCGCATCCTTGCCCGCGGTCTTGCCGAGCGTGGCGGCATCGGCTGTGACGTCAAGCACGTCGTCGACGATCTGGAACGCGAGGCCGATCGCATGCCCATAGTCGCTCAGACTGTCGAGCGCGCGCGCATCCGCTGCGCCGCAGGCCGCGCCCATCAGCACGCTCGCGCGCAGCAAAGCGCCGGTCTTGAGCTGGTGCATCGTCGCGCAACTCTTCTTCCGGCAGCGCGCGGCCCACGTTGGCCAGATCGATCGCCTGGCCGCCCGCCATACCCGCGAAGCCGGCCGCGCGCGCGAGCTGGCGGCACAGCGCGGCCTGCACGGCCGGGTCGATGTCGCCGTCGTCCGGCGTCAGCAATTCGAACGCAAGCGCCTGCAACGCGTCGCCGGCCAGCAGCGCGGTCGGCTTCGCCAAACTGAACGTGCACCGTCGGCTTGCCGCGCCGCAGCACGTCGTCGTCCATGCACGGCAGATCGTCGTGCACCAGGGAGTAAGCATGAATCAACTCGACCGCGCAGGCCGCGCGCAGCGCCGCCGCGTGCGAGCCGCCGGCCGCCTCGCTCGCCGCGAGCACCAACAGCGGCCGCAGCCGCTTGCCGCCGTCCAGCACGGCATAGCGCATCGCCGCGATCAGCTGCGCAGGGCCCGGCAACGCCTCGGCGGTCCCGACGACCCAGCGCGAAAGCGCCGCTTCCACCAGGGCAGCGCGCTTTGTCGTCCAGTCGCCCAGGTCGAAGGTCGTGGTGCCATCGGCACGTGCGGCCGGGCCGTGGTCCGGCCGCGCAGCCGTCGCGTCGTGCGGCGTGCTCAAGGCGGTTCGCTCCACGGCTTCAATACGCCGTCATCGAGCACCTTGACTTGTTGCTCCAGCACGTCGAGCCGCTGGCGACAAAACCGCAGCAGTTCGTTGCCACGTTGGTAGCTGGCCAGCAGTTGATCGAGCGGCGTGTTGCTTGCCTCGAGGCGTTGCAGCAGCTGCTCGAGTTCTTCGAGCGCGGCCTCGTAGCTTGCCGGCGTCGGCCCGGCAGGCGGCAGCGCGGCGGTGGAGTTCTTGGTGGCGGCCTTGGGCATTCGAACGGTTGGAAGGGACGGTCGGACAGTGGCTGTGGAGACTCCAGCCGAAAAGACGAAAAATCCGCGAGGAACGCAACCCATGGACGGTGGCTCGAGGTGGCGAGCCCACCACGGTCGGGCTCCCCACGATTCCCGCGACATTCCACAAAAGGATTGGCGCTGGGCCGCGAACCCGACGGATTTTAGGGCGTCGGCGGCGTGGCATCGCCAAGCGCGCGAGCTCGGCCGCACGGGCGGTGCAGGCTATACCCTTTTCTACCAGTGCTGCCTCGTCAGCCCCCCTCGATAGAATCGGACGCTTGGCCGAGCGCCCACCGCTTCCCGACGTTGCCAGGCCGATCGCCTGCACGATGTCGGGCCTTTCGCTCTTCTCCCCCTGGGGACTCCCACGGTCAGGTCGCCCATGTCTGATTTAAGTCTTCCCCTGCAGCAGTCGGCCGCGCAGCCGCCCGTGCAGGCCTACTTCGACGAAGCCCTGCTCGAGCGCGAGCGCGCCGCGTTGTTCCGGCAAGGCCCGCGCTATGTCGGCCACGCGCTTTCCGTGCCCCAGATCGGTGCCTACCATGCCCTAGCGCACGAAGGCGAAGGCCGTGCGCTGCTGCGCACACCGAAAGGAGTGGAGCTGATCTCCAACGTCTGCCGGCACCGCCAGTCGATCATCCTGCGGGGCCGCGGCTCGCTCGGCAGCACCGGGCAGGCTGTCGCTGGCGGCCGTGGCGGCGAAGGCCAGATCGTCTGTCCGCTGCACCGCTGGACCTACAGCGCGGGCGGCGGCGGCACGCCTGCCGGCAAATTGATCGGCGCGCCGCATTTCGAACAGGACCCGTGCGTGAACCTCGCGAACTACCCGTTGCAGGAATGGAACGGGCTGCTGTTCGAAGCGGGCGGGCGCGATGTGGCGGCGGACCTGGGCCGCGTCTCGGCACGCGCCGATCTCGATTTTTCCGGCCACGTGCTCGACCGCATCGAGCTGCATGAGTGCGACTACAACTGGAAAACCTTCGTCGAGGTCTATCTCGAGGACTATCACGTCGGGCCGTACCACCCGGGCCTGGGCGGCTTCGTCGCCTGCGACGAGCTGCGCTGGGACCTGCACCCGCAGTGCTCGGTGCAGACGGTGGGCGTCGCGAATCGGCTCGGCAAGGCCGGCAGCGCGGTCTATCAACGCTGGCAGAAAGCCCTGCTCGACTACCGCGAAGGCCGGCCGCCGAAGTACGGCGCGATCTGGCTGACCTACTACCCGCACATCATGATCGAGTGGTATCCGCATGTGCTCACGGTGTCCACGCTGCATCCGATTTCGGCGCAGAAGACACTGAACATGGTCGAGTTCTACTATCCGGAAGAAATCCAGGCGTTCGAGCGCGAGTTCGTCGAAGCGCAACAAGCCGCCTACATGGAGACCTGCGTGGAAGACGACGAGATCGCGCTGCACATGGACGCCGGCCGGCAAGCCTTGTTGCGCCGCGGCGAGTCCGACGCCGGGCCGTATCAAAGCCCGATGGAAGACGGCATGCAGCACTTTCACGAGTGGTACCGACGGTCGATGGCGGCTGCCGATGGCGCAGGTGCCTGAGCCGGCGGCCCTGCGCTGTGCGCACGGACGGCGCTGAACGCTCCGCTTCGTGTCGTCCGCCTTTTGGATGCTGCTGGCATCCCTGCTGTTCGCCGCGATGGGCGTCTGCGTCAAGTTCGCGGCTGCCCACTTCAACAGCGCGGAACTGATCTTCTGGCGCGGGCTGATCGGCGTGGTGTTCATCTGGGCCATCGCACGCGTGCGCGGCATCCCGCTGGCCACACCGCACCTGGCGATGCACGCCTGGCGTTCGCTGGTCGGCGTGTTCGCACTGGGCACCTGGTTCTACGCGCTCGCGCACCTGCCGCTGGCCACCGCGATGACGCTGAACTACCTGAGCAGCATCTGGATCGCGATGTTCCTCGTCGGTGGCGCGTGGATCGCGTGGCGGCCGGGCGGCGTGCCTGCGGTTGCCGCCACCGCGCCGGCCGGCCAGGGCCCGCTCGTGCTCGCGGTGCTGGCCGGCTTTGTCGGCGTGGTGCTGCTGTTGCGCCCGAGCGTCGGCGCGGGCCAGAGCTTCGCAGCCAGCATCGGGCTGTTGTCCGGGCTGGCCGCCGCGTTCGCCTACATGCAGGTGATGGCGCTGGCCAAAGTGGGCGAACCCGAGGCGCGTACGGTGTTCTACTTCGCCGCCGGCTCCGGTGTGGTGGGCGCCCTCGCCATGCTCTGGACCGGCCTCTCGCCGTGGCGTTGGGAAGGCGCGGTGTGGCTGCTGCCGATCGGCCTGCTCGCCTCGCTCGGCCAGTTGTGCATGACACGCGCATACAGCTACGGCGCGACGCTCGTGGTGGCCAACCTGCAGTATTCGGGCATCGTGTTCGGCGCGATCTTCGGCGTCTGGCTGTTCGGCGACACGATCCGCCCGCTCGGCTGGGCCGGCATGGCGCTGATCATCGCCAGCGGCGTCGCCGCGACCGCGCTGCGCGAACGGGCGGCGCCGGCGCCCGTCAGCGCAACCCAGGCCGACACGCCGCGGACCCCGGATTGACGCTCCCCCTCCGCTCGTTGCATGCTCGACTTTCGCAAACGAAAGGCCGACGACCATGACCCACACCACCCTGATCAGCGCCACCGACCTGCTGGCGCTCACGCGCAAGCCCGATGCGGTCGCCCGGCTGATGATCTTCGACTGCAGCTTCGACCTGAGCGACTTGTCCGCCGGCCGGCATGCCTACCACGAGGCGCACATCCCGGAAGCGGTCTACGCGGACCTCGAGCGCGATCTGAGCGACCTCGGCACGCCCGACGCACAGGGCCATGCGAAGCCCGCACCGGACGCCGTCTCGGGCGGCCGCCACCCGCTGCCGAGCCCGGAGAAGTTCGCGACCTGGCTGTCGTCGATCGGTTTTCGCAACGAGATGCAGGCCGTGGTGTACGACCGCAACGGCGGGGTTTACTGCGGGCGCTTGTGGTGGATGCTGAAGTGGTGCGGCCACGAAGCGGTCGCGGTGCTCGATGGCGGCTTGAAAGCCTGGACCGCGGCCGGCGGCACGCTGACCGACCGGGAGGAGGCGGCGCGCTTTCAGGCGAATTTCGAGGCGCGGCCGGTCGACGCGGCGCTGGTCGGTGCCGACGACGTGCTTGCACAGCTCGGCAAGCCCACGCAGACACTCGTCGACGCACGCGCGCCGGCTCGCTATCGCGGCGAAGTCGAGCCGCTCGACGCCGCCGCCGGCCACATCCCGGGCGCGCTGAACCGCCCGTTTGCCGAGAACTTCGACAAGGACGGCAAATTCAAGTCGCCCGAAGCATTGCGCCGAGAATTCGAAGCATTGCTGGCCGGCCGCGATCCGGCCAGCGTCGTGCACCAGTGTGGCAGCGGCGTGAGTGCGAACCCGAACCTGATCGCGATGGAACTCGCCGGCCTGGGGCGCGGCCGTCTGTTTGCTGGAAGCTGGAGCGAGTGGTCGAGCGATCCGTCGCGGCCGGTCGAGAAGGGCTGACGACGGGCGTCTGCGCTGCGTGACGAAAATTCCGGATCGAACGTGGCACCGGTGCACTCACTGAATGCTCTTTTGCTATTTGATCAATAGCATGGTCGGGACCGGAAGGCGCCGGCTTCCGAGCCGCGCGCCTATTCGATAATCGCCCGAATGAACCCGCTGCTCGCACGCCTTCAGCCCTACCCGTTCGAGCGTCTGCGTGCGCTGTTCGAGGGCGTGGTGCCGAGTGCCGCGCACCGGCCGATCGGATTGGGCATCGGCGAGCCCCGCCACCCGACGCCGGCGTTCATCAAGCAGGCGTTGACCGACGCGATGGCGGGCGACGCGGGCGGTTTGAGCGGCTATCCAGCCACCGCGGGCGGCACTGCGCTGCGCGCGGCTTGCGCGGGCTGGGTCGGCCGCCGCTACCGGGTCGAACTGGACCCTGCGACACAGGTATTGCCGGTCAACGGTTCGCGCGAGGCGTTGTTCGCGTTCGCACAGACCGTCGTCGATCCCGACCCGCAGCCGGCGCAGCCGTGGTCTGCCCGAATCCGTTCTATCAAATCTACGAAGGCGCGGCGCTGCTCGCCGGCGCAGAGGCCCACTTCGCCGCCAGCGACCCGACACGCAACTTCGCAGTCGACTGGGACGCGGTGCCGGCTGCGGTCTGGGCGCGCACGCAACTGCTGTTCGTCTGCTCGCCCGGCAACCCGACCGGCGCCGTGATGCCGCTGGATGAGTGGCGCAAGCTGTTCGACGTTGAGCGACCGGCACGGCTTCGTGATCGCATCCGACGAGTGCTACAGCGAGATCTACTTTCGCGACGAGCCGCCGCTCGGCGCGCTGCAGGCCGCGCAGCAGCTCGGCTGCGGTCGGCGAACGGTTTCCAGCAAGCTGGTCGCGTTCACGAGCCTGTCCAAGCGCAGCAACGTGCCCGGCATGCGCAGCGGGTTCGTGGCAGGCGACGCGGCGCTGCTCAGACGTTCCTGCTCTACCGCACCTACCACGGCAGCGCGATGAGCCCGGCCGTGCAGGCCGCCAGCGCCGCCGCCTGGGCCGACGAAGCACATGTGGTCGAAAACCGCCGGCTCTACCGCGCCAAGTTCGCTGCGGTGACGCCGCTGCTCGCCGACGTGCTCGACGTAAAGCTGCCCGATGCGGCTTTTTACCTGTGGGCCGGGGTGGCCGGCAGCGACGTGGCCTTCGCGCGCGAGTTGCTCGCTCAATACAATGTGACGGTGCTGCCAGGCAGCTTTCTGGCGCGCGAGGCGAACGGAGCGAATCCTGGCGCCGGGCGCATCCGGATGGCGCTCGTGGCCGGCACCGACGAATGCGTCGAAGCGGCCGAGCGCATTGCCGCATTCGTGCGTCTGCGCTGACGGGGCCGGCCTTCGCCGATCGATCCGGTCCCGCACGCTGCCTCCCGCTCTATTTCATAGAAATTCACAAGGCGACCCATGTCCGACCAATTGCAAACGCTCATCGACAAAGCCTGGGACGACCGCGCCAACCTGTCTCCCAAGTCCGCGCCGAAGGAAACCGCCGACGCGGTCGAGCACGTGATCGCCGAGCTGAACGCCGGGCGCGCTGCGCGTGGCCACGCGCGACGCGCCGGGCCAGTGGACCACGCACCAGTGGATCAAGAAAGCCGTGCTGCTGTCGTTCCGGCTCAAGGACAACGCGTTCATGCGCGCCGGCGACCTCGGCTTCTTCGACAAGGTGCCGACCAAGTTCGCGCATCTCGACGAGGCCGAGTTGCGCGACGCCGGCGTGCGCGTGGTGCCGCCGGCAGTCGCGCGGCGCGGCAGCTTCATCGCCAAGGGCGCGGTGCTGATGCCCAGCTACGTGAACATCGGCGCCTACGTCGGTGAAGGCACGATGGTCGACACCTGGGCCACCGTCGGCTCCTGCGCGCAGATCGGCACGAACGTGCATCTGTCCGGCGGCGTCGGCATCGGCGGCGTGCTGGAGCCGCTGCAGGCCGGCCCGACGATCATCGAGGACAACTGCTTCATCGGCGCGCGCTCCGAAGTGGTCGAAGGCGTCGTCGATCGAGGAAAACTCGGTGCTTTCGATGGGCGTCTACATCGGCCAGAGCACCAAGATCTACGACCGCGCGACGGGTCAGGTGACTTATGGCCGCGTGCCGGCTGGCTCGGTGGTCGTCTCGGGCAGCCTGCCGAGCGACGACGGCAAATACAGCCTTTATTGCGCCGTGATCGTCAAGCGGGTGGATGCCCAAACGCGCGCAAAAACCAGCCTGAACGAGCTGCTGCGCGCCTGACCCCGGGCGCTTCGATTTTTTTCCAAACCGCCGCCTTCAATCCAAGGTCCGCTCATGAGCACGATGGAACGCCTGCTGCGGCTGATGGCCGAGAAAAAAGCATCGGACCTATACCTGTCCGCCAACACGCCGCCGCAGATCAAGATCGAAGGCCAGTGCATCCAAGTCTCAGGCGACTCATTGCCGCCCGATGCGCCGCTCCGGATGCTGACCGAGGTGGTGCCGGCCGAGCGCATCGCCGAGCTCAAAGCCAGCGGTGAGCTGAACACCGTGATTCCGCTCGCGGGCTCGGGGCGATTTCGGATCAGCGCGATGCGCCAGCGCGGCACCTACGCGGTGGTGGTGCGCTACATCTCGAGCCAGATCCCGGCGCTCGATTCGCTGAATCTGCCGCCGGTGCTTGCCGACGTGGTGATGGAAAAGCGCGGCCTGATTCTGATGGTCGGCGCCACCGGCGCGGGCAAGAGCACGACGCTCGCGTCCATGCTGGACCGGCGCAACGAGGTGGCCTCCGGCCACATCCTGACGATCGAAGACCCGGTCGAATACCTGTTCAAGAGCCGCAAGTCAATCGTGAATCAGCGCGAGATCGGCTCCGACACCGCGAACCTTCAGGTGGCGCTGAGAAACGCGCTTCGGCAGGCGCCCGACGTGATCATGATCGGCGAGATTCGCGACCGCGAGACGATGTCGGCCGCGATCGCGTATGCGCAGTCGGGGCATCTTTGCCTGGCGACTCTGCACGCGAACAACAGCTCGCACGCGTTGAACCGGATTCTGAGCTTCTATCCGGTGGAAGTGCGCGCGACTATGCTCGGCGACCTGGCAGCGGCGCTCAAGAGCATCGTCTCGCAGCGCCTGGTGCCTGGGGTCACCGGCATGCGTGTGCCCGCGGTCGAGGTGCTGCTCAACACCAAGCTGATCGCCGACATGATCGAACAGGCCAATTTTTCGAGCATCGTCGAGGCGATGGAGAAATCACTGGCCGAAGGCTCGCAGACGTTCGAGCAGGCGCTTGCCGATCTGGTGCGCCATGGCCGCATCGACCGCAAGGAAGCGCTCGCTTTTGCGGACTCGCCGACGAACCTGATGTGGCGGCTGCAGAACGATTTCGTCACGGCAGCCAAAACCGCGCAGGCGGAGCAGCCAGACGAGGGCGATGACGAACCGTCGTTCACCGAAATCACGCTCGACGTGGCGCGCGAGTGATTGAGCTCTCCCCCAGCCTCCGCTTCGCTCTCGGCCACCCCCCACCGGCGGCGGTGCCTGCGGCCGGGCTGAGTCCGTCTGCAGCCCCTGTTGGAACGAGGCAAGGCGACTGCTTATTTGTCGTGGATGGCGCTTTGCACCCGGGGTGCCTAGCATGACCACCACGACCGACAGCGCGACGCTGCAACTCACCGAGCAGCTGATCGCGCTGCGCTCGCCGACGCCGCAGGACGGCGGCTGTCAGGAATTGTTGAAAGCGCGCCTTGCGCCGCTCGGCTTCACGCTGGAGACGATCGAAAGCGGCCCGCCCGACCAGCGCGTAACCAACCTCTGGGCCAAACGCGTCGGCCGCGTGAGCGGTGACGCAGCCCGCACGCTGGTGTTTGCGGGCCACACCGACGTGGTGCCGACCGGCCCCCTCGCGGCCTGGACGTTCGATCCGTTCACGCCGACCCGCCGCGACGGCCGGCTGTACGGCCGCGGCGCGTCCGACATGAAAACCTCGATCGCTGCGTTCGTGGTTGCTACCGAGCGCTTTCTGGCCGAGCAGCCCGACTGCGCGCTGTCGATCGCGCTGCTGCTGACCAGCGACGAGGAAGGCCCGGCCACCGACGGCACCGTCGTCGTCTGCCGCCAACTCGCCGAGCGCGGCGAGCGGCTCGACTGGTGCGTGGTGGGCGAGCCGACGTCGCAGCATCGCACCGGCGACATGATCAAGAACGGCCGGCGCGGCTCGCTCTCAGGCAAGCTCACGGTGCGCGGCGTGCAGGGCCACATCGCGTATCCGCAACTCGCGAAAAATCCGGTGCATGCGTTCGCGCCCGCGCTGGCCGAACTGGCTGCCCTGGAATGGGACCGCGGCAACGACTTCTTTCAGCCCACCGGCTGGCAGGTCAGCAACCTGCACGCGGGCACCGGCGCCACCAACGTGATCCCGGGCTGCGCGGTGGTCGACTTCAACTTCCGCTTCTCGACCGAGCACGACGCCGAATCGCTGAAGAAACGGGTGTGCGCCGTACTGGACCGCCACGAGCTCGACTACGCGATCGACTGGACCCTGGGCGGCCTGCCGTTTCTGACCACGCCGGGCGATCTGGTGGATGCGATGCGCGCTGCGATTTTTGCCGAGACCGGATCGGACCCGGAACTGTCGACCACCGGCGGCACCAGCGATGGCCGTTTCATCTCGCGCATCTGTCCGCAGACGATCGAGTTCGGCCCGCCGAACGCGACGATCCACAAGATCGACGAGCACATCGTGCTGGCCGACATCGAGCCGCTGACGAACATCTACCAGCGGCTGCTGGAAAACCTGGACCGGACCACGACCGCAGGCAGCGCGCCTTGATGCAGTCCGCGCCCGCGTCTGTCCTCGCGCTGGTCGAAGCCAGCGCCGCGCGGCTCGAAGCGGCCGGCGTCGGGTTCGGCCACGGCACCACCAACGCGTTCGACGAAGCCGCCTGGCTCGTGCTGTGGCGGCTCGGTCTGCCGCTCGACGACCTCGACGGCGTGGCGCAGACGCCTGTCAGCGCGAGTGGGCGCGAAAGGGTCGACGCACTGGTACAGCAACGCATCGATTCGCGCCGCCCGGCTGCCTACCTGACCGGTGAAGCCTGGCTGCAGGGCGTGCCGTTTCACGTCGACGAGCGCACGATCGTGCCGCGCAGCTTCATTGCTGAATTGATCGCGCAATGCACGATCGACCCGTGGCTGGGCGAACACACCCGACGCGTGCTCGACCTGTGCACCGGCAACGGCAGCCTCGCGGTACTGGCTGCGCTGGCCTGGCCCGATGTGACGGTCGAGGCGGCGGACCTGTCGGCGGATGCGTTGGCGGTGGCACGGATCAACATCGATCGGCATGGACTGGCGCAGCGGGTCCGGCTGATCGAGTCCGACGGCCTCGCGCGCTGCGACGGGCGTTATGACCTGATCCTGTGCAACCCGCCTTACGTGAATGCAAACAGCATGGTTGCATTGCCGGCCGAGTACCTTGCCGAGCCTGCACTGGCGCTCGCCGGCGGCGCGGACGGCATGGATTTCATCCGGCCGTTGCTCGCCAGAGCGGCCGACTCGATGACCGAGCATGCGGTCCTGGTGCTCGAGATCGGCAACGAGCGCGCACATTTCGAAGCCGCGTTTCCGATGCTCGAAGTGGTCTGGCTGGAGACCAGCGCGGGTGAGGACCAGGTGTTGCTGGTTACCCGGGAAGCCTTGCTTGCGGAGCCGTTTGGGCGCTGACCGCCAAGGCGACGAAGCGCAGGGCGATGCGGTGCGCGTCCTTGTTTGCGCGAGATCGGAACGCTCGCAGACCCAGCGTCAAGGCCCGTTGCGAATGCGCGTCGATGCGGACGCGGCAAATGCGCCCGGTTTCAAGAGAAAACCGCCTCCAGCGGTTGATTGGTAAGCGCCTCCCGCTATCTTTTGGGTAGCGGTCCAGAGCCCTTTGCCGGCCCGTCAGGCACCTGCGGCGGCCTAAAATCGATTCCATCATGTACGTCCACCTGCGCCTGCACACCGAGTTTTCCGTCGTCGACGGCACCAACCGCATCGATGAAATCGCGGCTGCGGCGGCCGCTTTTGGCCAACCCGCTTTGGCCATCACCGACCTGTCGAACCTGTTCGGCGCGGTCAAGTTCTACAAGGCCGCGCGCGGCAAAGGCGTGAAGCCGCTGATCGGCGCCGAGGTGATGGTCGACGGGTTCGGCGAGAGCGGCGCAAACGACCGGCAACCCCACGCGCGGCTGCTGCTGCTCGCGCAGAACCGCCAGGGATACCTGAACCTGTGCGAACTGCTCGCGCGCGGCTGGACGCAGCATGTCGTCAAAGCCCATGCGGTGCTGCGCGCGGACTGGCTTGCGGCGTTGAACGGGGGTTTGATCGTGCTGTCCGGCGCACAGGCCGGACCGATGGGGCCCGCGCTGCTGCAGGGCGACATCAAGCGCGCGCGGCAGGTCGCCGAACAACTCGCGGCGATGTTCCCGAAGCGTTTCTACATCGAGCTGCAGCGCGCCGGCCGGCCCGAGGACGACGTGCATGTGTCGGCCGCGGTGCCGCTGGCTGCCGCGCTCGGCCTGCCGGTCGTCGCCACGCACCCGGTGCAGTTCACGGCCGCCGATGACTACGACGCGCACGAAGCGCGCGTCTGCATCAGCGAGGGCGAAATCCTTGGCAACCGGCGCCGCGTGCGGCGCTTCACGCGCGAACAGTATTTCAAGTCGAGCGCGCAGATGGCGGCGTTGTTTGCGGACTTGCCGAGCGCACTCGCCAACAGCGTCGAGATCGCGCGCCGCTGCAACCTCACGCTCGACCTGGGCCGCCCGCGCCTGCCCGACTACCCGACGCCGGTGGTGGACGGCAAGCAACTGCCGATCGACGAATACTTCCGCATCGCATCCGAGGAGGGGCTGGAGAAGCGGCTCCAAAAGCTGTACCCCGACGCCATCAAG
>CAVXGG010000015.1:0-205051 GCA_963761295.1 uncultured beta proteobacterium
GCTTTTTTTCGCCGTCCGGCGGCTTCCCCCTTTCGGACTCAGCAGACACACACAAGGCCCCCATGAAAATCCATGAATACCAGGGCAAGGAAATCTTGCGCAACGCCGGCATCCCCGTGCCGCGCGGCATTCCGGCGTTCACGGTGCAGGAGGCGGTCGAAGCCGCGCAGAAACTCGGCGGACCGGTCTGGGTGGTGAAGGCGCAGATTCATGCGGGCGGCCGCGGCAAGGGCGGCGGCGTGAAGCTCGCCCGCTCGATCGACGACGTGAAAAAGCTGGCCGGCGAAATCCTCGGCATGCAGCTCGTCACGCATCAGACCGCTGCGGCCGGCCAGAAGGTGCGCCGCCTGCTGATCGAAGACGGCGCCGACATCAAGCACGAGTACTACCTGTCGGCCGTCACCGACCGCGCCTCGCAGCGGGTCGCGTTCATGGCGTCGAGCGAAGGCGGCATGGACATCGAGCAGGTCGCGCACGACACGCCCGAGAAAATCATCAAGGTGTTCGTCGACCCGGCCGAGGGCTTGACCGACGCGCAGGCCAAGGAGCTGTCCGATGGCATCGGCATTCCGGAAGCGTCACAGGCGCAGGCCGCCGACGTCTACAAGAAGCTCTACAAGGTCTACATGGAGACCGATGCGTCGCTGGTCGAGATCAACCCGTTGATCCTCGAAGGCGACGGCGGCATCAAGGCGCTCGACGCCAAATTCAACTTCGACAGCAACGCGTTGTTCCGCCACCCCGAGATCGTCGCCTACCGCGATCTGGACGAGGAAGACGCGGCCGAGATCGAAGCCAGCAAGTTCGATCTGGCCTACATCAGCCTCGACGGCAACATCGGCTGCCTGGTGAACGGCGCGGGCCTCGCGATGGCCACGATGGACACGATCAAGCTGTTCGGCGCGGAGCCGGCCAACTTCCTCGACGTGGGCGGCGGCGCCACGCCGGAGAAGGTCACGGAAGCGTTCAAGATCATGCTGGGCAACGACAAGGTCAAGGCGATCCTCGTCAACATCTTCGGCGGCATCATGCGCTGCGACACGATCGCGACCGGCATCATCACGGCCTGCAAGGCGGTGAACCTGAACGTGCCGCTGGTGGTGCGCATGAAGGGCACGAACGAGCAGCAGGGCAAGCAGATGCTCGCCGACTCCGGCCTGCCGATCATCGCGGCCGACACGATGGCCGAAGCCGCCCGCAAAGTCGTCGCCGCCATCGCCTGAAAGAGCCGAGAACCACCATGTCGATCTACATCAACAAAGACACGCGGGTCATCACCCAGGGCATCACCGGCAAGACCGGCCAGTTCCACACCGAAAAATGCCAGGAATACGCGAACGGCAAGCAATGCTTCGTGGCGGGCGTGAACCCGAAGAAGGCCGGTGAGAAGATTTTCGATATCCCGATCTATGCAACGGTGAAGGAAGCAGCGAAGGAAACCGGCGCCACCGTCTCGGTGATCTACGTGCCGCCGGCCGGCGCCGCAGCCGCGATCTGGGAAGCCGTGGAAGCCGATCTGGACTTCACGATCTGCATCACCGAAGGCATTCCGGTGCGCGACATGCTCGAAGTGCGCAACAAGATGCGCGCGAAGGTCGCGGCCGGCGGCAAGGAGACACTGCTGCTGGGTCCGAACTGCCCGGGCCTGATCACGCCCGACGAGATCAAGATCGGCATCATGCCGGGCCACATCCACCGAAAAGGCCGCATCGGCGTGGTCAGCCGCTCCGGCACGCTGACCTACGAGGCGGTCGCGCAGTTGACCGAAATCGGCCTGGGCCAGTCGAGCGCGGTCGGCATCGGCGGCGACCCGATCAACGGGCTGAAGCACATCGACGTGATGAAAGCCTTCAACGACGACCCGGAGACCGACGCCGTGATCATGATCGGCGAGATCGGCGGCCCGGACGAAGCGGAAGCCGCGCGCTGGTGCAAGGAAAACATGAAAAAGCCGATCGTCGGCTTCATCGCCGGCGTCACGGCGCCGGCCGGCAAGCGCATGGGCCATGCGGGCGCATTGATCTCGGGCGGCGCCGACACGGCGGATGCGAAGCTGCAGATCATGGAAGAGTGCGGCTTCACGGTCACGCGCGATCCGTCCGAGATGGCCAAGCTGCTCAAGAAGCGGATCTAGCCCGGCGCCGGGCGCCGTTGCCGACGCGCCGGCCGGGCGGCCGGACGTTGTGGCAGCGCCAGCGGTCCGCCGCTCGCCCGCACGTCAAGAAAAACGAAGTCGAACCCCACGCACAACATACGGCGGCGCCATGGAAATCCTGCAAACCAGCGAGTTCTGGATCGGTCTGCTCAAGATCATCTGGATCAACATCATCCTGTCCGGCGACAACGCGGTGGTGATCGCGCTCGCGGCCCGCTCGCTGCCGGCCGAGCAGCAGAAAAAGGCGATTCTCTGGGGGTCTGGTGCGGCCGTGATCCTGCGCATCGTGCTGACGGTGGTGGCCGTGCGCCTGCTCGCGCTGCCGTTCTTGGAAATCATCGGCGGCGCGCTGCTGCTCTACATCGGCGTGCAGCTGCTGTCCGAAGAAGAGGGCGAGGACGAGGGCCACACGACCGAGAAAGCGAGCCTGGCCACCGCGATCCGCACCATCCTGATTGCCGACCTCGTGATGAGCCTGGACAACGTGATCGCGGTGGCGGCCGCGGCCGGCGGCAGCACCGTGCTGCTGGTGCTGGGCCTGGCGATCAGCATCCCGCTGGTGGTGTTCGGCAGCACCTTGATGATCAAGCTGATGACGCGCTATCCGGTCATCGTGGTGCTGGGTGCGGCACTGATCGGCTGGGTGGCCGGTGAGACCATCATGGCCGACCATGTGCTGCACGACACGGTCGTGGCCAACCCGTGGCTGCACTATGCGGCGGCGGCGGCCGGTGCGATCTTCGTCGTGCTGGTCGGCAAGGTGCTGGCGGCCCGCAGACGCGCCCACAGCCTGGCGGCCTGAGGCCGGCCGAACACCTTGGCGCGTGCGACAAGGTAGCCTCAGGTCATGAAAGCCGCCGCCTCATGACGTTCCGATTCGAGACGGCCACCCACTGCGGCCGGGTGCGCACCAACAACGAAGACGCGCTGGCGTTCGATGCGCCGCTGCAGCTCGCGCTGCTGGCCGACGGCATGGGCGGCTACAAAGCCGGCGAAGTCGCCAGCCGCATGGCAATCGATCTGGTGCTGCAGCAGGTCGGCGAGTGGCTGAAAAGCGCTGGCGACGCGCCCGTGCCGGCCGCGCTGGAGGCGGTGCTGGAAGGTGCGCTCGAAGCCGCCAACCGTGCGATCTACCGGGCTGCGCAAGCCGATGTCAACTGTGCGGGCATGGGCACCACGCTGGTGATGGCGGTGTTCCAGCCCACGCGCCTGGTGGTGGCGCATCTGGGCGATTCGCGCTGCTACCGGTTGCGCGAGCACGTGCTGGAACCGCTCACGAAGGACCATTCCCTGCTGCAGGAGCAACTCGACGCCGGGCTGCTCACACCGCAGCAGGCGGCCATCTCGGGCAATCGCAACCTGGTCACACGCGCGCTCGGCATCGAAGACATGGTCGCGCCCGAGATAAGTGACTTTCCGGTGCAGGAGGGCGACCTCTACCTGCTGTGCTCCGACGGGCTGAACGACATGCTCCGCGACGACGAGATCGTCCGCGTGGTCGACAGCAAAAAGTCGCTGGCCGACAAAGCCGCCGGGCTGATCGCACTCGCCAACGCACGCGGCGGTCGCGATAATGTCAGCGTGCTGCTGGCGCAAGCCAGCCAGCCGGCGCACCATCGGCCGCGGATCTCGCGCTGGCTTGGTTTGTAAATGCCAGCGGCTGGGCCGGCGGCGGAACGTCCCGGCGTCCGGCCCGCTTGCTGCTCTCCTGTGCCACGGTTCGCCATTTTCTAGCTTGCTCAAAAAGATTCGGGAGTTTTCTGCGATGCCAAAAGTCCTCTTGTCGCTCGATGGCGTCGTCACGCGGCAGATGCAGTTGACAAAAGGCCGCACCGTACTCGGCCGCCGCCCTTACAACGACATCGTGCTCGACCACCTGGCCGTGAGCGGCGAGCACGCGGTGCTGGTGCTGGGCGAAGAAGGCGCGGTCGGCATCGAAGACCTGAACAGCACCAACGGCACGTTCGTCAACGGCAAAGCGGTCAAAAAGCACGCGATCAAGCCCGGCGACGTGGTGGAGATCGGCCGCTATCAGCTCAGTCTGGAAGGCGAAGGCGAATCCACCGACGACTACCCGCCGGCCGATGCCGATGCATTCGACGAATCCATCCCCGCCAACGCGTTCGTCAAGGTGCTGACCGGTGCGGCCACCGGCCGCGTGCTGCAGTTGAACAAGCGCGTCACCACGCTCGGCATGCCCGACGTGTCGATCGCCTCCATCACGCGGCGCGGTCCGACCTTTGTCCTCGCCCACGTCGAAGGGCCGGACGCACCCACCGTGAACGGCACCCCGCTGGGCAACCACCCGCTCACGCTGCACAACGGCGACATGATCGGCGTGGCCGGCAACAGCCTCCAGTTCGAGCACAGCAAGTAGCGTTCGCTGCAAACCCGGCGTTCCGCCGCCTGCGCGCAGCGGCCGACGCAACCGACGGTTCACGCGTGTGCAGTCGTAACCGCCGTAAGCGCACGCAAAGCACTGCGTGCGGTACTGAAAAACTGCGCATTAATGCCGGCCGTCTCCGGGCCCTGCCGGTACGCTTGGCTGCATGTCGATCGATGGGTCGGGGCGAATGGTCAGGGCAGCGGGTCGAAGTGCCAAGCTTCATCGACCTCCGCAGCACCGGACCCACGCTTGCCCCTCGTCGGACAAAAAAGAGTGGCCTTCTTGTGCAATGCGCCTGTTCAGGTGCCGCGCATGCCGCTTTTCTCCGCCTCGCCACGCCCGCCCAGTCAACGCACCAAGGACAACTGTTTTCACCATGAAGGTCCGCGTGCTGGGATGTTCGGGAGCGATCGCCAAAGGCTGCCGCACCACCTCGTTTTTGATCGACGACGACGTGCTGATCGACGCCGGCACCGGCGTCGGCGATCTGAGCCTGGACGAAATGCGTCGGGTCGACCACGTCTTCCTCACGCATTCGCACCTCGACCACATCGCCGCGTTGCCGCTGATGATCGACGCGGTCGCCAGCCAGCGCCGCACACCGCTCAAAGTGCATGCGCTGGCGCCGACCATCGAAGCGCTCAAGACGCATGTGTTCAACAACGTGATCTGGCCCGACTTCAGTCGCATCCCGTCGGAGCGCACGCCGCTGCTGACTTTCGAGCCACTCAAATCGGGCGGCACGGTGCGGCTGAACGGCAAGACCATTGAAGCCCTGCCCGCGTCGCACACCGTGCCGGCCGTTGGCTACTCGGTCTGTTCCCATGGAAGCGGCGGCTGTCTGGGTGTTCTCGGGCGACACCTGTGGCGACGCAGCGTTCTGGGCCCGCGTCAACGAACTGCCCGTGCGCATGCTCGTGATCGAGACCGCGTTCAGCAACGACGAACGCCAGCTCGCGGAAATCAGCCGCCATCTGTCGCCGCACCACCTCGCGAGCGAACTCGATTCGATCGTTGACGGGGCAACGTATCCGATCTACATCACGCACACCAAACCCGCTCAGACGCAGACGATCATGAGCGAGGTCGCCGACATCACGGGTCAGCGAACTGTTCCGGCAACGGCGATGACCGCAGTGGCAGCGAATGTGCGCGATATCCGGTGGTTGGGGGTGGGGCAGGAGTTCGAGTTCTGATGCTTTTCCTGCGTGGCACCGTCTTTCTCAACCGCGTTCGAACGCAGTTCGGTTCGTGCGATCATCACCCACCACTCCGAAGTGCTTCGGATCGAATCAGCCTGCCACGCTTGACTGGTGAGCACAGATCGCTACTGATTATGTAGCGATCCGGTTGAGCGCAGCAGCACCATGATCCGCTTCAATCAAGGGATCGGTTCAAGGCGCCTCTCAATCCGGTCAAGGCGCTCGTTGATACGGTCAATCGTGACCTGCTGCCGATAGACGTCTTCCTGCACACCGACACTGTCGCGGCGCGCCGATCCCATGCAGTTCCAGTTGCGTCACCCGGTGCTTGAGTTCCTTGAACTCGTCATGCATGGCCGAGCGCATTTCCTTCAGTTCGGATCGGAATGCCTTCATATGCTCGAGAAGCAAATTTTCGGTGGCGTCGCTCATGCTTGGGTCCTTGTGCGTCCCAAGAGGCACGGCACGGCCGACCTCTAGGGTGAAGATGCTGCCCGATTGTCGGCCCAACCGATCAACAAGCATCCGGATCAGCAATCACAGGCGGCATGAGCGCGGCCGATTGGAAGGCGAAAAACGAAGGGCGCCTCAAGTTCCCTGAACAACGAGCTGGAAGCGCTAAAAAAAGACCGCCTGGGACAGCACAGAATCAGGAGCGACGCCGAGCAGCGCTTGCGCTTTGCGTGGACCACGAATGGACCCCAACACGTCGAAATCTGCGACCACCACAGACCTTTTTGGAGCAGCCTCATGGCACGTGAAATTCCTCTTGTTCACCCCGGTGTCATCCTCTACAAGGAATGGCTGCAACCGCTCTGAATCACGCAGTACAAGCTCGCCCAAGACATCGAAGTGGATGCGCGCCGCATCAATGCGATCTGCAATGGCACGCGTGCGATCACGGAGGACACGGCACTGCTGCTGGGCGAGTACTTCGGTGTCGATGGTGCGAGTTTTCTGAATTTGCAGTCGCACCACGACCTTGAGCGCGCACGGGAAAAGCTCGGCGCCAGGCTGTTACGCGTTCGCCAACATGCCCATCGGGCTGCGGCCTGACGAACAAATGTCAGCTGGCGATTCGCAAGCTTCGGCTGCTCACTCCTGCCCGGCCGTTCTACTCAATCTGTCTGCTGTATGAGTCCATTGGGATCTCCAGCTTGCCAACACCTCTGCCACCCAAGACAAACATGTGAGTCGTGGTAACAAAAAGCGTCAGCGTCACCGCGGACATCCGACAAGAATGTCAGCCCAACAGCCAAGCTGACATTTTTGGCAGGCCGTCGGCAAAGGGGGCCTATTCAACCTGTGATGAATGTCACGCCAATTGATCCAAAACCCCGATCTGGTCCGTTCCGGAAAAACTGGCACGCCCCCTGCAATGGCTAATCCGTCAGTCGAGCAGTTTCCAAACCAGCAGGTTGGTTTTTTTCAGTAGTTTCACAGTCAGTTCATTTATCCACGGAGTTTTCCAAATGAAGCGTTCCATGCAAAAAAGTTTCCAAAAGGGTTTCACCCTGATCGAATTGATGATCGTGGTTGCGATCATCGGTATTTTGGCTGCGGTGGCGTTGCCGGCGTATCAAGACTACACGGTCCGCGCCAAGGTCACCGAAGGTATTTCACTTGCAGGTGCTGCAAAGACCGCCGTTGCCGAAAATGCTTCGAATGGTGCGCCTTATGCATCCGGCTGGACAGCGCCTGCAGCGACGAAAAACGTAACCAGTGTCGCGATCGACCAAGCGGCTGGTTTCATCACCATTACCTACGTTGCAGGCGTGGTTGGTGCTGCCAACACCTTGATTTTGAATCCGCTCGACGGCGGCTGCTGTCTTTACCGGTGGCACTGCCACCACAACGACCATTCCAACCGCTGGTTCAGTTGCCTGGAACTGCACTCGGCAGGGACGCCGGCGGGCGCGGTTGTTGGTGCTAAGCAGGCACGATTCTGGCCAAGTACGTTCCTCGCGAACTGCCGTACGTAATCCGGATAATTTTCTGACTTTGAAAAGACCGCATCACAGCGGCTTTTTCCACATCCAACTTTAGATTGCGAGTTTGAGGATTTAGGAATTGAATTTCAAGGTAAGTTCTTCCGTTTTTTCATTTCTGCGATGCCTCTCTGTCAGAATTGAAGTCCAATCCCTAAATACTTTGCTATTATTCGCATATTGTTCGTCCATGCATAGCATAACGAACTGCAGTTAGGCCAGAAAGCTATCGCGAATCACGTCTATAGCTTTACGTTTAGGTATTGCTTCTCGTAACCCAGTAGTTTTAGTCGGTTCAGTTATCTACGGAGTTTTCCAAATGAAGCGTTCCATGCAAAAAAGTTTCCAAAAGGGTTTCACCCTGATCGAATTGATGATCGTGGTTGCGATCATCGGTATTTTGGCTGCGGTGGCGTTGCCGGCGTATCAAGACTACACGGTCCGCGCCAAGGTCACCGAAGGTATTTCACTTGCAGGTGCTGCAAAGACCGCCGTTGCCGAAAATGCTTCGAATGGTGCGCCTTATGCATCCGGCTGGACAGCGCCTGCAGCAACGAAAAACGTAACCAGTGTCGCGATCGACCAAGCGGCTGGTTTCATCACCATTACCTACGTTGCAGGCGTGGTTGGTGCTGCCAACACCTTGATTTTGAATCCGCTCAACGGCGCTGCTGTCTTTACCGGTGGCACTGCCACCACAACGACCATTCCAACCGCTGGTTCAGTTGCCTGGAACTGCACTTCGGCAGGGACGCCGGCCGCGGTTGTTGGTGCTAAGGGCACGATTCTGGCCAAGTACGTTCCCGCGAACTGCCGTACGTAATCCGGTAATTTTCTGACTTTGAAAAGCCGCTTTCGAGCGGCTTTTTTATTTCCTTGGGTCACGACTCGAGCCTGTCATAATTCTCAGCCCCAACGCCCTTGAACATGCGCACCGCTCTCCCACATCGGCTGCATGAGCAAACGCTATGCACTAAGGGACGACCAGTGGCAACGCATCGAGCCCCCGACCCAAACGCGTGGGCTGCAGGGGCGTGACAGCCAAGAACAACCGATTGTTTGTCGATGCCGTGCTCTTTCGATACCACGTCGGCATCCCGTGGCGCGACCTGCCCGAGCGCTTTGGCGACTTTCGGGTCGTGCACCTAGGCCACTCGTGTTGGAGCAAAGGTGGTGTGTGGCAGCGTGTCTTCGAGGCTGTGGCACCGGATGCGGACAACGCGTATGCGTCCATCGACAGCACCATCATTCGAGCCCACCAGCACCAGCGCAGGGGCAACAAAAAAGAGGGGTAGCAAAGAAAACAACCAAGCCATCGGCCCCAGCCGCGAGGGCTTAACCACCAAGATCCACGCTACCGTGGATGCGCCGGGCAACCCAACAGGCTTGCATCTTACGGCCGGCCAAGCGCACGAACTCGAAGGGCAGACGTGCTGCTCAAAGACACGCAGGCCAGCACCGTCATTGCCGACCGAGCCTACGATGCCCAAGCACGCGTCATCGAGCCGCTGCTGGCGGCCGGCAAGATAGTCGTCATCCCGCCGCGCAGCCGCCGCAAGCACCAAAGGAGCTATGACCGGCATCTACACAAAGCGCGCTACCTGATCGAGCACTTCTTTGCTCGACTCATGCAGTACCGAGCGATTGCCACACGCTGCGGCAAGACGGCATGCAACTTCCTCGGCGTTATCCATACGGCAGCCGCTGCGGCTTGGCTCAATTGATGACAGGTCCTTGTCAATCATGGGGTCAGGTATCGCGTTTTGCCTTTCAATATCGCAGTTTCACCACTGCATCACCGCCCCCGCCGCATGGGCCGACAAAGCGACTGCGGCTCATCCCGTGGCTTTGCGCTCAACGGTGGATTCACGCGCAGCCGACCGAGCAGCGTGACGTTGATTTTCTCGGCCTCGGCCTTCCAAGCGCGCCGCGTCGACGTCGATTACGCCCCAAGCCCAGCCGGCAAATTCGGGGTCCGCGCAGCGCCGTTTGCACTGGCACGGGAATCATGTCGCCGCCCTCGCGGACCACTGCCAGATGCATGTCGATCGCTTCGGGCGCTTACTCGAAGGCCTCTTCAAGTGTGTCCCCGGCGATAAAAGCAACCAAGCAAATACGGCACGACGTTGCGGCCGACAAAGGCATAGCTCGGGTCGTCACGGTGCTACGACACACAGCACCGAGCAGGTAGTTCTGGGTGAAGGCTGCGGTGGCGTTGTGCAGTCGGCGATCGGAGATTGCGAACGCTGCGGCACGCGCGCCGCATGCCAAATGGACCGCATCGGCGAAATCGGGTCCGGCAGCGAACCCGTCGATCGCTTGCAGCCGTGGCAGCACCGCCACCGAAACGAATGCGCGCTCTTCCAACGCCTGCATCGCGGCCGGCCGTTGCCTGGATGCTTATGGGTCATCCGGGTCATCGATGAAGTACGGCGCCCATGCGCAAATACCCAACGCTTTCATGGTTCGGACCGGGACTGGACCAGAGTTGACGCCGCACCAAAATCGAACAGGTTTTGTCGGACCCTGCGGCTGGGCGCATGCACCATGCCAGCCGTCCGCCGCAACCGCCCCGGCCCCAGCATCTGCATCGTCAGCCCGAACGACGCTGCATACGCGGGCACATCCAACCCGCGCACCAGCGCCGCGCCGATCTCGCCGATAGCGGGCGACGTCTGGATGCCGTAGCCGCCTTGGCCTGCCACCCAGAAGAAGCCCGGCGCCTGATCGTCATAGCCGCAGACCAGATCGCCATCGGGTGAGAACGAGCGCAGCCCGGCCCAGGTGCGCGTCGGCCGGCGGATCGTGAGGGTGGTGTTTTCTTGGATGCGGTGGATCGCGAGCGCGATGTCGAGTTCTTCGGGCTGCACGTCGTGCGCTTCCACCGGGTCGGCGTTCGCGGGGGAGCCGAGCAGCAGGCCGGCGTCGGGCTTGAAGTACCAGTCTTCGGTCGCGCCGACGGTCATCGGCCAGCTGGTGCAGTCCATGCCCGCTGGGGGCGCGAAGATGAAGGCCGAACGGCGGCGCGGCTCGATGCCGAGCGGGGTGACGCCGGCCATGCGGGCCAGCGCGTCGGCCCAGGCGCCGGCGGCGTTGATCACGATGGGCGCTTCATAGACGGTGATGCCGCACTGCACTTGCCACCGACCGCCGCTGCGCGTGATGGCGCTGACTTCCGAGCTGCAGACGAGTTGGCCACCGGCCTTGCGCATGCCGCGCAGATAGCCCTGGTGGATCGCATGCACATCCATGTCGGCCGCATCGGGCTCGTGCACGGCGCCGAGCACGCGGTCGGCGCGCAGCACCGGCACCAGCGCGCGGGCCTGCTCGCCGTTCAATCGCTTCGCGGTCGGGCTGATGGCGCGCAGCACATCCCAGTGTTCTTCGAGCCGCGCGGCCTGATCGGGTGCGGCGACGATCAGTGCGCCGCGGGGCGACAGCAACGGATGGTCGCTGAACCCGGCGGGCGGTCGCTCGAAGAATGCGCGGCTTGCCAACGTCAACGCGCGCACCTGCGGCGGGCCGTAGCTTTCCATGAACAGCGCCGCCGATCGTCCGGTCGAGTGGTAGCCGGGTTGCTCCTCGCGCTCGAGCAGCACGACCCGGCCGATGCGGCGCGAGCCAGTGCGCGATCGACGCACCGGCGATGCCAGCGCCCGACGATGAGGAAGTCGGCCTGCACGAGGCCGGCCGATTCGGCGGAAGGAGAAGAAGGGGTGGGACCGGTTTGCACAGCGCACCCTCGAAGCAGGGACGAGATCGGCGCAGTGTAGGGCGGGGCTTGGCCGACGGGCCGGTCGGCAGCCGCGCAATGGCCGCTGCGGCTACGGCACCAGAATGATCTTTGCCGCCGCCGATTTGCCTTGGTCCAGCTCCTCGAACGTGCGCGGCCCTTCAGCCAGCGGCCGTTGTTCGACCCACTTCAAATCGCCGAACACGCCCGCATGCAGCGCCGCCACCGTCGCCCGCAGATCGGCGGTCGTGTAGGTGTAGGTGCCCAGCAACGTGATCTCGGCCAACGTCAGCTTGCGCATGTCGATCTCGCTGGCCCAGTCCTGCAGGCCGACGTGCATGATCACGCCGCCGGGCTTGACGGCCGCCAGCGCCTGGCTGCGCGTGAGCTTGGCGCCGACGGCGTCGAGCACGTATTCGTAAGCGTTCTCGGCCGGCGCCTGCTCGCGCGGGTCCAGCGTGTCGCAGCCCACGTGTTCGGCCACCGCGTTGCGGCGCAGCGGATTCGGCTCGCTCAAGGTCAGGTGCATGGCGCCCAGGTGTTTCAGCAGCAGCGCGGCCAGCATGCCGATTGCGCCGCCGCCGATCACGAGCACCTTGCATTCGTGCATCGGCCGCGGCAGCACGCGCAGCGAGAGATTGATGGCATGCCACGCGGTCGCAGCGGGTTCGGTCAACGCAGCGGCCGCGTTGCTCATGTCCTGTGGCATCGCGATCAGGGAGGCCGCCGGGATGCTCATGTACTCCGCATACGCGCCGGGCCGCGTCATGCCGACCATGGTGCGGTTGCTGCACAGGTTGTTGCGGCCCTGCACGCAGTAGTCGCAGACGCCGCAGGTGATCAGCGGGTTGCCGGTGTAGCGGGTGCCGGCTGCAAAGCCTGCTGCGCTCGACTCCGCCACTGTGCCGACGAACTCGTGACCGAGCACCAGGCCGGGCTTCCTGCGCGGATCGTGGCCGTGCCAGGCATGCATGTCGGAGCCACAGATGCCGACCGCATCGATCTTGAGCACGACTTCGCCTTGCGCGAGTTCGGGGTGCGGGCGTTCCTGCAGCTGCAGTTGTTTGGGTTGGGTGTAGACCAGGGCTTTCATGTGGGGTGCATTCGGTAGGTTGGGCTTGTTCAACGCGCGGTGAAGCCGCCGTCCACCATCAAGGTCTGCCCGGTGATGTAGGCGCTTGCGTCGCTTGCCAGAAACACGGTCGCGCCGTACAGATCGGTCAGCTCGCCGTTGCGGCCGATGCAGGTCTGCTCGGCGTTGCGTTGCGCGAGTTCGGGGTTGTCGAACACGGCGGCGGTCAGCGCCGTGGGGAAGAAGCCGGGGCCGATCGCATTGCAGGTGATGCCGTGGCGCGACCATTCCTGCGCGATCGCGCGCGTCAGCTGCACGATGCCGCCTTTGCCGGCGCCGTACGGCGCGCTGTTGGCGAACGCGCGGTGGCTCTGCAGCGATGCGATGTTGACGATGCGGCCCCAGCCGCGCTGCTTCATGCCGGGCGCAAGGGCTTGCGTCAGGAAGAACGGCGCCGTCAGGTGCAGTGCAATCTGCGTCTGCCAACTCTCGGGCGTGACTGCAGCGAACGGCTCCCGCAGATTGACACCGGCCGCGTTGACGAGGATATCGACACCGCCGAGCCGCGCTTCGGCGTCCTTCGCCGCCGCACGCAGCGCATCGGGTTGCGTCAGATCGGCCGGCGAAAAGTCCGCGTCGATGCCGTCCGCCCGCAATCGACCGGCCGCGGCTTCGAGCTGTTCGGCCCGGCGTGCCACCAGCAGCAGCTTCGCGCCGGCCAGCCCCAGCGCCCGCGCCATCGCTTCGCCGATGCCGGAGTTGCCGCCGGTCACGACCGCACGGCGCCCCTCCAGGTCGAACAAGCCGTGCAGCGACGCACGCGTCTGCGTCATTCGGTCACCGTCGCGCCCAACTCAAACCGCTGGTCGGGAAAGTACTTCTGCAGCCGCTTGTCGGCCGTCAGCGCGTGGCCTTCCATGCCCTCGAGCCGCGAGATGCGCGAAGTGACTTCGCCGATGTCGCGCGCCGCATCGCGGGTCAGCCGTTGCCAGGTCAGCGTCTTCATGAACTTGTGCACCGACAGGCCGCCCGAGTAGCGCGCCGCGCCCTTGGTCGGCAGCACATGGTTCGGTCCGCTGGCCTTGTCGCCGAAAGCGACCGTGGTTTCCTCGCCGAGAAACAGCGAGCCGTAGCAGCTCAGGTGTTGCAGCCACCAGTCGAGGTCCTTGCAGTGCACTTCGAGGTGTTCCGGCGCATAGCGGTCGGACACTTCGGCGACTTCTTCGTTCGTGTCGCAGACGATGACCTCGCCGTAGTCGCGCCAGGCCGAGCCGGCCGCATCGCGCGCGAGCGGCGGCAGCTGCTCGACCAGCGCGGGGATGCGCTCGATGACTTCTTCGGCCAGCTGCTTCGACGTGGTGAACAGCCACGCCGGCGACTCGTGGCCGTGCTCGGCCTGGCCGACCAGAGTCGATCGCGACCACTTCCGGGTCTGCCGTCTCATCGGCGATCACCGCGACTTCCGACGGGCCCGCGAACACGTCGATGCCCACCTGCCCGAACAGCGTGCGCTTGGCTTCCGCCACGAACTTGTTGCCCGGCCCGACGATCACGTCGGCCTTCTTGCCGGTGAACAAGCCGCTGGCCATGGTCGCGATGGCCTGCACGCCGCCCAACGTCATGATGATGTCGGCGCCGGCGCGCTCGAACGCATACAGCACGTACGGGTGCATCGGCCCGCCGCGGAACGGCCCCGAGCAGGCCATGATGGTCTTCACGCCGGCCGCCTTGGCGGTGGTGACGCCCATGTAGGCGGATGCGATGTGCGCATAGCGGCCGGCCGGCGCGTAGCAGCCCGCGACGTTCACGGGCAGCACGCGCTGGCCGGCCGTGACGCCCTTGTGCAGCTCGGTCGAGAACTCCTGCATCGACTCGCGCTGCGCATGGGCGAAAGTCGCTGACCTGCCGAATCGCGAAGTCGATGTCGCGCCGCACGTCGGCCGGCACTTCCGCGCAGCGGCGGTCGATCTCCGCGCGGCTCATCACGATGTCGCCGTCCCATTTGTCCAAGTCTTTGGCGTACTTGCGCACCGCGGCTTCGCCGCCTCTGTCGATCTCGGCGAGCATTTCGATCGACCACCTTCTGCGCGGTTGCGGTCTCGGTCGTGGGGGTCTTGTCGGCTTTCTTGAGGTAGGTGATGGCCATGGGGTTTCAGTCCTTGCGGTTGGCGAATTCGCGCAGCTTCGGGTCGGCCGCGACGCGCTTCATGTAGGTGTCGGTGATGTAGTCTTTGGCGGCCGGCGTCTTCTGGATCGCGCCGGTGCCTTTCATGAAGTCGGCGATGTCGTCGTACCACTTGTCCATCTTCGACGTGCCGCCGCGGCGGTCCATGTTGGCGAGTTGCTGGTCCAGTGTGAACGTGGGGCGCTTGGAGAACTCCTTTTCCTGCGAGGCGTCGGCGATGTTCACGCCGCCCTGCTTGTAGAACGCGCGCATCATCTGCAGCGCTTCGGGCTTGTGCGCGGTCATCCACGACCAGGCGCGCAGGTAGATCGCAAGGAACTTGGCGACGTTCTCCGGGTTCTCTTCCGCATAGTCGCTGCGCGCGATCAACGCGCCCGGCACGATCGCGCCGCCGTCCTTGCCCGAGCAAACTGCACCGCGCCGGCTTTTTCTTCGACCGAATAATTGTTCGGCGCCCACAGGCCGGCCAGGTCGGCACCGCCGGAAGACAGCGCCGAGATGATCTCGGCCTGGCCCATGTTCTTGATCGTCACGTCGGATTTGCTCAGGCCGTACTTCTTCAGGCACGACTGCACCGCGTAGTCGCCGGTCGAATTGCTGGTCAGCAAAATGGTCTGGCCTTTGACCGAAGCGGGGTCCTTCATGATCTTGTCGGCCGCGGATTTGCTGGCCATCAGCACGTTCGCATCCGACTCGTCGTTCGTCACGCCGATCGTCTTGATGCCCAGGCGCACATGGCCGAGCACGGCCGGCACGGAGCCGGTGCCGCCGACGTCCCACGACTTGGCTGCGGCAGCCGCGATCTGCGGCACGCCGGCCGGGAACACGCTGAATTCGGGCTTCAGGCCGAGCTCGGCCCACCAGCCTTTCTCGGTCGCGACGTAGAACGGCAACGCCCAGTAGAGCGACGGCTGGTAGCTGACCTTGATCTCCTGCAGCGGGGCTTGCGCGTGCACTTGCGGGAACGCGCCGAGCGCGGCACCGGCGACGGCAGAAGCAAGCAGGGCGCGGCGAAATGTGTGTCCGAAGGGTTTCATGAGGCGGGTCTCCTTTAGGGGTTCTTCAATGATTGATCGTCAATGCAGGTCCTTCGACTGCTGCTCGCGCAGCAGCTTCCAGATGTGGGTGCGCATGTGGACGAAAGACGCCTGGTCCATCACGTCTTCGATGCGCGGCAGCGCGTCCCAGCTTTCCGCTTCGCGCACCGTCTTCACGTCGATGATTTCGCGGATCGTGCCGGGGCGGGCCGACATCACGACCACGCGGTCGGCCAGATAGACGGCCTCTTCGACCGCGTGCGTGATGAACAACACCGTGCGCGGGTTCTTGCGCGCCAGCCGCACGAGCTCTTCCTGCATCACCACGCGCGTCTGCGCATCGAGCGCGCCGAACGGCTCGTCCATCAGCAGCACTTTCGGGTCGAGCACGTAGGCGCGCGCAATCGCCACGCGCTGCTGCATGCCGCCGGAGAGTTGATGCGGAAACGCCTGCTCGTAGCCGTTCAGGCCCATCAGCTCGATGTACTGCTCGATGCGGCGCTTGCGCTCGTCGGCCGGAACTTTCAGCGAATGCAGGCCGAACTCGATGTTGTCCCAGACGGTCTTCCACGGGAACAGCGCGAACTGCTGGAACACGACCGCGCGGTCGGGCCCCGGCCTGGTGACTTCGATGCCGTCGACCGACACGTGGCCGCCAGTCGGATGCTCGAGGCCTGCGGCCATGCGCATGCAGGTCGTCTTGCCGCAGCCTGATGGGCCGACGATCGCGACGAACTCGCGATCGCCGACTTCCAGGCTCACGCCTTTCAACGCGACGAACGCATTGCCGCCTTGGTGAAACGTGCGCTCGACGTTCCTGAATTCGATGTTGGCCATGAATGGTGTTTGCTTTAAAGTGAAGTGGGCCTATAGCCCTCGTCTTGTCTCTATTGCTTGCTGCAATTTGCGTAGCAACACGTCAATGATCAAGCCGACAATGCCGATCGCGATCATCCCGCTCATCACGGTGCTGGTGGACAAGCCGGCTTGGCCCTTGACCATCAGGTAGCCGACCCCGCTGGAAGCCACGATCAGCTCCGCGCCGACCAGCGACTGCCAGCCCAGCCCGGCCGAAATCCGCAGGCCCGCGACGATCGACGGCACGGCCGCCGGCAACAGCACCTGCGTGATGCCGCGCCACGGCCCGGCGCCCAACATGTCGGACGCTTCGAGGTACTTCTTGTCGACGTACTTCGCGCCGCGATAGGTGTTGATCAGCACCGGCGGGAACGCGCCCATGAAGATGATCAGCACCGGCCCGCCGATGCCGGTGCCGAACCACAGCGCCGCAAACGGCACCCAGGCGATCGGCGCGACAAAACGCACCGCTTCGAAAATCGGCGTGACGATCCGGTCGATGCTGCGAAACCACGCCATCAACAGGCCGAGCGGAATGCCCACCAGCACCGCGAGCCCGAACCCCATGCAGAAACCGCTGCAGGCTCGACAACAGATGCATCGGCAACGTGAAGCCCGCAAACGGCTCATGCGTCAGCTGCGACCAGCCGCGCCAGCACCTGCATCGGCCCCGGCAGAAACGTCGACTGCACGAGGCCCGACGCGGCCACGCCGCTCCACGACCGCGAAGAAAGCCGATCGCGCCGATCGCGCTCAGCTGCCAGAAGCGTGCGGGGGACAGGCGCGGCTCAAGCATGGCGGCTTCCCAGAAGCGGTGCGCGGTTTTGCAAGCCCGCGCGTGAGCGCACGCTTCCCGACTCGGGGGAGCACAGCGGCCTTCGCGCAGCCGCAAACGGCGGTTTCCAACGTGGAGTCGGCAGAGCGCCGACCACCAGGAGCGAAAGCTGCGTGCGAGCCCGCCCTCTCGCAGGGGCCGCAAAGCCGGCTCCGCCGGGCCGCAGGCGCCGCCCCCGGTGAGGGGGAAGGCGGGAGCCGACCGGAGGGGGCGAAGCCTGGGGGTGAGCATCATCTGTCCTCCACGGCATGGCCCGCGCCTCGAGCCAGCCGAGTCCCAGCGTCATCAGCCAGCCGCACAACGCCACACTCATCATGCCGACCAGAATCATCGGCGGGTAGATGTCCTGCGCGCCCTGGTTCAGGATCTGCCCGAGGCCCGCGATCGCGCCGACCAGTTCGGCCGCGACCAGCGTCGTCCACGACGCCTGCAGCGACAGCCGCAGCCCGGTGAAGATGCTTGGCAGCGCACCGGGCACCAGCACCTGCGTGAAATGGCGCCAGCCGCGAATGTCGAGCATGGCGCCGGCTTCGCAGCAGCGGCCGTTCGATCTGCCGCACGCCGCTGAACGTGTTGATGACCGACGGCACAAAAGCCGCGACGAAGATCACCATCACCTTGGCCGCGTCGCCCAGCCCCAGCCAGACGATCGCCAGCGGAATCCAGGCCAGCGGCGGGATCGGGCGCAGGAACAGAAATGCGGGATTGAGCAGCGCTTCGACTGTGCGGCTCGCGCCCATCGCCAGCCCGAGCGCGACGCCGAGCGACGATGCGACCACGAAGCCCATCGTGACCAGCCCCACGCTGCGCAGCACGTGTTCGTGCCAGCGTGCGCTGCTGTAGCCGTCCCAACAGGATTTGTTGCCACGCGCCCCAGGTGTGCGGCCGGGCCCGGAAAGCGGATCGGCGAGATGAAGCCGCTGCCCGCGTCAACCGCCCACCAGACCAGCAGCACTGCCCCCAGCGCCAGCAGCGCGCGCAGCCCCCCGGCCACCGACGGCCGGCCGGCTTGACGGCGGCAGACGGGGGTCGGTGCAGCCGCATCGGAGCGGGGCGGCCGGGTGGGCGAAGCCGCCGAGCTGCGCGCTTCGCGCTGAACCAAGTGGAAGTCTCCGCAGATCGGTCGATTTGTAAGCGCTTTCATTTTGGGCATGCCGTCATCGCGAATGGTCAACTGCATGACGTGCGGTCAAAAGCATAGGGGGATACCCTGCGAACCGGCGTTGAAAATGACAGGGTCCCAAAGTGACGCGGCATGACTGCCTGCAAGCTTGCATACAAATCGGTGCTGGCGCGAAAAGCTGCGGTTGCAAACCACTGTGCTGCCGCTCATGCTCCACCGCCTGTTTGAACTCACCTCATGACCGATCCCGACAGTCCGACACCCCACCTTGGCCGACGTGGCCCGCCGCGCCGGGGTGTCGACCGCCACCGTGTCGCGCGTGCTGAACCGGCCGGACGCTGGTGAGCGATCCGTTGCGCAGCCAGGTCGGCGCGCGCGGTGGCCAGCTGGGCTACCTGCCGCATGCGGGTGCGCGCGCGCTGATGCTGAAACGCTCCGGCACCGTGGGCGCGGTGTTTCCGACCATCGACAACGCGATCTTCGCGCACCGCGATCGAGGCACTGCAGCGCCGACTGGCCGCGTCCGACGTGCAATTGCTGCTGGCCACCAGCGGCTACGACGCCCGAGGAGGAAATGCGCCAGGCGATCAACCTCGTCACGCGCGGCGCCGACGGGCTCGCGCTGTGCGGTCATAGCCAGTCGCCCGAACTGCTGCGCTTTCTGCGGCTGCGGCGCGTGCCGCTGCGTGCACGTGATGACGCTGGACGCGAGCGGCCAGTCGATCAGCGTCGGCTTCGACAACGCGGCCGCCACGCGGCAGGTGGTGCGTTATCTGCTGGATCTGGGCCACCGCCGCATCGCGATGCTGGCCGGCACCACGCGCGACAACGACCGCGCCACGCAGCGCGTGGCCGGCGTGCGCGATGCGCTCGCCGCCGCCGGCCTGACATTGGCGCCCGAGCGACTGGTGGAGCGCCGCTACAGCCTGGCCGAAGCCCGCACCGGCCTGCGTGAACTGCTGGCGCACACGCCCGCGCCCACCGCGCTGATCTGCGGCAACGACGTGCTCGCGTTCGGCGCATTGCTGGAGGCACAGTCGATCGGCCTGCGACGTGCCGCGAGACCTGTCGATCGTCGGCTTCGACGATCTGGAACTGGCGCGCCATCTGCAGCCCGCGCTGACCACCGTGCAGGTGCCGACCGAGCATATGTGGGCCCTGGCCGCGGATCGGCTGGTGGCTGCGCTGCAGCGGCGCGGCGGTGGCGCCGAACAGCACGATCGACGTCGAACTGGTGGTGCGTGCTTCGACCGGGCCGCCACGCCGGATTGAGTCTGCACCGCATCGGATGCGCGCGGCGCAACCCGCACATCGATTGCAAAGCGCTCGAGCGGGGCGAGTCGCGGCCGTGCGATCGGAGGCGGGCACAGACCGCTCCCGACAGATTCGTCGGCACCCAAGCGTCTGCGTGAGGTTGGTCGCGAGCTGCGGGCCCGGGCTGTTCAGCAACCAGACTGCAGCGACGCCCGCCCGCTTCAAACCTGCTGCCGCATGCGCGAGACGTAGTCGACGTCTTCGGTGTTCACGACCGAGATCCGCAACTCCGCCGGTTTTTGATCGAACGTGAACGCGACGCGTTCGATGCGCAGCACCGGCGTGCCCGCGAGCGAGGCCCAGCAAGCGCGGCGCTGGCCGGCGTCACGCGCTCGGCCCGCACGCGCTCGTCGGCGCCGATCACGGTGATGCCGAACGCGGCCTGGTACAGCTCGTAGATGGTGCCCGGGCGCCGCTCGAACTGCGCGCGCGTGAGGCCGGGAAACGTGCGTAGCCGCCAGCGTGATGCGGTCGTGGATGACTGGGCGGCCGCGCAGGCTCAGCACGTTGTCGATGCGCAGCACGCTGGCTGCATTGGGCAACGCGAGCGCATCGGCTTCTTGCGGCGTGGCGCGCGCCCGCGCGAACGCGTGCAACTGCAGCACCGGGAATTCGCGCGCGCCTTCGCGCGGCTCGATCTTGAAGAACTGGTACATGAAGCGCGCCTCGTCGAGTTTGCCGACGAACGTGCCGCGGCCTTGCTGGCGCACCAGGATGTGGTCGGCGACCAGTTCTTCGACCGCGCGGCGCAAGGTGCCGATCGAGACCTGAAAGCGCTCGGCGAGTTCTTTTTCGTTCGGCAGCGCAGCGCCGGGCGGGGTGCGGCCCGATCGGATATCGGCGATCAGCTGCTTCTTGACTTCGCGGTACAGCAACGCGCCGCGTGCGGGCCCGGCCAGCCCGGGTGCAGGCGTCGAGGGTGAGGAGGAAGACGACAGAGCGGATGGCATGGGGCAGGACGCGGCGGACCGGACGAACAAGGAGCGGACGAAGTCGGGCGATTGTCGAATAATGGTCCGTGCGTGCGACGGGCCGGAACCGACTTGCTGCGCGCGCACGCGGGCCCTGCGGTGATTCGCTGCCGCAGCCGCAGCCGCAATCAACCATTCAAACCCGGAGACTATCGAAACATGACCACACTCAACCATCCAGCAGGAGCACAGCCATTCGCGCCGCGCGCTGCTGCGCACCGCCTGTGGCGGCACGCTCGGGCTGGCCGCATTGCTCGGCGTGCCCGCGGCGTCTTTCGCGGCCGACGGCAAGAAGTCGAGCCTGTCGCCCGACGAGGCATTGGCAAAGCTCAAGCAGGGCAACGACGACTTTCTGGCCGAAAAGGGCTCGGACACGCCGTTGAAGGACAACCAGTCGGCGGCTCGAAATCGCGCGCGGCCAGACGCCGTTCGCGGTGCTCGTCGGCTGCTCGGACAGCCGGGTGCCGCCCGAGGTGCTGTTCGGCGCCGGCCTGGGCGAGCTGTTCATCGTGCGGAACGCGGGCAATACGGTCGATACCGTCGCGCTCGGCAGCATCGAATACGGCGTCGCGGTGCTCGGCGCGCCGTTGCTCGTCGTGCTCGGCCACGAGCGTTGCGGCGCGGTCGACGCGGCGGTGCAGGTGGTGAAGAAGAACGCGACCTATCCGGGCAGCATCGGCCAGATGATCCAGCCGATCCTGCCGGCCGCGCTGATGGCGGCGGCTACGCAAGGCGTCAGCGCGAACGACGAAGACCTGCTCGACGCCGCGGTGCGCGAGAACGTGCGCCGCGTGGTGATGCGGCTGCGCAATTCGGAGCCGATGCTGATGGAGCCGATCAAGTCGGGCAAGCTGAAGGTTGTCGGCGCGCGCTATGACCTGGACGACGGCAAGGTGGACTTCTTCATCTGAAACTTTCATAGCTGAATCGGGCGAAGACGCAGACACCCCCTGCACTTCGCTACTTTTTATGTAGCATCACTGCTGGGGCGTACTCAGGCGAGTTCGAACGCGGCCAGCTTCTTCGCGACCAGCGCATTCGTCAGCGTCGCATAGCGCGGCAGCCCGTCTTCGCCATACGGCGGCGGGTTCTCGCCCTGGATCAGCGGCGACAGATACCGGCGGCATGCGTCGGTGATGCCGAAGCCGGATCCGCGCTGATGAAGTCGCGCGGCATCGTCTTCTCGACGTTCGCCACCTTGTCCAGCGGCGCGCTGCCGATGCGCCACGCGATACGGCGCGTCTGCGGTCCGCTCGATCGCGGGCATCACGGCGTTCGCGCCTTCGAGCGCGAGTTCGACCGCGCGCACGCCCAGCGCGTAAGCCTGCTGCTCATCGGTCGCGGACGCGATGTGCCGCGCGGCGCGCTGCAGGTAGTCGGCGACCGCCCAATGGAACTTGTGGCCGAGCGGCTCGCTTGATCATCTGCGCGACCACCGGCGCCGCGCCGCCGAGCTGCGCGTGGCCGAACGCGTCGCGCGTGCCCTGCTCGGCCAGGAACGTGCCGTCGGGGTGATGGCAGCCTTCGGAGACGACCACGCTGCAGTAGCCGTGCTGCTTCACTTTCGCGTCCACCTGCGCGATGAATTTCCTCTCGTCGAATTCGATTTCCGGAAACAGGATCACGACCGGAATGCCGTGCGATTCGGCCAGCCCGCCCGCCGCCGCGATCCAGCCCGCGTGCCGGCCCATCACTTCGAGCACGAACACCTTGGTCGATGTGGCGGCCATCGAGCGCACGTCGAACGACGCTTCGAGCACCGACACCGCGACGTACTTGGCGACCGAGCCGAAGCCAGGGCAGCAGTCGGTCAGCGGCAGATCGTTGTCGATCGTCTTGGGCACGTGGATCGCCTGCAACGGGTAGCCCATCGCCTGCGACAACTGGCTGACCTTGAAGCAGGTGTCGGCCGAATCGCCGCCGCCGTTGTAGAAGAAAGTAGCCGATGTCGTGCGCTTTGAAGACCTCGATCAGGCGCTCGTATTCGCGCCGGTTTTTCTCGAGCGACTTGAGCTTGTAGCGGCACGAGCCGAACGCGCCCGACGGCGTGTGTCGCAGCGCGGCGATCGCCTCGGCCGATTCTGCGACGGTGTCGATCAACTCCTCGGTCAGCGCGCCGATGATGCCGTTCCTGCCCGCATACACGGTGCCGATCCGGTCGGTGTGCTGCGCGCGGTCTCGATCACGCCGCAGGCGGACGAATTGATCACGGCGGTGACGCCGCCGGACTGGGCGTAGAACGCATTCTTGGCTGGCATGGGTCGGCTTTCTTTCGCTTGCGAGGGGTGGCAGTCTCGCAGGAGCGGGCGCGCACAATCGCCCGGCTCATGACAAATGCTAACCGCCGTCGCCACCGCCGCACGGCCCGCTTCGTCACCGGCTCGCTGCTGCGCCACGTGTTCGTGATGGCCGCGACCGGCGCGATCGGGCTGGTGTCGGTGTTCGCGGTCGATCTGATCAACCTGTTCTACATCTCACGGCTCGGGGAGAAGGCGATCGCGCGCGGCGGTCGGCTTTGCGGGCGTGGTCGCGTTCTTTCATGTGTCGATCGCGGTCGGCTTGACGATCGGCATCACGGCGGTGGTCTCGCGCACCATCGGCAGCGGGCGCATGGCGGAAGCGAAGCGTGCTGGCCACTTCGAGCCTGCTGTTGATGGCCGTGATCTGCACCGTGCTCGGCAGCGGCACGATGCCGTTTCTGCATCTGATCCTGCCCGCGCTCGGCGCCACCGGCGAGACCGAGCGGCTCGCCGAGCGCTATCTGTCGATCACCGTGCACTCGATGCCGCTGCTGGGCGTCGGCATGGCGTGCAGCGCGTTGCTGCGCTCGGTCGGCGATGCGCGTGCGGCGATGAACGTGACGCTGGGCGCGGCGATCTTCACGCTGGTGCTGGATCCGGTGTTCATCTTCGTGCTCGACTTGCGGCTCGACGGCGCGGCGATCGTCGCGGTGGCGGCGCGCGTGGTGCTGATGGGGGTCGGCCTGTACGGCGTGGTGTTCAAGCACCGCTGCTCGGCCGGTTCGAGCGCGCGCAGCTCGGCGCGCATGCGCGGCGGCTGAGCGCGGTGGCGGCGCCGGCGGTGCTGACGAACCTCGCGACGCCGGTGGCGGTCGGCTTCGTCACGCATGCGATTGCGCAGTTCGGTGCGGCGGCGGTGGCGGGCCAGGCGACGATCGACCGGGTGACGCCGGTCGCGTTCGGGCTGATCTTTGCGCTGTCGGGCGCGATCGGGCCGATCTTTGCGCAGAACCTCGGCGCGCGCGAATACGGCCGCGTGCGCGAGGCGCTGTGGGCGTCGCTCAAGTTCATGGTCGATTGCGGTCGGCATCGCCTGGGGCGTGCTGGCGCTGGCGCAGGGCCTGCTGGTGGCGGCGTTCTCGGCCGAAGGACCGGCCGAGGCACTGATCCGCGCGTTCTGCAGCTGGATCGCGGGCAGCTTCCTGTTCGTCGGTGCGCTGTTCGTGGCGAACACGGCGTTCAACAACCTGGGGCGGCCGCTGCTGTCCACCGCGTTCAACTGGGCGCGCGCCACGCTCGGCACGATCCCGTTCGCCTGGTACGGCGCGCGGTACGGGCCGATCGGTGTGCTGGCGGGGCAGGCGCTGGGTTCGGCGATCTTCGGCTCGCTTGCGCTGTGGTGGGCGTTCCGGCTCACGGCCGAGATCGCGGCGCGGGGGCCGCAAGGCGGGGACGCGCAGCCGCAACGCATCGGGCGGCGCAGCACGCGATGGCCAGCGCCAGCGCCACGCATGCGAGCAGGGCAGCGGCGGAAGAACCCAGCATGGTGCCGACGCCGAACACGCCGAATGCGGCGGGTCTCGCGCCGCTCGTGGTGGCGAACGAGGAACGTGCGGCGGCGCGGCCAGCGACGGCCAGTCGCACGATCGCGCCCAAAAGGAAAGGCCCGTGGCCATCCGTTCGACGGGATGGCCACGGGCCTTTGGATTCGGCGAACGGTTCAGCTCACCGATCAATCAGACAACGGGTGCACACGATCGACTCGGCTTGCAATCCGCCTGCACATCGACCGAATCGCCCTGCCGCAGCAAGGCATCGGCTGGGTGCTCGACCCGACCGAGTCGCCGATCAGTTCGGCACCAGCACCTTGTCGACCACATGGATCACGCCGTTGCTCTGGTACACGTTGGCGACCGTCACCTTGGCCGAGCCGCCCTTCTCGTCCGTCACGATCACGTCGTCGCCGCGCATCGAGACCACCAGCGTGTCGCCGCTGGCGGTCTTGAGCGACGTGCGGCCACCGCCGGCCATCACCTGCTTTTGCAATGCGGCGGCGTCCAGCCGGCCCGGCACGACGTGCGCGGTCAGGATCTTGGCGAGCATCGGCTTGTTCTGCGGCTTCAGCAGCGTGTCCACGGTGCCGGCCGGCAGCTGCGTCGAACGCGGCGTTGGTCGGTGCGAACACGGTGAACGGGCCAGCGCCCTTGAGCGTTTCGACCAGGCCGGCGGCTTTCACGGCGGCGACCAGCGTGGTGTGGTCTTTCGAGTTCACCGCGTTGTCGACGATGTCCTTGGTCGGGTACATCGGCGCGCCGCCGACCATCACGACCGACTCCTTGCCCGTGGCCATCCCCATCTTGTCCTTGTCCATGGACATCTTGCTGTGGTCCATGCCTTTGTGCATGTCCATCTTGTCCTTGTCGCCCATGCCCATGTTGGAGCAGGCGCTCAGCAAGGTAGCGACGCTGGCTGCAATAAGAAGTTTCTTCATCGGGGAATTCTCCAGAAAAAATGGAAGTTGTTATTCAAAGAAGAGCATGCTGTGGATTCCGCCCACCGCACGAAAAGCGCAACAGGAAGCGCTCGCCCTCCACTTATACGCGATGCGGGCGCAGTTGGATTCAAGCCGTGTATTGCGCGCCCGGCTGGCACCAAGCGGCACGTCAGCGCAGAAGTTCGTACGGACCGCCGTGCTCGATGGCGCGCCGGCAGGCCGCTGGGGCATGGATGCGGGCCACAGCCTGCCCGTCGGCTGCGGCCGGGCGGCATCGAGCCCGCCGCGTATTGCAACCGCCTCCACCGCGAAGCCCATCGGCACGTCGGCACCCGCTGACATCGGCGCCGGCGAACCATTGGCGCCGTGCAAGCCCGCTTTTCATGAAATCAAGCCGCGCGCGCAGATTCGGATCGATGAACGCAGCGCACACCTCGGCCGCGACGCCGCGCACCACCGGCTTGATGAAAAACGGCATCTTTGCCGCTGCGACGCGGTCGAACTCGAGCTTCAACAGCAACGGCGGCATCGCCGTGCCTTCGGCGAAATGCAGCCAATAGCGATCGCGCAGATGTTCGGGCGTGCCCAGGGGCGGAGCGAGCCGACCACCGCCATATCGCTCGATCCGTGTCTCCACCGATAACGCACGACCTGGTGCGTCAGGCCCAATTCTTCCAACAGTCAGAGCACGCGCTGCGAACGGGCGTTATCCAGATGCTGGACGGCCAGCATGACTCGATGGTGGTGGTCAGCGGTTTCCGCCAGCTATGCCAGCGCGCGTCGGCAACCGCGTCGCAATCGCCTACTCACCCTTCACCTTCAACCGCCACGCATGCAGCAACGGCTCGGTGTAGCCGCTCGGCTGCTCCAGCCCTTTGAACACCAGGTCCAGCGCGGCCTGATAAGCCGCCGACGTATCAAAGTGCCCGGCCATCGGCCGATAGGTCGAGTCGCCCGCGTTCTGCTGGTCGACCACCGCGGCCATGCGCTGGAACGTTTCGTCGACCTGCGCTTTGGTCACGATGCCGTGCAGCAGCCAGTTCGCGATGTGCTGGCTGGAGATGCGCAGCGTCGCGCGGTCTTCCATCAGGCCGACGTTGTGGATGTCGGGCACCTTGGAGCAGCCGATGCCTGCGTCGATCCAGCGCACCACGTAGCCGAGGATGCCCTGGGCGTTGTTGTCGATCTCCTGCTGGATGTGTTCCACCGACCAGTCCGGTTTTGCCACCACGGGAAATTGCAGCAGGTCGTGCAGGATCTGTTCGCGGGTCGACTTGCTGTCGGTCTGCTCCAGTTCCTTCTGCACGTCGGCCACATTGACCTGGTGGTAGTGCAACGCGTGCAGGGTGGCGGCGGTCGGGCTCGGCACCCAGGCGGTGTTGGCGCCGGCTTTGGGCTGCGCGATCTTTTCTTTCAACATGGACGCCATCAGGTCCGGCATCGCCCACATGCCTTTGCCGATCTGCGGCGCGGCCGCGCAGGCCGCACGTCAGGCCGACCAGCACGTTGTTGCGCTCATAGGCGGCGATCCACTTGCTGGCTTTCATCGCGCCCTTGCGGATCATCGGGCCGCCCTGCATCGCGGTGTGCATCTCGTCGCCGGTACGGTCCAGAAAGCCGGTGTTGATGAAAGCGACGCGTGCTTTGGCGGCATTGATGCAGGCGCGCAGGTTCACGCTGGTGCGGCGCTCCTCATCCATGATGCCGAGCTTGACCGTGTTCTCGGGCAGGCCGAGCAGTCTTCTCGACGCGCGCGAACAGCTCGACCGCGAACGCGACTTCCTTCGGCCCGTGCATCTTCGGCTTCACGATGTAGACCGAGCCTTTGCGGGAATTGCGCAAGCCCTCCTTGCCTTTGCCGTTCACGTCGATGGTCGCGATCGCAGTCGAGATCACCGCGTCCATGATGCCTTCGGGGATCTCCTTGTCCCCGTCGTAATGAATCGCCGGATTCGTCATCAGGTGGCCGACATTGCGCAGGAACATCAGCGAGCGACCATGCAGGCGCACTTCGCCGCTGCCGTCGGGCGCGGTGTAGATGCGGTCCGGGTTCAGTTCACGCGTGAAGGTTTTGCCGCCCTTGCTGACCGATTCGCTCAACGTGCCTTGCTGAATGCCGAGCCAGTTGCGATAGGCCAGCGTCTTGTCTTCGGCGTCCACCGCGGCGATCGAGTCTTCCAGATCGAGAATGGTGGACAAGCGCGGCCTCGAGCACCACGTCCGACACCCCGGCGGTATCGCTTGCACCGATCGGCGTCGCGTAGTCGATCACGATGTCGATATGCAGCCCGTTGTGACGCAGCAGGACGGACGACGGCGCGTCCGCCTTGCCCTGATAGCCGACGAACGCGGCCGGTTCGGCCAGTTGTGCGGTTCCGCCGCCTTTCAGCGCGACGATCAGCTTGCCGTGCTCGACCTGGTACTTCGTGGCTTCGACGTGCGAGCCGTTTGCAAGCGGCGCGACCGAGTCCAGAAACTTGCGCGCGTAGTCGATGACGCAGCGCACCGCGCACGGGGTTGTAGCTGCCGTCGCTCGTGCGCTCGGCGCCGTTGGCTTCTTGAATGGCATCGGTGCCGTAGAGCGCGTCGTACAGCGAACCCCAGCGCGCATTCGCCGCATTCAGCGCATAGCGCGCGTTCAGGATCGGCACCACGAGCTGCGGGCCGGCCTGCAGCGCGAGCTCGTCGTCCACGTTGGCGGTGGTGGCGGCCACGTCGGCAGGCTCCGGCACCAGGTAGCCGATCGATTCGAGATGCCGGCGGTAGCTCGCGGTTTCCTCATCGCTTTTCAACGGACCGGGATGCGCGCGGTGCCAGTCGTCGAGTTCGGTTTGCAGGCGGTCGCGCTCGGCCAGCAGCGCGAGGTTTTTCGGTGCCAGATCATGGGTGATCTGCGTCGAAGCCGCGCCAGAAAGTGTCGGGCGCCACGCCGATTGCAGGCAGCATCTCGTCGTCGATGAAGCGGGCCAGCCGGGTGTCCACGTCGAGGCCGTGGTAGCGCTTGCGTTGGGTCATGGTTCTTTTGCGGTGCGAAAGAGAAAGGGGGCGGGATTGTCGGCAGCCGCAGCTGCCTGAAGCAACCGGGTATCTTATGAGAAGCACTTGCTTGGAGCGGTGCGCCAGCGGCGTGACCCTCAGCAGGGCGGCCAAAGGGTGTCCGCAGGCACCGGAACCGGGCCAAACCTTGTCAGCGCCAGGCAGCACCCGCAGCCTTTGCCGTTTTCGTCTCTGCGGCTTAAACTGATCGGCCTGCTTCGTCGAGCGATCGGGTGCCTGCTCGGCGCCGGCACCGCGCGACGGTTCGACGCCACATCTCCTTCGTTGTATCGGCCCCATGAACGCACCCACCCGCCCCACGCATCTGCTGCCCGAAGTCAATCAACGTGCCGTGCCACAGGCGCTGCTTGATGCGTTGAAAGGCCGGTTCGCCGAACGCTGCTCGACCGCGCAGGCGGTGCGTGAGCAACACGGCCGCGACGAGTCGTCGTTCGATGTGCCACCGCCGGCTGCCGTGGTGTTCGCGGAAAGCACGCAGGACGTGGCGGACGCGGTCAAGCTCGCGGCGAAGTACAAGGTGCCGGTGATTCCTTTCGGTGCCGGCTCGTCGCTCGAAGGCCATCTGCTCGCGGTGCAAGGCGGCATCAGCATCGACGTGGCGCGCATGAGCCGTGTGCTGTCGGTCGACGCCGACGACCTGACCGTCACGCTGCAGCCCGGCGTCACGCGCAAGGCGCTCAACGAGGAGATCAAGAGCACCGGCCTGTTCTTCCCGATCGATCCGGGTGCCGATGCCTCGCTCGGCGGCATGTGCGCGACGCGCGCAAGCGGAACCAACGCGGTGCGTTACGGCACCATGCGCGAGAACGTGCTGGCGCTCGAAGTCGTGACGGCGTCGGGTGAGATCATCCGCACCGGCTCTCGCGCGAAGAAATCGAGCGCCGGCTACGACCTGACGCGGTTGATGGTCGGCAGCGAAGGCACGCTCGGCATCATCACGGAAGTCACACTCAGGATCTATCCGTTGCCCGAAGCGGTCTCGGCCGCGATCTGCTCGTTTCCGAGCATCGAAGCGGCCGTACGCACGACGATTCAAATCATCCAGATGGGTGTGCCGATCGCGCGCGTCGAACTGCTGGACCACAACACGGTGCGCATGGTGAACGCGCACTCGAAGCTCAGCTTGCGTCCCGAGCCACTGCTGTTGATGGAGTTTCACGGCTCGCCGAGCAGCGTCAAAGAGCAGGCGGCCACCGTGCAGGAAATCGCCGCCGAACACGATGGCAATGCGTTCGAGTGGGCCGAGACGCCGGAGGAGCGCACACGGCTGTGGACGGCGCGGCACAACACCTACTTCGCCGCGGTGCAGTCGCGGCCCGGCTGCAAAGTCATCTCGACCGACACCTGCGTGCCGATCTCACGGCTGGCCGACTGCCTGCTCGACTCGGTCGCGGAAGTCGAAGCCAGCGGCATTCCGTACTTCCTGGTCGGCCACGTGGGCGACGGCAACTTCCACTTCGGCTATCTGCTCGACCCGGATTCGGCTGATGAGCGTGCGACCGCGGAAGGGCTGAATCATCGGCTTGTTTCCCGTGCGCTGAGCCTGGAGGGCACCTGCACCGGCGAACACGGCATCGGACTGCACAAAATGGATTTCCTGGTGACCGAGGCCGGCAGCGGCGCGGTCGAGATGATGCGCACGATCAAGCGCGCGCTGGACCCGGACAACATCATGAATCCGGGGAAGATTTTCGCGATCTGAGACGGACGGTCGGCTGCCCCGTCGTTCGGCGGCTCACCGCTCGTTGTTGTCTGGGTTCTCGTGATTTTTGACACACAGTTGCAGTCGCATGGGCTTTCAGGCATGTTCATGAATCGCTACAGCGTTGCCCTGCTGGCGTCCACACTCGCCGCGTGCGTGCAGACTCCGGCTTCCGCACCCGATCGGCCTGCCACGGTCCGTATCTGCGACGACGGTGGCTGCTCGGATCGACCGCGCCACAGTGCGACTTTCGATGCGACGCAGGACGATCATCCGGAAGAAACGCGCCGGATCGCGGCGCTGACGGCGCTGGCTGAAAAAGACCCGCGCGCCGCCTACGACCTGGGCTTGCGCTTTTTCCGGGGCGACGGCGTGACGCAAAACAGCTATCAGGCCATTCAGTGGATGCGCCGCGCTGGTGAGCGCGGCAATCTGCAAGCGCAGGCCGCGCTGGGCCGCTTTTATCTGATGGGCCTGGAGGAGATGGGCTCGGATCCGCAGGAAGCCGAAAAATGGTTGTCGATGGCCGCAGGCCGTGGCGACAAGCCATCGGCCAGACTGTTGCGTGAAGCCAGCGCCGCCAAGCAGAGGAACCAGGACGAATACCGCGAATGGGTGAACCTGCGCCGTGCGGCTTGGTACGGTTACTGGCACAGCGGTTATCCCTATTATTGGACTTGGGGACCTTCCGGCTGGTATTACCGCTGATTCATCTCAATCATCAATCATTTCTCGACGAAAGTCCGTTATGCACTTCATTCCTGCCCCCTTGCGTTGGAGCGCCTTGACCTGTGGCCTGGTACTGGCCGGCTGCGCCGGAATGCCTGGCGGCGGCGGAATGCTCAGTACGGGCACCAGTCCGACAGCCGCCACGGGCAGCGCGGCCGGCGGCGCCAGTGCCAACGCCAATTCAAGCCTGGAACGCTGCCCCGCGCCCCTGGGCACGATCGCGGTGGACGATGGGCGCGGCAAGGAGTGGTACGCGAGCTTCGGAGCGGCGACCCAGGTCACGTCGATCGAGCCGTTGCTGCGCCTTGCCGTGCAGCAATCCAACTGCTTCGTGATCACCGCCATCGGCAACTCCCGCACGGACAGCCGGATCTCCGCCATCACCGACAAGCAGCGCAATTCGGGCGAGTTCAGGGCCGGCTCCAACCAGCAAAAGGGCCAGCGTGTGGCGGCTGACTATTTCTTGGAGCCTGCCATCATCGTGGACAACGATCCGACCGGCAAAGTCGCGGGTGGTTTGGGCGGCCTGTTGGGCGGACGCCTCGGTCGCGGCCTCGGTGCCGTGGCCGGTTCGCTGGAGAGCAAATCATCGGTCGTCACACTGAGTCTGTTCGACATCCGTTCGTCGGTGCAGATTGGAATCTCCGAAGGCAACGCGACCGCAACCAACTACGGTGCCGCTTTGGGCGCATTCGGGGGCGGCGCGGCGGTAGGCTTGGGCGGTTTCTCACGCACGCCCGAGGGCAAGGCCACGGTGGCGGCTTTCGTCGATGCTTACAACAGCATGGTGGTTTCGCTGCGCAACTACAAGGCGCAGGAAGTCAAAGGCGGCTTGGGTCGCGGCGGTGTGTTGAAGGTCGGCCAGTAGGGCCGGCTTTCGCCGATCACCAAAAAAACCTCCTGCGGGAGGTTTTTTCATGGGTGCCTCGTCTGCGTGACCTGGAGGCTTCGATTCAAACTCGTTGATTCCTCGTCTGGCTTCGCTCGATCGGCAGGTTGGCGCTGGCTGCGCTCTGACTTTGCGCCGCAGCTGGATGGCCAGTGGAGTCAACTGTGCTGGCGGCAGCGGGGACCTGCGCAGCATCGGACCATCAGCGCGTCACGCCGGGCGACAGCCTTTCAATCAGCCCATTGAGATCGTCGATCGAGCCGAACCGGATCGCGATTTCGCCCGTCTCCTGCATGCGTCCACCGCGCTTGACGCGCTTCTTGAGGCGGATCTGAACGTCGGCGGCCAGCAGGTCGGACAGCTCCTCTTCGATCCGCTTCAGATCGTGAGGCTTGTCGTGTTCGGACTTCGAGGGTGACTTGGGTTCGAGCCCGGCGCCCAGCTTCTTGACCAGACTTTCGGCTTCACGCACCGTCATGTTCTTGGCAGCGATCTGATTTGCCGCAATGATTTGCTGCGCCTGTTTCAGGCCGAGCAATGCACGCGCGTGTCCCATGTCCAGATCGCCGGCCATCAGCATGGTCTGCACGGCTTCCGTCAACTGCAGCAGACGCAGCAGGTTGCTGGTGGCGCTGCGCGACCGGCCGACCGCTTGCGCGGCCTGCTCGTGCGTGTGGCCGAATTCGGTCACGAGCCGGTGCAGGCCCTGCGCCTGCTCGAGCGGGTTCAACTCTTCGCGCTGAATGTTTTCGATCAACGCCATCGCGGCGGCGTCCTCGTTCGAGACGCTGCGCACCAGCACTGGAATCTCGGCAAGACCGGCTAGCCCCGCAGCCCGAAAACGGCGTTCGCCCGCGATGATTTCGTACTTGCCTCGGTGCTCGCCGTCGGCCAACTGGCGCACCAGCACAGGCTGCAGCACGCCTTGGGCTTTGATGCTCTCGGCAAGCTCGTACAACGCGCCCTCGTCCATCCGGGTGCGCGGCTGGTAGACGCCTGCAACCATCTGGTCGAGCGGCAACATGCTCGGTGCACCAGCGGCGGCGGTCAGTTGCTCATCGGGGAGAAACGGCTGCTGCGAGCGCGGACCGAGCAATGCTTCCAGACCGCGGCCGAGGCCTTTCGATTTCTTTGTCGTAACCATCCGGATCCGGTTCGTCGTGGGTGTGTCAGCGCAAACTGTACGCTATCAAAAAGAAAGCAAACGATTCATAGCAGGTCACCACGATCGATCAATTCCTGTGAGAAAGTCAGGAAAGACTGACTGCCCTTCGCGGAAGGGTCGAAGATCACACCCGGCAGCCCGTAGCTCGGCGCTTCGGCCAGCCGCACGTTGCGTGGGATCACGGTGTCGAACACCTTGTTGCCGAAGTGCGTCTTGAGTTGTTCGCTGACTTGCTGTTGCAGCGTGATGCGCGGATCGAACATGATGCGCAGCAAGCCGATCAGCTTCAAGTCGGGATTCATGCGCGCATGCACCTGCTTGATCGTGTTGACCAGATCGGTCAGGCCTTCGAGCGCGAAGTATTCGCACTGCATCGGCACGATCACCCCATGCGCCGAACACAACCCGTTGAGCGTGAGCAGCGAAAGGGCAGGCGGGCAGTCGATCAGCACGAAGTCGTCGTCACGGGTCTCCGCGCGCACAGCAACCCGCAGGCGCGCCTCGCGGCGTGGAACATCCACCAGCTCCAACTCGGCGCCCGCGAGATCGCGATTCGCACCGACCACGTCGTAGCCCCCGGCCTCGCTCCGCAGTCGAGCCTGGGTCAGCGTGCACGATTCGAGCAACACGTCGTAGATCGACGTCTCAAGGGCACGCTTGTCGATGCCGGAACCCATGGTCGCGTTGCCTTGCGGGTCGAGGTCGATCAGCAGCACCCGCTTGCCGAGCTTGGCGAGGCCGGCCGCCAAGTTGACCGCCGTGGTGGTCTTGCCGACCCCGCCTTTTTGGTTGGCGACACAAAAAATTCGCGTCATCGAGTGCGCTTTCTCATAAGCGCGTTAGGCGGTGGCGATGGCAGCGGTAACTTCATGGGAGCAGCGGTTCGGATGTTGCGGGGAGTTTACGCGGCCGATTCATGGACCCGATCAAACCGCCTGGCCTCTCGGCCTCATCCAAACCAGGCAACGTGCGGCCTCCAACATCGGGATCTGGAGTTGTTCCACGTGGAACACCTCGACGGCAGTCGGCAGTTCGCGGATTTCCACGTCGATATTCCGGGCTTTCATTGCCATCCAGCAGCCGCCGTCTGCGAGCAGTGGCGTCGTGAGACGAACGAGCTGCGCGAGCGACGAGAACGCCCTGGCTGTGACAAGCGCAAATTTCGCTGCTGGCTGCGACTCATGCAGTTGCTCCACCCTGCCGTGGATCACCTGCAAATTCGGTAGCTGGAGTTCCCCGATCAACTGGCGCAAAAATGCCGTCTTTTTCTCGACGGCATCGATGCAGCAGACCTGCAGCCGTGGCTCACAGATGGCCAACACCACGCCCGGCAATCCAGCGCCTGCTCCGACGTCAAGTACCGAAACCGACATCGCTGGATTGATCTGATCAGGATTTAGCGCAAGCTTTTGACGTACCGGTTGCACCACCCCCATACAGTCGAACAGGTGATGCGAAAGCATGGCATTCTCGTCACGCACGGCGGTAAGGTTGTAGACCCGGTTCCACTTCCGCAGCAGCGCGAGATAGGCCAGCAGCCGTTGAGTCACCGTTTCATTGAGGGACAGCTGCAATACCCGCGCTGCACTCTGCAACGCGGCTTCCGAATCAGCCATCTTGACCGACTGCTTCCGTATGCGCTCCAGCGCCGATTGAATGCGCCGCGCCGAATAAAGACAGCCCGCCACGCCGCCGCAAGTGCACCAGCAGCAGAGAGATAGTGGCCGGCGTCACACCCGGGATTCGCGCGGCTTGCCCGATGGTCTGTGGCTGATGCTTCTGGAGCGTCTGTCGTGCCTCATAGCTGATCGATGCAACTTGGGAATAGTCGAAAGCGGTCGGCAGCGCGAGTTCATCGAATCGGGTCGCGCGTGCGACTTCGTCGTTTTGACGCTGCACATAGCCCGAATACTTCGCCGCAATCTCGAGCTGCTCGACAACCGCGGGGTACAAATCGCCGAGTGTTTCACGTGAAACAGCATCGCTGGCAGCGGCTGCCTCCGGCATGAGTGTTAGCAATGCCTCGTAGCCGACGGATGGCCGACGCAGCAGTTCGCCCAAGCTGTACTCACGCTCAATTGAACGCCCCAGCACCCTCTCCACACGCTCGCCATCAACATTTTTTGGCGAGATCCAAATGGATGCGAGGCGCGCTGTTTCACGTGAAACAGCGTCACGTTTTCGATTGAAGGCGTCCCACCGCACGTCGTCGATCAGCCCGAGGTGCCGACCTTGCTCCGTCAATCGTGCATCGGCATTGTCCTCACGAAGCTGCAGCCGAAATTCCGCCCGGCTCGTGAACATGCGGTACGGCTCGGTCACGCCCTGCGTTACCAGATCATCAACCAGCACCCCGAGATACGCTTGGTCCCGCTTCGGCACCCAGGCTTGCTCGCCCCGCCCCTGCAGCGCTGCGTTGATGCCTGCGTGCAATCCTTGCGCTGCCGCTTCTTCATACCCCGTGGTGCCATTGATCTGACCGGCGAAGAACAGGCCCTGGATCGACTTCGTCTCGAAGCTCGATTTCAGGCTGCGCGGATCGAAAAAGTCGTACTCGATCGCGTAGCCGGGACGCGTGATATGCGCGTCTTCCAGACCCTGGATCGAGCGCACCAACGCATATTGCACATCGAACGGCAGGCTGGTGCTGATGCCGTTGGGGTAGAACTCGTGCGTGCCAAGTCCCTCGGGTTCCAGAAATATCTGGTGACTGTCCTTGTCTGCAAAGCGGTTCACCTTGTCTTCGACGCTCGGACAGTAGCGCGGCCCCACCCCTTCGATCTTGCCGGTGAACATCGGGCTGCGGTCGAAACCGCTGCGGATGATCTCGTGCGTCCGCGCATTCGTCTGAGTGATCCAGCATGGCAGCTGACTCGGGTGCATGCGCGCGTGTCCCATGAAGCTGAACACCGGCATGGCGGTCATCGTCCCACCCGGCATGCCGTCACCCGGCTGCTCCGCACAACGGGAGAAGTCGATCGTGCGTCCATCAAGTCGCGGCGGCGTTCCGGTCTTGAGTCGCCCCTGCGGCAGTTTCAGCTCTTTCAAGCGCGCCGACAGCGTCACGGCCGAAGGGTCGCCCGCGCGGCCGGCCGAATGGTTCGCCAGCCCGACATGAATCTTGCCGTCCAGGAACGTGCCGGCGGTCAGCACCACGGCGCGCGCATGGAATTCGACGCCCGCTTGCGTCACCACACCCTGCACACGATCGCCAATGACGAGCAGATCGTCGACGGCCTGCTGAAACAGCCAAAGATGGGGTTGGGTCTCAAGGCGCCGTCGAATTGCAGAGCGATACAGCACCCGATCGGCCTGCGCCCGCGTGGCACGCACTGCAGGGCCTTTGGAAGAATTCAATATGCGGAACTGAATGCCGGCTTCGTCGGTCGCCAAGGCCATGGCGCCACCCAGCGCATCGATCTCCCTGACCAAGTGACCTTTGCCAATGCCTCCGATGGACGGGTTGCAGCTCATCTGACCCAGCGTCTCGAGGCTGTGCGACAGCAGCAGCGTGTTGGCACCCATGCGCGCTGCTGCAAGCGCGCCTTCGGTGCCGGCGTGGCCACCGCCCACCACGATCACGTCGAAACTACGGGGGTAAATCATGAAAATGCCCTTTTGGCTTTGCGCATTGCAGCGGAATATCAGACGGGTCGAACGCCGGGCTTGGAGCCGGCGGGCGAGCGAGCGAATCAAACGACCGCGACTCGATTCCACCCTGAAAACGCTCGCAGCAACCGAAAGCCGATCGACCAGGTACCGCGTCGACGAGATGCGGGGAACAATGCCCGAGCGGGCAAACGCGCATGAGAGCTTCCCCGCCAGCGAACGCTCCCGGTGGCCGATTTTATCGACGCAGCACAAAAATGCGGCATGGACGCCACAATGCCGTCTCGCTATTCGGGCAAATCCCGATCGAACACGCGATGTGCCTGTTTCGAAATCGTGCTATTTCACGCATAATGAAGGGGCACGGCCGAAAATATTTTCGAGCGTGCATGTTTCGCGGTGCCAGATTCAGTTTCGCTTCTTTGAAGTCAGTCGTCATCAATGAATGGTTTGTGGATAGCGCTCAATTGGACTCCATCGCTTCTTTGTTCTTTCAGGAGTCCCACAGATGGGCAGTAAACTTTACGTAGGCAATTTGCCGTATTCATTCCGCGACGAAGATCTGCAACAGGCGTTCAGCCAGTACGGATCGGTCGCCAGCGCCAAGGTCATGATGGAGCGCGACACCGGCCGCTCCAAGGGCTTCGGTTTTGTCGAGATGGGCAGTGACGCGGAAGCTCAGGCAGCCATCGGCGGCATGAACGGCCAGTCTTTCGGCGGTCGTGGTCTGGTCGTCAATGAAGCGCGTCCGATGGAAGCCCGTCCGCCGCGTTCCGGCGGCGGTGGCGGCTACGGCGGCGGCGGGCAGCGGTGGTGGCGGCGGCTACGGTGGTGGCGGTGGTGGCTACGGCGGGGCGGTGGCGGTGGTGGCCGCAGCGGCGGTGGCGGTGGCTACGGTGGTGGTGGTGGCGGCAGCCGCGGCTACTGATCCTTTGTGGGCCGTTTAATCGACTAAATGCGGCAACCGGTCGCATCGAAAGCCCTCTCTTGTGGAGGGCTTTTTCGTTTTCGTCGCTCGTAGCGGGGCACTCGCGACTGGCCTGGGTCGACGCGGATTCCCGCCAATGGGGTCGTACTGGAGGCACGAAAGTGCCGTACGACCTGCCGATGCGGCTGTCGGCACACACACCAAGCCCAGGCACAACGTGCCGGCGCTCTGGTGGCGCAGCGTCGACTCGACTCATACCGCATTCTTCTTTATGGAGAAGCGCTGCCCGACGAGATCGCGCAGGGCGCCGGCGCCGATCCCATCACCTGGCGCATGCAGCAGTTCGGCACCAAACACCTACGCCACGCCGCGGCGCTGCAGTTCGCGATGGACAAGTCAGGCTACGGCAAACGCGAACCGCCGGCCGTCCGGGTCTGGGGGGTGGCGATGCACGAGTCGTCCGACAGCGGGGTCGCATTCGTGGTGAAAGTTTCCGTGCAGGACAACCAGACCAGGCCCGTGCCGCACCAAGTCGCCACCGGCGTGCATGGCAACTTCGCGGTGAACCCGATGAGCATCGAAGCGCAGGTCCAGGGCGGCGCGCTGATGGGCTTATCGATGTGCCTGCCGGGTGCTGTCATCACGTTGAAGGCGGATGGTGTGTGGTGCAACAGGGCAATTTCGGCGACTCCCAGGTGCCGCGCATCGCCGCGATGCCCGCAATCTCCGTGCACATCGTGCCGAGCGCGGCGGCGCCCACCGGCAATGGGCCGGCCCGGCCTGCCGCCGTTGGCGCCAGCGCTCGCGAATGTGATCGCCAAGCCGACAGGCAAGCGACTGCGCGTGCTGCCGTTCGACCTGGCCTGAGGCGACCAGAAATCTGCCCCAGGCAGGCCCAGCACGGTCTGAAGCGCAGCTGCCCCAAGGCTGCTTCGAGCGGTCGCGACCTGGCCCGATTACCGGACACCTGGGCAGTTTCGTGTGCCCACCCACCGTGCGCAGGGCTCGCCAGTGGTCCGGTCGCTCGAGCAAGGCATCGGCCGACCGCATCGACGAACCTTTCAGCGCTTGCGGTGCCGGATGTTCAGGGACCGCACAACGACGATTCGCTTGTCACGATCGCCAGCAATCCTGGCGTGCAGCCGTGGCTGCGACGCCGACCCCTCCAGCCCGCAACTCCGGTTCAACGCGCCGGCCGCCAGACCAGCCAGCGCTCCACGAGCTCGAACACCGCCTCGCTCAGCAGCGCCAGCAGCGCCGCCGGCAGCGCGCCGGCCAGCAGCAACTGGCCGTCATTCAATGCCAGGCCGGTCACGATCCGCTCGCCGTAGCCGCCCGCGCCGATGAATGCGGCGATCGTCGCGGTGCCGATCGCAATCGAGGTGGCGGTGCGCACCCCGGCGATCACGGTCGGCAGCGCGAGCGGCAACTGGACTTCGCGCATGCTTTGGCGGCGCGTCAGGCCAAGCGCCTTGGCCGCCATCACGAGCCCATCGGGCACGGCGGCCAGCGCCGTCGTGGTGTTGCGCAGGATCGGCAGCAACGAATACAGCGTCAACGCGACCAGCGCCGGCAAGCTGCCAATCGCGCCCAGCAACCAGATCAGCACCGCGAGCAAGGCCAGCGACGGCACCGTCTGCAGCAGGCCCGTGGCGCCCACCACGATCGCCCGCGTACGCGGATGCCGAAACACCGCGATGCCGAGCGGAATCGCGATCAACGCAGCGATCCCGACCGACACCACGACCAGCATCAGATGCTGCCAGGTCAATCGCGCCAGATCCGGTCCGAACAGCTTGCCCCAGAAGCCGCGGGCGGATGGATCGGGAGTCGATTTCGGCGTTGCGTCTGCCGGGTCGGCACGCGCCGCACGGGCGCTTGGGGTGGCCCCCTTTGCAGCACCGCCTTCCGCCGCGCCGGTCCTTGCCGCACCGGCGCCTGTCGATCCCACGGACGCCGCACCGACCCCTGCTGCGCCACCGGCGACCACCACGTTCCCGCCGGACGCGGCGGCGGCCACCGAAGCCGGCGGCCGGGCGCTGCCGGCAGCAGCCAGCCAATCGCGCGCAATGACCTCGAACGCCACCCCATCAAGCTCGGCGCGCGCATTCATCGCGATCATGTCGTATTCGTCGATGCGGTCCTGCAGATTTTGCTGCAACGCGGCCCACGCGTTCGGAAAGCGTTGCGGCACATCGGCGCGGTACAGCACCACCGCGTCGTAGCGCGGGAAATACTGCAGATCGTCCTCGAGCACCGTGAGGCCGAGCCGGTCGATCTTCGCGTCGGTCGTATAGATGTCGATCACGTCGACCTGTTGGTTGCCGACTGCGTCGTAGGCCAAGCCGTGATCCAGGCCGATCGGCTGTTGTGGCAACCGGTAACGGTCTTTCAACCCGCGCCAGCCGTCCGCGCGGCCGATGAACTCGTTGGACAGGCCGAGCTTCAGTTCCGGGTGCCGCGCCAGATCGGACAAGGACCGAACGCCGCGCGCCTTCGCGTCCGCTGCACGCATCGCCAGCGCGTAACCGTCGTTGAAGCCGAGCGGCACGGCCGCCGCCAATCCAAGCGGTGCGAGTCCCTGATTGATCGCGTCGAGCGAGTTGGTGCCGCCGAGCTTCAGCAGCTCATTCGCGACGGTGCCGGTGTATTCAGGATAGAGGTCGATCGCGCCGGATCGCAACGCCTCGTAGACGATCGCGGTATTGCCCAGGCCCTGCTTGATCACCGGGCGACGCTGCAACTGCGGCGCGGCGGTCTGCGCGAGGATTTCCGCAAGGATGTAGGACTCGGTGAACCGCTTGGAGCCGATCGTCAGCGTGCCTTGGTCCTGCGCGGCCCCTGCGGGCTGCAGCAGCGCGGTCAGCAGCAGCGCAAGCGTCGTCACGACGCACATCGCGAACCGACCGAAACGGCCTGCACTCATGGTCATAACGGGCGCAGGCGCAGGCATATGTTGCATTGTCTGCTATTTTTTTGGTAGCTTCACCGCACTCAGACGCGCGCCGTGGCTGTCTTTTGCAGGTGCCGCTCCGCAAACGCGACGTACCAATCCAGACACGCCGGGTTCGCCATTGCCTCCCGGTTCACGACTTTCTCGATCGGCTGGCCAAGCAACAGTTTCTTGATCGGCAGCTCCTGTTTCTTGCCCGAGATGGTGCGCGGGACCTCTGCCACCTGAAAGGTCTCGTTCGGCAAAAAACGCGGGGACAGCGCTTCGCGCACCGCGCCGTGGATGCGGGCGAGCAGCGCCGCATCGAGCGTCACGCCTTCGCGCAGCACGACGAACAGCGGCATGTAGCTCTCGCGCCCCAAATACTCGAGATCGACCACCATCGAATCGAGCACTTCGGGCAGCGCCTCAATCGCCGAGTACAGCTCGCTCGTGCCCATGCGCAGCCCGTGCCGGTTGATCGTCGCGTCGCTGCGGCCGTAGATGGTGCAGCCGCCGTCCGCACCCACCTTGACCCAGTCGCCGTGCCGCCAGACGCCGGGGTACATGTCGAAATAGCTCGACAGGTAACGCGCGTTGCCCGGATCGCCCCAGAAGCGCAGCGGCATCGACGGCAGCGGCTGTGTGAGCACCAGCTCGCCCACTTCGTCGATGACCGCCTCGCCCTGCTCGTTCCATGCCTCCAGCGCGCAGCCCAGGCCGCGGCACTGCATCTGGCCGATCACCTGCGGCAGCTCCGGGTTGCCGGTCGCGACGGCCGCGATGAAATCGGTGCCGCCCGAGATGTTGCACCACCAGATCTCGGGCGTGCCGATTTTTGCAAACTGCTCGACGCCCCAGCGCTGCACGTCGGGCGCGAGCGGGGAACCGGTGCTGCCGAGTGCCCGCATCTGCGTCAGGTCGCCGCAAGCGCTCAAGTCCACGCCGGCCTTCATGCAGTTCGCATAAAACGCCGCGCCCGCGCCGAACCACGTCACGCCGGTTTCGGCCGCGAAGCGCCACAGCGTGGTCCAGTCGGGTTGATCGCCGCCGGCTTTGCGCGCGGCCGGGTTGCCGTCGAAGATGCAGCAGGTGGCGCCTGCGAGCAGGCCCGACGTCTGGCTGTTCCACATGATCCAGCCGGTGGAGCTGTACCAGTGATAGCGCTCGCCGAACGAGTTCGGGTCGTAGCTGCAGCCGATGTCCTGCTGCAATGCGCCCTGCGCAAGTCCCACCAGCACGGTGCCGCCGTGGCCGTGAATGATCGCTTTAGGCAGGCCGGTGGTGCCGCTCGAATAGACGATCCAGATCGGGTGGTCGAATGGCACGAGCAGCGGCTCGAACGCTTGCGTTTCTGCATCGTTTCGGCCGCAAGCGCCGGCGAAATCTGCCCACCCAGCTATTGTTTCAGTAGTGTTCAGGTTGCCCAGCAGGATCGCATGCTGCACCGTCGGCAGCTTCGCGCGCAGTTCGGCCAGCACCGCGGTGCGGTCCAGATCGCGGCCGTTGTAGTGCACGCCGTCGCAGCCGATCAGCACCTTGGGTTCGATCTGCGCGAACCGATCCAGCACCGCGTTCGTGCCCATGTCCGGCGCGCAAACGCTCCAGACCGCGCCGATGCTGGCGGTGGCAAGAAAAGCGATCATGGTTTCCGGCACGTTCGGCAGATAGGCCACCACGCGGTCGCCGGGCTGCACCCCCTGCGCGCGCAGATGCGAAGCGAGCGACGCGACCTGGCTGCGCAACTGGACCCAAGACAGCTCGCGGTGCAAGCCGCGCTCGTTGCGGCTGACCACCGCCGGCAACCCGGCCGCGTGCGCGGGCGCCACATGTTGGAACACACGTTGCGCATAGTTGAGCTGCACACCCGGAAACCATGTCGCGCCCGGCATCCGCGCATCGGTCAGCGCCACGGTGGGAGCAACAGGCGACTGCAAATCGAAGTAATCCCAGATGCTGTGCCAGAACGCATCGAGGTCCGTGACGGACCATTGCCACAGCGCGTCGTAGCTGTCGAAACTCAGCCCGCGCTCTGCGGCCAGCCATTCCTGATAGCGGCGGATTTGCGGCACATAGGGCGCGCGGGAGCCGATCGCTCGCGCGTCGCGGCGGGCATCGGTCGAAGAGATTGAAGCGGTGGTCATGCTCATGGCGCGTCAGCGTAGCAGTGTCGGCTGGGAGCGGCCAGCCCCGACGGCGTTGCGACTCCGACCCTGCCGACGAGCGGCTCGACGATCTTCAACCACGCGCTTTCGCCAAGCTGCCTGCGCTTTCACGACGGGCCATCTGCTGGTGAATCGGCACCTCCGGGGTGATCGGCGGTCTGAAACAACCGCTCGATGTCGGTGCGCGGCTTCGGAAGATCCTGTTCGATCCTTGGCCAGACAGCGTCCAAGTTCACCTTGAAGTGGCCGTGAATTGGCCGGTCACGGGCCCGGAGATCGCACGCCGAGGAATTTCTGGCTCGCTTGCAGTCGATGTAGTGTGTCATCCGGTGCCACGCGGATACGGTGGACAAACCATCGATCTTGGCCGCTCCTATCGGATGCGTTTCAGCCAGCACCTTGCACCTGAACTCGGGCGCCAGTTCGTCCTCCGTGCAGAGGTCGACCTTCAGGCCGAGCGCGTCTTCGATGTCCCTCTGCAGGCCGATGATCTGCAACGGCGAGGTGCCGGCGGCCACTCCACGAACAAGTCGATGCCACTGCCTGGCCCATCCAAGCCCGGTGCCACCGGCCCGAACACACGCAGAGCGCACGCACCCTGCGCAAGGGCGGGCACCCGGTGTGTTCGTGCAGCCAGACCTTGAGACGGTCTGGTTACGAAATTTTTTCTCAGACTGGGCGGCATCTGGAACGCGTGAGGCGAAAGCCGCAAGCGCAGTGGAATGTCGGGACGCTGCTCAAACCTTCGGTGTCGTCCGCACGGCCCGGCACGCATCCGAGCAGTACTTGACCTCGTCCCAGTTCGCCGCCCACCGCTTGCGCCAGGTCATCGTGCGACCGCACTGCAAGCAGATCTTGGCAGGCAACGATTGTTTGTTGCCTTTGAAGGTCGTGTTCTTCGGCTTCACCAGACGACGGCGTGGTGCGTGCGGATGCGCCTGTCGCCGTCGTCGGCTCGCGCCGGCTGAGGCCCCTGTGCGGCCTTAGGCTTTTTTCGCCCAGGCGCTGCACCAGCCCGGTCCGGCGACCTGCTTGCCCGCGAACAACGCGCAGGGCGCCGCCGGGTCGCTTTCCTTGCCCTGATACAGCGCGCAGTTCGCGCAGTGCTGGCCTTTTTCGTACTTCGGAAACTTCGCTTTATCGACCTTGCTCGCGTCGCTCACGTAGCCGAGCGCCTTGGCCTGCGGATCGTTTTCATCGACCATGGGTCCGCCGGTGGCTGCGAACGCCGTGCCGCAGATGGTGGCGCAACCCGCGATGGCGGCGCTTGAGAGAAAAACGCGTCTGGTGCTGCTCATGGGTGGCTTCTTTCTTTGAGTGGATGATTGTGTCGATCGAGAACACCGGTCCAGCGCCGAACGAACCGATCGATGCGGCTGCAGCATGCACTATGCCTGCAGCCGGTCTCCATGTCATCCACGCAATCGCTCAAGCCGCAAACGCGTAGGGTCCCCCGCGCTTCAACGCGCGCTGGTAGGCCGGCCGCGCCTGAAAGCGCTGCACCCAGGCGTTCATGTTCGGATGCTCGGCCCTTGCGCCGCGCGCGGCTTCACCGACGAAGCTCATCTGGATGTCGGCGCCGGTCAACGCGTCGCCGACCAGCCATTCGCGGCCTTTCAACGATTGATCGACATAGCCCAGATGGTTCGCGATCTCGCTGTCGATGCGGGGCTTCAGCGGCGCACCGGCCTCCTCGCCAAGCCGGCCCACATACAGCCGCAGCATCAGCGGCAGCATGGCCGAGCCTTCCGCATAGTGCAGCCATTGGTTGTAGGCCTCGAATTCGTCCGTGTCGCGCTTCGGCTGCAGCCGCCCGTTGCCGTGGCGCCGGATCAGATAGTCGACGATCGCGCCGGACTCGATCACGACGCGGCCCTCGTCTTCGAGCACCGGCGATTTGCCCAGCGGATGCACCGCCTTCAGCTCGGGCGGAGCGAGCCGCGTCTTCTCGTCGCGCTGATACCGCTTGATCTCATACGGCAGCTCCAGCTCTTCGAGCAGCCACAGCACGCGCTGCGAGCGGGAATCGTTCAGATGGTGGACGACGATCATGCGGGTCTCCCTTGCTTTTTCCAGTAGTCGATGCTTGGAGTATCGTGGGTCCGGCGGCGCTGGGTTGCTTGTCGCCCACTGGACAGCGTTGTTGGTCGTGGCGATGCAAGCTGTAGCACGCTGCTGCACATCCACCGATGCATGAACCCGAATCGATGAATCCCTTGCCCGACGGCCTGATCGTGATCGCCAAGCGCGACTGCCCGACCTGCGTGCTGGTCGAGCCGCTGCTGCGGGAACTGGACGAGGCCGGGCAACCGCTCGCCGTCTACGTGCAGGGCGACGAAGCGTATGCGCAAGACGTGTCCGGCATGCGGCACGACGGCACGCTGGAGCGGTCTTACCGGCTGCAGGTCGAGTTTGTGCCGACCCTGATCCGCATGCAGGACGGCCGGGAAGTCGAGCGCACCTACGGCTGGCACCGCGGCGACTGGCAACGCATCACCGGCCTGCCCGATCTGGGCGCCGGGCTGCCTGAGCTGCGCCCCGGATGTGCTTCGAAGACGCTCGATCCCGGCATGCCGGAAAAGCTCGAACTGCGCTTCGGCGACCACGGCCTGCAGGCGCGCCAGATCGGCATCGGCGACAGCGAAGACCCGATCGAAGCCTGCTACGAGCGCGGCTGGACCGACGGCCTGCCTGTGGTGCCACCCACGCCCGAACGTGTGTTGCGCATGTTGCGCCAAGGCACTGCGCGCCGGGCCGGCGAGGTGCTCGGCCTGATGCCGCCGGACCTCGCGCCCTGCACGGTCGAGAAGGTCGCGGTCAACGCGGTGATGGCCGGCTGCAAACCCGAATATCTGCCGGTGGTGCTGGCTGCGGTGGAAGCCGCGCTGATCGATGAATTCGGCATGCACGGCGTGCTGTGCACCACGATGTTCGCCGGCCCGGTCGTGATCGTGAACGGACCCATCGCGCCGCGCATCGGGCTGAATTCGGGCGGCAACGCATTGGGCCAGGGCCACCGCGCGAACGCATCGATCGGCCGCGCATTGCAGCTCATCGTGCGCAACGTCGGCGGCGGCCGGCCCGGTGAGCTGGATCGCTCCACGCTCGGCAATCCGGGCAAATACACGTTTTGCTTTGCGGAAAACGAATGCGATGAATGGGAGACGCTGTCGGTCGAGCGCGGCTTCCCCAGCGATGCATCCACCGTCACCTTGTTCGCCGGCGAAGGCGTGCAGGGCATCGTCGATCAGAAGTCGCGCACGCCCGAGTCGCTGGCCAGAAGCTTTGCGATGTGCCTGCGCGCGGTCGATCACCCCAAACTCGCGCAGGCTGGCGACGCATTGCTCGTGGTGTCGCCCGAGCATTGCCGGGTGTTCGTGCAGGCCGGCTGGTCGAAAGCCAGGCTGCGCGAGGAGCTTGAGCGTTTGCTGCTCGCCCCCGCCGATGGGATGATCGCGGGCGCAGACGGCGTGGCCGAGGGCTTGCCCGCGATCATGGCTGGCCAGTTGGTGCCGAAGTTTCGCCCGGGCGGGCTCCTGATCGTGCGCGCCGGCGGCAGCGCGGGCTTGTTTTCCGCCGTCATTGCCGGTTGGGCGGCCTCCGGGCCGACCGGCTCGACCCCTGTTACCAAGGAGATCACCGAAGCATGAACATGAACCACAGCGATCCGATCGTGCTGCTCGATCCGACTTCGGAGCGCAGTGCAGCCGCACGCCCACTTGCTCAGCGACCGGCCACGTTGCAAGGTGCCGTCGTCGGCATCCTCGACATTTCCAAGGCGCGCGGCAACGTGTTCCTGGACCGCATCGCCGAGCAACTCGAGGGCCAGGGCATCGAAGTCAATCGTTACCGCAAGCCCACCTTCACGCGCCCTGCACCGACGGCATTGAGCCAGCAGATCGCAGCCGAATGCCGCGTCGTGGTGGAAGGCCTGGCCGACTGAGGGTCCTGCACGTCGTGCTGTATGCATGACATCGCGGAGCTCGAAAGTCGGGGGGTGGCAGGGGTCGGTGTTGCTTCGACCGAATTCATGCAGGCGGCTGCGCTGCAATCGAAATCGCTCGGGTTCGACCCGGCGATGGTGTTCGTCGCGCATCCGATTCAGGACCGCACGGACGATGAGTTGCGCGCGCTCGCCGATGCGGCGCTGCCGGAAATCTTGCGGCGCATCAGCGCCGCGTAGCGCAGGCGCCGCTGAGCTTGTCGTGGTGGCTGCTGCTGAGGCCGTGGTGACAAACGGATGACCGACGTGCCGCGGCAGCGGCTGCCGAGCGTCGACAAGGTGCTCGGCGGGTCCGCCATCGCCGCTCAGGTGGCGCGCCATGGCCGACCGCTGGTGCTGGAAGCCGTGCGCGCCGCGCTGGCCGAGCGGCGCAATGCCGGCGTTCCAGAAGCCCCTCCAGGAGCGCGTGCAGGCTCGGCAGGCCTGGATACAGCACGTTCGCTCGGTGCACGACGTCGCGATGTCGGCAGTCCCGCCCCGGACACTGCACCCGCAGCCGATGCTGACCGTACCGGCCTGAGTCTGCCCAACGGACCTTCCGCGAACCCGGTGGCCGCGCGCGTTGCCGTCGATGCCACGCCGGTGGGCTTCGCGGACGTCGCGGGCCAGAGGGTGAACGCAATGGATGCCGGCCCTGCGAGCGCCCCGGTCGACGCTGCAGACCCGGCGCTGATTGCCGCCGTCATCGCCCGGCTGCGCGACGGGTCGCAGCCTTCCATGCGTGCGGTGCACAACTTGACCGGCACCGTGCTGCACACCAACCTCGGCCGCGCGCCGCTGCCCGCGCAGGCGCTCGCCGCGATCGTGCAGGTCGCTGGCGGCGCCACCAACCTCGAATTCGATCTCGCGCGGGGACAACGCGGCGACCGCGACACACATGTCGAAGCGTTGCTGCAACGGCTGACCGGCGCGGAAGCGGCGACCGTCGTGAACAACAACGCGGCCGCGCTGTTGCTGGTGCTCGGCGCACTCGCGCGGCGGCGCGAAGTGATCGTCTCGCGCGGCGAACTGGTCGAGATCGGTGGTGCGTTCCGGCTGCCCGAGGTGATGCAGGCCGCCGGCTGCAAACTGGTCGAAGTCGGCACCACGAACCGCACGCATCTTCGGGATTTCGAGCAGGCAATCGGCCCGCGGACGGCGATGGTGCTGAAAGTCCACACCAGCAACTACCGCATCGAGGGTTTCAGCGCCGCGGCGGCCGAGCGCGACATCGCAGCGCTGTGCAAGGCGCGCAGCGTGCCGTTCGTGATCGACCTGGGCAGCGGCGCGCTGGTGGACTTGTCGCGCCACGGCCTGCCGCGCGAACCGTTGCCGGGCGATGCATTGGCCGCCGGCGCCGACCTCGTCACGTTCAGCGGCGACAAGCTGCTCGGCGGACCGCAAGCCGGCATCGTGGTGGGCCGTGCCGATCTGGTCGCGCGTTGCAAGAAAAACCCGCTCAAACGCGCGTTGCGCTGCGACAAGATGACGTTGGCCGCGTTGGGTGCGGTGCTGCAACTGCACACCGACCCGGACCGGCTCGCGCAGACGCTTCCCGCGCTGCGGCTGCTGACGCGCCCGGCCGCCGAGATCGAAGCAATGGCACAGCGGCTGCAGCCCGTGTTGGCGGCCTGGGCCGGCGCCCGCGCGCAGGTCGACGTGACAGCAGTGCGAAGTCAGATCGGCAGCGGCGCGATGCCGGTCGATCTGCTGCCGAGCCATGCTTTGCGGCTGACGCAACGCGTCTCCAAGCAGCACAGTGGCCGCGCGCTTGAAGCGCTGGCTGCCGCCCTGCGCGCCCTGCCGCAACCGGTGATCGGCCGCATCACGCAAGGCGCGCTGCTGCTGGATCTGCGCTGCCTCGAAGACGTTGCCGGGTTTGCTGCGCAACTGGTTGCAGCGACCCCGCCCGACTCGCCTGCCCCGTCGGCTCCGACGTGAACATCGCCACCGCCGGTCACGTCGACCACGGCAAGACCAGCCTGGTGCGCGCGCTCACCAACGTCGACACCGACCGGCTCGCGGAAGAAAAACGCCGCGGCCTGTCGATCGATCTCGGTTTTGCGTATGCGGATTTCGGCGGCGATGCGCCGGTCGGTTTCGTCGATGTGCCGGGGCATGAACACTTTGTGCGCAACATGCTCGCAGGCGTTGCCTGCATCGACCTGGCGCTGCTGGTCATCGCGGCCGACGACGGCCCGATGCCGCAGACGCGCGAGCATCTGGCGATCCTGGAGCGGCTCGGTGTGCCGCGTGCGGTCGTGGCACTGACCAAAGTCGATCGGGTGAGTGCGCAGCGGCTTGCCCGGGCGCAGGCCGAGGTGCGAGCATTGCTCGGCACCGGCCCGTTCGAAGGCGCGCCCGGTGTTCCCGTTGGTTGCGACGGGCGGCACCGGCGTCGCAGCGCCGCTTCCTTGCACGACCGATGACAGCGCGTTGCCGAACGCGGTGGCGATCGATGACAGCGGTGTGGGCGCGCTGCGGCAGCATCTGATCGAGGCAGCGCGCGCGCACGTGCCACGCGCCGCGCGGGGCGCTGGCTTTCGCCTCGCGGTGGACCGCAGCTTCACGCAAGGCGGTGCCGGCCGCGTCGTGACCGGCGCCGTGCTGGCGGGCGAGGTGCGCGTGGGCGATGTGGTGGCCGTCTCACCGGCCGGCACCGCTGCACGCGTGCGCAGTCTCCACGCGCAAGGCCGTGCGGCCGACGTGGCCAGCGCAGGCCAACGCTGTGCGTTGAATCTGGCCGGCAGCGATTTGCGGCAGGCTGCGCCCACGCGCGGCGATTGGGTCGTCGCACCTGCACTGGATGCGCCCACACAGTGTTTCGACACCGAATACTCGCAGCTTGCCGATGCGCCGGACGCACTGGCCGCGCGTGCCGGGCTGCAGTTGCACATCGGCGCAGCGGTCGTCGGCGTGCGCGCGCTGCCGCTCGGTCGGTTCGCCGGTGCTGCCGTGTCGCCAACCCACACGATCGCTGCGGGCGAAAGCGGGTACCTGCATGTGTTGTCCGATCGGCCCATTGCGGCGCTGCACGGCGACCGCTTCATCCTGCGCGATGCGGCGCAGCAACGAACCCTCGGTGGCGGGCGTGTGCTCGATCCGTTCGCTGCGGCGCGAATTCGCGGTCGCCCGCGCGGCTGGCGCGACTGGCCGCATTGGCGTTGCCGACGCCTCAGCTCGCGCTTCGAGCGTTGCTCGCGCAGTCCATCGGCGGCATCGACATCGACCGCCTTGCCACCGCGTGGAATCTCGGCAGCGATGCGCTTGCGCACCTGCTCGCCGATCTGCCCGCGCACCACATCGTGCAGACGGGCTGCGGCGCCGCACGGCGGCTGTGGAGCGAGGCGCACTGGCAGTCCGCCCAGACGCACCTGCGGGCCACATTGGCCGCCTGTCACAGCGAATCGCCTGACAGCCTGGGTCCGACCGAGCCTGCGGTGCTGGCGCAACGGCAACGCCAGCACCGCAGCCTGCCGCGCGCACTGCTGCTGGCCGCACTGCGTGCCTCGATCGATGAAGGCACCGTGCAACGCACCGGCCTGCGCGTGCGGCTGGCCACGCACCGGCCGATCCTTCGTGACGCCGATGAGCAGCTGCTGCAGCGCATCACCGCGGTGCTGCAAGCCGCCGGGCTGCGCGCACCGATCGTGGGGGACCTGGCCACGCAGCTCGCGCTCGATCTGCCCACGCTGCTCGCGTTCCTGCAGCGCGTGAGTGAGATGGGCGGGCTGCTGCGTGTGGCGCCGAACCGCTACTACCTGCCGCAGACGATCGCCGAACTGGCAGCGCTTGCCGCGCAACTCGCGGCCGAATCCGACGCGGGCAGCTTCGACACCGCGACGTTCAAGGATCGATCCGGCATCGGCCGCAACCTGAGCGTGCAGGTGCTCGAGTTCATGGACCGATCGGGCTTGACCCGCTTCGATGGAACGCGGCGTCGCCCGGCGGACGGCTCATGATCTTTCGCCCACGAGCCTCCTCCGTCGAGGGCGTGGCCGGCCCATCGGGCGGCCGGCCGCGCTGGCGGGCGCACGCAGCACCTCGAGCCCTGCATGAAACGGAGACGGGCGCAGCGGCACCGGACAGCACACGCGGCACGCGCACGTCCGCCGCGTGCTACCTTCCAGCGCCTGAGGAAGGCGATCGTTCCCGGTGGAGCGCCCGGTCTTCAAAACCGGTGAGATGCGTTGGCCTCACGGCCGCGTCTGGTGGGTTCGACTCCCATCGCTTTCCGCCGCGGCAGGCAGTGCGTCGCCGTGGCCAGTCCATCAGTCAGCCGGCGGCCTGCTGCGCGCGCATGCACATACGCTGCCTGCGGCACATGCAGCAGATCGGAGATGCGCCACAGCACATGCCGCTCGTGGTCGCTCAGACACCCTTCTGCATACGCCACGCGCCACATCTGCTCGACCATGCGCAGCTTGTCGGGCATGTCGAGGTGCTCGTTGATGCGGGAAGTGAAGCCGAACAGATCGCTGGCCTGACCGGCCGTGGTCTCCGCCAGATCGGTCAGCCGCGCGGCTTCGTCGTCGGACAACGCAAACGTCTCGACCAGCGCGGCCAGCACCCGCTCACGTTCGCCCGCGCGAAAAGTCGCGTCAGCCGCAGTTGATGTTCGCCATCGTGCGAGCCGGTCGAACGCGCAGGCCCGACGAGCTGCCCGAACAGGTCTTTCAGGGTTCTGCGCATCAGGCAATGATGGCACCACGCGCGGCGGTCATGCGTGGTCATGGGTTTTTCATCGCGCGGCATATCGGTGCGCACAGCCTGCGGCGCGCGCCGCGACCGGTGGCGTGCGCCAACCGATGCGCGCTGCCTGCGCCGCATGGAAGACCTGTCGCGGCCTCGGCCGCCACACCGGCACGCTGGTCCACGTTACCGATCGATGCAAAGCCCGATTGACAGCGCAGCACGCGCGGCGTAGCGTCAAAAAGGTTGCCACGGCTACGCGCCCGTTCCTGCCGAGGCAACCATGCCGCCTACGCGGCGCAACCAGCGCAGCAGGCAGGCCTGCGAACGATCGACCGACCCACAACACTCGAGAAAAAAGGATCCGGAGACATGAAACCCCTGCACCTCTTCGACCGCGCACACGCAGCCAGCTCATTGCCCAGCGCCCACACGCCAGACCGGCCGGCGGCCAACCTGCGCCGCCGCGGCTTCCTTGCCTCCACCGTCGCTGCCGCCGCAGCCGCGCCTTTGGGCGCCGCATTCGCCGCCGGCACCGACAAGTTCGCGCGCGACCGCGACTGGACCGGCGCCGACCCGGTCACCTATCCGGAGCCCGCGTTCGAAGTGATGGACAAGCGCTTCACAGGCAAACAGGGCAACTCCACGTTGCAGCGCATCTGGCACGGCACCGGCAACGATGCAGCCCTGTGGTGCGAAGGGCCGGTCTGGATGGGCGACTGGGGCTGTCTCTTGTGGAGCGACATCCCGAATCACCGCGTGCTGCGCTGGACCGAAGACGACGGCCACGTCAGCACTTATCAGACCGAATCCGGCTATTCGAACGGCCACAGCCGCGACAACGCGGGCCGGCTGATCGCGATGGAGCACGACACGCGCCGCGTGCGCCGGCGCGAGTACGACGGCACCTGGACCGTGCTTTGCGACAGCTTCGACGGCAAGAAGCTCAACGCACCAAACGACGCCGCCGTACATCAGGACGGCTCGATCTGGTTCACCGATCCGGGCTACGGAATCTTGGGCGCGTACGAAGGGCACAAGGCCGAGTTCGAGCTGCCCACGCGCGTCTACCGCATCGACAAATCCGGCAACGTCACGATCGCCGCGGAAGGCCCGATGCGCCGGCCGAACGGCATCTGCTTTTCACCGGACTACAAGAAGTGCTATGTGGCCGACACCGGCGCCACCGATGGCTCGCAGTATGCGGCCAACGTCATCGTGTTCGACGTGAGCGGCCAGAAGCTGACCAATCCCAAGGTGTTCGCCGACTTCGCACCGGGCTTCTCCGACGGCATCCGCTGCGACACCGAAGGCAACGTCTGGTGCAGCTGGGGCTGGGGCGGGCCGGAGACGAACGGCGTGCGCGTGCATCATCCGGACGGCACGCCGATCGCGTTCATCCACACACCGGAAGTGATCGCCAACCTGTGCTTCGGGGGCACCAAGCGCAACCGCCTGTTCATGTGCGGCAGCACGTCGATCTATGCGCTGTACGTCAACGCGCAAGGCCACGCGTTGAGCTGATCCCGCCGGCGGGCGGGAGCCCAATACACCTCAGGGCTTCTTCTCGAAGCCCGCGAGGTAGTTCGCAAGCCCCGCCAGGTCCGCATCGGTCAGCCCGCGCAAGGTGGACGCCATGATCGTGTCGCGCCCCGGGCCCGGATGGTCCCGGAAGGCTTTCATCGACTCGAACAGGTACGGCTCGTTCTGCCCGCCGATGCGCGGCACCTGCTGCTGGCCCGAGTAGTCGGCCAGGTGGCAGGTCGAACACAGCCGCGCGCCCGCGATTTCGGCGCCGAGCCGGGCCTTGTCGGGCGCGGTCGCAACCGCGCCGGGCCTGGCTGTCTGCGCCGCGAAGTGCTTGGCCAGCTCGACGATCTGCTCGTCCTTCATGCCGTCGACGATGGCCTTCATTGCCGGCACGTCGCGCAAGCCCTCGCGCATGATCACCAACTGGTTTTCGATGAAGGTTGCGGGCTGCCCGGCGATCGACGGGAACTGCGGCACCGTCGCGTTGCCGCCCGGTCCGTGGCATGCCGCGCATTTGGCGAGCAGGTCGGCGGCCGGCTCGGCGCGCGCTGCAGCCGGCGCGAACGCGAACCAGCAAGCGACCCATACGGCCGCCTGCCAGCCCGTGCGTCTGCCGTTACTTCGAAGCCGACTGGCGCGCATACGAAATGCGATAGATCGCACCGAGTTGCTCGTCCGACAGCAGCAGCGATCCGTCCGGCATCTGCAGGAAGTAGGTCGGGCGTCCCACGAACGCGTTGTCGGCCGCGTTCAGAAAGCTCACGAACGGCGTGACGTTCACGTTCTTGCCGTCGGCATCGGCCGTCACCGTGACGACGTCGTAACCATACTTCTGCGTGCGGTTCCACGAACCCTTGCGCGCCACGAACAGCGTGTTCTTGTACGCGTCGGGAAACATGTTGCCGGTGTAGAAATGCGCGCCCATCACGGCGGCGTGCGGGCCCATCGTGCTCACCGGCAAGGTCACGCCGTCGCACGGATTCGCCTTTTTGATGTCCGGGTCCGCGATGCCGTTCGCATGGCAGGTCGGGAAGCCGTAGTTGCTGCCGGCCTTGGCCATCCGGTTCAGCTCGTCTTCGGGCATGTTGTCGCCCACCCAGTCGCGGCCGTGGTCGGTGAACCACATCTCCTTGGTGACCGGGTGCCAGTCGAAGCCCTGCGTGTTGCGCACGCCGCGTGCGACCACTTCCATGCCGGAGCCGTCCGCGTTGTAGCGGCGGATCTGCGCGTACCCGTCCGGCGGCTCGCAGATGTTGCAGGGCGCACCGAACGGCACGTACAGCTTGCCGTCGGGGCCGAACTTGATGTACTTCCACGTCGTGGTGCTGCTCGGGCGGCAGATTGAATGCGGCCGTCATGTCGACCGGCTGCACATCCGGATTTTTTTCGATGCCGTCGAAGCGCAGCGCCTTGTCGATGGCGATCACGTAGAGCGCGCCGTCCTTCGACAGCTCCACGCCGGCCGGCTGCGTGAGCTTGTCGATCGACCACGCGGTTGGTGCGCTCGCCGCCTTGTCGGTCACCTCGTAGACGCGGCCGATGCGCGCGCGTGCCGATGTAGATCTTGCCGCTTTCACCGCGCACCATCGCGCGCGCGCCCGGCATGCCGGTGGCCCAGACCTCGATCTTGAAGCCGTTCGGGACTTTCAGCTTGTCGACCGGGATCTGGTCGAGCGGCGTCTTTGTCATCTTGCCGGGCACCGGGGCGAGGGTGGACGTCGCCATCTCGCTGCCGCGGCCCTGCTGCCAGGACGGCGCGGGTGCTGCAGCCGGTGCCGCCGCCGCAGCCGGTGCTGTCTCGGCCGCGAACAACATGGTCGGCAGCGCCACCAGCGAGAGCACAGCGGCCACAGTCGAAGCTCGTTTGAACATGTCGTCTCCTTGAATTCGTGCAACGGGAAAGTGAAAGGATGCGGGGTGCGCCGGCCGTCTTCGCGACCTCGGACGCACGAATCCACTATACGTCAGCCTTCGAACATCGACCCCCGTGCGACCATGGCGCAGCCCGATCCGGCAAAGCTGCGGCGTTCGACGAATCGATGTCGTGTCCGTGTGGGCTTGCGGACGGACTCCTTACGCGGCGGCCACCGCTTGCCGGCCTGCCAGCGACCGCCTACTTCGAAGACGGCGATGCGGCAGACGCGCCCGACGCAGGCGCCAATGGCTGGGACGCCGCACCAACCGGTTCGATCGGCTGGCCGTTGTTCGGCTCGGCACCATGGTTCGGGTCGGTCGGCGTGCGCTGGATGTGCGCGCGCATCTGCCACCGATACTTGTCGATCGCGCCTTGCACTTCCTGCAGCAAATCGCGTTCTGCGCGCCGGCGGAGGCCGCGAACACGGGAGAAGCCAGCCGGGCAAGGGTGGGGGGTCGCGTGACGGGGAAAACCCGGAGTGGGGGTCGGGGACAAGCGCGCGGAGGGTTCGCTGCCTTGGCCTGTCGCCCAATCTGCGCCTCGTTCTCATGGGTGCGCCAAGCGGGCGACGAACGCCCATGCGCAGACCCTTTGGCATCGCGCGTGCCTGATACCTCCTCACCGCAGTCGCCATGTGGCGCTGGCACGGATTCACATGCAGCCGCTCGGTGCGTTTTTTCCTCGGGAAGGCGCGCATTCGCGATGTCGGCGTCGACCGGGGGGGGCGACGGCTGCGGTCCGCAATCTCGGTTCCCGGTCCAATGTCCAGCGCTGGAAGCAGTGCATGCTGAAGCACAATGCTTCGTCGCCGCGCCATCTGCCGGCGTGCATTCGCTCCACGCGCAGGCACGGCTTCGCTCTCCGCCCCATCGATCCACTTCAGATAAATAGAGGCTCCTCATCATGATCTACGAGCAACGGATCTACCACGCCATGCCGGGCCGCATGCCCGATCTGCTCAGACGCTTCGAGCAGGTCACGCTGCCGATCTTCCAGCGGCTTGGCATCCGCCAGGCGGGCTTCTGGACGCCGGTGATCGGCGGCTCGAGCCACGACCTGATCTACCTGCTGGCCTGGGAATCGATGGCCGAACGCGAGCAGAAATGGGCCGTGTTCATGGCCGATCCGGAGTGGCTCGAGAAGCGCGCCAAGACGGAGGAGAACGGCATGCTGATCAGCGCGTTCGACAACGCGTTTTTGCAGCCGACCACGTTCTCTTCGGTGAAATAACCGGCACGCTGGCGCAGCGACCGGCAGGTTTGCCGACATGCGCCGGTCAACGCAGCCACTTCTGTGTGATCGTGTCGTGGCTGCCGGATGCTTCCGCCAGATGCAGCCACGTATCGCACCACCCTTTCGTCACCGAGTCCCCACGCGGCAGCAGCCAGGCCATCTCGCCGTACTGCAGCGGCTGCTCGGGGTTCACCGCGCACAAGCCGGGTCTGAGCTTTTGCTGCAGGATGGTCTCGACCGGTTCGCTGATCATCACATCGGCGTTGCCTTTGCAGATCTCATCGAAGATCGTCACGTTGGCCGGGAAGATCACGATCTTCGCGTTCCTGAAGTGGGCCCGCGCAAAGCATTCGTTGCCGCCGCCGGGGTTCTCGATCACGGTGACTTCGGGCTTGTCGATGTCGGCCACGGTCTGAAACTTCTTGACGTTCTCGCACTTCGTGATCGGCGCCGTGCCATTGACCCTGTAGGCGCTGGTGAAGAATGCAGTCTTGGCGCGATCGGTGGAGACAGAAATGCCGCCCACGGCCACGTCGCATTTTTCGGTGAAGTCCTGCATCGGCTTCGGCCATGCGGTTTTCACCATCTCGACTTCGACGCCGGGCGCCCCGGCCGCTGCGTTGACAAGGTCGATGTCGAGGCCTTCGAAGCCGCCCCCGGGCTTTTGGAAGCGGAAGGGTTCGTGGGCGCCGGGTGAGCAGACCTTGAGGCGACCGGCCTTGATTGCTTCGTCGAGACGGGACGCGTTTGAGACTTGCGCCGATGCGCCGCATGCCGCCATGACAGCAGCAGGCGCGATGGCAACGGGTTTGTTGAGCATGCATGGTTTCCTGGTGGCCCTGGGTCCGTTGCTTTAGCCTTGACTTTTTGCTGTGGCGGTTGCGAGCCCCGATCTTGCCCGCGGCAATCCTGGCCGCGACGCTGCGCAACCCGCGCAGGGGCCACGCCGATGGCATCATGCGCAGAGTCTGCGGTCGGGTGCGAGTGCCCAATCGCCCGGACCGTAGAGGAACATTCGATCATTCAAGCGGCGCGTTCAGCCGCTTCCACAGGAGACCCGATTTGCGCATTGCCACTTTCATCCACGAAGGAAACCGCCATGTCGGCGAAGTCTCGGACGACACCCAACACGTCACCCCGTTCGAACTGCCACCCGATCAGGCGCGGCGCGGCGCCCAACCGCTGATCGAAGCCATGGTCGCGGGGCGAGCGCTGCCAGCGCGCGCAGGCAAGGTGCTGACGCTGAGCGCGGTCCGGCTCGAAGCACCGCTGCCGCTGCCGCGGCGCAACCTCTGGTGCGTCGGGCGCAACTACCATGCACACGCGAAAGAACTGCAGGCGTCCGTATTCAAGAACAACAATGCCGATCCACAGGCCTGGCCGATCGTCTTCACCAAGGCGCCCGAATGTGTGATCGGACCGGGCGACGACGTGCAGTTGCCGCTGCCCAGCGTGTCCGAGCAGATCGACTACGAGGCCGAGCTGGCCGTGATCATCGGCACCGGCGGCAAGAACATCGCACGTGCGGACGCGATGCGCCACGTGTTCGGCTACACGCTCGTCAACGACGTGACCGCACGCGACGTGCAGATGCGGCATCAGCAGTGGGACCTGGGCAAGTCGTTCGACACGTTCTGCCCGATGGGTCCGTGGATCGTGACCGCGGACGCGCTCGACATCACGCAGTCGCGCGTGCGCTGCTGGGTGAACGGCGAGCAGCGCCAGGACGGACCGATCGAGAACATGATCTTCGACATCCCGACGTTGATTGAAACCATCTCGCGCGGGATCACGCTGCATCCGGGCGACGTGATCGCGACCGGCACACCGGCCGGTGTCGGCATGGGGTTTTCACCGCCGCGCTATTTGAAGCCGGGTGATGTGGTGCGGATCGAGGCCGATGGCATCGGCTCGATCGAAAACCGCTTCGTCTCAGCCGCCGACTGAGCGTTTGCCGGCCAACGCCCGCTGGCGTGCGACGAGTCCGCGCGTGCCCAGGTGCATAAACAACAAATCGAGACAAACATGAACCTCAATCTTTCTTTCTGCCGCATCGCTTGCCTTGCGCTGGCTTCGGTTGCCGTACTCAGCGCCCCGGCACAGGCGCAAGACGCCTATCCGAATCGCCCGATCACGATGGTGGTGCCGTTCCCGCCCGGCGGCGTGGCCGACACCGTGGGCCGCCCGGTGGCCGAAGCGATGTCGCGCCAGTTGAACCAGCCGATCGTGATCGAGAACAAGCCCGGCGCGGGTGGCGGCATCGGCATGGGGCAGGTCGCGCGCGCCAGGGCCGACGGCTACACCGTGCTGCTCGCGCTGTCGTCGCTGGTGGTGCTGCCGGAAGCCGACAAGGTGCTGAACCGCGCGCAGATGTTCCGCGTCGACCAGCTCAAACCCATTGCGCGCTTCACGGCGGACCCGACCGTGCTGGTGGTGCGCGCCGACAGCCCGTGGAACAGCTATGCCGAATTCATTGCCGATGCCAAGTCGGGCAAGCGTGAGCTGTCGTTCGGCTCCTCGGGCAACTACGGCACCATGCACGTGCCGATGGAGCAGTTGAAGGGCGCCACCTCGACATCGATGCTGCACGTGCCCTACACCGGCGCCGGGCCGGCGATCCTCGCGCTGCTGTCCGGGCAGATCGATGCGCTGTCGACCGGGCCGGCCAGCGTGCTGCCGCAGATTCAGGCCGGCAAGCTCCGGGCGCTCGCGCACTGGGGCGAAGGCGCGGCTCGCCGCGCTGCCGGACGTGCCGAGCCTGACCGAGCTCGGCGTGCCGGTGCGCTATTCGCAGTGGTCGGGCCTGTTCGTGCCGGCCGACACGCCGGCTGCGGTGCAGCAGGTGCTCGAGAAGGCCGCCGTGGCCGCCGCCCAGGACCCGCGTGCGGTGGCCGCGCTGGCAGCGGCCGGCACCTCGTTTCTGTTCCAGGACGCCGCCGCGTTCGACCGCTTCGTGCAGCAGGACGCGAAGGAAATGACGACGCTGGTGCAACGCATCGGCAAGGTCGACTGATCGAACCCTGGAGCGATCGCACGAGCATACGAATTCGACGATATCGACAGAGACCATTCATGACACGCATTCGATCACTCCTCCACGGCTTTGCAGCCGCCGCATTGGCGCTGAGCGCGGGCGCCGCGCCTGCCCAGTCGGACTTCCCCAACCGCACCGTGCGCATCGTGGTGCCGTTCGCCACCGGGGGGCCGGCGGACAACTACGCGCGCTTCATCGCGCAGCGGCTGCAAGACGAGTTCAAGCAGGCTTTCATCGTGGACAACAAGCCGGGCGCCGGCTCGATCATCGGCACCGATCTGGCGGCCAAGGCAGCGCCCGACGGCTACACGCTGCTGCTGATGTCGAACACGCACACCGTCAACGAATCGCTGCTGCAAGCCAAGCCGTTCGACCTCATGAAAGACTTCACGCCGATCGCGCCGATCAATGCGTCCGATCTGTTGCTGGTGGTGCATCCATCCGTGCCGGCCAAGACCGTGGCCGAGCTGGTCGCGCTGGCCAAGGCCGAACCCGGCCGGCTCAACTATGCGTCCTCCGGCAACGGCACGCCCTACCACATGGCGGGTGAGTTGTTCAAGCATCTGGCGGGCGTCGAGATCACGCATGTGCCGTACAAGGGCAGCTCGGGCGCGAGGAACGACGTGCTCGGCGGGCAGGTGCAGATGATGTTCGACGCGGAAACCACGATGTCCGAGTTTGCGAAAGCCGGCAAGGTACGCGGCCTGGCGACCACCGGTACCGAGCCGTCCGCCAACCTGCCCGATCTGCCGACCGTGGCCAAGACCGTCCCCGGCTACGAAGCCACCATCTGGCTCGGCCTGATGGCGCCGAAGGGCACACCGCAAGACGTCGTCGAGAAACTGAACGCCGCCGTTCGCCGCATCGTTGCAGAGCCCCAGGTGCGCGCGCTGTGGGTCAAGCAAGGCGCACAGCCGATGTCGATGACGGCGGCGGCGTTCGGCAAGTTCCTGGATGCCGACATCGCCAAGTGGGGTGCGATCGTCAAGTCCGCCAACCTGAAGCCCGATTGACCTCGTCATGCCGTCGCCCACCGCTGTCGTCGCGTTCGAGCTGAACGGCGGGCCGGTCAGCGTCTCGGTTGACCCCGATAGGACCTTGCTCGACTGGCTCCGCAACGACCGGCATCTGCGTGCAACGCGCCTGGGCTGCGGGCTCGGCCAATGCGGGGCCTGCACGGTGGTGATCGACGAGGTGGCAACTCCCGCGTGCAACACAGCGCTGTGGGCGGTCGCGGGCAAGCGCGTGACGACGTTGGAAGGTCTCGGCGACCGTGCAGCGCCGCATCCGTTGCAGACGGCGTTCGTCGAAGAGCAAGCGCTGCAGTGCGGCTTTTGCACGAGCGGCCTGCTGATGGCCGCTGTGGCCTTGCTGGTGCGCAACCCACAGCCCGAGCGACAGGAAGTTCAGGCCGCGCTGCACGGCAACCTGTGTCGCTGCGGCGTGCACAACCGCGTGATCCGCGCGGTCTGCAAGGTCGCCGGGACCTTGTGATGACTGCGGGCTCCGGGCTGCCCGCAGCCATCGAGCAGCATCCCCGGCTCGGGGCCTGGCTCGACGTGCAGCCCGACGGCATGGTGCGGGCGTTCTCAGGCAAGGTCGATCTCGGCCAGGGGATCTCGCACGCGCTGCGGCTGATCGTCGCGCAAGCGCTGGCGGTGCCCGCCGAGCGCATCGTGATGGTGCCGGCCAGCACGCGGCACAGCCCGGACGAAGCGGTCACTTCGGGCAGTCTGTCGGTGCAGCATTCGGGCGCTGCACTTCGCGTGGCAGCGATTTGCTTGCGTGAACGCTGTGGCGCGGCGATGGCGCTGCGGCACGCGGTGCCAACCGATGCGGTGCGGTTGCGAGACGGCGTGTTCTCGGTGTCCGACGCGTGCGCCGGATATGGCGAGCTTGCGGATGCCGCGATGCTCGCAGGCTCGATCGAAATCGTGCCCGAGCCGGCGTTTCACCCACCCGATTCGTTCGACGCATCCAGCCCCCGCCCGGACGTCGCCGCCAAGGTATTTGGTGAATTCGAGTACCTCAGCGATCTGCAGCTGCCCGGCATGCTGCACGGCCGCGTGTTTCGCCCGGATACGTTGACGGCCGAAGTCGAAGAAGCCCATGTGCCGGGGTTGCTGCAGTCTCTGGGCGACATCGACGGCGTGATCGAGGTGGTGCGCGATGGGCTGCTGTTCGGCGTACTGGCCAAGTCCGAAACCGCGGTCGATCGCGCCGCTCGCGTCGTCGACAGGATGGCTGCAAACGGTGCGCTCTGGCGCAGCAGCGCCGACGTCCCCGCGGCTTTCGACGCGGCCGCGTGGCTGAGAGCGCAGCCGGTTGAGACCAGCGTCGTGCTGCATCGGCAGGTTGACCCGCCGTCTGCGGAGGCCGTCGATCCGCCGCGCCGCTACCGCGCCGACTATCACCGGCCCTGGCTGCAGCATGCGTCGATCGGCCTGTGTTGCGCGATCGCGCACTGGCATGGCGCCGACACGAACGACCGCAGCCTCGACGTTCGAAGCCACAGCCAGGGCGTCTTCAACCTGCGGCGCGATCTGGCGCTTGCGTTCGGCATCGAGCCCGGTCGCGTCACCGTCTCGCATGTGGAGGCAGCCGGCTGTTACGGCCACAACGGCGCCGACGATGTCGCGTTCGACGCCGCCTGGCTCGCGCAGCAGATGCCGGGTCGGCCGGTGCGCGTGCAATGGTCGCGCCACGCCGAGATGGGCCATGCACCGCTGGCGCCTGCCATGCGGGTGGAAGTCGCCGCCGAACTCGACGCGCAGGGCCGCATCGCTTCGTGGTCGCAGCAAGTCTGGAGCCAGGGCCATGGCACCCGGCCGGGCCGCGGCGCCACGCCGGCCCTGCTCGGCGCCTGGCAGACCGCCACACCCGCGCCGATCCCGCTTGCGGTGAACGCGGCGCTGGCCGTGGGCGGCGGCTCCGAGCGCAATGCCGTGCCGCCGTATGCGATCGCCGCGCTGCAGGTCGTGAACCACCGGGTGCTCGCCATGCCGCAGCGTGTATCGGCACTGCGCTCGCTCGGCGCGCACGTGAACGTGTTCGCGGCCGAATCATTCATGGATGAGATCGCTTGCGATCGGGGGCTCGATCCGCTTGCGTTTCGTCTGCTGCACTTGCCGGCTGCCGAGCATGCGCGTTCGGTGGCGGTTCTCAACGAAGTCGCGCGTTGCTCGGACTGGGCCGCATGGCGCTCAACCGACACACCCGAAGGCGAAGGCCGCGGGCTCGCGTTTGCGCGCTACAAGAACACCGGCGCGTGGTGTGCAGTGGTCGCCGACGTGTTGGTGCAGCGCACCGTGCGACTGCGCCGCCTCTGGATCGCCGCCGACCTGGGCCGCGTGGTGCATCCGGACGGCGCGCGCAATCAGCTCGAAGGCGGGGCCGTGCAAGCCGCCAGCTGGACGCTGTTCGAATCCGCGCAGTTGGATGAAGAAGGCATTCGGTCGACCGACTGGGCGTCTTATCCGATCCTCGGCTTCGGCGATGTGCCGACGGTCGAGACCAGCCTGCTCGATCGCCCGAACTGCCCTTCGCTCGGCGCCGGCGAATGCGCTGCCGGGCCGACGGCCGCAGCGATTGCAAATGCCGTTTTTGCTGCGACCGGCGTGCGCGTCCGGTCGATGCCTTTCACCGCCGACAATCTGATGCACTGGGCGCAGCAGCAGCCCGCGTGAGGACCCACAAGGATGATGCAACGATGAAGGTACTGAGTGGCGGCGCTGCCGCAGCGGTGGTCAGGGCGGTGACGCCAGAATTCGAACGCGCGACCGGTGCGCGCATCGACGGCACGTTCAACGCCGTGGGGGCGATGCGCGACGAACTGCTTGCCGGCAGCCCGTGCGACCTGCTGATCCTGACGCAGCCGCTGATCGCGCAACTGGAGGCCTCCGGCCACGTCGTTGCCGGCAGCGCAAAGTCGCTCGGTCTCGTCAAAACCGGTGTCGCGGTGCCGGCCGGTGCGCCGCATCCGGCGATCGACGATCGCGACGAGCTGGCCGGCGCCTTGCGCGGCGCGTCGGCGATTTACTTCCCCGATCCGGACCGCGCCACTGCCGGGATCCACTTCATGAACGTGCTGAAGGCGCTTGGCCTGGACCAGCAACTCGCGCCCGCGTTGCGCCGCTTTCCGAACGGCGCGACCGCCATGGGCGAACTTGCGAAATGTGACGTCGACGCCCGCGCAATCGGCTGCACCCAGATCACCGAGATCAACTACACCGGCGGTGTCGAGCTGGTCGGCGCTTTGCCTGCTGCGTTCGAATTGGCAACGGATTACACGTTGGGCATTTGCAGCAACGCGAAGAACCCCGAACATGCCCAATTGCTGGCGCAGCTGCTGACCGGCCTTGCATCGGAGGAAGTGCGTCGGCGCGGCGGGTTCGAGTTCTGACGGATTCCGGCCGGATGACCACATTGCATCTGCAGACCCAGCCTCAACCGATCCGGCAGCTCAGCCCCCCATCCACCGCCAGGCACTGCCCCGTGATGTAGGCGGCATCGTCCGATGCCAGAAACGCAGCGGCCTTGGCGATGTCCCACGCGGTGCCCATGCGGCCGGTGGGCGATGCCTGATGCCGCGCTTCGACCATCGCTTCACGCGATTCGTACTGGCCCGAGATGTTCTGGTAGATGTGCGGGGTGTCCATCAGGCCCGGCATGATCGCATTGGCGCGGATGCCGCGGGCCGCGTACTCCATCGCAATTGCAACCGTCAGGTGGTTCACGGCGGCCTTGCTCGCGTAGTAGGCCGGATAGGGGTAGCCGGTGTAGCGGGTCGCCGCGATCGAAGAGATGTTGACGATCGCGCCGTGCCCCTGCTTCAGCATGACCGGCACGGTCGCCTGACAGCACAGCAGCACGCTCTTCAGGTTCACGTCCATCGCAAGCTGCCATTGATCTTCGGTGATCTCTTCGAGCTTGCCCATGGTCGGCAGGCCGACGTTGTTGTGCAGCACGTCGATCGCGCCGCCAAGCCGCTCGCACGTCTGCGCGACCACCGCATCGATCTCTTCACGCCGCGTCACGTCGCAGGCCAATGCGATCGCTTCGCCGCCTTCGCTTTGGATGATGTCGCGCGTCTGCTCGGCGGCGGCCAGATTGCGGTCGACCGCGACCACGCGCGCGCCTTCCCTCGCGTACTGCACGGCCGCGGCCTTGCCGTTGCCCCAGCCTTCGCCGATCGAGCCGGCGCCGAACACGAGCGCGACGCGCCCCTCGAATCTGCGTGTCATCGTTGTTTCTCCTGTTGCGTCCTCACCCACCGACCAAAGCCGGCAGCCACATCGACAAGCCCGGCAGATAGGTCACGAGCAGCACGACCGTCACAGCCGCGAAGAAAAACGGCCATGCCTCGCGCGTGACTTCACGCGGCGGCGCCTTCGCGATCAGTGCCGAGATCGACAGGCAGATCGCGACCGGCGGCGTGATCAGCCCGATCACCAGGTTGATGCCGACGATCATCGAGAAATGATACGGATCGATCCCGTACTTGGCCGCCACCGGATAGAGCACCGGGCACAGCAGCACCAGCGCCGGGCCGTTTTCCATGAAGGTGCCGACCAGCAGCAGCAGCACGTTGACCATCAGCAGAAACAGCGCCGGGCTGCTCGCGATCGCGAGCATCGCATCGGCGATGCGCTGCGGCGCGTTCTCGTAAGCAAGGAACCACGAGACGATCTGCGCGCCGCCGAGGATGATCAGGATCACCGAGGTGGTGCGGGCCGAGCCGATCAGCGCGCGCCAGAGTTTGTGCAAGGTCAGTTCGCGGTGAATCACGAAGCCGACGAACAGCGCATACAGCACGGCCGCTGCCGCCGATTCCGTCACGTTGAAGATGCCCACGCGGATGCCCGTGATCAGCAGCAGCGGCATCGCGAGCGCCCAGGCGGCGCGGCGCAACGTGCGGCGAATCTCCGATCCGCCGACGGCCGCGTAAACCGGGTAGTTGCGCCGCCGCGAGATCACCAGCGCAACGATTGCCATCGCCGCGCTGTAGAGCAACCCCGGCACCACCGCCGAGAGGAACAACCGCAGCGGTGAGAGGTTGGTCAGCACGCTGATCAGGATGAACGTGATGGACGGCGGCACGATCGGGCCGACCACGTTGGCGCAACCCGTCAGCGCGGCCGCGAAGCCGCGGTCGTAGCCCGAGCGCACCATCGCCGGAATCAGCACCTTGCCCAGCGCGCCGGTGTCGGCCACCGCCGAGCCGGAGATCCCCGACATGAAGGTCGCCGCCGCCACGTTGGACAGCGCGAGACCGCCGCGATAGCGCCCGAACATCGAATTGCAGAAGTCGAGCAGCCGGTCCGTCATGCCGCCGATCGTCATCAGCTCGCCCGCCAGCAGGAACAGCGGAATCGCGAGCAGCAGGAAGCCGTCGATGCCGCCGTAGACCTGCTGCGGAATGATCATCAAGTCGATCCCGCCGACGAACAGCACCGAGATCGTCGCCGCGAGGATCAGCGCGAACGCGACCGGCACCGCGAGCAGCAACAACACGACGAGCGCGACGATCAGCACACCGAGGAAGCTCATCTGGGCGTCACCACTCCAGGGGCTCCAGCCGAGGCTGCTCGTGCGCAAGCCGCGAGAGCAACAACTGCAGCGCGATCAGCACCGCGCCGACGCCGAGCGCCGCATACGCATACGTCATCGGAATCTCCAGCGCCGGTGAGTCCTGCCCGCTGTTGAGCAGCGCGTAACGCGCGCCGGACCATGCCAGCATGCCGGCCGTCATCAGGATGCAGGCATCACGGACCCAGAGCAGCGCATGGCGCACCTTCGGGCCAACCGCGTCGAGCAGCACCGTGATCGCGATGTGCCCGCCGCTGCGCAGACAGGCGGCGGTGCCGAACATCGTGAGCCAGACGATCGCAAAGCGCGCGACCTCTTCGCTCCAGCCCGGTGAGCGGCCGAGCACGTAGCGGCCGAACACCTGGTAGATCAGCGACACCGTGATCAACGCGAGCAACGCGCCGACCAGCCGGTCGAGCCAGCGATCGATGCCGTCGGCCCAGCGCGACGAGATCATGCCGACGGTCGTTTACTTGACGGCCTGGAACTTGCCCACCCAGTCGGCCAGCTCCGGAAACTCCTTGCTGATCGGCGCGACCTTCGCCTGGAACGCCGCGCGGTCCACATCGAGGAACTTCATGCCCTTGGCTTCGAGGTCCTTGCGGTACTGGCCTTCCTTCGCGATCATCCGGTCGGTCGCGTCCAGCATGGCTTTCTCGCCTTCTTCCTTCAGCATCTTCTGCACGTCGGGCGCGAGCTTCTTCAAACGGGCGTCCGAAAAAATCCAGGTCATCGCGCCGATCACGTGGCGCGTGTCGATCGCGAACTTCTGCACCTCGTTGAACTTCATCGATTCGACGATCTCGAGCGGGTTCTCCTGCCCGTCGACCACGCCTTGCTGCATCGACGTGAACAACTCGGCCACCCCCATCGGCACCGGACTTGCACCGAGCAGTTCCCAGGTCATGCGGTACATCTTGAGCGGCGGCACGCGCAGCTTCAAGCCGGGCAGGTCCTCCACCTTGGTGACCGACTTGTTCGAAGTCAGCCAGCGGGCACCGCGATAGCCCGCGCCGACGATGCGAAACGAGGTCTTCTTCGCGACTTCCTCGATGAACGCCTCACCGACCGGGCCGTAGTAGACCTTCTTGAAGTGGTCCACGTCGCGGATCAGATAGGGATAGGCTTCGATGCCCGGCAGGATGTTGTAGCGGTCCAGCGTGCCGATCGACTGCAGCACGATGTCGTTGGTGCCGATCTTCAGGCCCTCGATCGACTGCGGCCAGTCACCCGTCGCGCCGCTCGCAGCAATCTGGATCTTCACCTTGCCACCGGACTTTTCTTCCACCGCTTTGGCATAGGCCTCGGCGGTCTCGAACCAGATATTGCCGGGCTGGTAGATGTGCGCCATCTTGAGCACGGTCTGTGCATGGGACGGCAGCGCCACGAGCGCCAGTGAAAGGCCTGCGGCGGTCGCAGCAACCAGCCGAGTGAACGAGAAAGCGGGCATGGGGGAAGTCTCCGTTGTTGTGATCCGATACGCATCGCATGCTATACGCTGCAGACGGCATCGGACACTCGGGGTTGCACGCTTGCTGGCATCCGGCGACCCCATTAATATGGTTCCCATGAGCGATGCGGGCGCCATGCCAACCACCGACTGGCTCGACGCCGTACCGCCGCTGCCGCAGCACGCGCAAGGCGGGCGAATTCTTGCGCAATACCTGCTTGAGAGCCCCATCGATCTCGAACGGGCCGCTGCCGTCATCGCCGGCGAGCAGTCATCCGGCACATTCACAAAACTTGCGCAGGAAACACCCGAACTGACCGAACGCTTTGGTGCCCGCGTCGAATCGCTGACGCATCTGCCTGGCCTGGAAGCCGCGAGCCTGCCGGTGCGCGGCAAAACAGGCGGCCCGGTCCAGCGCGGCGTCATCGAAATCTCGTGGGGTCTGGACAACTTCGGCACCTCGCTGCCCAACCTGCTGGCCACCGTGGCCGGCAACCTGTTCGAATTGAAAGAGGTCAGCGGCCTGCGGTTGCTCGACATCGCGTTGCCCGCTGCATTCGCCGACGCACACCAGCCGCCGCAATTCGGCATCGCGGGCACGCGACGGCTGGCCGGGGTGCCGCAAGGCCCGCTGATCGGCACCATCATCAAGCCAAGCGTGGGGCTGTCGCCCGAGCAGACCGCCGATCTCGTGCGGCGCACTCTGCGAAGGCGGAATCGACTTCATCAAGGACGACGAACTGCAGGCCGACGGTGCGAATTGCCCGTTCGACGCAAGAGTCGAAGCCGTCATGAAGGTCGTCAACGCGCACGCGGATCGCACCGGCAAGAAGGTGATGTTCGCGTTCAACATCACCGACGAGATCGATGCGATGCTGCGCAAGCACGATGCGGTGGCCGCACAAGGCGGCACCTGCGTGATGATCAGCTTGAACAGCATCGGGCTGGTCGGCGCTAGCCACTTGCGCAAGCACTCGGCACTGCCGATCCACGGGCACCGCAACGGCTGGGGCTATCTCTCGCGCCATCCGGCGCTGGGCTTCGAATACGCCGCCTGGCAGAAGTTCTGGCGGCTCGCCGGGGTCGATCATCTGCACGTGAATGGGCTGGGCAACAAGTTCAGCGAGACCGACCGTTCCGTGATCCGTTCGGCGCGCACGTGTCTGGCGCCGATGTTCGCGCCCCCGCAACCGGGCTTCGCCGCCGTGCCGGTGTTCGCCTCGGGCCAATGGGCGCAGCACGCGTTCGAGACCTGGAACCTGCTGCAGTCGACCGACCTGATCCACGCAGCCGGCGGCGGCATCGTCGCGCATCCGGGCGGCATCGCAGCCGGGGTGGAAAGCATCCGCTGCGCCTGGACCGCCGCGCAGCAAGGCCTGACGATCGAGCAGGCCGCGCGCGACAGCAGGCCGCTCGCGCAGGCGGTCGCGTTCTTCGGCAAGCGATAAATGGCCCAGCCACCGCCACGTCCGCTGCTGGCCTTCTACGGCGACGACTTCACCGGCTCCACCGATGCGATGGAGGTGCTGGCTGCCAACGGCCTGGGAGACATTGCTGTTCCTGCGCCTGCCCGGGCCGCACGCGTTGCAGGCGGCATGCGAACGTTGCGCTGCGATCGGCATTGCCGGCACCAGCCGCGCCAAGGACCCGGCCTGGATGGACCGCGAGCTGCCGGCCGTGTTCGACCGTCTGAAGGACACCGGCGCGCGCATCTGCCACTACAAGGTCTGCTCGACGTTCGACTCGTCGCCCACGGTGGGCAACATCGGGCGCGCCATCCAGATCGGCAGGTCGCGCCTCGGTGCCGGCACGGCCACGCCGATCGTCGTCGGCGCCACCGCCTTGCGCCGCTACACCGCATTCGGTCACCTGTTCGCTGCGGCCGGCACGGATGTATGGCGCATCGATCGCCACCCGACCATGTCGCAGCATCCGGTCACGCCGATGCATGAAGCCGATCTGCGCCTGCATCTGCAGCGCCAGGCGCCGCTGTCGATCGGGTTGATGGACCTGGTCAGCCTGCAGCAGCCCGATGCATCGGCCCGGCTCGACAGGTTGCTGCCGCAAAACGACGCGGTGCTGTTCGACGTGATCGACGCCGCGACGCAAGCGCAGGTGGGCCGGCTGATCGATGCGCTGGCCGAGCGCAACGCGGCCCCGCTGTTCTGCGTGGGTTCGTCCGGCGTCGAGTACGCGCTGGTTGGCCACTGGAGCGCGCAGCGGCCGCAGCAGGTGCGCGCTGCTGCGCCCGACGCCGATCCGGTCGAGTCGATCGTCGTGCTCTCAGGCAGCTGTTCGCCGGTCACCGCGCGTCAGATCCGGCATGCCTGCGAACACGGCTTTGTCGACCTGCGCATCGACATGGTCGCGTTGCTGCAGGATGACTGCCGCGACAGCGAATTGGCACGCATCGAAACCGCGGCGCTCGCTGCACTGGATCACAAGCAAAGCCCTGTCCTCTACATGGCGTGTGGACCTGGCGACCCGGCAATTGCACAGCTCAACGACTGCATCCGCAGCCAGGGCCTGCCGCCGCGTGAAACGCTGGCGCAGTTGAGCCAGCTGCTCGGCGCTTCGCTGAAGCACGTGATCGAACGCAGCGGCGTCACAAGAGTCGTCGTTGCCGGCGGTGACACCTCCGGCGAGGTCGTGCAGGCACTCGGCCTGACTGCACTGCGCATGAAAGCCCGCCTCGCACCCGGTGGGCCGCTGTGCGATGCATTCGACGACCTGCAGGCCGCGCCGGTGCTCGAAATCGCGCTCAAGGGTGGACAGATCGGCGGCGACGACTACTTCGCGCAGGCGCGCGCGGGCAGGGGCTGACTCGGAGCCGCGGCAGCAAGCCCACGCGTGGTGGCGGATACTCGTTCGAGTTTTGCTTCTTTTCCCAGGATCTCCCCATGCTCGTCGAACGCATCTGGACCGGCAACGCCTACCGCAACTACAACTACCTGATCGCGTGCCCCGACACCGGCGAAGCGCTCGCGATCGATCCGCTCGATCACGAAAAATGTTTGAACGCCGCGAAGGTCAAAGGCTGGCAGATCACGCAGGTGCTCAACACGCACGAGCACCACGACCACACCGGCGGCAACGACGCCGTGATCGCGGCCACGGGTGCGAAGCTGCTCGCGCACGAGAAGGCGGGCGCGAAGATTCGCGGCGTGGACCGGGGATTGAGGGCGGGCGACATCGTCAAGGTCGGCAGGACTGTGGAGCTCGAATGTCTGGACACGCCAGGCCACACGTTCTGCCATATCTGCCTGCGCTCGCACACCGAGCAGCCCGCGCTGTTCTCAGGTGATACGTTGTTCAACGCGGGCGCCGGCAACTGCCACAACGGTGGCGATCCGGCCGCGCTCTATCGGACGTTCGTCGATCAGCTTGCGCAGCTGCCGGACGACACGCAGATCTATCCGGGCCACGACTACATCGAGAACAACCTGAAGTTCACCCTGGACCGGGAGCCCGGCAACGCGGCGGCCGAAGCGCTGTTGCCAAAGGTCGAAGGGCAGGACCCTGCCACGTCGATCGTGACCACGCTCGCACAGGAGAAGGAGTTCAACACCTTCCTGCGTCTCGGCAGCCCGCGCGTGATCGAGAAGCTGCGGGAGACGTTTCCGGATCTGCCGGATCCAGCGGATGCAAAGACGGTTTTCTTGAAGCTGCGTGCGTTGCGCAACAAGTGGTGAGCCGCGGGTCGCCGCGTGCCTGGCCAGGCGCGTTTCCCCGTCGGCCCGATGGATTTCTTAAGCGCCACGGGCCGGGGACACAGGTGCAGCAATCGTTTTCAGCTATTGAATCAGTAGCAGATCCAGATATTTCGAATGTGATGCGATGCAGCGTGACGACCAACTGAAGAGCCGCATCGAAACAAACCTGCGTGCATTCGACGTGCACGCGCTTGAGGCCGGGGACCGGCCGCACGCGGCGGTCGTGGTCGCGGTTGTCGATGAAGGCGAAGGCGCCCGGTTGCCCGGCATGGCACCTCCAGCGCACGGCTGGAGCGGGGCTGCCGCGCTGATCCTCACGCGCCGCTCGGCCACGTTGCGCAAGCACGCGGGCCAGTGGGCGTTGCCGGGCGGCCGGCTCGATCCGGGCGAGTCGCCGGAAACCGCCGCGTTGCGCGAACTGCACGAAGAAGTCGCACTGCGGCTCGATGAAAACACCGGAGGCTGCGTGCTCGGCCGGCTCGACGACTTCGTGACGCGTTCGGGCTTCGTGATCACACCCGTCGTGGTCTGGGCCGGCGCGGCGCGCACGTTGACGCCGAACGCGGCCGAGGTCGCAAGCATCCATCGCATCCCGATTGCCGAGTTCATGCGCGCCGATGCGCCGCTGCTGGAGTCGCTCGAAGGCAGTGCGCAGCCGGTGCTCAAGATGCCGATCGGCAACAACTGGATCGCTGCCCCGACGGCGGCGATCCTGTATCAGTTCCGCGAGCTTTGCATCGAAGGGCGTGCCACCCGCGTCGCGCACTTCGAGCAGCCCGCGTTCGCCTGGAAGTAGGGGATCGTCGCTCGTTGCTATTCGATGATCGCAACCGACTTCACCTGCGCCCAGACGGTCGAGCCTTCGCGCAGTCCGAGCTCCGCCACCGACTTCGCCGTGATCCGAGAGAGCACGACGAACGCCCCGCACCGCAGCCGCACCAGCGCCTGCGAAGGATGCACGCGATCGGCCGCGACGGTCTGCACGGTGCCGGGCAACTGGTTCTGAATGCTGGTCTGCTGCGGCGCGGCGGTCGCCAGGCTCACGTCGCGCGCCAGGATGCGCAGCCGCACGGCTTGGCCGACCGCCAGCTTCTGATCGCGCACCCACAGGCTCAGCGCCCCGAGTTCGACCCGCATCAGGTGCCAGCGCGCATCGCGCTCGGCCACCGTGCCGTGCAGCAGCGCGCCCGCGTCCTCGCCGACCACGACCGGGGGGTCCACGGCCGAAAACACGTCCGCCGCGGGCCCGGATGCGCGCACCTGGCCCTGCTCCAGCACGACGACGTGGTCAGCCAGCCGCGCCACCTCGGCGGCCGCATGCGTGACGTAGAGCATCGGCACTTTGGACTCGTCGCGCAGGCGCTCGAGCCACGGCAGGATCTCTTGGCGGCGCGGCCGATCGAGCGCGGCCAGCGGCTCGTCGAGCAGCAGCAGCCGGGGCTGCGTGGCGATCGCGCGCGCGATCGCCACGCGCTGCCGCTCGCCGCCCGACAACTGGCCAACGCGGCGCTTCAACAGATCGCCGATGCCGAGCAATTCGACCGCCTCGTCCAAAGCCGCCGCATTGCGCCGGCCGGGCAAACGCCGCAGGCCGTATTCGAGGTTGCCGCGCACATCCCGATGCGCAAACAGGCTGGCCTCCTGGAACACCAGCCCGAGCGGTCGCCGCCAGGTCGGCACGAACGTGTGTTGGGCGTCGTCCTGCCAGACCTGGCCGCCGATGCGCACGTAGCCCGGCGCAGCGCGCTCCAGCCCCGCCACGCAGCGCAGCAGGCTCGTCTTGCCCGACCCGGACGCACCGAACAGCACCGTGATGCCGTGCGGCGGCAACACGAGGTCGACCGACAACTCGAACGGCGCGCGTGGCAGCGTCAGCCGCACCTGATTGCTGTCGACTTGCTTCACGGCAGGGCGCCGCTGCCGCCGCGTCGCCGCAGCAGCGCGAGCCCGAGCAGCACCAGAAACGAGAACAGCACCATGCCGCCCGCGAGCCAGTGCGCACGTGTGTATTCCATCGCTTCGACATACCCGTAGATCTGCGTCGACACCACGCGCGTGCGGCCCGCGATGTTGCCGCCGATCATCAGCACCACGCCGAACTCGCCGACCGTGTGCGCAAAGCTCAGGATCGCGGCGGTCAGCAGGCCCGGACAGGCGAGCGGCAGCGCAACGGTCAGGAACGCATCGAGCGGGCTCGCGCGCAAGGTGGCGGCGACTTCCATCGGCCGCTCGCCGATCGACTCGAACGCATGCAGGATCGGCAGCACCGCGAACGGCAGCGAGAAGATCACCGAGCCGATCACGAGGCCCGTGAACGTGAACGACAGCAGCCCCCAGCCGAGCGATTCGGTGAGCCGTCCGACCGCGCCGTGCGGCCCGAACGCGACCAGCAGGTAGAAGCCCAGCACCGTCGGCGGCAGCACGAGCGGCAGCGTCAGCAGCGCGCTGACGGGCGCGCGCCAGCGCGAGCGCGACCGCGCGAGCCACCAGGCCAGCGGCGTCGCGATGCCGAGCAGCAGCACGGTGGTCAGGCTCGCCAGCTCGAGCGTGAGCCGGATCGCCTGCAACGCGTCGTCGTCGAACGGCATGGGTGGTCGAAGAAAGGAAAACGTCAGAAGTCGTAGCCGTGGGCGCGGATGATCGCGCGTGCCTTGTCGCCGCGCAGGTACTGCATGAGCGCCGCGGCGGCCGGGTTGTCCCGGCCCTTGTCGAGCACCAGTGCGTCTTGCCGGATCGGCTCGTGCAGCGCGGCCGGCACGATCCACGCGGAGCCTTCTCTGATGCGGCCACCTGCGAACACCTGCGACAGCGCGACGAAGCCGAGCGGCGCGTTGCCGGTCGCGACGAATTGATAGGCCTGGGCGATGTTTTCACCGAGCACGAACTTGGCGCGCAACGCATCGTGCAGGCCGAGTTTCGTCAACGTCTGCACGGCCGCTTTGCCGTACGGTGCGAGCCTCGGGTCGGCGAGCGCGAGGTGCGCGAACCTGCCGCTCTGCAGCACGTCGCCTTGCTCATCGACCAGTACAGCCTGCCGGCTCCAGAGCGCGAGCTGGCCGATCGCATAGGTGAAGCGCGTGCCGGCGACGCCTGCGCCTTCCCGCTCAAGCTGCTTCGGCGTTTCATCGTCGGCGGCCAGCAGCAGCTGAAACGGCGCGCCGTTCTGGATCTGCGCGTAGAACTTGCCTGTGGAGCCGAACGCGAGGTTCGCGCGGTGCCCGGTGTCCCGCTCGAACGCGGCTGCGATCTTTTGCATGGGCGCGGTGAAATTCGCAGCCACGGCCACAGCGACCACATCGGCTTGCGCGGCGCTTGCAAGACTTGCCGCAAGCAGCCACGCCGCGCGAAGGAAAAGCATGCCCGAAGCCCCCGCTATTCAAAAAAAGAATAGCGAGTGTAGTGGGTTCCATGCTGCCCATCGATAAGACAATCCCGCCCATGAAACGCAAAGCACCGCAGTGGGCCGAGGCGCTCGGGCACGACGCGACCGACAAGCGCATCGACATCCTGCGCCGGCTCGACGCGGCCGGGTCGATCTCGGAAGCCGCGCGCGGCGCCGGCGTGAGCTACAAGGCCGCGTGGCAGGCGGTCGAGACGCTGAGCAATCTGGCCGCAGCCGTCCTGGTCGAGAAAGCGTGGGCGGCGCGGGCGGCGGCGGTGCGCAACTGACACCGGCCGGCCACCGGCTGCTGCGCACGTTCGACCGGCTGCGCGAGACGCGCGAGCAGGTGCTGGCGCAGCTCGACTTCGAGGAACGCGGCACGCCGCGCATGCGCGGGCTGGCTGCGCTCGGCTTGCGCACGAGCATGCGCAACCAGCTGCCGTGCACGGTCGCTGCGTTGGCACCGCACGGCGTGGTGGTGCGGGTCGCGCTCGAGTTGTCCGACGGCAACCTGCTGTTCTCACGCATCACGCAGGAGAGCGCACAACTGCTCGACTTGCGCCCCGGTCGGCCGGTGCTCGCGCTGTGCAAAGCCACGGCGGTGCGGATCGGCGCGACGTTCGAAGCCAGGGCCGGCTGGAACGCACTGGCCGGGCGTATCACGCGCGCTGCGGACGACGGTGCAGCAAGCGACGAAGTCGGTCTGGAACTGCCGTGCGGCCTGCGTCTGGTGGGCTTTGCCGAAGCGGCCGATGAACTGCGGGTCGGCGCGCCGGCGGTGGCGAGCATGGAAGAAACCGGCGTCGTGCTCGCGGTCTCCGGCTGAGACACGCCGACGACCGTTGTCGAAGATTGCGCCGAAGCCAAGCGGGCGGGCTCAAGCGACGCAAGCGGGTGTTTGCGAACGGTCGAAGCCCGCGTCCGGGCCGCGCGACGAAGCGGCAGGTACCCGTCCAATGAGGCTCGCGCACACCGTCTCTGCCCATGCGATGGCCGCGAGGGACCGGGCTCGGCTCACAGCGTCTGCGGCAGCCCTGTGAGGTAGCCCACCGCTGCGCCGTACTTGTCCCGGTAGTTCGCGCGGATCAGCGGATCGAGCGTCGGTTTCACGACGTCGTGCAGCGGCGAATCCCAGTCGCCCGCGTGCTGGAAGTTGCTCATGATGTAGGTGAAGCCGTTCACATCATCGACCGCGTGCAGACCCGTGGACTCGGCGCCGGCCGGGCACGACAGGAGGCGTTTCAGCGACCGGTCGTCCACGTTGTAGGCCCACAGAAAGTTGTTCACATGCGTGTTGCTGTCTTCGCCGATGAAGAGGGTGCGCAGTCGCTCGGAATACTTGAGGTTGTCCGGCGTGGCGATCCGGTCGGGATTCGCGAAATTGCCGAGCGCGTCTTGCGCCTTGAACTTGCCGCCGCCCAGGTCGTCTGCGATCAACGCCGGCACCGCGGCCATGTCGACCGGCACCCAGTCGCTGTCGATGGCATTGCCGGCCGAATCCGTCTGGCCGCCGCGCAGATTCTGCGCGTACACCGCGCCGGAATACGGCCCTTCCACCTTCACGTCGCCCGAGCCGTTCAGCATGCTCGACTCGATGCGCGACATCGCGATGTAGGCGATCTTGTCCTGCGCGTTGAACGTCGTGCCTTCCCATTTGCTGAAGCCCAGGCTGCCGCCCTTGAGCGCGGCGTAGCGGTGCGTCTCCAGAAAGCACGCGGCTTTTTCCATGCCGGGCTTGATCTTGATCCAGTTGAACTTGCCGGCGTACGGAATCTTCGTATACGACGCATCGCCGGGATCGGCGGTCTTCACGTCCATGATGTCGGCCGCCTTGATGCCGCTGTCGATGAGCTTCTCGATCTCGGCGCTGTTCGTACTGCCGAGTCTGATCCACGACAACGTGGCCGCGCCCGGGCCGGCACCGGACGTCTGCAGCCACTTGCCGACGTAGAGCGTGCCGTTCGACAAGTCGCGCGCGCGGTCGGCGACGAACAGGAACGCGCCGCCGTTGGTCGCATCGTCGCCCATCAGCACGGTGCGCTCGTCGGGCAGCACGGCGACCAGCTCGTGCGAGATGCGTCCCATGCCGTAGTGCTTGACGATGCTGCCGCTGCCGTCCGGATGCACCGTGACTTCGGGCAGGTGGCCGTAGTGATACGGATTCGCGGTGTTTGGATTGCCGTACAGCGCGGTGCTGAAACCGGCGAGCTGCGCGTTCTTTTCATTGAAAGCATCGGGCTCGTACTCCTCGCTCGACAAATGCGTGTTCCACGGCGACAGGCTCGCGCCGCAGGTGATCCACAGGCCGTGCACGGCACTGGTGTCGACGTTGTGATAGTTCACGAGGCTCAGCCGGCCCGTGGCCTTGTCCTGGTCCAGCGTGAGCACCGCAATCGGCGACGGCAGCTGGCCGTACTTCGATCGGCCGGCCGCATCCTGCGAGGTGTATTCGAACTGCACCACGGCAAACACCGGCGTTGCCCTTGACGCCCGCAACGGTCGGATTGTCGAGCTTCAACAGGGACATGCCGTCCGGCCCGTCCGAGAAGAACGGGCGCTGGTCCGCCGCCGAGTCGTCGCGGATCGGCTGGTTGAAGATGTCCCAGTAGCCGCCCGCGACGACCGTGCCGCCCTGGCTGCTCGGCACGGCCGCGCCGGTGATGAAGAACGGCTCGTACTTCAACGCAAAGCTCTGGCTGGTGCCGTCGGTGTATTGGGCGACGAGGCGGGAGCCGACCGTGGTGGTCGCCATTGCCTGCGGGTCCGCCAGCGTCGGTGCGGCCATTGCCTGGAAGCTCGCGGACTTGACGGTGGCCACCGGTGCGTCGCCGCCGCCGCAGGCAGAGAGCGCAACGAACAGCGGTGAAGCCGACGCGATCGGCAACAGCGGCGCGCCGGTCAGCAGTTGCAGGGCGCGGCGGCGCGAGAACGAAGACGCTTTTTCAGGGGCTTGGATCGGATTCATGATGAAAGGCAAAGACAGCGAAGACAACGAAGGGCGGACGTGACCGACCGATGCAGCCACCTTAGTCGCCGCATATGAAAGTTTGTTGACAAACGCGCAAGCAGCCGAAAAAACACGGGCCTCGACGGCCCGATCGGTGGCGGCTGCCGAAGTCGGCGGCGAAGCGCTCAACTTTTCTGCGGCTCCAGGCTGCGCGCGAACACGGTCTTGCCGTCCATATCCTTCAGCGCGACGTGGAACGCTTTCGTCTTCGCATCGATGTCGACTTGCCCGAAGAACTGCAGGCCCGCGAACGGCGACGTGTTCTGCGCTTTCGGTGCGTTTTGATAAACGACTTCGGGGCCGAACGTGTTGTCGAGCGCGTTCGGGCCGAAGCTGCCCGCGTTCAGCGGGCCGGCCACGAATTCCCAGAACGGCTCGAAGTCCGTGAACTGCGCCTGTGCCGGGTCGTAGCGGTGCGCGGCGCAGTAGTGCACATCGGCGGTCAGCCAGACCACGTTGTCGACGTCCTTCAGCGCCTTCAACGCCTCGGCGATCTCGTGCTCGCGGCCGAGCACCGGGCCGTCGCCGTTGGCGGAGTTCTCGAACTTCGGCTGGCCGTCCGCGTCCTTGCCGTCACCGACGACGAGGCCGAGCGGCATGTCCGAGGCAATCACTTTCCAGACCGCTGTCGACGCGGCTGTTTCGCGCCGGAGCCAGTCGAGTTGCGCACGGCCAAGAAAGGTCGTCTCCGCGCTCGGGTGCTGCTGCCGATTGCCGGTGTTCGGGCCGCGATAGCTGCGCATGTCGAGCACGAACACGTCGAGCAGCGGGCCATAGGCGATCTTGCGGTAGACGCGTTCTTCCTCGTCCTGGCCGTGCGCGCGCATCGGCGCGTATTCCATGAACGCCCGGGTGGCGCGCGCCACCAGCAGCGGCACGGCTTTCACACGGTAGCGGTCGTCGGCCGCCAAGTCTTTCGAGGGCGACCAGTTGTTGGCCACTTCGTGATCGTCCCACTGCCAGATCTGCGGCACCTCGGCGCAGAAGCGGCGCACGTTCTCATCCATCAGGTTGTAGGCGTAGCGGCCGCGAAATTCCTTCAATGTCTCGGCGACTTTGGCAACTTCCTCCGTCACGAGGTTTTTCCAGATGCGGCCGTCTTCCGCCTTTTGCTCGGCATGAATCGGCCCGTCCGCATAGATCGTGTCGCCCGAATGCAGGAAGAAGTCCGGCCGCACCTTTCGCATCGCCTCGTAGATGCGCATGCCGCCGAAATCCGGGTTGATGCCGAAGCCCTGGCCCGCCGTGTCGCCGGACCAGACGAAGCGCAGGTCGCGCGGCGCTTGCGGCGCGGTGCGAAAGCTGCCTGTCGCCGGATCGGACCAGGCGCCCTTGGTGCCGCCCAGGTCCTCGAACGTGGCGCGGACGAACAGCTCACGGCCGGCGGGCAGGCCGCGCAGGTCGAGCCGCGCCGTGTGGTCGCTCGTCTCGAGCGCAAGCGGGCCGCGCACACGCGTCGCGTCTGCGAAGGAGGCATTCGTCGCATATTCGACCCAGAGCCGCGCGGGCCGGTCGCTGCGCGCCCAAACCATCGCACGGTCGCCGCTCACGTCGCCGAACTGCAGGCCCGATGGCCACTGCGGCCGCGCGCGATCGCGCGTGATCACGGCGGGTGCTGCGGGCTCAGCCAGGGCGCCGCGGCTGGCCAGGAGCCCGGCGGGCAGGACCGTGGAGCCGAGCCAGGCTGCAGAGGTCTTCAGCAGCAGCTCGCGGCGGATCGGGTCTTCAATAGATAAGTTGCGCATGACTTTTCCTTCGATTTCGAGCGCCCCGTGATGGGGTGCTCCTTGCCGGGGAATGTCGCTGCGTTGTGTGACACCACCGTGATGCACACGGGCATGTCGACGTGCTCAGTGGTGCGGACGTACAGATGCGCAGTCAGGCATCGGCTGCCATCGGGTCCGGTTGCACATCGGCCTGCCGGCGGCGCCGCAGGCACCCCCAGATCGAGCCCACCAGCAGCATCAGATAGCCGACAGCCGACGCCCAGCAGCACCCAGACGTCGAACACGTTGTTGTTGGCGCTGTAGACGCCGATGCAGGTGAACAGCACGATGGCCGGGAACAGCAGCGGTTGCGGAATCGACAGCAGCCGCACCCACCTGCCGATCAGCGGGATGTTCAGGATCACCGGAAAGATGTTGCCGATCCAGAAACTGACGATCAACCCCCAGAACAACTCGGGGCGGCTGGTGAGCACCTGCGGCCCGGGCTGGATGCCCTGGATGATCAGCGCGGCCAGCATCAGCGCCATGATCGCGTCGCCAGGGATGCCGAGTGTGAGCGTCGGGATGAACGAGGTGCCGACGCCGGCGTTGTTGCAGGCCGCGGGCCCGGCGATGCCCTCGATCGCGCCCCTGCCGAACTGCTCGGGGTGCTTCGAGATTTTCTTCTCCGTCGCGGTTTCGAGAAACGTGGCCATGCCGCCGCTGGTGCCGGGCAGGCCGCCGAAGAACGACCCCATCGCCGAGCCGCGCAGCATCGCGGGGATCGAGCGGCGCCAGTCCTCGCGCGTCGGCATCTGATCGCGCAGGCTGAAGCCCTGCTCCTGCGGCGCCACGCGCGAGGTGTTGACACTTTTGATGACTTCCGTGACCGCGAACAGCCCCATCGCGATCGCCACCAGACTGAAGCCGTCGGTGAGCTCGGGGATGTCGAAGCTGAAGCGCGCCACGCCGCTGTTCCCGTCGGTGCCGACGATACCCAGGATCGGCCCCAGCAGCATCAACGCGCCGTACTCGGACGGCCCGAAGTTGAACGCGAACTCGGACAGCACCGGCGCAACCAGCATCAGCAGCACGATGCCGACCGCCGAGCTCCAGAACGATGCGATGCACTTCATGAACAGCGCCACGCCGCCGCGCCCTGCTTGGCCATCGGGAAGCTGTCGAGCACGTCGATGGCGGCGGCCGCATGGCCCGGCACCCCCAGCAGGATGGAACAGGTGCTGCCTCCGTAGTCGGCGCCGAAGCAGACCCCGGCCAGCATGATCAGCGCGCCCGATGGCGGCAGGTGATACGTGATCGGCAGCAGCAGCGAGCGCGCCCAGACCAGGCAGCACGGCCGGCCAGGCAACCGAGGAACAGCCCGAGAAAGCAGTACCAGAGCTTGCTGGGCGACACCGCTTCGTGGAAGCCGAGCGAGAAGTTCGCGGCGAAGGTGGAGAAGATTTCCATCGCGCTAATACCCCGGGAACGCGAACGCGGGCAGCGTCATCTTCAGCCCGACCGAGAAAATCAGCCAGGACAGCGCGGCCAGACAGACACCGAGCACCAGCGCGCGCCCGAGCTGGAAGTTGCTGCTCGCATACGCGGCAATGACCGTCAGGATCATCGCCGTGGGCACCAGCCCCAATCGGTTGATCAACAGGCTGAACGCGGCAATCGCCAGCAGCACCGCAAGAAAAGGCCGCAGCGCAGCCGGCGGCGGCTCGAACGCATGGATGGTTTTGCGAAATGAGAACAGCACCATCACAGCGCCAAGCCCGGCCAGGATGTAGCCGCGTGCGGTGGGGAAGAACCCCGGGCCCATGCGCGCGGGCAGGCCGACCCGGTAGTGGCTCGACGCATACGGCGCCACGAACAGGCCCACGGCCGCCATCGACAGGCCGGCGATGAAGTCGCGGATGTCGATTCGTTTGAGCATCGAACAGCGCCTCCGTCCATCGGCGTTGCAGGCATTCGATCGACTGCGCTGGTCCGCCACCGGCCGTTCATCTTGTCGGCAACACCAGACCAGCGTCAAGCTCGGTTGCATGGGTGTGCCGATGTCCCGCCCGAATCCGGCGCACCGACCACCACGCCAACCGAGCGGGCAGCACCATCGCGCGGCGCCGCTGCCCGACTGGCCCGACCCACTCGCGTCCGCCCAGGAGCGCATATCCGAGCGGCAGCGCGGCGCAACGGGCCGAGTGCGGCCGGTTGCGCTTTTGACACGCTCAGTTTTGCGCGCCGAACAGCATGAATGCCGCGCCCGCTGCGGGCTGATACGTGTCGCCGAGCACCACGCCTTCGCGCCGCGGATCGGCGCCGCCCGCCAGCGCGAGCTGGCCGTCCACACGACCGCGCACGATGGTGCCGATGCCGCTCGACTGCGACGCGGTGTTCACCGTGTGGCCGAGCGCGCGCAAACCCGCCACCAAGGGGTCGTCGTTGCCGTTGTTGGCGACGTTCACGTTCGGGTGTTCGCCGCCGACGTTGGTGGTCGGGCCGTTGGCCGAGCCGAAGTTCACCATCGATGTGGCCTGCTGCGCGTTCAGTCCCCAGTCGAGCACGCCGACCACCGTCTTCGCGACGAACTGGATGATCGTGGAGCCACCGGGCGAGCCGGTCGCCATCAGCAGGTCCGGGCGCGCCGCTTCGGTCGCGTTGTTGCGCAACACCAGCGTCGGCGCCATCGAACTGCGCGGGCGCTTCAACGGCTGCACGCGGTTCGCGATCGGCGCACCGCTGGCATCCGTGGGCGCCGACGAGAAATCGGTGAGCTGGTTGTTCAGGATGAAGCCGCGCGTGAAGTGGTACGAGCCGAGCGAGCTCTCCACCGTGGTCGTCATCGACACCGCATTGCCGTCGCGGTCCACGATGCTCACGTGGCTGGTGCCGTTCTCGGCAATCGGCGCACCGACGCCCGCCTGCCGCGTGGTCGCGAACGTGCCGGGTTGCGCGGTGCCAAGGCTGCGGGTCGGGCGAGATCAGCGACGCGCGCTGCTTCAGATAGTTCTTGTCGAGCAGCGACGAGATGCCGTTGCCCGGCAGCGGCACGAAGTCGGTGTCGGCCACGTACAGGTTGCGGTCCGCATAAGCGAGGCGCTCCGCTTCGCTGACCAGATGCACGCCTTGCACGGTCGGCTTGCCGCCTTCCAGATCGATCGCGGTCGGGGCGAGCGGCGCAAGGCTGAAGTTCTCCAGAATGCCCAGAATCTGCGCGACCGCGATGCCGCCCGACGATGGCGGCGGCATGCCGCAAACGGTGTAGATCGTGCGGTAACTGCTGCAGACGGCGTCGCGCCGCTTCGGCTGGTAGTTGGCCAGATCGGCCAGCGTCGTCAGGCCCGGCGTGATCGGGCCGCCGTCGTTGGCGCTGCCGGTGATGCCGATCTTGTTGACGATCGCCTGCGCGAGCACGCCGGTGTGCAGCGCATCCGCGCCGTTTTGGGCGATCAGCTGCAGCGAATTCGCATAGTCCGGGTTTTTGATCGTGGTGCCCAGCGCCTTCGGGCTGCCGTCCGCGTTCAGGAAGTAGGCGGCGGCCTCCGCGTCGCGCCTGAGGTTGTCGGCCGCACCGGAGATTGCTTCCGCCATGCGCCCGCTGATGCGAAAGCCGTCGTTGGCGAGCCGGATGGCCGGGTCGAACAGCGTCGCCCAACGCTTGTTGCCGTGGTCCTTTTGCACCAGCTCCAGCATGCGCACCGCACCCGGCGTGCCGATCGAGCGGCCGCTGGAGCGCGCGTTGGGCAGCACCGCGCCGGATGCGGCGCTGTCGCCCACGTAGCGCAGATAGTTTTCGGTGGCGGCGGCCGGCGCGGTTTCACGCCCGTCGTACGCCTGCACTTGCCGTGTCTTCGCGTCGTAGTGCATCAGGAAAGCCCCGCCGCCGATGCCCGAGGATTGGGGCTCGACCAGGCCCAGCACCATCTGCACCGCCACGGCCGCATCGGCTGCGCTGCCGCCGTCCTTCAGCACATCGCAGCCTGCTTTGGTGGCGAGCGGGTTCGCCGCCACCACCATGTAACTGCGCGCGGTGACGACCTTCTTGCCGGTGCGATAGCCCGAAGACGGCTCCGGCAGCGAGGGATCGCCGGGGTTGCCCGAGCCGACGACGACGCCGCCGCCGTCGGTCGGGAATTCGCACGCGTTGCGCGCGATGGCATCGTCGTTGCTGTTGTTGCCGTCACTGCACGCGGTGATGCCGAACATCGCCGATGCGAGCAGCGTCACGACGGCTGGGGTACGGGTCTTGGACGCCATGTTGGAACTCTCCAGAAATTCAAAGGGAGGAGGCAGATGGAACATGAGTGAACGCGAGACGGCAGCGCGCGGTTACTGCAGCCGTCCGGTGATCAACTCGACCACTCGAGAATCCGTGGTTCGTGCGGCCACGGCAGGCGCCGACTGCGGCAACAGGCAGCCTGCCCGAAGCACGCGGCCCATGGACATTGCAAAGCCGCGCCGACCGCTGCAGATGAGTCACTGCACCGAGATTTGCTTGGCCGTCAACGACGCATCGAACACCAGCTTCGCGGGCCAGACCGGCCAGTTCACGCCGAGCGCCGCGTTGTTCGGATTGCCGTTCGTTGCAAACGCGCCGATGCTCTTCATCATCGCGTCGGACAACGCGAGCCGGCCGCCCCGGTTCGCGCTGCTCGCGATCACGTTCGAAAACAGCGAAGGCCCGAAGTTGCCGAACACGAACGGCAGATCGAACAGGTGGGCGGCGCCGTAGATGTCGTTCCACGGCGCGGGCTCTTCGTCCCAGTCGAAGCGGTAGTACCAGACATCGTTTTGCTGCGACTTGAGCGCGTTCAGGATGTTGTCGCGGCTGGCGCCGAAGAACAGTGAGTTGAAGAAATCCGTGCGCGCGTTGAAGCCCGTCACCGGCCGATCGACCGGCAGATAGACGGACGGAATCCACTGCTGGATCGCGAGCTGCGGCGCGGCGTCCGGCTGGTAGTTGAACTGGATGTCGAACAACTGGGCATCCGTCACGAGCCGGCCGCTGACGCCGCCCAGCGCCGGGGCCAACGCCAGAAACGTCGGGAACAGCTTCGCTTCGTCGCGCGTATTGCCGGCCAGCACCGGCACCTTCAGATAGTTGCCGGCCTTGATCTGCGCAATGGGGTCGACCGGCACCACCGTGCCTTCGGGAATCGGCCCGGAGCCCGACAGCCCGAGCGCTGCGAGCTTCGTCAACAGGACGTTCAGCAGCACCGATGGGTCCTTGCCGCGCAAGTAGGCGGCGATCTGCGCGGGCGTCTGGCTCGCTGCATAAGCCTGCGCGGAAGCCGCATCGGCCGCCCGCCCGTCATGGATCAGCAGGTGGGTGAGCAACGCGCTGCCCTGCGACTGGGCCACCAGCGCGGTGTTCAACGTCGGAAAGCTGCCCGCCGGCAAGTTGCTGGCCAGGGACAACCCGCCGCTCAACGGCACCACCTTGTGCATGAGCTTCGGGTTCGCGCGCATCACGACAGGCGACGTCTGCAGCGCATACACATCGATCGCGCCGGCCGACTGGCCCATCACCGTGACGTTGTCCGGGTCCCCGCCGAAGCTTGCGATGTTCTTCTGCACGTACTGCAGCGCCGCGATGTTGTCGAGGATCGCGAAGTTGCCGGAGTCGTTCGCCGCGCTGGAGCCGTCCCGCAACTGCGGCACGCTCAGAAACCCGAAGATGCCGAGCCGGTAGTTCGCCGTAACGACCACCGCGTTCGCGGTCTTGGCCAGCAGCGCCCCGTCGTACACCGGGTCCGCGGTGTAGCCCGACACGTTGCTGCCGCCATGGATGAACACGATCACCGGCAGCTTCGTGGCGTCGCCCGCCGGCCGCCAGACGTTCAGGAACAGGCAGTCTTCGCTGCCGACCGCCTGATTCAGCGTGCTGCCAATGGTTGCGTCGTAGCGGTTGTTCGCGCCCGGGCCGTAGATGCGGCCGTACTGCACGCAGGCGTTGCCGAACTGCTTGGCGTCCATGGTCGCGTCCGACCGATCCGGCTCCACCGGCGCCTTCCAGCGCAGCGCGCCGACCGGGGCTTTGGCGAAGCGGATGCCTTTCCAGGCGTAGGTGCCCGAAGCCGCTGAATCGTCGACGCCGGCGACGCGGCCGTAGCTGGTGTCACGAACGGTGGGTGCGTCGCCGTCGCTGCTGCTGCAGGCACCGAGCACGAAGGTGGCGGCGACTGCTGCCAGCAGCATCAAAGAACGGCTGCGGGGTGGTTTGCCGATCGGCATGAGGGCGCTCCTGTGTCTCGCTTTTCTGTGGTGGGGCCCGCTTGTCGGGTCGATTGGCCGACGGCATGCCCGGCCGAATCATTTTGAGATGCGGCGCTTCACAAGGCAACCCGGCATAACCCCCAATGAATCGGAGTTGTGCCTCGGCGACAACTGCGAACTGCCCTGGGTCGCGTGCTCTCGGCACGCGCGCCGGCCTCACATGCGCATCGCCTGGGCCACCGCAGACCCCGCCCGATGCCCTTGCGCGAACGCTTCCTCGAAGACCGAATAGCCCGACAGATCGCCGTGCGCGAACTGCAGCCGCGCGTTCGCTGGCTGGCTTTGCAGCGCAGCCAGCGCGGCACTGCTGCGCACCCCGGGCACCGGCGCGCTCATCGCATGCGCCCAGCGCGTGATGTCGATGCGGGCGGCTTTTGCGCGCAGATCGGGGTGCGGCACCGACAGGTCGGCCAGCACGAAGTCGCGCCAGTGGCTCCAGGGCCGCTCCAGCAGCGCACGGCGTGCCGTGGCGCAGTCGGGCTCGGTCGAGAGCAGCGCATGATAGTGAGTCAGCACGGTCGCGACCCGGCACGCGCTGCAGGCTCTGGTGCATCGCATCGACGTAGCCGAGCGCGGCTTGATCCGTGGATCACGTTGTCCCAGCTCGGTGGCGCACCGGGGCGATCTTCGAGCGCGGCGTCGATCTGGATGTTCGACACGATCCACGGTGCGTGGTGCAGACTGCGCGGCGGCGGCAATCAACGCGGCCGGCGGGTCTTGCACGACACGTGCGGCGATGAACAGCGGCAGCGCGACGATGCAGTGCGTGGCATGCCACCGTTCGACCGATCGCGCGCCGGTATCGAACGCATCGACGATCACGCCGCTCGCGCCTGAGGCATCGATGCGCTGCACCACACGGCCGGTGTGCAACCGGCTCTGCAGCGGCGCCGCAAGCCGCTCGCTGAGCCAGCCGTTGCCTTGCGGCCAGGTCAGCACCGCATCGCGCTCGGTGCTGGCGCTGCTGTCGTCACCGGGCACCGGGAAACCGTGCCGGCTCGCGAAGTAGTGGATGCCGGCCCAGGCCGACACGTGCGCGATGCCGGCGCCGAAATCGTCGCGGCAGCAGTAGTCGAGGAACCAGCGCAGGTTCGTATCGAGGAGGTCTTCGCGCGCCAGCCATTCTTCAAAAACGATAGCGTCCAGCGCTTTGATGGATCGGCGCCAGCGGCACTTTTGATATGGGAATCGTGAAACGCGCGGCCTTTTGCAGCGTCTGCACCGCGCTGGCGAAGCGCCGGTATTCGCGCAGCGTGGCCGCGGACACGTCGTGCATCGGCAGCAGCCCTTCCTGCCATTCGCCGCGGTAGAACAGCCGCTCCTGCGGGCTGTGGCACAGATGCCGTTCGTCGTACTGCCAACGGCCCGATACGCGCCGGCGCAGGCCGAGTTCTTCGAGCAGATCCTGCACTTCGCTCGCATCGTCGCCGGGCAGTGGCAGGTAGTGCGCGCCGAGCGGGCATTGGAAGCCGCTGACCATCGCGCCGCGGCTGTTGCCACCGGCCGTGTCTTCGAGTTCGAGCAGCGCGAAGTCGTCGATGCCCGCGAGCCGCAAGGCCCGTGCGGCGGCGAGGCCTGCGATGCCGCCGCCCGCGATCAGCGTGTGGACCTTGCGCGTTCCGCCTGGCGGTGCGCCGACCGATGGAGACCGAAGGCGATGGCCACGCGCCATGTTCGGGCCGATGAAGCCGCCTTCGACCGTCCGCGGCTGCCGGTCGCGGCAACCACTCAAAGCGAACGCGGCGCCGGCGCCCAACACGTCGCGGCGCTTGAACCTCAATGCGCGACCCGTCCCCATTCGCGCTCGTAAGTGCTCACCAGCACCTGGTTCGACAGCCGATTCACTTCCGCCGGCACGCGCGCCATGTCCGCCGGAAAATCGAACAGCAATGGCAGCGTCTGCGGCGTCAGAAAGCGCAAGCCCTCGGGCAGCCGATCCGGCAGCCGATAAGGTCGGCGGCTCGCAATCACGAAGCCCCATTCGCCGAAGCTGGGCACATGCGCGTGGTACGCCGTCGCCGTCAGGCCGACCGACTCGATCGTCTGCACCACCGTCCAGAAGCTTTGCCGCGCCACCAGCGGCGATGTGGTCTGAATCACCGCGTAGCCACTCGCCGACAGGTGCTGGTCGAGCAGCGCATAAAACGAATTCGTATAGAGCTTGCCGATCGAAAAATTGGTCGGATCGGGGAAGTCCACCACGATCAGATCGAACATGTCCCGCGTGCGTTCCAGCCAGCCGAATGCGTCCGCATTGACGGTCTCGACCTTTGCCGAATTCAGCGCACCGCCATTCAGCGCGGTCAGCGTCGGCGCTTGCGAAAACATCCGCGTCATGTATGGGTCCAGCTCGACCAGCGTGATGTGTTCGACGGCCGGATACTTCAACAGCTCACGCACCGCCATGCCGTCGCCACCGCCGAGCACGGCGATGCGCCTGGCACCTTGCGCATCCGGACCGAACGCGGCCATCGCGGGATGCACCAGCGCTTCGTGATAGCGGTATTCATCGCGCTCGGCGAATTGCAGATTGCCGTTCAGGAACAGGCGATGGCCAGCGCGCCCGTTCGTCACGACGATGCGTTGATACGGTGAGGTGGCGCTGAACTGGATCGGGTCTTGATAAAACCGGTCTTCGGCCAACGAACTGATGCGCGCGGCCCCGGCGAATGCGGCGGCCAGCAGCAGAACCGTCAACGCGCAAGCCGCCGCATGGGCGGTCAACCCGCGCAGCTCATGCCGGAACAACCACAATGCCCAGCACGCCACCGCCGCGTTCATGAGCCCGAATGCGAGGCCCGTGCGGATCAGCCCGAGCTGCGGCACCAGCACCAGCGGAAAAGCGATCGACACCGCGAGCGCGCCCAGGTAGTCGAAGGTCAGCACCTGCGACACCAGGTCCTTCAACTCGACCTGGCGTTTCAGTATCCGCATCACCAGCGGAATCTCGAGCCCCACCAGCACGCCGACCGCGAACACCAGCCCGTACAGCAGCGGTTGAAACGCACCGGGCAAAAAGCCGTGCACGAGAAACAGCAGCGCCGGCAACATCCCGCCCAGCAGCGCCACCAGCAGTTCGATGCGCAAAAAATGCGCGGGCAACTGCCGATCCAGAAAGCGCGACAGCCACGAGCCCGCGCCCATCGCAAACAGGTAGGTGCCGATGATGGTGGAGAACTGCAGCACCGAGTCGCCGAGCAGGTACGACGCGAGCGCGCCCGCCGCAAGTTCGTAGACCAGCCCGCAAGCCGCCACCACGAACACGCTGGCGAGCAACGCGACTTCGAGCGGGCGCACCGTGGATGCGGCAATGAGAACGGTAGAGCGGGCCAAGATGGACACGACTCTAGCGCGCAGCCAGCAGCCGAACCAATCCGGACCGTCTTCTCAGATGAGAATGATTCGCATTACACTCCAATGTCAGGAAGCGATCCGGACATGCGTCAAGCCGAACGGCCAGCGACTTCTCCAAGCAGGGCCATCTGCGTCCTGATCGATCGAAACGAAAGGAACGAAAAGGCCATGTGCCAGCGCAACCCCAGCCCACAGGACGCCGTGCTGCGCCACGCGGTGGCGGCCATCGGTCAGCCGCCGACTGCAGATGCGATGCGGCCGACCCCGGCAGCATCGCAGGCCGATGGTGCGGGCGCCATCGGTGCCGGCGGTCGCAAGATTCCCGGCCAGGGATCGCGCCGCCGCCGCCTGTGGGAGCTGGACGGCTCCGCGCATTGCCCGGTGATCGGCGTCTGCCTGCCGATCGCGGCGTTGCGCCGGCTCGTCGACAAGGTGCTGGGCGGCGCGGCGGTGGCCGAAGACTACGAACTGCATTGCGGTGCAGTAGCCGACTCGAAGCAGCGCACGCCGATCGCCGAAGCGATCCAGCGCGAACTCGACCGCCGCTACCCGATCGCGCTGCGGCAAGTCGCGCAGCTCAAGACCGCCGAGGCGCTGGCCGCCTGGTGGAACCACGCGCTGCGCACCCAAGACGTGGCCGGGCCGCTCTGGGCGGTGCTGAGCCATGCGCGATGCGACTCGTCGCTCGAACACCGCGTGCTCAGCGAAATGCACATGTTGCAGCACCAGGCCGGCATGGCCGCGCGCGTCGACCTGCAGCGCTTCGAGGCGATGCTCGAAGAGAACGCGGTGCTCGCACGCGAGCTCGGTGCGGTGCAGCAGCGCAGCACGCGCCAGGCGGCCGAACAGGCGCGCCGCGCGGAAGTGCAGGCGCTGCAGCTCGCGCAGCTGCGCGTGCAGCTGAATGCGCGCGATGCCGACATCCAGCGCCTGCGCGACGCGCTGCAAACGCTCGAGGCGGCCGTGCCCGGCCTGCAGGCGCGCACGCTGCTGGCGCAGCAAAACGCGCAGCAGGCCGAACGCATCCACGAACTCGAACGCAGCGTGCTGCAGCTTCGTCAGTCGGCAGAAAACCAGACGCGCAAAGCCGACGCGCTGGCAGCGGAGCGGGCCGAATGGCAGCAGCACATGCTGTGCGAGCCGGCCAGCGCCGACGATGCGAGCCCGGGCGCGTCGTCCGCAGCAGAAAACCGCTTCGATGCGCAAGCCGTGCTGTGCGTCGGCGGTCGCACCGCGGCCGTGCCGCTGTACCGCCACATCGTCGAGAACGTCGGCGGCAGGTTCCTGCACCACGACGGCGGGTTGGAGGACAGCAGCGCCCGGCTCGAAGCCACCCTGGCCGCCGCCGACCTCGTGATCTGCCAGACCGGCTGCATCAGCCACAACGCGTATTGGCGTGTGAAGGAGCACTGCAAGCGCACCGGCAAGCGCTGCGTGTTCATGGAAACACCGAGCACGGCCGGGCTGAAGCGCGCGCTCGCGCAGTTGCAGCCGGAAGGCCGCGTGGACATGGCGTGAGCGTGTAGAGGCTGCGCTGTAGCGGCCCTGTGGTTGCGGCAGGAAAGGCCGGCAGTTGCGCGGTGTCGTCGTCTGCGGCGCTGTGCCGCGTCGCTCACTGGTTCCGGACTCACTGCCGATGGTTCGCACCGCCGAACGATCGGGATCCGCCATCGCCCACGCGATTCGCCACCACAAGCCGCCCGGACAATGCCGAATATAGGAAAATGGTAATCATTCGCATTCAGCCAGTCGTCAGTCGGGACGTTTGGGGCCATTGAATGAGCGGCCCCTGCGGGCCTTTTTTCATTGGCGCTCGGCGCCTCGACGTGGTCGCCACCCCGCCCCAAGCATCGTGCCCAACCCCTCCACCTCATTGACGCTCGACCAGACCCGCATCGGGCAACGTTGCGTCGTGCGCGCTGTGGCCAGCCCCACGGCGGCACCCGAATGGGCGCGCTGGCTCGACGAGATCGGCTTCATTCCCGGCGAACAGGTCGTGCTGATGGCGCGCGGCGCAATCGGCGGCGATCCGCTGGTGGTGCGCGTCGGCACCTCGACGTTCGCGCTGCGCCGCGCCGAAGCGGCCTGCGTGCGCGTAGAGGCTGCTGCATGAACGAAGCCGTGATTCACGTACACCGCGGCGGCCCGCTGGTGGCGCTGGTCGGCAACCCGAATTGCGGCAAGACCGCGCTGTTCAACCTGCTGACAGGCAGCCGCCAGAAGGTCGCCAACTACGCAGGCGTGACGGTCGAGAGGAAGGAGGGCCGGCTCGTGACGCCGGCCGGCAAGGCGCTGCGCATGCTCGACCTGCCGGGCGCCTATAGCCTGCACCCGAGGTCTCCCGACGAACGCGTGACCTGCGACGTGCTGTACGGCCGCGCGATCGGCGAAAAGCGCCCCGACCTGGTGGTCTGCGTGGTGGACGCGACCAACCTGCGGCGCAACCTGCGGCTCGTGCTGGCGGTCAAGCGGCTCGGCCTGCCGTGCGTGGTCGCGCTGAACATGGCGGACCTGGCCGATCAGCGTGGGCTGCATGTCGATCCGCAAGCGCTCGAGCACGAACTCGGCGTGCGCGTCGTGCCCACCGTCGGCGTGAAGAGCGAAGGCGCTGATGCGCTGCGCACGCTGCTGGACGACGCCGCGCTGTGGCGGCGCCAGGGTGCGGCGCTGCCCGAGGAGGGCATCGACGAAGCGCATACCGAAAGCGCGCGCGCCGATCACGAAGCCGTGCGCGGCATCCTGCAGCGTCTGGGGCTGGACGCGGTGGTACCGCACACCGCGAGCGACCGGATCGACCGCGTGGTGCTGCATCCGGTGTTCGGCCCGCTGCTGCTCGCACTCGTGCTGTTTCTGATGTTCCAGGCCGTGTTCGCCTGGGCCAAGGTGCCGATGGAGGCGATCACCGCGACGATCGCCTGGCTCGGCGAGCGGGTTGGCAACCTGCTGCCGCACGGCTGGCTGCGCAGCCTGCTGGTCGAAGGGATCATCGCGGGTGTCGGCGGCGTGCTGGTGTTTCTGCCGCAGATCGTGATCCTGTTTTTGTTCATCCTGACGCTTGAAGAATCGGGCTACCTGCCGCGCGCGGCGTTCCTGCTGGACCGTCTGATGGGGGGCGTCGGGTTGTCGGGCCGATCGTTCATTCCGCTGCTGTCGAGCTTCGCGTGCGCGATCCCCGGCATCATGGCCGCGCGCACGATTGCGAACCCGCGCGACCGGCTCACCACCATCATGATCGCGCCGTTGATGACCTGCTCGGCGCGGCTGCCCGTGTATGCGCTGCTGATCGGCGCGTTCATTCCGCAGCGGGAAGTCTGGGGCGCCATCGAACTGCAGGGTCTGGTGCTGTTCGCGCTGTATCTGGCCGGTATCGTCGGTGCGCTCGGCGTGGCGTGGGTGCTGAAGCGCTTCACGGCCAAGGGCCTCGTGCGGCCGTTGATGATGGAGCTGCCGGCCTATCACTGGCCTTCGGCGCGCGGCATCGCGATCGGTCTCTGGCAGCGCGTGGTGATCTTCCTGCGCCGGGTCGGCGGCATCATCCTTGTGCTGACGATCCTGCTGTGGTTTCTCGCGAGCTTTCCCGGGCCGCCGGCAGGCGCGACCGGTGCGCCGATCGAATACAGCATCGCCGGCATGCTGGGTCGTGGATTGGCGGTGCTGTTCGAGCCGATCGGTTTCAACTGGCAGATCAGCATCGCGCTGGTGCCGGGGCTGGCCGCCAGAGAAGTCGCCGTCAGTTCGCTCGGCACCGTCTATGCACTGTCGGCCACCGGGGCAGACACCGCGCAGGCGCTCACGCCGCTGATCGCGCAGAGCTGGAGCCTCGCAACTGCGCTGTCGCTGCTGGCCTGGTTCGTGTTCGCGCCGCAGTGCCTGAGTACGCTGGCGACCGTGAAGCGCGAGACCGGTGGCTGGCTGATGCCTTCGCTGATGGCGGGGTATCTGTTTGCGCTGGCCTATGCGGCCTCGTTCATCACGTATCGGGTGGCGTTGGGGCTGGGCTGGGGCTGAGCGGTCGATTGATCGAGCGACCGGTTTTTGCTACCGGCCATGCGCAATCGCAAAACTGCATTCGCACTTTTCAGGTGCGCGTGCTGCAGTTCAACGGCAGTTCCAGCGTCAGCTCAAGCATCGTTCGGCCCGAACGGCGGCTCCTTGCCTTGAGGGACTTGTTGCTCCGCCATCGCCAGCAGCATCGCGATCGTCACGTAGGTGCCAGCCGTTGCCGTCAGGTCCACGAGCTGCTGTTCGTTGAAGACGGCCTTGGCACGCGCAAAAGTCGCGTCGGACACCTTGTGCGCGGTCGTCAGTTCGGTCACGAAATCGAACACGGCCGCCTCCGCGGGCGGCATGTCGGCCGGGCGTTTCCTGGCTTTCAGATCGGTGACGATCGATTCGGCCAGACCCGCCTTCAAAGCGATCGGTGCGTGCGCGAACCATTCGACCTGCGAGCGCCACTGCCGGCCGATGATCAGGATCGCCATCTCGTTCAGATGCAGCGGCAGCGACGAATGCCAGCGCAGGTAGTACAGCAGGTCGTAGACGCGCTGGCCCAGCACCGGGCTGCGCATGAGCGGGTTGTACGGCCCCTGCAGCCCGATGCTCGACACCTTCATGATCTGCTCGGCCAGCGGGCGCTGGTATTCGTGCAGATCGGTCAGCTCGACTTGCGGAAATCTCGGCGTCTTGTTCATTGTCTGCTCCATGGCTCGCTGATCGATCGGCTGCAAGCTGCGCGGCTTCCAGTCATGGGGGCACGTCGACCCCGAGCTTCGCGGTCTTTGCATCGTAGTTGGTGCGGCAGTTTTTTGAAATGCGGCCCATGGCAGGGTCATGGACGACAGGGTCGTCGCGCCTGCACCGCATGGCCGGCATGCAGGCAACCGGGCCGACCGCACGATGTTGTAAGCGCGCCAACACGGTTCCTGACGTCCGGTTGCGGGCATGATGCACGTCGCCCGTGCCAGGCCAAGCTTGTTCTTCTGCGGCGAAACCACTTTATCGGAGACGACGAAATGAGACTTCCCCCTACCCACCGCGCCGCGCTGCGGCAGTTGCCGCTGATCGCCGGCGCCGCGCTGATGACGCTGATGGTTGCGGCCTGCAACGGCAGCGACAACAACAACGTTCGCGCGCCCGACGTCGCCAGCACCGCGGACGGCAAGGTGCAGGCGGTGGACCGCAGCGGCGGCGTGATGCGTTCGTACTTCGCGATTCCTTATGCCGCGCCGCCGGTCGGCGCATTGCGCTGGCAGCCGCCGCAGACGCCCGCCAACTGGAACACGACGCTCGCGAATACGCGGTCGGCGTCGCCCTGCCTGCAGACCAGCACCAGCGTGTTCCGGCTCGCCAACGACCGCGAGGACTGCCTGTACCTCGACGTGCATGTGCCGAAGGACCGGGACGGGCCGTTTCCCGTCATGGTCTGGATTCACGGCGGCGCATTCAACACCGGCGGCGCGATCACGTATGCCGACCCGACGCCGCTGGTCGACAAGGGCGTGGCGGTGGTCACGATCAATTACCGGCTCGGCGCGCTGGGGTTTCTGGGCGTCCCCGCACTCAAAGCGGCGGACGGCAGCGTCGGCAACTACGGAATCATGGACCAGCAGGCCGCGCTCAAGTGGGTGCGCGACAACATCTCGGCGTTCGGCGGCGACAACCGCAACGTGACGATCTTCGGCGAATCGGCCGGCGGCTTCAGCGTGCTCACGCATCTGGCTTCCCCGCTGTCGAAAGGCCTCTTCGACAGGGCGATCATCCAAAGCGGCGCCTACGGCGTGAACGGCCAGCTGACCCGCGCCGAACTCGAGTCGCGCAGCAGCACGGTCGTGGCCAACGCGATCAACGCCGCCGCTGCCGCCGGCATCAACCTGCCCTGCACCGCGGCGAACGTCACGGCCGACTGCCTGCGCAACCTGCCCGAGCCGGTGCTGCGCAACCAGCTGGCCGCTGCTTTCAACGCATCGATGTCGAGCCCGACGCCGTCGATCGACGGCCGGATTCTGCCGCAGTCGATCAAGGCGATCTTCGTCGCGGGCCAGAACAACAAGGCGCCGGTGATCAGCGGCACCAACGAGGACGAATACACGCTGTTTCTCGCACTCGGCGAATACGCGCGGCGGCAGGCCGCGCAGCCGCCGAACCTGAATGTGGCCGACACCAGCCTTGCGCTGCCGGCGGCGTCCTATCCGGCCACCGTGGCCGGGCTGACCGCAAGCACCGGCGTGCCGGCTGCGGCGCTCGTCAACACCTACTATCCGCTGACGAACTACGGCAGCAATCCAGCGCTGCAGCCGAGCCTCGCGGCCAGCGCGATCGGCACGGATCTGATCTTTTCATGCAACGGCGTCAACGTGGCCCGGCGCGTGCAGCAGCAGGGCGAGCCGAGCTACTTCTACGAGTTCCGCGACCAGACCGCGATCCCCGTGGCGGACGTGAGCTTTGCGCAAGGCGCGGGCCATTCGTACGAGATTCAGTACCTGTTCAACCTGCGCGACCTGGGCAATGCCGAGCGCAACGCGCTGCAGCAATCGATGGCGTCCTACTGGACCAACTTCGCGCGCAACGGAAACCCGAACGGCGGTAATCTGGTGCAGTGGCCGGACATCGGCAGCGGCCGATTCCTCGCGCTGGACGTGGCCAGCGGCGGCGGCGTGACGACCCTGCCGATCGCGTCGTTCACTGCGCAGCACCAGTGCGGCACCGTCTGGAGCGGGCTTGCGTTCTGACGGTCCCGAACGTTGAACCGCGGCGTCGCGTGTTGGACGCCGGCTGCCTCAATCCGCACCTGCATGAACATCCGTCCGTGCCAGGCGAACGACGAGGACGCGGTCATCGCGCTCCGGCACGCATGTGCGTTGACACGCCCCAGGAACGATCCACGCAAGGACATTCAGTGCAAGCCCGGCGTTTGACCCGAGCTGTTTCTGGTCGATGATGAGGGTGGCCCTGTCATGGCCGGCCATGACGGCCACCGCGGCTGGATAAACGTTCTGGCGGTGGCCCCCGCACGTCGGCGCCGGGGCCACGATCAGACGCTCGTGCACGATGTCGAGCAACGACTGCTGAGGAGGGGTTGCCCGAAGCTGAACCTGCAGATCCGCGACACGAACGCCGAGCTCATGGATCTCCACGAATCGCTCGGCTACGCCTGCGACCACGCGGTCAGCTACGGCAGGCGGATCGTGCCGGACGACCGACGGGGCACCGCGTGGTGGTGCCGCGGCCCTTCGGTGAAGGCCTTGCCAAGCCGAGCCGCAGCCCTGCTCGAAGCAGGCGGAGGCGACGCTACCATTCGCTGGCCTTCATCAACTTCATTCACAAGTCACGACCGCGTCGTCAACAGGAGCCGCTTCTTTCATGCGCACACCGTCATCCGGATCGCCCTTCGCGCTTCGCCGCCTCCTGTTCACCGGTGCCGCCTCGCTGCTGATGTCGCTTGCTTGTATCGGCGGTGCGCAGGCGCAACCGAACTGGCCGGATCGCCCGGTGCGCCTGATCGTGCCGTTCCCGGCCGGTGGCGCGACCGACCTGATCGCGCGCGTGATCGCGCAAAAGGTGTCTGCCGACATCGGCCAGCAGATCGTGGTGGACAACAAGGCCGGCGCGGGCGGCACCATCGGCAGCGGCGAGGCGGCCAAGGCGCCCGCCGACGGCTACACGTTGCTGTTCACGACCAGCAGCACGCATGCGATCGCGCCGCACCTGAATCCGAAGCTGCCGTACGACGCGGCGGGTGGCTTCACACCGATCGCGCATCTGGCCGACGCGGCCAACGTGCTGCTCGTGACGCCGTCGCTGCCGGTCAAGTCGGTGGCCGATTTGATCGACTACGGCAGGAAGCATCCGGAGGAACTCAACTACGCCAGCAGCGGCAACGGCACCATCGTGCATCTGACGTCCGAACGGTTCAAGGCGCAAGCCGGTGTGCCGATGACGCATGTGCCCTACAAAGGCACCGCGCTCGCGATTCCCGACGTCGCATCGGGCCAGGTGCAGGTGCTGTTTGATTCGCTGGCTTCCGGCATGCCGCACGCCAGGTCGGGCCGGCTGCGTGCGATCGCAGTGACGGGCGAAAAGCGCTCGGCTGTGGCGCCCGAGCTGCCGACCGTCGCGGAAGCCGGGCTGCCGGGATTTTCTTCCGTGACCTGGTTCGGTCTGTATGCGCCGCGTGGTTTGAACGAGGCACTGGTCGGGCGCATTCACGATGCATTCTCGAAAGCGACGCAGGCAAACGAGGTGGTCGAGAGCCTCGCCAAGCTCGGCGTCGAGCCCGCGCCGAGCAGCACACCCGCCGCGTTCAGCGCGATGGTCAAGGCCGACAGCGACAAGTGGCACAGCGTGATCCGCGAACGCAACATCCGCATCGAATAGACAGCACACAGACGAAACAAGGCGACCGCAATGAGCGACGACGACACCCCGCCCGCACTCGACTGGGCCAACCCCTATCCGTCGGCACGCTCGGCCGTGCTCGGCCGCAACGTGGTCAGCACCTCGCAGCCGCTCGCTGCGCAAGCCGGCCTGCGCATGCTGCTGGCCGGCGGCAACGCGGTCGACGCGGCGATCGCGGCCGCGATGACGCTCACGGTGGTCGAGCCGACCGGCAACGGCCTCGGCAGCGATGCGTTCGCGATCCTCTGGGACGGCAAGGAGTTGCACGGCCTGAACGCCTCCGGCCGCTCACCCGCGGCCTGGAGCGCGGACCGCTTCGCGAACCAGCGCGCGATGCCCGATGCGGGCTGGGACAGCGTGACGGTGCCGGGCGCGGTGTCGGCCTGGAGCGCGTTGTCGCAGCGCTTCGGCAAGCTCGAGTTCAAGCAGCTCGCCGAGCCCGCGATCCATTACGCGCGCCACGGCTTCGCGGTATCACCCACCATCGCGCGGCTGTGGGCCGCGGGCGCCGAGCGGCTCGGCAAGCAGCCCGGCTTTGCCGACCACTTCATGCCGGACGGGCGCGCGCCGCTTGCCGGTGAGGTCTTCCGGAGCGAAGCGCACGCGAGCACGCTGGAGCAGATCGCCGACAGCCACGGCGAGGCGTTCTACCGCGGCGTGCTCGCTCAGCGCATGGCCGCGCACGCCAAGTCCCACGGCGGCGCGATGACCGAGGACGATCTGGCCGCGCACGTGCCCGACTGGTGCGGCACGATCGCGCAGCCGTTCGCGAACTCCGTCGTGCATGAGATCCCACCGAACGGGCAGGGCATCGCGGCGCTGATGGCGCTCGGCATGCTGCAGACGCTCGGCATCGGCGGGCAGCCGGTCGATCACGTGGACACGGTGCATCTGTGCCTCGAAGCGATGAAGCTCGCGTTTGCCGATCTGTACGAGCACCACGGCGATGCCGACGCGATGCAGGTCAAGAGCGCCGCGTTGCTCGACCCCGGCTACCTGGCCGAGCGCGCGAAGCTGATCGACCTGAGCCGTGCGGGCGATCCGGTCTACGGGGCACCGAAGCGCAGCGGCACGGTTTATCTGGCTGCGGCCGACGCGAGCGGCATGATGATCTCCTTCATCCAGTCGAACTACATGGGCTTCGGCTCCGGCATCGTGGTGCCCGGCACCGGCATCAGCCTGCAGAACCGCGGGGCGGACTTCAATCTGAAGGCCGGTCACGCGAACGTCGTCGCCGCGCGCAAACGGCCTTCACACACGATCATTCCGGCGTTCGCGATGCACGCCGACGGCAGCCCGCAGATGGCGTTCGGCGTGATGGGCGGGCCGATGCAGTGCCAGGGCCACGTGCAGATGGCGCTGCGCGTGCTGCACTACGGCCAGAACCCGCAGGCCGCCGCCGATGCGCCGCGTTGGCGCGTGACCGGCGGGCGCGGCGTGGTCGTGGAGCAGGGGTTCGACCCGATGGTGCTGCAGGCCCTGCGCGACCGCGGCCACGAGATCACGGTGGAAGCCGCCGGCTCGGCCGGCGTGTTCGCATTCGGCGGCGCGCAGCTCGTGATGAAAAACGACGCGGGTGGTGACGACGCGGGCTACATTGCCGGGTCGGACCCACGCAAGGACGGGCAGGCGGTGGGGTACTGATTCGCTGGGTCAAACGACTGCGTTGCTGGCGGTTGCACGCCGATTCGGCCGTTCAGGATGCGCAACCCTTTGAGCTTCGAGAAGTCACGGGCGTGCGTAACCCACGCAGTGGCCCCGGTTTCGAGCGCCGTTGCCGCCACCGACGCATCCGGTAACCGCAGACCGGCAGAAGCACGCAGGCGCGCTGCCGAGATCGCAGTCTCGATCGAAACAGGAATGATCTCGAACGGCGCGAGACTTCTCTCATGACGCGTGGCCGTCCCATTGAGGCCGTGCTTGAGCGGCCCGGCCGGTGCTTCGGCCGCGGAGACGACGGGAATCGCCAGTCCGCACCTGTGCTTGCCCATGCAACGCGAGCAGGCCGTGACAGCGCGGCGCAAACTCGGGATGGTCCTCGAGGAAACAGATCCACGGCGCCGGGTCGACCCGCACCAGGTCGGCGATGTCGAGGTCACCCCGTCGCTGTGCAGCCGACGTTCGCATCGACCCAGGCATTGCACGCCGCGGCGGTGCGGATGTCATGACCGCCGGCCGCCTCGGAAACATCGTTCCACGCATGCCCTTGGCGTGCTGGGTTGCTCCATCGCCATTGCACAATATCCGTTCGATATTCGACGTCCGAAGATCGCGCGATGTCGGCACGCCGCAGGACGGCTCGGCCCAATCAACAAAGGAACCCACTGCCTTGCTCAACGATCTGCTCAAACGCATCGCCGACGTCGGCCGGCAACTGCGCGGCTCGACAGAAAGCCGCTCGCCGGAATTGATCGACTTGTGCGAGGGGGTGCTGCGCGGCAAAGGCGAAGCCACCGGCATGGCCAGCGCGATCGATGTGCTGGATGCCTACCGCGCGCTGAAAGCGGACGCCAAGGCGAAGTTCTTCGACCAGTTGCTCGCGCGCTTCGGCAGCGATCCGCAGCGCATCCAAAAGGCGCTCGAGCGTTTCGCCGACGACCCGCAGCGGCTCGGCCGGGAACTGCACTTCGCGTCCGAGCCGCAGACGCAGGAACTGGTACGGCGGCTCAACCGCGCACCGGGCGGCACCGCCGCACTGGTCGCGATGCGGCGCGATCTGCTGGACGCCGCCGCCGCCAAGCCCGAACTGCTCGACCTGGACCGCGACTTCAAGCACCTGCTCGGCTCCTGGTTCAACCGCGGCTTTCTGGAGCTGCGCCGGATCGACTGGTCGACCGCGGCCGAGACGCTCGAGCACATCATCGCGTACGAGGCGGTGCACGAGATCACGAGCTGGGACGACCTGCGCGGCCGCGTCGGCACGCCGGACCGGCGGCTCTACGGCTTTTTCCACCCGGCGATCCAGAACGAGCCGCTGATCTTCGTCGAAGTCGCGCTGACGATGGACTTGCCGGACTCGATCGACGAGATCCTGGCTCCGGAGCGCAAGCCGGTGAATCCGAACGACGCGAAAACCGCCGTGTTCTATTCGATCTCGAACTGCCACACGGGCCTGCGCGGCATCTCGTTCGGCAACTTCCTGATCAAGCAGGTGGTGGAAGACCTGCGGCGCGAACTGCGCGGCCTGCGCACGTTCGTCACCTTGTCGCCGGTGCCGGGCCTGCGCCGCTGGGCGCAGCAGCAACTCGAGCAGAAAAACAAGGCAAAACCGGCTGAGACGCTTGCATTGCCTTCACCCGATGCTACTTATTCGGTAGCAAATGCCAGCGTGGCCGGGATCACAGCGGCAGCCGCGGCCAAGACCGCACCGGCCAGCGCCGACGCGCCGAGGCGGGAAGCCGCAGCAGCCAAGCCCGGGCCGCTGACGCCCGAGCAGCTCGGCCTGATCGAAAGCCTGCAAGCCGGCGCCGACCCGGCCGACCCAAAGCACCGGACCGTGCTGACGCAGATCGCCGCACGCTACCTCACGCAGCCGTCGCCGCGTGGCGGCGCGATCGACCCGGTGGCGCGCTTTCATCTGGGCAACGGCGCGCGGCTCGAACGGATCCACGCCGCAGCCGATTCGAGCGCACGCGGCATCAAGAACTCGTGGGGCGTGATGGTGAACTACCTGTACGCGCTCGACGACATCGAGCGCAACCACGAGGCGTATGCAAGCACCGGCGAAGTGGTCTGCTCGTCCGCAGTGCGACGACTCACGCGCGATTGAAGCGCTGCCGGGCCGTGCGGCCCGGCCTTTTCTTCGACCTGACAAAAAAGCTGCGTGCTGCAGCGGCTTCGGTGCGCCCGGATGCCTCGCATCGGCACCGGCGCGGGCCTGCCCACACCCATTCGAGGGCGTGATTCAAGCTTATTTGAAAACTTGTGCATAACTTTTGAACAACTGGCTGGTTATCCACAGTTTTTCCGCGCGCCCGACGGTTGTTCACTTTGCGCTGTCTGTATCCGACCCTTGATCACACACAGGTGGCCCGGTGCAAGCGCGTTGATTCGTCACGGCTAACACCGGTTGTCCACAGACCATGCGGGTCTCTATCTACTACTACTATTTGAATTCAATGAAATAGATAAGAGACAGATTGCCGGGTGCGGTCCCAAAAAAAGGGCTCCCGGCCCTTGTCGGTGCTTGCTCCGTTCGCCTTGAAAACTCGCAGCCGGGCTGCGCAAAGCGCCTTTCAGCCGTGGATCGCGGCCGCCACGATGATCGAGATGCCGAGCGCCATCGCCCCGACCACGATGCCGAGCGCGACGTTCTGCTTTTCGACCAGCTCTTCCCACAGCCGATACGGCGTGAGCTTGTCGAGCACCAAGAACGCGAGCCAGAACACCAGCACGCCGATCAGCGCGAACAGGATCGAGCCGAACACGGCGCTTGCGCGCAACCATTCGAAGGTCATGGGAAGTCTCCTTGGGCGTTGCCGATGGAAAGAAAATTCTGTGGCAGGCGCCGTGTTGCCGGCTATTTGTGCCCACCGCCGCTCGAATAGCCGCCATACGCGCCGCCCGAGCTGCGTGAATAGCCGCCCCGGCCACCGTCCGAGCACATGCTGAGCAGCACGCCCAGCACGATCATCAACACGAGGAATCCGAGCACGAAGCCGATGCCGAACTGCGGTGCCGCGCTGAACGGCAGCACGTCGCGCTTTTTCGCGAACGCGGGGCGCGTGGCATCGAGCCCGAACGCCTCGGCGACGGCGCTGGCCGCGACCATGCCGCCAACCGACCAGGTCAGCTCGGTCGGCGTCTGCTCGGCGGTCAACAGGCTCTGGCCGTTGGCGAAGTCGCGGTTCGATGTTTTCTGGCCGCGCCGGACCGGCCAGTAAAACTCGCCGGCGGCGTAATCGGTGGTGGCGTCGTAGCTGTATTTGAGCTGGTAGGTCGTGCCCAGATAGCTCGCACTGTTCGCATGGCGGCGCTTCAATTGCGGCGCGCCCGTGGTCGGCCGCAGCAGGCTCCAGCCTTCTTCCGAATCGACCAGAAACGAGAACCCGCGCTTGTCGTTGAACAGCAGGTATTCGCTCCAGCCGAACGAGTCGTCGTCTCCCGCAGCGCGCCCCATTCGATGCTGAAAACCCACCACCTGCCAGGTCACGCCCTGCATGCGGCCTTCGCTGCCCAGGCGGATCAGCGGCTGCACCGGCTCGTCCTGCGCGGCGTGGCGCAGTTCGGCGCCGATGCCGGAGCTCAGGTCGATGAGGCTGCCGCAAGAGGCGCAGGTGATGCTTTTGCTCGTCTGCAGCTTGACGGTGACGGGCGCGCCGCAGTTCGGGCAGTCGAACTGGCGGCCTTTCTCCTCTTTTGCCGATTCGTCCTTCAAGCCCCTGAGCTGCAGGCCCTGCAACTGCACCGAACGGCCGCGTGACACGGTCGGCGGCACGCGGTCGTATTCGATCGTCAGCACTTCGCCGTCGGGCGCGCGCAACTCGACCGCGGCGAACGGCTGGCCCAGCTCCGGCAACCGGGGCAACTCGCCCTGCGCCGATACCAGCGTGACCGGGCGGTTCGCCGTCACCGTGAACAGCTTGCCTTCGATCGCGGTGGTGTTGCCGATGCGCAGATATTCGGCGGCGGGCAATTCGCGCGACCCGGACGGCGTGGCGGAACCTTCGTCCAGATCGAATCCACCGTCGCTGCCGCCGCGATCGGGGCCGGCCGTGCGGCTGAACACGAACGCGCCGTTGTCCTCGCCGAGCATGCCGCTCGAGCCGTCGGCATCGAACAGCGCATGCCATTCGGTCCAGGGCCCGCTGTCGGACCGGTACTGCAGCCGGCCCACCAGCGTGAAGCCGCCCGCGCCCGGCAAGATGCCGCTGGCCATCAACTGCAACGGGCTGAAGTCGTCGAACAACTCGGCCATGCGGCCGATGCGCGACAGCACCTCGCCGCGCCGCACCACCGTGCTCTGGCAGTAGCTGCAGACCGCGAAGCTCGACTGCGCGCTGCGGAACACGACCGGCGCGCCGCAACCCGGGCACGGGGCGCGGTAGACGCGTTGGGTGGGGTCGGTGGCCAAGTGGGCTATCGGCGGCGCAGCGCGCGTGCAAGCCGGATCGTGGTCGGCGATCCCGACGTCCCTTCACGGGTCATGGGTAGACCATCGCGGCGGCCGTGGACGGCGCCGATGCAGCCCGGCCGGCGGTGGACTCCAGATGCCGTTCGTCGCAAAGCGAGACGGCCGTCGTGCCCGGCCAGGCCGCCGCGCAATGGTTCGGGCGGTGACGCGCTGCGGCGTGCAGCGGAAGACCCGCGGCCCGCACGGCAAGACGCTTCGCGCCCCATGTGATCGCCTGCCCTCAGACCAGCTTCTTCAGCAACTCGGCCTTTTTCTCATCGAACTCCTGCTGCGTCAGGATGCCCTTGGCTTTGAGCTCGCCGAGTTTTTCGAGCGTGGCCATCACGTCTTCGGCGCGCGCGGGTTGCGCGGTCGGCTGCTGCTGTGCGCCCGCTGTGCTGCCCTGCAAGCCCGCTGCGAGGTTCTGGGCGAGCACCTGCCCCATCGCCACGCCCGCGCCCAGCCCCATCGCATCGCCCGCGATACCGCTGCCGCCTCCCCCGCCGCCTTCGGCCATGCGCGGAATCGCCTGGCCGGTCTGGTACTGGATGAACTTGCCCATGTCGTTGCCGACCATGCCCATGCCGATCTTCTGGTCCAGGACCTTCTGCAGCTCCTCGGGCAGCGAGACGTTCTGCACCTGCAGCGCTTCCAACTTCAAGCCGAGCTTGTCGAATTCGGGCCCGAGCTGCTGCACGAGCGCCGCGGCGAACTGCAACTGATTGGCGGCCAGGTCGAGAAACGCGATCTCGCTCGAGGCGATCGCGTTGCTGATGTTCTGCAGCACCAGACCGCGCAACTGGCCGTTCAGGTCTTCCACCGTGTATTCGCCGCGCGTGCCGGACAGCTCGGTATGGAAGCGCTTGGGATCGCCGACGCGATAGGTGTAATTGCCGAACGCGCGCAGCCGCACCGCACCGAATTCCTTGTCGCGGATCGAGATCGGCTGCGGCGTGCCCCACTTCTGGTCGATCTGCTGGCGCGTGGAGAAGAAGTAGACGTCGCTCTTGAACGGGGACTCGAACAGCTTGTCCCAGTTCTTCAAGTAGGTGAGCACCGGCAGGGTCTGCGTGGTCAGCGTGTAGCGGCCCGGGCCGAACACGTCAGCGATTTTTCCTTCGTCGACGAACAGCGCAAGCTGCGATTCGCGCACCGTGAGCGAGGCGCCGTTTTGAATCTCCTGGTCCGCCATTGGAAACCGCCAGGCCAGCGTGCCGTCATCGTGCTCCGTCCACTGAATGACATCGATGAACTGCTTCTTGACGAAATCCATCAGGGCCATGGCGCATCCTTCGGTGGTGGCAACGCGAAACGAAACAAGACCGGGTTCATGATAGCGGCCGGTCTGCTCTCGTTGGCACCAAAAAAACGCCGCCCCGGTGCGTCGACCGAGGCAGCGTGGGGTGCAGCAGCGCGGAAGGCTGGCGCAGCAAAGGAGCGGGCGCCTCCCCAGCCGCCGCGGTTGCGATCAGCGCCTGCGCTTCATCGCAGGCGTGACTGAAGTTTGCTCGAACGCATCACGCAGCCGCTCACCGGCGAACGCCTGCGCGTCTTTGGCGTCGTCCACGACCGCCGCCATGCCGAAGAACTCGTGCGTGGCGCCTTCATACACCTTGCGCTCCACCGGCACGCCGGCGGCCTGCAGCGCCTTGGCGAGCATCGCGCCGTCTTCGCGCAGCGGATCGATCTGCGCGTTGATGATGGTCACCGGTGGCAGGCCGGCCAAGCGGGCATGCACGAGGTCCAGCCGCGGGTCGTTTTTTTGCGCCGGGCTGGCCAGCAGCTTGTCGACGAACCAGCCGATCATCGGCTTGTTCAGCGGCTTGGCGTCCGCGCTGTCGACGTACGATGCGGTGTTCATGTCGCCGGTCTGCGCGACCGGATAGACCGCGATCACGGCCGCCGGCTCGGGCAGGCGCGCGTCGCGCGCCGCGATGGCGGTGGCCACGGCCAGGTTGCCGCCCGCGCTTTCCCCGGCGAGTGCGAGCACGCGCGGCTTGCCGTTCAGCCCACGCGCGTTGTTGGCGGCCCAGCGGTAGGCCGCGAGCGAATCGTTCCAGGCGGCCGGAAACTTCGCTTCCGGGGCCCTGCGGTAGTCGACCGACACGACCACCGCGTTCGCCTGTTTCGCGATGCCGCGCGCACCCGCGTCGTAGGTCTCCTTGTCCGCGATCACCCAGCCGCCGCCATGAAAGTAGACGACCACCGGAAACGGCCCCGGGCCATCGGGCGTGTAGATGCGCGCCGGCAGCGGGCCGGCCGCGCCGGGAATCGTGCGGTCGCGGCTTGTCACGCCGGGCACCAGTTCGGTCGGCTCGGTCGAGCGGCCCTGCTTGATCAGCAGCGCTTTCACCGCATCGGCCGGCGTCGGCTGCATGCGGGCCTGCGCGGGCGTCAGGGTTTCGATCGGCTTGCCGCCGAGCGCGACCAGTTGGTCGAGCACGGCCTGCATGTCGGCATCGGCGCTGTACTTCGTGCCGGTGCCGACTCCCGAGGCGCTGGTGGTGGTCACCGGCGGGGGCGCAGGCATCGCAGCCGGCCCGGCCGACGCGGCTTCTGTCGCCGGGCCCGATGCGCAGCCAGCCAGCACGGCAGCGGCGACCAACGCGGCGGCCGGCACGGACAACGGGGCAAGGCAACGACGCTTGACATTTCGCATGATGAACAATCCTTTTGTTGTTTTCGGATGAAGGGGAAAAACGGGTGCAGCGCGCGGTCGATCCAGCCCGAAGCGCAGGTCGTGCGGCGGCCGACTTCAGGAGAAGCATAGCGACGCCGTCGCTGGCCATTGCGGCGGCTGTCTGCGAAGTGCGTGCCTGAGGCGCGCGATCGACCGGCTGGGCGCAGATGAGATCGACTCGAAGCCCCCTTGACGCGAGAGACGAAAACGGTTCGATGCGGCACCCAGCAACGCAGACAACCCGCGTCCGGCTGCGAGCCTTCCGTCACCGCGCGTGGCATCATGAACCCATCGACGACTGCGCGTTCCCGGCGCCACGCCGACGCGGCGGAAACCGGACCCAGCTCCACACCACGATCAGCGCGAACACGGTGTAGGCCAGCCCGAAGACACAGGCCGGTGCGTTCCAGTACAGCGCGCGCGACAGCCAGTGCTCGATGAAGCCGCCCGCGTAGACGCCAGCGCCCGCCTGCCGCCTGAGCCACATCTCGAGCGTGGTGAGCGGGCAGACCCAGCCCAACCACGACTGCACCACGACGACCGCGATCGCCGCCAGGTGCGCAAGCCGAAACCACCAGCGATTGACCCAGCCCCAGCCGCGCGCGTTGCCGAGCAGCACCAGCAGCAAACCCACCACGACGAACAGCACCACGCCGACATGCAGCACCAGCACCGCGTCGGCGAGCAGGCGCCAGCGTGCGCTCGGGTCCTGCATGGGTCGGTCGAGTCTGAAAAACGGGATCGACGCATCGCGCGTCAGCGCTTCCAGGCCAGCAACAGAACGCCCGCCGCCACCAGCACGATGCCGAACCAGTCGCGCAGCCCGGGCCGCTCGCCGAGGAAGACGACCGCGAACAGCGCGACCAACACCACGCTGAACTTGTCGATCGGTGCGACCTTCGATGCCTCGCCGAGCTGCAACGCGCGGAAGTAGCAGACCCACGACGCGCCGGTGGCGAGCGCCGACAGCGTCAGAAAAGTCCAGGTCTTGCCCGGCAGCGCGAACGGATCGCTCCACTTGCCGGTGGCGAACACGAAAAGCCCGAGCACCGCCAGCACGATCGCGGTGCGCAGCAAGGTGGCCAGATCCGAATCGACACCCGCGATGCCGATCTTGGCAAAGATCGCGGTCAGCGCCGCGAAGCCCGCCGACAGCAGCGCCCACCAGGCCCAGCCGTGCGGCGCGGCGTTCATCGCACGGTCCGCCCTGTCCGATGTGCCAGATGCGTCTGCCCACTCTGAGCTGTCCTGCCAAGCCCTTGCAGCGCCAACCGACAGGGCCGCCGCGCTGCTTGTGCGTCTCGCACGCCCATCGGCTGGCTCACCAACGCGCGCCGAACGTGCCGCGCAATTCCTCGATCTGCGCGGGCGCGAGCGGCGGCGGCTTCGCTTGCGACAGCAGCAACAGGCGCGCGGTTTCTTCGAGCTCTTCGAGCACGGCCATGGCCGCGGCCGGCCGCTCGTGCCAGACGTTCGGCCCGAGCCGATCGAGCATGACCGCACGGATCGGCGTGCCGCGCGCACCATACGCATCGATCACGCGCGCGACCTGCTCGGCCGCTCGCGCATCGCCGGGCCGGTGATACGCAATGCGCGGCACGTGCCCGACCTTCATCACGAAATACGGCGTCAGCGCGGGCAGCAGTTCGGCGTCTTCGGCGGCGGCAGGATGCAACGTCAGCGCGACGCAGTGCGTGCTGTGCGTGTGGATCACGCAGCGCGTGTCGGCGTCGAACGGAGTTGCCGCCTCGTAGATGCGGCGATGCAGCTCGATCGTCTTGCTCGCGCGGTCGCCGTCCTGCCGGCGCAACTGCAGGTCGAGCCGCGCGAGCCGCGCCGGGTCGAGCGCGCCCAGGCTCGCATCGGTCGGCGTGATCAGATAACCGGCGTCGTCGTCCAAGCGCACGCTGATGTTGCCCGCACTGCCGTGGACGTAGCCGCGGTCGAACAAGCTCTTGCCGACGCGGCAAATCTCCTCGCGCAGTTGCGATCTCGGTCATGCGAGCCGGTCGAAGGCTTGCGTGAAGAAGTCCGGCCCGCCGAAGTTGCCGGACTTGAGCGCCAGGTGCAGGCCGTCCTTGCCTGCCGCCGCTGTCTGCGCATGGCACCACGGCACGCCGGGCGCGATCTGCGGGCCGATGCGCATCTGCTGTATCTGCAGCGCCTGCACGCAGGCGCCCGACGTCTCGCCGCCGGCCACCACGAGCTGGCGCACGCCGCGCTCGACCAGGCCGCGTGCGATCCGGCCCAACGCGCGCTCGACCATCGCGCCGGCCTCGTCCACACCGACTTTTGCCTGCACCTGCTTGACCGCATCGGAATCCGCTGTCGAATAAATCAGCACGGGGCCGTCAGCAAGCAGCGGCTCGGCCCAGGCCAGCGCTTGTCGCGCCAGGTCCTCGCCCGCAGCAAGCGCCAGCGGATCGAGCGCGAACGCAGGCCGCCCCGCTCGTTGAAAGCGCGCGACCTGTTCGTTCGTCGCGACCGAGCAACTGCCCGAGAGCACCGCGCGCAGGCCCATGGCGGCCGGCAACGCGGCGGCATCGGCCTGCGCTGAAATGCCGAAGTTCTGCGGCAGCCCGATCGCCACGCCCGAGCCGGCCGTCACCAGCGGCATGTCTTTCAACGCCGCCCCGAGCAGCAGCAGATCGTCGTTCGCGACCGCATCGACGATCGCGATGCCGACGCCTTCGCTGCGCAATTGCTCGAAGCGCTTGTGAATCGCGGGCGGCCCTTGCGCGATCACGGCGCGATCGACCAGCCCGACCTTTCTGTTCGCGCACTGCGCCTGCATGACGCGCACCAGATTCGCGTCGGTCATCGGTGTCAGCGGATGGTTCTTCATGCCGCTTTCCGACAGCAGCACATCGCCGACGAACAGATAGCCCTTGAAGACCGTACGTCCGTTGTCCGGGAACGCGGGGGTGGCGATCGTGAAGTCGCACTTCAGCGCATCCATCAGTGCTTCGGTCACCGGGCCGATGTTGCCGCGCGGCTCGCTGGCGAAGCGGCTGTCGAACGTCGAGCAGTACTTGAAATAAAACTGCTGCGCGCCAAGTTTGCGCAACCATTCGAGTGCGGCCAGTGACTGCGCGACGGCCTCCGCGGGCGGTACGGTGCGGGACTTGAGCGCGACGACGATCGCGTCGACTTCGCCCGCAGCCTCAAACCCCGCATCCGGCACGCCAATGGCCTGCACCACGCGCATGCCGGCGCGCACCAGGTTGTTTGCGAGATCGGTCGCGCCCGTGAAATCGTCGGCGATGCAGCCGAGCACCACGCCCCCTGTGCCGCCGCTCATGCGCGCCCCGCGCGCTCTGCCGGTGTGACTTCGGGCGTCGGCAGCTCGATGCCCGGAAACGTCTTGATCACCGCGCTGTCGTCTTCCTTGCCGAAGCCGGCCGACGACGCGCTCATGAACATCTGATGCGCCGTCGCTGAGAGCGGCAGCGGAAACTTGCTGGTGCGCGCCAAGTCCAGCACAAGGCCGAGATCCTTCACGAAGATGTCGACCGCCGACAGCGGCGTGTAGTCGCCCGACAGCACGTGCGGCATGCGGTTTTCGAACATCCAGCTGTTGCCCGCGCTGTGCGTGATCACGTCGTAGAGCGCAGCCGGGTCGACGCCTTCACGCAGCCCCAGCGCCATCGCCTCCGCCGCCGCGGCGATATGCACGCCGGCAAGCAACTGGTTGATCACCTTGATCTTGCTGCCCGCGCCGGCCTTGTCGTCGAGCCGGTAGACCTTGGCGGCCATTGCGTCCAGAAACGGCTGCGCGATCTCGTACGCTTCCGCGCTGCCGGCCGTCATCATCGTGATCTGGCCCGCGGCTGCGCGTGCGGCACCGCCCGAGATCGGCGCATCGATGTAGAGAATGCCCGCGTGCGCCAGTTGCGCTTCGATCTTTTCCGACCAGTTCGGGTCCACGGTCGAGCACATCACGAACACGCTGCCGGGCTGCATCGCGTCCGCCACGCCGCGGCCGTCGCGCTCGCGGCCCCACAGCACGCCTTCGGTCTGCTCGGCGTTCACGACCACCGAGATCACCACGTCGCAGGCTGTTCCGAGCTCGTGCAGGCTGTTGCAGGCCACGCCGCCGTCTTCGGCGAACGCGCGCGCGGCGTCGGGCCGCAGGTCGAACACATGCGGTGCGTGGCCCGCGCGCCGCAGCGACTGCGCCATGCCGCTGCCCATCGCGCCGAGGCCGATCAGGCCCACCGTGCTGTCTGTCGTCGTCATCTCGCGTCCCGTGGTCGTTCGTGTGTTTGCGTGCTGCACCGGCTCGGCGGCACAGGGGATTTCAGGATAGCGGATTCGGCCGGGAGCGCGATCGGTCGGTGGCGCGAGGCACGGCGTCGCGCCACGCGCGAGATGGCGGCTCGCTGCCTGCTGCTCTGGAACGTCGTCAACGGCGGGGTGGCTTCGAAACGCAACGATGCTCGCTTGTTGCAGAGCATACGTCGCGTCCCGACGAGCCAAAGGGTGGCGCCGCCCGATCGCGCTGCTTTCGAGTCGAAGGCAGACGCTCGCCCCTGCCACGGCCGCTTCCGCTGAGGAGACGCAGCAGCGCGCTTTACGGCCGAGTCTGCGAACGCTGTGCGACGAACGACTGCACCGCAGCACGGCCGGCGGCCGGGTCATCGCAGAACAGGCCATCCGCACCTGCTTGCAGCAGCGCCTGCATCTCGGCGTTGGTGTCGCCGTGTCCCGCACGGTCTGCGACAGGCTCGCCGCGCAGCGCGGCCGGCAGGAACGCGTTTTCCGCCCGGATGGTCCAGACATGCACGAGCAGACCAGCCGCATGCGCGTCGGCGGCCAGCGGGGTCGCGGCCCCATGCCGATCGCCCACCACGGGCAGCAACAGCGCCTTGTGTGGCCCGATGCCCTGCGCATAGCGCGCGATCTCGGCCAGGCCCGCAGGCGTGGTCATCGCTGCGTGCGTCGTGAGCAATTTCGGCAGCATCGGATCGGCCGCGTCGCCGGGCCCGCCGACGGCTTCGATCAGTTGCACCATCCGCACCGACGACGCAGCGCGCAGACGCAGCAGGCTGGTCGGCTCGAACGACTGCAAAAACACCGGCGCCGCCGCGTGGTTCCAGCCCTGCGCGGCCAGCACCGCCAACGCGCGCGATTCGAGCGCGAGGCCGATCGAGCGGAAATATGTCGGATGCTTGGTCTCCGCGTAGACCCCGACCGTGCGGCCTCGTCGCGCCGACATCGTTTTGGCCAGTTCCACGATCTCCTGCCAGGTCGCGATCTCGAACTGCCCGTCGAAGCGCGTGTTGGCGGGCCGGATCGATGGGATGCGTTCCTTCGCGCGCAGCGTCTTCAGCTCGGCCAGTGTGAAGTCCTCGGTGAACCAGCCGCAGATCGTCTTGCCGTCGATCTGTTTGGTCGCGCGCCGGTTCGCGAACTCGGCCCGTTCGGCCACGTCGGTGGTCGCTTCAATCAGGGTGCCGGTGGCCGCGTCAATCTGCGCAATCGCGTTCTCATGCCGCGCGACCAACTGACCGTCTTTTGTGGGCACCAAGTCCGGCTCGATGAAGTCCGCTCCCGCTTCGATCGCCAACGCATAGGACGCCAACGTATGCTCCGGCCGCAGCGCCGATGCACCGCGATGCCCGATCACGGTCGGTATGGGAGGCCAGGAAGCAGCGTCGGTCATGGGGGAAACGGGGGTTCTGGAGATCAAGGCAACGAGTTCGGCTGCTTGCGGTTGGGCCGCCCAATCGGATGCGAGGAAACAGCCCGGCAGTGGGTGCCGCAACAGTTCCGCTGCGCCGCCGATCTCACCCGCCTTTGCAAAAAAAGCGAGGCCCGAACGGCCATCGTCCACGCCGCGTCTGAAAGCGCAGGGCCTTCACCAACAGACGCCTTGGAGCCGGCTCCGCCGGGCCGCTGGCGTCGCCCCCGGTGGGAGGTAGCCGAGAGCCGACCGAACGGAGCGAAGGCTGGGGGAGAGCTAAACCTTCTCGGGCAGCTCGATCTTGACTTCCAGCACCTCAAGGTTGTCCTGCCGCTCCAGATTCACGCGGATGTCGTCCGGGTTGATCGACACGTATTTCGAGATCACCGCGATCAACTCGCGCTGCAGCGCATCCATGTAGTCGGGCGTGCTCGCGTTGCGACCCACACGCTCGTGCGCGAGGATGATCTGCAGCCGTTCCTTCGCGACGTTCGCGGTCTGCTTTTTTTCCTTGGCCCAAAAAGTAAGGAATGACATCGACCTCACCTTCCCCGGTTGTTGCCACTGCCACTGCTGCTGCCGCCGCCGAACATGCGTTTGAAGAAACCGGGCTTTTCCGCTTCGGTAAAACGCATCGGCCGCTCCTCACCCAGGAAGCGCGCGACCACGTCCTGGTATGCCGCCGACACGTCGGTGCCCTCCATGTGCACGGCCGGCGTGCCCTGGTTCGACGCCTGCAGCACCACTTCGGACTCCGGGATCACGCCGATCAGCGGGATGCGCAGGATGTCCTTGATGTCGTCGAGCGACAGCATCTGCCCTTCGGACACGCGGTTCGGGTTGTAGCGCGTGATGAGCAGGTGCTCCTTGATCGGCTCGCGCCCTTCGATCGAGCGGCGCGTCTTCGAGCTCAGCATGCCGAGGATGCGGTCCGAGTCGCGCACCGAGGAGACTTCCGGATTGGTCACCACCAGCGCCTCGTCGGCGAAATGCATCGCCATCAGCGCGCCGGACTCGATACCGGCCGGCGAATCGCAGACGATGAAGGCGAAATCCATGCCGATCAACTCGTTGATCACGCGCTCCACGCCCTCGACGTTCAACGCATCCTTGTCGCGCGTCTGGGACGCGGCCAGCACGTAGAGCTGCTCGACCTGCTTGTCGCGGATCAGCGCCTGGTTCAGCGTGGCTTCCTGCTGGATCACGTTGACCAGGTCGTACACCACGCGCCGCTCGCAGCCCATGATCAGGTCCAGGTTGCGCAGGCCGACGTCGAAGTCGATCACGGCGGTCTTGTGGCCCTGCAGCGCCAGTCCGGCCGCGAAGCTGGCGCTGGTGGTGGTCTTGCCCACCCCTCCCTTGCCGGAAGTGACGACGACGATTCTTGACATCGGATTGGATCCTCAGGAGTTGTCTTGTTTGCTCGGACGCAGGGTTTTCAGCTGGTCTGGCGCGTGGCCGGCAACGATTTCGCTCAGTCGGCCAGCGGCTCCATCAGCAACTTGTCGCCAACCAGTCGAATCTGCGTCGGCCGGCCGAACACTTCCGCAGGCAACGGCGTCTCGCTGGTGCGATAGGTGCCGGCGATTGCGATCAGCTCGGCTTCCATGCCGATGGCGAAGATGCGCGCATCCGCATCGCCGCGCGCACCGGCGATCGCCTTGCCGCGCAGCGTGCCGTAGACGTGTACGTGACCGTCGGCGATCACCTCGGCGCCCTGATTCACGGCGGAGAGCACCACCAGATCGCGCCCTTTGGCATAGATCTGCTGGCCGCTGCGCACCTGTTTGTACACAACCATCGCGCCCTGCGGCTCGGGCGGCGCGGTGTTGCGCGCCACCTCGCGCGTGACTTTCGCCGCGCTGCCGGCAGCGCCGTCGGGCCGCTTGGGCGATGCGGCCGGGGCGGTCGCATTGCGTGGCTCGGCGTCCGGGCCAGCCGCCGTCTTGCCCGGGCTGGCGGCCGCCGTGCCCCGGGGCAGTTCGGCGTCCGGCGCAGCCACCAGCCCCGCAGCGCGCGCGGCTGTGGCGTGCAGCGCATTCGCGCCTTTGAACGCGATCGGCGCCATCTTCCAGCGCCGCAGGATCGTGAGCAGGCGGCCGAACTCGACCGGCGCCGGGTCCTCACTCAGCGCCGAGAGATCGACCACCACCGGATCGTTGTCGAAGAACGAGGCGCTGCCCGCGAAGCGGTCATCGAGCTCCTGGCTCAACAAATCGAGATCGGGGGACTTCAACAGCAAGGCGACCAATGGCAGGTTGGCGCTCTTGATCTCAAACGCCACAGGCGTGCGTCCGGGGAAAGCAACGGTCATGTGGCAAAGAAAGGGGGGCTTGGGCGACCGGGCGAATCTTAACAGCGGAAGTTTCGTGCCCGGCCGGTATCGCAGCGCCTACCCCGGGTTTGGGCGCCGCCCTGCGTTCGGGGCGGTTGGTCTTGCTTTGCTATTTGTTCTGAATACAGATAGCAGTAGTAGCTAGAGCGTTGCATTTTCTGTGGACAACCATATTTTCTCCTTTTAAATCAAACAACTGCCGCCCTGTAAGGCATGTGCGCGCTGCGCCTTTTCGCTGCATGTGCAAAGTGGACAAATCGCGGCGTCGTGACCAAGCTGTGGATAACCGACCGGTTGTGCCAGCGATGTGCACAGGGTTTTGAGCGCGTGTCGAATGCTGGTCCGGGTCAAGTCGCGAAGCAGGGACGAGAATCGGTCTGATGGAACAACCCACTGCGCCCGAGGCGAGCGACGCGCACGCCTACCAGGCGCTCACGCCGGACCTGGTGCTGGATGCGCTCGATAGCGTCGGCCTGCGCGGCGACGGGCGGCTGCTGGCGCTGTCGTCGTACGAGAACCGCGTCTACCAGATCGCGCTCGAGCAGCCGCTCGAGATCAACGATGCGCAGGCGGGCCCGCAGACCGCGGTGGTCGCCAAGTTCTATCGCCCCGGGCGCTGGAGCGATGCGCAAATCCTCGAAGAGCACACCTTCGCGGCCGAGTTGATGGCGGCCGAAGTGCCGATGGTCGGCCCGCTGGTGCTGTACGGTGCGACGCTGCATCACTTCGGTGACTTCGCGTTCTCGGTCAGCCCACGGCGCGGCGGGCGTCAGCCCGAGCTCGAGGATTTCGAGGTGCTCGAATGGATCGGTCGGCTGCTGGCGCGCATCCACGTCGTGGGCGCTGGACGACCGTTCGAAGCGCGACCCGCGCTGGATACGGCGCGCTTTGGCGTGGCGTCGCGCGACTGGCTGCTGGCGCACGAAACGATCCCGCTGGACGTGCGCGGCGACTGGTTGTCGGCTTGCGGGGATGCTCTCGAATTAATAGCTGAAGCCGAAGCAACCGCCTGCGCCTCAACCGCGTTCGATGCCGAGAATGCAAAGGACGCACCGATCGGCCGTTTGCGCCTGCACGGCGACTGCCACCCTGGCAATCTGCTGTGGACGCCGGCCGATCAGCCCGGTGCCGGCCCGCACTTCGTCGATCTGGACGACTGCGTCAGCGGCCCGGCCGTACAGGATTTGTGGATGCTGCTGTCGGGCGACCGGCGCGAGCGCACCATTCAACTGTCGGCGCTGCTCGACGGCTACGAGCAACTGCGCACGTTCGACCGGCGCGAGCTGCGCCTGATCGAGCCGCTGCGCACGCTGCGGCTGATCCACTACAGCGCCTGGCTCGCGCGCCGCTGGTCGGACCCGACCTTTCCGATCCACTTTCCGTATTTCGGCAGCAGCGACTACTGGCGCGGTCAGGTGCAGATGTTGCACGAGCAGATCGAGGCGATGCGCGAGCCGGCGTTGCTGGTCTGAGCCGCGCGGAAAGGGCGCTGCCCTCAGCCAGACCCGGCCAGCGACTGGCGCGGCCGGCAGGCCGGCGGCGTGCGCTGGCCGCTGCCGGATCGGCACCGATCACGAGGTCGGCGGTCTCGGCCCGAAGCGCGAGCGGCCCGGCCTGTGGCAGCCAGCCCGCGCAGCGCCTGTCGACCGCGACCACGCCCAGCCCGACAAGCCCGGACCTCCCTGTTGAAAGCCCTCTGGGCCTACCGCAGCTCCGTCTGGAGCAACGTGCTGCGCGAGTTCGACGGCCGCTACCATGAATCGCTGTGGGGCACGCTCTGGTCGGTTGCCAACCCGCTTGCGACGATCGTGATGTATACGGTGATTTCCGGTCAGCCCATGAAGCCGACTCTGCCCGGAGACGAGAGCACGCCGTTCGCGTTCAACATCGATCTGTGTGCGGGCGTGCTCACCTGGGCGCTGCTCGCGGAAATGCTCAGTCGGCTCAACAACCTGTTTCTGGAGCGCGGCAACCTGATCAAGAAGGCGAACTTTCCGCGCATCCGCCTGTCGCCGATCGTCTATGCCGCGGCGGCCATGCCGGACGGGGTGCGCGAATGGTTGCGGTTGAATCCGCTGGTGGACTGCATCGGCCCCTGGACTTCGCCGCCGCCGCGAGACAGCGTGGCAAGGATGCTGAACGAGCCGGGCGATGGGCGTGGCTGACGTCGACCTGATCCTTGCCACCGATGCGCTGACACCGCCGCTGACCGGCATCGGGCGCTACACGTTCGAGCTCTCGCAAAGCTTGCAGCGGCATCCGCAGATCGAGCGGCTGCGTTGTTTTGCGAATGCGCACTGGGTTGCGCCGCCGGCCGTGGTCGAGACGCGCACAAGTGCCAAGGCGTCCGCCGCCAACGGTCTGGGTGAGCTGCGCCGCGTGCTGGCCGCCAACCGTGTGGCCGTGCGTGTCCATCAGGTGGTGATGCCGCAGCTGGCGCGCTGGCGGTTGCGCAGGGAGCGCGGCGCGCTGTTTCATTCGCCGAACTGCTTCCTGCCGCCGTTTCCGGGCAAGTCGGTGGCGACGGTCCACGATCTGTCACATGCGCTGTTTCCGCAGTTCCATCCGGCCGCGCGGGTCGACTACATGAACCGCGCGTTCCCCGACAACTTGAAGCGCGCCACGCACCTGATCACGGATGCGGAATCGGTGCGCGCCGAGCTGATCGAGCGGCATCGTTGGCCGGCGGAGCGCATCACCGCGGTGCCGCTGGGTGTGGACCCGTCGTTTCGGCCGCGCAGCTCTGTCGAGACGCACAGCCTGCTGCACCGGCTGGGCTTGAGACACCGCGGCTACGGCCTGTTCGTCGGCACGATCGAGCCGCGCAAGAACGTCGATCGATTGATCGAGGCTTATGCGGCATTGCCAGCCACGCTGCGGCGGGATTTTCCGCTCGTGATCGCGGGCGCGCGCGGTTGGCAGTCGGCCGCCACGCACACGCGCATGGCGCAGGCGCAAAGCGACGGCTGGCTGCACCATCTGTCCTATCTGCCGCAGCCCGAACTGCCGCTGCTGTATGCGGGCGCGCGGCTGTTCGCCTACCCGTCGCTCTATGAAGGCTTCGGCCTGCCAGTGCTCGAAGCGATGGCGTCGGGCGTGCCGGTGCTGACGTCGAACCTCGCATCACTGCTCGAAGTGGCGGGCGACACGGGGCGGCTGATCGACCCCGAATCGGTCGATGCGCTGCATGCGGCGTTGCTGCGGTTGCTGCCCGACGACGACTGGCTGCGGCGCGCCGGCGCGGCCGGCCTGGCGCGGTCGCAGGCGTTCACCTGGCAGCGTTGCGTGGAGCGGACGGTCGCGGTCTACCAGCAGGTGGTGCAGCAGGCAAGCGGCTGAAGCAGCCGGGCAGAAGGTTCGTTCGCCGGGCCGTTGCGGCTCGACCTGCGTGTCCGCTTGCCTGCTTTCCGTGCTTTCGCTCGGCCCGAAAACGGAAGCGGCGTGAAGCCGGCTTTGCTGTGCATCGACGCAGCGTTGCTGGCCGATGAAACCCGACCGAAGCCGGGCGGTCGATGCCGCAGAAGCAAACGCCTGCCGGCCCCGGCAGGATCGGCTTTTTCTCAACCCCTGCGACGCGTCAAGCCATCGCTGCGATCCGCTGCCGCCGACTCACGAGCACGATGCCGACCGCGACCAGCACCATCGCCACCATCAGGCTCGGCGAGATGCGCTCGCTGCAGCCAGAACGCACCGAACAGCAGCGCGAACACCGGCGTCAAAAACACGAACACCGACATCTTGGTGGCCGGATAGTGGCCCAGCATCCACATCCACGCGAGATAGCTGGCGAACGCGCCGACCGCCGTCTGCAGCACCAGCGACGTGGCCGCGAACGGGCTGAACTGCCAGACCCAGGCTTCGCCCAGAGCCGAGCGACAGCAGCGGCAATGCCGCGCTGCTCACCGCGACTTGATAGAACAACACCTTTTCGGCCGACAGCGCTTGCAGCGAGGTGGCGCGGATCACCACCGTGGTCAGGCCCCAGAACATGCCGGCCGCGATCGCCAGCAGGTCGCCGAGCCAGCTGCATCGGCGCGGCTGCTGGCCGATGAAGCCATCGCGCAGCGCGAACGCCACACGCCGCAAACGCGAGCGCCAGGCCGAGCCATTGCACCGGCCGCATGCGCTCGGACCTGCACGAAGAGCGGCAGCAGCAGCCGCGACCCAGAACGGCGAGGTGTAGAGAAATACCGTGAGCCGCGATGCGCTCGTGTACTGCAGGCCCCATGTACAGGCAGGCGAATTCGGCCGCGAACAGCGCCGCCGGCGAGCAGGCCCGCCCGCAACGTGCCGTCGCGCCGAACAGCCGGACGCCGCGCATGACGCACCACAGCAGCAGCAGCAGCGTCGCCCCGCGAATCGGATGCGCGGCCTGGAACACCGGCGCGCACTTCCGCGATGCGTGGCCTTGACCAGCACCTGCTGAAAGCCCCAGAACAGGCAGCAGCCGAGCAGCAGCGACGATCGCCAGGCCGTCGAGATGCGTCCTGCCGGCGCCAGCGCCCGGCTGCGGGGGCCACCGCGTTCGCGGCATCACAACGGATGCTCGCTGTAGAACCGGCCGCCGTGATAGAGCAGCGGCGCGGCGCCTGCGCGGTGGTCGCAGTGCTCGACTTCGCCGACGAAGATGACGTGGTCGCCTTCGGTGTATCGGCTGCGGTTGAAGCATTCGAACGTCGCCGCCGCGCCGTCAGCAACGGCGCGCCCGCGCGCCGTCGGTGAACCCGACGCCGGCCCAGCGGTCTACGTCGCGCGTTGCGAAACGCTCGGCAAGCTCGACCTGGTCGGCCGCCAGGATGTTGATCGCGTAGTGCGACCCTTCGCGCATCACCGCCATCGACGCGGCCGCTGCTGCGCCAGGCTCCAGAGCACCAGCGGCGGCGTCGAGCGACACCGAGTTGAACGAACTGGCGGTCAGTCCGACCAGCTCGCCGTTCGGCCGCCCGCGCGGTGACGATCGTCACGCCGGTGGCGAACATGCCCAGCGCGGCGCGGAACTCATCCGCGGCAAACTGGGCGCGCGAAGCGGGCGGGGAGGCATTGATCGAATTTACCCGACAACGCACGGCGCAGCGGAATCGACCGCACGCCATCGGCACGTCTGCATGACCCGCCCCGCTTCGTCGATGCGCGAACGAGGCGCTGCAGCGCCCCGTGCATGATCGATCCCATGACGATGCCTTTGCCCACCTTCACGACGCTCGGCTCCGGGCCGACCCTGCTGATGCTGCACGACATCGGCGGCAGCCACCTGGCGTTCGCACCCCAGGTCGAGCACTTTGCGATGGCCGGCTGGCGCGCGGTGGCCTGGGACATGCCCGGCTACGGCCGCAGCGCGCCGGTCGAGCCGTACAACTTCAAGGCGCTTGCGCAAAGCTGCGCGGCGTTGATCGATGCGCTGCGGGTGCCCGCCGTGACGCTGCTCGGCCACGGCACCGGCGGCATGGTCGCGCAGGAATTGCTGGCGCGCCGGCCCGAACTGGTCGAGCGGTTGATCCTGTGCGGGGCACCGGCACGCATCGGCACCGCGTCCGATGGGTTGACCCGTGCCACCGGCGCGCAGTCGGGCAGCATCCTCGCCAGCGCCGACCAAGGCGCACCCGATTCGTACGACGCCGCGCAGTGGCGGCGCGACTACCTCGCGCTGCACGAGCCGCCGCCCGACACCGGCAGCAGTCTGGACGCGTTCGCCACCACCCGCGTTGCGCAATTGACCGGCCCGGCCGCGCTGCCCGAAGGCGCGCGGCTGGCCGCCACCTGCATGGCCGCGGTGAAGCCCGCGATCTGGCGCCGCGCGCTGCAAGCCTCGCTCGACTTCGACCGCAGCGCCGAGCTCGAACTGATCCGCGTGCCCACGCTGCTGATCGCCGGAGAACACGACGCGGCTGCCCCGCCTGCGCTGCTGGCCGAGATGGCGAACCGCATCGACGGCAGCAGCTATGCCGAATTGCGCGGCGTCGGGCATCTGATGCAGCTCGAAGCGCCCGAGCAGTTCGATGCACTGGTGCTGGATTTTCTGGCGCGGGCCCAGCGATTCGCAAAGCCCCTGCTGCATTAGTTTGGCTGCGCATCGACGAAGGGCGTTGGAGCGCGACCGACTCGGTTTCTGCGTAAATGCTGAAAATACGACCTGCGCCGCACAAGCGTGCTTCCCGACAGTTCCTGCACCACCCGTTTTCGAGGACCCAGCGATGAACCCACCCAATCAAACTGTGCCAGCAGCAAGCGAAGCCGCCCGCTTCGGCAGCGGTCGCGATGTGCGCCGGGTCGAGGACGAAAAACTGGTCACGGGCCGAGGCCGCTATGCCGATGACCTGACGCTCGAAGGCCAGCATCACCTGTGTTTCCAGCGCTCACCGTATGCGCATGCGCGCATCGTGTCGATCGATGTGGAAGCCGCGCGCGGAATGCCGGGGGTCGTCGCCGTCTACACCGGCGCCGATCTGGTGGCCGCCGGTGTGAAGCCGCTGCCGACATCGGCCGACTTCAAGCGCGCGGACGGCGCCGTGTGCGCATCGCCGCTGCGCCGGCCGCTGGCGCACGAGCGGGTGCGCTTCGTGGGCGAAGCCGTGGTCGCGGTGGTGGCCGACAGCCCGCAGCGCGCCAAGGATGCGGCCGAAGCCGTGTCGATCGAATACGAGGAACTGCCGTTCGTCGTGAATCTGGCGCAGGCCACCGCGCAAGGCGCACCGGCGGTCTGCGACGCCGCGCCGGACAACATTGCCGCGGAGATGCGGCACGGGGACGCTGCGGCGGCCGACGCCGCCTTCGGCAAGGCCGCTCACCGCATCGCGCTCGACCTGGTGAACCAGCGCGTGGTCGCGCTGACGCTGGAGCCGCGCACCATACTGGCCAGCATCGAGCCGAAGCCGGACAACGCAGCCGATGCGGCCAGCGCAAAACGCCTGGCAGTTCGCATCAGCTCACAGATGCCGACCGGCGCGCGCACCACGCTCAGCAGCGCGCTGGGCCTGAAACCCGAGCAGATCCGCGTCACGGTCGGCGACGTGGGCGGCGGCTTCGGCATGAAGACGGGCGCCTACCCGGAAGACGTGGTGGTGGCCTATGCGGCCTGGAACCTGGAGCAGCCGGTCAAGTGGGCGGCCGAGCGCAGCGAAGACTTCACGTCGGCCACGCACGGACGCGATGTCGAGTCGAAGATGGAAGTGGCATTGGACGCAGACGGCCGCATCCTCGCACTGCGCTGCCACGCATTGGCCAACGTCGGCGCGTATGCAACCGGCACGGGCGTCGCGATTCAGCTGTTGATCGGCCCCTGGGTGCAGACCAGCGTCTACGACATCCAGACGATCGACTTCCACTTCAAGGCGGTGCTCACCAATACCGCGCCAACCGGCGCCTATCGCGGCGCCGGCCGCCCGGAAGCGATCTACAACATCGAACGGCTGCTCGACGAAGCCGCGCGCGCCACGGGCATCGACCGTGTGGAGCTGCGCCGGCGCAACTTCATCCAGCCCGAACAGATGCCCTACACGAACCCGATGGCGCAGCGCTACGACAGCGGGCGCTTCGAGCAGGTGCTGGATCAGGGGTTGGCGCTGGCCGACTGGCAGGGGTTCGATGCACGCGCTGCGCGATCCAAGGCCGCCGGCAAGCTGCGCGGCCGCGGCCTGGCGACGTTCCTCGAGTGGACCGGCGGCAATGCGTTCGAGGAAACCGTGACGGTGCAGGTAAGAGCCGACGGCATCATCGAAGTGTTCTCGGCCGTGCAGGAGATGGGCCAGGGCATCGCAACGTCGCTCGCGCAGCTCGTGGTCGATGCGTTCGGCGTGCCGATCGACAAGGTGAAGGTCGTGCTCGGCGACACCGATCGCGGCAACGGCTTCGGCAGCGCCGGCTCGCGCTCGATCTACGTGGGTGGCTCGGCCGTCAAGGTGGCGTCGGACCGCACGATCGAGCGGGCGAAGGAACTGGCCGCGGCCGAGTTCGAAGTGGCGGCCGAAGACGTGCACTACGAGCGCGGCACGCTGACCGTGGCCGGCACCGATCTGAAGACCGACCTGTTCGCACTGGCCGCCCGCCAGCCCGAAGTGGCCGCCTCCAAATCGCAGAAGCAACCGCAACCCGCAGCGAGCATCTATCTCGAATCGACCAGCAACGTCGGTGGCCCGACCTGGCCGAACGGCTGCCATGTCTGCGAGATCGAGATCGAGCCGGACAGTGGTGTGGTGCAGGTGGTGCGCTATGCGTCGGTGAACGACGTCGGCCATGTGGTGAACCCGTTGATCGTGCGCGGGCAGCTCGACGGCGGCGCGGTGCAGGGCATTGGCCAGGCGCTGGTCGAACAGGTCGTCTACGACGCGGAAAGCGGCCAGCCGCTGACCGGCAGCCTGATGGACTACGCCGCGCCGCGCGCCGACCTGATCGCGTGTGATTTCGAGACGCAGATGGACGAATCCACGCCGTGTCTGACGAATCCGATGGGCATCAAGGGCGTCGGCGAGCTCGGCACCATCGGCGCCACGCCGTGCGTGGTGAACGCGGTGGCCGATGCGTTGGCGAGGAACGGCATGGCGGCGCACGCACCGAAGCTGCAGATGCCGCTGTCGCCGGATCGGGTCTGGCAGCTGATGCAGGCTGAGGGCTGAGGGCTGAGGGCTGAGGGCTGAGAGCAGAGGCAGAGGAGAGCGACTGCTGCGAGACCCTGCTATCGCCGCAACCGAGGTCGCGACCATCGTTGTGGTCTCGGTCGCCGAAGCAGCGTCGGGCGAAGAAGCAGCACGTCCGTTGCCTGTCTATTGAAGAAAAGTTGTCACCAACAGCCCAAGCACTGCGCACATGCCGATCACCTCGATCACGCCGCGCCTGAAGCCGATCAATGCAATCCCTGCCACCAGCAGGATCGCAGCGGCCAACCAATCGATGCCGCCCGCCAGCCCTCGGGGCAGCAGCACGTGCGCCCCGAAGAACACCGCGAGGTTCACGATGACGCCGACGACCGCGGCCGTGATCGCAATCAGCGGTGCGGTGAATTTCAGATTGCCATGCGTCGATTCCACCAGAGGGCCGCCCGCGAAGATGAACAGGAACGACGGCAGGAATGTGAACCACGTGACGACCACCGCCGCCGCCGCACCGGCTGCAAAACGCGCGTCCGGCCCGAACAGCTCACCCGTGTAGCCGCCGACGAAGCCCACGAAGCTGACCACCATGATCAGCGGCCCCGGCGTCGTCTCGCCCAGCGCCAGCCCGTCGATCATCTGCGCCGCCGTCAGCCAGCCGTGCTGATCGACCGCGCCCTGAAACACATAAGGCAGCACCGCATACGCACCGCCGAACGTCACCAAAGCCGCCTTGGTGAAGAACCACGCCATGCGCGTGCAGCGTCCGTTCCAGCCGACCGACGCGGTCAACAGCCACATCGGCAGCGACCACAACAACGCACCGACGGCGCCCAGGCGCAGCAGCCGCTGCCAACTGAACCGTGCGTGGGGCGGCGTCGGCGTGTGGTCATCGATCGCGGCCGGTGGATCCGACGTGCGTCCGCTGCCTTGACGACGCCTGCGCCGCACCGCCTGAAAAAGTCCGGGCGCGAACCGCCTGCCCATCCAACCGACCACGCCGCCGCGAGCACGATCGCAGGAAACGGCACCGCAAACAAGAAGATCGCAGCGAACGCCGCCACCGCGATGCAACGCAGTCCGTTGTTGCGCAACGTGCGCGAGCCGATCCGCAGCGCCGCCTGCGCGACGATCGCCGTCACCGCCGGCTTGATGCCGTAGAACAGCCCCGCAACCACCGGCTGATGGCCATAAGCCATGTAAACCCAGGACAGCCCGATCAGCAACACCAGCGACGGCAGCACGAACAGACGCGCCGCCACAATGCCGCCCCAGGTGCGGTGCAGCAGCCAGCCCAGGTAGGTCGCCAGCTGCTGCGCCTCCGGCCCCGGCAGCAGCATGCAGTAGTTGAGCGCGTGCAAAAAGCGCGCTTCCGAGATCCACCGCCGCTCCTCTACCAGCCAGCGATGCATCAACGCGATCTGCCCGGCCGGGCCGCCGAAGCTCAAACAGCCGAGTTTGAACCAGAGCAGGAGGGCTGCGCGCAGGGTGGGCAGCTCAGGCGCTGCCGTGGCGCTGTTCTGAGCAGAATTCGCGTCAGGCTCCATCAAGGCAGACTCACGACCGGGCCGCGCGTCCGGCACCGTCGGGCTTGAACTCAGCCCTTGCCGAAGAACAGATTCGGAAAATACAGCGCAATGTTCGGGAACACGATGATCAGCAGAATGCCGACCAGCGTGACAAGCACGTAGGGCATCACCGAGCTGTAGATCTCGCCCATCGTGACCTCGGGCGGCGCCACGCCCTTGATGTAGAACAGGTTGAAGCCGAACGGCGGCGTCATGTAGCCGATCTCCATCATGATGATGAAGAGCACGCCGAACCAGATCGGATCGAAGCCCGCGGCCTCCACCACCGGCAGGAACACCGGCAGCGTGATCAGCATGATGCCCACCGGGTCGAGCACCATGCCGAGCAGCGAACAGCACGAACAGCATGAAGGCCAGCGCGCCCCATTTGCCGCCCGGAATCTGCGCCATCAGTCCTTGGATGAAATCATGCGCGCCGAGCAGCGTGTAGGCGGTGGAAAACGCATGCGCCGCGAACAGGATCCACATGATCAGCGTCGTCAGCCGCAACGTCTGCATCGCCGCATGGCGCACCACCGGCAGGTTCAACTGGCGATTGAGCGCCGCCGCGATCAGCGCACCCAGCACGCCAATGGCGGCGGCTTCCGTCGGCGTGGCCAGCCCGCCGAAGATCGAACCCAGCACCATCACGACGATCAGGATCGGCAGCAGCACCGCGCGCAGGGCCAGCAGCTTCTCGCGCCAAGTGCCGCGTTCTTCAGGCGGCAGCGCCGGCGCAATCGACGGCTGCAGCCAGGCGCGCACGCCGATGTAGATCGTGACCAGCACGAACAGCAGGATGCCCGGCCCGATGCCCGACGCGAACAGCCGGCCCACCGAGACCTCGCTGATCATCGCGTACAGCACCATCGGGATCGACGGCGGAATCAGAATGCCCCAGCCGCCGCCGGCGTTGATCGCGCCGAGCGACAGCCTGGTGTCGTAGCCGCGCTCGAGCATGCGCGGCAGCGCGATCGTGCCCATCGTGACGACGGCGGCGCCGCTGATGCCGCTCATCGCCGCGAAGATCGCGCAGATCGCCACCGTGCCGATCGCGAGCCCGCCGCGCAACGCGCCGAACCACAGATGCATCATGCGGTACAGCGCATGGGCGACGCCGGACTTCTCCAGGATCATCGCCATGAACACGTACATCGGGATGGCGACCAGCGTGAAGCTGGTCATCGACTCCCAGAACTTCGAGGCCACGATGTAGAAGCTCACCGGCCCCATCGTGAAGTACAGGAAGATCACCGAGACGCCGCCGAGCACGAAGGCCAGCGGCACGCCGAGCAGCAGGAAGCCCAGCAGCGAGCCGAAGAACAGCAGCGTGAGGATTTCGACGGACACGGTGGATGGGGTCCGGTCTCAGTGAGACGATGCGTCGTCGGCCTGCACACCGAAGGTGGCGTCGTCGCTCGGCAGGCCCATCAGCACGCGGATGTCCGACCAGAGCCGCACCAGGCCCTGCAGCAGCAACAAAACACCCGCTACGGGTATCGCCACCTTCACGGGCCAGATCCAGGGGTTCCAGATGCTCTGAGAGGTCTCCAGCTTCTCAACCGATTCAAAGGCCATGGAGCTGCCCTGATACAGCAACACGGCCAGGAACAGAAAGAACAGCACCGAGGTCGCCACGTCGGTCAACGCCTTGCGCTTGCGGGTGAAGCGGCCGTAGAAGATGTCCACGTTGACATGCGCGCGCTCGGCCAGCAGATAGCCGCCGCCGATCACCGCGTAGAAGCCGAACACCAGCTGCGACAGCTCGGACGTCCAGATCCAGGGCCGTCCGACCGCGTAGCGCATCACCACGTCGACGATCAGCAGGGCGAAGATCAGCAGGATGAACCACGCCACGGTCCGGCCGATCCAGCGGTTCAGGCGAGTGATGGCGCGCGCGATGATGAGCACGTGGGAGCCGCAGGTGGAAGTGCGGTCAGTGAACGCGAACGCCGCTCGGCTGCAACCCGATCGGCATCAGGTGTAGCCCAGATCGCTCAGGATCGAAGCCACGGCGGCCGCGCCCTTGGCCGCCAGTGGCCCCTTTGTGACCTCCTTCGCCATGATCTCCTTGGAGGCGACCGCGAAGCGCTCTTCCACCGCCTTGGGGAACTGCACCACTTCGACCTTCATCGTCTTGCGCCCCTTGGTCAGGGCCTGCGCTTCCTTGAGCTGATATTCGGTCGTGCGGCTGAAAAAGCGTTCGTCGGCCAGCGACATCAGGATCAGCCGCAGATCGTCCGGCAGCTTTTCCACCGCGGCCTTGTTGAACACATAGGCATCGCAGGTGATGCCCAGCGGCGGCAGCATGTGATAGCGCGCCACTTCCCACAGCTTCATCGACATCGCGCCTTGCGCGGCGCCCCAGTGCGCGCCGTCCACCACGCCGGTGGCCAGCGCCTGATACAGCTCCGGCCCCGGCGATGTGCGTGGGCGACGCGCCGGCGATCGACAGATAGTCGAGCAGCGTGCCCGCGGAGCGCAGCTTCAAGCTCTTGAAGTCATCCAGCGTCGTGATCTTCTTGTTCACCACCAGCTCGGTCGTGTAGGCCTTCTCGGTGCGGTAGATCACGCCTTTCGGCGCCAGCTGATCGTTGACCAGTTGCTCGCCGCCCATGTTCTTCAGGTACTGCGCCATCTGCCACGGCTCGCGGAACGTGCCGGGGATGCCGTAGGCCAGGCCCATCGCCTCCGCTTCGTCGAGGATATAGGCCGGCGCCAGCGTGCCCATCTCGACCACGCCGCGCCGCACGATGTTGTAGATCTCGCCGCCCTTGGCCAGCTCGCCCGCGCCGAAGAGTTGCATCTTGAAGCGGCCGTCCGAGCGCTTCAGCATCTCGGCGGCGAACCACTCGAGGCTGTCCTTGAACGACGACGAGGCCTTGGGCCAATGGGCCTGCACCTTCCAGCTCACGCTGGCTTTGGACTGTGCGTGCGCGGAGCCGATGAGCGCGGGTGCGCCGGCCAGCAGCAGCGACGAACGCAGCACCTTGCGGCGCGAGGTCTGGGGATCGGTCATGGTCTTGTGTCTCCTGTTCCGGGGAGCTCGACACGGAAGCATCGGCCCTTGTTTTCATGCATGAGAGCACAAGTAGGCGGCATGGTCAACTTGGGGCATACCGCATGAACTGCAGCCGAATCGCCGTGTTTGCCGATACCCAAGCGATCGGTCGCAGGCCGGATTGCGGCCGATCCGCGTGGCTCGACCTCCACCGTCTGCACTCGCATCCCGGTCGCAGCCAGCGGCTGTCGCCTGCTGCCGGCTGTTGGCGTCGCTACCCCGCAGCGCGCGGCCGCCACACAGCGTTCGCCCCCGACTTTGCAAGCTCCTCCAGCACCGCTTGCGTGTGCGCGCCGGGCGCGCAGGGCTCGCCGGCGACATAGGCCGCGCCGTCGAAACGCGGCGCGGGCGCGGCCTGCAACGTGCCGTGCTGTTCGCTGTAAACACCCCGCGCACGCAGATGCGGGTGCTGCGCCGCCTCCACTGGACTCAGCACGGCGCCGAAGCACGCATCGGTCGCCTCCAGCAACGCCTGCCAGTGCGCCCGCGGCTGCGTGAGGAACAGCGCGGCAAGCCGCGCACGGCGCCGCGGCCATTCGCTTTTTTCCCATTGCGGACTCGCGAAGTCGGCGTCATCGTTCAGCCCCAGCGTGTGCAGCAGCAGCGCATAAAACTGCGGCTCGAGCGCGCCGACCGTGATGTGCGCGCCGTCGGCACAAACGTAGGTGTCGTAGAACGGTGAGCTGTCATGCACGCTCTGCCCGCGCACGTCGGCCACGAGGCCGTGCCGGCGCGCGCTCAGCATCAGGTTCAGCATGTGCGCGGAACCATCGACGATCGCGGCGTCCACCACCGTGCCGCGGCCGCTGGCGCGCGCCTGCACGATGCCTGCCAGCAGCCCCGTCGTCAGATACATCGCGCCTCCGCCGATGTCCCCCAGCACTGCGAACGGCGAAACCGGCCGCGCATCGGCCGGGCCGGAGCCCCAGAGCGCGCCGGACACGGCGACATAGTTCGTGTCGTGCCCCGCCTGCCGCGCGAGCGGCCCGGTCTGGCCCCAGCCGGTCATGCGGCCGTAGACCAACCGCGGATTGATCTGCATGCACGGCTGCGGCCCGAGGCCCAGCCGCTCCATCACACCGGGCCGCATGCCTTCGATCAACGCATCGGCATCATGGACAAGCGCCAGCACGAGTTCGCGACCTTGCTCGGTCTTGAGATCGGCGAACACCGAGCGTTTGCCCCGGTTCAGCAGGCTGTCCACGGCAACCGTGTCGCGCGCTTCACGCACCACCGAAATCACATCGGCGCCGAGATCGGCCAGATGCATCGCACAAAACGGCCCGGGGCCGAGGCCACCGATCTCCAGAATTCGCAGGCTGTCGAGTACTTTCATGGCGGCCACTTTTCGGTCGTTGCAAGAACCGAAATCCTAGACCCGAGCAAGGCTTGCCGTGCCGGGCCCGATCATGCAATCCACAGTGCAGGCGTCTTTTCCGATCACGCGTTTCTGGGCGCATACGACGCGCGCAAATCCCGCCCGCCACGCAGCGAGGAGCCGCCGTCCACCGGAATCACCGCGCCTGTGACATAGCCAGCCTGCGGCGACGAAAGGAACATCGCCATCTCGGCAATGTCCTGCAGCGTGCCCAGCCGCTGCAGCGGCACCAAGCCGACCATGTCGGCCAGCGCGTCGGGCGTGGGCGCGAGCCGGCGCACCCCTTCGGTGTCACCGATCGGACCGGGCGCAATCGCGTTCACGCGCACACCGGCTTCGCCCCACTCCAGGGCCAGCACCCGCGTCATCATGTCGATGCCGGCCTTGGCCGCGCAGGCATGCACCTGGTACATCGTCGGGTTGACGCCCTGCGGCGCCGAAATGTTGATGACGCTGGCGCCGGGTTTTCTCAAGTACCGATAAGCCAGCCGCAGCACGTGGAACGTGCCGTTCAAGTCGATGTCGATCACGGTCTTGAAGCCGTTGGGTGACAGTTCGGCCGCCGGTGCGATGAAGTTTCCGGCAGCGCCGGACACCAGCACGTCGATATCGCCGAAGCGCGTGTGTGCCTGCTGCAGCGCTGCCTCTACTGCCGCAGGGTCTCTCACGTCGGCGCTGATGCCGAGCGCCTGCGCGCCCATCGCCTCCAGGCGCGCTGCGGCCCGCTGCACCTTGTCGGCCGAGCGGCTGATGACCGTGACATGGGCGCCGGCCCGCGCGAACCCTTCCGCGATGCCCAGGTTAATGCCGCTGCTGCCGCCGGCGACGAAGACGTGCTGGTTGGCAAAGCGATCGGGCGTATCGGACATAGGGTGGGTCTCCTGGTTGCGCCGGCTGGCGCCAACTCAACGCGGCTGCATTCGAATCGCGCCATCGAGCCGGATCGTCTCGCCGTTGAGCATCGGGTTCTCCAGGATATGCAGCGCGGTCATCGCGAATTCCGAAGGCCGACCCAGCCGCGAAGGGTTCGGCACCGAGGCACCCAGTGACGCGCGCACGTTCTCGGGCAGGCGCATCAGCAGCGGTGTTTCGAACAGGCCCGGCGCGATCGTGCAGACACGGATCAGCTTGCTGGCCAGGTCGCGTGCCGCCACGATCGTCATGCCGATCACGCCGGCCTTCGACGATGCATACGGGATCTGACCGATCTGCCCCTCGTAGCCGGCAACCGACGCGGTCAGCACGCAGGCGCCGCGTTCGCCGTCGATCGGCTCGTTCTTCGCCATCGCGACGGCGGCCAGGCGCAGCACGTTGAACGAACCGATCAGGTTGACCCGAAGGATGTGGGTGTACTTCTCGAGCGACCCGGCGCTGCCGTCTTTCTCGATCAGGCGCAGCGGGCCGCCGATGCCCGCGCAGTGCACGAGGGCGCGCAGGTTGCCCGAGCCTTGTGCGGCTTCGATGGCCTGCGCCATCTGATCCGCATCGGCCACGTCGGCTTTTACGTAGCGCAGCCGGCCCTCGTACTTTTGTTCCATCGCCGCGCCGCGCTCGTCGTTCAGGTCCACGGCGACGACGTTCAGGCCGCGTTCGAGCAACTGCATCGCGCTGGCTTCACCCAGGCCGGAGACTCCACCGGTCACGATCGCGGTCATTCCCGTTTGCAGTTTCATGTTTGATCCTTCTTGTGGCTGCCAGCGCTTGTGCGGACTTCGTTTGTCGCTACTTAAATGATCGTTACAGCCGCTCGACGATCGTCGCATTCGCCATGCCACCGGCCTCGCACATCGATTGCAGACCGTAGCGCTGGCCGTTGTCTTCGAGCGCGTGCAGCAGCGTGGTCATGAGCCGCGCGCCCGAGGCGCCGAGCGGGTGGCCCAACGCGATAGCGCCGCCGCGTGGGTTCAGGCGCTCTTCGTCGGCGCCGAACTCCTTTGCCCAAGCCAGCGGCACCGAGGCGAACGCTTCGTTGATCTCGTAGTGGTCGATGTCGCCCAGCTTCATGCGTGCCTTCTCCAGCACACGCCGGGTCGCGGCGATCGGCGCTGTGAGCATGTAGAGCGGATCGTCCCCCACCACGTCGAACGCGACAAAACGCGCGCGCGGGCGCAGGCCCAATTGCTCGGCGCGCTGCTCGCTCATGATCAGCAGCGCACTCGCGCCATCGGTCATCTGCGAGGCGTTGCCCGCGGTGGTGTGCCAGCCGATCTGCGGAAACCGCTCGGTCAACGCGTCGGTCTGGAACACGGTTTTCAAGTTGGCCAGCCTGTCAACCGTGGTGCTGGCGCGGATGGTTTCGTCCGCGCTCACAAGACCGCCGGGTGTGTCGATACCGACGATCTCGCGCTCGAATCTGCCACCCGACTGCGCCGCGTGCGCGCGCTGGTGCGAGCGTGCGGCGTAGGCATCGAGTTGCTCACGATTCAAATCCCATTTCGCGGCCACGAGGTCGGCCGACACCCCCTGGCCGACCAGCCCCGGCGCATAGCGTGCATCGAAACGCTCGCCGGTGGTGTTATGGCCCATGCGCGAAGAACCCATCGGCACGCGGCTCATCGATTCCACCCCGCAGGCGATCACGATGTCGTGCACGCCCGCCATGATGGTCTGCGCCGCGAAGTGCACCGCCTGCTGGCTGGAGCCGCACTTGCGGTCGATCGTGGTCGACGGCACATGCGCGGGAAAGCCGGCTGCCAGCCACGCCAGCCGACCGGGCGTGCCCGCCTGCTCACTGACCTGACTCACGCAGCCGCAGATCACATCGTCCACCGTGGCCGGGTCGAGCCGGCTGCGTGAGACGAGCTGTTCGAGCACTTGCGACAGCAGATCGACCGGATGCACCTGCGCCAGTGCGCCATCGGGCTTGGCGCGTCCCATCGGGCTGCGGATCGCATCGACGATCACGGGGGTGTTCATGCTTTGCTTCATTCGATGATGCTAAGACGAAAGTTAATATGCCTCTCATCCGCCGTTCGGGCCAGACCACCATCCAGCCCCTGACAGGCCTCAGGAGTGACCAGGCAATGCATGACCTTTTCAGCCGAGCCGCCGCAGTGCCGGAACGCGTTGTGCTGATCATGGCCGACACCGGTGCGCGCCATACCGCGGGTGAGGTCGCGCAGTGCGCCGATCGGATGGCGCAATGGCTTGCGGCTCAAGGTCTGCGCGCAGGCGACACGTTCGTGATGTTGCTCGAAAACCGCGTCGAGATCGTCGAACTCGTGCTGGCCGCTCGGCAGGCGGGGCTGTATGGTGCCGTGCTCAGCACGCAGCTCACAGCCCATGAGGTGGCCTACATCGTGCGGGACAGCGGCGCCCAGCTCATCGTGGCTTCGAGCCAGACGCTGCCGCGGCTTGATGCAGCGCAATGCGACACCCCGCTGCCGTGCTGGACAGTGGACGAAGCCACGTCGCAAGCCCCTTCGCTGCACGACGCATTGCAGGCGCTGCAAGGCGGGCCGGTGGATTTCCATGATCGCCCGCTCGGCCGCGACCTGCTGTATTCATCCGGCACCACGGGGCAGCCCAAAGGCATCCTCAAACCGCTGCGCCCGAGCAGCGAGCGGGACCAGCCTGACCCCGAAGTGCTCGGGACCGCGCGCAACATGCGCATCGACGACCACGCCGTCTACCTCTGCCCTGCGCCGCTCTACCACGCAGCGCCGCTGCGCTACGTGCTGCGCGTGCTGGATCTCGGCGGCCAGGCCGTCATCATGCGGCGGTTCGATGCCGAGGAGGCACTGGCGTCGATCGAGCGCTGGCAGGTCACGCACAGCCAGTGGGTGCCGACCATGTTCAGCCGCCTGCTCGCGCTGCCCGATGCGGTGAAGCGGCGGTACGACCTGTCCAGCCACCACGTTGCGATCCATGCCGCGGCACCGTGTCCGGTGCCGGTCAAGCAGGCCATGCTCGACTGGTGGGGAGACATCCTGCTCGAGTACTACGCGGGCTCCGAAGGCTGCGGCACCACGTTGATCACTTCGCAGGAATGGCGCGCGCGCCCGGGCTCGGTCGGGCGCGCGATCACGGGTGTGATCCACATCGTGGGCGACGCTGGCGAGGAGTTGCCGCCCGGCGCGATCGGGCAGGTGTACTTCGCCGGTGGCGCCAAGTTCAGTTATCTCAACGACGAGGCAAAGACGCGCGCGGCGATCAACGACAAGGGCTGGGCCACGTACGGCGACATCGGCCAGCTCGACGACGAAGGCTATCTGTACTTGAGCGACCGCCGCGCGGATCTGATCCTCTCGGGGGGCGTCAATCTGTATCCGCAGGAAATCGAGAACGCGCTCGCGCAGCACCCTGATGTGGATGAGGTCGCCGTGGTGGGTGTGCCGCATCCATACCTTGGCGAGCAGCCGCTGGCGGCCATCGTGCTGAGTCACGGCGTTCCACGCTCGCTGGAAACCGCACATGCGATCGCCACACGGGCTGCCGAGACGCTCGCTAGATTCAAACTGCCGCAGCGCCTGGTCTTCCTCGATGCGCTGCCCAAACTCGAGACCGGCAAGCTGCTGCGCCGCGTGCTCAAGGAACGCTATCGCGACGAACCGCGAGCCGGCTTCGCACTGCGCGACGAGAGCATGCGGTAGCAGTCGCCGCGTGTCATGGCCGTCGCGCCCGAACGAGAGCTCACTCCATCGATCACAAGGCAGCCACAATGCAAGACCTGATCCAGCGCACCGTCTACCGCGAAGACCACGAACAGTTCCGCGACCAGGTCCGCCGCTTCTTCGAACGTGAGATCGTGCCCTTTCACGCGCAGTGGGAGCGCGACGGCATCGTGCCCAAGGAGGTGTGGCGCAAGGCGGGCCGCGAAGGCCTGCTCAACACGATGCTGCCCGAGCCCTATGGCGGCGGCGGCGACTTCGGCCACGCTGCGGTGCTGATCGAGGAGATCGCGCGCACCAACGCAAGCGGCATCGGTTTTCCGCTGCATTCGGACATCGTGGCGCCTTACATCAACGCCTATGGCAGCAAGGCGCAGAAAGACCGCTGGCTGCCCCGCATGGCCGCGGGCAAGCTGATCGGCGCGATCGCAATGACCGAGCCCGGCGCGGGCAGCGATCTGAAATCGGTGCGCACGACCGCGCGGCGCGAAGGCGACAGCTACATCCTCGACGGCAGCAAGACGTTCATCACGAACGGCATCAACTCGGAACTTGTGATCGTGGTGGCGAAGACGGCGCCCGAACTCGGCGCGAAGGGCGTCTCACTCATCTTGGTCGAAGACGGCACGCCGGGTTTCAGCAAAGGCCGCAAGCTGGAGAAGATTGGCCTCATGGCGCAGGACACGGCCGAGCTGTTCTTCGATGGCGTCAAGGTGCCCGCAGACCACCTGCTCGGCGAGGAGAACTTCGGCTTCAAGTATCTGATGCACGAGCTGGCGCAGGAGCGCCTCGTGGTCGCGGTACGCGCCGCCATGTCGATCGAGGTGTTCCTGCAAAGGACCATCGACTACACGCGCGAGCGCAAGGCGTTCGGCCAGACCGTGTTCGAGTTTCAGAACACGCGCTTCAAGCTGGCCGAAGCCAAAGCGCAGGCGTTGATGCTGCGCGTGTTCGTGGACGATTGCATCACGCTGCACCTGCGCCGAGCGTTGATGCCCGAGCGCGCCGCGATGGTCAAGCTGAATGCCACCGCGCTGCAAAACCGCCTGCTCGATGAATTCCTGCAACTGCACGGCGGCTACGGCTTCATGACCGAGTACAGCATCGGCCGCGCCTGGACGGATGCGCGTGTCGGCCGCATCTACGGCGGCAGCGACGAGATCATGAAGGAGATTATTGCGCGCACTTTGTAGTTCGTGAAAACGGAGGAGACCAGGGGATGCAACCGATTCGCCGCCATCAGGGCCGGCAACCGTTGCCGCTGGTCGCGCTGACGGCCGCCTGCATGCAGTGACCGCCTCACCACGCTTTCCGAGCCTGCCCGATGTGCCCACGATGGTCGAAGCGGGCTGCGCGGGCTTCGAGGCGAATGGCTGGTTCGGTCTGTTTTTGCCGGCCTGCACCCAAGGCGATCGTGGACATGCTGGGTGACGCGGCCGCCGCGATCGTCGAGTCGCCAGACATCGACAAACGTCTGCTCGACATGGGGCTTGATCCCGGCGGGTGCAGCCTTCGGCGAATTCAGATCGGTCCTGCGCCACGATGCCGCGCACTGGAAAAGCAGCGTGGATGCGGCCAGGATTTCAATCAACCGACCGGGCGGCAAACCGGCGTTGCCCAGACGATCACGCCCGTAACACGCTGCGTCGGCTGCCCACCGCCCTTGCCAGTTCACGCAACACCGGCACCGTCTGCCCGAACCCGATGCATGCATCCGTCACCGACACCCCGTAGAGCAACGGCCGGTCCGCCACGATGTCCTGCCGGCCTTCTTCGAGATGGCTCTCGATCATCACGCCGGTGATGCGCTGGTCGCCCGCGGCGATCTGCGCGGCCACGTCGGCGCCGACATCGAGCTGGCGGCGGTGCTGCTTGGACGAGTTGGCGTGGGAGAAATCGATCATCAGCCGCTCGCGCAGACCACTCTGCCGCAGCAGCGCGCAGGCCGCGTCCACATCGGCCGCGGCGTAGTTGGTCGCCTTGCTGCCGCCACGCAGGATCACATGGCAGTCGTCGTTGCCGCGCGTCTCGAACACCGCGGCCTGGCCCATCTTCGTCATGCCCATGAACGCGTGCGATGCGCTGGCCGCGAGCAGCGCATCGGCCGCGACCTTGGTGCCGCCGTCGGTGCCGTTCTTGAAGCCGACCGGACAGGACAGGCCGCTGGCCAACTGGCGGTGGCTCTGGCTCTCGGTCGTGCGCGCGCCGATCGCGCCCCAGCTCACCAAGTCGCTGATGTATTGCGGGCTCAGCAGATCGAGGAACTCGGTGCCGACGGGCATGCCCAGCGCCAGCAAGTCGAGCAGCAGCTTTCGGGCAAGTTCCAGCCCTTCGTTGATCGCGAAGCTGCCGTCCAGGTGCGGATCGTTGATGTAGCCCTTCCAGCCGACGGTGGTGCGTGGTTTTTCGAAGTACACGCGCATCACGACGATCAATTCGTTGGCCAGTTCATCGGCCACGGGTTTGAGCCGCTGCGCATATTGGACAGCCTGGTCGTGGTCATGGATCGAACACGGGCCGACCACCACGACGAGCCGGTCGTCCGCGCCGTGCAGCACGTTCGAGATCGATTGCCGGCTTTGCTCGACCAGCGCGAGCGCCGCGGCCGGCGTCGGCAGCCACTCCTGCAGCAGCGCCGGCGTGACGAGCGGGCGCACCGCGGCGATGCGCGTGTCGTCGATGCGGGTGGTGTCGTGGGTGGACGGCGGCGAGGTGGCGGGGACGTGGGCGTTCATGCGGCAATTGTGCTGCGCGGGTGCCGGCGAGGCCCCGCTTCCCGCTTGCATCGCTGCGATTCGATTTCGCGGAGGAACCATCGTTTCGGGGTCGCTTTCCGGGTCGCTGCGTCGCGGTGATCCGTCTGCATTTCATGGCTTGGCCTGTCCGCCTGCAGCACCGCGCCCCGTCATCCCGCATTCGGCTGGCCCGACGTACGCGTGGTTGCCGGACAGCCGACATCTCGCCTGTCCGAAGGAGTTCAACGGCAACGAGGACGCGCAGCTCTTCGTGTTGGCTACGAAAGACGGTGGCGCGCCGTGGCCCCTCACGCTCTGGACGGGCGCGCGGTCCACGTTCGTCGGCCGCTCGCAAGAGGGCAGCGCCCGTTTCTACTTCACCTGGAACAAGCGCGACAAGGCGCAGGTGGACCTGTACGAGGCCGACGCCGACCGGCGCAGCCTCCGCGAGGTGGCGCGCAGCAAAGGTGATGTGGTCGGCTGACTGATCGACCCGAACCGCAAGCTGGCTGGCCGCGTTCGTAAACTGGGCGCGGACGACGGCGCCGGCAGGACCATCGAACTGGCGCAGACGGATGGCTGATGGCGCTTGCTGAAGACCATCGGCGGCTTCGATTGGTATGGGAGGGCACGCATCGACACTCAGGCAGGCAAAGCCTGGGGCTTGAGCAACATCGGCCGCGACAAGATCGCGTGGCTCCGGTTGCCCGCACCCAAGGCGACATGAACAGACTCGACGAACGCGCCGCGATGCTCGCCAATTCACCGATCCCGCATCTGGACAAGATCACCGCGCCGCTGCTCGTGATTCAGGGTGCGAACGACGTGCGTGTGCAACGGCAAGACTCGGACGATGTGGTGGCTGCGCTGAGGGAACGTGGTCAGCCGATCGACTATCTGCCGTTCCCGGACGAAGGCCACAGCATCCGCAAAGGGCACAACCGGCTCACGGTGTGGCGGCGCATCGAGGACACGCTGGTGAACTGTATGGGTGGGCGCAGCACAGGATTCGACTGGCACGAACTTGCGCCCCGATGCCGCGGCAACTTCGGATGAGGGAATGAACAAAGGGCCGCGAACGGCCCTTGAGATTTTTGAAAGCGCGGTCGAACGTTGTGGGTTGTCTGCAGCGACCCCCATTCGACCAAACCGGCAGCGCCAAGGCGGCCGGAAACGCCGATGCCGCTTTACTTGCGATCTTTGCCTGCGTCCTTGAGTGATTCTTTCGCGTCGCCGACACCCTTTTGGACTTTGCCTTCACCCTGCTTGGCGAGACCCTTGGCCTGGGTCGACTTGTCGCCGGTCATCTCGCCGGCTTTTTCTTGCACCTTGCCGGCCACGTCCTTGGCAGTCCCCTTGACTTGATCCTTGTTCATGAAATGCCTTTGCTTTTCGCAGCGTAAACGGGCGAAATTGCCCTGCGCTCATTGGGGCGCAGCGATGGCTTGAGCGCTGCCGGCCTCTAGCGACAGTGAATGTAGGGAAATGCCTACGAAGTACCTTGATGCCGAGTCTTCACCTGACTCGTCGAAGGCCACAGTCAACAGGTGTCACACGTCGATATTCGCCGCCCTGAGCGCATTCGTCTCGATGAACTGCCTGCGCGGCTCGACTTCGTCGCCCATCAGCATCGTGAACACGCCGTCGGCCGCGATCGCGTCGTCGATCTGCACGCGCAGCAGGCGGCGCACGGCCGGGTCCATCGTGGTTTCCCAAAGCTGCGCGGGGTTCATCTCGCCCAGACCCTTGTAGCGCTGGCGCGCGGTGGCTGCTTCGGCCTGCGTGATGAGCCAGCGCATGGCCTGGCGGAAGTCGGTGACTTTCTCTTCCTTGGCGCGGTCGCCTTCGCCGCGCATGACGCGCGCACCTTCGCCCAGCAGGCCGTGAAACGTGCTTGCGGCCTCGGCCAGTGCGGCGTAGTCGGCGCCGTGCACGAAGTCCTGCGTGATCGCGCTGCTGCGGACATTGCCGTGGTGGCGGCGGCTGATGCGCAGGATCGGCTTGTCGGTGCGCGCATCGAACTCGCCGGCGACTTCGGCGCCGCTGCCGATCTCGAGCAGCTTGTTTTGCAGTGCGACGGCCGAGGCTTCCGCGTCGGGCACCGTATCCAGGTTCAGTGCGACGCCGTCGGCGATCGCGCGCAGCGCTTCGGCGTCCATGAACACGCCCAGGCGGTTGATCACGGCTTCGGCGAGCTGGTGCTTGCGCGCGAGTTCGACCAGCGTGTCACCGCTGATGATGTGGGTGCCTGGCGCGCTGCCGTCTGGCGCGGTGGCCGTCAGCACACTCGCATCCTTCAACGCGATGCGCAGCAGAAACGTGTCGAGCGCCCCCTGGTCCTTCAGGTACTGCTCTTCCTTGCCGACCTTCACTTTGTAGAGCGGTGGCTGCGCGATGTAGATATGGCCGCGCTCGACCAGTTCGGGCATCTGGCGATAGAAGAACGTGAGCAGCAAGGTGCGGATGTGCGCACCGTCGACGTCCGCGTCCGTCATGATGATGATGCGGTGGTAGCGCAGCTTGGCGACGTTGAAGTCGTCCGCGCCGCCGCCGTTGCTGCTGCCGGTGCCGCCGACGGCCTTGCCGATGCCGGTGCCGAGCGCCGTGATCAACGTCAGGATTTCGTTGCTGGTCAGCAGCTTCTCGTACCGGGCTTTTTCGACGTTCAAAATCTTGCCGCGCAGCGGCAGGATCGCCTGGAACTTGCGGTCGCGGCCCTGCTTGGCGCTGCCGCCGGCGGAGTCGCCCTCGACGATGTAGATCTCACACAGCGCCGGGTCTTTCTCCTGGCAGTCGGCGAGCTTGCCGGGCAGGCCCATGCCGTCGAGCACGCCTTTTCGGCGCGTCATCTCGCGCGCTTTGCGGGCAGCCTCGCGGGCCCGTGCAGCGTCGATGATCTTGCCGCAGATGATCTTCGCGTCCTGCGGGCGCTCCTGCAGGTATTCGCCGAGCAGCCGGCCGACGATGTCCTCCACCGGTGCACGCACTTCACTGGACACCAGCTTGTCCTTGGTCTGGCTCGAGAACTTCGGCTCGGGCACTTTCACGGAGAGCACGCAGGTCAGGCCTTCGCGCATGTCGTCGCCGGTGACTTCGACCTTGGCTTTTTTCGCGAACTCGTTTTCTTCGATGTACTTGTTGATCACGCGCGTCATGGCAGCCCGCAGGCCCGTGAGGTGCGTGCCGCCGTCGCGCTGCGGAATGTTGTTGGTGAAGCAGAGCACGTTTTCGTTGTAGCCGCTGTTCCACTGCATCGCGACTTCGACGCCGATGTTCGTGCCCTGGTCGCTCGCCTTGTCGCCGACCGCGTGGAACGCGTTCGGGTGCAGCACGGTCTTGCCCTTGTTGATGTATTCGACGAAGCCTTTCACGCCGCCCGCGCCGGAGAAATCGTCTTCCTTGGCGGAGCGCTCGTCCTTCAGGCGAATCTGCACGCCGTTGTTCAAAAAGCTCAGCTCGCGCAACCGCTTGGACAGGATCTCGTAGTGGAAGTCGGCGTTCTGCTGGAAGATCTCGTCGTCGGGCAGGAAGTGGACTTCGGTGCCGCGTTTTTCCGTGTCGCCCAGGATCTGCATCGGCGACACCGCCACGCCGTCGATCTCTTCGATGATGCGGTTCTGCACGAAGCCCTTGCTGAACTCGAGCACATGCACCTTGCCGTTGCGCCGCACCGTCAGGCGCAGCATCTTGGACAAGGCGTTCACGCAACTCACACCCACGCCGTGCAGGCCGCCCGACACCTTGTAGCTGTTCTGGTTGAACTTGCCGCCCGCGTGCAATTCGGTCAACGCGATCTCGGACGCCGAGCGCTTCGGCTCGTGCTTGTCGTCCATCTTGATGCCGGTGGGGATGCCGCGGCCGTTGTCGACCACACTGACCGAGTTGTCGCTGTGGATCGTGACCTGGATGTCGTCGCAGTGGCCTGCGAGTGCTTCGTCGATCGAGTTGTCGACGACTTCGAACACGAGGTGATGCAGCCCGGTGCCGTCCGACGTGTCGCCGATGTACATGCCGGGACGTTTCCTCACCGCCTCCAGGCCTTCGAGAATCTGGATCGCGCCTTCGCCGTAGCCGGCCGACGCGCCGGCCTGGTTGCTGTCGATCTTCGGCTGGTAGTTCGAGCTCGATGGGTTCGCGGCATCGGAGTGGCCTGGCCCATCGGCATGGAGCAACTGGACTTCCGGATCGGGCTTGGGGGGTGCTTGGGTCATGTTCGCTCTAATCGTTCGCAGCCGCGCCGCAAAGAAAATGGATGAAGATCAGATGAGGCCGGCAGCCGGTTTTACCAGCCCGGACAGCCCTTGAGCCGGCTAGATCCGCATCGGCATCACCACGTATTTGAATGCCGCGTTGTCGGGGATCGTGATCAGCGCGGAACTGTTCGAGTCGGCCAGCTGCAGGCTCACCATGTCCTGCTTCATGTTGCTCAAGACGTCGATCAGATAGGTCACGTTGAAGCCGATCTCGATCGGGTCGCCGCCGTAGTCGACGTCGAGCTCGTCGACCGCTTCTTCCTGCTCGGAGTTGTTCGACGCCACGCGCAACGCGCCCGGCTCGATGTTGAGCCGCACGCCCTTGAATTTCTCGCTCGTCATGATCGCGGTGCGCTGCAGCGAGGCCAGCAGCGCGGTGCGGCCCAGCACGCACTGGTTCTTGTGGTCCTTCGGGATCACGCGGTTGTAGTCGGGGAACTTGCCTTCGACGAGCTTGGTGAAGAGTTCCAGTTCGCCGAACGTGAACTTGGCCTGGTTGCTCGAGAACTGCATCTCGATCGTGCCTTCCGCATCGGACAGCAGCCGCTGCAGCTCGAGCACGGTCTTGCGCGGCAGGATCACTTCCTGCTTGGCCGGCACTTCGACGTCGAGCTCGGCCGATACGAACGCGAGCCGGTGGCCGTCGGTCGCAACCAGGCTCAGTTTGCTGCCTTCGGCGACGAACAGAATGCCGTTCAGGTAATAGCGGATGTCGTGCACCGCCATCGCGAACGACACCTGGTCGAGCAGTTCCTTCAAGACCTTCTGCGGCACGCCGAACGGATCGCCGAAGCCGGCCGCCTGCTGCACCAGCGGGAAGTCCTCGGCCGGCAGCGACTGCAGCGTGAAGCGGCTTTTCCCGCCCTTCAGCAGCAGCTTGTTCTGCGCGGATTCGAGCGCCACCATCTGGTCCGCCGGCATCGTGCGCAGGATGTCGATCAACTTGCGCGCATTCACGGTGGTCGCGAAGTCGCCTTCGTCGCCGCCGAGTTCGGCCGCGGTGCGAATCTGGATTTCCAGATCGCTCGCGATCAGCTCGGTCATCGCGCCGTTCTTGCGCAGCAGCACGTTCGCCAGGATGGGCATGGTGTGGCGCCGTTCGACGATGCCGGCGACGGACTGCAAGGTGGCCAACAGCTTGTTCTGGGCCGCTTTCAAAACGATCATTTCCGCCTCGTATCAATCAATGTTTCTTGTGGTGACTGCAGCAGCGTCGCCCATTGCGTCGGGCTGCGTAGAGCAATCGGATAACCCAGCACTTCTGCACGCCCAGCAGCCAACGATCCTGACATGGCGCGGTCCGGCGGGGGCTGCGGAGCCGGCTTTGCCGGTCCGCAGGCGCCGCCCCCGGTGGGGGTAGCCGGAAGCCGACCGAAGGCAGCGAAGGCTGGGGGTGAGCGTTACCCCTTCAACGTTTGTTCGAGCACGTGCAGCTGCTGGTTCACTTCCGACAGTTGCTGCCGCTCGCCCGCGATCTTGCGCACCGCATGCAGCACCGTCGTGTGGTCGCGCCCGCCGAACAGCTCGCCGATCTCGGGCAGGCTTTTCTGCGTGAGTTCCTTCGCCAGATACATCGCGATCTGCCGCGGCCGCGCGATCGATGCCGGCCGCTTCTTGCTGTACATGTCGGCGACCTTGATCTTGTAGTAGTCGGCTACCGTCTTCTGGATGTTCTCGACGCTGATCTGCCGGTTCTGGATCGACAGCAGATCGCGCAGCGCCTCGCGCGCGAGCAGGATCGAAATCTCTTTCTGATTGAAGCGCGAATAAGCCAGAATTTTGCGCAACGCGCCTTCGAGCTCGCGCACGTTGGAGCGCACGTTCTTGGCCACGAAGAACGCGACTTCCTCGGGCATTTCGGTGTGCTCCGCGCGCGCCTTGTTGATCAAGATGGCCACGCGCATTTCCAGCTCCGGCGGCTCGATCGCGACCGTCAGGCCCGAGTCGAAGCGCGACACGAGCCGCTCGTGAATGTCGGGCAGGCCCTTCGGATAGGTATCGCTGGTCATCACGATGTGTGACTTCTTGGCCAGCAGCGCCTCGAACGCGTTGAAGAATTCCTCCTGCGTACGTTCCTTGTTCGCAAAGAACTGTACGTCGTCGATCAGCAGCAGATCGAGCGAGTGGTAACGCGCCTTGAACTCGTCGAACGTCTTGCGTTGATAGGCTTTGACCACATCCGACACGAACTGCTCCGCATGGATGTAGAGAACTTTCGCATTCGGGTTGTCCGCAAGCAGCCGATTGCCCACCGCATGCACCAGGTGCGTCTTGCCCAGACCCACGCCGCCGTAGATGAAAAGCGGGTTGTAAAGCTGCCCCGGCGTGCCCGCCACATGCATTGCGGCAGCGCGCGCCATCCGGTTGGCCGAGCCTTCCACCAAGGTGTCGAAAGTCAACGCCGTGTTGAGCCGTGTCCGCAGGTTCGCAGCCGCCTCGTCGTCCGCTGCGGAAGTGCGCGCAGGAATCGACTGCGGGCCCGCCGAGACGATCGTAACTTCTTGTTTTTGAACGTTTTCCCTCGGGGTTAGCGCGAGTTCGAGCTGCACCGGCTGGCCGTACAACATGCTCAGCGTGGCGGCGATCCGGCCGCCGTACTGCGCGCGCACCCAGTCGAGCTTGAAACGGTTCGCCACCAGCAGCGTGACGCGCGAGGCGTCGCTGCCGACCTGCGCCGACAAGGGCTTGATCCAGGTATTGAATTGCTGCTCGGGCAGCTCCTGCGCAAGCTGCTCGACGCAGGCCTGCCAGAGTTCCTGCCCCTCGGTGGTGATCGACATCGGCGGGTTGTGGATATTTGGCAGCCGATTGTGCCACCGAACCGCCCTGGGGGTCGGGTTATCCACACCCTGGCCGCACGGTGCGAGGGCGACTCGCGCAAGCTGGTGAACAGGCTGCAGAAAGGCCGCTGACCGGAAGTTTGCGATAATCGCGGGTTGACCTCGCCAAGGCTCTACGGGGCCACAAGCTCGCCACCGCAGTCCCTGCGTCCGGCTTCGACCGATCGAGCAGCTGCCCAGGGGCAAATTACGCCACCGGTTTTTCGCATCCGCGAGCGACCGGCGGCCTCATGATTTCTACTTCAGGATGTTTTTTCAATGAAGCGCACTTACCAACCTTCCAAGACCCGCCGTGCCCGCACGCACGGTTTTCTGGTCCGCATGAAAACACGCGGCGGCCGCGCCGTGATCAATGCGCGCCGTGCCAAGGGCCGCAAGCGGCTGGCGGTGCAGGCACCCCGCTGATCCCGCCGGTTCGACCCGTAGAGCAAGCGATGGCGCGTCGGCCATTTGCGGCGTGCATGCCATGCCAGTACCCCGTTTGAAAACCCGCGCGCAGTTCCAGGCGGTCATGCAGGGCGGCGCCACCGTGGCGCGAACCGCGCACTTCGCCTTGCACCGATTGCCGTTGGCGGCCGATGCAGACGCCGCAGCGCAAAACGCAGTCTGCGCCCGGCAGACTTCGCGACCGCTGTTTCCGCGCCGTGCCGCGCAGCACGCCTGGGTCGGTGCGATGGCGCCCAAGCGCTGGGCGCGTCGGGCCGTCACGCGCAACGCCGTGAAGCGACAGGTGTACGCGTTGTGTGAGCAGTTCGAGCCGCGTTTGTGCGGCGCGGCCCATGTGGTGCGGTTGCGCGCTGCCTTCGACCGCAAGCAGTTCGTGAGTGCGACGTCGGACGCGTTGAAGTCCGCCGTGCGCTCGGAGTTGCTGCAGTTGCTGAATCGACTGCCTGTTGCGCGAGCGGAAGCGCTGCCGTGCTGATGCAACGTCTGTTGCTGGCTCTGGTGCGTGGCTACCGATTGCTGCTGAGTCCAATGCTCGGCACGGCGTGCCGGTTCGAGCCGACCTGCTCTGTCTACGCGCTGGAGGCGCTGCAGCAGCATGGTGCGGGCGGCGGCAGTTATCTGACATTGCGGCGCATCGGGCGCTGCCATCCGTGGTGCGACGGCGGCTTCGATCCGGTGCCGTCCCGCTGGTCGGCCCCGTTTTCCTCATGGTTTCGGCCCCCACAGGGCCGCGGTGGCAGCAGCCACTAACGACAGGTTTTCATGAACGACATCCGCCGCACCATTTTGTGGGTGATATTCGGCTTTTCGCTGGTCCTGCTGTGGGACCAATGGCAGGTTCACAACGGGCATCGCGCCACGTTTTTCCCGACCACGCCGCGGCAGACGGCCGAGCCTGCGGCGGGTGCGGCGCCGAACGTCACTGCGCCCGCAGCCGGCGGGGTGCCGAGCGCCGTGCCGGCGCCGGTCGGTGGGGGCGGCGCCGTGCCGCCGGGCACCGCCGGTGCGCAGGTGCCGGGCGGCGCCGGCACGGCGGCGGGAGAAGGCACGGCTTCCGCGCTGGAGCAGGTGACTGTCACCACCGATGTCTACCGCTTGAAGTTCGACAGCGAAGGCGGCTCGCTGGTGCAGGCCGACTTGCTGAAGTTCGGCGACCATGGCGACAAAATCCAGGCCTTGACGCTGCTGGACCGCAGCCCGAACCGCGTCTACCTCGCGCAGACCGGCTTGATCGCAGCCAACGGCGGCGCTGCGATGCCCACGCACAAGACACCGATGACCGTGATGCCGGGACCGCGCACGCTGGGGCCCGGCGCCGACAGTCTCACAGTGCGTTTCGAATCCCAGGCGGTCGGCGGCGTCAAGCTGATCAAGTCCTGGACGATGCGGCGCGGGTCGTATGCGATCGACTACCGCAGCGAGGTCATCAACGTCGGCACCGAGCCGGTGTCGCCGCAGCTCTATCTGCAACTGGTGCGCGACGGCAACAAGCCGCCCGGCGAGTCGTCGTTTTATTCGACCTTTACCGGCCCGGCCGTCTACACGGAAGCGAGCAAATACCACAAGCTCGACTTCAAGGACATTGAAAACAACAAGGCCGAATTCGACAAGCAGTCGACCAGTGGCTATGTCGCGATGGTGCAGCACTACTTTGCCAGCGCCTGGATCCTGCCAACCGGCGTCACACGCAACCTGTTCGCGCGCAAGGTGGACACCAACCTGTATGCGGTCGGCATGATCGATCCGCTCGGCACCATCGCGCCCGGCGAGACCAAGACCGTGGACGCGACGCTGTACACCGGCCCGCAACTCGAGAAGCAGCTGGAGACGTTGACGCCTGGCCTGGAGCTGGTGAAGGACTACGGCTGGCTCACGATCCTGGCCAAGCCGCTGTACTGGCTGCTGGACAAGCTGCATGGCTTTCTCGGCAACTGGGGCTGGTCGATCGTCGCGCTCGTGGTGCTGCTGAAAGCCGCGTTCTATTGGCTGAACGCGAAAGCCTACGCGAGCATGGCCAAGATGAAGGCGATCAACCCGAAGATCACCGAAATGCGCGAGCGGCTGAAAGACAAGCCGCAGCAGATGCAGCAGGAGATGATGCGCATCTACCGCGAGGAAAAAGTCAATCCGATGGGGGGCTGCCTGCCGATCATGGTGCAGATGCCGGTATTCATCGCGCTCTACTGGGTGCTGTCGTCTTCTGTGGAGATGCGCGATGCGCCCTGGATTCTGTGGATCCACGACCTGTCCACGCCGGACCCGTACTACATCCTGCCGGTGGTGATGACGGCCACGTCGATGCTGCAGACCTGGCTGAATCCGAAACCGCCGGATCCGATGCAGGCGAAACTCATGTGGTACATGCCGCTCGTGTTCGGCATCATGTTCTTCTTCTTCCCGTCGGGCCTGGTGCTCTACTGGATCACCAACAACATCCTGTCGATCGCGCAGCAATGGGTGATCAACAAACGGCTCGGCGTGCTCGGCAAATAGTGCCGGTGCCACCGCATGTGGCGCGCGGTCCGCGATGATCGGCGCGGCCGACGACCCGATCGCGGCGATCTCGACCGCGCCGGGCCGCGGCGCGGTCGGCATCGTGCGGGTGTCCGGCCAATCGCTCGGCAGTCTGGCACAGGCGCTGTGCGGCCGGCCGTTGCAGCCCCGGGTGGCGACCTACCTCGCGTTCGCGGATGCCGACGGCCAGCCGATCGACCACGGCCTTGCGCTGTTTTTTCCAGCGCCGCATTCCTACACCGGCGAAGACGTGCTCGAGCTGCAGGGCCACGGCGGCCCCGCCGTGCTGCAGTTGTTGCTTGCGCGCGTGCTGCAGGCGGGGGCGCACGCCCCCAACGACGAACCGGCCGCGTCCGCACGGCGCCTACCCAAGGTGCGGCTGGCCCGCCCCGGTGAGTTCACCGAACGCGCATTCCTGGCCGGCAAGCTCGATCTCGCGCAGGCCGAGAGCGTTGCCGATCTGATCGACGCGAGCACTGCATCGGCAGCGCGCTCGGCCGCGCGCTCGCTCGGCGGCGAGTTCTCGCGGCGGATCACGCAACTGCTGGATGCGCTGACACAACTGCGCATGCTGGTGGAGGCCACGCTTGACTTTCCGGAAGAGGATGTCGACTTCCTGCAGGCCGCCGATGCGCAGGGCCAGCTTGCGCGACTGCGGGAGAGCCTCGACAGCGTGCTGGCCACCACGCGCCAGGGCGCGTTGTTGCGCGACGGCATCCGTGTCGTGATCGCTGGCCAGCCGAACGTCGGCAAAAGCTCACTGCTGAATGCGCTGGCTGGCGAGGAACTCGCCATCGTCACGCCCGTGGCCGGCACCACACGCGACAAGATCGCCACCACGATCGCGCTCGAAGGGGTGCCGCTGCATGTGATCGACACGGCCGGCCTGCGCGACAGCGACGATGCGGTCGAGCGCATCGGCATCGGGCGCGCCTGGGAGGAGATCGCACAAGCCGACGCGGTGCTGCTGGTGCACGATGCCGCGCGCGCCGACGCTCTTGAATATATAGCTGAAGACGCACGACTGGTAAGTGCCCTGGCCGAAAAAGTCCCGAAAAACGTGCCGCGCCTTGCGGTCTGGAACAAGGTAGACATCGCGACCGCGCAAGCCCCGCCGGGCGCTCTGTCGCTATCCGCCACCACCGGCACCGGTCTGGCCGAATTGCGCGGCGAGTTGCTGAAGATCGCGGGCTGGCAGGCCACACCCGAAGGGGTCTATCTGGCGCGCGCGCGGCATGTGCAGGCATTGCTCGAAGTGGCCGAGCGGCTGCAGCAGGCGCACGAGCTGCTGGACGAGGCGGCGTCCGCGCCGCTCGAGCTGATCGCTGAAGAACTGCGGCTCGCGCAAGCCGCGCTGTCGCAGATCACCGGTCGGTTCACATCGGACGATCTGCTCGGGGTGATTTTTTCGCGCTTCTGCATCGGCAAATGACCGTTGCGTTGTCGCGCGGCGGCCGACAGGGGCCGCGCGACCGTGAGCGAATGCGCAGCGGCGGGGCCTTTGCCCACTCCACCGGTATTGTCGAGTGATCAGCGCTCAGTAAACTGCGCCGCCACGGGCCTCTTTCGCGAGCTTCGTCGGCAGCTGACCGGAGTGCCTTCGGAGCCGGCCATCCGCTGCGCCAACGTCAAGGCCGGGGGAAAAAGAACTCCGAAGAAAACCCACCAGCGAGCCTTTCTATGAGTTTCCTCAGCGTTTTGTTCGGTCGCAGCAAGCCCGGCAATGCCGCATTGGCCGCAGCCGCGCCGGAGCGCCCCGGCCACCCACGCGACGCCGTGGGCGGCGCGGTCGTCGCCCGATCCGCCTCCGGGTTGCCGCTTGCGCCGCGCAGCGACGGCAAGACCGGCGTCGATGCCGAGCGCGCCGACCGGCGCGAGCGCCTCTACCGCGTGGTGCGCGAGGTGTTGATGCGCTGTGGCGTGCTGTCGGCCAGCTACAAATTCAAGGTACTGTCCACCGACGCGCGCGGCTTGCAGTTTCTGGTCATGCTCGACTTGGCCAGCGACACCGCGCAACTGATGCGGCTCCCCGAAATCGAAGCGATCATCCGCCAGTCCGCGAAGGACCAGTACGAGATCGACGTGGCCGCGGTCTATTCGCGCGTGAATCCGCAACTTGCAGCGCCGTTTCAGCCTGCGGGATACGGCGAGACAGCGAACGCGCAGGCTGCGCTCGGCATGGCGCAAAGCAGTGCCGGCGCGTACAGCGGTCATAGCACGACCAACCAGCACGCCGCGGCGTTCGGTCTCGGGCAGTCGGTGCCGCCGGCACGTACCAGCGCGCTCGGTCTGGGCACAAGCGCGGCGCCCAACAGCCGCTCCGATCCGATCCATGCCGACGAAGTCAACGCGTTCAAGCAGGCTTTGTCCGGCAACCACCACCACCGTAGCAGCGGCAGCCAACCGGGGCCCGCCGATGGTGTCCTGCGCCGCTCGGGTGCGCGTCGCAAGCCGATGATCGACTTCGAAGACACCCAGGTGGTTACCGCCAACCGCAGCCGCCCGGACCTGGGCCTGAGCGCCACACAGTACGGCGATCTGCAGTGACGGCAAACAACGCGTTGAGCGGCGGTCCGCCGTTCGACACGTTGATCGACTCGCGGGCGAGACGTCGTCAATTGTCTCGGCAGACGAGACAATGCGGCGCTCGGCGCGCCTGAGAAGCGCCTCGCCCCGGATTTCGATCGGTTGGATGCGACCGGCGTTGCTGCCGCCCGCTTGCCGAGCAGCACATTCTTCACCTGCAGATCGGCCGGGTCGCGGCCCCGCCAGATTTGCCGCACCGCGTCGAACACTTCGGGACCCGCAATGGTCACATGCACCTGGCGGCCTTTGACGCGGAAGATGGTGCCCTGCCTCGGCGCGTAGTCGACCCTCAGCAGATTGCCCGCTTCGAACTGGCGAAATTCGACCAGCTCGTGCGTCATCTCCAGCAGCGTCTGCGTGAGCCGCAGCGCTTCGAACGATTTCAGATTGCGCCCGATGCCGCGCATGAACGACTGCGACAGCTGATCCGCCTTCACCCGGCGCAGCATCATGAGGCGCGCAATCGCATCGGCCCGGGCGCGGCCTCCACGGCCTTGCTGGTCAGATAGAGCCCGGCCGCATGGACCTTGACGACGAACTTCCAGCGCACGCCCGCGCCGTTGAGCTCGAGCCAGCTGCCAGCGAGTTGCAGCTGACTGGGGAATTCGAAGCCGGAGACATCGGTGCCTGCGGCCCGAGCCGTCAGCGCAACGGCGGGCAGGACAGCGCAGGCTATGGCGCGCAATTCCATTCGTTTCGTGAGGTGCACGAGTGGTTCTTTCTCTTGCAGGGGGGCGGCCGGAAAAACCGGGTCCTGCCATAGGCAGACCGGTGCCCAATGCGCAGCACGGATGCGACGCGATGCCCGACCGACGAAGGCGCACCCGGTGGCGCAATCGTTTCGGGCCGCGTTGCTAAACTGCCCCGCAGGTCGAGTCGCGTCAACCAGACTCAATTGGCACAGCTGCAAAACCGCGCGCCGCCATCCACGCCCACGCACTCCCACCCCGCCCGTGATTACCGAACTCGAATTCAAGTCGCTCAGCGCGCAGGGCTTCAACCGCATCCCGTTGATGGCGGAAGCGTTCGCCGACCTCGAGACGCCGCTGTCGCTGTATCTGAAGCTCGCGCACGGCAAGCGCGGGGGGCGGCACAGCTTTCTGCTCGAATCGGTGGTCGGCGGCGAACGGTTCGGTCGCTACAGCTTCATCGGGCTGCCGGCCGATACGCTGCTGCGCGCGAGCGGCTTCGGAGGTGATGCCCACACCGAGGTCGTGAGAGACGGCGCCGTGATCGAAACCGACCGCGGCAACCCGCTCGACTTCATCGCTGGATATCAGCAACGCTTCAAGGTCGCGCTCACGCCCGGTCTGCCGCGTTTTTGCGGCGGCTTGGCCGGCTATTTCGGCTACGACACGGTGCGCCACATCGAGAAAAAGCTCGAGAAAAGCTGCCCGCCCGATTCGCTTGGCTGCCCCGACATCGTGCTGCTGCAGTGCGAAGAACTCGCCGTGATCGACAACCTGTCCGGCAAGCTGTATTTGATCGTCTATGCCGATCCGCACCAGCCCGAGGCGTATCAGAACGCGCGCCGGCGCCTGCGCGAACTGCGCCAGCAACTGACCTACTCGGTCAGCGCGCCCGTGATCCGGCCAAGCCAGTCGTATCCGGCCGAACGCGACTTTGCGAAAGCAGACTATCTGGCCGCGGTCGAGCGCGCCAAGGAGTTGATCGAAGCCGGCGAGTTCATGCAGGTGCAGATCGGCCAGCGCATCAAGAAGCGCTACACCGAGTCGCCGCTGTCGCTGTACCGCGCGCTGCGTTCGCTGAACCCGAGCCCGTACATGTATTACTACGATTTTGGCGACTTCCACGTCGTCGGCGCCAGCCCCGAAATCCTGGTGCGGCAGGAAAAAGTCGACGTGGACGGCCAGCCCGCCGAAAAGATCACGATCCGCCCGCTGGCCGGCACGCGCCCACGCGGCGCCACGCCGGAGGCCGACGCCGCGGCCGAGACCGAGCTCGTGAACGATCCGAAGGAACGCGCCGAGCACGTGATGCTGATCGACCTGGCGCGCAACGACATTGGCCGCATCGCAAAAACTGGCAGCGTCAAGGTCACGGAAGCGTTCGCGGTGGAGCGCTACAGCCACGTGATGCACATCGTCAGCAACGTCGAAGGCATCCTGCAGGACGGCATGACCAGCATCGATGTGCTGCGCGCGACGTTTCCGGCCGGGACGCTCACCGGCGCGCCGAAGGTGCATGCGATGGAGCTGATCGACCGGTTTGAGCCGGTAAAGCGCGGCCTGTACGGCGGCGCCTGCGGGTACCTGAGCTATGCGGGCGACATGGACGTCGCGATCGCGATTCGCACGGGCGTCGTGAAGGATCAGATGCTCTACGTGCAGGCCGCAGCCGGCGTGGTGGCCGACTCGGTGCCCGAACTCGAATGGAAGGAAACCGAAGCCAAGGCCCGCGCGTTGCTGCGTGCGGCGGAGCTGGTGGAAGAGGGGTTGGAATAGCGCCGTAAATGCGCGTGGCCGCTGCGGGTCATTCGATCTCTTGGACGTTCGCCGCCCCGCGTTCGGCGTAGCGGTTGAATCGCCAAGCCGTGCCCTGCTGCGCCACGCGGCGCCAGACCGCGCGCTTTTCGGCCGGGCTCATCTCGGTCCAGCGCTGCACTTCGTCGAAGTAGCGGCCACAACCTTTGCAGACGTCGTCGCCCTGCGTGGTTGAGCAGATCGCGATGCAGGGCGTGTCGGGTGTCGTCGCGTACCACGCGAGCCAGGCGCGGTGCGCGGCCTCGGGCAAGGTCGCTTCGTCGGCCTCGTCCTCGTGCGCGTACACCATCAGCGCATACACCTCGGCCAGCGCACGGGTTTCCGCCGGCAATGTGATGCCGTCGGGCGACGGCCGGACCCTGCGCCAATGGTTGATTGCGGCTTCGATGTCGGTGATGTGAATGCCGGCCATGGTGAGTGCGCATGATGCAACGATGGATGTTCACCTGAGCGTTGCGGGGCCTTGGGTGCGGCGGCCCAGGTCTTCGGCTTGACGCGCGGAACGCCCGAATGATTCAATCGGTCGATTGCTTTTAAAAACAAAGCCGACCCAATTTACCGAAAGACCCGACCGCCATGGACCAGATCATCGTATATGTGGACGAGGCCGATCACGCCAGGCAGCAGATCGGGCCGCTGCGCAGCACCGGCGCCAACCACAACCCGGCCGTTGCGCCCGAGTCGGCACCGACCGCTGCCACTCACTGGATCGTCGTCGCCTGCCCGCCCAAGTTGCCGCGCGACGCGAGCAAATGGGTCTCGGCCGAATCGGTCGAAGGCTGGCGCCAGGACTGGGCGTCCGAGCTGTTTGCCGAGCTGCAACCGCTGTTCGATGCGCCCGGCGACAAACTGACCTGCGTGCTGGCCACCGGCGAGCTCGTGAAGCTGACCGACAGGCTGATTGCCGAGCACGGCAACGCGCGCGTGCTCGATGCGCGCTGCCCCAAGTACGGCGTCGATCTGGCGCCGGTCAGCAAGGATCAGAAGCCGCCGTCGAGCGGCTGGAAGTGGCAGATCCCGGCCGCGCTGGCCGGCCTTGGTGCGCTGCTGGTGCTGGCCTCCGAATAAAGCTCGCCTCCTGCCTTCGCTCCCTTCGGTCGGCTCTCTCGGCTTCCCCCTTGCCGGGGGCGGCGCCTACAGCCCGGCAGAGCCGGCTCCGCAGCCTCTGCTGGAAGGAGATACGGCTGATCGATCGGACGTGGAATGGTCTTGTTGTGGGGCCGCGCAGCCTTTGATCCGCGCTTACCCTCCACCGGCTGGCGGCAGCGAATCCAGTCGGACCCAACACGAGTTTCATGCTTGCCGGAGAGTGACTCGCGCAGGCGCCCGCCAACTCGAATGGCTGCCGATTCGAGCGTCAAGGACGGCGATGTGAAAGCGTCGCGGACCCATAAGGTCGCCCGACGTTATCGACCGAGGTGGTCTTTGCGGCCCATCCCGTCGACGCGGCTGCTATCCTCGTCCGCCATATGAAACTGATCCTCAAATGGCTGCTTTCAGCCGTCGCCCTGCTGGTGGTGGCCACCATCTACGCGGGTGGCGTGCAGGTCACGGGCTTCGGCGCCGCGCTGCTGGCGGCGTTCGTGATCGGACTGATGAACATCATCGTGCGGCCGATTCTGGTGCTGCTGACGTTGCCGATCACGCTGGTCACGCTGGGACTTTTCCTGTTCGTCATCAACGCGCTGATCTTCTGGTGGGCCGGCGAACTGCTCGGCGGCTTCCAGGTCAGCGGCTTCGGCGCCGCGCTGCTCGGCTCGCTGATCTACAGCGCGCTGGGGCTGATCATCGACTCAGCGCTCGAGCGCCTGTTCTCGCACGATTGACTGCACCTGGCGAAGTCGGGTGTCGATGATCGATGCCTCGATGTGTTCGGCCGGCGAGCGGCCACCCGCCTGGCTGCGCACCACGTCCTGCGCCGCGCGAAACCGGTCCACCGCCGCCGGGTAGTCAAACTGCGCCACGCGCGCTTCCGCCTCGGCGCGCAACGAGCGCAGCTGCTCGCCTTGCACCCCGCGCGCTGCCGCGAGTTGCAGCCAGGCCGCCGCATCGCGCGGATGCAGCACCACCCAGGTCTGCAACCGGTCGGCCGCCGCTTCCGGCTGACCGGCACGGCTCGACGCCTGCGCGAACAGCAACAGTTCGGGCCGCCGATCCAGTCGTTCGTCCTTCAAAAGGTTGGCTGCGGCCGCTGCGTTGCCGCCGGCGAGTTCGACCTCGGCCGTGAGCAACCGGTGCAGCCGTGCGGCCGCGGGATCGAACTTCACCAGCACGCCCAGCGGCTCCAGCAACGCCCGCGCCGCGCGCACCTCCCGCAGGCGCAGGTTCGCAAGCACGGCCGCATACAGCGCGCCAGCCTGGTGCGCCGCGTCCCGGCGGCCGAACATGTTGCCGGAGACCTCCGCGACGTAGCTGCGCAGCACGTCCACGCCCGGGTCGGTCAGCACGCGCGAGCGCGCCACGACGACAGCATGCTCCGGCGTCATCGGCGGCGCCTGGGTGTTCGCGCCGACCTGCGTCTCGCGGTTTTGCATGTCGGCGATGCGCTCGGTCGTCAAAGGGTGGGACCGCAAGTACGGAAACGAGCCGTTGTCGTTGATGCGGCTCGCGGTCTGCAGCTTGCCGAACATCGACGCAAAGCCGCGCGGATCGAAACCGGCCTGGTTGGAGACGCCGAAGCCCACCCGGTCGGCTTCGCGTTCCATATCGCGCGAGAAGTTCAGCTGCGTCTGCGCGGCCACCGCGCTGCCGCCCACGATCATCGCGTTCGCCGCCGCCGGGTTGCGGCTGGCCGCGAGCACGCCCAGCAGCATCGCGCCGATCAACAGCGGCGTGGTGCGGCCCTGGTTCGCGATCAACCGCACGATGTGGCGCTGCGTCACGTGGGACAGCTCGTGCGCGAGGACGGAGGCGAGTTCGTCGCGGCTTTCCACGATGTTGATGAGCCCGGTGTTCACGCCCAGAAAACCGCCCGGCAGTGCGAACGCGTTGACGCCGCGGTCGCGCAGCAGCATGACTTCCCAGGCAAAGCGCTCCGCCAGTTCGGGCGACAAGTCACCGCGCGCGCGGGCGGCCGCCATCAGCGGCTGCCAGATGCCCTGCACGTAGTCGGCCAGCACCGGGTCGTCCAGATAGTCCGGATCGCGATAGATCTCCTTGGCGATGCGCTGGCCGATGCGCAACTCGGCCGCGAGCGACATCTCGGCGCCGTCACCCAACGACGGCAACTGCGCCGCGACCGGCAACGGGGAAGTCAAGCCGGTTGCTATCGTCAATGTAGCAATAAGCAGCCGACTGGCAATCGTTTGAACCGTTTTTTTCATGATATTGACTTTCTGGCCGAGCGGTCGACAACAAGCGAACACGCTAAAAGCAGCACGCTGGGGCCGGAACCGGGCAGCCATCGCCCTCGACAAGCGGCGATGACCACAAGACGGCACGGCGGGCTGCGCGGATGGCACGCATGCGCACGGCGCCCCGGCACGACCGTGACGTGTCGCCCACGTGCGCCTCGGGTTGCTTGCGCTCCTATGATGACCGCACCCGGCTGGCCGAGAGCGCATGGCGGCGAACCCGTCTCTGATCGCCCCGCAGCAAGTTAAATTCCCGTGAAGAAAAAGGTCCACGACCGATGAGCGATCCGCAGCCCCCTTCGCCCCCGCTGACCCACTTCGATGCGCAAGGCCAGGCGCACATGGTCGACGTCGCGGCCAAGCCCGCCACGCATCGCATCGCGAAAGCGCGAGGCCACATCGCGATGCGGCCCGCCACGCTCGCGCTGATCGAGGCCGGCACCGCCAGGAAAGGCGACGTGCTCGGCATCGCGCGCATCGCGGGCATCCAGGGCGCGAAAAAGACCAGCGAGCTGATTCCGCTGTGCCACCCGCTCGCGATCACGCGGGTGGCGGTCGAACTGGAAATCAGCCGCAGCCTGCCCGCGTATGCGCCGGGCAGCGACGCGGCGGCGTGCGGCGTCGTTTGCACCGCGACGGTCGAAACCGTCGGCCCGACCGGCGTCGAAATGGAAGCGCTGACCGCTGTTCAAGTCGCGCTGCTGACCGTCTACGACATGTGCAAGGCAGTGGACCGCGGCATGACGATCGGCGCGGTGCAGGTGCTGGAGAAGCACGGGGGCAAGTCGGGGAGCTACCGCGCTGGATCGGACGTTGCCGCCACGGGCTGAGCCGGTGATGCGGCCCGGGCCGCCCACGCCGCTTCCTCGGCCGGAAACGCGGCTTTGAACCGCGCCCGGTAGTGCCGCACTTCGTCCTCGCGCCCGAGCAGCCGCGCGCTGTCAATCAGTCGCTCGACCACTCGCGGCTCGGGAGAGAAGTGGAGCATGCGTTCGGCCAGTGCGTGCTGCTCGGCCGCGTTGGCCGGCGTCAGAGGCGTGATCGTGAGCCGCGCGAACTGTACCGGGTTCGGATGCAGAGTGGGGGATTGCGACAGGCTTTCAACAGGGTTCGCGCGCAGGGCCGGCATGCGTTGCTCGGGCGGCAGGTAAATCTGGCGCACACGATGGTAGTCATAAGCCGCCAATCCACACATCGCTACGATGGTGATCGCTGAAAACGATTGCAGCGCCATCGCCGCAGCCGGTTTTGATTGAAAAAATGATGCTGTTGCCGGGAGCGGATGCGGTGCAGGCCACAGCAGCCCGAGCGCGAGCCCGCAAGCCATCTGAAACGGCCCGTACCACAGCGGATATTCGAGCAGGCTGTGCACGCCGATCACTGCGAACACCCCCCAGGCGAACTGCCGCCCCGTACCGGTCTCGCGCCACGGCCGCGCGCGCAGCACGAACAGCAACACCAGGCCGCAAAAGCCCAGCGCCACCGGCACGCCGAATTCCACCGCCAGCTGCAGCGGCAGGCTGTGCGCGTTGTCCAGGATGTCGCAAAAGCGCGGGCCGCCGTACAGATGGACGAAGTGCGCGTAGTCGAGCTCGTTCAAGCCCCAGCCGAGCCACGGCTTCAAGGCGATCAAATCGAGCACGTTGCTCCAGAGCACCAGCCGGCTCGCGCAAGCTGGCGCGCCGTGGGCGAGCCGCGCGAATGGCCCGTACTGGTTCGGATCGAGCCCCGCCAGCGTCGGCAGCAGCAAGGCGCCGACGGTGTAAGCGGCGAGCGCGGGCAGCAGCACACAACGGCCGCCGAGCCAGCGCGCTGCACGGCCCGACGCCGCGTCGCCGTGCCACTGCCGCCCCTGCCACCACCAGCCCAATGCGCCGATCAGCAGCAACTGCACGAAGCCGGTGCGCGAGGCGGTCGCCGCATTGCCGAGCGCCAGCAGCGCCGCAGCCGGCACGGCGAGCCAACGCAGGACGCTGTCGGCCGTCGGGAACGACGCAGCCGATGCTGGCGCCGACGCCGACTGGGGGGCTTCCCGGCGGCCAGCATCCGCACCTTGGGAACCGCTGCCACGCGAAGCGGTGCGCCCGGATGCGCCAGCGTTCAATCCCGCCAACAGCCACAAAAGCGCCACCACACCGATATCCAGCAGCGATGCGAGCTGATTGCGCTGCCGCAGGTTGCCGAACGCCTCGCCGACCGGCGCAATGTTGAACCACGGGAAGAAGTCGGCCGCCCCGCCGAAATACTGCGTCAACCCGATCGCGCTGCTGAGCAAGGCGGCCATCAGCAACGCCCAGGCGATCGCGGGCCAAAAGCGCGGCTGCCGCCCGATCCCCGCGCAGATCGCTGTGGCGAGCGCGGCGCCCAGCCATGGCAATCCTTCGCGCAAGCCAGCCCACCAGTGCGCGGCCGCGCCCCAGGCGGCGACCGCCATCACGGCGCTCGTCACCGCCAGCACCGCGGCCCCGCGCCGCCGCGGTGCGGCGAACAGGGCAAGCATGCCGCAGCAGAGCCAGGCGAACAGCAAGGGTTGCACGGCCGCGCTCGGGCCGGCGGCGAACGGATTGAGCCAGGGCAGCGCAATGGCCAAGCCGACCGCGACAGCGGCCGTGCGGCTGGCTGGGACCGTGTGGGCGGAAGCAATCATCGAAGGGGCCATGTCGGCACACCGTTTCGCGGTGAACGAGCGCAGGCAACGGTTGCGGGTTTCACTGCTTTCAGACCAGCCGAAACCCGTGCCGGTGCGAACGTGCAAAGCATGGCCGCTGCTGCGTCCCTGCCCGCGTCGGGTGGTCAGGCGTGGCCGACGCGGTGAATTGCCTCATCGACTGCGCCAGGGTGCGGCAGCCGATGATGATGCGTCGACCGACCGACCGATCAGGCAACACAAGCGATCAGCGTTCGTCGCGCTCGGCACGTCCGAAGCGTTCGCACAGCGGATCGGCGATGCCGACCTCGGCAAAGCCCTTGGCGCGCAGCAGGCAGGAATCGCAGCCCCCGCACGGCGCACCGGCTGTTCCGGGGTCGTAGCAGCTGCTGGTCTGTGCGTAGTCCACGCCCAGGCGCAGGCCTTCACGGACGATGTCCGCTTTCGACAGCGTGAGCAGCGGCGAATGGATGCGCAGCCGGGTGGTGCCCTCGACACCGGCGCGCGTCGCCAGATTCGCCATCGCCTCGAATGCGGCGATGTATTCCGGCCGGCAGTCCGGATAACCGGAGTAGTCGAGCGCGTTGACGCCGATGAATACGTCGGCCGCGCCCAGTGTTTCGGCCCAAGCCAGCGCGAAGCTCAGGAAAATCGTGTTTCTCGCCGGCACGTAAGTGACCGGAATGCCGTGCCCCATGTCTTCGGCGCTGCGGCCTTTGGGCACATCGATGTCCGCCGTCAGCGCGGAGCCGCCGAAGGCGCGCAGATCGATCTGTGCCACCACGTGCTGCTCGGCGCCCTGTGCCTGCGCGACGGTGCGCGCCGCCGCCAGTTCCTGGAAGTGGCGCTGACCGTACTGAAAACTCAGTGCGCAAGGACTGAATCCCTGCTCGCGCGCAATCGCCAGCACGGTCGTGGAATCCAACCCGCCGCTGAGCAGCACGACGGCACGCGGCTTGTCGTGGGAGGAAGGGGGGTATCGCGCGGCCATGTCGGTGTCGGGTGGAAGGCATCGATCATGCCAGCGACAGCGGCGGGTCTTGGAGCCGCCGCGCGGAGGCTGGAGACGCAGGTTGGTCTGCCCTGGGCCGCTGCCCGACGAACGCGATGAATCAATACTGCGTGGCCGGCAGGCCGACCCGAAGGCCATCGAGTTCGCCCGTCAGCGGCACCTGGCAGCTCAGCCTGCTGCCGGGCGCCCGCGGCGCCGCAGCGAAGTCGAGCATCTCGGACGCTTCACCAGACATCGGCGGCAGTCGGTCCAGCCATGGCGGCTCGGCCAGCACATGGCAGGTTGCACAGGTCAGCATGCCGCCGCAGTCGGCCTTGACCCCGTCGAAATCGGCGTCGACGGCGGCCTGCATCAGGCGCGTGCCGGGCTTTGCCCGAACGACTTGTTCGTGCAGCGCCGCGCTGGTGACTTGCGAAATGAAGTGAATCGTGATCATCGGGTGCGGCCGAAATACTCTCGGCATTGGAAATCGTGCTGGTTTTCTGCAGCGTCGTGGCGCTGCAACTCCAAGCGTCTGACCTGGTCGAAATAGTCGACGGACGCGGAGCCGAAGGGTTCGCGCAGCGTGCTGTCGGCCTGCATCGCATCGAGCGCGTCGCCAAGACTGGCGGGCAATCTCGCGGCGTCGGTGCCGTCTGGGTTTTCGGTGGCTCTGGGCGCGCCCACGCAGCATCGCGCCGCAGTTGTCACGGCCCCAAAGCACGGCTTGCGGCGACAACGCGTTCGGGCGGAACCGGCCGTGGCCGTCGACCGTCGGCGTGCAGAACACGGTCATCGCGCGCATGTTCGAGCAGGCCGAGCCAAATAGTGTTCGCCGGTCGCCGACAGCGTGTAGCAAGCATCGAGCGGGGTGCTGTCAGGCGCCGGCGATGCGCGCCCAAACGTGTTGCTGCCATCACGCAGATCGATCAACGACGGGTGGAGATGCCAGCCGCTCGACATCACGTTCGGAAACGGCGACCGGCACATGAAGGTCGCGCGGTAGCCGGCGCGGCGCCGCGCCATCCGCACCGCGTTGCGAAACAGCGCCATCCAGTCGGCGGCGGTCATCGCGCCGGTCGCATCGAACACCGCTTCGACCTGGCTCGGCCCCGTTTCGATCTCGAGCGATTGCAGCGGCAGGCCGAGCCCTTGGCGGTGCGCTGGACGATGCGAAATGCGTCCTCGGCCGGGTCGAAATGCGCCTCGGACAGCAGGTGGTAGCCCGGGTGGATCATGCTCACCACGGGCGGCTCGGCAGGCCATGCCGTGCGTTGCGGATCGAGCGCGGCAGCGGCTGCGCTTCGGGCCGACCGAACCCCGGAGAGGCCTGCGATGAACGGAATTTCGGAACTATTGACGGCCCTGCCTGGATTTGATGCGCCGAAGGCAGCACTTTCGTGTCGGGTGCATTCGAGAATCCGGTGCAGCACGATCAGGCTGATGCCTCCTGCGCGGCCGCCGGCGGGCAGCCGAGCGGCAGGGACGTCGATCCACCGGCCCGATTCAGCCCCGCAAATCAAAGTCTTTTCAGGACGCTCATGGAACGCGATCAAGCCAGCAAATTCGTCACCGACCTTCTGCGGCTCATGCAAAGCAGGAACGGCAGCGATCTGTTTTTGACCGCCGACTTTCCGCCCGCGGTCAAGGTTGACGGCAAGGTGCAGAAAGTCTCGCCGCAGCCACTGACCGGCGGCCACACGTTGTCGCTGGCGCGAGCGATCATGAACGACAAACAGGCAGCGGACTTCGAGCGCACGAAGGAATGCAACTTCGCGATCTCGCCGGCCGGCGTCGGGCGCTTTCGCGTGAACGCGTTCCTGCAGCAGGGCAAGGTGGGCCTCGTGCTGCGCGTGATTCCGCTGACGCTGCCGACGATCGACGGCTTGAATATGCCGAAGGTGCTCAAAGACGTCACGATGAACAAGCGCGGCTTGTGCATCCTGGTGGGTGCGACGGGCTCGGGCAAGTCGACCACGCTGGCGTCGATGGTCGACTGGCGCAACGAGAACTCGCACGGGCACATCATCACGATCGAGGACCCGGTTGAGTTCGTGCATCCGCACAAGAACTGTGTGGTCACACAGCGCGAGGTCGGCATCGACACCGACAGTTGGGAAGCGGCGCTGAAAAACACGTTGCGCCAGGCCCCGGACGTGATCCTGATGGGCGAGATTCGGGACCGCGAAACGATGGAGCACGCGGTCGCGTTTGCCGAAACCGGGCATCTGTGTCTGGCAACCTTGCACGCGAACAGCTCGAACCAGGCGCTGGACCGGATCATCAATTTCTTCCCCGAAGAGCGCCGCGCGCAGTTGCTGATGGACTTGTCGCTGAACCTGCGTGCGCTGATCTCGCAGCGGCTGGTGCCGAAGCAGGATGGCAAGGGGCGCGCGGCCGCGGTCGAGGTGATGCTGAACACGCCGCTGATCGCCGACCTGATCTTCAAGGGCGAGGTCAGCGAGATCAAGGAGGTCATGAAGCGCAGCCGCAACCTCGGCATGCAGACGTTCGATCAGTCGCTGTTCGATCTGTTCGAGTCGAACGTGATTTCGTACGAAGACGCGTTGCGCAACGCGGATTCAGTGAACGATCTGCGGCTGACGATCAAGCTGAACAGCCAACGCGCCAAAACGGTCGATCTGGCAGCCGGCACGGAAGACTTCGCAATCGTCTGAGGGCACCGACCGGCACCTGCCAGCGTGTGCGGGGGCTTGCTTTCTTCGTCCTTCGTCGACCCCGTGCGGCCAACCGCCCCGGGACGGGATCAGCGCACGGGCATCGTCTGCACGGGCACGGTCTGGGGCGGCAGCGGCGATGCGGCCGGCAGGGGCTGCTGTGCGGGTTGCGGCCCGCTCAGGATCGGCGCCGGCGCTGCCACACGCGGCCCGCCGGCGGCGCCGACTTCCTGCGCGCGCGCGAGCTCGGCTTCCGTCACGATCTGGAACACGCGCACCACCTTGTTCACGCCGGGCACGTTGCGCGTGACTTCGGCTGCCAGGTCGGCTTCGCGCTGTGTGACGATGCCCATCAGATAGGTCACACCCCCTTCGGTCACGACCTTGATCGCGCGCGACTGGATGTTGCGCGTGTCCACCAGCGCCGCTTTCACGCGGCCGGTGGTGATGCTGTCGCCGGATCGCCGGGCGATCGATGAAGGCACGCCGACGGTCGTCTCGTTGGCCACCGACTTCACGTTGTCGATGCGGGCGACCACATCGGCGATGCGCGCGCGGATCTGCTCGTTCGGCACCTCGCCGGTCAGCAGCACGATGCGGTTGTAGCTCGTCACACCGACGTGGCCGTTGTCGCCGATGACGTCCTTGATCCGGTTGTTGGCGCGCAACTCGATGCCTTCGTCTTCGAGCTGGGCACCCGACGTGCGCCGATCCGACACCATCATCGCGGTGCCGACCGCCGCGCCGCCAACCACCAGCGGCACGCAGCCGGCGAGCAGCGACGTGGCAAGCAGCGCTGCAAGTGCGGTGCCAGTGCCGAGCCGGCGCGGGGACGCCGCACGATGGGTGGCTTGATGATTCATGACGGGGTTCCTTCTTGTTCGCCGAGCAGTTGGGTGTCCACCCCGTCGCAGAGGCAGTGCAGCACCAGCAGATGCACTTCCTGGATGCGCGCGGTGCGATCGTGCGGCACGCAGATGTGGACGTCGGTGTCGCGCAGCAGCGCGGCCGTCTTGCCGCCGCCACGCCCGGTCAGCGCCAGCACGATCATCTCGCGCTGGTGTGCGGCCTCGATGGCGGCCAGCACGTTGGCCGAATTGCCGCTGGACGATATTGCCAGCAGCACGTCGCCGGGCTGCCCGAGCGCGCGCACCTGACGCGCGAACACTTCGTTGAACTGGTAGTCGTTGGCAACCGCGGTCAGGATCGACGTGTCGGTGGTCAGCGCGATCGCGCCGATCTCGGGACGTTCGCGTTCGAACCGGCCGACGAGCTCCGCCGCGAAATGCTGCGCGTCGGCGGCCGATCCGCCGTTGCCGCACGACAGCACCTTGCCGCCGCTCGTGACACATGCGAACAGGGCCTGAACCGCATTCGCGATCGGCCCGGACAGCACCTGTGCGGACTGGTATTTGAGGTCCGCACTGTCGATGAAGTGCTGCTGGATGCGCTGTTCAAGCATGGGCTGACGATGATACCCGGGCGCTGCTGCGGTCCTGCAGTGCTTGGGGGAGAATTGCGCCATGAACCCATCCCGCACTTTCGCACCCACGGCCTTGCGCGCTGCCGCTGCCCTGTTGTCGTTCACCCTCCTCTGGGCCCTGCCCGCATCGGCCGCCGACAGCGAACGCATCGGCGAAGTCGACACCGTGTTCAAGCTGATCGGCCCCGACCACAAGATCGTGATCGACGCCTATGACGACCCGAAAGTCGCCGGCGTCTCGTGCTACGTGTCGCGCGCCAAGACCGGCGGCATCAAGGGCGCGTTCGGCCTGGCCGAAGACAAGGCGGACGCTTCGATCGCGTGTCGTCAGGTCGGACCGATCCGCATCGACAAACCGCTGGAAGCGCAGGAAGAAGTGTTCACCGAGCGCATCTCGCTCGTGTTCAAGAAACTGCGCATCGTGCGCATGGTCGACAAGACGCGCAACGCGCTGGTTTACCTGACGTATTCGGACCGCGTGATCGAAGGCTCACCGAAGAACAGCGTCACGGTGGTGGCGGTGGACCGCGCGATGCCGATTCCGGTGCGCTGAGACGATGAGGTTGCGCCGGCGCCGCTGCCTCGGCCCGTCAGGCGGCTGCGTCGAACGCGGCGCGCAGCCATTCGATCTGCTCGCCCTCGATCGAAACCACGTCGAAGCGGCAGGCCGGCGGGGTCGCGAAGCGCAGCAGGAAATGTCGCGCTGCGAACACGATGCGGCGTTGTTTGGCGGTGGTCACGCTGGCCGCCGCGCCGCCGTGGTGGCTTGCACGGCGGCGTCGCACTTCGACGAACACCAGCGTGGCGTCTGGCGCGCGCATGATCAGATCGATCTCGCCGCCGCCGCGCCCGGGCGTCTTGATAGTTGCGCGCGACGAGCCGCATGCCAGCGGCCTGCAGGTGAGCGAGTGCTCGGTCCTCACCCGCGTCGCCGACGCGCTTCGTGGTGGGTTTGGCGGCAGGCGCAACAACCGTCGCTGCGAATCTGTCGAGGAATTTCATTGACTGTGAGCTTCGCTGCCGCACTGCAGGCCGCGCGAGCCGCGGCGGGCGACCAGCATTATCCGCAGGGCGCGCTCTATCTGGTGGCCACGCCGATCGGCAATCTGGCAGATGTCACGCTGCGCGCGCTGCATGTGCTGTCACTGGTCGATGCGATCGCGTGCGAGGACACGCGCCACACGGCCGCGCTGCTGCACGGCTGGGGGCTGGAGCGCGCTGCCGCGCCCTGGCTGGCCGTGCACCAGCACAACGAATCGCAAGCTGCGCACGGCGTGCTGGACCGCCTGGCCGCCGGCCAGCGCGTGGCTTACGTAAGCGACGCCGGAACGCCGGCGGTCAGCGACCCGGGGCGCGGCTGGTCGCGGCCGCGCGCGCAGGCGGCTTCGCGGTACTGCCCGTGCCTGGCGCGAGCAGCGTGACCGCAGCACTCAGCGTGGCTGGCATTGACGACCACGACGGCCACGGCTTCGTGTTCCGGGGCTTTTTGCCGGCCCGCGCCGGCGAGCGGACAGCGGCGGTGCAGGCGCTTGCGCAGGAGCCGCGCGCGGTCGTGCTGTTCGAGGCGCCGCACCGCATCATGGCCCTGGCCGATGCGCTCGTCGCGCTGGGCGCCCGCCCGCTGACCGTGCTGCGCGAGCTGACCAAGCGCTTCGAGCAGATCGAAACCCTGCAGGCCGATGCGCTGCCCGCCTGGCTGCGCGCCGATGCGCAGCGGCTGCGCGGCGAATTCGTGCTGGTGCTGCACCCGGCACCGGCTGCCGAATCGGTCGATGACAGTGAGCGCGTGTTGAAAATCCTGCTGGCCGAGCTGCCGGTGGCGCTGGCCGTCAAGCTCGCGGTTGAGTTGACTGGAGCCAAGCGAAATGCGTTGTATCAAAGCGCCTTGGAATTCAAGCGAATACAAGGAGATTGACATTCCGTGATATTTTGGTAACTCAGTGTCTCGCGCATTATTTACTATTAAACCGTTCGGGCGTTCATCGACGCTTGCAAAGGTAATAGGAAATAGTGATGCAAAAAACCGCCAAATCCGGTTTGGTTAAGAATTTTCGGAAATCCTGCTTGTTGGGATGCTGGCCGATGGTGCCGGCTTTGTCGGTGTTGCTGTTTGCCGGTTGCAGTGGCTCAGACAGCACCAGCCAAGCAGTGGTTGCCTCTGCAAAGGGCGAGGTCGACACGGAAAACGTGGAGAATCGTGCCGCGCAAGCTGGCCAGCCCGTTGCTTCAACGGTCAATCTGGTCATCAGGAACAGCGACTACGGCGTGACCTTGTCAGGTGCGTTCCGGTCGATCGACGGGTATCTCCAGCGAAGCCCCAAAACCTTTCTGGCGGATGCAACCACCGGCGCGGTGGCGAATTTTCCGGCACCGATCCCGCTGGACGGCTATTACGAAGTGTCTGTCTGGTGGCCACAAAGCGGACCTGCAAACAGCGCAGCGCGCGTGCAGGTGCGGCACGCCGACGGCAACACCAGCCAGACGATGGATCAGACGAGCCGGGGTGGTTCCTGGAATGCGCTGGGCACTTTCCGGTTCGACCGCAAACAACCCGATGGACCGGGCGTGCGGATTAGTCAGGTGGACGGCGCGCCTTTGCTGGTCGACGCGGTTCGCTATCATTTTGTAAGCGCTGCCCAGCCGGAACTGGGGGTGCGCAGCAAGGCTCTTGCGGTGGCCCAAGCCAAAAATGCGTACGTCTCGAAAGTCGAGGCACAAGGAGGTCGCGCGCCGTACCGTTTCGAGCTGGCAGGCGGATTGAACAGCCTGCCGTCCGGGCTCACGCTCGATCCGACAACCGGCACGGTCTCGGGCACGCCGACACAACCGGGTGCGCATTCGTTCGAGGTGATCATCTCGGACGCTGCGGGCAGCCGTTTCAGTCAGTCTTTTGAGCTGCGTGTGGTTGAGCAGGCACAAGCCCAACCGACGCCGCAAAGGCCTCTCGCTGCGAGCCAAATGGAGCGCAGCAAGGACGGCGCGCCCAGCGGCACTGCGCCGGATTTGAGCAACCTGTTGTCGATCGTGGCCGCGCTGCCCGAAGGCGGCTGGAGCCAAGTCAGCCTGAACAGTTTTTCTGATGCTTGGACGCCACGCGATCTGCGGACGATGTTCGGTGCCGGACCCCGGGCGCCGGATGCCATCCTGAAAGCCTGGAGTTCAGTCGCTTGGGATCCGAATCGTGGTCAATTCATCCTGTTTGGGGGTGGGCACGCCAACTATCAAGGCAACGATGTGTATTTGTGGAAAGGCACTACACAGCGCTGGGAGCGTGGTTCGTTGCCCAGCGAAATGGTGCAGGACAATTCCGGCAATTGGATGCCGGTGGACGGCATGTCGAACGCACCGCAGTCCGCGCATACCTATGACAACCAGCTTTTCCTGCCGATCCTCGACCGCTTTCTGACGTTCGGTGGCGCGAATCCGGGGGGCGGCTATTTCTCCACCACGGACAACAGCACCGGCCCATATCGCCAAACCGGTCCGTACCTGTTCGATCCGTCCCGCGCCGATGCCAACAAGGTCGGAGGCACAACGGGCTCGCACGTGCAGCGGGTGGCTCCGTACCCAGAGATCGTCGGTGGTCAGATGTGGCAGAACCGTGAGAACTGGCTGAACGGCGTGGGTCCGGGCTACACGTGGGACAGCTTTGTCAACGGCTGTACAGCTTATGCGCAGGAAAACGGCAAGGATGTGGTCTATGTTCGCCATGGTGTCGGCAACCTGTACCGCTACACCATCAACAGCCTGACCGACCCCAAGCAGGACACCTGGGAAAGGGTCGGCAACTATTGGAGCGGGCCGGGTGCCAAGGCGACTTGTGGCATGGATCCAGTGGGCAAGACGTTCCTTCGAACCGCGACCAACGACGTGCCGTTCGTCTACTGGAATCTGAACACTGCCGGCTGGGACAACCGCGATGTGCTGATGAAGCCGGAAGATCCGGGCGGCGAATTCACGGCCTACATGGCCAGCGGCGAACGCAACATCGTCGATTGCGGCATGGACTTTGACCCCAAGCGGCACAACTATGCGCTGTGGTGCGGTGACGGTCGCGTCTGGATGATGAAGCCACCTGCCACACCGTCTCCTAGTGGTTGGGTTATCACACAGCAACCCGCACCTCAAGGAGCAGTGCCAAACGGTGACATCGGCACCGGAATCCTCGGTAAATGGAAGTACATTGAAAATCTCGACGTGTTCATGGGTGTGCAGGATAGCGTTCAGGGCAATATCTGGGTCTACAAGCCGGTCGGATGGGTGAGCCAGGGCGGCACGCCGCAGCCCAACACGCCGCCGAAGGTCATGCTGACCACGCCGCGTGCAGGCGCCACGTTCCAGTTGGGTGCATCGATCCCGCTGGCAGCCATCGCAGCCGATAGCGACGGCAGCGTCGTCAAGGTCGAATTTTTCAACGGTCAGGTCAAGATCGGCGAATCGACCGCCGGACCTCATAAGATGATGTGGTCGACCCCGACAGGAGGTTCATTCACCTTGAGCGCCGTCGCGACCGACAACCGCGGTGCCCAGAGGCAGTCGCCGGCGGTCACGGTCAGCGTGGTGGTTGCGCCGCCGGCCCGCTAGGTGTTCAGTCCCGGCATTTCCTGGGGCGTGAACGGCGCGGGCGGCGCCCGCACCGACTAAATGCAGGCGCCCGATGCCGTCGCTCAGACCAACTTCGACCCTGGCTGGGTGAACTTCGACGTCACTGGGGGCGTGCAGCGGATGAGCAGCTTAACGCCGACTGGAAACCACGGGTGGAAATTGCAAGGTGTCGCGGGCTATGTCAACGGCAACAAGCGTTTTCATACGAGCGGGTACGCCAGCGACGTTGCACTACGGCCCAAGCTCGAAATACGCTATCACTGACCAAGAACACAAAGCATGGCCGGTGTCGCCCAACCCTGCTTCGCGTGCAAGTTGTCGAGGAACCGCTGATAAGCAAAAGTCGGCGGTCGGTCATTTTGGTGCGGCTGGCGGGGATCGAACCCACGACCCTTGGCTTCGGAGGCCAATACTCTATCCACTGAGCTACAGCCGCGCAGCCACTGGGGTGGCCGAACCGCGAATTATCGTCGATCGCTCAGGCGACATGTCCGCGCACAGGATTGGCTTGACATAAGTGGCCTGGGGCAGGCCGTGCGGCGCTGCCGAAAAAACAGCGGTGCCCGAAGGTGTCGGGCCACGACGTCTGCGTTTTCCTGTCTGATCCCGGCGGGCCACTCGATCGCCGTGCTGCATCGGTGATTGCCAACAAACAACACCCTCGTCGCAGCAGCGACACGCCGCGGCAATTAGAGTGCATCATTTCCGCAAGTGCCTGGGGCGCCCAATTGTTGCTTGACGTCGAGCATGAAATCCGTTCGGCTGCACGCTCGTCGCCCGAGACCCGTGCAGGTCATGCGCACCTCCCGGGTAGACCCAGACACGGCCAGCGCAGCCCACGCCATGCGCAGCGGATGTCGATTCAGTAAGTGTTGCCATGACCGATTTTTCAATATTTTGCCGATCGTCCGCTGCTCGGACAGCCGCGCCGTTGAGTCGGTTGCAAGTGGCTGCCCGACTCGGGGCAGCGCTGCTGGCGGCGGCGTTGTCGGCTGCCGTGTTGACCGGTTGCGACAAAAAAGACCCTCAGGCCGGCGCGACGCCGAGTGCGACCAAAACCGCTGCGGGCTCTGCAGAAGGTTCCGCAGCGGCCGGTGGCTCCGGCAAGCCGGGTGGGCCGCCAGCCGGCCCCAACGCGCCGGGAGGCGGCAGGCCGCCGCCCGAAGTCGGCGTCATCACGGTGCAGTTCGGCGACGTCGGGTTGGTCACGGAGCTGCCGGGCCGGCTCGAGGCGTCGCGCGTGGCCCAGGTGCGGGCGCGCGCAGCCGGCCTCGTGCAAAAGCGGCTGTTCAAGGAAGGCAGCAACGTGAAGGCCGGCCAGCCGCTGTTCACGATCGATGCGGCGCCTTATCAGGCGACCTTGCTGAGCGCCAAAGCCCAACTCACGCGCGCCGAGGCCAACGCGGCCCAGGCGGCTTCGCTGGTCAAGCGGTATCGCCCGCTGGTGCAGGCCAACGCGATCAGCAAGCAGGACTACGCCAACGCGGTCGCCGCGCAAAAGACCACGCAGGCGGATGTCGCGGTGGCACGCGCCGCGGTGCAGACGGCGCAGATCGGTGTGGACTATGCGTCCGTCAAGTCGCCGATCTCGGGGCGAATCGGCCGCGCGCTCGTGACCGAAGGCGCGCTGGTCGGCCAGGGTGAGGCAACGCCGTTGGCGGTGGTCCAGCAGATCGATCCGCTGTTCGTCAATTTCACGCAGTCGTCGAGCGAGGCGCTGCGACTGCGCCGCGCATTCGCCGACGGCAAGCTGCAACGCGCGAGCGACAGCAACGCCGCGCAGGTGCAGGTCGTGCTTGAAGACGGCAGCAACTACCCGCAGCCGGGCAAGCTGCTGTTTTCCGACCTGACGGTGGATGCGTCCACCGGCCAGATCACGCTGCGCGCAGAAATCCCGAATCCGAAGGGCCTGTTGCTGCCAGGCATGTACGTGCGCGTGCGCATCGAGCAGGCCCAAATCGACAACGCGATCAAGATTCCGCAGCAGGCCGTCACGCGCACGCAGCAGGGCGACACCGTGACGGTGGTCGGTGCCGACGGCAAGCTGTCCAAGCGCGACGTGAAGATCGGCGGAGAGCGCGACAACCAGTGGATCGTGCTGAGCGGCCTGCAAGCCGGCGAGCAGGTGATGGTGGACGGTTTTCAGAAGTTGCAGATGCTGCCGCCGGGCACGCCGGTGAAACCGGTGCCGTGGCAGCGGCCCGGTGCAGCGTCGGCCGGTGGCCCCGCCGCCGACGGGGCGGCTGCGCCCATGTCCGGCGCCTCCGGCGCGTCCGGTCCGGCCGCCGGTGGCTCGGGCAAGCCGATGGGTGGCGCAGCCGCCGGCCCGGCCAAGCCCTGACGCCCGCGTCGTCTCCACTTTCGCGCTTCCTTCATGGCCAAGTTTTTCATCGATCGCCCGATCTTCGCCTGGGTGATCGCGCTGTTCATTCTGGTGGCCGGCGGCATCGCGATCACGCAGTTGCCGATCGCGCAGTACCCGCCGGTCGCGCCGCCGTCGATCGTGGTCAGTGTGGTGTACCCGGGCGCATCGGCGCAGACGCTCGAAGACAGCGTGCTGGCCGTGGTCGAACGCGAGATGAACGGCACGCCGGGGCTGATCTACTACGAATCGGTCGCGCAGGCCAACGGCACCGGCACCATCACGCTGAGCTTCGAGACCGGCACCAACCCCGATCTGGCGCAGGTCGACGTGCAAAACCGCCTCGCGCGCGCCGCACCGCGGCTGCCCGCATCGGTGAATCAGCAGGGCGTGCGCGTGGACAAGGCGCGTTCGAACTTTCTGCTGTTCGCGATGCTGTCGTCGACCAACCCGGCCTACGACCCGATCGCGCTGGGCGACTACGCATCCCGCAACGTGGTGCCCGAACTGCAACGGCTCGCAGGCATCGGTCAGGTGCAACTGTTCGGCACCGAATATGCGATGCGCGTCTGGATCGATCCTGACAAGCTGCAGGGCTTTCGGCTGTCCACCGCCGATGTGACGGCGGCAATCCGTTCTCAGAACGCGCAAGTGGCCGCCGGCTCGATCGGCTCGCTGCCGAACGTGGCCGCCCAAGCCATCGAGGCCACTGTGGTGGTCAACGGCCAGCTCGACAACGTCAACGAGTTCAAGCAGATCGTGCTGCGCGCCAACCCGGACGGCTCCACCGTGCGCCTGTCGGACGTGGCGCGCGTGGAGATCGGGGGCCAGGCATATGCAACCTCGGCCCGGCTGAACGGGGTGCCGGCGGTCGGCATGGGCGTGCAGCTGTCGCCGAGCGGCAACGCGCTGGGCGCGGCGAAAGCGATCCGCGCGCGGCTGACCGAGCTGCAGAAGTTGTTTCCCGAAGGCGTGACCTGGACGATTCCCTACGACGCCTCGCGCTTCGTCAAGATCTCGATTGGTCAGGTGGCAGAGACGCTGTTCGAAGCGGTCGCGCTGGTGTTCCTCGTGATGTTCCTGTTTTTGCAGAACTGGCGCTACACGATCATCCCGACCATCGTGGTGCCGGTTGCGCTGCTCGGCACCTTCGGCGTGCTGCTCGCGCTCGGCTTCTCGATCAACGTGCTGACCATGTTCGGCATGGTGCTCGTGATCGGCATCGTGGTGGACGACGCGATCGTCGTGGTCGAGAACGTCGAACGCATCATGAGCGAGGAAGGCCTGTCGCCGGTCGACGCCACGAGAAAGGCGATGGGCCAGATCTCGGGCGCGATCATCGGCATCACGCTGGTGCTGATCTCGGTGTTCGTGCCGCTCGCGTTCTTCGCGGGCGCCACCGGCAACATCTACCGACAGTTCTCGGCGGTGATGGTGTCGTCGATCGCGTTCTCGGCGTTCATGGCGCTGTCGCTCACGCCGTCGCTTTGCGCGACGTTGCTCAAGCCGGTTCAGGCCGGTCATCACGTCGAGAAGAGAGGTTTTTTCGGCTGGTTCAACCGCGGCTTCGGCCGCACCGCAAGGAACTACGAAAGCCTGGTGTCGCGCATGTTGAAGCGCGCGGCGTGGTACTTGATTCTGTATGCCGTGATCATCGGCGTGGTGGCGCTGATCTACCAACGGCTGCCCACCTCGTTCCTGCCCGAAGAAGACCAGGGCTATCTGATCGCCAACGTGCAGTTGCCGCCCGGCGCCACGCAGGAGCGCACGCTGGCCGTGATGCAGAACGTCGAGGGCTTCATCCTGAAGCAGCCCGAAGTGCAGAGCATGGTCAGCGTGATGGGCTTCAGCTTTTCCGGACAGGGCCAGAACGCGGGTCTGGCCTTCATCACGTTGAAGCCCTGGGACGAACGCACCGGGCCGGACAATTCGGCCAAGGCGGTGGCGGGACGGTCGTTCGGCGCACTGTCGCGCATTCGCGATGCATTCATCTTCGTGGTCAGTCCGCCGCCGATCCCCGAACTCGGCAGCGCGTCGGGATTCACGTTCCGGCTGCAGGACCGCGCGGGCTTGGGACACGACGCGTTGCTCGGCGCGCGCAATCAGATGCTCGGCATGGCGTCGCAGAGCAAGCTGCTCGCGGGCGTGCGGCCGGACGGGCTGGAAGACGCGCCGCAGTTGTTCCTGGACGTCGACCGCGACAAGGCGGCTGCGCTCGGCGTGTCGTTCGACGCGATCAACGCAGCGTTGTCCACCGCCTCGGGCTCCACGTTCGTGAACGACTATCCGAACGCGGGCCGGCTGCAGCGCGTGATCGTGCAGGCGGATGCGCCCGCGCGCATGCAGCCCAACGACTTGCTGCAACTCACGGCCAACAACAGCCAAGGCCAGCCGGTGCCGTTCGCGACGTTTGCCAGCACGCGCTGGGTCACCGGCGCGATGCAGACGGTGCGCTACAACGGCTATCCCGCGATGCGCATCAGCCGGCAGCGCCGCGCCGGGCTACAGCTCCGGCGCGGCCATCGAAGAAATGGAAAAGCTGGCGAGCCGGCTGCCGCCGGGGTTCGGCTACGAATGGACAGGCCAGTCACGCGAGGAAAAACTCGCCGGCTCGCAGGCGCTGATCCTCTACGGCTTCGCGATCCTCGCGGTGTTCCTGTGTCTGGCGGCGCTGTACGAGAGCTGGACCATCCCGCTGGCGGTGATCCTGGTGGTGCCGCTGGGCGTGCTCGGCGTGCTGCTGGGCACGCTGCTGCGCGTCTTACTCGAACGACGTGTACTTTCAGGTCGGACTGATCACGATCATCGGCATTTCGGCGAAGAACGCGATTTTGATCATCGAGTTCGCGAAGGACCTGCAGGCCGCGGGCAAGAGCGTGATCGAGTCGGCCTTCGAAGCCGCGCACCTGCGCTTTCGGCCGATCATCATGACTTCGCTCGCGTTCGGTCTGGGCGTGGTGCCGCTGGTGATCGCGTCCGGCGCCGGCTCGGCCAGCCAGCGCGCGATCGGCACCGCGGTGATCGGCGGCATGCTGACCGGCACCGTGCTCGCGGTGATCTTCGTGCCGGTGTTTTTCGTCGTCGTGCGCACCTTGTTCAAAGGCAGCGCGCGCCAGCACGAAGTCGATCGGCGCCACGCTGAAGCCGCCGGTGTCGGCGGCAGCACCCCGCCCGCAGCCAGCGAGACCCCGACATGATCCCCCGTCCCCTTCGTTCAACCCGGCTCGGCGCGATCGCCCGGCCGCTGCGCCTGTCGACACTGGCGCTTGCGCTGCTGGCCGCCGGTTGTTCGTTCGTCCCCACCTACCAGCGGCCCGCTGCGCCGATCGCCACCAACTGGCCGGGCGCCGTCAACGAGCCGACCGATGTGGCGCCGGTCGCGGAGCTTCCGTGGCAGTCGTTTTTCACCGATCCGCGCCTGTCTGCGTTGATCGAGATCGCGCTGTTCCACAACCGCGACCTGCGCGTGGCGGCGCTGGCGGCCGAGCAGGCACGCGCGCTCTACGACATCCGGCGCGCCGACCAGTTTCCGACCATGAATGCAGCCGCGACCGCAACGCGCGCACCGGCCGTGATCGCGGGCAACCGCACCGCGGTCACGACCTACAACGTCGGCTTGTTGGTCACCGCCTGGGAGATCGATTTTTTCGGCCGCATCGAAAGCCTGAAGGAAGCCGCGCTCGCGCAATATCTGGCCAGCGTGCAGGGCTCGCGCGCCGCGCAGATCAGCCTGATCAGCGCGGTGGCGAACACCTGGTTCGCTCTGCAAGCCGATCAGCAGTTGCTCGAGATCACGCGCCAGACATTGAAAACCCGGCAGGAATCGCAGCAGCTCGCGCAACTGCGCTTCAACAACGGCGTCAGCTCCGAGCTCGACGTGCGGCAAGCCGAATCGTTGACCGAAGCCGCGCTGGCCGCGCTGGCCGCGCTGCAGCGCCAGCGCGCGCAAGACGAGAACGCGCTTGTCGTGCTGGTGGGCCAGCCGGTGGACATGCGACTGATCGACAACACGCTGTTCGGCGAACGCACGCCCGAAGCGCTCGGCGTGGCCGATGTGCCCGCGGGGCTGCCGTCCGACTTGCTGCAACGCCGGCCCGGACATCCTGCAGGCCGAACTGCAGTTGATCGCCGCGAACGCGAACATCGGCGCCGCGCGTGCTGCGTTCTTCCCGCGCATCTCGCTGACGGCCGGATTTGGCGCGGTCAGCAGCCAGTTTTCCGGGTCTGTTCAAAAGCGGCGCGCTCGGCTTTACCGCAACGCCGCAGGCGCTGCTGCCGATCTTCGACTGATGGCCGCAATGAAGCGAACCTCGAAGCCACCCGCAGGTCGGCCAGCGACATCGCGGTGGCGCAGTACGAGAAAACGATCCAGATCGCGTTCCGCGAAGTGGCCGACGCGCTGGCCGGCCGAGCCACCCTGGGAGAGCAGCTGCGCGCCACCCGCGCCCAGGCCCGCGCCGAGAGCACGCGCTTCAAGCTGGCCGACATGCGCTATCAAAACGGCATTTCGAGCTACCTTGAACTGCTCGACGCGCAGCGCGCGCTGTTCGGCACGCAGCAAGCGATCGTGCAGATACGGCTTGCGCAACTGCAAAGCCGCGTGCAACTCTACAAGGCGCTCGGTGGCGGCTGGAGCGATGCCTCGATCGCCGGGCAGCATGCGCCTCCGACCGGCAATCTGCCCCGGCCCGCGGCGGCATCCGACGCGTTCGATCCGGCATTCCGCAACGTGCCGGAGGCCACCCCCGCCGACCCACCGAAATCCGCACCGGCATTGGTACCAGGCGCTGCTGCGCCGAAGGCCCGCAAGCAGGCGCCGTCTATAATTAAACGTTGATCGGGCCGTCCTTTTCAGCCCGCTTTCGTGGCCCGTTTCGGCCCGTTTTCCCCCGCGCACAAGCAAAGAGCCCACCGCCTCATGAGCAACGCCATCAGCCATGCCGAAGATTCGGCCCATGCCGGGCCGATCAAGAACCCGCGGCAATTCGTCTACACGGTGTTTGCCGCGTTCGTGCTGCCGATCTTCATCGTCATCGGGCTGGTGTTCCTGGTCACCTACCAATCCAAACCGTCCGGCTTGAACACCGACTCCAGTCGCGCGCTCAACGGCGTGACCGAGCAATCGGCCGAACAGCTGATGACGGCGCGGTTGCAAAAAATCGGCATGGTCGAGATCCGCGACGCGAACCGGCCGCTCAAGGCCGGTGAAGAAGTCTACAAAGCGCAGTGCTCGGCGTGTCACGCAGCCGGTGTCGCCGGCGCGCCCAAGTTCGGTGACGCAGCCGCCTGGGCACCGCGCATCCCGCATGGTTACGAGATGCTGCTTACGTCGGCTCTCAAAGGCAAGGGCGCGATGGGCCCGCAAGGCGGCGGCGACTTCGAAGACGTCGAGATCGGCCGTGCCGTGGTCTACATGACGAACGCGGCTGGCGGCAATCTGCCCGTGCCCGACAAGGCCGGTGCCGCACCGGCTGCCGCCGATGCACCCGCTGCCGGCGCGCCAGCGATGCAGGCTGCGACCCCGGCCGCGCCCGTCTCCGCCGTGCTTGCTGCGGCGGCGCCGGCCAACCCTGCGCCGGCCACCGCTGCCTCCTCGCCAGCCGCGCTGACCGCGGTGGCGGCCGCCACGGCCACCGCACTGGCCGGCAACGTGCCAGCGGTGCCTGCAACCCCGCACCCGCAGCCATGCCGGCCACAGCGACCAATACGACAACCCCGACGCCGGCTGCCACCACGTTGGCTGCCACGGCGCCGACTGCAGCCACGCCGCCGGCGCCGCCGGCTGCAGGGGCCAACCCCACGGCGGCGGCTGCGGTAGCTGCCGTGGCGCCTGTACCGGCGGCCACGCCGGTGAACGCCGCCGCGGGCGCTGCGCTCTACAAATCGGTCTGCTTCGCCTGCCATGCGGCCGGTGTGGCCGGCGCGCCGAAGTTCGGTGACAAGGCGGCCTGGGCACCTCACATCGCCAAGGGCATCCCGACGCTGCTTGCGTCGGTCAAGAACGGCAAGGGCGCGATGCCCGCGCGCGGCGGCAGCGCTGCGTCGGATGCCGACTTGCTGGCAGCCGTCGAATACATGGTCGACGCTGCGAAGTAACGGGCTGCTTTTTCCCACATTCGACATGAGAACGCGCAGCGTCGGAGACGGCACCACGTGTCGCTGCACCGCCTGGCTTCGCAGCCGGCCTTGAGCCGGCTTTTTCCTGATTGCACCGTGACGGCGGCGCTGCTCATGAAGGGCTGGTTTTGTGCCGCCTTCAAAGCGGTAGGAACCGTCTGCCGATTTACTTCGCGACGGCTTTCGGTTGCCGTGCCGCCGGACTCAGGACGAATCCGAATTGCTGGGCGAGCGTCGCGGTATTTACCGTCTCGGGCTGCCAATTGCCCTGCTCGATCAAATCCGCAAGCCGCGCGACTTCGAGCGAATGCAGCAGCCCCAGGCCGATGTCGCTGTCGAAATAAATCCAGCCTCGCTCATCCACCAGACAGCTGCGCGCCACCGCTGCAGCGCCGGTATGGGACGTCAACGCGCGCGCATCTGCGGCCGTGTCGTCCGAATCGGCACCGAAGCGAAACACGTGTGGTGCCGCTTCGAGCTCGACATACGCGCGCTGCGGGCCGTTTTGAAAAAACCATTGGCCGTCGTCGTCCGCCTGGTAGTTGCGGCCGATGAAGTCGATCAGCTTCGTGTGTTCGATCAGAGAGCCTTTGGCCGCGGGCGCACCTTTCGCAAAGGCGCCGGCCGCCTGCGCACCGGCGTCGCGCAGGTACCAGTCGCCGCGCGCGTCCAGCCCGAGCCAGCCGTAGGCAAACGGCACGTTCGGCCATTTGGCCATCGCCTGTTTGACAATATCGTCCATCGTGCATCCTTTATCGACCGCGCCGACCCGTCGGCGATTCTCAGGCGACGCAACCGCACTCAGCCCGGGAAACTATTTATGACGATCATCGTACCCAAGTTGCCGGCCTTCCCGCAGCGCGCGCTGCGCCGCTCGAGGCGCCGCGGGTTCTGTCGAATCGCGCAGGCTGCAGCGATCGCTGCCCTGGGGCTGCCGCTGGCGTGTCGCGCGGCCGAGTCCAGCACCAGCACCAGCAGCCTTGGCACCCGGCCGCTCTGGGAGCTCGGCGTGGGCCTCGGCGCAGTCAGTTTTCCCGACTATCGCGGGTCCAAGAATCAGGGCACCTATGTGCTGCCGACGCCTTACTTCGTCTACCGCGGCGAGTTGTTTCGCGCGGACCGAAACGGCGTGCGCGGGGTCCTGTTCGACACCGACCGCGTAAAGCTCAATCTGAGCCTGGCCGCATCGCTGCCGATCAAAAGCGACGACAGCGGCGCGCGGCGCGGCATGCCGAACCTGAAGTCGACGATCGAACTCGGCCCGTCGCTCGAACTCTCGCTGTGGAGATCGCAAAACGAGCGCACCCGGCTCGACCTGCGGCTGCCGGTGCGCGCGGCGTTCACGGTGGAACGCTCGCCGCGCTACGTCGGCCTGATCGCATCCCCGAACCTGAACCTCGACATCCTCGATCCGTTCGGCGCGCGTGGGTGGAACCTGGGTTTTCTGGCTGGCCCGTTGTTCGCCAACGAACGCCAGCACGCGTACTTCTACAGCGTCGATCCGCAGTACGCGAGCGCGACGCGACCCGAATACCGGGCCAGTGGCGGCTACAGCGGCGCACACTTCATCACCGCGGTGTCGAAGCGATTCGATCGCTACTGGGTCGGCGCCTTCGTGCGCTATGACACCCTGCGCGGTGCCGCGTTCGCAGCCAGCCCGTTGGTGCAGCAGCAGCATTCGTGGGCCGGCGGCGTCGCGGTGAACTGGGTGTTTGCGCAATCGGGCCAGCGCGTGCGCAGCGATGAGCGTTGATGGCCGCATGAATGTTCATCTGACCTTCGACACCGAAGTCTGGTGTAACGGCTGGGACCGGCTCGATGCGGCGTTTCCCGCGAGTTTCGAGCGCTACGTGTATGGTCACAGCCCAGCCGGCGATTACGCGCTGCCGAAGACGCTGGAGATTTTGAACCGGCATGGCCTGACCGGCGTGTTCTTCGTCGAGCCGCTGTTTTCAGCGCGCTTCGGCGCGCAGCACCTGGCGACCATTGTCGGGCTGCTGCAGGACGCCGGCCAGCAGGTGCAACTGCACCTGCACCCCGAATGGACCGACGAGATCACGCCGCCGCTCCTTGCCGATCATCACGCCAAGCGTCAGCACCTGACCTATTACACGCTGGACGAGCAGACCACGCTGATCGGTCGCGCGCGCGAGCTGCTCGAAGCCGCCGGCGCCAGGGCGATCGATACGTTTCGCTCCGGCAGTTTTGCTGTGAACCACGACACCTACGAAGCGCTTGCGAGGAACGGCCTGTGGCTCGACAGCAGCATCAACCGCTGCCACGCGATCAGCGCGGCCGACCTGCCGCAGCAGCGCTCGCTCGATGTGCCGTTCACCATCGCCGGCGTGCAGAGCTTTCCGGTCGCGGTGTTCCGCGACGGACTCGGCAAAGACCGGCCAGCGCAGGTCGGCGCTTGCAGCCTCGCCGAGCTGCGGGACGCCCTGCAGGGCGCGCAAGCCGCCGGCCTGCCGGACTTCGTCATCGTGTCGCACAACTTTGAAATGCTCAAGCCTGGTTCCTCGAAGCCGGATTCAATCGTTGTGCGGCGCTTCGAGGGGCTGTGCGCGTTGCTGGCCGAGCACCGCACCGACTGGCCGGTAACGGCTTATCGTGCGGCAGAAAATGAGCCGTCGAGTGGGCTAATTCCTGCCAACGAGGCCGTCGGACCGCGCGCCAGTCTGCTGTCCACGCTGAATCGCCACACGGAGCAGATCGCACGGCGCGTTTTCTGACCCGCGTCGAGTGCAGACAACTCGGAAAGCCGATACCACTGCGGCCTTGCCAAATCGCAGGTGGTTGTCAGCCGGCCGCCTGCAGATGCAGCCCACGCAAAATTGGCAGCAGTGTGCCAACGTTCGATTCGGACGGCGTCTTGAGTATGGTTGCTGTCTGATCCGTGCTCAGGCGTGGCAGGCGCCTAGTCAGCACCTCCACATGGCGAGCGGACCGGCTGATGTCATGCGCCAGCATCTCGGCCGCGGCTTTGGCCATCAAATACTCGGTCATGCCTTTCGGCCGCTTCTCAATGTCCACCGTCGAAGGCAGGAAGACGTGGACTTTTCTGAAGACCGATTGCGCTTCCAGAAGCATGCACATTTCGTAGAACTTGTCCACGTAGAAGTGCGTGAACTCGGCCAGCAAGGCTGCGTCGAACAAGCCCGCCTTCTTCCTGAAAATCCGGGGCGTCGCGAAAAAATAAACCGTGTCCAGGCGCGCCCAAGGCAGCGATAGTGTGTCGAAATCGTCGCGCAGCAGGTCGATCTGCAGTGCTTCGCAGTGTCCGTCCGTTGCCGCATTGATTTCGGTGCACAGCGCTTCGGCCTCGTCGCGCCCTACCGCGTAGCTGAGCACGACCTCGCCACCGCCGGAAGCCAGAAGGCGTGCCGTGAGTTCGCCCAGCCCGCGCGAGCCGCCGATCACCAACGAGCGGCTGCCTGCAAATTCACCTGGCCGCACCTGCTGCGACAACTCCCCCATGCTTGGCTGGCGCTGCGGCGGGGGACGGTAAAACGCTTTCAGCGTGCCGGCCACGCAGCCCTCGAACGAGAGGTGAAACAGCCGCAGCCGGGCGTCGTACCGGTCGATCCGGTAGATCAGCGTATCGGGTACCGGTGCATCTGGCTGTAGTTCGAGCTGCAGCGATGAAGTCATTGAATGCAGACCGGGGCAGACCATGCCGACCATGTACGAGAAGCTTGCAATCGCTGCCACCGTATGCCGCCCGAAGAACGAAACCGCATGCGCAAAGCAGTGCTCGAACTCAGCCTCGTTCAACGCGATCGGATAGCTTTTGCCGCAGTGAAACTCCGGTGCCTCATCACACGGTCGAGTCAGGCGACTCCAGCCCGACCCCTGGCTTGGCAGCCCGGGTTGAGCCGCGGCCTGGGGCAACGGCGTCGAAGCAAGGATCAGTTGACAGCACAGCAGCCCACGAACACTGGCATCAATTTGCACGCTGCCGTCCGTCATCGCGCTCGCGACGAAACACACGCAATCGCCGACGTTCACTGGATTGGGATAGTTGCACCGGAGCGACGTGACGCCGGCCGCGACCACGTTCTGCGCCAGCGCGAGTTCCAGCGCGGTCAGCACCAAGTGCGAGCCGTGCGCAAGCTGAGTGCCGGTCAGCAGACGCCGCGCAGCGATCGGATCGGTGTGAATGGGGTTACGGTCGAGCGAAACTTGCGCGAACCACTTCAAGTCTTCCGCGCCGAAGTATTTTTCACCGAGCGACCGGGGCTGCTGCGCCGAAGTGTCCATCTCCACTTGAGATCAACTCTGGGCGTACAACGTGATGCCACGCCGCGCTGCGTCAATCAATTGCGTTGTGACTGCGCTGGCCGTGGTGCTGAACATCGGCACGTGATGGAACTGCCATTGACTCAGCGTTTGCGGCGTCATGATGTGCTGCAGCTTCCAGACATCAAGGAGACCATCAGGAATGCGTCCTGGGTTCAGCTCGAAGGCAAATTCCTCTTTTCCGTCCACCAAGGTCATTGCAAGGCGCTTACCCCAATGCCCCGGAACTGGAAATTCATCGCCCATAATTTGCTCGGCATGATGCACTTGCGTAATGACCTGAATCGGCTTACCGATGCCGATGATCCGCGTGTTGCGGGCTGCCATGAAGTCGAATGGTGATCCCCGGCCCGCGGCGCCTAAAGCATGCTCATGACCACGCGTGAGCTCAGCCGCAAGCGGCCCCAGCGCGGAGACCCGGTACACCGGATGGCGGCTTTGCAACACCCCTGGCATACGGCGAAACAGCTCGGTCGCCAGACCCATCTGCGACGGCGTGCGCTTCAGATCGAAGCGCGGGCGCTGCTGAAATGTCGCAAACGCGCCGCCGGCCGCGGGGTCGCCGAAGTAAAAACCCGGCATTGCGAGCGTGCGGTCGGGTCCGCAGAAATCGATCAGCATGCGCACCAGATCGAGTGGGCCGTCGGTGAACATCGGCTTCATGTGATTCACCGAGCTGTGCACCATCAGCACGTCGAAGTCGTGCCCGATGCGCTCGTCCAGATGCGCGCGCAACGCGGCGACGTCGAACGTTCCGTAGACCTTGCGCATCACCGGATGCAGCTTCTTGCGCAGATCGAAATACGTCGTGCGCAAGGCTTCCACCTGGTCCTGGCTCAGGTGCTTGAGCGCAAGTCCCGATGCGGTTTCGAGCAGGTTCACTGCAGCGTGCTTTCCGTGCGGCGTTTCAAGCCGCGCCTTGCTGTTCCAGATAGGCAAGAATCGCCGGCACCGAATTGAGCTTCTGAAATTCTTCCACGTCCAGATAGATGTCGAAGGTCTGCTCGAGCGCCATCATGAGATTCACCTGACCGAGCGAATCCCAGGCCGCAATGTCTTCGTCCCGCGTGGTGGGCGTGACGCGTGTGGCCGGCACGTTCAAGGTGGCGGCGATGGCTTGCTGGACTTTGTCGAACAGGGACATGACTAAAGGAAAATAAAAGGCGAGCGGTCGGACAACGGCGCGGTGAACCCTGCGGGAGCTGTCGCCGCGGCTGTCAGTCGATCGTGACCGTGATCGGAAAGGCCGATTCGGCCAAAGGTGGATTATCCCGCAGGTCGGTGTTCAGCCGGTCATCGCACGACGCCGTAAAGCCTTGTTCTGCGAGGAAATTCCTTGCCAGTGCGTTCTTTGCAGTCGGCAGGAACGCTGCGCGCACGTGCCGGACGCCGCGCTCGACTAGGTGCCGCAGCAGCGTATGCAAAAAGGCGGCTTCCGCACGCCGACCGATCACGCGGCACGACATCAAAAACGTGTCGAGCTCGGCGCGTTCGGCGTCCAGCAGCCGAAACATCGCGAGGCCCACCACGCCGCTGTCGCCGAACGTGTCGGCCAGCGAGAAACTCGCAACCAGCCAATCCTGCGCATCCAGCATGGCGCGCATCTGCTGCTCGTCGTAGCGGCGTGTGGTCAGATTGAACTGGTTGGTCTTTTGCGTGAGTTGGGCAAGCCGCGTGAGTTGCGCAGCCGGGTTCAACGCAACACGCATCCGCATCTCGAGCGACGCAAGGTAGTCGTTCAAGTCGCCGCCAGTGGGTGCGTTCGCGCTCGCTTCGCGGCGCTTTTTTTCCTGCGCGTACAGCGCGGTCTTGGCGCGGTCTTCGGCTGTGAGGGACAACACCTCGAGACGCGCAATGCGTTCCAGGCAGCCCGGCACATCGACCGCGCGCGCAGGTGTCTGCACGACTTCGATCTGCGGCCATTGGCGGCGCACCGCCTCGCACTCGTGGTCGCTGTCGTCGACGAAGACGAAACTGTCGAGCCCCAGGTTGAGTTCGGCGGCCAGCGCGGCGAGGTTGTCCGGCTTCGGCTCCCAGTTCACGCGTCGGGCGGCGAAGTGCTCGTGCCGCAGCAACTGGTGCGGATGCTTCTCGAGCACCTCGTCCAGGTCGGCCGCGTTGTTCTTGCTGCACAGCACCAGGATGAAGCCGCGCTGCTGCAGCGCGAGCAGCCGACGCTGAAAATCGACGTACGCGTTGCCCGGATGGTCGGGCCCGAGCGCGATGCCGTCGATGCCGTCTTCGCCAATCACGCCGCCCCACAGCGTGTTGTCCGCATCGAGCGCGATTACCTTGGCGCGCGGAAACTTCAACACCGCACCGATCGCCAGCACGCGCCGCGCCACCTCGCGCGCGGCCGTCGGCGTAAACGGAAACTGCGCGGAATACCAATAGCGCCGATCGAAGAACTGGTCGCGCCCGAGTTGCTGCACCACCTCGTCCAGATCGAGCAGGTTTGCAGCCGGCACCGATTGCCGCAGCCAGCCGCCGATGTCGGCTTTCAGCGCCGCCCACCAGGCCTGCTCGGACACGTCGGACTGCACGTCGTAGTTGCCCAGGCCGGGAGCGAACAGGCGTGGCAACAGCGTCAGCACGATTTGCCCAACCGGCTGCGCGCGGAACTGCTCGATCAGCGGCGCAAGCCGCTTCAGCACGTCCGTGCGCAGTTGCTGCTGCGCGTCGGCGTCCAGCGCAGCCAGCGGCGTGCCGGCTGCCAGCCCGGGGTGCAGATCGCGCGGCTGCAGCAGCAGCAGGGTCAAGTCCGGCCGATGCGCAAGCAGCCCCGAGCCGGGCTGCGCCTCCTGCACGGTGACGCCGTGCGGCGCGTGGTAGACCATGGCATCGAGCCCAGCCAGCATCGCTTCCAGCGCAAACCAGGGGTTCAGCAGTTCGCTCGTGTAGGTATGCACGACAGCCACGCGCAACGCGTGCGCAGCCGGCTCCAGCATGTCGGCATGCGCGACCAGCCGTTGCGCCTGCGGCAGCGACAGCGTGCCGCCGAGCCGCTGCGTACGCCGCGTCAGTTCGGCCCGCGTCGTGCTGGTGAAAAGGTCATCGAAGGTCGGTCTGTTCTGATCCATAAGCGGTGCCGGTCGGCGGCAGCCAGGGTGTCATGCCACGCGGTGCCGGGTTGACTGGAATGAAAGAAGCGCACGGCGCGCATGCGCTGCGCGCAACGCGCTCGCCTGTACGGCGCGATCGGCCCATTATTTACGACGCCGTCGCCGCATCCCGGGACGGCATGGCAACGCCGACCGGCTGAAACCGGGTCTTTTGCCGAAACCCGGCGGGTCCATCTGTCCGGGTGCCTGCCGCCTGCGGGAGCGCTGCATGTCTCACGCACAAACCGTCCACCCACCTTACCGCTGGGCCAATTGTTTCCGGGCTGCGGCGGGCGACTTGTCACCTACATCGCGCTGCTCTATAAGAATTCGCCGCGTGGGCGTCTCGATCAATGCGGAAATTCAAATGGTGCTCGTCGATTACCAACCACTCGACAGGAGACCAAGCCATGCTTGCCGATAAGTACAACCCCGTGCCCGTCCCACCTACCGGGCCTCTGACGACCGACGTGGTGGCCACCATGCTGCTGACGGGATTTGGCGGCGACAACGGCGATGCGGGCGGCACGCCGGCTGCGATGCCGGTTGCCCAGACAAGCAATCTGACGGGTTCGGTAAAACACGTAACCGTCGAACTGCACGAGGGTGGGAACAAGGTCGCCGCGCCGTCGCCGGACGGCAAGCAAATCGTTTTCACGATGCAGGGGCGCACTGTGGGTGGTGCCGATCGGCGGCGGCGCTGCGGTGCGCATCACGCCGTGGACGATGGAGCCGACCGCGCCGGTTTGGTCGCCGGACGGCAAGCGGATCGCGTTCCAGAAAATTACACGCAAGACGGCAACTACCACATCTGGACCATCGAGCCGAACGGCGCCAACGCGCGCGAGGTGACCACCGAGCCTCTTCGACGACCGCGAACCCGCCTGGAAGCCTCACGCAGGTCACCACCGGCCCGGAGCGCGGAAAGCAATCCCGTCTTGTCGCCCGACGGGTTGAAGATCGCACTGGTCGACACCAACAATCTCTACAGCGTGCCGGCCACCGGCGGCGCGCGCACCCTGATCGGCCCCGGCACCACACCGAGTTAGACGTCGGAAGGCGCATCGCTCGTCGACCGACGCCCGAGCGCGTGCTGAACGCGCGCGGCAACCTCGTGTCCGGCAGCGAAGACCTGTTTCCGTTTCCGGTGCGCTGGCTGCCCGACGGCCGCTTCGTCTATACATCCGACGGCAAGATTCGCATCCGGGATGCCGCCGGGGCCAGCGCGGGCGAGGTCGCCTTCAGCGCGAACCTCACGGTGCGCCGCCCGGTGTTCAACAAGGTCAAGGACCACCAGTTCGACCGCATGGGCCCGCAGCCGGTCACCGGCATCAGCGCGCCAGCGCTTTCGCCCGACGGCAAGTGCGTGGTGTTCGTCGCGCTCAACGCCCTCTGGGTCATGAAGATCGGCGAGGCGCCCGTGCGCCTGACGAACGACCGCGACCGCGACGGCAACCCGCAGTGGACGCCGACGGCGCGGCCGTGTACTTTTCGAGCGAGCGCGCAAATGCCGGCTCGCTTGCGATCGACCCGATCGACGTCGCGCGCAAGGCGCGCAAGCGGCTCGGCGCGATTGCCGCGAAGTCGATGGTCACGCCGGAGATGTCGCCGTGCGGTGACCGAATCGCCTACACCACGGGCTTCCGGCCAACTCGAACTCTGGAACATCGCCGCCAAGATCGCGCAGGTCGTCATCCCGCAGGTCAGCCGTCAGGTCAGCACGCCGAACTGGACGGCCGACAGCGCGAAGATCGTGCTGGTCGACAACGAGGCGATCAACAACCGATTCCGCGAGGGCTACAACAAGCTGCGCGTGATCGATCTGGCGGCGAAGACCGGCACGTTCCACCCGCTGGCCGCCGCGCCGCAACAAGTCTCCGCTCGCGGCGAAGGCGCGGCCGCATGCTCGCCGGACGGCAAACAGGTCGCGTTCATCATGGATTCGCGCCTGCACGTGATGTCGATGAACGCCGACGGTTCGCCCGCCGGCGTGGCCAAAGCCATCACGACCGAGGCTGCGGACCTGCTTTCATGGTCCGACGGCGGGGGATGCTTCCCTAAAGGGCTTCGGTGCCTTCGCTTTGAGCGGATCGATCGGCGTGCACAGAAGCGAAAGTGGCAAGCCAGTTGTTCACCGATTGCGGCAGCGCGCCGAGCCCGAGGCCCAAGCGGCCTTGCGCAAAGCCGACGTGGCCGCCTTCGCGCGGCTGCCACAGCGTGACGTGGTCGCTGACGTCATCGGGCCCGGGCAACGACGCAGCCGGCACGAACGGATCATTGAGCGAATTGACCAGCAGCGTCGGCAACGCGATCTTTGCAAGATGCGGCTTAGCCGATGCGCGCGCCCAGTAATCATCGACGCCGTCGAAACCATGCAGCGGCGCAGTGAACACATCGTCGAACCGATGCAGCGTGCGCGCCGCCGCGAGCACCTTCGCATCGAACAGACCCGGAAACTGCTTGAGCTTCAAGAGCGCCTTGTGCTTCATCGTCTTCAGGAACATCGGCGTGTAGCTGCGCCGCCCGAAACCGCGCCCGATCGCATGGCCGGCCGCCGCCAGGTCAAGCGGCGCGCAGATTGCCGCTGCCGCGCTCACCACCTTCGAGGCCCCGGCACCCTGCAGCCCGGCCCACAGCATCAACGCGTTGCCGCCCAGCGAAACCCCGACGACGAGCAGCGGCCCGGCGTGCTGCGCTGACAAGCGCCGCAGCACCCAGTCGATCTCCGCATGGTCGCCCGAGTGGTAGGCGCGTGGCAGCCGGTTCAGCTCCCCGCTGCAGCCGCGGAAGTGCGGCAGCGCGAACGCCCAGCCGCGCTGCGCCGCGTCGCGCGCGAACGCGCGTGCGTAGTGGCTGGTGGATGATCCCTCGAGGCCGTGGAACATGACCAGCAGCGGGCGCTCGGGCGTGCCTGCGTGGGAGCTGTCCGCGGCGAGCGGCAACTCCGCGAGCCAGTCGACGTCGATGAAGTCGCCGTCCGGCGTGTCCCAGCGTTCGCGCCGCAGCGCGAGTGGCGTGCCGAGCGGGCGGTGCCGCAAGTACACCGCCGGCCAGATCGTCTGAAGATGGCCGCCGGCAAGCCAGCGAGGCGCTTCGTAGTTCATCGGATCAACCGGAGAAAGCGCAGCCACGACAGACAGGCACAGCAGGCAATTCAGCGCCGTCCGGCCAGCCGCTCGCGCTGCATCGCCCGATCGATCTGCCGGTCGTGCAGCCGCGAGAACAGCAGCAGCGCCAGCGACGCGCCGATCAGCGCGAAGAAAATGTCCGACTGCGTATCGAACGGATCGCCCTGCGTGCCGAGAAACTCGTCTGCGCCCTGGCCCAACGCGAGCGCCGCACCCCATTCGATCAGCTCGTAGACCGCGCTCACGGCCAGCGCGATGCACAGCACCAGGAACGCGAGCATCCTGCGACCCTGCACGTGGCCGCCGCGTATCAGAATCTCACGCGCGAGCAGCGCGGGCACGAAGCCCTGCGCAAGGTGCCCGATCTTGTCGTACGGATTGCGCGAAAGCGCCAGCACATCGGCGATCCAGAAACCCAGCGGCACGCGCGCATAGCTGTAGGCGCCGCCCAGGATCAGGATCAGCGCGTGCACGCACAAACCGATGCAGACCAGCGTGGTCAGCGGCCAGCGGTTGCGGCCGAGCACCAGCACCGGCAGCACGATCAGCACCGGAACGACTTCCATCCACCAAGTGCCGCGGTCGAACGGGTGCAGGCCGGACCAGACGAGTGCTGCAAGCACGACGAAGATGCCGAGCACGACCGACGCACGCGGCATGGCGCGTGGGGTGGCGGCAAAGGCGGACGATGTCCGAGCAGGCGTGGAAGGCATCTGACAAAAAATTCGATCGGAAGTTCGCGCTGAGCTGCCTGCCCACGAAGGCCCGCAGGCAAGAAGGGCCGGGTGAATGGTAACCAGCGCCTGACCTGCCGACAGCACCCGCCGAGCCCGTCAGGCCCTGCTCGATTGCGTCGTCTGAAGAACCGGTCCGCGCGGCGCGCGCGATGCGATGTAATCACACCCGCCACTTCAGGCGCTCGAAGAGCCGGCACGGCCGCATCACGCCGCGCGAAGAGCCCGCCCGCCGGCCACGACGCTGGGTCTGCGAAACTCTCACGAATGTCTCCACCACCCGCACCGCCTGGGTGACAGTGGCTGCCGCCCGAACAGGTTTCCTTCCATGGCAAATTGGATCATCGACTTCATTAGCCAGCAGGGCTATCTCGGCGTTGCGTTGCTGATGATTCTGGAGAACGTGTTTCCACCGATTCCGTCCGAACTCATCATGCCGTTCGCCGGCTTCGTCGCGGCGCGCGGTGACCTCAACGGGATCGGCGTGCTGCTGGCCGGCACCGTGGGCTCGGTGCTCGGCACGCTGCCCTGGTATGTCGCCGGAAGATTCCTGAGCGTCGAGCGCTTGAAAGCCTGGGCCGGGCGCCACGGCCGCTGGCTCGCGATGTCGCCCGACGACATCGACCGGGCCGAACATTGGTTTCAGCGCCACGGCGGGCGTGCCGTGTTTCTGGGCCGCATGGTGCCCGCGGTGCGCAGCGTGATCTCGGCGCCGGCAGGCATCGTCGGCATGGGCTTGCCGCGTTTTCTGCTGTGGTCGGTCGCGGGCTCGATGCTTTGGGTCGGCGCGCTGGTGGCGCTCGGCTATCTGCTCGAAAACCAGTACGACCGCGTCGCGCAGTGGCTCGATCCGGTCTCCAAAGTCATCGTCGGCGTGGCGCTGGTCGCCTATCTCTGGCGGGTCGTGACCTTCAGGAAGCGAGGGTGAGACCGGACCCGGCAGGCTGGCATCGCGCAGCAGGTCGATCGCGTCGCCGCGTGATCTGCGCGTGCGGGCGCTGCCGCAGCGCTGCCGAGCGTGCGCCCGAGTGGCTTCCGGTCGCGAAGCGGGAAAGGTCGCGCAGCGCCTGCGTCATGCGGTCCGCATCCCGCGGGTTCAGCGAACCGCCCGGTAGTGGGCCGGCTTGCGATGCGGTGGCCCGTTGCACGGCCCGGCGGGGCAGCCGGGCAGGCCCCGCCGGGCGACTGTGCTACCTTCCACGCGCTTCGACCCATGCAATGTCGCTGGCCCGCATGGCACCGCTACAAATTAAAGGAACCATCCCCATGAAACGCTGGCTATCGATGCTGTGGATCGCGCTGTGCATCGGCGCACTGAGCGGCTGCGGCTACAACGACTTTCAGAAGCTCGACGAGCAGACCAAGACGGCGTGGAGCGAAGTGCTGAACCAGTATCAGCGCCGCGCCGACCTGGTGCCCAACATCGTCGCCACCGTCAAAGGCGAAGCCAAGTTCGAGCAGGACACGCTGACCAACGTGATCGAAGCGCGCGCCAAAGCCACGTCGATCCAGGTCACGCCCGAGATGCTGAATGACCCGGCCGCAATGCAGAAATTCCAGGCCGCGCAGGGCGAACTCGGCGGCGCGTTGAGCCGGTTGATGGCGGTCAGTGAACGCTATCCGGACCTGAAGGCGAACAAGGCGTTCAGCGACCTGCGCGTGCAGCTCGAAGGCACGGAAAACCGCATCGCCGTGGCGCGCAACCGCTACATCAAGGACGTGCAGCAGTACAACGTGCTCGCGCGCAGCTTCCCGACGAACCTGACCGCGATGATCTTCAGCTACGAGCCGAAGGCCGGCTTCACGGTGGAGAACGAAGGCCAGATCGCGCGCCCGCCGACGGTGGACTTCGGCACGGGCTCCAGCCCGGTGCCGGCGGCGGCGAAGTAGCCGATCGCGTATGCCTTGTGGCTCGCGTCAACCGAGGCGGCTGGCAAAGCCGATGGGCATGGCTATTTTGAAGAAGAAAGCGCCGTGGGCGCTGATGGAATCATCATTTGCAGCTACGATTTTGGTAGCGATGCGATGGCTGATAACCACGTCGCTGCTGTGCGGCGCGGCGCTGGCCACCAGCGCGTTTGCACAGGACCTGCAGCCAGTGCCTGCGTTGACCGCGCGCGTGATCGACCAGACCGGCACGCTGGATGCGGCCGCCAGCCAGGCGCTGCAGGCCAAGCTGGCCGCGTTCGAGCAAACCAAGGGCGCGCAGATCGTCGTGCTGATGGTGCCGACCACCGCGCCCGAGGACATCTTCGGCTACGCGCAGCGCGTGGCCAACACCTGGAAGATCGGTCGCAGGGAAGTGGGCGACGGCGTGCTGCTGCTGGTCGCCAAGGACGACCGGCGCGTGCGCATCTCGGTTGCCAAGACGCTCGAAGGCGCGATTCCCGACCTGGCCGCGAGCCGCATCATCGAGGAAGCGATCACGCCGCGCTTCAAGCAGGGTGACTTTGCCGGCGGCGTCGACGCCGGGGTGGACCGCCTGATCGGACTGGTCAACGGCGAGCCGCTGCCGCCACCCCGGCAGACCCAGCGCGACGCCCGCGCGGCGAGCCCCGGCGGCTTCCAGTGGTTCGATATCGCGGTGTTTCTCTTCTTCGCGGTGCCGATCGGCGGCGCGGTGCTTCGGCGCCTCTTCGGCCGCAAGCTGGGCTCGGTGGCGACCGGCGGGGCGGTCGGCGTGCTCGCGTGGCTGTTCACCTCGAGCCTCGTGATCGGGGTGCTGGCGGCGATGGCCGGGGGGGTGTTCGCACTGGCCTCGGGATTTTCTTCCGCAGGGCCCCGGGGCGGGGGACGCAGCGCGCGTGGCGGCGGCCTGGGCGGGCTCGGCGGCTTGGGCGGTGGGCTCGGCAGCGGCGGCTTCGGGCGCGGCGGTGGGGGTTTTGGCGGCGGGGGTTTCGGAGGCGGTGGTGGGGGCTTCAGTTCCGGCGGCGGTGGCGACTTCGGCGGCGGTGGCGCGTCGGGCAGTTGGTAAGCCTTGATGAGCAAGACCATGAACACGTCCACGCCGAAGCCCACGCAATCCCGTTGGCTGCGCCTGCTCAGACACCGCTGGCTCGACGAATCCGACAGCCAGCGCGCACTGCCGCCCGACGTGCTCGAGCGCCTGACCGCCAGGGTGGCCGCCAGTGAAAAGCGCCACAGCGGCGAAATCCGCATCTGTGTCGAGGCTGGATTGCCCGCAAGCTATATCTGGCAAAACCTGGACGCGCGCGACCGGGCCGTGATGATGTTTTCCAAGCTGCGGGTCTGGGACACGGAGCAGAAGAACGGGGTGCTTATTTATCTGCTGCTGGCCGAACACCGGATCGAGCTGGTGGCGGACCGGGGGATTGCCCGCAAAGTGGGCACCGAAGAGTGGGCCGGGATGGTGGCGCACCTGTCGGATGCGCTGAAGGCGGGGAAGTACGAGGACGGGCTGACGACCGCGCTGGAGGAAGTGTCGGCGGTGCTGGTGCGGGAGTTTCCGCTCGGGCGCGATCAGGCGGACAGCAACGAACTGCCGGATGCGCCGGTGTTGTTGTAGTGGCTGGAGCGCTACTGATGAGCAGCCATGTGCGCCGTCTGCTGTGTAAGCGTCAAGCGTCTATGCGCATGCTTGTGATCTGCTGCGGTTGATGGTGCATCAAAGCCGGCTTGCAAAAGTCGATGGTCCACCCACCCCCATGACCAGCCTCTGCGTGGCCCGCGTCGCTGCCACATAAAGCACCCGCGCCGCTTCGTTCTCGTCCTCGCCCTGCAATGGCATGTGCCCCACGCCAGGGAGCGCCACCACGGGAAATTCCAGCCCTTTGCTGATCTTCATCGTCATGACCTGAATGGCATCTGCGCTGGGGCGGTAGTCGCCGCTTCGCTTGCGCACGCGGTGCGGCAGCTTGCGTTGCGCCAGCGCGCTCGCGCACAGGTCCATGGATTTGTAGTCGGCGCATAGCACGGCCATGTCACCCCAGGCAAAGCCTTCTCTGTGAGCGCTGGCCAGATGGTCGGCAATGGCAAACGCTTCGTCGCGCAGGGTGGGGAGTTTGATGAAGACGGGGGCTTCGCCGTCGCGCCCGCAGCTGATGGGTTTGACGAGCGGAATGCCGTCTTCGTCCTTGTCTTCCGCCGTCAACAGGTCGGCGGCCACCAGGCTGGCGGTGTGCAGGATCTGGCGAGTGTTGCGGTAGTTGATCCTCAGGATGGTGGTGCGGCCCTGCGCCTGGATGCCCACGCTCTTGAAGCTGAACTGCTTGCTGCGCGTGAGCTTGTTGATGTTTTGCGCATCGTCATACAGCACCAGCAGGCTGTTGGTGGCGGGGTCCACCATCTGGGTGACGAGCTTGAGCCATTCGGGCGCGAAGTCGTGGCCTTCGTCGATCATCACGGCCTGGTATTGGCCGCCAGGGATCTGGCTGCGATCCACCGCGCGAATTACGCGGTCCACCATGTCGATCATCTTGGCGGTAGTCGGCAGGTTGTCCGCCGGCAGTGCCTGCCCATACGCCACCAACTGCTGACGGCACCACTTGTGAAAGTGCCGCACATGCACCCGGTCGCTCAATCCCCTGGCATCGATCAGGCTGGCGAGCTTGACGCCCAATGGCTCGTTGAAGCAGAGGATCAGGATGGGTTTGCTGGCGGGCGTGCAAGCTTTGGCCAGATATTCGGCGCGGTAGCCAAGGATCATGGTTTTGCCTGAGCCCGCCACGCCGTGGATCACGCGGTGGCCATCGCCCAGGCTGCGCGCGAGCTGCTCTTGTTGCAGGTCCATCACGCGCATGATGGTGGGCAACTCGGCGGCGGCTTCGTCGTTGGCCCGTTGGTCGACGGCGTCTGCTGCATCCAAGGTGTCATCGAACAGCGTGGCCTGTACGGCCACGCGAACCTCCGGGAACAGGTTCCAGCGCACGCGGTCGAGCTGGGGCATGGACAGGGCGCCGCCGAAGGCATGGGGAAACATGTCCCAAAGCCGTTGCTGAAACGCTTCGGCGTCCACGTCGTCGAACATTTCGTCCTGGCAGATGGCGCGGTGCGGCTCGATCACCGCGCCCAAGCCGGCCGCATCGAAGTCCTTCCGCGTGATGCGGGTGAACACCACGCCGTGGCCCCAAGGGAAGGCCAGCTTGCCTTGATGGCGGCCGTCGGCCTGCACCAGTTGCGGATCCCGCTCCAGAGCGTTGACGACCTGGATGGCGCAGTGGCGCGCCTGCTGCAGCGGATTCATCACCGTTTTGCGCTGCCCGTCCGGCGCAATCTCGAAGTACTCCCGCGTGGCCTTGCGGACGGTGTTCAGCCGCCAGTCCTTGGTCTCCAGAATCAACGCGCCGCGGCGCGGATGCAGCACGACGAAGTCGGGATGGGTCTGCTTCGGTCCAATAGGCACGTCATACCAGAGCAGGTAATCGTCCTCGAGCTTTTGCTCGAGCCGCTCGGCCAGCCGACGCTCGCCGGAAGTCATGCGCGCGGTGCAGCTGCCCAGCGCCGGGATCAAGGTAGCCATGTCACCGCCCGCTCCAAACCATGTGTGTTTGTTAGCGTAGCGCTTGTTACGGCGTCTATAGCGGGAGAAATTGGCGGATTTGGCGACGCTTGCTTATCGATCATGCGGAAGTGGGTCTGGTGTCCGCTGGAGGCTGCCGAATCAATAGCGAAATGCGCAACTCGGGCTTGGGCCTTGTCTCTTGCTTCTCGTTCTTGCGCCTGCGTTGAAATCAAACTCTGTTTTTCTCAGATGGATTGTGGGGTGCCTCCTGAATTTCGCTCCCCGTCAATGCCGAAATATGGATGTCGGCTTCTTCGGACAGCAGCAGTTGCTTGATTGCAGGTCGTGCAGCGGCTTGCAATTGGTGCCACGCTTGCATCGGCACCGGGACAGCGGCTTCGATGCCGCGCTTGGCGACCAATTGGGCCCATCCGCGATACAGGACACGAGCAGTTCGCTGAATCGCACTTTCGCATCCTGTACCGGCCATGTCCGCATGCCCAACTCCCAGATGACCGGTTGAAACATCGGTCTACTACGAGTTGCTCTTGAAATCGGTGCGGGTCATCGTTAGCCGGCTCGGGGGGTGCATCGGATCTCGCGCTTGCCGTACCAGGGCGGCTCCGTGCGCAGGCAAGGCCGACAAGCGCGGCGGCTGTTGCAGCTCACCCCATGCCATCAGCCGCTGCCACTCACCGGCTCAGCACCGTCCCCAACACATTCGAATACGGATTCGCCACCGTTCCATCGAACACCTGCGCAGGCGCCACGGTCGGCAGGCCGTAGTAGGCGTAGGTGGCGGCACGATCGAGCTTCACATCGGTCACGCCGGCCGAGGCGCCCGCAAACGGGCCTTCGGCGCCCGACCATGTGATGACGTCCCGCACCGATTTATTGCCCGTGCTGGCCCGGCGTGCGATGTTCGCGATCGTCAGGCCGGCCTCGCGTTCGAGCGAGAAGTCGCTGTTTGTCCGGAATGCGTCGACCGCGTTCTGCGTCATCAGGAACAGCACCACTGGCCCGACGGGGCGCCCGGTTTTGGAGCCGACGCTGAGGCCGGCCAGCGTGTAGAAGACCGGGTTGCTCCAGGCGCCACCATCGGCGCGGGTCGTCAGCACACCCGGGCCGCCCTGCGACACCAGCGAAACGCTGCCATACCCAGGCACGAGGAAGATGCCTTTGGCCTGCTGCAGCAACTCGGCCGTGCGCGCTTCCTGCTTGAGCCTGCCGATGACCTGGACCGCCTCGGTGACCAGGTGCCGCGCTTTCAAGGCGCTTTCCGCAGCCTCTGGGCTCAAAGGCGCCCGGATCGCGGACGGAGCCGTCCCCGGCGCGCCATTCCCGGGGTCCGGCGGCATCTGGGCGCTGGCTGCCACGGATGCGCAGGCGGTCAGTACACCGATCAAAGGTCGGCGATGTGTTGGCATCAAGTTCATGAAAATTCCTTTCAGGACAGTCTTGGTGGATGACGGCATCGGTCGGCGAGCCGCTCGGAATCGATGCATCGGCGCCGGTCGTGGCGCGCACGAGGGGCAGACGCGTTTTCGTTCAGGGCCGCATCTTGTCCTGGTAGCGCAGCACGATCTTCTGGTCGGTGCCTTCCGGTACCGCGACGATCTCGAAATCCAGTACCTCGCCGGCCGCATGCTCGAACACACCGACATAGGACGTGCGGCCGTTGGCGCTGGCGCTGCGCAGGTCGATCGGGCGCTCCATTCCGGCCAATGTGCGTGCATGCGCTTCGACGTCGGCCAGCACCGTAGAGCCCACGCCCTGTTTTTTGTTCTTCAGCACCACGACGTCCAGCAACGCACGGCGGGGCGCCGGTTCGATCCCATAGCTCGCAAGGGCGCTTTCGGCGACGGCGGTGGTGGGCGCCACGCTGCTGCGCAGGGTGTAGCCGCCAACGGACTTGTTGTGGCTCTGCGCCTGCAGCGGTGTTGACAGCGACAGCACGAGCAGCCCGGTCAATCCGAAGACGGCGGTTCGTCTGGCGTTCGCGCGGCGCAGCGCAGCGGGTTGCGGGTTCATTTGTCTGACTCTCCTTCTTTGGCGTTGTGTGGAGGGTGGACTCACCGACTGCAAGCGATGTTCCCGAGTTGGGAGGCTGCCGCGGTTGCCGTCGCCACTTCCAGAGCGACGCGGAGGCCTTTTCGCAGCCAGGGCGCCGGAGGAAACCAGCCGGCCGGGACATGTTGCCGAGTCGGCGTGCTTTGCTCCATCGCGGCGGCCGGTTTCAAAGTCGGCTGCCCTGTTGCCCGCGTCGGCTCAAGTCCTGCTATGCCGCATCAACGTGCTCTTGCCGAACAGGCTCTCCACCAGTTCCACCGCAATCTCGGCGGTGCGGTTGCGCACGTCGAGCGCGGGGTTCAGCTCCATGATGTCGAGCGAGCCCAGGCGGCCGCTGTCGGCAATCATCTCCATGCAGAGCTGCGCCTCGCGATAAGTCGGGCCGCCGCGCACCGTGGTGCCGACGCCGGGTGCGATGTCGGCATCCAGAAAATCGACGTCGAAGCTCACGTGCAGGTGCGTGCCCGCGTCCATGTCGGCCAACGCCTGCACCATCGTCAGGCGCATGCCGTTCTCATCGATGTAACGCATGTCGTAGACGTCGATGCCGGTCGCGTGCACCAGCGCTTTCTCGCCCGCGTCCACGCTGCGGATGCCGAGCTGGCGGACTTGGCTCGCGCGCAACGCGGGCTGGGCCGCCGAATGGCCGCCGATGCCGACCAGCTCGGGCGGGCCGTTGCCGCACAGGCACGCGAGCGGCATGCCGTGCGTGTTGCCGCTCGGAGTCAGCGCCGCGGTGTTGAAGTCGGCGTGCGCGTCGAGCCACAGCACGCGCAAGCTGCGATTCTTCGCGCGGCAATGCTCGGCGACGGCGCCGATCGAGCCGATCGCGAGACTGTGATCGCCACCGAGCAGCACGGGCAGCGCGCCTTGCGCGAGTTCGGCGCGGGTCGCGTCGTAGACCAGTTGGCACCAGACAGCCACTTCGGGCAGATGCCGGTGGCCGTCCTGCGCGGGCTGCCAGGGGTTGTCGGGGCCGCGCAGGTTGCCGGTGTCGTGCACGGTCAGACCAAGCGCGGCCAGCCGTTCGGCAAGGTCGGCCACGCGCAGCGCTTCCGGCCCCATGCTCGCGCCGCGGCTGCCGGCGCCGATGTCGGTCGGCGCGCCGATCAGGCTGACGCGGGTGGCGGGCGACGCGGAGTTGGAATCGGTGGAAGGGCTCATGGGATTGATGATGGCATGAGGTGCTGCAAGGTGGCTCTGGGCCGGTCGTCCCAAACAGGTGCAGGGTTAAACTGCCCGCACTTTTCCCGTGCGCCGATCGGGCCTCTCCGCAAGTTGCACAACTGCATGCTGCGCGGTGCATCGGACGCTCGGAGGTTGGCCTCCGGTCGATCCAGAAATTTCCCCGCAAAAGCAACCAGCAACAGCCCGTGGTCTTGTTGATCTTTGTCGGCTTCATGCTGTCGTTCGTCATTTCCCTGGCGATGCTGCGCTTTGCACGCCGGCATGCGCGGCACTATCCGCAGGAGGCGCCGCAGCGCTTTCACATCGGGCATGTGCCGCGGCTCGGCGGGGTGGCGATGCTGATCGGGCTGGTGGTGAGCCTGGCGATCTCGCTGCTGTCGCGCGTGGCCGGACTCGATCCGAACGTCGAACTCGGCACGCGCATCTTCGGCTCGTTTTTGTTGATGCTGTTGCCGACCGTGTTGGGCGGGTTCTACGAGGACCTGACGCAGCGGCTGCGTGTCAAGTGGCGGCTGCTGCTGACGCTGGTGTCCGGCCTGGCCGCATGGTGGCTGTTCGATCTGGAGATCTCCCGGCTCGGCTTCGACGCGGTGGACCGGCTCTGGATGTCGGTGCCGCTGCTGCCGCCGCTGCTCGCGGTGCTCGCGCTCACGGGTCTGCCGCACGCGTTCAACATCATCGACGGCTACAACGGGCTGGCCGGCACGGTCGCGATGATCGTGTGCCTGGCGCTTGCGCACGTCGCGCTGCAGGTGGGGGACCGGCAGCTGGCTGCGCTGGTGCTGTGTCTGGCCGGGGCGACGGGCGGCTTTCTGGTCTGGAACTACCCGCGCGGGCTGATCTTCGCGGGCGACGGCGGCGCGTACCTGTGGGGCGTGACGATCGCACTCGCCAGCATCGTGCTGGTGCAGCGGCACATCGAGGTGTCGCCGTGGTTCCCGGTGCTGCTGCTGATCTACCCGGTCTGGGAGACGCTGTTCTCCATCTACCGCAAGGTGGCGCGCGGCGTATCGCCGGGCGTGGCGGACGCGCTGCATTTCCACCAGCTGATCTTCCGCCGCATCGTGCGCGGCGTGCTCGACGACGACGAGGTGCGCATGCTGCTGGTGCGCAACAACCGAACCTCGCCGTACCTGTGGGGCTTCACGCTGCTGACGGTGGCGCCGGCCGTGCTGTTCTGGCGCAACACGGGAGTGCTGATCGTCTTCACCACGCTGTTCGTCGTGACCTACATCTGGATTTATGTGGCGATCGTGCGCTTTCGCGTGCCGCGCTGGTTGTCGAAGCGGCAGCGGGCGGCGGTGCGGCGGGCGAAGGAAGATTCGCGCTGACGCGGCCAGCATCGCGCGCACGGCACAAAACGCACCGGTTCCCGGCAGGCAACCGGCACGATCCTTCTGGTCGATCGAAGCCTGCGGCAAAATTACCCGTCGCACGACTCCTGCCGAGTGAAGCGCTCCGGATTCATCCCTTTTTCTCCCGCTCACCCCGACCGCCTCATGACCGACCCGCTAGACATCGCCCCGCGCGACCGCGCCGAAATCCTGGCCCAGGCGCTGCCCTACATCCGGCGCTTTCACGGCAAGACCATCGTCATCAAGTACGGCGGCAACGCGATGACCGATCCGGCCTTGCAGGCCGACTTCGCCGAAGACGTGGTGCTGCTCAAACTCGTCGGCATGAACCCGGTGGTGGTGCACGGGGGCGGCCCGCAGATCGAAGCGGCATTGAAGCGCCTGGGCAAGAAGGGCGAATTCATCCAAGGCATGCGCGTGACCGACACCGAGACGATGGAGGTCGTCGAATGGGTGCTGGCCGGCGAAGTGCAGCAGGACATCGTCGGCCTGATCAACCAAGCCGGTGGCAAGGCGGTCGGCCTGACCGGGCGCGACGGCGGGCTGATCCGCGCCAGGAAGCTGCGCCTGGCGGATGCGACGGACCCTTCGAAAGAGCACGACATCGGCTGGGTCGGTGACATCGAAGCGATCGACCCCGGCGTGGTCAAGGCACTGCAGGACGACGCGTTCATCCCCGTGATCAGCCCGCTCGGCTACGGCGAACAGAACGAAAGCTACAACATCAACGCCGACGTGGTGGCCGGCAAGCTCGCCACCGTGCTGCGCGCGGAAAAACTCGTGCTGCTGACGAACACGCCCGGCGTGCTCGACAAGCAGGGCAAGCTGCTGACCGATCTGTCCGCGCAGCGCATCGACGAGCTGTTCGCCGACGGTACGCTGTCCGGCGGCATGCTGCCCAAGATCGCGGGCGCGCTGGATGCCGCGAAGAACGGCGTCAACTCGGTCCACATCATCGACGGCCGCGTGCCGCACGCGCTGCTGCTCGAGATCTTGAGCGATCAGGCGTTCGGCACGATGATCCGCTCGAGCTGAGGCGCGCTTCTGAGCGTGCAGCGCCTGCGCGGCGTCGCTCGCTCAGACACCAGGCGGGCTGGTGATCGCGCGACTGCGCCCATCCGTGCGCCGAAGTCGCGCCCGCTGCGAGGAGGCCCGGAAATCTGCGTTTGTCCATTGCACGAAGCGCCCGGGTTCATCCCTTCCCCGGTTGCCACCGTCGCTGCGGCTGTGGGGCAACGCACGGAGAAAGGGAAAGTCCATCGAGTCTTCTGCGAGGGCTGTCTGGACGCAACCAGCAACGTCACGACTTTTGCGTGCGCGGGTTGTGACCGGCGTGGGAGTGGCGGCAGCCGCTCTGTGCATCAGAGGTCGGTCGGCATTTCGTTGCGAGGGCCATTGCACTCGATCAAAAATGCTCCTGCGAAGCACCGCGTCAAAGCGGGCGCGGCTGTCCGTGGTGTCGACGGCTGTGCCTGCCGCGCAGGGCCGGCGGTTGCAGCCATGCCGAGACCGCTGACCGTGCAGTCGGTGCCGTGCAGATCGGCCGTTGGCACGCGCGCGTGGCGTTCGGTGCGTGCCCCGGCCCTGGTGGCTGCCGTGTGTCTGTGCGAGCCTCGGCACAAGGTTGCCGCCCTGGGCGATCGAGTGACCCAGCCCCCTTCCTCGTTCGCGCAAGCGGCGAAGGCACCTGCCTGCCCTTTGCAGCCGGCATGGCAAACCGCTCAGTTCGCGATCGGTGCGCCGACCTGCTCGGACGACCGCACGATCTCGGCCCAGGTCGCGTCGTCGACTTCGATACCGGCCACCTTGCGCTGCTTGCGCGCTTCGCGCTCGGGCTCGCCGGCGATGCGCACGCGGTCGAAGCCGGTGCCGGCAGGAGCTTCCTGCAGCCAGTCGATGAACGCAGCGGTCTCCTGCTCGAATTTTTCCTGCGTGCCGAGCTTGGCCGGATCGATCAGCACGCACAGCATGCCGTTCAACACCGCGCGCCGCGCATCCGCCGGCTGGTGCCAGGTGCCGCCGCCGCTCAACGCCCCGCCGAGCAGCTCGCACGCCACCGCCATGCCGTAACCTTTGTGTTCGCCGAACGTCATCAGCGCGCCGTACAGGCCGTTGCTCTGCGGCACCACCACGACGCCGGGCACCGTCGTCGGCGCGCCGTGTTCGTCGATCAGATGTCCCGGCGGCACCTGCACGCCCTTGTTGTGCGCGACGCGCATCTTGCCTTGCGCCACGCGGCTGGTCGCGAAGTCGAGCACGAACGGTTCTTCGCCGGCAATCGGAATGCCGATGCAGCACGGATTCGTGCCGAAGCGTCCGTCGCCGCCGCCCCAGGGTGCCACCACCGGGCGCGACAGCACGTTCACGAAATGCAGCGCGACCAGGTCCTGTGCAGCCGCCATTTCGGCGAAGTGGCCGATGCGCCCCAGATGGTGTGCGTTGCCCAAAGTCATGATGCAGCTGCCATGCGCTTTGGTGCGCTCGATGGCAAGTTCCATCGCCTGCACGCCGACCACCTGGCCGAAGCCCCGGTCGCCATCCAGCGCAAGCATGGTGCCGATGTCGACCTTGACCTGCACCGCCGCCTGCGGCTTCAACCCGCCTTCGCGGATCGCATCGACATAACGCGGCAACATGCCGACGCCGTGCGAGTCGTGGCCGGACAGGTTCGCCATCACGAGGTTGCCGGCAACCTGGTCGGCCTCGTTGGGCCGAGCGCCCGCTGCTACCAAAATGGAAGCGACCTGCGCTTGCAGTTGCTGCGCCGGAATCAGTTTGGACATCAAAAATTTCCTCGATATGCGGTGAAGTTGCGGTGTCTGCAGCCCACCACCGCTTGCCAAAAATCCGAGCTGCCTTCACCAGCAGGCGCCGCGCAGCCGGCTTTGCCGGGCCGCTGGCGCCGCCCCCAGGGAGCGAAGGCTGGGGGTGTCACATGACGGCGCCGAGTTGCCACGGCACGAATTCGTTCTGCCCGTAGCCGTGCCGCTCGCTCTTGCTCAACTCGCCGGACGCAGTGGCGAGCACCAGCTCGAAAATGCGCTGGCCCATCTGCTGGATCGATGCGCCGCCGTCGACGATCTCGCCGCAGTTGATATCCATGTCCTCTTCCTGCCGCTTCCACAGCGCGGTGTTGGTCGCGAGCTTCAGGGACGGCGCGGGCGCGCAACCGTAGGCCGAGCCGCGCCCGGTCGTAAAGCAGATGACGTTGGCGCCGCCGGCCACCTGGCCGGTCGCGCTGACCGGGTCGTAGCCCGGCGTGTCCATGAACACGAAACCGTGGGCCGTGACCGGCTCCGCATACTCGTAGACCGCCTGCAGATTCGTGGTGCCGCCCTTGGCCACCGCGCCAAGTGACTTTTCCAGAATCGTCGTCAGGCCGCCGGCCTTGTTGCCGGGCGACGGGTTGTTGTTCATCTCGCCGTTGTTGATGCGCGTGTAGTCCTCCCACCACTTGATGCGGTCGATCAGTTTCTGGCCGATCTCCGGGGCCACCGCGCGGCGCGTGAGCAGGTGTTCGGCGCCGTACACCTCGGGCGTCTCCGACAGGATCGCGCTGCCACCGTGCGCGACGAGCAAATCGACGGCGGCACCGAGCGCCGGGTTCGCGCTGATGCCCGAATACCCGTCCGAGCCGCCGCACTGCAGGCCGATCGTGATGTGCGCGGCGCTGCACGGCGTGCGCTCGGCGCGGTTCGCGGCCGGCAGCATCTCGTTGATCAGCGCGATGCCCTTGTCCACCGTCTTCTTCGTGCCGCCGGTGTCCTGGATGCTGAAGACTTTGAGCGATTCGCCCTCGCGCAAGCTGCTGTGCGCGAGCCACGCGTTCAACTGGTTCGCTTCGCAGCCCAGACCGATCACGAGCACGCCCGCGAAGTTCGGATGCGTGGCGTACCCCGCGAGGACCCGCTGCAGCACCTGCATGCCCAGGCCTTCGGTGTCCATGCCGCAGCCGGTGCCGTGCGTAAGCGCGACCACGCCGTCCACGTTCGGGAACGCTTCGAGCGCGGCTGGATTCGTCTGGCGCGAGAAATGATCGGCGATCGCGCGCGCGGCCGTAGCGGAACAGTTCACGCTCGACAGGATGCCGAGGTAGTTGCGTGTGGCCACGCGGCCATCGTCGCGCCGGTAGCCCATGAAGGTCGCTTCGCGCCGCGGCGCCTCGGGCTTCACATCGGCGCCGATCGCGTAATCGCGCGCGAAGTCGCCCTTGTTCTCGCCCATCCCGAGGTTGTGCGTGTGCACATGCTCGCCGGCGGCAACCGGCTGTTTTGCAAACCCGATGATCTGGTTGTAGCGGCGCACCGGGTCGCCGGCTGCGATATCGCGTGCAGCCACCTTGTGGCCGGCCGGGATCAGGCCGCGCACCTTGAAGTCCTCGATCGCGGCGCCGCCGACCAGCTGGCTGCGCGCGATCACCACGTCGTCGGCAGCGTGCAGGCGGATGAAGGAAGCGATCGGGGTGATGGTTTCGGTCAACATGGTGGGTCGATTCGTCAGTGCATCAATAGTTTCGGAAGCCACAGCACCAGCGCGGGCACATAAGTGATCACGCCCAACGCCAGCAACAGCGGCGCGAGCCACGGCAGGATCGCCATTGTCGTGCGCTCGAAGCTCAGGTTGGCAATCCGCGCGAGCACGAACAACACCATGCCCATCGGCGGATGCAGCAGGCCGATCATCAGGTTCAGCACCATCACCAGACCGAAGTGCACCGGATCGATGCCCAGATGCACGGCGATAGGCAGCAGGATCGGCACGAGGATGGTGATGGCGGCCGTGGGCTCGAGGAAGCAGCCGACGAACAGCATCAGCAGATTCGCGAGCAGCAAGAACACCCACGCCTGGTCGGTGACGCCGAGCACCCAGGCCGCGATGTCGGTGGTGACGCCGGTGGCGGTCAGCATCCAGCCGAAGATCGACGCGGCGGCCACGATGAACAGCACCGTGCTGGTGGTCTCCACCGTATCGAGACACACCTTGACGAACATCTTCCAAGTCAACGTGCGGTACCAGGCCAGCCCGAGGATCATCGCCCACACGCACGCAGCGATCGCGCCTTCGGTGGGCGTGAACAGGCCGGTCGTCATGCCGCCGATCAGCAGCACCGGCGTCATGATCGGCAACAGCGCCTGGAAGCGAAAGAGGCGGTCGATCAGAAACAGCGCCGCAAAGCCGCCGAACACAGTCCAGCGCGGCGGGCTGCCGAGCTTGACCACGAGCACCCACAGCAGCAGCGGCCACGCGATCACCACCAGCAGCTCGACCATCGCCTTGAAGAACTTCGTGCTCGAAAATTTGACGTCTCCACCCCACTGGTTCTTGTAGGCGTAGTAGCTCACGGTGAGCATCATCAAAATCGTCAGCAGCGCTCCGGGCAGGATGCCGGCCAGAAACAGCGCGCCGACCGAGGCGTTGGCCATCATTCCGTAGATCACGAAGGGCAGGCTCGGCGGGATGATCGGTCCCAGCGTGGCCGAAGCCGCCGTCACGCCGACCGCGAACTCGACCGGATAGCCGTGCTCCTTCATCGCCTTGATCTCGATCGTGCCCAGGCCCGCGGCGTCCGCAATCGCGGTGCCGCTCATGCCGGCAAAGATCACGGAGGCCAGCACGTTGACATGCCCCAACCCGCCGCGCAACCAGCCGACCAGCGCCATCGCGAAGTTGAAGATGCGCGTGGTGATGCCGGCGTTGTTCATCAGGTTGCCGGCCAGGATGAAAAACGGCACCGCGAGCAGCGGAAAACTGTCGATGCCGCTGACCATGCGGTGGATCACGACAAAAGGCGGCAGGTCGCCCGACCAGAGGATATAGGCGAGCGAGGCGCCCGCCATCGCAACGGCCACCGGAATGCCGCCGGCCATGAAGACCAGGAAGAAGATTTTCAGCATGAAGGTTCGGTGCTTGGTGGCTGGTCAGTCGGTGGCCAGCGTGGTCTCGGGCCGCTCGAGCACGCTGTAGCCGCGCGCCCAGTGGCGGCGCAGCACCTGGATCGAACGCCAGGTCATGCAGACAAAACCGAACAGGCACATGCCGTAGACGATGTTCATCGGCGCATCCACGATCGTCATGCGCGTGTTGCCACCGATCTTCCACATCATCTGCGCGGTCATCACGACCGCGGCCGCGAAGAACGCGGTGCGCAGCACGTCCACTGCGCGTGACAGCCAGCGCCCCATTGCGGCCGGCATATGCCGGTAGAAGAAGTCGACCTGGATCTGATTGTTCTTGGCAACCCCGACCGACACGCCGATGAACACCACGCCGATCAGCATGTAGCGCGCCACCTCTTCGGTCCACGCGGCCGAATCGTTCAACACGTAGCGCGTGATGAACTGGTAGAACACGGTGAGCCCGAGCACCCAGAAGATCACGAGCGAAATCCATCCTTCGGCGATCACGCCCGACAGGTCGACCACGTCATCTTCCATCAGCAGGTTGCCGTGCTCGTCGAGCACTCTGGGGCCGGCGGAAATTTCAGTCGGATTGTCGCTTTGGGGCATGGCGTTCACTCAAATACTTCGGCGCAACGGATTTTGCTGACGGACACCGCGGATCTGGCGTCGCCCCCCGAGAAGGGGGGTGTGGCGAAGCGGACACACAGTGTCGCGCAGCCTGGGGGTCAGCGAATATTCACGATCCGGTCGTAGTCGCCCTTGCGATACCCCTGCGCTTCGGGCGTGGTGTTCTTCAGCACCGCTTCGGCAAACGCCTTCTTGTCAACCGTGATCACGTTGTTGCCCCTTTTCTTGAACTCGTCGACCAGCCGTTCTTCCGATGCGATGATCTCGCGGCCGGTCTTCTCGGCGGCTTCCTGCATCACGTCCTCGAACACCTTTTTGTCCTCGGCGGACGAGCTTCTTCCAGACCGTGGGCGAGACGATCGTGAGCAGCGAATCGATGATGTGGCCGGTCAGCGAAATGTTCTTCTGCACCTCGTAGAACTTCTTCGCCTCGATCGTCGGCAGCGGGTTCTCCTGCGCATCGACAGTGCCGTTCTGCAGCGCGAGGTACACCTCGGCGAACGCGATCGGTGTCGGATTTGCGCCGAGTGCTTTCGGGAACGCGAGGTACGCCGGCGCATCGGGCACGCGGATCTTCAAGTCCTTCATGTCGGCGGGCGTGCGCACCGGTTTCTTTTCGGTCGAAGTCACGTCGCGTGCGCCGTAGTAATTCAACGCCGTGATGTGGTTGCCGGTCTTGTCCTCATAGCCCTTCGACAATTCCTTGAACACGTCGCTCTTCGCATACTTGAGCAAATGCTCGGAGTCGCGGAAGATGAACGGGAAATAGGTAACCGACAGCGGCGGGTAGCTGCGCCCGGCGAAGCTCGCGCCGGTGTAGATGATGTCCACCGTGCCCAAGGTCAGGCCCTGGTTGATGTCCGATTCCTTGCCGAGGCTTGACGCGGGGAACACCTGGATGTCGTAGCGCCCGTTGGTGCGCTTCTTGATTTCTTCGGCCGCCCAGACCGCGTTTTTCTGGAACGGCTCGGAGGTTTCGTACACATGCGCCCACTTCAGCTTGGTCTGTGCGTTGGCTATGCCGAATAAGCCGTGTGCTCGCTGGCCAGTATTGCGCATGCAGCAATCGATTGGATAGCAAGATCGTTTGGTCTTTTTATGGGTTGGTCTCCTCTGTGGATGAAATGGAACGGCGGAAAAAGTGAGGTTCGCCAAGGCGCAGTCGATGCATCGGGCGTGCTGGGGCGCGGCGCCAACTGGCCCTGGAAGCGTTGATGCGCCTTGTCCATGTGGGTGGTGCATCGCGGCACGGGCTGCGTGCGCATCGCGCCCGGCGATCGCAGCCTGTACCGTGCTCGTGTTCGGCGATCGACGCACGCCAGGGTGCGCCCTGTCTCCCGATTTAGCCGCCCAGTTGCCTGAACAGCGGGCCGAGCCGCGAAGCCCAAAACCCCGTTTACCGTCTCCTACCAGCACCGCGTTGCCGCACGCGGACTACGATCGCGATATGAAAATTCCCGATCGGCGTCGATCGGATTCACGCCCACGGTCGGCCAGCGCGCGCATCTCGTCGATGGCCTGCGTCTATGGGCCAGCAGGTTGCGTGCGTCTGGCCTTGCGTCGCGGCCAGCGCAGCCACTTCGCCTTCCACCACGCGGCGCGCGCGGATGAGTTCCAGCGGGTCCCACTGCTGTGGCTTCCATCGACACCGCTTCTTCGGGCCGCAACCGCTGGCACCACATACACCCCGCGGAGCCGATGCGCACCTCGACCCAGCCTTCCACTTCGAGCGCAATCAACGCCTCGCGGATCAACGGGTCGGCTCACGCCGAACTGCTGCGCCAGATCCCGCTCGGCCGGCAAGCGCGCGCCAGCGGCGTATTCACCGCTCTGCAATCAGCGCGCGCAACTGCGTCGGCGATCTGGCGATAGAGGCGTTGCGGTTCGACGGTCTGGATGGGCACGGCAGGAGCGGGTTGCGATAGAGCTAAGGGTTGTCCTTAATTGGCCAAGTGGTCAAGCCAATCAAGAATACGCGCGATCGACCATGGAGGCACTCGGAGGAACCCCAGTCGGCGCGCCGTCCCCATCCC
>CAVXGG010000016.1:0-38673 GCA_963761295.1 uncultured beta proteobacterium
CTCCAAAATCTTCGCAACCACACCGGCGCCTACGGTCTTGCCGCCCTCGCGGATCGCGAAGCGCAGCCCTTCTTCCATCGCGATCGGGTTGATCAGCTTGACCGTGATCGTCACGTTGTCGCCCGGCATCACCATCTCCTTGTCCTCCGGCAGCTCGATCCGCCGGTCACGTCGGTCGTGCGGAAGTAGAACTGCGGGCGGTAGTTGTTGAAGAACGGCGTGTGACGGCCGCCCTCGTCCTTGCTCAGCACGTAGATCTCAGCCGTGAAGTGCGTGTGCGGCTTGATGCGAGCCGGGCTTGCACAGCACTTGGCCGCGCTCGACGTCTTCGCGCTTGGTGCCGCGCAGCAGGATGCCGACGTTGTCGCCTGCCTGGCCCTGGTCCAGCAGCTTGCGGAACATCTCCACGCCGGTGACGGTGGTCTTGATGCGTGGGCTTGATGCCGACGATCTCGATTTCTTCGCCGACCTTGACGATGCCGCGCTCGACCCGGCCCGTCACCACGGTGCCGCGGCCAGAGATCGAGAACACGTCTTCGACCGGCATCAGGAACGCGCCGTCGATCGCGCGCTCAGGCGTCGGGATGTAGGTGTCCAGCGCGTCGGCCAGCTTCATGATGGCTTGCTCGCCCAGCTCGCCCTTGTCGCCTTCCAGGGCGAGCTTGGCGCTGCCGTGGATGATGGGGGTGTCGTCGCCAGGGAATTCGTACTTGTCGAGCAACTCGCGCACTTCCATCTCGACGAGCTCCAGCAGTTCGGCATCATCCACCATGTCGCATTTGTTCAGGAACACGATGATGTAGGGAACGCCAACCTGGCGCGCCAGCAGGATGTGCTCGCGGGTCTGGGGCATCGGGCCGTCGGCGGCCGAGACGACCAACACGGCGCCGTCCATCTGGGCAGCGCCCGTGATCATGTTCTTCACATAGTCGGCATGGCCGGGGCAGTCGACGTGCGCGTAGTGACGGTTCGCCGTCTCGTACTCGACGTGCGCGGTGTTGATGGTGATGCCGCGCGCCTTCTCCTCAGGGGCCGCATCGATCTGCGCATAGCCTTTGGCCTCACCGCCGAACTTGGCCGCCAACACGGTCGTGATCGCCGCCGTCAAGGTCGTCTTGCCGTGATCGACGTGCCCGATCGTGCCCACGTTCACGTGCGGCTTCGTGCGGCTGAACTTTTCTTTTCCCATTTTTCGCTGATCCTAAAAAACAAAAGAACATTGCCCGTGTCCAGGTTTAACGTCTGCACGGCATTGCTTGTTCGCGCGGCACGGGCACCGCACGGCATGCTGTCGCAGACTGCTTGCTTGAATTTGCTCGTTCGCCGCTTACTTCGCGCGGGCGGCCACAATCGCTTCCGCGACGTTGCGCGGTGCTTCGGCGTAGTGCTTGAACTCCATCGTGTAGGTCGCGCGACCCTGCGACATCGAGCGCAGTGTGGTGGAGTAGCCGAACATCTCCGACAGCGGCACTTCGGCCTTGATCGCCTTGCCGCCGCCAGCCATATCGTCCATACCCTGCACCATGCCGCGGCGTGACGACAAGTCGCCCATCACGTTGCCCGCGTAGTCTTCCGGCGTCTCGACTTCGACCGCCATCATCGGCTCCAGGATCACCGGCGACGCCTTGCGGGCGCCTTCCTTGAAGCCGAAGATCGCGGCCATCTTGAACGCCTGCTCGGACGAGTCCACGTCATGGTATGAACCGAAGTGCAGTGTGACCTTCACGTCGACGACCGGATAACCCGCGAGCACGCCGGTGTTCAGCGCTTCGATCACGCCTTTTTCGACCGCCGGGATGTACTCGCGCGGCACCACGCCACCCTTGATCGCGTCGACGAACTCGAAGCCTTTGCCGGTTTCGTTCGGTTCGATCTTGAACACGACGTGACCGTACTGGCCCTTGCCGCCCGACTGGCGCACGAACTTGCCTTCGGCGTCTTCCACCGTCTTGCGGATCGTCTCACGGTAGGCCACCTGCGGCTTGCCGACGTTGGCCTCGACACCAAACTCGCGCTTCATGCGGTCGACGATGATCTCGAGGTGCAACTCGCCCATGCCGGCAATGATGGTCTGGCCCGATTCCTCATCGGTTTTGACACGGAACGACGGGTCTTCGGATGCGAGCCGCTGCAGCGCGATGCCCATCTTCTCCTGATCGGCCTTGGTCTTCGGCTCGACCGCTTGCGCGATCACCGGCTCCGGGAACACCATGCGCTCGAGCGTCACGATGGCCGAGGGGTCACACAGCGTCTCGCCGGTCGTCACGTCTTTCAAGCCGACGCACGCAGCAATGTCGCCCGCGCGAATCTCGTCGACCTCGACGCGGTCGTTGGCCTGCATCTGCACGATCCGGCCGATGCGCTCTTTCTTGCCACGCACCGGGTTGTAGACCGTGTCGCCTTTGGAGAGCACGCCGGAGTAAACCCGCACGAACGTGAGCTGGCCGACGAACGGATCGGTCATCAGCTTGAATGCAAGCGCAGAGAATTTCTCGCTGTCCTTGGCTTCGCGCACGACTTCTTTTTCGTCGTCGTCGAGACCCGGGACCGGCGGAATGTCGACCGGCGACGGCATCAACTCGATCACGGCGTCGAGCATGCGCTGCACGCCCTTGTTCTTGAACGCGGTGCCGCACAGCATCGGCTGGATCTCGCCCGCGAGCGTGCGCGTGCGCAGACCGTGCATGATTTCTTCTTCGGTCAACGTACCGCCTTCAAGGTACTTGTTCATCAAGTCTTCGTTGGCTTCCGCCGCCGACTCGATCATCTTCTCGCGCCATTCGTCGGCTTGCGCCTTCAGTTCAGCCGGAATCTCTTCGAACGTGAATTTCATGCCCTGCGACGCTTCGTCCCAGAAGATGGCCTTCATCTTCACGAGGTCGACCACGCCTTGGAACTTTTCTTCTGCGCCGATCGGAATCACGATCGGCACCGGGCTGGCTTTCAGACGCAGCTTCAACTGGTCGTAGACCTTGAAGAAGTTGGCACCAGTGCGGTCCATCTTGTTGACGAACAGCAGCCGTGGCACCTTGTACTTGTTGGCCTGGCGCCAGACGGTTTCCGACTGCGGCTGCACTCCGCCGACCGCGCAATACACCATACAGGCGCCGTCGAGCACACGCATGGAACGCTCGACTTCGATCGTGAAGTCGACGTGGCCCGGTGTGTCGATGATGTTGATGCGGTGCTCGGGGCGGGACAAGTCCATGCCCTTCCAGAAGCACGTCACAGCCGCCGACGTGATCGTGATGCCGCGTTCCTGCTCCTGCTCCATCCAGTCGGTCGTGGCGGCGCCGTCGTGCACCTCACCGAGCTTGTGATTCGCACCGGTATAAAACAAGATGCGCTCAGTGGTCGTGGTCTTGCCCGCGTCAATATGCGCGGAGATGCCGATGTTGCGATAGCGCTCGATGGGGGTCTTGCGAGCCATGATGGTCTTTCGTTGAGAGGAGACAAAAAGCGCCAAGGCCCGCTCGTGGCGGGCTGGCAGCTAAGTAGGGAAGATGGGGCCGGAGCTTAGAAACGGAAGTGCGAAAACGCCTTGTTCGCTTCCGCCATGCGGTGCACTTCGTCGCGTTTCTTCATCGCGCCGCCGCGGCCTTCCGTTGCCTCCATCAGTTCGTTGGCAAGCCGCAGTGCCATCGACTTCTCGCCGCGTTTTCGCGCCGCCTCCTTGAGCCAGCGCATCGACAGCGCGAGCCGGCGCACCGGGCGCACTTCGACCGGCACCTGATAATTGGCACCACCGACGCGGCGGGACTTGACCTCGACCATCGGCTTCACATTGTTGATGGCCATCGTAAAGGCTTCGACCGGATCCTTGTCCGGGTTCTTCTTCTCAATGAAGTCGAGCGCGCCGTAGATGATGCGCTCGGCGACGGCCTTCTTGCCGCCTTCCATGATCACATTCATGAACTTGGACAATTCGACATTGCCGTACTTCGGGTCCGGCAGGATTTCGCGTTTGGGAACTTCGCGGCGACGTGGCATGGTTTCACCTCTTGTGCTTCAGTTGGCGCCGTACCGATCGGGGGCACCGCGAGAGCCCAGCGAGGCCCTCACTTACTCATGGCCCGGCCGGGGAATTCCGGCACTGGTACCAAGGGGTTTTCCGGGACAGCCGCCAAGCCGCGCCGAAAAACGGTTCTCAATGACAATCAGGCCTTCTTGGGCCGCTTCGCGCCGTACTTCGAGCGCGATTGCTTGCGGTCTTTCACGCCTTGCAAGTCGAGCGCACCGCGCACGATGTGATAGCGCACGCCAGGCAAATCCTTGACCCGGCCGCCGCGCACGAGCACCACCGAGTGCTCCTGCAGGTTGTGGCCTTCACCGCCGATGTAGGAGATCACTTCGAAGCCGTTTGTCAGGCGCACCTTGGCCACTTTGCGAAGCGCCGAGTTCGGCTTCTTCGGCGTGGTGGTGTAGACCCGCGTGCAGACGCCGCGGCGTTGCGGCGAGTTCTGCATGGCGGGGCTCTTCGAGTTGATCGTCTCGACTTCGCGCCCCTGGCGCACGAGCTGATTGATGGTTGGCATTGAAGTGATGTCCTGAAATTCTGGATTCCGTTCGAGGCAACTGGATGTCGTCTCAAGCGTCGGCTGCGCGCCGGGCCGAAAGTCCGGGCTCAATACCCGAAAAAATCACCAGCGCCCCGATATCGACGGCAAAGACACAGCCGATCATGCGGGCGAAAAGCCTTCGATTATAGCAATGGAAAGCGCGGCCCTTGCTGCCGCACGCCTGTCGGCCTGCTGGTGAACTAGGCGCAGCGCCGTCACTTGACCCACAGTCGCACCGCGTCCCAGGTACGGCCAAACACGCCGGCTTGCTCGACTGGCGCCAGCGCCACCAGCGGCACTTCACGCAGCGGCTCATCGCCGAGCGTGACTTTCAGTGTGCCGATGCGCTGGCCTTGCGTGAACGGCGCCACCAGCGGCTCGGGTCGCACCACGACGGTCTTGATCTTGTCGGCCTGACCGGATGGCACCGCGACCATGATCGGCTCGGCGCTGCCGAGCTTGAGTTCGTTGACCTGCCCCTTCCAGATACGCGGCGTCGCCGCCGCCTGGTCGGCATCGAACAATTTCACCGCATCGAACGCGGTATAGCCCCAGTTCAGCAGCTTCTGCGTCTCATTTGCGCGCGCGTTCTCGCTGGTCGCACCCAGCACGATCGACAGCAGACGGCGCTTGCCCACGTTGGGCACGTCCCGGTTCGCGGTGGCGATCAGGCAATAGCCGGCGGCGTTCGTGTGGCCGGTCTTCAGGCCGTCGACGGTCGGGTCGCGGAACAGCAGCAGATTGCGGTTCGTGTCGTTGGTTGCCGGCGTGCCGGGGTAGTGATATTTCTTGATCGCGTAGTAGGAGACGAAATGCGGGAAGTCGTGCATCAGCCGCAGCGCCAGCGTGGCCTGGTCGCGCGCGGTGGTGTAGTGACCGGCGGCGGTCAGGCCTTCCGGGTTTTTGTAGCTGGTCGACTTCATGCCGAGCGCGGCCGCCTGTTCGTTCATCATCTCGACGAAATGCTCGACCGTGCCGCCGACGGCCTCAGCGAGCGCCACGGTCGCATCGTTGCCGGACTGCACGATCATGCCTTTGAGCAGGTCATCCACCGGCACTTCCATCTTCGGGTCGATGAACATGCGCGAGCCCGGCGTTTTCCAGGCGCGCACGCTGACCGGCAACGCCTGCTTCAGATCGAGCTTCTTGTTGCGGATCGCATCGAACGCGAGATAGGCAGACATCAGCTTGGTCAGGGAGGCCGGCTCGATCTTTTCGTCGATGTCTTTTTGCGCGAGGAGTTGGTCGGAGGTGACGTCGAGCAGCAAATACTGGCGCGCGGCAATCTCGGGCGGCGTCGGCATTTCGGCCCACGCGGGAGCAGTCGCCGCCGCCCAGACAAGCACGAGCCAGACAAAGAAACCAGAGGCCGATGAAAAACGTTTCATGAACACAGAACAGGGAAATACGGTCAGGAGTCAAGGAAAGTCGAAAAAGCGGCACCAGCGCACCAGCGGCGGTGCAAGGAGGTCGAGATCGTCTGCGAGCCGACCGCCGGCGTGGGTCCGGCCCCACCAGTCGATCTCCGGCCGACCCGACTCGACGATACGGCACCGTCAAGCCGTCAAGTGTCGCATCACCAGGCTTTTCAACAGCGGCAATTGTCCGTGAAAGAAATGGCCGCCGCCGGGCAGCACCGTGATGGGCAGCGCTTGCGGACGCGCCCAGTCGAGCACGTCGGCGAACGGCACGGTGTCGTCTTTCTCGCCGTGCAGCACCAGCGTGCGCTCGTGCGCCTGGGCTGGCAGCGCGGGCACGTCGAAGCGGCTCACCGCGGTGCCGACGAGCACGACCCGCTCCGGCTTGCGTGCGCTCCAGAGCGTCTGTAGCGCGCGGCCTGCGACGAACGCGCCGAATGAGAATCCCGCCAGTGCGACCGGTCCGTGCGGCGCGACCTGCTCGAGCACGGCCAGCAGATCCTCGCTCTCACCGCGCCCTTCGTCATGGGTCCCCGCGCTGGCGCCGACGCCGCGAAAATTGAAGCGCACCGCAGCGAAACCGCTTTGCACGAACGCGCGTGCCATCGTCTGCACCACCTTGTTGTCCATGGTGCCGGCATACAGCGGATGCGGGTGCGCGATCACCGCCACGCCACGCACCGGCTGCCCGCCGACCGGCTCGTCACGCAGCGCTTCGACCGCGCCGGCGCCCCCCTGCAACATCAGGCGCTGGGTCGCTGCGTTCATCGGCAGCCGCCCGAGACGGGCCCACTCGTCATTTGCCTGCGTCCGGCGGCACCAGCAGCCGCTCGACGATGCGGCCTTTTTTCAGGTGCGACTCGACGATCTCGTCGATGTCGTCCTTGTCGACGAAGGTGTACCAGACGCCTTCCGGATACACCACCGCGACCGGCCCGGCCGAACACCGATCGAGGCAACCGGCCTTGTTCACGCGCACCTTGCCCGCGCCGGACAACCGCTCCGATTTGATGCGCTTCTTGCAATGGTCGAACGCGGCCTGCGCATCGTGCGCGGCGCAGCAGTTGTCGCCCTTGTCGCGCTGGTTCAGGCAGAAGAAGATGTGCCGCTGAAAGTACGGCTCGACGGCGTTGGCAGCATCTGCAAAAGGGCGGGGCGACTCGTTCATGCGGAAGATTGTAGGGACCGGCGCTTCAGACCGAGCGCCCGCCAGCGCCCGAGCAGATGCAGCAGTGCCAGATACGGCCAGCACCAGCCGAGCCATTGCACCACCCCGTGAAAACGGATGAAGCGCCCCTGTTCCCAGACCTGCAAAGTCTGCGCGAAGTACGGCCCCGCCGGCGACTGGTTGGCCAGACCGATCGAGGCCAGCAGCAGCCACACGGTCGCCCATACGCAGTCGCGCGCGGACAACCGCGCGCACAGCGCCGCCAGCATCACGGCGCTGCAGACTCCGCCGAGCACGGGCGGTGTCAACCACACCCAGGCGGTGGCGGGCCCCCAACTGAGGGTGGCCGACAGCGTCGTCGCTGCAAAGCCGGTGGCCAGCAACAGCGCAGCCGTCAGCTGCCGCTTCGCCTTTGCACGGATCGCCGTGTAGGCCAACAGACACGGCAGCAGCGCACTGGCCGTCACGCAGAGCCATTCGAACCCGGGCAGCAGTGGCTGCAGTTCGATTTCGCGCAGCGGCAGCCATTCGAGATACGGTGAGCCCGCAAGCCACTCGGCGAGCGTCTCCTCGACGCGCTCGAGCACCTGTCCGAGCGCGAACGGCACCGCCAGCGGGTACAACAGCGCCCAGGGCCACAGCGCCAGCAGCAGCAGCGTGCCGCGCGCGTCGGATGCGACCCAATCGTCGCGCAGCCGGCGCCAACGGCCGAGCAGGTGATGGCGTTCCAGCAGTACGCCGGCGGCCGCCCCGAACGCGGCGCCTGCGCCGTTCAGCGCCAGGTCGAGGTTCGACGGCACCCGCGCCGGCAGGAAAATCTGCAGATATTCGAGCGCAAGCGACAACAGCGCGCCGGTGCCGATAGCGCCCCACACGGCGCGCGCAGCCGACTGTCCGGTGCGAAGCCAGCCAAGCGCGAGCAGACATCCAAGCGGCGCGTAGCCGAGCAGGTTGCTCCAGACATCGAATCCGGTCCAGTAGCGCGGCCAGGGAGCAACCAGGAACGACAGCGGATCCACCCCCTGATCGCGCCAGCCGGCGAACGGATACAGGCTTGCGTAGCCGATCAGCAGCGCATAGACCAGCGCCAGCGACCAAGCCGCGCTTTTGTGGCGGTTGTCCACGGCGAAGCGACGGGGCGGCGGGCCGCGCGCTAAAACGGCTTGATCACGACCAGCAGCACCGCGGCCAGCAGGAACAGCACGGGCAGCTCGTTGTACCAGCGGTACCAGACATGGCCGCGCCGGTTCGCACCCGCCCGAAAGCCTCGCAGCATCACGGCCAGCGAATGCTGATAGCCGAGCGCAAGCACCACCACGCCGAGCTTGGCGATCAGCCAGCCGTTGCCCGGTCCGCGCCCAATGCCGTAGCCAAGCCACAGCCACAGGCCCAGCGCCATCGCGACCACCGCCAGCACGTTGGAAAAGCGCAGCAACTTGCCCGCCATCAGCAGCAACCGGTCGCGCTCGGCCACCGACTCCGGCGCCACCATCGCAAGGTTCACGAAGATGCGCGGCAGATAGAAAAGTCCCGCGAACCAGCTTGCGACGAACACGATGTGCAGCGATTTGACCCAGAGCATGCGGGGCAGTTTAGAGGGGTCGAGCAGTCCTCTGCGACCGGCGGTCTTGGCGGAGGCCGCGCAGCGACGCGTCGGGGGTCGACCTATCTATGCAATGGCCTTGCAAGCGCGCGGGCAGGCGCCCCGGTGCTGGCCGGCTCATGAATCCGTACCCCAACCGCGCCCCGACGGCAGGCCGTCGCGGCCCTGCTTGCTTCGGCCAGGCCGACCGGGCTCGACCCGCCTGAGAGCGGGAGCGGATCGACAGCCGAGCGCTTCAGGGCTGCAGAATCGCCCGGCCGATCACCCGGCCCTGCTCCAGATCGTTCAGCGCCGCACCGGCCTCGTGCAGACCGCGGCAGGCGATCGGGATCGGCGGCGGCTTGCGTTCGCGCACCAGCGCCATCAGCGCCTTCAACTCCGGCAGGCTGCCCACGTAGGAGCCGTGATAACTCAGCGCGCGCAACGGCAACAGCGGCGTCGGCAACTCGATGCTGCCACCGAACAGGCCAACCTGCACGAACTGCCCCCCCTTGACCAGCAGGTCCAGGCACGACTGCACCGTCTGCGCGGAGCCGACACAATCCAGCGCGGCCCAGACGCTGCCGCCGGTCGCCGCCTTTACGCTGGCCGCGAAGTCCGGCGCGGCCGGATCGATCGCGGCCACGGCGCCGGCGGCGAGTGCCGCTTCGCGCCGGCCCGGATGCGGCTCGACCACCACCGCACCGGCGCCGCCCTGCGCACCGAGCAGCGTCACGGCCATGAGGCCGAGCCCGCCGGCGCCGAAGATCACGATGCGCTCATCACGCAGCACGGCAGGGTCGAACTTGCGCAACGCGCCGTAGACGGTAAGACCCGAACACGCATAAGACGCGGCCTGCTCGGGCGGCAGCTCGCCGATGTCGATCAGGTAGCGGGGATGCGGCACCAGCACGTGGTCGCTGTAGCCGCCCGCACGGAAGATGCCGAGAAAACGCGGCGTTGGACACAGTTGCTCCTGCTCGCGCCTGCAGACCTTGCATTCGCCGCAGCCGATCCACGGATAGACCAGCCGGCGCTGGCCGGGCGCGGCTTCCGCACCCGCCTGCGGCCCCGCGGCGACCACCTCACCGGCGATCTCGTGCCCGAGCGTCAGCGGCAGGTTCAGGCCGCGATCGGCCATCGACAACCGTTTGCCGCCGCCGAGGTCGTAGAAGCCCTGCCACGTGTGGATGTCGGTGTGGCAGACCCCGGCCGCCAGCACCCGCAGCAGCACTTCGGTGCCGGTGGGCTTTGGGGTTTCCTGCTCGGTCCGGGCGAGCCGGGCGCCGAAGCGCAGCACTTGGTAGCTGATCATCTCGGTCTCACTTCGCGAGCCGGCATTCGCTCGTCGCGAGCGAGCGGAACGCCACGTCGCCCGGCGTGGTGGCCATGACGTTGTAGAGATCCCATTCGCCTTTCGACTGCTCGGGCGTCTTGACCTGAAACAGATACATGTCGCGCACCACGCGGCCGTCGACACGCAGCCTGCCGCCCTTCGTCATGAAGTCGTCGATCGGCATGGCGCGCATCTGCGCCATGACCTTGTCCGGATCCTTGCTGCCGACCGCTTTCACGGCTTTCAGATAGTGCGTGACGGCGCCGTAGGTGCCCGCCTGCGTCATCGTCGGCATCCGGTTGTTGCGCTGGTGGAAGCGCTGCGACCAGGCGCGCGTGTCGTCGTTCTGATCCCAGTAAAACGCTTCCGTCAGCAGCAGCCCCTGCGCGAGCGGCAAGCCGATCGCTTTCACGTCGGTCAGGAACGCGAGCAACGCGGCGATCTGCTGGCCGCCCCGCACCACGCCGAACTGCCCGGCCTGCTTGATCGAATTGATGGTGTCCTGCCCGCCGTTGGCCAGCCCGACGACCTTCGCCTTGGAAGCCTGCGCCTGCACCAGAAACGACGCGAAGTCGGCCGTGCCCAAGGGATGCCGCGCGCTGCCGAGCACCTTGCCGCCATGCGCCTGAATCACGTCGGTGGTGTCCTTTTCGAGCGCCTGGCCGAACGCGTAGTCGGCCGACAGAAAGAACCAGCTGTCGCCGCCGCCCTTGACCACCGCGGCGCCGGTGCTGCGCGCGAGCGCGTAGGTGTCGTAGGTCCAATGCACCGTGTACGGCGTGCAACTCTTTCCGGTCAGCTCGGACGAGGCGGCGCTCGTGACCATCACGATTTTCTTCTTCTCCTCGCCCAACTTGCTGACCGCGAGTGCCAGGCCCGACGCGGGCAGATCGGTCACCATGTCCACGCCTTCCACGTCGAACCACTGGCGCACCTTGGAAGCTGCGATGTCGGCTTTGCTCTGTGTGTCCGTGTAGATCAACTCGATCGGCTTGCCCAGCAGGCTGCCGCCGAAGTCCTCCACCGCCATGCGCGCTGCATCCACCAGGCCCTTGCCGCCGATATCGGAGTAGACGGACGACAGGTCGCCCAGCACGCCGATCTTGACCGGCTGGTCGGCCGGCTGTGCGGCTGCGCCCGATACGACGCCGGCAAGCAGCAGCGCTGCGGTCATCCGTGTGGTTTGCATTTCCTCTATGTCTCCTCGTTGTTTTGCTGTGGCCCCGTTCGCAGCGCCCCTCATACGGGCTCGCACCACCGCGCCAGCAGGCCGCGGTCGATACCGTTCGGAAAAAGCACCTTCAGGCACAATTTTGCGCATGAAGTCACCTGCTCCTTACCCACTCGGCCGTCCGCGACGCCTGCGTCGCGATGCGTTCACGCGCAATCTCGTGCGCGAACACGCGCTGACCGCGCACGACCTGATCCTGCCGGTGTTCGTGCTCGACGGCAAGCAGCGGCGTGAGCCGGTCGCCTCGATGCCCGGTGTCGAGCGCTTGAGCCTCGACTTGCTGCTGCCGGTGGCCGAGCAATGCGTGGCCGCGGGCATTCCGGTGCTTGCGCTGTTTCCGGTGATCGACCCGGCGCTGAAGTCGCCCGACGGTGCGGAAGCGTTGAATGAAAACGGCTTGGTGCCGCGCGTGGTGCGTGAGCTGAAAAAGCGCTTTCCCGAACTCGGCGTGCTGACCGACGTGGCGCTCGATCCGTTCACGAGCCACGGCCAGGACGGCCTGCTCGACGAGACCGGCTACATCCTGAACGACGAGACCGTCGAGCAGCTCGTGGGCCAGGCGCTGGTGCAGGCCGAGGCCGGCGTCGACATCGTCGCGCCCAGCGACATGATGGACGGCCGCATCGGCGCGATCCGCGAAGCGCTCGAAGCGCGCGGCCTGATCCACACCCGCATCATGGCCTACAGCGCGAAGTACGCGAGCGCGTTCTACGGCCCGTTTCGCGATGCGGTCGGCTCGGCCGGCAACCTGGGAAAAAGCGACAAGAAGGTCTACCAGATGGACCCTGGCAACAGCGACGAGGCGCTGCGCGAAGTCGCGCTCGACATCTCGGAAGGCGCCGACATGGTGATGGTCAAACCCGGCATGCCGTACCTGGACATCCTGCGCCGCGTGAAGGACGAATTCCGGATGCCGACGTTTGCCTACCAGGTCAGTGGCGAGTACGCGATGCTGAAAGCCGCCGCGCAAAACGGCTGGCTGGATCACGACGCGGTGGTGCTGGAAGCGCTGCTCGCATTCAAGCGCGCGGGCGCCGATGGCGTGCTGACGTATTTTGCGCTCGACGCAGCGCATTTGCTTCAGAAAAGATAGCTATAAACGCAAACAACGCCAGCGCCCAGGGTCGATTTTCCTCGTAGAAAAGTGTTCGTTGCTTCAAATGGCTGATGCATCGGGTCGATCGACCGCGGAGGCTCATTCGACATCGCGGGCCGGGGTGGCGGGCGTCCCTGACGCGGCCGACCTGATTCACGTGGTCGACACGGCGACCACGCCGCCGACGCTCGCGGTGGTCATCCCGGTGCTGAACGAAGGCGCCACGCTGGCCGCCCGTCTGGCCGCGCTGCGGGACCTGCGCGCACGCGGCGTGCAAATCATCGTTGTCGATGGCGGCAGTCGCGACGACAGTGTGGCGATTGCTGAAGATCACGCCGACCGCGTGCTGACCGCGCCGGCCGGCCGTGCCAGCCAGATGAACGCAGGCGCGGCGGCCTGCGTGAGCGATCTGCTGCTGTTCCTGCATGCCGACACACTGCTGCCCGATCGCGCCGATGACCTCGTGCACCAGGCACTTGTTGACGGCCGCGTCTGGGGCCGTTTCGACGTCCGGTTCGACGCGGACCGCGCCCTGTTGCGCACGGTCGCCGCCATGATGAACCGCCGCTCGCGCCTGACCGGAATCTGCACCGGCGACCAGGCGATGTTCATGCGGCGCGCGGCGTTCGATGCGGTCGACGGTTTTCCGCCGCTCGCCTTGATGGAGGACATCGAGCTGTCCCGCCGGCTGAAACGCCTCTCGCGCCCGGCCTGTCTGCGTGCGCGGGTCCTCACGTCCGCGCGGCGCTGGCAGCAGCACGGCGCCTGGCGCACGATTGCACTGATGTGGTGGCTGCGCGCGGCGTACTTTTTCGGCGTCGATCCGGTGCGGCTGCAGCGCTGGTACCGGGCGCCAGGGCGCGGTGGTCAATCGTGATGCGCCGCGCCAACCAGGGCAACGTCGATACCGATGCAGACTCTGGCGCCCGTGCCGCTGCGGATGCCGGCGCAGTCCTTGATGCCAGTGCCGCGTTCGCCATCGCCGTCATGGCCAAGGCACCGATCGCCGGCCTTGCCAAAACACGCTTGATCCGGCTGGTGGGGCCGGCCGGCGCAGCAAGGGTGCAGCGGGGCTTCGTGTTGCGCACGCTGGCCACCGCGATGGCTGCGCAGCCGGGATTGCTCACGCTCAGTTGCGCACCAGACCGGAATCAACGGTTCTTCCGGGCGTTGCGTCGATCGGCGCGCTGGCCGAAGCTTCACTTCACAAGCCAGACGCAAGGCGACATCGGCGCGCGCATGGCGGCGGTCTTCGCCGAGCATGCAGCGCGCGTTGCGACGCATGCGCCTGACCGCGTGCCACTGCAACAGCTCACGTCCCAGCAACCGCCGCAGCGATGTGCCGATCGGGCCGAGCGCCTGGTGTCCCCGTTGTCTCATGGGCTTCATCCGAAGCCACTGCTGCTGATCGGCAGCGACTGCCCGGTGCTCACTTCCAGTTATCTGAAAGCCGCTGCCGATGCGCTACAGCGCGGCGCCGATGCGGTGTTCGGCCCGGTCGAAGACGGCGGCTACATGCTGGTCGGACTGCGCGATCCATCGGCTGCCGCCCATTTGCAGCTGTTCGAGGGCATCGATTGGAGCACCGGGCGCGTGATGGCGCAAAGCCGCGACCGGTTGCGCAAAGCGCAGGCCGATTGGCACGAATTGCCATTGCTGTGGGACGTGGACGAGCCGGCGGATTGGCTGCGCTGGCAGCAGGTTCGACAGCGCGAGCAACCGCCCGATGTCAACCTGGTCTCAACGGATCGGTCGTCGCCGGCGTCTCCACCCTGATGCTGTTGTCGCGCTCGCAGGTGCCGATCAACAGGCCACTGGCGATCGCGTGGTCACGCAACGCACCGAGCACCTCGTCGCGCCCCGGCGTGCCGGAGAAATCGCACGCGGCGTCGAGCGCGAACAGCTGGAACGCATAGCGATGCACGCCGTGCCCGGGCGGCGGATCGGGTGGCAGCCAGGCTGCCTGCAGGTAGGAATTGAGCCCGGTACGCAGGCCGCTGCCTTCGTGATCGGCACTGGCCAGCGCGCCCTCGGCCAGCGCGCCGTCGGCTGCCGGCAGGCCGACCACGATCGCGTGCACCAGCGGATGCGGCGTGGGGGAATCGGCGTCTTCCACCAGCAGCACGAGCGACTTCGCAGCCGCCGGCACGTCCCACCACTGCAGCGGCGGCGATACCCCTTCGCCATCGGCCGTATAGCGCGCGGGCAGCGGCAGGTGGTCGGCGAACGCAAGACTCGACACATGGATCGATCCGGCGCCCTGGCGCAGATCGAGCGTGTTGAACGCGATCGAGTCGAGGCCGGCGCGCACGTCGGACAACGCGTGGCCGATCAGATCGGGGAGTTTTTCAAGCATGAGCCAAAGATACACCGGTGCGGCGAAGTCGGCGCGAACGACCGGCCAAATCACTCGATGCGGCGCGGCGGTTGCGGGGTTTGCCGTGTTCGGCGCAGCGGCGCGCCCGACCAGCAGGACACGGCACGCTTCAGGCGCGACCAGCCGGTGTTCGACACCCACGGGCGTCACGAAAGACCCGCCGATGCCGAAATGCACATCGCGGTCGCGCAACCGGATGGTCAGCGCTCCTTCGAGCTTTTGAGCAGGAAGGGGAAGTTGTCCGCCAGGGCATGGCGGTATTTGCCAAGGCGTGGACCCGACGCGCACGACCGCTGGACGCGGTGTTTTTCCACAGGCGCCGCTGCCGCGAAAAAGAAAACCCGTCGATCTTGTCCGGCCGACGGATTGAGCGGGATCGACGGCAGCGCGCGCGGCGGAAGCACTGCGCGTCTATGGGTTCAAAGCGGCCGGCTTTGGCTCCGGGCACGCCGCGGCACCAGCACCATGCCGGCCAGCGCCACGCCGAGCAGCAACAGCGTGCCGGGTTCAGGCACCGCAGCAGGTGCCACGAGGCCGTTGCGGTTGAACGACTGGATGGTGAAGCTGAAATTGTTCGCAGTCGAGTTATTGCTGGCAAACAGCAGACCGGCCTGATCGATATTTCTCAGGAACGCACTGCTCAACCCCGCACCGTCGCTGAAGTCCGAGTACAGGAAATCCAGACTGCCGGGTCCGCCCTGGTAGGTCCGCGTCAGGCTCGCCAAGCCGCCGTCTTCTCGTGAGAAAAGACCGACCGTGAGGTCGATGGATGTGCTTGCCGCGCCGAAGGTCACGCGAATGCGATCCCAGTCGTTGGCGCTGTTGGGGATGTCAAGGAAGTTGGCGTTCAGATCGCCGCCCCGACCATATCGGAACTGCAGACTGCCGCGCGCGTTGCCCGAACCTGAAAACAGAACCGCGACGTCGTTGTCATCGGCGTTGCCACCCGTGCCCTGCAGCAAGGAAGCGTTCACCGCACTCCCGTTTCTTCCGTCGGTTTTTGTCAGCGTTATGTTTCGCTGCCCCCCCAACACAGCACCGGCTGGCAAACCTGTCTGGGTCAGGGTCTGGCTGCTCGGAGGAGCGCCGGTGGCGCTGAGGCTGAAGGCACCGCCTTCAAAGAAGTCGACGTGATTGGCGAGCGCGACGACTGGCGCAAGCGCCAACCACGCGGCGACGAGGGCCGAGCGCGGCATATAGAATTTCAATGCTGACTCCTGGAGTTGTAGGATATTGCTATTATATCCCGCACCATTAAGCAAGCGCCGTGCCGAATTTTCAAGTTATTGATTTTTATAGATAATCTTCCATTTCAAGTCGATTTCGAATGGTCGATGTAAGATTTCTCGACAGCACTGCTCGCGCTTTTGTCTGAAAAGCTTGCGCAGCGCAGACAAACGACACCCGTACAGCGCCGCCTACTTCAGGTGCCTGCCCACGATTCCCGCGAGTTCGAACATCGACACTTGTGGCTTGCCGAACACCGGCAGCAGTTTTTCGTCCGCGTTGATCGCGCGCTTGTCGGCCGCATCCTGCAGGTTGTGCGCCTTGATGTAGTCCCAGAGCTTTTTGACGACTTCGGTGCGCAACACCGGCTCGGCGCCGATCACGGCGGCGAGTTGCGCGCTGGGCTTGAGGCCGCCCCCGGGCTTGGCCGTGCGCGTGGTGCTGGGTTTGGCGGCAGGGGCCTTTTTCTTCGTGGAGACCGTCTTCGAGGCAGCACGCCTGGCCGGGTCGCCTGCGGCCGTCTTTGCAGCGCGTGTGGCGTCGGGTGCGCTGGCACTGCTTACCTTCTTTGCTGCTGATTCCGAAGCACCGACCGTTTTCTTCGGCGGAAACTTCGACGCGCGTGGCTCGAACTCGAACGCGACCTTGCCTGCGTCCGCGTCCCACTTCAGGAACGCCTTGAACGCACGCCGTGTGCGCATCGAGACGAACTTGTCGAGCAGGTCGGTGCGGCCGGTGTCCAGCAGCTTCGCAAACTGCTCGCGTGAGACCGGTTGCTGCAGGATGATCTTGCCGCTCTTGAAGTCGCAGGCGGCGACCGGTTGCGCAGCGGTCGGCACGGATTTTTCGCAGACATAGTTGCTGCCGTGCTCGAACACGTGCGCGCTGCACTTCGGGCAACGGCCGAGCGACTGCTGGCCACTGAAATCGACCGGCTCGCCGCCGTCTTCACCGCCCGGCGCGTTCTCACCGAAGTCGAATTCGAGCTTGTGCTTCTTTGTCTCGTCATCGACCTTCAGCACGATCTCGGCCGTGAACGGCCACCCGGCCTTGGAGCGGAAGCCTTCGAGCGGGCCGATCTTCTGGTTCTTCAGCAACACTTCCGCTTCATCGGCCGCGAACGTGCGGCCGGCAGGCGACTTGCCGAACGAGAAGCCGCAGCCTTCTTCGCCCGCGCCGTCTTTCCCGGTGCAGCTGAAGCGGCGGTAGTTTTCTTTCACGACACCACCGCAATCGGGGCATGGCGTGGCAAGCGTCGCGTAGTTGCCGGGCACCGTGTCGCGGTCGTACTCCTTGGCCTTCTTCACGATCCGCTCGGTCATCGCGGCAATCTCGCGCATGAAGGCGTCGCGGCTCAGCGCGCCTTGCTCCATCTGCGACAGCTTGAATTCCCATTCGCCGGTCAGTTCGGCGCGTGAAAGCTCCTCCACACCGAGGCCGCGCAGCAACGTCATGAGCTGGAACGCCTTCGCGGTCGGGATCAGCTCCGGCCTTCGCGCAGCATGTATTTTTCGTTCAACAGCCCTTCGAGAATCGCGGCGCGCGTGGCCGGTGTGCCCAGGCCTTTTTCCTGCATCGCGGAGCGCAGTTCCTCGTCGTCGATCAGCTTGCCGGCGCCTTCCATCGCGCCCAGCAAGGTGGCTTCCGAATAGCGGGCGGGCGGGCGGGTCTTGAGGCCTTTTGCGTCAACGGAATCGACCGGCACGATCTCACCCGGCTTGACCGCGACGAGCCGTTTGCCGCCGTCCTTGTCGTCGCCTTCCTCGCCTTCCGCCTCCTTGCCGTAGATGGCCAGCCAGCCCGGCTTCACGAGCACCTTGCCGTCGCTGCGGAACGCGTATTTCTTTGCCTCGTGTTCGACCGTGCTGATGCGCGTCGTGACCTGGTATTCAGCGGACGGGAAGAACACCGCGAGGAAACGGCGCGCGACGAAGTCGTAGAGCTTCTGCTCGGCTTCGGACAAACCGCTGGGTGCGGCCAGGGTCGGGATGATCGCGAAGTGGTCCGACACCTTCGCGTTGTCGAAGATACGGCGGTTCGGCTTCACGTAGTTCTCGTCCAGCGCCTGCTTCGCGAACGGTGCGAGGTGCCGCATTCCGCTGCCGCTGAGCATCTCCATCGTCTGCCTGGCGACCGGCACGTAGTCCTCCGGCAGCGCGCGCGAATCGGTGCGCGGATAGGTCAGCGCCTTGTGCCGCTCGTACAGGCTCTGCGCGAGCGACAGCGTGGTCTTGGCCGAATAGCCGAAGCGGCCGTTCGCCTCGCGTTGCAGCGAGGTCAGGTCGAACAGCAGTGGCGAAGCCTGCGAGGTCGGCTTGCTTTCTTCGGTGACGGTGGCGCGGCGCCCGCGCACTGCATCGGCGATCGCCCGTGCACGTGCTTCGGTCCAGACGCGGTCGGCGCGCTGCTCGGGGTCGATGTCGCCAGGGCCGGCCGCGCCCGAGTAGATGCCCTCGGGCAGCCGCGGTGCATCGGCTTTCCTCCATGCCGGGTCGAAGTACTTGCCCGCATAGCCGCCCGCTTCGGCCAGGAAATTCGCATGCACTTCCCAGTACTCACGCGGCACGAAACGGCGGATCTGTTCCTCGCGTTCGACCACGATCGACAACGTCGGCGTCTGCACACGGCCCACCGTCGTCAGAAAGAATCCGCCGTCGCGCGAATTGAACGCGGTCATCGCGCGCGTGCCGTTGATGCCGACCAGCCAGTCGGCTTCCGAGCGCGACCGCGCCGCATCGGCCAGGCCCTGCATCTGCGTGTCGCTGCGCAGCTGATCGAAGCCGTCGCGGATCGCCTGCGGCGTCATCGACTGCAGCCACAGGCGCCGCACCGGCTTGCCGAGTGGCTTGTTGTTGGCGCCGCCCGCGTATTGCTCGATCAGCCGGAAGATCAGCTCGCCTTCACGGCCCGCGTCGCACGCATTCACGATGTCGGTCACGTCCTTGCGGCGCGCCTGCTTGACGACCGCGTTCAGCCGCGTCTTGGTCTTGTCGACCGGCTTCAGGTCGAAGTACGGCGGGATCACCGGCAGGTGCGCAAAGCTCCACTTGCCGCGCTTCACGTCGAATTCCTCCGGCGCCTGAATCTCCACCAGATGGCCGACCGCGCTGGTCACCACGTACCGGTCGTTTTCGAAATGCTCGTCGTGCTTGTCGAACTTGCCGGCCTTCGGCGTTAGCGCACGGACGATGTCCTGCGCCACGGAAGGTTTTTCTGCAATCACCAATGTCTTCGTCATGTTTACCTGATCACTCAACTGCTGTTTGTTCGGCTGCGTGCCGACGCATCGATCTGTCTGTCTTTGTACCTGCGCGACCGCAGCGGCTCGCTGCCCGCGCACGCATTCATCAACACTCGGCATACGACCCACCGATACGGGCTCGGGTCCGTCGTGCGCCGATCGTCAGGCACTGTCCGATGGCTGCCTACAATGAGCCGCCTCGCGCCCACGCGCTTCGCGCACGTCCGCGCTCATGCACACGCAAGCACGCATGTACCCACGCAGGCCGCGCGCACGCAGCGCACCCAATCAACTTAGCACAGACTTTTTTCTACCGTGACCGAATCCAGAAGCCGCCGGGCCCGCGAATCGATGGCCGAGTTGATGGCCGAAGCCGACGAGGCAACGCGCGCGCGACCCGCCCGCGCTGCCGCCACGGCCGATGCCGCCAACGACGCACCACGCCGTCGCACGCAGGTGCGCCGCTCCGGCGTACACGGCAAGGGGTTGTTTGCGATGCGCGCGTTTCGCAAAGGCGAGACCATCATGGAGTACGTCGGCGAGATCATCAGCTGGAAGGAAGCGCTGCGCCGGCACCCGCACGACCCGAGCGATCCGAACCACACGTTCTACTTCCATATCGATGACGACCACGTGATCGACGGCGCGCACGGTGGCAATTCGGCACGCTGGATCAACCATTCGTGCAACGGCAACTGCGAAGCGGATGAGCGCGACGGCCGCATCTTCATCGTCGCGCGGCGCGCCATCAAGGCCGGCGCCGAGCTGAACTATGACTACGGGCTGGTCATCGACGAGCGCTACACGGCGAAGCTGAAAGCCGAATACCCATGCTACTGCGGCAGCAAGAGTTGCCGGGGGACATTGCTGGCGCCCAAACGCTGACGCTCTCCCCCAGGACAACGCTGCCTTCGGTCGGTTTTCGCCTTCCCCCCTACCGGGAAGGATATTGTTTGCCCGCAGCCTCCGCTTCGCTGCCGACTACCCCCCAACAGGGGCGGCGCCTGCGGCCCGGCAAAGCCGGCTGGCGCGGCCCCTGTTGGGGGGATGCGGGCACTTCGAAGCGCTGCTTGGTTTCATCGGCTTCAGGGTTTCGTTGTGGCGGAGCCGCACTTGCAGGTGGGGGATTTATCAGGGATGTCTTTGGCAACGCGTGCCTTGTCTTGCCTCGCTTGCCCTTCGCTGAAGCCATGCGCAGCATCGACAGCGCTGGCAAATCGGACTCTGAGCCTGTTGCTGGCCAAGTCGGCAAGGTTCAGCCGTCATGCCGGAGGTTTACGCATCGGGCCGGTGAGCGATAAGCTCAGGCCGCACCGCCTGTTGCCCTCTCATGCAAGACACTGCCTTTCCTCCTGATTTCGATCGCGCTGCATCCACCTGGCCACAGCCGCTGCTGGATGCGACGCGGCTTTCGTTGCAGTCGGTGTACGGGCAGCCGATCGGGCTGGAACTGGTCGCCTCGATCGATTCGAGCAACAGCGAGCTGATGCGGCGCGCGCGCGCGGGGCTTGCCGAGCCGGTGCTGCTGGTTGCGCAGACGCAGACCGCCGGGCGCGGGCGGCTCGGGCGCAGTTGGCAAGGCAGTGCGCACGATGCGCTGACGTTTTCGATTTCGCTGCCGCTCGAGCCGCGCGACTGGTCGGGGCTGTCGCTGGCGCTCGGTGTCGCGCTGGCGGATGCGCTCGACCCGCAGCGCCGGCACGGCCTCGGGCTCAAATGGCCGAACGACTTGTGGCTCGAAGGGCGCAAGCTCGCCGGCATTCTGGTCGAGACGGTGGGGTCGTCGTCCGCAGCTGCCGGCGCGCCGCACGCTGCAGCGCGCCAGCTCGTGATCGGTGTCGGCATCAACATCGCCGAGCGGCCGGCGGCCGGCCTTGCCACAGCGCCGGCCTGGGCACGGGAATGGTTGCCGGACTGCACGCCGGCCAGCGTGCTGCAGGCCGTCGCGGCGCCGTTGCTGGCGGCGGCGGCCCAGTTCGAGCGGTACGGCTTCGCGCCGTTTCATGCCCGCTTCGATGCGCGCGATGCGCTGCGCGACCGAGCGGTGACGGCCACCGGCCCCGGAGGCGAGGCCGTTGCCGGCACTGCACATGGCGTCAGCGATGCGGGCGCACTGCTGCTGCACACCGCGCACGGCATGCAGACCGTTCACGCGCTCGATGTGAGCGTTCGGCCGTCGCTCGACTGAAGACCGCCATGCGCTTGTTCGTGCTGCTGCTGTTGCTGATTGCGAATGCGGGGTATTTCGCGTGGACGTCCGGCTGGCTGCGCGATTGGGGACTCGTGCCCGCCGCGCAGACCGAGCCGCAGCGGCTGGCGCAGCAGATCCGGCCGGAGGCGTTGCGCATTCTCGGCACAGGCTCCGCCGACGCCACGCCGGCTGCCGATGCCGCCACGGCAGCGGCAATGACGCAGTCGCAGTCGCAGTCGCAGTCGCAGTCGCAGTCGCAGTCGCAGTCGCAGTCGCCACCGATCATGACAAGCCGGGCCACCAGCTCCCCCTCGAGCACGACGATTCGCACCACGTCGTCGGCAGCGTCCGCAGCGACGGCCAGTGCCGCCGCAGTCGCCGCGGTGGCCGCTGCGGCGGAAGCTGCGGCGTCGGTTGCCGCGGCGACACCGGCCGCACCGGCTTCGACTGCCGCGCGGCAAACCAGCGAACCCCGGGCGCCGACATCGGGCATGCCTGCCGAGCGACCGTGATGGTTCGGAGGGCGGACGAAGACACGACAGCCGACCCGTCTTTTTCGTGAGTCCACGCAAGGAGCCCGCACCATGCCCCCAATGAAGCTCTACTACGCAAGCGGCGCTTGTTCGTTCGTGCCTCACACGCTGCTGGAGGCCGCTGGCGCGGACTTCGAGCCGGTGGCGATCAAGCTGCACCGCAACGAGCAGCACAGCCCCGAATATCTCGCGGTCAACCCGCATGGCCAGGTGCCGACGTTGATGGAGGGGGACGCCGTCATCACGCAGATCGTCGCCATCGCCGACCATCTGGACCGGCGCTTTCCCGACGCCGGGTTTCTGCCCGCAGAGCCGCTGGCGCGCGCTCAGGCGCTGTCTACGCTGGCCTGGATGAACAACACCGTGCATCCGACCTTCACGCACATCTTCATGCCGCAGAAGTTCACCGACAAGCCCGAGCTGCACGCGGATTTGAAGGCCTACAACCTGACGCGCTACGAAGGCTGGCTCGACGACTTGCAGGCGCTGGTGGAGCAGGCGCAGGCCGCGCGCGGCCTGCAGATGTGGCTGTCCGGCGCGGCGTTCGGCCCGCTCGACAGTTATGCGTTGACGCTGACGCGCTGGGGCAGCATGGTCGGCATCGATCCGCAGGCGCGTGCGTCGCTGTGGCGGTTCATCGAAGACCGGGTGGCGGCGCACCCGCCGGTGGCCAAGGTGCTGGAACGCGAGCGCGTTCCGCTGAACCTCTACAAGCCGGCCTGACCGGTTTCCAGCGGCAACTCGTCGGGCAGCAACCCGCGCAGCTGCGCCAGCGCCTGCACACGCGCCAGCAGATCGGGCACCGCGAACGGCTTGGCCAGGCAGGCGTCGGCGCCGAGCGCCAGCCCGTTGGCGCCGTGGCTAGTGCAACCGGCCGCCGTGAGAATCAACACCGGCATATCGGAACCACGGGCGCGCAGCCGTGTCAGCACGTCGAGGCCGTGAAGCCGTGGCAGTCCGAGGTCGAGGACCAGCGCGTCGTAGCGGCCCGGTGTGGTCAGCGCGGCGTCGGCCTGGGCGCCATCGACCACGTGCTCGACCACGTGCATGTCGCTGCGCAGCGCGGCCGCCAACTGCGCGCCAAGCACAGCGTCGTCTTCAGCAATCAATATCCGCACGAAATAGAGTCTCCTTTGCGCGCATTCGTAAGAGCGGCGGGGACGGGCGCGGTTTCCCGTCCTGTAGGGCTTCGCCTTTTCAGGTCGCCCCTTCGGCGGGCGAAATTCTAGGCTGCAACCCCCAGTTGCATGTTGCGTTGCCCATGCGTGACATTTTGCGCTTGTCGGCGTGCAGGTTTTGTGCTTGCGCCGCACGCGTTGCGAGAAGCGTTCGATCAGTTCGCATAAACCTCCAGCCCGATGCGCACCACAGTCGCCACATCGGCACCGACCTGGGCCTGAAATTCGTCCTGCGCCTGCTGCACCGCCTGCTCGAACGCCAGCAACCAGGCCAGCCCGGTGGCGGTGAAGCGGATCAGCCGGGCGCGTCCGTCCCGCCCGTCCGGCTCGCGCGTGACCAGCCCCCACGCTTCGCACTGGTCGACCAGCCCGCCCATCGCCTGCTTGCTCATGCCGGCCGATTCGCGCCAACTGCGACAGGCGCGCACCTTCGCGGCTCAGATGGCGTGTGATGTGGATGTGGGCCGCCGTGACCTGGCTGCGCGCGGCGAGGTTCGACAGTGCCAGCGGCACATCGAGATCGTGTGCCATCAGCGCCAGCACGCGCGCATCGAAGCGGCGCAGCGCGTCACCGAGCAGGCGGCCGAGATGGGGGGCGGCAGGGTCGATCAAGGGCGATTTCAACTGAGCGAATCCAGCAAAAACACATGTGTTTAATAGTAATGCAAACTGACTAAAAATTTGCTGGAAATTTTTTGACCTGCCCTTAAACTACTGTTCAACCATCCAGCAAAGGTGCTTGCAAGATCTTCTCCGCAAGTCGCAGCTGCTGGGTTTCATTGTTGATTCTGAAGGGTTTTTTCCAATCATGGACGCTCAAGTCAAAGGCAGCACGATCGCCGCTCCCGCCACCAGCGAAAAAGCCAAGGCGCTGGCCGCCGCACTCGCGCAGATCGAAAAGCAGTTCGGCAAAGGCACGATCATGCGGCTCGGCGAAGGCGAAGTGATCGAGGACATCCAGGTGGTCTCCACCGGTTCACTCGGCCTCGACATCGCGCTCGGCGTCGGCGGTCTGCCGCGTGGCCGCGTGGTGGAAATCTACGGTCCGGAGTCGTCGGGCAAAACCACGCTCACGCTGCAAGTCATTGCCGAGATGCAGAAACTCTCCGGCCAATGCGCGTTCGTCGATGCCGAGCACGCGCTCGACATTCAGTACGCACAAAAGCTCGGTGTGAATCTGCAGGATCTGCTGATCAGCCAGCCCGACACCGGCGAGCAGGCGCTCGAGATCGTCGACAGCCTGGTGCGTTCCGGCGCGGTCGACCTGATCGTGATCGACTCGGTCGCCGCCCTCACGCCGAAGGCCGAACTCGAAGGCGAGATGGGCGATTCGCTGCCGGGCCTGCAGGCGCGGCTGATGAGCCAGGCGCTGAGAAAACTCACCGCGACGATCAAGAAGACCAACTGCATGGTGATCTTCATCAACCAGATCCGCATGAAGATCGGCGTGATGTTCGGCTCGCCGGAGACCACGACGGGCGGCAACGCGTTGAAGTTCTATTCGTCGGTGCGCCTGGACATCCGCCGCATCGGCACGATCAAAAAGGGCGACGATGCGATCGGCAACGAGACGAAGGTCAAGGTCGTGAAGAACAAGGTCGCGCCGCCGTTCAAGACGGCCGAGTTCGACATCCTGTTCGGTGAAGGCATCAGCCGCCACGGCGAGATCATCGACATGGGCGTGGAAGCGCGCGTCGTCGAGAAATCCGGCGCCTGGTACGCCTACAACGGCGAAAAGATCGGCCAGGGCCGCGACAACGCGCGCGAGTTCCTGCGCGAGAACCCGGAGCTGTCGCGCGAAATCGAGAACAAGGTGCGCGATTCGCTGGGCATCGCGTTGCTGGCGCCGTCGACGAGAGCCGCTGCAGCAAAGCCGGATGCCAAGGCCGACGCAGGCAAGGTCGATGCGAAGGCCGACGCCAAGGGCGCCGACAAGTTCGCATCGACGAAGCCGGAAGCGAAGCTGCCGGGTGCCCCGACGCCGGTCTGATGCGCTGAATTGTTGATTCAAACGGCTGGAGGCGCAGATGGTTGCTGCGTCTTCAGCTATTTTTTCGATAGCGTCGATTGGTTCCCTGATTCCATCGTTCGATTTGCCCCATGCCGATGCCTCCGCTTTCGCTGAAAGGCCGCGCGCTGCGCTACCTGAGCCAGCGCGAACACTCGCGCCTCGAACTCGAACGCAAGCTGGCAAAGCACGAGGAGGAGCCCGGCACGCTCGCGCGCGCACTCGACGAGCTCGAAGCGAAAGATCTGATCAGCGAGCCGCGCGTCGTCGCCTCGGTCCTGCACCAGCGCGCGCCGCGGCTGGGGGCGCTGCGGGTGCGGCGCGAGCTGCAGCAAAAGGGCATTGCGCCCGAGGCGATTGCCGATGCGGTGGCGGGGTTGCAGCAGAGCGAGTCGGAGCGTGCGCAGGCGCTTTGGCAGCGGCGGTTTGGTGAGCCGCCGGCGGATGCGAAGGCGTACGGGCGGCAGAGCCGGTTTTTGATGGGGCGGGGGTTTGCGCCGGAGGTGGTGCGGCGGGTGGTGGGCGGGCGGGTCGGGGTTGAAGGATGTGGCGACCCGGAGATGGGGTGACTGGACATCCGGAACCGTCGGAAGGCCGTTTTTGAACTGCTGCGGTCGTCCACGTTCGTGTTCAAGCGTTGCACGGGACCGGGATGGCGGGGCGCTCTGCTTGGCTCATGTCCCCTGGCCTGGGCACAGCCCAAGCCGCTCCAACACCTCCCGCACCGCCTGCTGCCCTTCCGCGTTCAACGGGGTCTGCGGGGCCAGCGGCGCCCCCACCGCATACCCCTGCATCTCCAACCCGCCTTTCACGCAAGCCGCCAGGTTGTATTTGGCAAACGCCTGGTTGATCCCCCACAGCTCGCGTTGCAGCGCCATCGCGGCCGTCCAGTCGCCGGCTTTGCAAAGCTCGTACAGCGTCACGCTCTGGCGTGGGATCAGACAGGCCGGGCCGGCCAGCCAGCCGACGCCGCCGATCATCATCACGGCGGTCGGGATGTGGGACGACGCGGCGAACACCTGCATGCGGCCTTCGACGCGTTCGATGATCGACAGCAGCCGGCCGGTGTTGAACGACGCGTCCTTCAGATAGCGGATGTTGTCGATGTGAGAGAGCCGGTCGATCACGGGCAGGCTCAGATCGGAGCGCTGGAAGTTCGGATTCGTGTAGAGGATGATCGGCAGCGAGACGGCATCCGCGATTGCCTTGAAGTAGTCGTAGACGCCGGCATCGTCGACCGGGAAATACGCTTCCAGGATCGCGAGGATGCCGTCGGCGCCGCGGGCTTCGTAGTTGCGCGCCTGTGCCACCGCATCGGCCGTGCTGCACGACGCGACACCGGGAATCACCGGCACCCGGCCGGCGGCGGCGTCGATCACGCATTCGACGACTTCCATGCGCTGGTTTGCACTCAGGTACGCAAATTCGCCGGTGGAGCCGAGCGGGCTCAGGCCGTGCACACCGGCGTCGATCAGATCGTTGCACAGGCGCGCGAGCACCTGGGTATCGACCCGGCCGTCGGCGCGGATCGGTGACACCAGATACGGCATCACGCCGCAGAACGTGCGGGCGGCGCGGGCGACGGGCGCAGCGGAGGCAGGAGCCGATCGGTCGATGGAGGGGATGCTGGACATGACTGGGCAGGAAGTGAGTGAGTGGGCCGAAGGAACCACGATACCGCGCCCGCACGCGAACATGGAAGCAGGCCGTTGCGTCGATCCCTGGGCGCCGCGCCGAACAGGCGGCACCCGATTCGCCGAGTCCGCCCGCACTCGATTGCGCTGTCGGCTGCGCTGCATCAAGCTCGGGTGAGTTCGGCCATCCGGTCGCATGGCCCTTCGCGGAGGAAGAAAGCAGCCGACGGCATTGGTGCGGCGACTCCGCAACAATGCGGCTTGCCTACACTGACATTTCGGCTGCGATGTCGGTCGCCGCGCAGCTCCATTCACCCATCCACCCACTCACACCTGGACAACCCATGAACAACCGCCAATGGCTGGAAAAGCTCGTGGCTTTCGACACCACCAGCCGCAATTCCAATCTCGACCTGATCGAGTCGGTGCGCACGGGGCTTTCGGCCCACGGCATCGACGCCGAACTGTTCACTTCGCCCGACAAGCGCAAGGCCAATCTGTTCGCCACGCTGCCCGCCAAAGACGGCGCCACCGAGGGCGGCATCGTGCTGTCGGGCCACACCGACGTGGTGCCGGTGGATGGCCAGGACTGGGCAAGCGACCCGTTCGAGCTGACCGAGCGCGACGGCAAGTTGTTCGCGCGCGGCTCGGCCGACATGAAAGGCTTCATTGCCACGTCGATGGCGCTGGTGCCGGAGTTCCTCGCAATGCCGCGCAAGAAGCCGATCCACTTCGCGTTCTCCTACGACGAGGAAGTCGGCTGCATGGGCGCGCCGGTGATGCTGGATGCGTTGAAGCGCCGCGGCTTGAGGGCGGAAGGCTGCGTGGTCGGCGAGCCCACCGGCATGCGGCCGGTCGTCGCGCACAAGGGCATCAACCTGTACCGCTGCAGCGTGCACGGCAAGGCCGCGCATTCTTCGCTCACGCCCGAAGGCTGCAACGCGATCGAATACGCAGCGCGCCTCATCTGCCGCATCAGAGACATCGCCGACCAGATACGCGCGCAGGGCCCTTACGACGACTGCTTCGACGTGCCGTTCACCACGCTCGGCACCAATCTGGTCCGCGGCGGCAACGCGATCAACACGATCCCGTCGCTGTGCGAGTTCCAGTACGAGATCCGCAACCTGCCGGGCATGTCGCCGGACCGCCTGCGCGAACAGGTGGAAAGCTATGTGCAGGACGAACTGCTGCCGCGCATGAGAAAAGAGTTCGATGGTGCCAGCGTCGATTTCGAAACCGTCGCTTCGGCCCCGGGCCTGGAAACCGCCGAGCAGGAAGCCGTGACCGAGCTGGTGCGGGCGCTGACGGGCGACCAGGACGTGCGCAAGGTGGCCTACGCAACCGAGGGCGGGCTGTTCCAGGGCATCGGCATCCCCACCGTGATCTGCGGGCCCGGGCACATCGAGCATGCGCACAAGCCCGATGAGTACGTGGCGATCGAGCAGCTGCAGGCGTGCGAGGGTTTCCTGCGCAAGCTGGGCCATTCGCTTGCGTGACGGCGTGCGCTGCAGCGGGACGATCGCGCTGGCTTCAGCGAAACATTGCAAGGCATGACGACCCATCCGGTGATTGCGATTCACGGCGGTGCGGGCACCATCGCGGCCGGTGCCGCGGATGCGGCCTCAACCCAGCGCTACCACGACGCGCTGCGTGACGTGGTCGCCAGCACGCAGGCCTTGCTGCTGCGGGGCGCGGGCGCAGTCGACGCGGTCTGCCATGCGGTCGGGTTGCTCGAGGATTGCCCGCTGTTCAACGCCGGGCACGGCGCCGTGTTCACCCACGAAGCCACGCACGAGCTCGATGCCGCCGTGATGGACGGCGCCAGCCTGCAGGCCGGCGCCGTTGCCGGCGTCGGCCGCATCCGCCGCCCGATCCACGCCGCGCGCGCGGTCATGGACGACGGCGCCCATGTGCTGCTGGCCGGTGCGGGCGCGGAAGCGTTCGCGCGCGTGCAGGGGCTGGAGATGGTCGATCCCGCTTATTTCTCCACCGAAGCACGGCGCCGGCAACTGGCGGATGCGTTGGCTTCGCACCAGGTCATGCTCGATCACGACCCACCGGGTGGTGCCGCGCCGCTGGCCGAAGGACAGAAGTTCGGCACGGTCGGCGCCGTCGCGCTCGACCAGCACGGCCATCTCGCTGCCGCCACCTCCACCGGCGGGCTGACCAACAAGCGGGTCGGCCGCATCGGCGACACGCCGTTGATCGGCGCCGGCACCTATGCGGACGACCGCAGTGCGGCGGTGTCGTGCACCGGCAGCGGTGAGATGTTCATCCGCGCGGTGGCGGCTTACGACGTCTGCGCGCGCATGCGGTACGGCGGCCAGTCGCTCGAAGAAGCCGCGCATGCGGTCGTCCTGCAGACCTTGCCAACCATCGATGGCCGCGGCGGCCTGATCGCGGTGGACCGGCAGGGCAACTTGAGCCTGCCGTTCAACACCGAAGGCATGTACCGGGCATTCGCCCGGGGTGCGGACGCACCGCAAACCGCGATCCATCGATGAAGCGCTGACGCCGATGTCCGCTGTGCTTGCCGAAACCGCAAGGGGTCACGCCACCGGAGCCGCAGCGCTCGGGCTTGCCGAGAACGTCGTGCTCTCGGTGGACGCATTGAGCGTGCGGTTCGCGACCTCCGAGCGCGTCGTCGATGCGGTGCGCGATCTCTCGTTCGATGTGGAGCGTGGGGAGACGCTGGCCATCGTCGGCGAATCGGGCTCGGGCAAGTCGGTGACGTCGCTCGCGCTGATGCGGTTGATTGAATGGGGTGGCGGGCGCATCGTGGGCGGGCGGATGGCGTTTCGCCGCCGCGGCGGCGAGGTGCTGGACCTGGCGCGCGCGTCCGACGCTGCGATGCGCGGCATTCGCGGCGCCGACATCGCGATGATCTTTCAGGAGCCGATGACGTCGCTGAATCCGGTGTTCACCGCCGGGGATCAGATCGCCGAAGCCATCGCGATTCACCAGCGCAAGAACCGCATGGCAGCGCGTGCCGAGGCTCTGCGCATGCTGGAGCGGGTGCGCATTCCTGAGGCGAAAAGCGTGCTCGACCGCTTCCCGCACCAGCTCTCGGGCGGCATGCGCCAGCGCGTGATGATCGCGATGGCGCTGTCGTGCCGGCCGTCGCTGTTGATCGCGGACGAGCCGACCACGGCGCTCGACGTGACCATCCAGGCGCAGATCCTGCAACTCATTCGCGAGCTGCAGCGCGAGATGCAGATGGGCGTGCTGTTCATCACGCACGACATGGGCGTGGTCGCGGAAGTGGCCGACCGCGTGCTGGTGATGCACCGGGGCCACAAGGTCGAGGCCGGGCCTTCCGAGGCCATCTTCGGCGCGCCGCAACAGGCCTACACGCGCGCGCTGCTTTCGGCCGTGCCGCAACTCGGCGCGATGCGCGGGACCGATCTGCCTGCGCGGTTCGAACTGCTTCAAGTGGATGCAGCGGGTGCCCCGATCGCAGCGCCTCCAGAAGATGCAGAAGCGCCGCCTCTGCACGATACGGTTCGCCGGGATCAGCTGCCGATCCTGCGCGTGAAGGACCTGGTGACCCGCTTCGAGTTGCATGGCGGGCTGTTCGGCCGCGTCACGCGCGAGGTGCATGCGGTCGAGCGGGTGAGCTTCGACCTGCACGCCGGTGAGACGCTGGCGCTGGTGGGCGAATCGGGTTGCGGCAAATCGACCACCGGCCGTTCGCTGTTGCGACTGGTGGAGAGCCAGCGTGGCGTGATCGAGTTCGAGGGCCGCAACATTCTGGCGTTGCCGGCCAGGCAGGTGCAAGCCCTGCGGCGCAACATCCAGTTCATCTTTCAGGACCCGTTCGCTTCGCTCGATCCGCGTGTCACGGTGGGTTTTTCGATCATGGAGCCGCTGCTGGTGCATGGCATTGCCAAAGGCACGGATGCCCAGGCGCGCGTGCGCTGGCTGCTGCGGAAAGTGGGCCTGCCGGCCGACCACGCCGAGCGTTATCCGCACGAATTCTCGGGTGGCCAGCGCCAGCGCATCGCGATCGCGCGGGCCCTCGCGCTGAATCCGAAGGTGGTGGTGGCGGACGAATCGGTGTCCGCGCTCGATGTGTCGATCCAGGCGCAGATCGTGAATCTGCTGCTCGATCTGCAGCGCGAATTCGGCGTGGCTTTTCTGTTCATCTCGCACGACATGGCGGTGGTGGAACGCGTGAGCCACCGCGTGGCCGTGATGTATCTGGGCCAGATCGTCGAGATCGGCCCGCGCCGCGCGATTTTCGAAAACCCGCAACATGCATATACCCGCCGGCTGATGGCCGCGGTGCCGGTGGCCGACCCGGCGCGCCGCCACATCGTGCGCTCGCTGCAGACCGGCGAGATTCCGAGCGCGATGCATCCGGTGGGCTACCAGCCCGACGTGCAGCCGCTGGTCGAAGTCGGGCCTGGGCACTTCGTGGCGCGGCATCGGGTCGGCGGGGATTTTTGATAGGTGCATGGCCCTTGCGTGAGACACCACCCGCGCCACCTTTGCGTTCTTTCTCCACCGCTTTCTCAACTCGATTTCCGTTCAGACCATCCCGAAGGAGCTTCCTCATGAACCGACGTTTGTCCCGCATCGCCGCTGCACTGATCGCCACCGGCCTCACAACCCTTGCCGTATCCGCCCACGCCGCCAAAGATCTGGTGGTGGCAGTGCAATCGAACTTCACCACCACCGACCCTTACGACGCGAACGACACGCTGTCGCAGGCGGTTGCCAAATCGTTCTATCAAGGCCTCTACGGCTTCGACAAGGACATGAACATGGTGCCGGTGCTGGCAGATAGCTTCGCGGTGAGCGACGACGGGCTGGTCTACACCGTGAAGCTCAAGTCCGGCATCGAATTCCACGACGGCACGCCGTTCAACGCCGAAGCGGTGAAGGTCAATTTCGACCGCGTGACAAACCCCGACAACAAGCTGAAGCGCTACAACCTCTACAAGAACATCGCCAAGACCGAAGCGATTGATCCCACCACGGTGCGCTTCACATTGAAGACGCCTTTCTCACCGTTCATCAACACCCTGGCGCACCCGTCCGGCGTGATGATTTCGCCAGCGGCGCTCACGAAGTACGGCAGCAAGGACATCGCGCGCAACCCCGTGGGCACCGGGCCGTTCAAGTTCACCGAATGGAAGGCCTCCGACTACATCAAGGTCGAGAAATTCGACAAATACTGGCGCAAGGGCTATCCGAAGATCGACAGCATCACCTGGCGCCCCGTGGTGGACAACAACACCCGCGCGGCCATCATGCAGACCAACGAAGCGCAGTTCGCTTTTCCGATGGCGCCGGAGGCCGTCGCCGCGCTGCAGAGCAAGCCGAATCTGGAGGTGACGGTCGCGCCTTCCATCATCCAGCGCTACATCTCGATGAACACGCAGCACAAGCCGTTTGACAACGTGAAGGTGCGCCAAGCCATCAACTACGCGATCAACAAGGAGGCGCTCGCCAAGGTGGCGTTCTCCGGCTACGCGATTCCAGCCGAAGGCGTTGTTCCGAAAGGCGTTGCCTACAACGTCAAGCTGGGCCCGTGGCCCTACGACCCGGCCAAAGCGCGTGAGCTGCTGAAAGAAGCCGGCTACCCCAACGGTTTCGAGAGCACGCTCTGGTCGGCCTACAACTACACCACCGCGCAGAAAGTGATCCAGTTCGTACAGCAGCAGTTGGCGCAGGTGGGCATCAAGGTCAAGGTCGAAGCGCTCGAGGCCGGCCAGCGCGTGGAACGCGTGGAGAGCGCGCAGGACCCGGCGACGGCCCCGGTGCGCATGTACTACGTGGGCTGGTCGTCGTCCACCGGCGAAGCCGACTGGGCGCTGCGCCCGTTGCTGGCCAGCGAATCGTTTCCGCCGACGCTCTTCAACACCGCCTACTACAAGAATGCGGACGTGGACAGCGACCTCAAACAAGCGTTGATTGCCACCAGCCCCGCCGAAAAAACCCGTCTCTACGCCGACGCGCAGGAGCGCATCTGGAAGGACGCACCCTGGGCTTTTCTGGTGACCGAACAATTGCTGTCGGTGCGCGCGCGCAATTTGACGGGCTTCTATGTGATCCCGGACGGCAGCTTCCACTTCGACGGGGCGGAGCTGAATTGAAGCCTGCCCTGGGTCTTCGCGCGCTGCGTGTCGAGGGCCTGGCTCGTCCCCGGTTGTCGCGCACGATGGGTCACTTCGCCCATCCCCTGGCGGCGGCAATGCCAGCCCTCCGGCAAAGCCGGTCCCGCGGCATTGCGGGTTTGACTCCTCCCGAGGCTGCAGGTGGCTGGGGTGCTGGCGTGATGAGCCGCTGATCGCCGGCAACGATGTTCAACTACGTCCTCAAACGCCTGCTCGGCCTGCTGCCGACGTTGTTGATCGTCGGCGTGCTGGTATTCCTGTTCGTGCACCTGCTGCCGGGCGACCCGGCGCGGCTGGCCGCGGGGCCCGATGCGGGGCCGGAGACGGTGGCGCTCGTGCGGCAGGACCTGGGGCTGGACAAGCCGCTGCCGCAGCAGTTCGTCCACTTCTTCGGCAACATGCTGCACGGCGACTTCGGCCGGTCGATCCGCACCAAGCGCACGGTGGCGGTCGAGATCGGCGAGCGCATGTTCCCGACGGTCATGCTCACGGTCACGAGCATGGTGTGGGCGGTGATCTTCGGCATGGGCATCGGCATCGTGTCGGCGGTGTATCGCAACCGGTGGCCCGACCGCATCGGCATGACGCTGGCGGTCTCGGGCATTTCGTTTCCCGCGTTCGCGCTGGGCATGCTGCTGATGCAGATTTTCTCGGTCAAGCTTGGCTGGCTGCCGACCATCGGCGCCGATTCATGGCGGCATTACGTGCTGCCATCGATCACCCTGGGTGCGGCGGTGGCGGCGGTGATGGCGCGCTTCACACGGGCTTCATTCATCGAAGTCATTCAGGAAGACTTTGTCCGCACCGCGCGTGCCAAGGGCGTGCCCGAGAAGACCGTGCTGTTCAAGCACTGCCTGCGCAACGCGCTGATTCCGGTGGTCACGATGATGGGCCTGCAGTTCGGCTTCTTGCTGGGTGGCTCCATCGTGGTGGAGGCGGTGTTCAACTGGCCCGGGCTGGGGCGCCTGCTGGTGGATTCCGTGAACATGCGCGACTATCCAGTGATCCAGATGCTGGTGCTGCTGTTCTCGCTGGAGTTTCTGCTGATCAATCTGGTCGTCGATGTGTTGTATGGCTTTATCAATCCGACGATTCGGTACAAGTAAGCGGGTTGCCGTTCTGGGGTGCGATTGCGCCGACGGTGTGCTCTGCTGCGCTCATGTCCCCCGGCCTTCGGCCTCCTCCTTGACTTCGCTCCGCAATGCACACCATCGACGCAATCAGCCTGCGCAGTGGTTGATCAGCCAGAAGACGACCGCGCTACTCGTGCCGAGGGCGCGGGGTGTTTCCCGCAGCGAAGTAAAGGAGGAGGCGAAGCCGGGGGACATGAGCGAAGGGGAACACTCCGTGCCCTCGGCGCGCCCCCCAGAAGAATCGCAACGACTGCTGCACGCGCGCGTCGGCTCTCAAAACCCTCGATCGTTCTGAGCCCACGCAACCGCAAACAAGCGCTATCCATGAGCCAACCCTTCATCGAAACCCCACCGACCGCCGTCGCCGAAATCGCCACGTCATCCGTCCGCACCCCGTGGAGCGAGTTCTGGCGCAAATTCAAGAAGCAGCACGTGGCGCTCGGCGCGCTGGTGTTCGTCCTGCTGCTGGTGCTGGTGGCGTTGCTGGCCCCTTGGATCACCCCGTACGACGCCGAGAACTTCTTCGATTACGACAAGCTCAACACACCCCCTTCGGCTGCCCACTGGTTCGGTGTCGACCCGCTCGGCCGCGACATCTTCAGCCGCATTCTGATGGGCGCGCGCATCTCACTGGCGGCGGGCTTTTTGTCCGTCACCCTGGGCGCGCTCATCGGCACTTTCCTGGGCTTGCTGGCCGGGTTCTATGGCGGCTGGTGGGACCGCATCGTGATGCGGATCTCCGACGTGCTGTTCGCGTTTCCGGGCATCCTGCTCGCGCTCGGCGTGGTGGCGATCCTGGGCAGCAGCATGACCAACGTGATCGTCGCCGTGTCGGTCTTCAGCGTGCCGGCGTTTGCGCGGCTGGTGCGCGGCAACACGCTGGTGCTGAAGCAGCTGACCTACATCGAAGCCACCCGCAGCATCGGCGCGAGCGATTCGACGATCTTGCTGCGGCACATCCTGCCGGGCACGATCTCGGCCATCGTCGTGTACTTCACGATGCGGCTCGGCACGTCGATCATCACGGCGGCGAGCCTGTCGTTCCTCGGCCTGGGCGCGCAGCCGCCGACGCCCGAATGGGGCGCGATGCTGAACGAAGCGCGCGCCGACATGGTGAATGCGCCGCACGTGGCGCTGTTCCCGTCGCTCGCGATCTTCGCTACCGTGCTTGCATTCAACCTGCTGGGCGACGGACTGCGCGATGCGCTCGACCCGAAGATCGACCGGCTCTGATGGGCACGAGATGACGCGCGCGCCGACGGTTCCCTACATCGGGCGCTTGCAGCCCGGCCCGCGCGATGCGATCACCGATGTGCCGGGTGTCACCGTGGGACATGCCACGCTCGACGAGGGCGACATCCACACCGGCGTCACCGTGCTGCGGCCGCACGGCGGCGATGCGTTCCTGCAGCGCGTGCCGGCCGGCATCGCGGTGTTCAACGGCTTCGGAAAAAGCACCGGGCTGCTGCAGGTCGAAGAGCTCGGCGTGCTGGAAACACCGATTGCGCTGACCAACACGTTCTCGGTGCCCGCCGTGGCGGCCGCGCAGATCCGGCAGTGCATCGGCGCGAATTCCGAATGCGGCCGAAGCCTGCCCACGGTCAATCCGCTGGTCTTCGAGTGCAACGACGGCTATCTGAACGACATCCAGCGCATGGCGGTGACGGAGGCCGACTACCTCGCCGCGCATGACGGTGCAGCGGCAGACTTCGCGCAGGGCTGCATCGGCGCCGGCCGCGGCATGTCGAGCTTCGGGTTGAAGGGCGGCATCGGAAGCGCCTCCCGACAGGCGAGCGCGGGTGCGTTCGGCAGCTTCGGCACGTTCACCGTGGGTGCGCTGGTGCTTGCCAATTTCGGCGTGCTGGCCGACCTGACGATCGCGGGACGGCCGGTGGGGCGGATGCTTGCCGCGCGGCCGACGTCGGCTGCATCCGGTGGGGCCAGTGCGCCCAACACACCCGGCATGCGCGATGTGTCCGGTGCGTCCAGCGCGTCCGATGCCTCCGGCATAGGCATCCGGTTCGTCCGACATCAGCGAGCCCGAGAAGGGTTCGATCATCATCGTCCTCGCCACCGATGCCCCGCTGGATGCCCGGCAGTTGCGGCGACTGGCGCGGCGCGCGGGTGCCGGGCTGGCGCGCACCGGGTCGTCCTGTGGTCACGGCAGCGGCGACATCGCGCTCGCGTTTTCCACCGCCTACACGGTGCCGCAGCAGGCGGGCCAACCGATGCCGACGCTGTGCCTGCTGCACGACGCGCTGCTCGACGGCTTGTTCCACGCCGCGGCCGACGCCACCGAGCAAAGCATCCTGCATGCGCTCTGGCAGGCCACATCGTTTGTGGGCCGCCGCGGCCACGTTCGTCGCACCTTGCTCGATGCGCTGCGCGGCTTGCCGGCCGACGCTTTGCCCACCGCTGACAGCTGAACCGCCCATGAAAATCCTGATCTCCGTCGACATCGAAGGCGTGGCCGGCGTCTGTCACGCGCAGCAGACGCACGCCGGCAATCCCGAATACGAGCGCGCGCGCCGCTGGATGACCGATGAGGCCAATGCGGCGATCGACGGCGCGTTCGCGGCCGGCGCGGCGGAGGTGTACGTCAACGATTCGCACGGCGACTTCCGCAACCTGCTGCCCGACGCGCTCGATGCGCGTGCGCAAGCGATCCAGGGCAAGCCGCGGTACCTGGGCATGGTGGCGGGCGTGGACATCGGCGTGGACGGGATCTGCATGGTGGGCTACCACTCGCGCGCGCAGGGCCGCGGCATCCTCGCGCACACGATCAACAGCTTTGCGTTCGCCGGCATCGGCTTCAACGGCGAAGCGATGAGCGAAGCCGGCATCTACGGCGCGCTGGCCGGTGAATACGGCGTGCCGGTGCTGATGGGCAGCGGCGACGATGCGTTCATCGCGGAAAACCGCGCGCTGTTTCCCGGCGCGTGCTTCGTGCAGACCAAACGCGCGACCGGTCAGACCAGCGGCGTGTCGCTCTCGCCTGCCGAGTCGTGCCCGCGGATCCGGGCCGGGGTGATGGAAGGGATCGCCGCGCGGGCGGGAGCCAGGCCGCTGGTGCTGCAAACGCCTTTGGCGGTCACGCTGCAAACCCAGACGCCCGCGCTGGCGGACCTGTTTTGCCAATGGCCGACGTTCGAGCGCACGACGCCGGTCGAGCTGCGTTTCGACGCGCCTTCGGTCGAAGCGGCGGTGCGCATGCTCAATTGCTGCTCGGCCATGTCGGCGGTGCTGCGCTGAGCGCCTGAGTCACCCGTCCATCCGATTTCCACGCAGTGCATGGGCGGGCGCTTGCGGCTTGCGGCTTGCGGCTTGCGGCTTGCGGCTTGCGGCAATATCTGCTGGCCGCGCCAGAAACCGGAACTACAGGAAAAAATAGCGTGAGGCGCAGTTCCTGTCTTCACTTCCAGCTATCTATTTGGTAGTAATACCGACCGGTCTTCGGCGCTGCAGCCCACCTCAAATCCCGAGCATCAACCGCAGGTTCTGCACCGCCGCCCCGCTCGCGCCCTTGCCCAGGTTGTCGAGCCTGGCGATCAGCACCACGTGGCGATGTTCGTCGCTGCCGTAGACGCGCAGCTCCATCTGGTTGGTGCCGTTCAATGCGGTCGGCTCGATGCGGCCGGCCGTGTCGGCCGGCGCCACCGTGACGCAGCGCTGGTCCGCCGGGACGTCGGCCTGCGTCCGCTCGTAGTGCTGCGTCAGCGCCTCGCGCAGTTGTTCGACCGTGGGTTTGCCCGGCAGCGCATCGAGATGCAACGGCAGCTGCACCAGCATGCCCTGGCGAAAGTTGCCAACCGACGGGATGAAGATCGGCCGGCGCGCCAGCCCCGTGTAGCGCACGATTTCCGCGATGTGCTTGTGGGTCAGGCCGAGCGCATAGACCTCGAACGCCGGTGCGGTGCCGGCCTCGTATGCCTCGATCATCTGCCGGCCGCCGCCCGAATAGCCGCTGACCGAAGGCAGCGCCAGCGCCACATCGTGCGGCAGCAGGCCCGCGTCGATCAGCGGACGAATCAGCGCGATCGCGCCGGTCGCGTAGCAGCCTGGGTTGGCCACGCGGTCGGCGCGCTCGATGGCCGCGCGCTGGCCTTCGGCCAGTTCGGCAAAGCCGTAGACCCAGCCCGGCGCGGTGCGGTGCGCGGTCGAGGCATCGACGATGCGCGGTTTGGTGGCCGACGCCGGCAGCGCATCGATCAGCGCAACCGATTCGCGCGCTGCGTCGTCGTGCAGACACAGCACCACGGCATCCACGGCGCTCATCAGTTCGCGCTTGGCGGCCGGGTCCTTGCGCCGCTCGGGGGCGATTCCGACCAGTTCGACCTGCGGCATTGCCGCGAGCTGTTCGCGAATCTGCAGCCCGGTGGTGCCGGCTTCGCCGTCGATGAAAATTTTTGCCATGTCGAGCGCTGCTCCTGAAACGTCGCGGCCGCGGCTGGCCCTGCCCACCCGCGCGTCGATGCGAGTCAACGGCGGGCGCAACCCAAAATGATACAGTCCCGTGCGCAGCGCTGCCCCTGGGTCTGGCTGATGAAAGTTCCCCTGCAGCCGCGGATTTTTTTCGCCCCGTTTGCCGCTTTCTTTCGCCGTTCGGCGGCTTCCCCCTTTCGGACTCAGCAGAGAC
>CAVXGG010000017.1:0-404446 GCA_963761295.1 uncultured beta proteobacterium
TGGGGACATCGGGAGAAGGTGGGCTGGCAAAAGGCGGTGGTGGCGCTGGCCAACAAGAACGCGCGCATTCTGTGGGCGGTGTTCGTGCGGGGCAAGGCGTATGACGCCCACCATATGAGCATCAAACCGCAGCCGCAGCACATGGCTGCCGCCGCTTGAGTTGCGACGAACGAATGGTTGGTTGATGGATTGATTTCCTTGCGCAGACGTGAAGTAAGAAGATGCAGTGAACAGGTCAGACCGGCGGTGGGCAAGCTCGACTAACTCGTTGTGGCGGCCGTGTCAGCGGCCAAGCAGTCCACGGGCAATGAATGGAGCCCCGCCGAGCGGTTCGTATCTGGGTCCGCACCACGCGATCAAACGATCCACGGTGCAACAAGGCCGTCTGTAGATGTGCAGTCTGTTCCTCGTTTCGCTCGCCGCTTCGACTCACACAAATGCAGCAAGGAATACCGTCATCAGGAAGAAGAGAAGAAAAGGAAAAACTATTCAATCGCCGCTTGACTATTTGGGAAGTCCTGTAGCCGGGTTAGGCGCGAGGGCGTCTGCCTACGCGGGACGGGATATAACCCAAATACGGCGACCGATGCGTGACGAGTCGCTACGCTTCACCGAAAACTGTGCGGTACCGACTGCATGAGGGGTGCAGCGCACTACCGTCAGTATAGCGATAACTACTTGCTGCACACGCGCAATCACTTGCAACTTTTATAATCTATGGCAAATCTGCCAATTTCCTTTTGATCACGCCCAGCGTAAATATACACCATGACAGCTCCAAATTTATACAGCAACCTTAACTCTTCATCTGCACAATTTTTCGCTATCATATCATCTCGCTGATCCTTTGTTGCTATGGTTGGATCAACTTCACTAGACGAATAATTAACGAGAGTGTGCATAAGCGACAGTGTAGTTTCGTTGGTCACAACTACCTTATCTAGTCTAGTCTCCTTGTCAATCATTTGAGGAGATTTGGCATTCGTCTGTGCAGCTGCCAATTTAAGTCCGCTATGAAGTTGCTTTAATTTTTCTCCTGTGATATCGGCAACCGAGGAGCCTTCTAATAAATTTGATGCAGTGTAATCGGAATGCTCTTTCTGAGAATACTTAATAGCTGATAATTTTCCTATAAATGAAAAAACACCAATGAAAATTGCAAACCAAAGTATTTTTGTGAACTTCATATAGGTTGACCAGCGGGTTAGCCGTCATTGCGCCATAGACTTAATGGTTATCACCCGAAAGCCGCCTGTACTATCGGTAGATATAGGAAATCGGCCAACGACATAAATCCCAACGAACGGAACTATCACTGGAAGCTGAAGCGCCTTCAGCAACTTTTCTAGTCGTTCTGCCGTGGTTACGCCTGGTGGCACTTCGATCAACAACGCGACGTTCTTCCCGTAGCGCTTCGCGGACTTGTCATTAACTCGCTTTTGAATTGCGTTTGCGAGGTTCTTGTCGGGATTCACTCCTGACCAGCTCTCTGGTGCATCCGGCAAATTCTTCGCACCTTTCCAGAGAAATTTTGCGTGATTGTCGTCGTAGTACGCGGCAGTGACTTCGATGAGCAACTCCTGCTCAACAAATTCGTAAACCAAGTCTGGCGCTTCAACTCCACGCCGCAAGAACATGCACTTACGGCCGGTCGTGGAGGTAAGCCACTCCGCGAACCGATCTCCGACGCCGCGTTCGAAGTCTTCCAGTTGGGTGTCCATTGTTTCGTTTGACGGCTAACGTTTGACTTAAGCGGCCTGCCGAAGGCAGGTCCGCTTGAAGGAAGGGTTAGGCATCAGCACGTCACGCCACCGTTGAACGTGGGCCTTGCCTGAGATTCGGATTTTCCCCGAGCATTGCTTGCGCGAGGTGGAAGTCGTTCAAAGTCGAAAAGATATAGCGTTCGCTCCATGCAATCTGCAACGAGTTAAAGTTCTCAACATTGGCAAGTGAGTACTGCACTGGCTTACCACTTAGAAGGGAATCGCTTAGGGCAACAACTCCCTCGGGATCAGGCACGTCGCCTGCTCGTTGCCCACCGGCCGATGACAGGGCGCCACGGTGAACAAGATCGGTCAGAGTCGGGCACCACATCGCGAGCGCACGAGTGGGCGACAGTGGAAGGTAAATTTCAATACCTGGGGTCGTCAGCCCCAGATTGCCCCGGAGAGGCCGATCAATCATGTTCTGACGCGTTAGCGGGTTGTCGCTCAGAAGGAAAGGATGTCTTCTTGACGTCGCGGCAAGTACCCAGTCCTTGTCGAGAAAGTGAGCTGCGTAAGTTGAGGAAGCGCTGAAGACAATTCCTGCCGTCTGTTCCTTCGAGTCGTTTTCCGGGATCTCGCGAAGAAGTTCCTCGGCCTGTGACACAGCTGCGACTTGATCGCCATTCCTCTCGAGGTGTTCTCTCAGCATTCTCGGGAACGCGTTCCACTCCTCGCGAAAGGTCTTGGTTCTGGTGAGTTGAACCGCAAGGAACGATGCCAAGACCTGCTTCTGCTCATCCGCAAGAGTCGAGAGCGAGTCAGCCTCGAGGATTGTGCTGATCACCGATTTCGCATGCCCTTCGAGCTCAGCGAGCCACGGTTCGATGGATTGTGGTCGTCCTTCGGACACAAAGTCGTAGAACCGGCTTTCGCTGGCGACATTCTTTGTGTTCGAAGGAAAGCTTCGATTCGAGGACTTGTCATAGACCCAGACCTGGTCCTTCTTACCGTTGCCAAAGTTCCGCAATAGGAACTGCGGCACATAGTGCTGAACCTTTGCGGTTGTCATCTGAGCGGTGGCCTCGCGATGCGCATTCATTGATGCCTAACGACCAAATTCAGCCGCCGCCGTGGGCGGTCGGCTGGAATGCAAAGTTAGGCATAGAAATGGACGGATGCTGCACCACCCAACCCTGACACAGCGTCGACCGTTCGATGCATAGTTTGGGTTGCCGAGCCCACAATAACCACGCGCTAAATTTAGAGACCAAGTGTGGACCTTATTGCAATTGTCGCAGTACTTGGCTTGCCAGCAACCGGATTAATAATTCCAGGGACATGCATGTTTTTTAAAAATGCCGTCTTGGCGATATTTTGAATCTCTGAGTTTCTTTTTAAAGCTAAACCAATTAGATATGTTTCTAAAAAATCAATATCATGTTGTGCATTTTTAGATTGTGCCGCATATTTACCGCCGGCCGTGTATTTTGGAATAAAAAATAATTGAGGGCTATACCTCCTGCCTTGAAATGAGTTATTGTAATGAACAATTTTATGGGGTTGAAGACACTCCCCTGCAAATGAATTGCTAGCGGCTTTTCCGACGTACCAAGGCATCGTTCCGTTTGGAGATCTCAAAGCAAATATGTAACAGCCCCGCGCTGTTGAAATATCTACATATTCGCTATCTGCCATTTTCCAGAACGCTTTTCGGGCTGGAGCAGATGCTGCGACTAAGCCGCCTGGCGTGAGTTGCAGACTAAATGGTCCTGCAATATCAAAATTCATTGGAATATTCCCTGGTTTTCCAAAATAACTTGACTCAATTGCGACTGCTGGCAGGCAGCTGTATATCCGACTTGCTCGCGGATGATCGTGGCTCTGCGGTGCTCTACACGCGCGCGACTCGAACCTAGAAACTTAACGCATTCGTAGCACTTTTCAAGAAGTAGCTGACTGCGGAGATTCGAAAGGTGGCAAAAGGCCTTCAAAAAAATAAGGCTCGTATTGCGCTACCAACGCTTAACTAGAATTAGACGGCACCGATCCTACCCGCGCAGGCCGCCTAAAGCAACACGCTTCACGCGTCTTCATAGGGAGGCCTCCCGTCCCGCACCCATTAGGCAAACCTAAAATTTGCCGGATGGGCACACGATCCGACGCGCCCTCGTTCGCCGCCCCATCCACGCCGCAGCCACCTGCCATCGCTGTCGCCGCCGTTGCAGCGTCCCTTCCGGGCCCACCCGCCGCCCCCAAACTGTTGGACCAACTGCGCATTCATCTGCGCACCCGTCACTACAGCATTCGCACGGAGCAGGCTTACGTCGATTGGGCACGGCGCTTTATCCTGTTTCATCACAAGCAACACCCACGCACACTCGGCGCGGTGGAAATTGAGGCGTTTCTGTCCCATCTGGCCGTCAAGCGGAACGTGTCCGCTTCCACGCAAAACCAGGCCAAGGCAGCGCTACTTTATTTGTACAAGCAGGTGCTCGGCATCGATCTGCCGTGGCTTGACGAGGTGGTGCATGCAAAAAATCGCAAGCGGCTGCCGGTCGTGTTGACGCCGCGCGAAGTGCGCGAATTGCTCAATGCGATGAATGGGCCGATGTGGCTGATCACGAGTTTGCTGTACGGCACCGGCATGCGGCTGCTTGAATGTCTGCGGCTGCGAATCAAGGACATTGAATTTGAACGGCGGGAAATCCTGATTCGAGAGGGCAAGGGCAACAAGGATCGTGTCACGGTCCTGCCGGAAAATCTGATTGCGCCATTGCGCGCGCAATTCGAGCGGGTGCGGGAGGTTCACGCACACGATCTCGAAGCCGGGTTTGGCGATGTCTACCTGCCTTCGGCACTGGCTGTCAAATACCCGAAGGCCGGCTGCGGGGTGCTGAGCCCGCTCGACGCACTTTGATGCCCGCGAACCGCTGGCGCGTCACCCGCGTGGGCAACCGCGGCGGACTCAGGCAGCGCCCCCGCTGCAGCGCAGCGCTTCCAGGTCCAGCACGCGCAGGCCGCCGTATTCCACCCGGATGCTGCCCTGCGCCTCCAGTGCCGCCAGCGCCTCGTTCACGCGCTGGCGCGACAGCCCCACCAGGTAGGCCAGTTCCTGCTGCGTGATGCGCAGCACGCTGCCCACGCCCGGATACAGCACCGGGTTGAACAGCGCGGCCAGGCTGCGCGCCACGCGCACGTCGGGGTTGTTCATGCGGTCGATCTCGCGCGCGGCGATGAACTGGCCGAGGCGCTCGTTCAGCTGGTTCATCACGAAGCGGTTGAAGCCGAGCGAGTGATCGAGCAGCCAGTGAAACGTGTCGACCGGCAGGCCGGCCACCATGCTCTTGCGCAGCGCCTGGACGTTGTAGCGGTAGGTCTCGCGCTTGAGCGCCGTGCCTTCGCCGAACCAGCCGCCGGGGGGCAGGCCGGTGAAGGTCATGGTCGCGGCCCTGCGCGTTGTCGGTGCTCATCTTGAGCAGGCCGTCGACCACGCCGAACCAGTAGGTGACCGGGCGGCCGACGCGGCAGACCAGATCGCCCGGCTCGGCATCGCCGACCGTGATGTCGCCCGCGGCGCGCGCCTGCTCGGCGGCCTGCAGGCAGCGCAGCCACGGCATGCCGGCGAGCTCTGCGCGCTGGGCTCGCGGCGGCGTTGGTGCAGCGGGGATTTGCCGGAAATCGTCGCGGTCACGGTGCTCAACATCTAGGGAAAGTCCTATGGAACAAGACCCTTGAATTGTCGTCCAAACGACAACATGGCGTCAAAGTGCGGCCTAGCATCTGACGCAGATCGTTGCCTCGGCGGCCGCTGGGTTCGCCGAAAAAAAGCAGACAACCGACAAGTCGGCCGGACCAGGCCGAAGAGACAAGGAGCCGCGTCGATGACCACCACCTTCCCCCGACTGCTGCTGCAGCACGCCGCCCAGCGCAGCGGCGCGCCGGCCATGCGCGAGAAGGAATACGGCATCTGGCAGACGCACAGCTGGGGCGACATGGCGCGGCTGGTGGAGCAGCGTCGCTTGCGGCCTGCACCAGGCGGGCCTGCGGCGCGGTGAACACATGGTCGTGATCGGCGCCAACCGGCCGCGGCTGTACGCGACGATGCTGGCCGCGCAGTCGCTGGGCTGCATTCCGGTGCCGCTGTACCAGGACGCGGCAGGGGCCGAGATGGCGTTTCCGATCAACAACGCCGACGTGCGCTTTGCGCTGGTGGAAGACCAGGAGCAGGTCGACAAGATGCTGGAGATGCGCGAGCAATGTCCGCAGCTGGCGCACATCTGGTACGACGATCCGCGCGGGCTGCGCAACTACGCGGAGCCGGGGCTCGCGTCGTTCGAGCAGGTGATCGAGCAGGGCCGCGCATTCGCCAAAGCGCAGCCGGATTTCTTCACCGCGCAGGTGGAGCGCGGCCAGGCCGATGACGTGGCCGCGATGTTCTTCACCTCCGGCACCACCGGCAACCCCAAGGGCGTGGTGCACACCCACGCCACCCTGCTCGACCGCGCCCAGGCCGGCGCCGAGTTCGACAAGCTGACCGCCAACGAGGAGGTGCTCGCGTACCTGCCGCCCGCCTGGATCGGCCAGAACATCTTCAGCTACGCGCAGTGGCTGGCCTGCGGCTACGTGGTCAACTGCCCCGAGCCGGCCAGCACGGTGACGATCGACCTGAAGGAGGTCGGCCCCACCTATTACTTCGCGCCGCCGCGCGTGTTCGAAGGCCTGCTGACCGTCCGTGATGATCCGGATGGAAGACGCGGGCGCCATCAAGCGCCGCATGTTCCATGACTTCATGGACGTGGCCAAACGGGTCGGCCCCGCGCGCATGGACGGCAAGCCGTTTGGGCACGCGCGACCGAATGGCTCTACCCGCTGGGCGACTGGCTGGTCTACGGCCCGCTGCGCAACAGCCTGGGTTTTTCGCGCGTGCGCGTGGCCTACACGGCCGGGCGAGGCGATCGGCCCGGACCTGTTCACGCTTCTACCGCTCGATCGGCATCAACCTGAAGCAGCTGTATGGCTCCACCGAGACGGCGGTGTTCGTCTGCCTGCAGCCGGACAAGCGGCGCGGGCCGACACCGTGGGCGTGCCGATGCAAGGGCGTGGAGATCAAGGTGGCCGACAACGGCGAGATCCTGGTCAAGTCGCCGGGCCTGCTGCAAGGGGTACTACAAGAACCCGGAAGCCACCGCCGAAGTGCTGACCGCCGACGGCTGGTACCACACCAGCGACGCCGGCTTCCTCGATGCGCACGGCCACCTGAAGATCATCGACCGCGTGAAGGACGTGGGGCGCATGCAAGGCGGCGCGGCCGACGGCGCGATGTTCGCGCCCAAGTACGTGGAGAACAAGCTCAAGTTCTTCCCGTACATCAAGGAAGTGGTGGCCTACGGCGACCGGCGCGACAGGGTCTGCGTGATGATCAACATCGACTTCGACGCGGTCGGCAACTGGGCCGAGCGGCGCAACCTGCCCTACGCCGGCTACACCGACCTGGCGCAGAAGCCCGAGGTCTACCAGCTGATCCAGGAATGCGTCGAGAAGGTCAATGCCGACCTGGCCGCCGACGAACTGCTGGCCGGCAGCCAGATCAGCCGCTTCCTGGTGCTGCACAAGGAGCTCGACGCCGACGACGGCGAGCTGACCCGCACCAACAAGGTCCGCCGCGGCTTCATCGCCGACAAGTACGCGCCGCTGGTCGACGCGCTGTACGGCGGCGCGACCGAGCAGTACATCGAGACGGCGGTCAAGTTCGAGGACGGCCGCAGCGGCAGCGTCAGCGCGACGCTGAAGATCGCGGACGCGAAGACGTTCGCGCCGGTGAAGGCAGCCGCATGAGCGCGGTGCTGATCCCCGCCGACATCCGGGCAGGCCAGGGCGAGGCCGCCGCGACACCGACCAGCGCACGCAAGATCGGCGACGTCATCCTCGACGTGAAGAACATCTCGCTGGCGCTTCGGCGGCGTGAAGGCGCTGACCGACATCTCGTTCGACGTGAGCGAGCACGAGATCCGCGCCATCATCGGCCCCAACGGCGCCGGCAAGAGCTCGATGCTCAACTGCATCAACGGCGTCTACACGCCGCAGCAGGGCACGATCACCTTCCGCGGCAAGACGTTCACGCACATGAACTAGCGCGCCAGGTGGCCGAGATGGGCATCGCGCGCACCTTCCAGAACCTGGCGCTGTTCAAGGGCATGAGCGTGCTCGACAACATCATGACCGGCCGCAACCTGCAAGATCAAGAGCAACCTGCTGCTGCAGGCGCTGCGCATCGGCCCGGCCGAGCGCGAGGAGATCGCGCACCGCGAGGCGGTCGAGCGCATCATCGACTTCCTGGAAATCCAGGCCTATCCGCAAGACCCCGGTGGGCCAGCTGCCGTACGGCCTGCAAAAGCGCGTGGACCTCGGCCGCGCGCTCGCGATGGAGCCGCAGGTGCTGCTGCTCGACGAGCCGATGGCCGGCATGAACGTCGAAGAAAAGCAGGACATGTGCCGCTTCGTGCTGGACGTGAACGACGAGTTCGGCACCACCATCGTGCTGATCGAGCACGACATGGGCGTGGTGATGGACATCAGCGACCGCGTGGTGGTGCTCGACTACGGCAAGAAGATCGGCGACGGCACGCCGCAGGAAGTGCGCAACGACGAAGACGTGATCCGCGCCTACCTGGGAGCCGAGCACTGACATGGGCTTTCTTCATCGAAACGCTGATCGGCGGCCTGATGGCCGGCATGCTGTATGCGCTGGTCGCGCTCGGCTTCGTGCTGATCTTCAAGGCGTCCGGCGTGTTCAATTTCGCGCAGGGCGCGATGGTGCTGTTCGCGGCGCTGGCGATGGCGCGTTTTGCCGAATGGGTGCCGGGCTGGATCGGCATCGACAACAAGATCGTCGCCAACGTCATCGCGTTCGTTCTGGCCGGCGCTGGTGATGTTCGCGGTCGCCTGGTGCATCGAATACCTGGTGCTGCGCCGGCTCGTGAATCAGGAAGGCGCGACGCTGCTGATGGCCACGCTGGGCATCGGCTATTTTCTCGAAGGCGTCGGCCAGACGATCTTCGGCAGCAGCATCTACAAGATCGACATCGGCATGCCGAAGGATCCGGTCTTCGTGCTGGACGGCGTGTTCCCGGGCGGCTTGCTGATCAGCCAGGAGGACGTGATCGCGGCGCTGATCGCGGCCACGCTGGTCGCCTTGCTCGCGGTGTTCTTTCAGAAAACCAAGACCGGCCGCGCGCTGCGTGCGGTGGCGGATGACCACCAGGCCGCGCAGTCGATCGGCATACCGCTCAAGCGCATCTGGTTCGTGGTCTGGTGCGTGGCCGGCATCGTGGCGCTGGTGGCCGGGATGATCTGGGGCAGCAAGCTCGGCGTGCAGTTCTCGCTGGCCACCATCGCGCTGCGCGCGCTGCCGGTCGTGATCCTGGGCGGCCTCACGTCGGTTCCCGGCGCGATCATCGGCGGGCTCATCATCGGTGTCGGCGAGAAGCTGTCCGAGGTGTTCCTGGGCCCGTATGTGGGCGGCGGCATCGAGATCTGGTTCGCCTACGTGCTGGCTTTGGTGTTCCTGCTGTTTCGCCCGCAGGGACTGTTCGGCGAAAAAATCATTGACCGGGTCTGACCGTGCTGTACAGAGAAAACGGTCAGTTCAAGACCACTTACCGCGCCGACCAGCAGATTTTCCCGATCCTGCAAGACCGGGTGTTCATCGCCGTCGTGCTGGCGATCGCGTTCATCGTCGTGCCGTTCGCAGCGAGCGATTATTTCTTTCGCGCGATCCTCATTCCGTTTCTGATCTTCTCGCTCGCGGCCATCGGGCGTGAACATCCTGGTCGGCTACTGCGGGCAGATCTCGCTCGGCTCCGGCGCGTTCATGGCCGTGGGTGCCTATGGTGCCTACAACTTCTTCGTGCGCGTGCCGGGCATGCCGCTGATCATGGCGTTGCTGCTCGGCGGCCTGTGCGCGATGTTGTTCGGCATCCTGTTCGGGCTGCCGAGCCTGCGCGTGAAGGGGCTCTATCTGGCGGTCGCCACCTTGGCCGCGCAGTTCTTCGCCGACTGGATGTTCCTGCGCGTCACCTGGTTCACGCTGGACACGCCGTCGGGCTCGGTTGCCGTATCGAACTTGCAGGTGTTCGGCCTGCCGATCCAGAGCGCGGTGAGCAAGTATCTGTTCTGCCTCGTGATCCTCACCGTGATCGCCTTGCTGGCGAAGAACCTGGTGCGCAGCGCGATCGGCCGCGAATGGATGGCGATCCGCGACATGGACGTGGCGGCCGCGGTGATCGGCATCCGTCCCATGTACGCGAAGCTGTCGGCGTTTGCGGTCAGCTCGTTCATCATCGGCGTGGCCGGTGCGCTCTGGGCTTTCATCTATCTCGGTGCCTGGGAGCCGGCCGCGTTCGGGGTCGACCAATCATTCCGGCTGCTGTTCATGGTGATCATCGGCGGGCTGGGCTCGATCATGGGCAGCTTTTTCGGCGCGGCGTTCATCATCGTGCTGCCGATCGCGCTGTCGCAGTTGTTGCCGTGGTTCGCCGGGCTGTTCGGCATCGAAGCGACCACGGCCACGGTCTCGCACGTCGAGTTCATGGCTTTCGGCGCGTTGATCGTCTGGTTCCTGATCGTCGAGCCGCATGGTCTCGCCAAGCTCTGGTCCACCGCGAAGCAGAAGCTGCGGTTGTGGCCGTTTCCGCACTGAGCCGCCTCGCATCGACGCCCGATTTTTTGGTTGATTGTTAAAAGGAGACTCCACATGAAACTTCGTCACATCGCATCCGCCGCACTGGTTGCCGCATCCGGCGCGTCCCTGCTTTTCAGCGCACCGGCGTACGCGCAAGCCGCTGAGCAGTTCATCCCGGTGCTGTCCTACCGCACCGGTCCGTATGCGCCGAACGGCACGCCGTGGGCGAACGGTTTTGTCGACTACCTGAAGCTGGTCAACGCGCGCGGTGGCCTGAACGGCGTCAAGCTGTCGTTCGAGGAATGCGAGACCGGCTACGCGACCGATCGCAGCGTCGAATGCTATGAGCGGCTGAAGAGCAAGGGCATGAGCTTCGTGCAGCCGCTGTCCACCGGCGCCACGTTCGCGATCACCGAGAAAGCGCCGACCGACAAGATTCCGCTCATCACCGTCGGCTACGGCCGCAGCGAAAGCGCGGACGGCAACGTGTTCAAGTGGAACTTTCCGATCGCGGGCACCTACTGGGTCGCGGCCGACACGATCCTGCAGGCGATCGCCAAGAAGGAAGGCGGCCTCGACAAGCTGAAGGGCAAGAAGATCGCACTCGTCTATCACGACAGCCCGTTCGGCAAGGAGCCGATCCCGTTGCTGGAAGCGCGCGCGAAGATGCACGGCTTCGACCTGCAGTTGCTGCCCGTGACCGCGCCCGGCGTGGAGCAGAAGTCGACCTGGCTGCAGGTGCGCCAGGCGCGGCCGGACTACGTCGTGCTCTGGGGCTGGGGCGTGATGAACTCGACCGCGATCAAGGAAGCGCAGGCGACCGGCTATCCGCGCGAGAAGATGTACGGCGTCTGGTGGGCCGGCGCCGAGCCAGACGTGAAGGATGTGGCCGATGGCGCCAAAGGCTACAACGCGGTGACGATGCAGCACGGCGCCGAGCCCAATTCGAAGGTCGCCAAAGAGATCCTCGAAAAGGTCTATGCGAAGGGCGAAGGCACCGGGCCGAAGGAAGCCGTCGGTCGAAGTGCTCTACATGCGCGGCGTGATGAGCGCGATGATCGGCGTCGAAGGCATCCGCGCTGCGCAGGAACACTTCGGCAAGGGCAAGGTGATGACGGGCGAACAGGTGCAGTGGGGCCTCGAGCATCTGGACCTGACGCAGGCGAAGCTCGATGCGCTCGGCTTCGAGGGCGTGATGCGGCCGATCAAGACCTCGTGCTCGGACCACATGGGGTCGAACTGGACGCGCATCCACACCTGGGACGGCAAGCAGTGGAAGTTCACGTCCGACTGGTTGCAGGCCGACAACAAGGTGATCGATCCGCTGGTGAAGGACACGGCCGCGAAGTATGCGAAGGAAAAGAACCTGACGCCGCGCGACCCGGCCGATTGCAAGACTTGACTCTCTCCGGAGGATAGCTCTCCCCAGGCTTCGCTCTCTTCGGTCGGCTCTCGCCTCCCCCCACTGGGGGGCGGCGCCAGCGGCCCGGCGGAGCCGGCTCCGTGGCCCCTGCCGGAAGGGGGGCTGGAGCCGCGCCAATTTGCCGACGCGTTAGCTGTCTTGCGACCTGGCCGTCCAACCCATCTGGAACATGCATGGCTCACGAAAAGATCGTCTTGAACGTCAACGGCATCGAGGTCATCTACAACCATGTGATCCTGGTGCTAAAGGGCGTGTCGCTGGTGGTGCCCGAAGGCGGCATCGTCGCGATGCTGGGCGGCAACGGCGCGGGCAAGACGACGACGCTGCGCGCGATATCGAACCTGCTGAAGGGTGAGCGCGGCGAGGTCACCAAGGGCTCGATCGAGTTGCGCGGCGAGCGCATCGAGAACCTGACGCCGGCCGACTGGTCGAACCGCGGCGTGGTGCAGGTGATGGAGGGGCGCCACTGCTTTGCGCACCTGACGATCGAAGAAAACCTGCTGACCGGCAGCTACACGCGGCGCGACAAGGCGGAGATCGCGCGCAACCTCGACAAGGTCTACACGTACTTCCCGCGCTTGACGGAACGCCGCACGATGCAGGCCGCCTACACCTCGGGCGGCGAGCAGCAGATGTGCGCGGTCGGCCGCGCGTTGATGGCGAATCCGAGCGTGGTGCTGCTGGACGAGCCGTCGATGGGATTGGCGCCGCAGATCGTGCAGGAGGTGTTCGACATCGTGAAAGACCTGAACGAACGCGAGGGGGTCACGTTCCTGCTGGCCGAGCAGAACACCAACATGGCGCTCAAGTATGCGGACTACGGCTACATCATGGAGTCCGGCCGCATCGTGATGGACGGCGCCGCGAAGGATCTGGCGAGCAACGAGGACGTGAAGGAGTTTTACCTCGGCATGGGCGGCGGCAGCGAGCGCAAGAGCTTTCGCGATGTGAAAAGCTACAAGCGGCGCAAGCGTTGGATCGCCTAGGGCGCGCCCCCACGCTTCGCTCCCCTGGGGCGGCTCTCGCGTTCCCCTTCAGGGGGCGCCGCCAACGGACCGGCGGAGCCGGATCCGTGGCGTGCGCCGGTAATGCCGGTGCTTCTTGATTGGACATGCGATGACCGATTTCTACGATGCGCTGGAGACGCGCTCCCCCGATGAACGCGAGGCGGCGTTGCTCGCTGCGTTGCCGCGCCAGGTGGCTCATGCGATGGCGAAGGCGCCTGCGTTTGCCGAGCGGCTGGCTGGCGTGGACGCGGATGCGATATGCACCCGTGTAGCGTGGCTGCGCTGCCCGTCACGCGCAAGAGCGATCTGCTCGGGCTGCAAAAGGCGGCGCCGCGGCCGCGGGCGCCGATGCGTTTGGCGGCTTTGCGGCGATCGGCTACGGCGCTGCAATGCCGAACGTGTTCGCAAGCCCTGGGCCGATCTACGAACCGCAGGGCAAGGCGGTCGACTATTGGCGCATGGCGCGTGCGTTGTTCGCTGCGGGCTTTCGCGCGGGCGATCTCGTGCATAACGCATTCAGCTATCACTTCACCCCTGCCGGCTCGATGATGGAGTCCGGCGCGCAGGCCTTGGGCTGCACCGTGTTTCCCGCCGGTACCGGCCAGACCGAGCAGCAGGTGCAAGCCATGGTGGATCTGCGGCCAGCGGGCTATGCGGGCACACCGAGCTTCTTGAAGATCATTCTCGAAAAGGCCGCTGAACTGAATACACCACTGCCGGGCCTGACCAGAGCCACGTTCGGCGGCGAGGCGTTTCCGCCGAGCCTGCGCGACTGGTTCACCGAACATGGCGTGACCGGTTATCAGAACTACGGCACCGCCGACCTCGGCTTGATCGCGTATGAGACATCGGCGCGCGAAGGCCTCGTGCAGGACGAAGGCGTGCTCGTCGAGATCGTGCGGCCCGGCACCGGCGATCCGGTGGCCGAAGGCGAAGTCGGCGAAGTGGTCGTCACCACGCTGAATCCAGACTACCCGTTGATCCGCTTCGGCACCGGCGACCTGTCGGCAGTCTTGGCCGGCCCATGCCCGAGCGGCCGCACCAACACGCGCATCAAGGGCTGGATGGGCCGCGCCGACCAGACCACCAAGGTGCGCGGCATGTTCGTGCACCCGGCGCAAATTGCCGAAGTCGTGCGGCGCTTCCCGCCCGTGAAGCGCGCGCGGCTCGTCGTCTCCGGCGAGATGGCGAACGACCGCATGCTCCTGAAGGCCGAGGTCGAATCGATGCCGGACGGACTGGCCGCCCAGATCGGCGATGCGGTGCGTGAGCTGACCAAGCTGCGCAGCGAGGTCGAGCTGGTTGCACCCGGCAGCCTTCCGAACGACGGCAAGGTGATCGAGGACGCACGCAGCTACAAATAAAGTAGCTAGAAGCGAAGCAACGGTGGCCGCCGGGCCATGATTTCTCCAAGTATTAGGATGTGAAATGCTCAAGGTCTGGGGCCGGAAGTCGTCGTCCAACGTGCAGTCGGTGATGTGGTGCATCGCCGGGCTCGGCCTGCCGGTCGAGCGCATCGTTGCATACCACGACCAGTTGAAGCAGCGTCCGTGCTTTCAGGAGCACGTGATGGTGTCGTATGAAGAACTCAGGGAGCCGAGGTAGGCGTTGCCCGTTGGAAAGACGGCAGCCGCTGCGCAATGCCCACAGCCGCATCTCCAGCGGTTTCCTGCGCGGGCAGGGTGCAGCCGGTTTGCAGCACCACATGACCGATGGCTTCTGCCGGCTCCATTGCCACCCATTTCCGATCGTTCAAACCCCAAAATAGACCCCCATGAACATACATCCGCCCCATCCCGTACGCCGTACGTTGTCCAAAGCCGCGCTGGCCGCTGCGCTTGCCGTCGGCACGTTGAGCGGCGCGTTTGCTCAAACGCCGAAACTCGATGGCCCGCTCACGATCGTCGTCGGCTACGCACCCGGCGGCGGCACCGACCGTGCGGCACGCCTGCTCGGCCAGGCGATGCAGGAGAAATACGGTATCAACGTCGTGGTTGAAAACAAGCCCGGCGCCGGGGGCCGCATGGCAGCGCAGCACTTCGTCAACGCGGGCGCGAACGACAACGTGCTGTTGTTCGCCAACCCCGCGATCGTCGTGATCGGCCCGCTCGTGTTCAAGCAGGTCGAATACAACGCGGAGGCCGACTTCGTGCCGGTCGCGCAAGTCACGTCGTACGACTTCGGCGTGGCGGTTGCCAACGACGTGCCGGTGAAGACCGCGGGTGAACTCGTGACCTGGCTCAAAGCCCACCCGGAGAAATCGTTTTTCGGCGTGCCGGCCACTGGCAGCCTGCCGCATTTCTTCTCGCTGATGGTGGGTGACCGTGCGGGCGCCAAGACCGAAGTGGTCGGCTACAAGGGTTCGGCGCCGTTGATGAACGCGATCATGGGCGGTGAGATCCCGGTGGCGGTCGACTCGATCGAGCCGCTCGCACCGCTGCACAAGGGCGGCAAGCTCAAACTCATCGCGGTATCCGGCAAGGCGCGCTCGCCGCTCGACCCGGACGTGCCCACGCTGACCGAGTCGGGCATCGATCTGGCGGCCACCGGGTGGAACACGTTGTTCGCAGCCAAGGCCATGCCAGCGACGAAAGTAAAAGCGCTGTCGGAAGCGGTCCAGACCGTGATGGCCGACCCGGCCGTCAGGAAACGCTTCACCGACGCCGGCATGGACCCGGTGTCGTCGGGCCAGGCGGAGACGGCCGCGATGCTGAAAGACTACAAGGCGCAGTGGGAGCCGGTGGTCAAGCGCAGCGGGTATCAGCAGTAGCAGGAGCCGGCGCATGCAGCGCCGCGGATCGGCAAATACAGCGACGCGAGACAGCCACATGCGACCCGGGAAGGCACAACACCGCCGGCTCGGCTCGCTGATCTGTACGCTTGGCGCCGCCGTGCTCACTGCCGGCCTCGGCAGTTCGTTGCGATCGTCGGCCCGAGCGGCTGCGGCAAGACGACCATCCTGAACCTGCTGACCGGCCTGATCGTATCGTCGGGCGGCAGCACCGCGATCGGCGGCCGGGCGCCGACCGCGGGCGACCCGCGCCTGGCCTGCATGATGGCGCCCGACTGCCTGTTCCGGTGGCGCAGCACGCTCGACAATTCGTGCGACGGCCTGGAACTGCGCCGCACGGCATGCGCCAGCGCTGCGCCTTGGTGCGCACCTTATGCCTCGCTCGCAAGTGCTGCTGACGGACGCGCTGAGCGTTCCGCAAACCACCTCCTTGCACCGTTGATGCCGTTGTGGTGAGGGCGGTGCGATGCGCCGACGGGGTCGGGCGTGATGGTGGGCGTGGCGGTGACGCTCGGTGAACCACCAGATGAACGCGGATCGGCTGCAGGTGCATCGCGACTTGGCGGGCTTTCACTTTGAGGCCTCGCCGGTGGATCGAAAATTGATCCACCAGTTGGCCCAGTTCACATTCACCGAGGCGGCGCACAACGCGGTGCTGGCTGGCGGCTCCGACACGGGCAAGACGCCCCTGCTGGACCAGCTCACGCACCACTGCGACATCGCAGAGACGGGCACAGAGAGCCATCGCTTCCTTCACAGCAGGGTGGTCGCCAGGAAGCGCAGCAAGGTCCGCGAGCATTCGCGCAAGTACGGGGAAAGCGGCGGCGCTGGATACCACCATCTGAGCGTCGGGCGCGCGGGGCAAGCCGCTACGCGTTACTCCCCGCCCGGCTTACCCGCGCATTTCTCCAGACAACCGAAGTAGATCAACCAGCAAAGAACAACCTGCCCTTGTCCACAGACGCAGGTCATTTAGACAGCGTACCGCTATCAGGGCGCGGGAAGGGTGCGCGCCAGCAGAGCGGGGATCTTGTCCACCGGCAGGGGCTTGCTGAAGAAATAGCCCTGCATATCGGTGCATCCCTGAGCCCTGATTTGCGCGAGCTGGTCATCGGTCTCGACACCTTCGGCCGTGGTCGTGGCGCCAAAGCTGCGCGCCAATCCGCAAACGGCCCGCACGATGGCAACGCTACTTTCACTTGACGAAAGGTCATTGACAAAGGATCTGTCGATCTTGATCTTGTCGAAATTGAAATTGCGCAAATAGCTGAGACTGGAATACCCGGTTCCGAAATCGTCCAGCGATATCCTCACACCGATTTTTCCAAGACGGCTCAGAAGCTCGCAATTTGACTCGCTGCCCTGGAGAAATATCGATTCCGTGATTTCCAATTCGAGCCGACCAGGCGACAGCCCGGAGGCGGCAAGGGCACTCTCGACCGCAGAGACCAGATGGCCGCTCTTGAACTGCGCAGGAGACACATTCACAGCGACCGTGATATGCGCCGGCCAACTCACGGCAGCCATGCAGGCGCGCTTGAGAATCCGCTCACCGATGAGATCGATCAGTCCGATTTCTTCAGCCAATGGGATGAAGATGTCGGGCGGCACGATTCCGCGTTGCGGATCGGTCCAACGAGACAGTGCCTCGAATCCGTTGATCTGACCGGTCTGCAAATTGGCAAAAGGCTGGTAGTGAATCTCAAGAGCGTCCTGGTCGACGGCTGCGCGCAGGGCGGTCTCGAGCCCGCGACGCTCTTGCGCCTGCCGATCCATGTGCGGATCGAAAACCCGAAACCGGCCGCGTCCGTCCGCTTTGGCCCGATACATCGCCAAGTCCGCGGCCCTGAGCAATTGAACGGAATCCTGATAGTCCCCTTCAGCGACGGCAACGCCAATGCTGGCGCCAATCACCAGGTTTTGATTGTCAAGTCGGAAGGGAGTCCCCACAAGTTCCATCAGGCGCGTGGCGAGCGCCGTGGCTTCGTTCGGTTGCTCGCCGCCAAAATGAATGACTGCAAATTCGTCGCCGCCCAGTCGCCCGATCTTGTCGCCTTCCCGCAGGCCATTTCGCAAGCGGCTGGCCAGGTGCTTGAGCAGGGAATCCCCAGTCCCGTGCCCGAGTGTGTCATTGATTGCCTTGAAGCCATCCAGATCAATGAACAGAACTGCCAGCTGGCCTCCATGACGCTGCCTGTGCTCAAGCGCCTCGCTCAGCTGCTTGTGAAACAACAACCGATTGCCGATGCCCGTCAGCGCATCGTGGTGCGCCAAGTGAACGCTCATCGCCTCCGATTTCTCGCGCTGCTCGATCTCGCTTCGAAGCTGCTGATTGGTATGAACCAGGTCCTGCGTCCGGGCCGCAACTCGGCACTCGAGCGCTTCGTTCGCGCGGGACAGTGCCTCGTTCATCAGTTGAATCGTCTCTTCCGCGCGCTTTCGATCGAGCTGCGTGGTGACGCGGGCCAGCGCGACGGAGAAGTCAACCGGTTTGGTGATGTAGTCGTTGGCGCCCCGGTTCAACGCATCGACGATGTCCTCGCTCTGGCTCTTCGCGGTCACCATGATGACCGGCAGGAGCCCCGGCGAGTGTTTCGCGCGGATCCGCGCCAGGACGTCGAGCCCGCAAAGGTCGGGCATCATCATGTCCAGCAGGACGAGATCGAAGGTTTGACGCTCGAGCAGCGCCAAGGCTTCGACGCCGCCGCCGGCCTCCGTCGCACAGAAGCCGTGACGCTCGAAGCGACGCCTGAGGATCTCGCGGTTCTCACGGATGTCGTCGACGATGAGCAGGCGTCCCCTCCCGGGGTCAGCCGGGATGGTCTTGTCGGGAGGTGGCGGATCGAGTGGCGCCGGCTCGGAGGTTCTCCATAAAGATGCGGTGCTGGTGTTCATATGCGGTCTCCTGAGCTAGCGGTGCGGCGGGCAGGCAGCTCGGCGCTCACGCGGCGCGCCGAAGCGTTGCGGAAAAAGGCCGGGCGCTTGCGCGAGGCCACGTTGGTATCTTCCCGATAAGTCATCGTTTGGTTTCGTGTCATGCGACGAGCATCAGGCCCATGGTGCTGGAGTCGGCGTGCTCATCGACACCGCGCGGCTGTCGCGGCAAGCTGACGATGACCGTGGAACCCTGGCCCAGTCGGCTTTCGACCGACAGACTGCCGCCCATCAGCCGGCAGTAGCGATAGGCCAGCGGAAGCCCGAGCCTGACTTCGTCGTCGTACTTGGTCGAGCTTTCGTCGTCGGAAGTGCCCATGGTCTCGAAGAGATTCGCCATTCGCTCCTGTCCGATCCCGCGACCGGTGTCCTCAATCGCCAGCGTGCATGTGCTGTCCTGCATCGAGGCCGAAACGGTGATCCGCCCGTTCTGCGTGAATTTCGCGGCGTTGCTCAACAGGCCTTCGACGATGCGCTCCAGCTTCTGCGCATCGCAGGCAATGCGCCCGGCGGGCGGCGGTTGCACGATCAGCTCGTTTCCTCCGGCCACGATCGACGGGCGTGACCGCGACACCATCTTCTCGACGAAACCGCCCAGCTCGAATTCCTCGACGCGAAGCTCCGCCTTGCCGGCATCGAGCCTCGACAGTTCGAGCAGGGTTTCGATGAGCCCAAGAAGCCGGTGACCGGCACTCAGGATCGAGCCCAGATCCTCGCGCTTCTGGACGTCCGTTTCGGCGCTGTCCTCGATAAGGATCTCGCTGTAGCCGATGACCGCGTTGAGGGGGTTCTTCAGTTCATGGCTCATCTTGCCCAGGAAGTCGGACTTGGCTGCCAGCGCGCGCCGTGCCTGGGCGGTCGCGTCGCGCAGCCGCCGCTCCGTCGCCTGATGGCGCAGGACTTCCCGTTCCAGCTCGCCTTGCGAGTACACGATGCTGGCGAAATAGAGCGCCATCATCGAGACGTAGGCGCTCGCGCAGAAGGTCGATATCAGGCCGAGAACGACCAAGCCGTCCATCGCAACGGTTTCATGGAATCCGATCACGTCGTACAGGCCATAGAACAGTGCCAGGTTGGCACCGATGAGCATGGCGACCGCGATTCGCGTCGACCGCCCGGGCAGGTAGAAGAACCCGAGCAGCGGGACCGTCACCAGCCACGGCATGATCGGGGAGCTGATGCCGCCGTATTGATAGCAGCCCCAGAAGATGCAGAACATCAGGTTCTGGATCGAGAGCAGCGCGAGCGGCACGTACCAGCCGGTCAGGCGCAGGACGAAGGCAAAGGGCCAGAACGCGGTGATGGCCAGGAAAAGCACCCACCAGGCAAGGTCGGCCTCTCCTCGCTGATACAGCATGGAGAAGGTGATCGTGTGCCCGAGGATCGGGCCGAACAGATGACTGAACAGGAACATGCGCACGGCCTGCAGGGTGTCGGGCGATCGCTTCAGTTTTGCCGGGATGAACCAGTCGACCGCCGCGTTCAGCCGCTCGACATGGTGTTGGAGCTTCGGTCCCATCGCCTTCATCCGTTTCTGTCGGTGGCGGCCATTACGCCGCGAGGGCCTGCGCCTGTGCGGCGGCCGGCAGTCGAAGGGTGAATTCCGATCCGCGACCGGGCCGGCTTTCGACCGAGATGTCGCCGTCGAGCAGTCGCGCCAGCCGCTGGCTCACGGCGAGGCCGAGTCCGGTTCCCTTGAACCTGTCGGCGTCGACCTGGCTGAAATCCTTGAAGAGGTTGGGAATGGCCTCCGGGGCCATGCCGACTCCGGTGTCTTTCACCGAGATCAGGACCTGTTCGCCATTGCCGTCCCTCAGCCGCCTCGCGCGCAGCACCACCTCGCCATTGCGGGTGAACTTGCCAGCATTGCCGAGGAGGTTGATCAGGATCTGACGCAGCCGCGTCTCATCGGTGTGGATCAGGCCGAGTTCGTCGTGCTTTTCAAGCGCAAACGTGTTTCCGTTCTGCGCGATCAAGTGCCGGCACGTCGCGGTCACCTGCTCGATGCAGTGGTCGAGATCGACCGGACCCGGGTTGATGTCGACTTCGTCCGAGTCGATTTTCGGCATGTCGAGCACATCCGACACCAGCGACAGCAGGTGGCGCCCGGCGTTGTTGATCGAGCGCAGCTCCTCGGCGTCCGCCACCGACTCACTCATCTGGGCGTCCTCGAGCAGGATCTCGCTGTAGCCGATGATGGCGTTGAGCGGGGTCCGAAGCTGGTGGCTCATCTTCGCCAGGAAGACGGCCTTGGCTTCGTTGGCGCGTTCGGCCTTGTGCTTGGCGGTATTCAGCTTGACCTGCGTCTCGAGATGCTTCGTGAGTTCGCGCTCCAGCGCCGAGTTCGCGACCATCACATGGGCGTAGTAGATCGCCATCATCGAGTTGTAGATCGTCGCGGCACAGGCGGAGATCATGCCGGCGGTGGACAGCTGTTGGATCGGCACCCGATGCGGAAACGACCCCGTCAGCAGATAGCCCGCGGCGAACGCCGCCAGGCTCACGCCGATGCATCCGAGCACCAGCAACGGCCGGTCGCTCAGATAGAAGAACCCGAGCATCTGCGCCGTCAGGAACCAAGGCAAGAAGGGCGAGCTCACCCCGCCGTAATAAAAAGACCCGAAAACGCTGATGACGGTCAGGGCGCAGAAGGAATAGAGGGCGGGCTTGAACAACTGGCCCGACCAGCGAAGCGCGAACGGCAACAGCCAGAACGAGCCGCACAAGGCACACAAGGTCCAGAAGACCCAGTCGTGCGCGTCCAGCACACGATAGAGGTACCCCAATATCGCGACCGCGCTGAACGGCCCAAAGAAGTGGCTGATGACGAAGATCCGACCCTGCCAGAGGGTGGCCGTGCTCTCTCGCAGTTCCGCCGGGACGAACCAATCGAAAGGAGCAACGAGGCGATTGGTCTGCGCCACGGGTTCAGCCCAACATCGAATCGAACATCGAATCCGCGGCAGCCTTGGGGGCAGAGGCGTCGCTGACGACACGGCGGGGAGCGTGGCTGACGGCGGCCCGATAGCGCACATGCTCGATCTGCGCGAGTTCGATCGCCTCGCGCAGCCTCGCGGCCACCGCCAGGGTGTCCTCGTGGCTGTGCGTCGGCATCATCTGGAGCCGCAAGCGGGCGTCACCTTTGGCGACGGCCGGATACTCGACCAGGTTGGCGATGACTTCCAGCGCCGGCAGGCGTCGGCTCACCAGACGCGCCAGGGCTTCGTCGCCGACGCGAACTGGAACGATCGGCGAGGGAATGCCCATGTACTGCAGGCCTTCGGCCGCAAGCGCCGCATGCATTTGGTTGATCCGCTCCAACAGCGCCCTGCGAAGGCGTTGGCCTTTGTCGGACTGGACGATGTCGAACGCCTTGGTGACGGTGGCGGCCTGGACCGGCGACAGTGCGTTCGAGAAGGTCGCCGACGAGCCGTAGTACTTGAGATATTGCTTCACCGCCATCGAATTACAGGCGACGAAACCGCCGTTGGATCCGAACGTCTTCGAAAAGCTCCCCATGACGATGTCGACCTTGCCCAACATCTCCTGCTCGCCGATGAAACCCCGGCCGCCGGGCCCCATCGCACCCAGGTCATGCGCGACGTCGACCAACAGCGTCGCCTCGTACTCGTTGCACAGCTCCTGCAGCGCCTTCAGGTCCGGCGTGTCCGAATCCATCGAGAACAGGCTTTCCGTCACCACGAGGATGGCGTTGGTCGCATCCTTGGCACGGATGCGCGTGAGATGACGGCGAACAGAGTGGATGTTGAGGTGGCCATGAAGGTACACGTTGGGGGTAGCCGAGTAGGCGCCCTCCTGCAGGCATGCATGCGACAGCCCGTCCATCACGACATGATCGTACGGCCGGATCAGGCCCTTGATGACCCCGTAGCCGGCCGCCCAGCCCGTCGGATAGAGGTTGGTATGTTCCATCTGGAGGAACTTGGAGATCGTCTCCTCCAGCCGCAGGGAATACTTGGTGTTGCCGGCCAACGCCGATGAACCGGCGCTGTGCACCCCGTACTCCTCGATCACCGCCTTGGCAACTTCCTTGATCTCGCGATCCGATGACAGGCCCAGATAGTCCTGGGTGGCAAAGTTCAGGCCACTAAAAGGCCGCCCGCTGTCGTCGGCGGCCGTGCAGACCGACAGTGGCGCCTTTTGCGTCGATTTCGAATAGGGCCAGAGGTGCCGTTTCCGGCGCAGCTCCTGCCATTCGTAAAAGGGGGCGACTCGCGCCATCAGATCCCTTCCCTGAGGCTCCCGAAAGTCGCGCACGCTGCCCGTGAGGGCTTGTACCGGATCAATGGTCGACAAAACAGTGCACTCCTTTGATGCGCTCTTGACGAGCGACTCACCAGCTCGGTGAATTTGCGCCTGACTTGCAGCTGCGCTCGTCAAACAGCGGTGGATCTTTCCCAGAAGGCGCATCAGGTCGACCGGCTTGGTGTCGAAGTCGACGCAGCCCACCTCGATGCTTTTTTCCCGATCGCTCCCAAGCGCATGGGCAGTCAGCGCAATGATGGGTATGTTTGATGTCCGGACGTCGGCCCTTATGAGTCGCGTGGCCTGCCAGCCGTCCATCTCACCCAGCGCCACATCCATCAGGATGACGTCGGGCTTTTCTGAAACCGACATCGCGACGCCGGTAGAGCCATCCGGCGCGCCGCAGACCGTGAAACCGCGGCGTTGCAGCCGCCTGGTCAGCATGTCGCGATTTGCGATGCTGTCTTCCACGATCAATATCTTCGTTGCCTGTGATGCCGGTTTGCTGTCGTCGCGCATGCTCATCCTCATCCTGTTTTCCGTTGGACTTCTTCGTGCTGTCATGTGCACGCCGTCATGCTTTGATTCTTGCCATCTATCGAGTCTTCTTTGTCGATGTAGACGATCAAAGCCACCCTCGGCGCAAACTAACTCACAAATTGTTAATGCCGTGAATTCAGGAGCCGCCACCGCGCTGCAGCGCGGTGCCTCCTCGAGTTCGTCGGCTTGATCGAGTTCGCGAAGTCTCTGACCGGCAAGCTCCTTGACCTCCCGGCTTTCGCTGACCGTCGCGCCCCAGCTCTCGTGGCTGGCTTGCCAGTACCGTTGGCCGTGCTGGTTCGATAGTTCCTCCGGCATCCCGACCTGGTCGCTGTGGAAGCAGTGGACGTTGCAAGGCTTTGCCCTTGCGTTGCCGTTTGGCGTGCGGGCATCGTGGGTGCCGGTGGCATAGCGGGGATTGGGCCCGTGCAGTACGGCCCAACAAGGTGCTTCGGGGTCGTCGGCGACTGTTGTGGGCCGGTTTCCTGCGGTTTTCAGGGTGTTTTAGCCCTGATGCTCTCGTCCACGGGTCCTGCCTCGCGCGTCTCGGTCCTGAGCCTGAAGTCCTCGATCACGAGCTGTACCGGACATTCGAGCGCCAACTCACCCCGGCCGCCGATTTCGGCAAGCAGGTCGTCCACCCGCTCGCGCATCGCCGTAGATCGAATAGCGCGGGCTGCCGAAGCAGCCACGGCACGGACTCGCCGGGGTGTTCCGCCACCCAGCACCCCACCTGTTCAACGGGATCGACCACGACCGGCATGAACTCGGCGAACAGGCGGCGCAGCAGCGGGTGCAAGGTTTCTCGGGCACCGTATCGCCTGTGAGGAAGTCGCCAGCGGGCTGCTCGCATGCATTCATGCGCTCGACCCAATGACAGGCCCTTGGGCAGATGCGCTGCATCATTGCGCTCGAATAGGGATCGCGCCACAGGTGCGCATACAGCGGCCCGATCCTGCCGAAGTCACCAACACAGGACCGCGTGCCGAGCAGGAACGGGTGCTGGGCCAGATGCGCTTCGAACTCCTGCAGGAAGCCCTCGGTTCAGGCTTCGATCGGTGCGGCCGTGCGCGACGCGATACCCAAAGTCGGCCGGCCGCAAGCTGAACAGCGCGAAAGCGTTCTCACCCGCTGCCGGTTGTTTCGACGGGTGCATCGTCGGTGTGCAGCTGCGGCCGCACCTGGCGAACAGAAACGCGTGGTTGGCTTCGGGAAACGATCACCCGCAGTACAGCGCCGGCAGCCGCAGCCATTCTTTGCCGTACGCTTCGAGCAGCAACGCGACGAGCCGTTGCTTCGGCTCCTGCGGACAGATCGCAGGCACCGGGAAAATCGCTTTGAGTGTGTCCTGGATTACGGTCGAATCCTGCAGCGTTTCGTGGTCCGGCGTGATGACCAGCGGGATCATCGAGCGGCCGACGCGCGGGATCAGCGGGCTGTCGTGCAGCTCCTTCGTCGTCAGCACTTCCTGATACGGAATCCTCTTGAACCGAAGGCAGGCGCGTGTTTTGGCGGTGTAGAGCGACGCGTGCGAGCCGTAGAGGTCGCAGACCGAAAGCATGTGGCAAGCAGTTATGTCGGACCCGACTGCACAGTACCATCGCTGTTGTCCGGCGACGAACCGGCGCCGCGCCTGCTTGCCCGATTTTGATAGCTCCCTTTGCCTTACCACCACATGAAACACCGCGTCAGCAAAAATTCGAACGTCCTGCTTGCCGTTGCCGCATTGGCTCTGGCTGTCACCGGTGCAGCCCACGCTGTCGATTTCCCCGAGAAAGGCAAGTCCATCACCATCATCGTGCCGTTCGCCGCCGGCGGACCGACCGATCGCGTCGCGCGCGACCTGGCCGAGGCGCTGCGGCAGCCGCTGGGCGGTGTGAGCGTGGTGGTCGACAACGCGGCCGGCGCCGGCAGCACGATCGGCACCGCGAAAGCCGCACGCGCCAAGCCCGATGGCTACACCGTGCTGCTCAACCACATCGGCATGTCCACCATGCCGGCGCTCTATCGCAGCCTGCCGTTCAAGGTCGAGTCCGATTTCGACTACCTCGGCATGGTCAACGAAGTGCCGATGACGTTGATCGGCAAGCCGACCCTGCCCGCAAACAACTTCAAGGAACTGACCGGCTGGATCGAGCAGAACAAGGGCAAGATCAACCTCGGCAACGCGGGCCTCGGTGCTGCTTCGCACTTGTGCGGCCTGCTGCTGCAGGATGCGCTGAAGACCGACATGACGACCGTGCCGTACAAAGGCACCGCGCCTGCCATGACCGATCTGATCGGCGGCCAGATCGACCTGATGTGCGACCAGACCACCAACACCACGAGTCAGATCGAAGCCAAGAAGGTCAAGGCGTTTGCAGTTACGACGAAGGACCGCCTGACCACGCCGGCACTGAAAGACCTGCCGACGATGCAGGAAGCCGGCGTCAAAAACTTCCACATCTCGATCTGGCACGGCGTCTACGCACCCAAGGGCCTGCCCGCCGACGTGGCGAAGAAGCTCAACGAAGCGATCAAGACCGCATTGAAAGACCCCGAGTTCATCAAGAAGCAGGAGGGCCTGGGCGCCGTGATCGTGGCCGACAAGCGGGTCGAGCCGGCCGAGCACAAGGCGTTCGTCGCCAGCGAGATCGCCAAGTGGGGTCCGATCATCAAGGCTGCGGGCGTCTACGCCGACTGATCCGCCAATGGCGCACGCGTCCGCCGTCGGCCCAGCCACGTCTTTCCCTTTCAAGAGGCAACGCCAGTGACCGCTTCGTCGACCGACAACCCGGCCCCTTCGAGCCATACAACGGACCCCCGGACGCTGCAAGCGCTCTACCGAACGATGGTGCGCATCCGTGCGTTCGAGAACGCGGCGGAAGCAGCCAGCCAGGGCGGCGTGAGCGCCTACGGCAAGGAGTCCGACGGCAGCGCCAAGGTGCGCGGGCCGCTGCATCTGTCCACCGGCCAGGAGGCGGTCGCTGCCGGGGTCTGTGCGCATCTGCGGCACAGCGACTACCTCACGTCCACGCATCGCGGCCACGGCCACACGCTGGCCAAGGGCGCGGATGCGACGCGCATGATGTGCGAGCTGTTCGGCAAGAAGACCGGCTACAACGGCGGCAAGGGCGGCTCGATGCACATCGCGGATTTCTCCGTCGGGATGTTGGGCGCCAACGGCGTGGTGGCGGCCGGACTGCCGATCGCGGTCGGCGCGGCGCATGCGCAGAAGGTGCGTCGAAGCCGCGACGGCGCTGCTGAAGACGAAGACCGCGCATTCGGCGAGCGCAGCGGCGACATCGACGACGGCAGCGGCAGCGCCACGAGCGACCCGCGCAATGCCATCACCGTCTGCTTCTTCGGCGACGGCGCGATCAATCGCGGACCGTTTCTCGAAGCGTTGAACTGGGCGCAAATTCACACACTGCCGGTGCTGTTCGTCTGCGAAGACAACCGCTGGAGCGCGACCACGGCGAGCGGCCCGATGATCGCGGGCGAGGGCGCTTCGGCGCGCGCCCGGTCGCTCGGCATCGCGGCGCTGCAGGTCGATGGCAACGACGTGCTCGCGGTGCACGCTGCCGCCGCGCAACTGATCGCCGCCGTGCGCAGCGGCGCCGGCCCCCGGCTGCTGCACGCGATCACCTACCGCATGAAGGGCCACGTCTCGGTCGACCCGGCCGGCTACCGCGACGCGGCCGAAGTGGAAGCCGCGCGCCGGACCGATCCGATCCAGCGCGCCCGCGCCAAGGCACTCGCACAAGGCGGCGCCGATGTCGCCGCGCTCGACCGTATCGACGAAGAAGCCGAGCAGGAGATCGCCGCCGCGCTGGCAGCCGCCGACGCGGCCCCGTGGCCGGACGCGACCGATGCCTTCACCGACGTGCAGACCACCGGAGCCGGGCAATGGTATTGAAGGCGACCGCGGAAGCTCAGCCACGAGCCGGCGAATCCACAACGAAGCAGATGAGCTACGCGCAAGCCGCCGTGCTCGCGGTGCAACGGGAGATGGAGGCCGACGCGGCCGTGCACGTGATCGGCGAAGACGTCGGCCGCGGCGGCATCTTCGGCCAGTACGCGGGTCTGCAGCAGCGCTTCGGGCCCGAGCGCGTGATCGACACGCCGATCAGCGAAGCCAACATCATGGGCGCCGGCGTCGGCATGGCGCTGGCCGGGCTGCGCCTGGTCGTCGAGATGCGCGTGACCGACTTCGCGCTGTGCGCGATGGACGAGATCGTGAACCAGGCCGCGAAGAACCGCTTCATGTTCGGCGGCCAGGGCCGGGTGCCGCTGGTCGCTCGCCTGCCCGGCGGCATCTGGGACGCGTCGGCCGCGCAGCATTCGCAGTCGCTCGAGGCCTGGTTCGCGCATCTGCCCGGCCTGGTCGTGGTCTGCCCCGGCACGCCGCAGGACAACTACAGCCTGCTGCGCGCGTCGCTGGCTTGCGGCGACCCGGTGGTCTACATCGAACACAAGACGCTGTGGGGCATGCAGGCCGAAGTCGATGAAGCGCGCACGGTGCCGCTGGGCAAGGCGGCCGTGCTGCGCGGCGGCAATGACCTCACCATCGTGAGCTGGAGCCGGCAGGTGCAGGCCTGCGCCGAAGCCTGCGCGCAGCTCGCGCAGCAGGGCATCGAGGCCGAGCTGATCGACCTGCGCACGATCTGGCCGTGGGACCGGCAGGCCGTGCTTGAATCCTGCGCGAAAACCGGACGCCTGCTCGTCGTGCACGAAGCGGTGCAGGTCGCGGGCTTCGGCGCCGAGATTGCCGCGAGCGCCGCGGAAGCGACCGGCTGCCGCATCAGGCGGCTCGGCGCGCCGCGCATTCCGGTCGGCTATGCGCCGGTACTGGAGGCGCAGTCGAGGATCGGTGCCGCGCAGATCGTCGCGGTGTCGCGCTCCCTTTGCGGATGACGCGCCCGACGTCACTTCTTAGGTAGGCATCCGGCAGCGTCCGCCGGTCGCACTGCAAAACGCCGCCGGATCGCACCGGCTCGAAGCGTCTCGATGTCCCGGGCCCGGCGTATCCACCGGGCGCGCTGCCAGCGGCCGGCGATCGCGGATCCACAGCCATTGCAGCTGCTGCGCGGGTGCAGCAGGGTCGGGTCGCCCGGGTCCCGACAGCTGCGCCGCCGCGCAACTGCGATCCGGTGCGAACCCGCCGGCTGACCGGCGGCCAAGCGCCGCCTAGTACTTTTCTCCTACGGATTCGCCGTTTTCCCAGTACTTTTGTAATGGGTCCATCCCATTATTTCGAGACATTCCGACTATGGCGCGACGCCGCCGTGGCACCTAAGCTTCCTGGCAACAACAATCGTTCAGGAGTGATTCGATGAACCGGAAGAGGGCAGGAAACATGTTTCGGGCGGGATTTGCTGCCTTGCCGATGGCGCTCGCCGCCTGCGGCGGTGGGGGCGACGGTCCCGCCGTGTGCACCAACGCGGCGGCTTGCGCGATCGTGGGCAGCGCACCTGCGCCGAGCAGCCAAGCGCTCTTTACGACGGCTCCCAGCGCCGTCACGCTGAATGCGGGTTCGGGCTCGGATTACAGCATCGGCGGCGGATCGCCTCCGTATACGGTGACGAGCGGCAATCCAGCAGTCGCTACCGCCAGCGTTTCACGCAACACACTGTCGATTAACGGTGTGGCCGCAGGCACCACGCCGGTTTCGGTCTCCGACTCGCTGGGCAAGTCGGTCAGCGTCTCGGTCACGGTTCTCGGAGGCGCTCCGGCGCCGGGTACCCAGGCGCTTTTCACAAACGCGCCGAGCGCGATCACGCTCAACACCGGCTTCGGGGCGACGTACAACGTCGGTGGAGGATCACCTCCATACAGTGCAACCGGCGCGAATACGAACATTGTCACAGCCAGCATGTCGGGAAGCACGCTCGTGATCAACGGCGTTGCCGCAGGCGCTTCGTCGGTTACCGTGGTCGATTCGCTCGGCAAGGCATTGAACATCGAAACCACGGTTCTCCCACGGGAACAGTCCGGCACCCCCTTGTCGCTGGCGCCTCGCAGCGTAACGGTCGGCGACTGCACGACCAACATCCCGTTCATTTTCAGCGGCGGGGTCGGACCTTACACGGTCTTCACGAGCGACAACTTCAACGTCCCCGTGAGTTCACCGTTACGGCTGGGTGTGCTCAACTCCTCTTACTTTACGGCGACTGTTGATTATCGTCGGGTTACGCTAACGACTCCGCCTCCGCCGATTATGGCGACATTAACTGTTCTCGATAGTCAGTCGCGCACTGCGACTGCCACGATCACCACGCCATCGATACAACAACCTTGTCCCAATAATCCTCTGCTTCAGGTATTCCCCGAATCGGCGAATTTCCGGGCAAGCGAAGTGCGTGCTTTCCAAATTTCCGGACCAGTTGTAACCGATCCATCCCAAATTGATGTTAGCTTTGCCGATCCGTCCGTCGCCAGACTCGTTTCCAGGACCAAAACTACAATTGAAATTCAGGCCGCTTCAGTCATTCTGGCTCCAGTTACAACTTTGATGACAATCACGGTTAAGGATGCGGAGAAAATAAATGTCGTACAGAAAGCGAATGTCATAATTGCCGTCCTGCCCCAATCGGTAAAAGCCGAAGGCGCATATTCAGGAACCTTTACCGGCAGTAGCAGCAGCAGCGTCTTCGATTTGCTCGTTCTGGAAAACGATGACTATTGGGTAATCTACGGAACGCTGGCGGGAACTGCTTTGCGGGTGAATGGGTTCATCCAGGGGTCTGCCAATTCGAGCGAAACTACGTTCACATCGTCGGATGCCAAGGATTTCGGGTTTTCCCTCCTGCCACCGGGTCTGTGAGTGCGACTTACAAAGCTGGCGAGAGCGTTCAAGGAACGGGGACTGTCGGTGGAATGGACATCAAATTCTCAGGGAGCGCAATTCCCTCGACGACATACAACTACAGCACGCCAGCTGTTTTGAGCGACATTGCAGGGAAGTGGAATCTCACCGCGCTTGGCCTTAGTCCTGTTTCGCTCACGATTGCGGCGAACGGATTGCTTGAGGGAACCTCAGGCGGCTGCAACTTCAACGGTGTCGTCACGCCGCGTCCCACCGGAAAGAACGTGTTCAATGTTGCTGTGACATTTGGTGGTCCGCCCTGTCTGCTGCCCGGTCAAACTGCAACGGGTATTGGAATCTCTTATCTTTTGCCCAGCACGGCAACCCGCCAACTGGTTGTTACGGGAGTCAATGCGTCGCGCACTGCAGGGATCGCGCTCTTTGGCACACGTTAGATGTAGAACCCCGTACGATCATGGAAACACAACCGTGCTGCTCAAAGTTCAACAGCCTGTGCATGCTGATTGACCGGCTGAGGCACTCCCAAAGCCGGCGCTGCCTGCTTGGGTGATGCCATGAACAGCGGATTGAGCACGTGCCATCGACGGATTCACGGATACCCGAACGGCGATGGAAACGGCCGCCCGAACGGCCGCCCGGCGCGCACCACCTGGACCGGCTTCAGATGACGGTCGCCCTGGCGCACGTTCTTCATCGTGTCGACGAACTCGACCGGCCCTTCGACCAGCTCCATGATCGCCACATCGGCCGGCGCGCCGACTTGCAGCGTGCCGAGCTTGTCAACCCGTCCGATGATCTTCGCGGGCCGCTCGGTCGCCATCGAGACGACCTGCTCGAGCGAGAGCCCGAGGTTCAGGAACTTGCTCATCACGTTCGGCAGAAACGGCAGGCTCGGGCTGTTGCCGCTGTAGGCGTGGATGTCGCTCGAGATCGTGTCGGGCACAAGGCCCTGCGCGATGGCCGGCTCCGCGACGAGGTAGGTGCGGATCGGGTCGCCAGGTCGGCGCCCGACGGCTGCACGACGTCGAGGGGCAGGGCTGGCACGCATCGAGCGGCATACCCGGAACCGAGCTTCGATCCCGTCGAGGATTCCGCCCCGGCCGCGCTGGTTACCGCGGTGCCGAACGTGCTCGTGATACGGAGCGGGGGAGGCCAGGCAGCCCGGCACCCCAAGACCCTTGAAGCCTCAGCGTGACTCAGCGGGCCCACGATGTGGCCACCGAGCGCGCGACGCGGGCGACAGGCGGGCTCGCGCCCGGCTGCACCGCGCAAGCCGGGATCAGTAGAAGTCCGCGATGGTGAACGGCAGGCTGCGCAGCCTTTTCCCCGTGGCGTGGTGGATCGCGTTGGCGATGGCCGCCGCGGTGCCCACGATGCCCATCTCGCCGAGGCCTTTGACGCCGAGCGGGTTCACGTAGTCGTCCTTTTCTTCGAGCATCTGCACGTTCACCTCGCGCACGTCGGCATTCACCGGGATCAGGTACTCGGCGATGTTGGTGTTGAGGAACCGCGCGCGTGCGTGGTCCACCTCGGTGTGCTCGTGCAGCGCCGAGCCCAGGCCCCAGACCATGCCGCCCATCAGCTGGCTGTGCGCGGTCTTGCGGTTCAGGATGTTGCCGGCGGCGAATGCGCCGTGCATGCGCGGCACGCGGATCTCGTGCGTCCAGCGGTGCACGCGCACTTCGACGAATTCGGCGCCGAACGCAAACATCGCGTGGTTGTCCGTCACCGGGCCGGCCACGCCGAAGCCGCCGTGATAGGTCTGGCGCAAGGCTTTTTCGGACAGGTCCGGGTGCGCGTAGTCGCCCTGCGCGGTCGCTTCGCCGCGCGGTGTGGATTTCAGCGCATCGAGCAGTTTCATCGACTCGCCGTTCGGCCCTTTGAGCAGGCCGTTGTCCAGTGTGATCTTCGACGGATCGACGCGGTACAGCGGGTTGTCCTTCATGCCCGACACGGTGCGCGCGACCTCCGCGCCGAGGTTCATGCACGCCACATGCACGGCCGAGCCGGCGCTTGCCGATGTGACCGAGCCGCCCGAAATCGGCGCGAGCGGCAGGTTCGAGTCGCCCATCAGCACCTCGACGCTGTTCACCGGCAGCCCGAGCCGCGCGGCCGCGATCTGGCCCATGATGGTGTAGGCGCCCGTGCCCACGTCGTGCGCGGCCAGCTCGACCAGCGCGGTGCCGCTGCCGCTCATGCGCACGCGAGCCGACGACGGTGCGACCTGCGTCGGATAAGTGGCGGTGGCGCAGCCGTAGCCGACCAGCCAGTCGCCGTCGGTCATCGCACCGATCTTCGAATCGCGCTGGCGCCAGCCGAAGCTGTTGGCGGCGGCGTCATAGCACTCCATCAGCGAACGTGACGAGAACGGCACGTCCTTCACCGGATGCCGGCGCGCGTCGTTGACGCGGCGCAGTTCGACCGGATCCATCTTGAGCGCGAGCGCCAGTTCGTCCATCGCCGACTCGAGCGCGAAGAACGTCTGCATCTCGTTGGGCGCGCGCATGAAGCCGGGCGTGTTGGTGTCCGAACGCACGAGCCGCTGCTCGGTGTGGATGTTGGGGCACGCATACATCGAGCGCGACATATGGGTGCCGGGGTTCACCACGTTGTCGAACTGCGAGGTCTGCGCGATCTCGATGTGTTCGAACGCGGTGAGCTTGCCGTCCTGGGCCGCCGCCAGCCGGATCTTCTGCACGCTCTCGGGCCGGAACGTCGCCACCGTGAACATCTGCGGGCGCGTCACGATGAGTCGCACCGGCGCGCCGACGCCCTTGGCGGCGGCGATCGTCAGCATCGCGTAGGGCGGCAGGCCGGCTTTGGAGCCGAATGCGCCGCCGACGAACGGCGACAGCACTTCGATCGCGGTCTGCTGCAGTCCGTACGCTTCGGCGATGCCGAGCCGCGCGGTGCGCACCGATTGCGAGGGCATCCAGACGGTGAGCCGGTCGCCGCGCCATTCGGCCGTGGTGGCGAACATCTCCATCGGGTTGTGGTGCTCGAACGGCGTGGTGTAGGTCTGCTCGACGGTGGCCGCCGCGCCCGCGAAGCCGGCGGCGATGTCGCCTTTGGTGAGCTTCATGTCCTCGCCATCGGCCAGGAACGACTGGCCCGGATCGATCGCGATGTGCGCCTTGCGGCCTTCGCTGTAAGTGGCCTTGACGAGCGCCGCACCGCGCCGCGCAGCAGCCGCGTTCTCGGCCACCACGTAAGCGATCGGCTGGCCCGCGTACTTGATCTCGGCGCTGGTCATCGGCCAGAAGCTCGCGGTGCCCGGTCCGCCCGCATAAAAACCTTTGGGCGTCTTGTAGTGCGGCATCGTCTCGTGCGTGAACACGGCGATCACGCCGGGCTCGGCCTGCGCCGCGCCCACGTCGATCGAGGTGATCTTGCCGACCGCGATCGGCGAGACCGCAAGCGCGCCGTGCAACAGGCCGGGCGGTGTGAAGTCGGCCGCATAGCGGGCCTGCCCGGTGACCTTGCGCGGCGACTCGTAACGCGTGACTTCGGTGTCTAGTGTGTTGGCCATGATTGAATCGGGTTGAAGTTCAGGCGCGTTGACGCGCGGTCATCAAAGCACCGGCGACCACGTCGGCGCCGAGGGCGATCTTGTAGGCCGAGCCTTCGAGCGGCCTGGCGCCCTGGAACGCGACACGCCCGGCTTCGCGCGCCAGCGCTTCGGTGAACGGCTTGCCCTTCAGCACGTCTTCGGCGGCCTTGGCACGCCATGGTTTCGCAGCGACGCCGCCGAGCGCGATGCGGGCGTCTTTCACCGTGTCGCCGTCCATCTCCAGGCCGACTGCGGCCGAGGCGGTGGCGAACGCATAACTCTCGCGGTCCCGCGCCTTCAGGTAGTGCGAGGCTTTCATCGCGCCGGTCAGCGGCACTTCGATCGCCGTGAGGATCTCTCCGGGCTCGAGCGTGGTTTCCACTTCGGGCCGGTCACCCGGCGCGCGGTGCAGATCGGCGAACGCGATGCGCCGCGTGCCGTTCTTCGACACCGCGGTCACGACCGCGTCGAACGCGATCAACGCCTGCGCCCAGTCGCCCGGGTACATCGCCACACATTGGTCCGAGCCGCCCAGCACCGCGTGCAGTGTGGTGCGGCCACCGTCCAGCGCGGCGCAGCCGGAGCCCGGCTCGCGTTTGTTGCACGCGTACGAGGTGTCGCGGAAATACGGGCAGCGCGTGCGCTGCAGGATGTTGCCGCCGAGTCGCGCCGCGTTGCGCAACTGCGGCGAAGCCGCCTTCCACAGCGACTCGGTCAACGCGGGGCAGGCCGCCTTCAGCTTCGCGTCGTCGGCCACATCCGACATGCGCGCGAGCACGCCGAAGCGCAGCATCCGGTCGCCCACCGTGTGGCCTTCGAGTTCCTTGATGCCGGTGATGTCGACCAGGCCCGGCGGCGTCACCACGTCGAGCTTCAGCAGATCGATCATCGTGGTGCCGCCGGCCAGCACCTGCCAGTCCGGGTGCTGCGCGAGCGCGTTCGCGGCGTCGAGCAACGACTCCGGCCGGTCGTAAGAAAAATTGCGCATGACCTTATCCTTTCTTTCCGTCGCGCACCGCTTCGACGGCGGCGACGATGTTGGTGTAGGCCCCGCAGCGGCACAGGTTGCCGCTCATGTATTCGCGGATCTCGGCGGCGGACCCCGCGTGGCCTTCGTCGATGCAGGCGATGGCCGACAGGATCTGGCCCGGCGTGCAGTAGCCGCACTGGAACGCATCCTTGTCGGCAAACGCCTTTTGCATCGGATGCAGGTTGCCGACGGGGTCGGCCAGCCCTTCGATCGTGACGACCTTGGCGCCATCGGCGGCCACGGCCAGCACGAGGCACGAGTTGATGCGGCGGTCATCCAGCAGCACGGTGCAGGCGCCGCACTGGCCGTGGTTGCAGCCGATCTTGGTGCCGGTCAGGCCGAGCGTGTCGCGCAGCGCTTCGACCAGTGTCGTGCGTGGCTCCACCGTCAGGGTGCGATGCTTGCCGTTGACCGTCAGGTTGATCGTGGGATGCGCGCTGGCCGCGACGTCGGCGTCGTTGCTGCCGCGGGCGGAGCTGCCGCCCGGCTGTGCCTGCGCGCCTTTGGCCAGCAGACCGATGGATGCGGTGCCGACTGCGCCGCTGCGCAGGAAACCTCGGCGCGATGCGCGTGGAGGCGGGTTCGAGGGGTCTGACATGAGGTCTGTTTCCTGAGAGGGCTCGTGGGTCATGGGGGCTGGGTCCGTGTCGTGTCGTCCGGGCAGCGCCACCACGACGGACCGGTCAACTTAGCAGCAATTGCCACACCGTGCTGAAGCGACCCTGCCCGTGCGCGGGCTTGCCGCCCCGGGCCGGCATGCATCGGAGCCACCGGGCGGGGCCGCCTCGGCGGGTCGGATAGAGTTTGCGTCTCGCCAGGCCGCCGCCGAGCACTGGCGGCTTCCGATGCGCCCGCTTGCCCGGCGCTCCTCCTTCATGAAAGAGATCATGCACCAAGAAAACAGAACGAATCGGCGTCAGGCGCTTGCCTTCACTGCAGTTGCAGCTATCGGATTGATAGTATCAACATCGACGCTCGCGCAAGACAAATGGCCGACCAAGCCGGTCAAGATCATTGTGCCGTTCGCCGCCGGTGGCACCACCGACCTGATGGCGCGCGCGATGGCGCCGGAACTGGGCAAGGCATTCGGTGAATCGTTCATCGTCGACAACAAGCCTGGCGCCGGCGGCAACATCGGCGCCGATCTGGTGGCCAAGGCGCAGCCGGACGGCTACACGCTGCTGATGGGCACCGTCGGCACGCACGGCATCAACCGCGCGCTGTATCCGAAGCTGAACTTCGACCCCATCAAGGACTTCGCGCCGATCACGCTGGTGGCCGCCGTGCCGAACGTGCTCGTGATGCAGACCGAGAAAGCCAGAGCGTGGGGCATCGACAGCGTGCAGGACCTGATCAAGTACGCCAAGGCGAATCCGGGCAAGCTGAACATGGCGTCCAGCGGCAACGGCACCTCGATTCATCTGGCCGGTGAGCTGTTCCAGAGCCTGACCGGCACCAAGATGGTCCATTCGCCGTACAAGGGCTCCGGCCCCGCGTTGATGGACATGGTCGGCGGCACGATGGACGTGATGTTCGACAACCTGCCGTCCGCGCTGCAGCAGATCAAGGGCGGCAAGTTGAAGGCGCTGGCCGTCACCAGCGCGAAGCGGTCTGCCGCCTTGCCCGACGTGCCGACGATCGCCGAAGCCGGCGGTCCGGAACTCAAGAACTACGAGGCGAGTTCCTGGTTCGGCCTGCTCGCACCGGCCGGCACGCCCCCCGCTGTGGTCGACCGTCTGCAGCAGGCGTCCGCGAAAGCATTGGCGAGCTCCGATGTCGCCGAAAAGCTGACCGCCCAGGGCGCGATCCCCGGCGGCATCACGCCGCCACAGTTCGTGCAGCACATCGACGCCGAGCACAAGAAGTGGGCCGAGGTGGTGAAGGCGTCGGGCGCGAAGGTGGATTGAAGACGCTGTTCGCATCCCGGTCGGACAACCTGTGGCCCAGCGGGCGGTTGCCGGCTGCAAGCGTGCAGGCGCGAGCGCGCTCGTCACCCCAGGCACCTGAGCTTTGACGACCGTGGCCGACTCCGCATTGCGCGACGGCCTGCCCACGCCCGCGCGCTACTGGTCGATGCTCGCAATCGGCATCGGCATTGCGATGTCGGTGCTCGATTCGTCGCTGATCAACATCGCGCTGCCGACGATGGCGCGCGATCTGCAGGCGTCGCCTGCGGACACCATCTGGGTCGTCAACGCCTATCAGATCGCGATTCTCACGTCGCTGCTGCCGCTGGCGGCGCTGGGCGAGCGGATCGGGTATGCGCGGGTCTACCGCTTCGGGCTGGTGCTGTTCGCCGCGAGTTCGCTGGCCTGTGCGTTGTCGGGCAACTTGGGCCTGCTGATCGCGGCGCGCGCGGCGCAGGGGCTCGGCGCGGCCGGCTTGATGAGCGTGAGCGGCGCGCTGGTGCGCTACACCTACCCGGACAAGCTGCTGGGCCGCGGCGTCGGGCTGAACGCGCTGGTGGTGTCGATGGCGGCGGCCGTTGGGCCGACATTGGCCTCCGGCATCCTCGCGCTCGGCTCCTGGCAGTGGCTGTTTGCGATCAACGTGCCGATCGGCGTGGTGAACCTGCTGATTGCGTGGCGGTCGTTGCCGGCTTCACCCGTCACCGAGCGGCCGTTCGACCGCGTCAGCGCGTTGCTGAGCGCATTGATGTTCGGGCTGTTTTTCATCGCGGTGCAAAGCTTCACGCATGGCGATGGCTCGCTGCCGGCGGCGGGCGCGGGGCTGGCCGTCGCGCTGCTTGCGGGCGTGCTGCTGGTGCGGCGCAACCTGCAGGTCAAAGCGCCGATGATCCCGCTCGATCTGCTGCGCATCCCGACGTTCACGTTATCGATCGCGGCCTCGGTCGGCGCGTTCTCGGCCTACATGCTCGCGTTCGTCTCGCTGCCGTTTTACTTCGAGTCCGAGCTCGGCCGCAGCACGGTGGAGACGGGCCTGCTGATGACGCCCTGGCCGGTAGCGCTTGGACTGATCGCGCCGATCGCCGGGCGGCTGTCGGACCGGGTGCCTGCGGCCGTGCTCGGCACACTCGGCATGGCGCTGCTGGCGACCGCGCTGCTGTTGCTCGCGCGGCTGCCGGCGGACGCGGGCACGCTGGACATTCTGTGGCGCATGGCGTTGGGCGGCCTGGGCTTCGGGCTGTTCCAGACGCCGAACAACCGCACCATGCTGACTTCGGCGCCGAAGCTGCGCGCCGGTGCGGCCGGCGGCATGATGGCCACCGCGCGCCTGACCGGCATGACGGCCGGTGCGGCGCTGGCGGCTGCGGTGTTTCGGCTCCATCCGGACAACGCAGAGTCGATCGGCTTGTACAGCGGCGTGGCACTGGCAACGGCCGCCGCGTTTGCAAGCCTCAAACGCACGTCCGCCGCGTCGTAGAACGACGAGACGGGTCGGTGGGTGGCCGCAGCACGCACGGGCAGCTGCCCGTGCCGGCTCAAACACCCCAGACGATTTCCTTGCCCGCCGCTTTGCATGCGCGCAGCATGTCGGTGAACGGCACCACGCGTTGGCGCAGGCTCACGTCGCGCTCGGGCTTGTCGCCGTAGCCATCCTTGTTTCCGCTCTGGCCGGCGGGGGCAGGGGGTGGGGGCAACGCTTCGGCGCGCTCCACCGCCTGCTGCAGTTTGTGGATGGCTTCCTCCATTTCCTCCGGCAGGATGATCCCCTGCGGGCCGGCGTGTTTGCCGATGATCTCGAGCAGCTGGCGGCCGTTCGGCTCCAGCATGATGAGGTCGCCGGCGGCTTGCGATTTGAACTTGTAGATCACGGTTGCGCTCTCCAGATTGGGCTTGTTCTCAGGTGGGTGCCATTGTGCATCGACCACATGGCGCGTCGGCCCGCTGCCGCTCGCGCCGCTTGACACCCGATGGTTCAAGCCTAAACTGTTTTTTTATGAACATTCTGTGCATCGGCGGCGGCCCGGCCGGCCTGTATTTCGCGCTGCTGATGAAAGCGCGGGACGCGTCACATCGGATCACCGTGCTGGAACGCAACCGCCCGTTCGATACGTTCGGTTGGGGCGTGGTGCTGTCCGACCAGACGCTCGGCAACCTGCAGGCGGCGGATGTGGAGAGCGCCGCGTTGATTGGCGGCGCGTTCAATCATTGGGACGACATCGAAGTCCACTTCAAGGGCCGCACGGTGCGCTCGGGCGGCCACGGGTTCTGCGGCATCGGCAGAAAGCGCCTGCTCAATATCCTGCAGGAGCGCTGCCTCGCGCTCGGCGTGGAGCTGGTGTTCGAATGCGACGCGCAGGACGACCAGGCGCTGGCTGCAAAGTACGGCGCCGATCTGGTCATCGCCAGCGACGGCCTCAACAGCCGCATCCGCACGCGCTATGCCGAACATTTCGAGCCCGACATCGACACGCGCCAGTGCCGCTTCGTCTGGCTTGGGACCAAAAAACGTTTCGACGCGTTCACCTTCGCGTTCGAGCAGACCGAGCACGGCTGGTTTCAGGCCCATGCGTATCAGTTCGACGACGACACCTCGACCTTCATCGTGGAGACACCGGAGGAGGTCTGGAAGGCGCACGGCATGGACCGGATGGAGCAACCCGAGGCGATTGCGTTCTGTGAGAAGCTGTTTGCCAAATACCTCGACGGCAACCCGCTGATCAGCAACGCATCGCATCTGCGCGGCGCGGCGATCTGGATCCGTTTTCCGCGCGTGATCTGCGGCAACTGGGTGCACCGCATCGAGGTCGACGGCCGCAGCGTGCCGGTGGTGCTGATGGGGGATGCGGCGCACACCGCGCACTTCTCTATCGGCAGCGGCACCAAGCTCGCGCTCGAAGACGCAATCGATCTGGCGGACGAGTTCCGTGCCGATGAGCCGCTCGACGTCGTGCTGCAGAACTACCAGGACCGTCGCAGCGTCGAAGTGCTGAAGATCCAGAACGCGGCGCGCAATTCGACCGAGTGGTTCGAGAACGTCTGGCGCTACACCGGCATGGAGATCGAGCAGTTCTCCTATTCGCTGCTCACGCGCAGCCAGCGCATCAGCCATGAGAACCTGCGGCTGCGCGATGCCAAATGGCTCGAAGGTTACGAGCGCTGGCTGAGCCGCAACGCCGCCAATGCCGACTCGCACGACGTGCCCGGCAGCGCACCAGCCGTGCTGCCGATGCTGCTGCCACTGACCGTGCGCGGCATCCGGCTGAAGAATCGCATCGTCGTCTCACCGATGGCGATCTACAGTGCGAAGGACGGTGTTCCGCTGGACATGCACATGGTGCACCTCGGCGCGCGGGCGCTGGGCGGCGCGGCGCTGGTGTTCGTCGAGATGACCGCGCCGGTGCCCGAAGGCCGCATCACGCCGGGCTGTGCGGGTCTGTGGAACGACGAGCAGCAAGCCGCGTTCATGCGCATCGTCGATTTCGTGCATGGCCAGACCGACGCCCGCATCGGCATCCAGCTCGGCCACAGCGGGCCCAAGGGTTCGACTCAGATCGGCTGGGAACACATCGACGAACCGCTGGCGGCCGACAACTGGCCGCTGGTCGCCGCCAGCGCAGTGCGTTACGGCGAGCAGAACCAGCTGCCCGCCGAACTCTCCCGCGCCGGCATGCAGCAACTCGTGCAGCAGTTCGTCGCCAGCACCCGACGCGCCGCCGCAGCCGGCTTCGACTGGCTGGAACTTCACTGCGCCCACGGCTACCTGTTGTCGACGTTCATCTCGCCGCTGACGAATCGGCGCAGCGACGCATATGGCGGCAGCCTGGAAAACCGCCTGCGTTTTCCGCTCGAAGTGTTCACGGCGATGCGCGCCGCCTGGCCGACCGAGCTGCCGATGAGCGTGCGCATCTCGGCGCACGACTGGGCGCCCGGCGGCCTGACCGACGACGAGGCGGTGCAAGTCGCACAAGCCTTCAAGGACGCGGGCTGCGACTTCATCGACGTGTCCTCCGGCCAGACCACGCGGGCTGCCAAGCCGGTCTACGGCCGCATGTACCAGACGCCGTTTGCCGACCGCATCCGAAACGAAGTCGGCATCCGCACCATCGCGGTCGGTGCGATCACCGAGGCCGATCATGCGAACAGCATCATCGCGGCCGGCCGCGCGGACCTGTGCGCGGTGGCGCGCCCGCATCTGGCCGATCCGAACTGGACGCTGCACGAAGCCGCGCGCCTGCAAAGCCGCGCCGTCACCTGGCCGCGTCCGTACGAAAGCGGGCGCGACCAGCTCTATCGTGAGATGCAGAAAAAACAGCAGATGGAAGCCGCGGCGCGCATTGCGCCGGGGGCGGTTGCCGCCGTGTCGGGCGGCCAAGCCGAGGCATAAGCACGTCCATGGACCTCGAAGCCCGCGCCCATGCCGAGCACCCGGACAGCCTGCGCCTGTGGCTGCGCCTGCTGACCTGCACCCAGTTGATCGAGCGCGAGGTGCGCAGCCGGCTGCGCTGCGGCTTCGACACCACGCTGCCGCGCTTCGATCTGATGGCGCAGCTCGAACGCGCGCCGAAGGGCCTGCGCATGAACGAGCTGTCCAAGCGGCTCATGGTCAGCGGCGGCAACGTGACGGGCATCACCGACCAACTGGTCGATGAGGAATGGGTGGAGCGCGTGGATGAGCCCGGCGACCGGCGGGTGTACCGCGTGCGTCTGACAGCAAAGGGCCGCGCATTGTTCGCCCACATGGCACATGAGCACGAAGGCTGGATCGTCGATGCGTTCGCAGGGCTGAACGAGCGTGAAGTCGCCACCCTGCATCGTCTGCTCGGCAAGGTAAAGGCACACAACCTGCACGGCGCGCCGCAGCTCGAGACCGTACACACCAAACCGCAATCGATGGAGACCGTTGCATGAAGCATTTCGTAGGCCAGGACAACCCGATGCGTGGGCAGTTCGCACCCAAGGCGGACTACACCGCACGGCATTTCAGCTGGGGCTGCGACAACGCGGGCGTGGCCACGCTCAGGTTGAACCGGCCCGAGCGCAAGAACCCGCTCACGTTCGATTCGTACGGCGAGCTGCGTGACCTGTTCGCATCGCTACAACGCGCGACCGACGTGAAGGCCGTGGTGGTCACCGGCGCCGGTGACAACTTCTGCTCCGGCGGCGACGTGCACGAGATCATCGGCCCGCTCACCAAAATGACGCTGCCCGAGCAGCTCGAATTCACGCGCATGACGGGCGACCTCGTGAAGGCGATCCGGCACTGCCCGCAGCCCGTGCTCGGCGCGATCGACGGCATCTGCGCGGGCGCCGGCGCGCTGATCGCACTGGCCTGCGACCTGCGCTTTTGCACCGCGCAGACCAAGACCGCATTTCTGTTCACACGCGTCGGTCTGGCTGGCGCGGACATGGGCGCATGCGCGCTGTTGCCGCGCATGATCGGCCAGGGCCGCGCGTCCGAGCTGCTGTTCACGGGCCGCGTGATGACATCGGACGAAGGCCTGGCCTGGGGCTTCTTCAATGCGCGGCACGAGCGCGCCGAGCTGCTCGCGGGCGTGCAGGCGCAAGCCGCGGCGCTGGCATCCGGCCCGACGTTTGCGCACGGCATGACCAAGACGATGCTGGATCAGGAATGGTCGATGAGCGTGGATCAGGCGATCGAAGCGGAAGCGCAGGCGCAGGCGATCTGCATGCAGACCGAGGATTTCAAACGCGCCTACAACGCGTTCGCCGCCAAGCGGTCGCCGGTGTTTGCGGGCGACTGAACACGACCCGGCAACGCGCGACGCATCGCCATGGCACACCACCCCGCACCCACACCGCCCACCGACCATCTGACGCTGCCGTTCTTCGATGCCGCGCATCGTGAGCTCACGCCGCGTTTGCTCGAATGGGCAGCTGGTCAGCAAGTCGACGAGACCGATGACCGCGCCGCCTGCCGCGACTGGGTCCGCCGCCTGGGCGCTGCAGGCTGGCTCGAATACTGCGTGCCGGCCGCGCACGGCGGCGCGCTGCCGCAACTCGACTCGCGCGCGCTGGTGCTGCTGCGCGAGACGCTCGCGTTCCATTCGCCACTGGCCGATTTCGCGTTCGCGATGCAGGGTCTGGGCAGTGGTGCGATCACGCTGGCGGGCAACCCAGCCCAGTGCGCGGCGTATCTGCCGGCGGTCGCGCGCGGCGAGAAGATCGCCGCGTTCGCGCTGTCGGAGCCGGATGCGGGCTCCGACGTGGGTGCTATGCAAACCCTAGCTGAAAGTGCTTATTTCACGAGCGGCACAGCTGGAAATGACCAAAAGAGCAGTCGAAGCGACGGTCCCGGCTTCATTCTGAACGGCACCAAGAGCTGGATCAGCAACGGCGGCATCGCCGACTTCTATCTGCTGTTCGCCAAGACCAAACGCGACGCCGGTACGCGCGGCATCAGCGCGTTCATCGTCGATGCGGACACCGAAGGTCTGGACACCAGCGAGTCGATCCACCTGATGGCGCCGCATCCACTGGCCACGCTGCGCCTGAAAGACTGCAAGCTGCCGGCCGATGCACGGGTCGGCGAACTGCACGGGGGCTTCAAGCTCGCGATGCGCACGCTCGACATCTTCCGCGCTTCGGTTGCGGGCGCCGCGCTCGGCTTTGCACGACGTGCGTTCGCGGATGCGGTCGTGCATGTGCGGCAGCGCCGGATGTTCGGTCAGACGCTGGCGGACTTTCAGTTGACCCAGGCCAAGATCGGCGAGATGGCGACGCTGATCGACGCCGCCGCGCTGCTGACCTATCGCGCTGCCTGGCTGCGCGACGTGGCCGGTGCGCGCACCACCGTGGAAGCCGCCATGGCCAAGATGGCAGCCACCGAGCACGCGCAGAAAGTCATCGACATGGCGTTGCAACTGCATGGCGGGCGCGGCGTGGAGATCGGCAGCAGCGTCGAGCACCTGTACCGCGACATTCGTTCGCTGCGCATCTACGAAGGTGCCACCGAAGTGCAGCAACTGATCATCGGCCGCGCGTTGCTGGCGGGCTGATGCGAGGTAGCGGCTTGTTCATTTCGCTGATCCGAGGCCCCGCATCATGAACGCACCGACCCCGCCCGCCAGCGCGCAGACCGACCGCTTCGTGCACGACCGGCTGCCGCCGCCCGACCAGTGGCCGCAGCTGCACTACGACTTGCCCGAGCTGCAGTTGCCCGACCGATTGAACCTCGTGCATGAACTGCTCGACCGCGCGGTCGACGACAAGCCGTGGGCGCGTCGACCGATGCTGCGCTCGAACCACCTCGATCTCGAATACGCACAGGTGCGGGATCGGGTCGACCAGATCGCGCGCGTTTTGACGGAAGACTTTCGGCTGCAGCCCGGCAACCGCGTGCTGCTGCGCGGCACCAACTCGATCGGCCTGGCGCTGGTCTGGCTCGCGGTGGTGAAGGCCGGCGGCATTGCGGTCGGCACCATGCCGTTGCTGCGCGCGAAAGAACTCGGCGCGATCATCGACAAGGCACAGCCGACGCTCGCGGTCTGCGAGGCCGCGCTGCTCGGTGATCTCGAATCGGCCCAGCGCGCATGCCCCGTGCTCGCCACCATCCTGCGCTTTGGCGGCAGCACGGATGACCCCGACGATCTGGCCGCACGCGCAACGGCCAAACCCACGGGCTTCGCCGCCTGCGCCACCGCGGCCGACGACATCGCGCTGCTCGCGTTCACGTCCGGCACCACCGGCACGCCGAAGGCCGCCGTGCACACGCACCGCGACGTGCTGGCCGCCTGCGAAGCCTGGCCACGCCATGTGCTGCAGGCCACACCGGACGACGTCGTGATGGGCTCGCCACCGCTCGCGTTCACGTTCGGACTCGGCGGGCTGTTGATGTTTCCGATGTGGGCGGGTGCGAGCGTGTATTTTCCGCACGGGCCGCAGTCGCCGGAAGGTGTCGTCGAACTGCTGGCACAACACCGCATCACGATCCTCTACACCGCGCCGACGTTCTACCGGAAGATGGCGCCGCTCGCGAAGGCGCAAGGCACGGGCGACCTGCGCATCTGTGTGAGCGCGGGCGAAGCGCTGCCGGACGCGACGCGCCAGCTCTGGAAGGACGCAACCGGCATCGACATCATCGACGGCATCGGCGCCACCGAGATGTTCCACATCTTCATCTCGAGCGCCGGTGCTGATCATCGTGCCGGTGCGATCGGCAAGGTCGTGCCCGGCTACCGCGCGAAGGTGGTGGATGAGGCCGGCCGGGAAGTGCCGCACGGCACCATCGGCCGGCTCGCTGTAACCGGCCCGACCGGCTGCCGCTATCTGGCCGACGAACGCCAGCAGCGCTACGTGCAGGACGGCTGGAACTATCCCGGCGATGCGTTCACACAGGACGCGGACGGCTACTTTTACTATCAGGCGCGCGACGACGACATGATTGTCTCGGCCGGCTACAACATCGGCGGCCCGGAAGTCGAAGACGCGTTGCTCACGCACCCGGCGGTGGCCGAATGCGCGGTGATCGGCGAGCCGGATGCCGAGCGCGGCATGATCGTGAAAGCGTTCTGCGTGCTCGAAGCCGGCCACGCGCCGGACGCCGCGCTCGTCAAGGCGCTGCAGGACCATGTCAAGCAGCAGATCGCGCCGTACAAGTACCCGCGTGAGGTCGTCTTCAGGACCCAGTTGCCGCGCACCGAGACCGGCAAGCTGCAGCGCTTCAAGCTCAAGTCGGCTGCGCGTTGAGCGCCGACTCAGCGCTCGTGGCTCGTGACCAACCAGACCCACAAGAAATAAAAAGGCGACCCCTCCCATGAACCGTTTGCTGCAACCCGAAGGCTGGGCCGTGCCCCGAGGCTATGCGAACGGCATGGCCGCGCGCGGCACGCAAATCTTTGTCGGTGGCCAGATCGGCTGGAATGCGCAGGCGCAGTTCGAAACCGACGACTTCATCGCGCAGACCCGGCAGGCGCTGCTCAACGTGCGCGCGGTGCTGGAGGCCGGCGGCGCCGCGCCGGAGCACATGGTGCGCATGACCTGGTACGTGCTGGACCGCGTCGAATACCACGCGCGGTCGAAGGAACTGGGCGCCGCTTACCGCGAAGTGATGGGCAAGCACTTTCCGGCGATGACCTGCGTGGAGGTGTCGGCGCTGATGGAGGCGCGCGCCAAGGTCGAGATCGAAGTCACGGCGGTGCTGCCGGACCGATCCGATCCACTATGAGCCGATGATCTTGCGGTATTGAATGAAACCGCTCTTGTCCGCGACCTTGTCGTAGAGGTGCATCGCGTCCCGGTTCGACTCGTGCGTGAGCCACCAGACACGTGACGCGTCGTCGTGTTCGGCAGTGGCGTATACATGCTCGATCAGCGCGCGGCCGATGCCTTGGCCCCGCAAGGCCGATTCGGTGTAGAGGTCCTGTAGATAGACATAGTCGCCCGTCGTCCAGCAACTGCGATGAAAGATGTAGTGCACGATGCCGAGCAGCCGGCCCGCGCTTTCGTCTTCGGCCACCGCGCAGTGCATCGGCTCCGCCGGGTCCAGAAACCGCGTCCAGGTCCGCGCGGTGACGTCCGCTGGAATCTGCGTCTTGTAGAAGCCCTGGTAGCACCGCCACAGCGGCAGCCACTGGTCGTGGTCGGCGGCTTTGCACAGTCGGATCTGCATGGGTCGCTCCTGGTCTTTTAGGTTGCCACGAGCCGGTCGTTCGTGCAAGCAGCACGATCCTGCGCTGCGCGTGACTTCAAAGGCGACGGCCCTTGCCCGCGGCCTTCGCTTTCAGCGATCGTGCGTCGGCCTGCTCGACGAGGCGGCCGGCATCGATCGCTCCCCCGCTCGCAAACGCCACCCCGACGCTCGCTTGACTGCCGGGCCTCGGGCGCATGCGCTTTTCCACATCGTCACTGCCGACGAAGCGCCGTGCCCAGCGTTCAGTGCACGCCCGGCACGTGGCGATCGCTGCCGCGCCGCGCCGCCGGCTGCGTCGCCGCGCCGGACAGCCCGATCAGGATGCCGCAATCGGCGGCCACCTTCGATTCGGTGCATTGCGTGCGCAATTGCGCGAGCTGCCGCTCAAGGCCGCGCAGTTCGCGGATGCGCCTGGACACGTGGCCGATGTGCGCGTCGAGCAGCGTGCTCACGCCCTGGCAGTCGCCCTCGGGCGCATCCTTGAAATGCAGCAGCACGCGAATCTCGTCGAGCGTCATGTCGAGCGATCGGCAATGGCGGATGAACGTGAGCCGCTCAACGTGCCAGGCGTCGTACTGCCGGTAGTTGCCCTCGCTGCGGCCGGGCGCGGGCAGCAGCTGCTTGCGTTCGTAGAAGCGGATCGTCTCCGCCGGCGTGCCGGTGGCGTGCGCGAGTTCGCCGATTTTCATGGGGGCTGGGTCGAGGTTCGGGCCGCGACCACAGGTTGGGCGGCAACCGCTTGACTCTACACCTGCTACAGGGTTTCCAATGCTGCTATCCGAAGAACAAACCTGCCCTACATGAGCACCGTACAAGAACCTCGCCCGACTTTTCCCACGCCCGCGCGAAGCGGCACGCCGTCCCGCACCGTCCTGTCGATCCCGACGATGGACTGCGCCGTCGAGGAGAGCGAACTGCGCCGCGCGCTGGAGCCGATCGACGGCGTGCGCGGCCTGCGTTTTCAACTCGGCAAGCGGCTGCTGACGATCGATGCCGACCCCGACGTGATGCCGCGGGTGCTGCGCACGATCGAGCAGAACGGCTTCGATGCGCAGCCGCTGCCCGCAGCCGAATCGCAGGAAGGCCATCCCCATGCGCCGGATGGTGCGCACGGCGCCGACCATGGCCACGACCACGCGCCGCCCGCAAGCAGCCTGCGGCTTGCCGCCGCCCTGGCGCTCGCGCTCGTTGCGGAAGCACTGCACTGGTTCGCGGTCGACACGCCGGCGCTGAATGGGCTCGGCCTGGGCCTTGCGGTGATCGCGATCGGGCTGTCCGGTCTGGACGTCTACCGCAAAGGGCTCGCCGCGCTGCGGCACGGCAAGCTCAACATCAATGCGTTGATGAGCGTGGCCGTCACGGGCGCGTTCCTGATCGGCCAGTGGCCGGAAGCGGCGATGGTGATGGCGCTGTATGCGATCGCGGAGTTGATCGAAGCGCGCGCCGCCGACCGTGCGCGCAACGCGATCGAAGGGCTGGTCGCACTCGCACCCGAGCAGGCCGACGTGCAGCAGCCGGGCGGCGGCTGGCGCACCGTTGCGTCGGCCGATGTCGAGCAGGGCGCCGTGGTGCGCATCCGCCCCGGCGAGCGCGTGCCGCTCGACGGTGTCATCACGCAGGGCGCGAGCGCGCTCGACCAGTCGCCCGTCACCGGCGAGAGCCTGCCGGTGGAGCGCACGGTGGGCGATGCGGTGTTCGCCGGCACCATCAACCAGACCGGCGAGCTGTTGTGCCGCGTGACCGCGACCGCGTCAGGCAGCACGCTCGCGCGCATCATCCACGCGGTCGAGGAAGCGCAGTCCACGCGCGCGCCGACGCAGCGGCTGGTGGATCGGTTCGCAGCCGTCTACACGCCCTCGGTGTTCGTGCTCGCGCTGGTGGTCGCGCTCGCGCTGCCGTTGCTGTTCGGCGTGCCGTGGCTCGACGCGGTCTACAAGGCATTGGTTCTGCTCGTGGTGGCGTGTCCGTGCGCGCTCGTGATCTCGACGCCGGTCACGGTGGTCAGCGCGCTGGCTGCGGCGGCCAAGCGCGGCATCCTGATCAAGGGCGGCACCTATCTGGAAGACGCGCGCCGGCTCAAGGCGATCGCGCTCGACAAGACCGGCACCCTCACCGAGGGACGCCCGAAGCTGGTCGAATGGATCGCGATCGATGCAGCCGCCGATCGGGCGCGCGTCGGCAGACTGGCGCTGAGCCTGGCCGGCCGCTCGGACCACCCGGTGTCGGTGGCGATTGCGGCGGCGCTCAGGCAAGGGGGGACGCTGGAGCCCGCGCCGGTCGAGGCGTTCACGGCGCTCGCAGGGCGGGGCGTTCAAGGCAAGATAGACGGTCGCAGCTACGTGCTCGGCAATCACCGACTGCTGGAGGAGCGCGGCCAGTGCAGTCCGCAGCTCGAAGCCTCGCTGGCCGAACACGAACAGCAGGGCCGTACCGTGACGCTGCTTGCCGATGACGCCCAGGGGGTGCTCGCGGTCTTCGCGGTCGCCGACACGATCAAGCCTTCATCGCGCGCTGCCGTGGCCGAATTGCGCGCGCTCGGCGTGACGCCGGTGCTGCTCAGCGGCGACAACGCCACGACGGCCCGCACGGTGGCTGCCGAGGCTGGCATCGAACAGGCTCATGGCAATCTGCTGCCCGAAGACAAGCTGGTGCGCATCAAGGGGCTGCAAGTCGAGTTCGGCCTGACCGCGATGGGCGGCGACGGCATCAACGATGCGCCGGCGCTGGCTCAGGCCCACATCGGGTTTGCGATGGGCGCAGCGGGCACCGACACCGCGATGGAAGCGGCCGATGTCGTGATCATGAACGACGACCTGCGCCGCATCCCGGAGACGATCCGGCTGTCGCGCCGCACGCACCGTGTGCTGGTGCAGAACATCGCGCTCGCGCTCGGTATCAAGGCGGTGTTCATGGTGCTGGCGATGGCGGGCAGCGCAACCATGTGGATGGCGGTGTTCGCCGACATGGGCGCGACCTTGCTCGTGGTCGCGAACGGCCTGCGGCTGTTGCAGGCGCCCCGCCGCGAAGCGGACTGATCAGCCCTTCAAGCCCAGCAGCTCCTGCTTGCGGGCGGCCATCTGTTCGCCCAGGGCGACCAGATCGAGCCTGGTCGCCCTGGCTTTTTTGAACATCTCGCCTTCTTCTTCCTTCACGTGGTGCTTCACGTATTCGGACAGCACCTTGACCTTCGCATCAAACATCTCACCCTCCGGCTCCACACCTTCGATCTGCGCGATCAGGTGCTTCACGGAGGCGTGTTCGATGGTGGCTTCGGGAACCAGCTCCTTGTCCTTCAGCGCCTGCTTGACCGCGGGATAGAAAATCTCCTCCTCGATCTGTGCATGCACGGTCAGCTCGGCGCAGACCTGCTCGACGAGCTTGCGCTTCTTCGCGGTGGACCGAGTTGCCTCGTACTGCTCGAACAAGTCGCTCACGGTGCGGTGATCGGCGCGCAGCAAACGCGTCGCGTCCACACTGTTCGGTGTGGCACTGCGGGTGCTTTTTTTCGACGCCGGTCTTTTCGCCGTGGTCTTCTTCGCTGCGGTTTTTTTTGCGGTGGCCATGCGTGTTGCTCGCTTTCTTGTTGATTTCGGCGTATTAAGGATTGAAGCAGCCGTTAGGGCACGGACGGGGCGCGACGCGGGTTGCCGCCCCGCGCATCTTGTTCTTCACCCTCGGCGGCTTTCTCGGACTTCAGCGCACCGCGGATATTCATCGCGGCAAGCGCGATCTGCAACACGATCAGCGCGTGGGCCGAGGCGATGAAGCCCCAGACCACCCAGAGCACGTTGCTCGCCAGGAACACCCAGAAACCGACGTTGCGACGCGTGGCGCTCTCTGACGCCACCAGCCAGGCGGCGGCGATGGTGACGGCCATGGCGGGCCATTGAAGCCAGGAAAACGATTCCATGAACGTGTGGTGGATTGATCGATCGAATGGCCGCATGCACAAAGCGGGACGACCGCGGCGTCTGCCGAGTCCGCAATCGACTGCCGGCCCGCGCTCGCCCACCGCGGGCTGGCCCGATCATGGCGATGGCTTCGGGCCGATCCCTGCTGCCGATGCCCGCGCCTGCGTAGGACAAGGCCGCAATGTCTCGACTTGAGGTGCGGCTCAGCGCGCCGCAGTGTTCGAGGGGCGATGGCGCCGCAACTCGTGCAAGGTGTGCAGCGTGATCTTGCGTACCTCGCTCCTGCTCTGCTCGATGTGCGCCTTCAGCAGCAGCAGCGCCTGCGCGCGCTTTCTCTGCAGCACCGCGCGCAGCAGCTTGCCGTGTTCGACGTAAGTCGCCTCGATGCGGTTCGCGCGCGTGAAGTCGAGCCGCCGCACGATCCGGATGCGGTCCGTCACGTCCTGGTGCACGCGCGCCAGCTCGTCGTTGCCGGCGGCCTGCACGAGCGAAGCATGAAACGCTTCGTCGAGCCGGCGCACCTGGTCCGCATCGGAGAATCGTTCACCGGCCGGCACGAGCCAGATGCGCTTCAACGCCTGCAGCGCGGGTGCATCATCGAGCCGCTCGGCCAGCAGCAGGCGGTCCACGCTGGCCGACTCCAGCACGATGCGCAGGTCGTAGAGTTGGTCGAGCCGGCCGAAGTCGATTGGCCGCACGAACCAGCCGGACTTGGATTCGACTTCCAGCAAGCCTTCGTTGCGCAGCCGGAACAGCGCTTCGCGCACCGGCGTGCGGCTGACCCCGAGCCGCACGCCGACTTCCGTTTCGGACAAGCGATCGCCGGGCACCCAGCGGAAGTCGTGCAGCTCGGCCTTCAATGTTGCGTAGACGTGCTCGGCCAGGTTGACGCGTGCGGCCAGCGGTGCTGCGGCAACAGGAAGCAGGGCCGGATCGGCGTGCATGCGCTGCGGATCATGCCGCAAAGTGACAGGCCACCAGCCGGCCGTCGGCCACTTGCCGCAGCGGCGGCGCCTGCCGGCCGCATCGGTCCTCGCCGCGCGGGCAGCGGCCGTGGAAGCGGCACGCGCTCGGCGGCGGATCGATCGGACTCGTGATCTCGCCGTCCAGCCGGATGCGCGGGCCCTGGCCCGGAATCGCCGACACCAGCGCCTGCGTGTAGGGATGCTTCGGCGCCTGAAAGACCGCATCCGACGCGCCCAGCTCCATCACCTTGCCCAAATACATCACGGCCACCCGATCCGTCAGCAGCCGCACCACGTTCAGGTCGTGCGAGACGAACAGCAGCGTCAGGCCGAGTTCCCGCCGCAGCCGCGCGAGCAACTGCAGCACCACCGCCTGCACGGACACGTCGAGCGCGGCCGTGGGCTCGTCCAGAATCAGCAGCCGCGGGTTCGGCGCCAGTGCGCGCGCGATGCCGACCCGCGCCTTCTGGCCGCCCGACAGTTGGTGCGGATAGCGCGCCAGCAGCTCCGGCGCCAGCCCGACCTGCTGCGCCACTTCGTCCACCCGCTGCTGCGCCGCCGCGCCGCGCGAGTCGGTCAGCAGCGCCAGCGGCTCGGCAATCGTGTCGCGCGCGGTGAAGCGCGGGTTCAGGCTGTCGGTCGGGTCCTGAAACACCATCTGGATCGCGCCGCGCAGAGGCGAACGGGCGAACGTCGTGGCCGAGGTTGCGTCGATGCCCTCACCGTCGAACACGATGCGTCCGTCGCTCGGATCGAGCAGGCGTGCAAGCAGCCGCGCGAGCGTGCTCTTGCCGCAGCCCGATTCGCCGACCAGCCCCAGGCTTTCCCCGGGCATGAGCACGAACGACACATCGTCCACCGCATGCAGCTGCGCCTTGCGGCCGACGTTGAAGCGCTTGCTCAGGCGTTCGACCCGCAGCAGCGGCGTGGGGTGGTCAGCCATGCGCCACCGGCTCCATCACGGACAAGGGATGCCAGCAGGCCACGCTGTGCGCGCTGCCGGAATCGAGCCGCGGGCGCTCGCTGCGGCAGCGTTCGCTGGCGCGCTCGCAGCGCTCGGTAAAACGGCACGCGGGCAGATCGCCGCGGCGCAGGTCGGGCAGCTGGCCCGGCACCGGCAACAGGCTGTCGACCGTGCTGCGCGCGCCGGGCGAAGAACTCATGAGCCGCGCGGTGTACGGGTGGCGCGGCGCCGCGAACAGGCTGCGCGTGGGCGCCGCCTCGACCGCATGGCCCGCGTGCATCACGACGATGCGATCGCAATGTTCGGCCGCCAGCGCGAGGTCGTGCGTGATGAACAGCGTGGCCATGCGGCGCTCGCGCGCGAGGTTTGCGATCAGGTCCATCACGGCGGCCTGCGTGGTCACGTCCAGCCCCGTGGTCGGCTCGTCGGCGATCAGCAGGCTCGGCTCGCAGGCCAGCGCCAGCGCGATCATCACGCGCTGGCACATGCCGCCGGACAGCTCGAACGGATAGGCATCGATGCGGCGCTCCGGGTCGGAGATCGCGACGCCGCGCAGCGCCTGCACCGCGCGCGCCTTCAGGCTGGTGCGCAGGTCCGGTCCGCGCGCCACCGCGTGGCGCCTGAGCACATCCTCGATCTGCAGGCCGACGGTGCGGATCGGGTTCAGCGCGGTGCGCGAGCTCTGAAAGATCATCGAGATCTCGCGGCCGCGCAGATCGCTCAACGTGGCCGCATCGGCCTGCAACAGATCGAGCCCGCCGAACAGCGCCTTGCCGCCGGTCACACGCGCGGCCGGGTCGCTGATGCCGAGCAGCGCATAGCTCAGCACCGACTTGCCCGAGCCGCTTTCGCCCACCAGCCCGACCATCTCGCCGCGGTGCACCTGCAGATCGATGCCTTCGAGCGCGTGCACGGCGCCGCTGCGCGTGCGGAACTCGAGCCCGAAGCCGCGCACGTCGAGCAGCGGCGGTTGCATCGGATCGCCGCTGGTCACGTCCTTCTCCTGGGATCGAAGATGTCGCGCAAGGCGTCGCCGAGCAGGTTGAACGTGAACACCGCGAGCATCAGCGCAAGCCCCGGAAAGAAGGCCACCCACCACTCGCCCGAGACGATGTACTGCGCGCCCTCGGCCACCAGGATGCCCCATTCGGCTTCCGGCGGACGCACGCCGAGGCCGATGAAGCTCAGGCCCGCCGCGTTCAGGATCGCCCAGCCCATGTTCAGGCTGACCTGCACCATCGCGGGCGGCAGCGTGTTCGGAAACAGATGCACCGCGAGCAGCCGCGCATCACCATTGCCGGCCAGCCGTGCGGCTTCGATGTAACCGGCGCCGCGCCGCACGTTGGCTTCGGCACGCGCCACGCGGATGTAGAACGGCAGGTTGATGATCGCAGTCGCCAGCACGATGTTGCCGACCGTGTTGCCCAGGGCCGCGACGATCCCCATCGCGAGCACGAACAGCGGAAACGCCATGATCGTGTCCGAGAGCCGGGTCACGATCCGGTCCCACCAGCCGCCGAAGAAACCCCCGGCCAGCCCGAGCGGCATGCCGAGCACGAACGAGGCGGCAACGGCGGCGAGCGCGATGCCGAGGTCGAGCCGGGTCGCCACCACCACGCGCGAGAAGATGTCGCGTCCGATCGCGTCGGTGCCGAACCAGTGCGCGCTGCCCGGCGGCTGCAGCGCAGCTGCCGAGTCGCTGGCGAGCGGGTCGTACGGCACCAGCGCCGGTCCGAACAACGCCGCCAGCACGAACAACGCAAAGAGCCCGGCCGCGAGCAACGTGACCGGATTGTCTGCCAGCACGTGCCGGATGTGCTTCGTGGTCTCGCTCATGCCTGCACCGCCACACGCGGGTCGATCAACGCATACAGCACGTCCACCGCCAGGTTCAGCAGCACGAACAGGATGCCCATCGCGAGCACGAAGCCCTGCACCGGCGCGTAATCGCTGGCCGTGAGCGCATCGATCGCATAGCTGCCGACGCCGGGCCAGCCGAACACTTTCTCGACGATCACGCTGGAACCCAGCATGAAGCCGAACACGAGCCCCAGCGTGGTGACCACCGGCAGCAACGCGTTGCGCAGCGCATAGCGCAGCAGCACCGTGGCCGACGACAAGCCGCTGGCGCGCGCGGTGCGCACGAAGTCCGCCGACAGCACGCCGATCATCGAAGCACGCGTCATGCGCGCGATCGGCGCAAGCACGAAGATCGCCATCGTGACCACCGGCAGGATCAGCTGCTTGAAGCTGGCCCACCAAAGGCCCGCATCGCCCGCGATCACCGCATCGATCAGATAGAGGCCCGTGTTCTGCGCAGGCGGCGAATACATCGGATCGAGCCGACCCAGCGGCGACGGCGCCCAGCCGAGCAGAAAGTAGAACACGTAGGACAGCAGCAGCCCGGTGAAGAACGTCGGCAGCGACACGCCCGCGGTTGTGATCAAACGGCACAACTGGTCGACCCACGAGCCCGGCCGGGTGGCCGCGAGCACACCCAGCGGCAATGCGATCGCACAAGCCAGCACCAGCGCCAGCAGCACCAGTTCCAGCGACGCCGGCAGCCGCAGCAGCAACTCCTGCAACACCGGCTGGCCGGTGGTCAGCGACAAGCCGAGGTCGCCATGCGCGAGCGCCGACAGGTAGCCGAAGAACTGCTCGGGCAGCGGCCGGTCCAGCCCGAGTTGCGCACGCACCTGCGCGACCGCCTCCTGCGTGGCCGCGCCTCCCGCGAAGTAGGCCGCCGGGTCGCCCGGCAGCGCGCGCGTGAGGATGAACGTGATCACGATCACGCCGAGCAGGTTCGGCAGTGCGGCGAGCAGCCGGGTCAGGATCAGGCGGATCATGGCACGCTGCCTTTGCCTTCCAGCGCCGACGGCACGGCTGCAAGCGGCGCCGCCCAGCCGACAATGCCGCCCTGCGCGACGATCATCTCGACCGTTTGCGCCTTGAAGTCGGGGAAGTAACTCGCGGTCGCATCCATCACCAGCAGGCAGTCGTAGCCGCGGTCGTTTGCCTCGCGCAGCCTGGTGTGCACGCAGACGTCGGTCGTGATGCCGGTCAGCACCAGAATGCGGCCGCACAGGCCGGGGTCGGCGATGTCGACGCCATCGGTGCCGCTGCGGCGCGAACGCCAGCGCTTGTTGTCCGGCAGGTCCGGCAAGCCGGGACGATGCCCTTCGCGCGTGTGGATCGCGTGGCCACCCCAGCCGCGCATGGCGGCCAGCACGCGGCCGGTCGGCCCGATCGGCGCGCGCGTGAGTGAAAGGTCGCAGCCCAATTTGTCGACATAACCGCCGACGCCGCAAAAATCGGTCTGCATGTCGACCACGACCAGTGCGGTGTTCGCCGGCTGCAGGTCGCCATCGAACGGCCGGGGATAGGGACGATTCGCCACCGTGTTCATCGACGTTCGTTCCTCAAGTGGTCACCGCCCACGCCGCATCGATCAAGCTCACGTGCGCCGCCACCACGCGCCAGCCTTCGGGGGTGCGCACCCAGGTTTGGCTCTGCCGGCCGATCTTGTTGCCGCCTTCGCGCCGGAACAGGGTCATCGCCGTGGCGAAGTCGCGGCCGAAGGTGGTGATCTGGGTGCGTTGCAGATCGCGCATCAGACCCTGGCTCGGACGCCCCTGGCGGAACGCAAGGATTTCGGCGGCGCCGTACAGGTTCTCGCCCACGCCGTAGCGGATCGTGCGCGGATCGGTCCAGAACAGTTCGTCGAGCACGTCGACCTTGTTGTGGATCAGCGCGTCCTCGTAGCGCGCAAACGCAGCGCTGACTTCCGCATGAATCTCGGGCAGGTCGATGTCCATCGGAGCGAAATCCTTCAAACGGTTGCGAAACCGGGCGCGACTGCAGCGCTCGTGATGCCGGCGGCTTCAAGCGCGCGGGCCGTGCGCAGGCACAAGTCCTCACGCCACGGCGCCGCGATGATCTGCACGCCGATCGGCAGCTGCGGCGCCTGCGCGTCGCACCCCATCAGCGGCACCGTGACCACCGGCAGGCCGATGCATGAGATTGGCTGTGTGAGCAGTCCCATGCTCGCGCGGCTCGGCAGCCGCTGGCCGTCGATCTCGAGCCATTCGGTGCCGATCGCAGGCGCGGTGCAGGGCGTGGCGGGTGCGAGCAGCACGTCGACGTCCTGGAAGCTCGCCGCGACCTGGCGTGCGAACCAGTGGCGTATGCGTTGTGCCTGCAGCACCCACGCAGCCGGCAACAGCGCGCCGGCCAGCAGCCGGTCCCTGGTCAGCGGTTCGAAGTCCTGTGCACGGGTCTTCAGATCGGCCAAGTGCAGCGCGGCGCCTTCGACGTTGGTGATCAGGAACGCCGCCGCACGGGCGCGGTCGGCTTCCGGCCATTCGATGACGCGGCTGGTGCCCAGGGCGGCTGCAACGCGTTCGACTGCGGCACGCGCCGCCGGTGTGGTCTGCGACCGGAACCAGCCGCCGAGCACGCCGATGCGCAGGCCGTCGGTGCCGTGTTCCAGCACGGTCATGGTCGGCTCCACCCCGCGCTGCGCACTGGCCGGATCGTCTGGGTCGGGACCCTGCATCACGTCATATGCTGTGGAGAGCTGCGTCACCGATCGCGCGAACGGCCCGAGGTGGTCGAGGCTCGCGACGAACGGATAACTGCCGGTGCGCGCCAGTCGGCCGAACGTGGGCTTCAGGCCGAACACGCCGCACAGCGAAGCCGGCACGCGGATCGAACCGTTCGTGTCCGAGCCCAGGCTGAGCGGCACCATGCCGGCCGCGACCGCCGCTGCCGAACCGCCTGACGAGCCGCCGGCAATGCGGTTCAGGTCGTGCGGGTTGTGCGTTGGCCCGTAGTGCGTGTTCTCGGTCGTGAAGCCGTACGCGTACTCGTCCATGTTGAGCGCGCCGACCAGCACCGCGCCGGCCGCTTCGAGCCGGCGAACGAGGATCGCATCGCGCGCAGCCGCTGGCTTGTCCCGTTCGATGATCGAACCGGCCAGCGTCGCGATGCCTTCGACATCGAACAGGTTCTTCACCGCGAACGGCAAGCCGGCCAGCGGCAAGCCGTCGTCGCCGCGCTGATCCATGGCCTCGGCCCGGGCCAGCGCGCGCTCGGCAAGCACGGCGGTGAACGCGTTGACGCGTGGATCATGCGCTTCGATGCGCGCGAGAGCCGCCTGCACCTGGGATAGGGCATTGGCATCGCTCATCGCTTGTCCTCATCGACCACGCCAATGCCCGGCTCCACCGGCCTGAACACGTTCGCACCTTCGTCCTCACGCGCAAGGTCGAAGTCCATGACACGCGGCGCCAGCCCCGCCACCAGCTTCAGATAGCGCAGCACGCCGGCGCGCTGCTCGGGAGCGATTCCCAGTCCGAGCAGCGCGGCCGTGGCGTCCGCGTACGTTTCGATGTCGTAATCGTTCATCGGCGGCTCGTCTTCGCGTCAGCTCTTCGACAACTGCCGGAAATCCGGCTGCAGGTGGAACCAGTACATATAGCCCTCCACGTTCTTTTGCATCGCCACATCGATGGTCGGCTGAAACAGCGGCACCCGCGGCACCTCTTCAAAAGCGATCTGGATCATCTGCTCTACCGATGCGTCGTAGAGCGGCTTGTTGTCGGCAAAGCGCGCGTCGCCGACCAGCTTGTCGAGCGTCGGGTTCTGGTAGCTCATCGTGTTGAACACCGCGTTCTGGCTGTGATAGGCCCAGAAGAAAAAATATTCGGGATAGTCGAGCCAGCCGCCGAAGCGGTTCAGGATCATCGGCATGTCTTTTTTCAAGAGCGCACCGCGCCAGGTCGCGCCGGGAATCTTGTTGATCTGCGCCTTGATGCCGATCGTGGCCAGCGCTTCCTGTGTCAGCACCGCCATCGGCTCACCGATCGTGGCGCCGCCCAGGTCGAAGCTCAGCGTGGTCTCGAAGCCATCGGCTGCGCCGGCTTCCTTCATCAGCGCCTTGGCTTTTTCGACGTCGGTCTGGTACCAGGTCGGCTGCGGCCACGCGGGGGTGGTGATCTTGTTGCTTGCAGCGCCGTACATCTTTGCGGCGCGGCCGTAGATCGCGTTCTGGTAGATCTTGTCGTACGGCATCACCCAGGCCACCGCCTGGCGCACCAGCGTGTTGTCGAACGGCGGCTTGGTCACGTTCATGCCGAGATAGAACAGCGCGTTCTCGTTCGGCGTGGCCGAGACCTTTACATCACCGCCTTCGGCAGCCAGCTCGGCGAAGTCCTTCGGCGGCAGGTCGTAGGTCATGTCGATGTCGCCCTTGAGAAGCAACGCACGACGGTTGCCCGCGTTCGGCACATCGCGCTGCACGACGCGGCGGATTTTGGGCAGCGGGCCGCTCTTCCAGTCATCGAAGCGCACGTAGACGATCTCCTGGCCCGGCCGCCAGCTCTCGACCTTGTAGGCGCCCCCGCCCGCGGTGTTGTTGCGCGTCCAGGCCAGGCCCCAGGGGTCCTGTTCGGTCACGTGCTTCTTGACGAGTTCGCTGTTGAACACGCATGGCACCACCACGGCCAGATCGGGCATCAGCAGCTTGTCCTTGCGCACGAAGTGGATGCGGAAGGTGTGGTCGTCCACCACCACGAACTGCTTCGGCTCTTCGAGCGAGCCAGCCTTCATCTGGAACGTCGGAAAGCCGCCCACGGTGACCGCACGGTCGAAGCTCCACTTGACGTCCTTCGCGGTGACCGGCGTGCCGTCGTGGAACTTCGCATCCCGCCGCAGCTTGAACGTGACCGACATGCCGTCCGGCGCGATCTGCCAGCTCTCGGCGAGTTCGGGCACCAATGTGTCGCGGTCGTACATCGCGCGGCCGTCGGGCAGGGTCTTCTTCGCATAGCTCATGAGCCGGTCGTACGCGACCCAACTCACGCCGTAGGACGGCCGGTTCGCGCCGACGGTGTGGATGTCGAGCGAGTTCGGCCCGAACTCGTTGGCGATCACCAGCACATCCTTCGGCCGGTTCTGCGCATGGGCTGCAAACGGTGCGGTCAGTCCGAGCGTGGAAAGGGCGCTGCCGGTGGCGACGAATTTGCGTCGGTCCATGGGTGGGTTCTCCTGTGGGTCCGTGGGTGAATCAAAGGAAGGCAAGAGAGGCAACGTAGGCGCGCCAGCCGCCGAAGCGGCTCACGTCCTCGGCGGCGGTCAGGGCGGCCGGTTCGCAGATGAATCCGTGCATCGCGCGGCCGTCGGAAAGTGCCAGCGTGCCGAGGCCGAGCGGTGCCGGGATGCCCGCCAGAAAGCGGCCGACTTCGCGCATCGGCACGGCCCATAGCTCGATCGCGATCGAGACGCCGCCTTCGTCCACACGCAGCAGCCCCGGCTTGCGCGGTGTGGTGCCGGGCAGTGCGAACAGCCTGTAGACGGGCGCGGTCTGCGCGGCCTCGATCAAGGTCGCGCCGAGATCGGTCAACTGATGGTTCAACGGCAAGCCGGACAGATGCGCGCCGACGACTGCGATGGGCAGTATGGTTTCGCTCGCAGGCTGCGGCAGCGCCTCGTCGGCAGCCGCAGCCCAGGCGCGGCCGGTCGCGCCGAGCGGTTGCGCGGCCAGCGCCTGCCAGTCGGCGCCGAAGCGCGCCAGTGCGGCGTCGCAGCCGCCCGGTGCGATGAACGTGAGCCCGATCGGCAAACCGGCTTTTGACACGGCGGCCGGCAACGCGAGCGCGCACCAGCCCAGCAGATTCACGAAGTTCGTATAGAGCCCGAGCCCGCCGTTGGCGCCGAGCGGGTCGGCCACGACTTGTGCGAACGTCGGGTGATAGGGCGCGGTCGGCACCATCAACAGATCGCATTCGCGCATCAGCGCTTTCGCATCGGATGCGAGCACCTGCAGTCGGTAGCGCGCCGCGAACGCATCGTCGGCGCTCATCTGCGCGGCCGGCGTGACGACCATGCGCACGGTGGGGTCGATTGCGTCCGGATCGCGCGCAAGCAGTTCGCGCAGCACCAGATGGCGCTCGGCGAGCCAGGGGCCGGCATACAGCAGGTCCGCCACCTCGAGCAATACCGTGAAGTCGAGCGGCACGATCCGGTGGCCCTGCGCCTGCAAAGCGGAAATGGCGTCTGCGTGGGCCTGCACCGCATCGGGCTGCACACTGGCCGGCCAAGGCGGTGCCGGTACGCCGATGCGCAGTCGGGCTGCAAAGCGCGCTGGCCCGGGCGCGAAGCGGCTGAAGGGATCGTGCGCATCCGGCCCTTCGATCACGGCCAGCACCGCGCCCGCATCCTGCACCTGCAGCGCGAACACGGACGGGCAATCGAGCGTGCGGCAGGCGGGCAACACGCCCGCTAGGCCGACGCGTCCCGGCGTGGGTTTGAGCCCGACCACGTGATTGAAGCCGGCCGGTATGCGGCCCGAGCCCGCGGTGTCGGTGCCGATCGAAAACGGCACGTCGCCCAAGGCCACCGCCACGGCCGAGCCGGAACTGGACCCGCCGCTGACATGATCGGCCGACCACGCGCTGGCCGGTGCGCCGTAAGGCGAGCGCGTGCCGACCAGCCCGGTGGCGAACTGATCGAGATTGGTCTTGGCGAGGCAGACCGCACCGGCATCGATCAGGCGCTGCACCAGGCTGGCGTGGCGCACGGCGGTGAAGGCGAACGCGGGGCAGCCGGCAGTGGTCGGCAGACCAGCCACGTCGATGTTGTCTTTCACAACGAAAGGCACGCCCCAGAGCGGCAGTTGCCGTTGCCGCTCGGCCGGGTCGCTCAAGGACGAATCACCAGCAACCCGATCCTCCAACGCATCGAGCTGTGCGTCGAGCTGCTGCTCGGATAGGACGTACAGATAGACCGGCCGGCCCCGTGCGGCCAGCTGCGCGCGGCGGGCTCGCAGCAGCGTGCGCGGCGACTTGCCAGTGCGGTAGGCAGCTTGCCAATCGCCAAGGGTCAGCCGTTCCTGCATGGCCCCAGCCTGGTGCGCAATCTCGTATACATGCAGGTGTACTGCAGGATGCATGCCAGCCATGCCCGATTGACCGCGCAGAAGGGCGACCACGTGCAGCGTTGCCTGCGTTCAGACGCAACGCGCTGCAGCAGTCCGGTGCGTCAGCCTGCCGAGCGACGGCTCGACGGCTCGACGGAGCGACGACCCAATTGCCCTGAGGACGCGCGGAAACTTCAGGCGGCTGGAACCGTCAGCGAGCGGTCAGCGAAACGCCGAACCGGGCGCTGCGAAAGCCCATGCTGTCAATCGGGATGCAACGCACGATGCGCACTGGGCATTGCGCGCCGAGCCGAAGCCGCGACAAGATGTTGCGGCGCCCCGCAGCGCCTGCGCTGGACAATGCGCGCCTGATTGGAGCCGGCGCGGCATCGCACTTTCGGCCGGCGCCGCTTCAGACGCCCGCGCAGGCCCCGTCCGCTCTGGGATCGCAGGCGCCTTCGATCAGCCCGTCTGCATGCACGCAGACCGCGCCCGCATGGCCCATCGTGTCTTCGAAGTCGCCGAGCAGTTCCACCTCGTGCCCGGCCGCGATCAACGCTTCGACCAACGCCGGATCGAAGCGCGATTCGAGCTTCAGATTCGTCGAGTCGTCACCCCAGGTGCGGCCCAGCAGCCAGCGCGGCGCGGTGATTGCGGCCTGCAGGTTCTGCCCGAACAGCACGTGCCGCGTGAACACCGCGGCCTGCGTCTGGGGCTGGCCTTCGCCGCCCATGGTGCCGTAGGCGAGCGTGCGGCCGTCGTCCAGCCTCGCCAGCGCCGGGTTCAGTGTGTGGAACGGCAGCCGGTCCGGGGCCAGTTCATTCGGGCCCGGGGTCGAGCGTAAAGCTCGCGCCGCGGTTCTGCCAAGAATGCCCGATTCGCGCAGCACCACCCCGCTGCCGAATTCCCAGTAGATGCTCTGGATGATAGCTGACCACGCGGCCTTGCGCGTCGGCCGCACCCATCCAGATCGTGTCGCCGGGCACCGCCACTTGCGGCCAGGCGGCGGCGCGCTGCATGTCGATCGCAGCAGCCTCCTTGTCGAGCGACGCATCGGTCAGAAACGCGGCCGGATCGGTGCCGCGCGCGGCCATCGCACCCGGGTCGCCGACGTGCGCGTTGCGCACACAGGAATGCGCGTTTGGTCGCTTCAACAAGGCCATGCAGATGTGCGAACGCCTCCGCCTCCTGCACGCCGAGCCGGTCGAACAGGCCGAGGATCGCGAGCGACGACACGCCTTGCGTGGGCGGCGGCAGGTTGTAGATTCTGCCCACCGAGGTCTTGATCGACAGCGGCGCCACGCGCTCGGCGCGGAACGCCAGCAGGTCGGCCAGCCGCAGCGGGCTGCCGCTATGCTCCAGATCCATCGCCATGCTGCGAGCCAGCGCGCCGCGATAAAAGTCGTCGAGACCCGCGTGTGCCAGGCGGCCCAGCGCGTCGGCCAGCCGCGGATAGGTCAGTGTTTCGCCGGCCTTCGGCAGCCGCCGTCGGTGCAGAAGGTGTCGGCGAAGCCGCCGCACGTCCTTCAACTCGGGCCATCTTGGCCGCCGTCAGCGCAGCCTGCGAACGCGTGACGGGCACGCCGTCTTTCGCATGGCGGATGGCGGCGGACAGCAGCGCATCGAGCGGCAACGCGCGGCCCCAGGGCTTGGCGACCGCAAGCGCTTCGGCCCAGCCACCGATCGCACCTGCCACGGTCAGCGCGGCGCGTCGCCCCGCGCGTGGGAATCGCTTTGTCGCCGTGTTCCGCGTAGAAGCCGGGCGTCGCCAGCGCTGCCGCACCGCCGCAGGCGCGCACCGCGACCGGCTCTTTGCCCGGCTCGGCGATCAGCCAGAAGCCGTCGCCGCCGATGCTGTTCATGTGGGGATAGACGGCCGCGATCGCCGCGGCCGCCGCCACCATTGCTTCGACCGCGTTGCCGCCTTCGCGCAGGATCGCGGCGCCGGCCTGGGCTGCCAGGTGATGGGGGGCGGACACCATGCCGCCGCGGCAGGTCAGGGGATGCAGCATCTGAGAGCAGTGCCGCTTGATGCAAGCGGCCGGGAGTGGTTAAACGCCCGAAAGTATCGCACTCGGCTGCAATGCCGCAACGGGCTGCGGGTTCGGCAGGATCGGTGCAGTCGCATCGAACCGCTCGCCCGCGCGCAGGCAGAACGCGGGCTGCAGCAGCCGCTCGGCGACCACTTCGGTGCCTTCGTTGTCGCGCAGCACCCACTGTCCCGCGTGGTCGTGCAACACGCTGACGTCGGCCGTGCCGCCGACCTTCAAGGTGCCGAGTTCGCCTTCCAGCCCGAGCATGCGCGCCGCGTTGCGCGTGGCCATCGCCACCACATGGGGCAGCGGCAGGCCGAGCGCGAGCATGCTGGTCATGGCCGAAACCAGACTGAACTGCGTGCGGCCGCGAAACAGGTGGTCTTCCTCGTCCGGATGCGAGTCCGGCGTGCCCGGCGGCGCCGGCACCGTGGTGTTGTAGCCGTGCATGTCGGCGCCGAGCGTGTCGGGCAGCATGCCGGCGTCCAGCACGATGCGCGCGGTCTTGTAGCTGAAGTGCGAGCCGTGGCCAACGTCGATCTTCAAGCCCCGCGCGACCGCTTCCCTGACCAGCGGATGCAGCGAGCCGTCGAGCTCGACAAAGCCGCCCGGGTGCCGGCTGAACGGGTGCGCAAGCACGTCGCCGGGCTTCAGCATCTCGACCACCTGATGGAAGATCGAATCCGGATCGACCGGGCGCTCGCTGCCGTCTTGGGGCTTGGGCCAGAGCTGGCCGAAGTGGATGTAGAGCGGCAGGTTCGCCTCGCGCCCCATCTGCGCGGCGATCCGCATCACGTCAACCCCCCAGCGCGCGAAGCCGCCGATCTCCGCGTGCGCCTTCAGGCCCTTGACCAGATCGGGATTCGTGCGCGCCGCCTTCACCGTGGCCGCCACGTCCAGGCATTCGGGCCGGTACAGCTCAGGGTAGTAGTGGCCTTCCAGCCCGCCGACGAGGTAACACGACATGAACGCGAGCACCCGCGTCTTCGCAGGCTCCGCAACGAACCGCCGGAAACCCGGCAGCGTGATGCAGCTTGGCCCGCCCTGGTCGACCAGTGTGGTGACGCCGGACTGCACGCCGCACATGTCCGCATTCAGCCCGAATCGGCCCGTCACGCCCTGAAACACATGGCCGTGCGTATCGATCAGGCCCGGCAACACCAGCTTGCCGCGGCAGTCGATCCCACTGGCGCCAGCCGTTTCGGCCACAGCGTCCAAGTTCGGGCCGATCGCCTGGATCGTGTCCCCGGCGATCAGCACGTCGAGCAGGCCGTCGCGGCCGGCGGTCGGGTCGATCACGCGACCCCCTTTGAGCAAGTAGGTGTTCATCTGAATAGGAGCGGCAAAGCGCGGATCGTCGGATGGGGACGCAAGTTTGTACGTGGCATGCCGCATGTTCCATGCCGGGGGTCATCGGGGAAGACTGCACGAGGGGGCAAGATCAGCGCTGGATAAACTCACCGCGTCCGCAGCGACCCGTGCGCCATCCCCTTTCGCGACATGACCAGCACCGCAACAGCAAAGAAGATCCGGTCCCAGCTCCTGGCCGCGCAGGAACGGTCGCTGTTGTTCACCCGGCCGGGCTTCCTGATCCGGCGACTGCACCAGATTCACAGCAGCCTGTTCGCCGAGGAAACTCGCGCATTCGATGTGACGCCGGTCCAGTACAGCCTGCTGAGCGCGCTGGCCGACCACGGCGAGATGGACCAGAACACGTTGGCGATGGAGATCGGGCTGGAGCGCACCACGGTGGCGGAAGTGCTGCCGCGGCTCGAAGCGCGCGGGCTGCTCGTGCGGCGCCGGTCGGCTGAGGATCGCCGGGTCAAGCTCGTCAAACTGAGCCGCAGGGGTGCGTCGCTGGTCAGGCGCATCGCGCAATCCGCACAGCGTGCGCACGACCGCACGATCGAACGCCTGCCGGAGTCCGAACGCGAACTGTTCGTGCTGCAGCTGATTCAATTGGTCGAGGCGAACAACGAACTCGACATGGCGCCGCTGCGGCTGCGTTGAGACTGGTCCGCATGCGGATCGCCACGCAACGACAAACACGTTCGCTGCGCACCATCATTTACCCATAATTGCATGGCATGCCCCATAACGTGGCGGGAATGCGCGCGGATGGTGCTGGTTTCGGCCGAAACTGGCTGGTGATCCTGACTCGACTCGGACCAGATAGGGGGTAAACCCCATGTTTGTTTCTGCATCGGCTGGCCACTTGGTTGAGGGCATGGACGTTGCATGCCGGTTCGACACCGGCAGGCCCGCCACGGGCGGCCATGCCCAGAAAGGTTTTCCCCCTTGCTTCACGCCAGCGCTGCAATTCGCAACGGCACTGCACCAGCCATCGGGTTCGCCGCCGTCGACCGTTCGGCAGGTCGCAATCCGGCGAAGGCCGCGATCGGCGGAGGATGCCGTGCGGTGCGCAGACAGGACGCCACGCGTGGCGCAGCAGCGCCTGGAGTCCAGCCCCGATGAACGCGCCCGCCGCCCCTGCGCTGCTGGTCGATCCCGCGGATACGCAGCAGGGCATCGGCGCCAGCCCGCCGTGCAAGGAAGACCAGCGCTTCCTGCCCGGCCGCAGCCAGCATGTCGGCGACATCCGGATGCCGGATTTGCTCGACGTCGCGTTTGTGCGTGCCCCGGTCGCGCATGCGCGCGGTGCCGTGCAGGATGGCTGCCTGCTGCGTGCATTCGGCGTGCTCACGCGTGTCGTCCAGCGTCATCATGCGTGTCCTAACCAGGATTTTCATGTCGTGCCGTCTTCCTGCCGCAACGTCACGACCGTCTTCTCAGCAACTGTTTCGGTCTGCGCCTCCACCGCGCTGCCGCTGACTGCCGCCGCGCAGGGCTTTGCCTGCAACACGGTGCGCGTGGTGGTGCCGTTCCCGCCAGACGGTTCGGCCGACCTGTCGACGCGCGCGATGGGCACGCGCCGGACCGAGAGTTGACATCAGCCCGTAGTGGCTGAAAACCGCCCTGGTGCTGGAGGAAACATCGCCGCCGAAGCCGCGTCCAAAGGCGCGCCCGATGGCTACATGCTGCCGATGGGTGCGATAACCACGCATGCGGTCGCCATGAGCCTGTATGACAAGCCGGGCTGCGATCTGGAGAAGGATCTGCTGCCGGTTAGTCTGGTAGCCGACCTGCGCACATGCTGGTGGCGCATCCTTTGGTACCCGGGGCAGTCACGCTGAAGTGCTGGCCTGTCTGAAAGCCGAAAATGGCAAGGTAGCCTTCGCATCGCAAGGCAATGGCACGCTGTCGCATCTGGAGTTCGAACTGATGAAGTCGACGAGCGGTTTCACTGCCCTTCACGTGCCGTACAAGGGCAGTGGGCCGGGGCTGACCGACTTGATGATCGGCAACGTGCAGCCGTTCTTCGACGGCATCCCGTCCGCGCTGCCGCAAATGCGCACCGGCAAAGTCAAGGGCATCGGCGTGGCTTCATCGGGCCGCACGCCCGAGCTGCCCACACTGGCTGATGGTGGGCTGAAAGGCTTCGCAGCGGACAACTGTTTCGGCATCACGGCGCCGGCGCGTATGCCGCGCGGGATCGTTCTGAAGCTCAACGCCGACATCGTGAAGGCGCTGGATTCCGAAGAGGTGAAATCCATCATTGCTCGTCAGGGTGGCGAAGTGATGGGCAGCACACCGGAGGGTATGGCTGAGCAGATCCGTGGCGACCGCGAGAAGCGGGAAAGGTGGTGGTGCAGTCGGGAGCGAAGATCGAGTGACCGAGCTTGCGCCGCTTTCCCGGAAGGTTTGCTTGGTCCTTCAAATGCCGTCCGCTGGCAGCCAGGGGCGCTGGCGACAGCGCTTGCCTGCACCTCGCTGCCTGACGCAGATCAAGGTCTCGCATCGGCACCCTTGCATAGAGGGCGTTGCTCGCCCGCTGCACGGCTGCCTGTCAACCATGTCGTGCCCTTCGGGGGGTGCAGGACACGGGACAGAACAGCGAGCCTGAACCTCACACGCCGATCGGTATCGCACAGTGCCTGATCCGTTGCACTGCCGCTGCTTCAGGCATGCGCGATGACCGATCACTTTCGCTGCGCGAATGCCGGAACCGGATAGACCGGCTTGGCGGTTGCAACGGCCGGGGGATAAACCACTTCCAGCCCCTCAGGCAACGACTGCATGATCGCGAATTCGTTCTTGAACTGCTTGCCGGTGGCGTCGATCTGATACTCGCCGGTTGCGGTGACGATCTTTCCCGACAGCGCAAGCGCGGCTTCCTTGAGCTTGGCGGCGTCGAGCGATCCGGCGGTCTTGATGATCTGTTCGGTGATGACGCCGGCGCCATAGGCCAGGAGGGTCTGGAAGTCCGCCGTGTACTGCGCGTTCGGAAACAGCCGGTTGTAGCCTGCCATCATCTGCTCGCGGTTCAACCCGTGGGTGACCTTCCAGTTGATCTTCTCGTGCAGCAGCGTCTGGCTGAACAAGTAGAGTCCGTCCTTGCCCGCTTGCTGCAGAAACTGCGGCTGCGAGGCATAGACCATGTAGACCGCCTTGAAGTCCGCGCTGGTCTCACGGATCTGCCGCGCGATCGTCATCTGGTCGCCTTCGTAGGCGGTCGGGTAGAACGCTTCGGCTCCGCTGGCCTTGGCCTTCTGGATCAGGATGTTGAAGTCTTTCGTCCCCTTGGCGAACTTCTCCTCCATCGTGACTTCCATCTTGAGTTCCTTCGCAAGCGCGATCGCGCCCTGCGTCAGCGCGGCGGGGAAGGGTTCATCGAGATAGGCGAAGGCGATCTTCTTCACGCCCATCGCATGCAGCGCGCGCACGGCCGGCTGTCCCAGCAGCGTGCCCGCAATCTGCGTGGCGGAGACGATGTACTTGTAGCCTTGCTTGTAGATCGAGTCGGCGGAAGCCGACCAGATCACCATGAACTTGTCGTTCGCCTCGGTGGTGTTGGCGGCGGCGGCCGTCAGCGTCGAGCCGAACGGGCCGAACACGAGATCCACCTTCTCGTCCTTGATCAGCGTCTCGTACACCCGCGGCACCAGCTGCTTGTCGCTGCGGTCGTCGAGGGTCACCAGTTCGACCTTGCGCTTGGCGCCGCCGACGTCGATGCCGCCGCGGCCGTTCACGTCGTCGACCCAGATCTGCACGCCGCGCTGGCCCGACTGTGCGGCCAGCGCGAAGGTGCCGGTCGAGGCCACCGTCATGCCGATGCGGACCGGCGGTGCTGCCGCCTGCGCGTGCGCCGCGCCGATGCCGGTGGTCGCGATTACCGCTGTCGCGCCGATCGCGAGGGTGAGCGTTCTGCGTTGCATATCAGTGTCCTTGCAGGGGCCTCAGAAGCCGAAAACCGACGCCGGCCCATCTAGGCGTCGATCCGGTAGTCCACCCATTCTGCGATCAGGTTGCGCAGATCGGTGTCCCGTGTGAAGTCGCTGGCCGAGCCGTCGATCTTGTTGCGGCCGAGTTCGAGCACGTAGACATGGTCGGCGATGCGCACGCACTGCCGAACGTTCTGGTCGACCAGCAGCACCGTGATGCCCTGCGCCGGCAGGCCCTCGATGAATTCATAGATCTCGCCGGCGAGCTTTGGCGCAATCATGGCCGTGGGCTCGTCCAGAAGAACAGCGCGCGGACGCAGCGCCAGCGCGCGGCCGAGTTCGAGAAAGCGCTGCTGGCCGCCGCTCATCGCACCGGCAGCCTGCGTGCGCCGCTCTTTCAGCATCGGAAACTGCGCATAGGCACGCTCCAGTGCCTCGGCGACGCGTGCCTTGTCCCGGCGAAACGACCAGCAGGCCAGCCGCAGGTTGTCTTCCACGCTCAGTTCGTTGAACAGGCTGCGGCTCTGCGGCACCAGCGCAATGCCGCGCTCGATGAAGCGCCAGGGCGGCAGGCCGGTGACGACCGCGCCGTCGATCAGCACGTCGCCCGCAACCGGCTTGAGCAGCCCGTAGAGCGCGCGCAGCGCGGTCGACTTGCCGGCACCATTCGGGCCGATGACGCCCGTGATCCGGCCCGGCCGCACGGCCAGCGACAACTCCTGCAGGATGCGGATGTCGCCGTGGTAGGAAACATCGACCGATCGCAGCTCGATCACCGGCGCCTCGGCCGCGACCGTGGCATCCGGTGATGTGAGTGGGCTGGTTGCTGGTGGCATGGTGGTCAGGTGCCGAGGTAGGCTTCGATCACGGCCGGGTTGGCGCGGATCTCGTCGACGCTGCCTTGTGCAATCACCTTGCCGGCATTCAACGCGGCGACGCGGTGCGACAGCCGGTAAATCGACGTCAGGTCGTGGCTGATCAGCAGCACCGTCGTGCCATCCGCGGCAATCGCCTCGATGCGCTCGATCATGAACTTGCACAGCACCGGATGCACGCCCGCGAAAGGCTCGTCGAGCATGACGACACTCGGCTCGGGCATCAACATCCGTGCCATCTCCAGCAGCTTTTGCTGGCCGCCCGAGAGTTCCTCGGCGAAGTTGTGGCGCAGGTCGATCAGGCGCATCAGCTCGAGCATGTTCTCGGCGCGCTCGACGAGCACCGTGTCGCCGTCCTTGCGGTCGAGCACGGGCACCAGCAGGTTGTCGATCAGCGACATCTTGCGAAACACCCGTGGGATCTGGAACGTGCGGCCGACGCCGTGATGCGCAATCTGGTGCGGGGACAAGCGCGTCGTGTCGCTGCCGTTGATCGACACATGCCCTTCGTCGGCGCGGTAGATGCCGCAGATGCAGTTCATCAGCGTGGTCTTGCCGGCGCCATTCACGCCGATCACGCCGAGCACTTCGGCGCGCTCAGCCCTCAGGTCGATGCCGTCGAGTGCCGTCAGCCCGCCGAAGCGCTTGCGCAGTCCGACGATCTCGATCGCCGCCCTCACCGCCGTACTCACCGCTGCGCTCTCCAGCCGAGCAGGCCGGCGGGACGCACGAGGATCACCGCGACCAGGATGCTGAAGCCGACGATCGGTGCCATCGCCTGCGGCAGGAACACCGCGGCCATTTGCTCGGACAGCCCATAGAGCAGCCCGGCGAGCAACGCACCGATTGGATTGCCGAGTCCGCCCAACACCACGACGATGAAACCGATGATCGAATACTCGGCACCGGAAAACGGGTTGAAGGCCGGGAACACCAAGGCCACCAGCACCCCGGTCATGCCGGCGATCGCTGCGGCCAGACCGAACGCGAATGCCGACAGCCGGTTCACGTCCACGCCGATGATCTGGATGGCCTCCGGATTCATGATCGCGGCCCGCAGCGCCTTGCCTGTCAGGGTCTTGAACAGGAACGCGGTCAGCCCGGCGGCCAGCAACAGGCTGATGCCGAACGCGACCAGCCGCGCGGTCGACACGTAGATCGGGCCGACCTTCATCGAGATCGGGCTGAACGCGTAATCGATGGAGCGCGAATCGGCCTCGAAGATCAGCAGCATGACCGCGGCAAGTGCCAGCGACATGCCGTACATCATCAGAAACGACATCGATTCCGGGTCGTCGCTGCGGCGCAGCCGCGGCAGCAGCAGGTAGTAGGCCGCCCAGCCAAGCGCGAAGAAGGAGACCGCAGCCACTGGCAACGAGTACAGCGGCGCCAGCCCGGTTCGGCTGAACAGCGCGTAGGCGAGGAACGAGCCGCCGATCACGAACTCACCATGCGCGAAATTGACGATGCGCAGCACGCCGTAGAGCAGCGTCAGGCTCATGCCGATCAACGCATAGATGCCGCCGACGATCAGGCCGTTGACGAGGCCGTTCAAGACCAGGATTTCCATGGCGTGTGATCTGCCGCTCAGGGGATGTAGCGCCGCCATTGCGGGCGCTTGCGCAGCACGCTGCCGACGATGCCGCGCGGCAGGAACAGCACCAGCAGTACGGTCGCGAGCCCGAGGATCAGCAGGTTCATGCGCGGGAACTCGCGCCAGATCAATTCATCGAGCCAGACCATCACCACCGATCCGACGATCGGCCCGGTGACGGTGCCCAGCCCGCCGGCGACCGCATAGATCACGGTCTTGGCCGTGATCAGCGTGTTGAAGGCCGTCTCGGTGTCGACGACGTTCGTGTACCAGGCTTCCACCCCGCCGCAAACGGCTGGAAAAAACGCCGCGATCAGCCAGCCCTGCAGACGCACGCGGGTCACGGCCACGCCCATCATGTCGGCGGCTTCGGCGTCGTCCCGCACCGCGCGCAGCGCCTTGCCGAGCCGGGAGCGCGACAGCCACAGCACGGTCGCGAGTGCGAGCAGCATCACCACCAGCATGACGTAGAACGAATGCACGGGCTCGGCCCGGCTGCCCAGCTGCAGGCCGAACGAGCCGCCGGTGATCTCCTGCGGCATGTTCGAGATCACCAGCCGGCAGATCCCGGCCAGTGCCAGACTGACGATCGCGAAGTAGATGCCCGACAGCCGCAAGGTCGGTGCGAACAGCAGCCCCAGCGCCACGCCGGCCACGCCCGAGAAGGGCAGCGCCAGCAACACGGGAAACCCCAGGCTCTTCACCAGGATGGCGGTCGTGAAGGCGCCGACGCCGTAGAACGCCACGAAGCCGAACGGCATGTAGCCGGAGAATCCGGCAGCGACGTTGAAAGCCGTCGCCATCGTGATCCACAACATCAGATAGAAGTGGAACGCGATGTTCAGATCGAACACCGGCACGAGCACGAAATACAACCCGATCACGGCGCCGATCGCTGCGGCCACCCGCACGTAAATGCGTTGTGCCGCCGCGCGTTCGGACGCGCGCGGGGTGGCGGCGCTGGTGTCGTTATTCGGCATCGCGTGCAACCGCGTTGCCGCGCGCAGGGTCCAGCGCCGGCCGCAGCGCGTGGTGCCCGGTGTCTTCCTGCAAGGCCTTGCCGATTTCGAGCACCATGCGCTCGGCGAACGGCTTGCCGACGATCTGCACGCTGATCGGCAGTCCCTCGTGCAGCCCGGCCGGCATCGCCAGCGCGCACAGCCCGAGGTAGTTGGCCGGCCGCGTCAGGTGGCCGGGGATCGGCGACGCCTCGTCGATCCCATCGACCGGCGGCGCAGGCACCGCAGCCGTTGGCAGCAACACGGCATCGAGCCGATCGAACCACGTGGCGAAGAAGCCGCGCCGCTCGCCCATCACGCGCAAGGTCTCGGCATAGGCACCCGGCGCGAGCGCTCGGGCGGCACGCACGCGTTCGCGCACCGGGTCGCCGATCGGCATGGCCATGTCTTCGATGTACGCGCGGTGCAGCGAGTAAGCCTCCGATGCGATGATCAGCCCCGCCGGCCGCGACAGCTCGAAATACCATTCGGGCAGTCGAACCGGAACGATGTCGGCACCCAGCTTCTCCAGCCGTTGTGCCGAATCGCGCCAGGCGGCAAGCACGGTCGGGTGCATGAAATCAGGCAACTGGTCGGCGTCGGGCAGTCCGATACGCAGACCGTCGAGGCGCTCGGCCGAGAGCTGACGGGGGAGGTCCAGCACCGGCAGTCCGAGCGTCGTCGGGTCGCGCGGGTCCGGCCCGGCAAGCGCACGAAGCATCTCGGCGCAATCGTCCACCGAGCGGCCCAGCGGTCCGATCGAGTCGAGCGTCCACGACAGCAGCCCGGTGCCGTGCAGGCTGATGCGGCCAAAGGTCGCCTTCAACCCGACCAGACCATTGAAGGCGGCGGGGATGCGCACCGACCCACCGGTGTCGCTGCCGATGCCAACCGGCGCAAGCCCGGCCGCGACCGCGACCGCCGTGCCGCTCGACGAACCGCCAGGCACGCGATGACGCTTCAGGTCCCACGGATTCCACGGCGTGCCCATCAGCGGATTGGTGCCCCAGCCGCCAAACGCGAACTCGACCATGTGCGTCTTGCCCAGGGGAATCATGCCGGCGCCCAGCAGTCGCTCGACCGTGGCCGATGTCGCTTCGCCGACGCGCGCGCGCCACATCTTCGAGCCGATGGTGCCGACGCGACCCGCGATGTCGCACAGATCCTTCACAGCGATCGGCAGCCCGTGCAGCGGGCTCAGCGGCAGCCCCGAACGTCGCGCGGCGTCGGCCGCATCGGCCAGGGCGCGTGCCTCTTTGGCATAGACGTCGACAAACGCATGCAGCCGGCCATCCCACTGCTCGATACGCAACAGGTGCGCGTCGACGAGGTCACGACTGGAACACTGCGCAGTCCGCAGCAGGCCGGATTGCTCCGCGAGGGTCAGGTCTGCGAGATCGATGACGTGGCTCCTGGTGATGGCAAAAGGCTCGCGCCGGTGGGGTCGGCGCAATGCGCACGGGGCCGAAGAATGATGCTAACGCACATTGCCGCCGGGCAAGCCGTTGCCGCAACTGCGCGCGCGCTCCGGGCGTCGCCGGCAAGCCGCCCGCACCAGCCGCGGCGCGCGCTCGGCAATCCGCACGGTGGGTGCCGTCGTGATGCCGCGGGCGATGGTCGGCATCACGGATGCGTCCACCACCCGCAACCCCGGCATCCCGTGCACGCACAGCGAGCCGTCGACCGCGGCGTTGTGGTCGGTGCCCATGCGCGCCGTGCTGCTCTGTTGGAAGTGGGTCCCTGCAGCCTCGCGGATGAAGCGGATCATCTCGGTCCCGCGCAGCGGGCCGGGGAACGCCTCGCGCTGCCGAAACGGTGCGCAGGCCGCCGAGTTGCCGATCTCGCGGCACAGCGTCACGCAATGCAGCACGGCGCGCGTGTCTTCCTTGGTGGACAGGAAGTTGGCCTCGATGGGCGGCGCCGCCAGCGGGTCGGTGCTTGCCAGAAGCACCTCGCGCGACCGGTCGGCTGGGTCAGCCCCGTCACCAGCGTCCAGGCGGATGCGGCACCCTGCGGCACCTCGAATCGCTGCGCGACCGCGCCGCTGGCGAACGGCGCCTCCTCCAGCACCGGCATCAGGTACAGCGCGGGCGGGTCCGGGCGGCTTTTGGCGTCGAAGACGAACTCCACCGCGTTGTTGCGCGGCGCTTGCGGAACCGGACAGGTCCAGCAGCAACCGGCCAGCTCTCCGCGCTGCACCGCGTGGTGAACCCGCCGATCGATGCGGGCGCTGCGGCACGGCGCCTGTCGCTGGTGTTCTTTCACAACCCGAACCACGACGCCAAGATCACCAGCCTGATCGAGGGCGAACCGGCGAAGTACGCAACGACCACGTCGGGTGAGCACTTGCGGCGGCTGTTCACGGCGACGCAAAACGGCTGATTCGGCCGTGCTGGCCGGACCGTTCGATAACAGGGTGCGGGCCGGCTCGGTGCGATGGGCTTCGATTCAGAAAGCGACTTCAGCGCGCGCCGAATGGGTTGGGACCTCCCACGTCTGGCTGCCGGCAGGCGACTGTCGCTGCACGCGGCACGGTGCTTCCGATCGATGCCCGCCGCATCTCGTTGCCTCGGTGGTGATTCACCGTACCGCTATTTCATCGACGCCACGAGCTTCGTGATCGCACCGTCTGCAGCGGCCAGTTCCTCAAGGATCGTGAAGTGGTTGTGCCCCGGCAGCGCGGCCAGGCGAGTGGCCGGCATCGAGGGATGCGCATCGGCGAAGTCAACCGACTGGCGTTGCATCTCAGGCAACTCTTCAGCGCCGTAGACCAGCGCCAGCGCCGTGGGGTCGATCGGCAAGCGCATCGGGCTCAACGCTTCGACCTCCTGCTCGCTCAATCGCAGTTTGTCATTCAGATAGCACAGCCGCATCGGCGCCAGGTCGTAGATGCCGCTGATCGCCACGCCGCCGACCACGCCCGGCTCATTCATGCACATCGCGGTCAGATGGCCGCCGGCCGACCAGCCGGACACCAGGATGTGTTCGCGGTTCGCGCCGGGAATCTCGTTGCTGCCATGCAAGTGGCCGATTGCCGCACGGACCTCATGCACGATCTCGGTCAGCGATGCATCGGGCGCGAGCGTGTAGCCGACCAGCGCGACGTGCATCCCATGCGCGAGCGGCCCGGCCGCAACAAAACTGAAGTCGTCCTTGCTGCGCATCTGCCAGTAGCCGCCGTGGATGAACACCAGCAGCGGCCCGGGCTGCTCCGCCGGGAAGTAGTCGATCACGTTGCGTGGCGCGGGGCCATAGCGCAGTTCGCGATAGCCGGCGTGTGCCGCACGCAGTGCAGCGCTGCGTTCGCCGAACGCCTGCATCATCGCGCCGCTGCCGCCGACCGCGGCCGAGTTGTTGTAAGCCGCATCGAGCGCGGCGCGGTCCATGCCGCGGTACGAGTTGTCACTGGTGCTCATGCAGTTTCCTTGGCTGGCAGAGGGCAGGCCGATCCTAGCGTCATGTTTCTGGTGCCTGCAGCGGGTGCTGCTGAAAGTGGAGGTGGGCAGCCGTTCGCCTGGCCGGCGTTCGGTGCCGGACATCGGTGGCATGGCACGTTTCATGCATTCCTGGAGCCACCGTTGCCGCCGTTCTTCAAAGGTCATTCATGTCCGCTTCTCCGTCCCGCCGCTCGGCGCTCAAAGCCGGTCTTGCCGGCGCACTCGCTGTACCCGCTGTCAGCCACGCGCAGTCGTCCGGCCAGACCTTCAACTGGAAGATGACCAGCGCCTACGGCAAGGGCTCGCCGTTCTACATGGAAGGTCCGGGCAGCGCGACCGATCTGGCCAAGCGGATCGAGGCGATGTCGAACGGCCGGCTCAAGATTCAGGTGTTCGGCGCGGGCGAGCTGATCCCGGCGCTCGAAGGGTTCGACGCGGTGCGCGCGGGCTCGGTCGAGATGAACCACGCGAACAGCTATTTCTGGACCGGCAAGACCGCGGCGGCGCAATATTTCTGCGCGGTGCCGTTCGGCCTCAATTTTCAGGGCGTGAACGGCTGGCTGTACGACGGCGGCGGGCAGGCGCTCTGGAACGAGGTGTATGCGCCGTTCGGCATGGTCGCGATGCCGTGCGGCAACACCGGCGTGCAGATGACCGGCTGGTTCAAGAAGGAGATCAAGTCGAGCGAGGACCTGAAGGGTCTCAAGATGCGCATTCCGGGCCTGGCCGGCAAGGTCTATGCGCAACTCGGCGTCGACGTGAAGCTGCTGCCGGGCGGCGAGATCTTTCCGGCGCTGGAGCGCGGCGTGATCGACGCGGCCGAATTCGTCGGCCCGTTCCAGGACCGCAAGCTGGGCCTGCAGAAAGCCGCCAAGTACTACTACACGACCGGCTGGCACGAGACCGCCACCGTGTCCGAACTGCTGATCAACAAGGCCGCCTGGGACAAGCTGCCCGAAGGACCTGCAGGCGATCGTGCAGAACGCCGCGGCCGCCTGCAACGTGATCAGCGAAGCCTGGTGCCAGCGCAACAACGCCGAGGCGATGGAGGACCTGGTCAAGAACCAGGGCGTGATCGCGCGGCCATTGCCGGACGAGGTGGTCGCGAAGCTGCGCGAGGGCACGACGAAGGTGCTCGAAGAATCCGCCGCGCAAGGACCCGATGACCAAGAAGGTGCACGACTCCTACATGGCCTACCTGAAGAAGTTCGCATCCTGGTCCGAGTACAGCGAACGGCCGTACCACGACAAGATCATTCACGCCTGAGTTTCTCTTTATGAACGCTCCTGTTCCGGCCGATGGCACGCCTGCCGCTGGCTTCAGCGCGGCCGTCGATCGCGTGGTGCAGCGCATCGGCCACGCCACTTCCTGGCTGACGCTCTCGATCGCGGCGCTGATGGCGGTCAACGTGCTGTTGCGCTATGCGTTCAGCATCGGCTCGGTGTGGTCGCAGGAGCTCGAATGGCACCTGCTCGCGCCACTCGTGCTGATCGGCATGACCTATGCGCTGAATCAGGGCGAGCACGTGCGCGTCGATGTGCTGTACGCACGCTATTCGCCGCGTGGGCAGGCGGCCGTCGATCTGCTGGGTTCGGTGCTTGCGGTGCTGCTCGGCATTCTGATCATTCGATATTCGATCAACTACGTGATGCAGTCGTACTCGATCGATGAAACCTCGGCCGACCCGGGCGGCTTGAACCATCGCTGGGTGTTGAAGGCGCTGATCCCACTCGGCTTCGCGCTGTTCGCGCTGCAGGCCGCGGCGCAGGCGGTGGCGGCCGGCCGGCGCTTTGCTGCGCTCAGTGGCAATCGGGCCATCCGGTGAGCCCGCAGGAGTGGCTTGCGATCGGCCTGCTGATCGGTTTCTTCGCGCTGCTGATGCTCGGCGTGCCGGTCGGCATCACGCTGGCGACCAGCGGCTTCATCTTCGGCTTCATGGGCTTCGGGGAGACGCTGTTCGCATTGCTGCCCGCGCGCATTTACGGCGTGGTTGCGAACTACCAGTGGCTCGCGATCCCGCTGTTCGTGTTCATGGGGGTGATGCTGGAGAAGTCGAGACTTGCGGAAGACCTGCTCGACGTGATCGGGCATCTGGCCGGCGGGCTCAAAGGCGGCATGGCGCTCGGCATCATCGGCGTCGGCATCCTGATGGGTGCGACGACCGGCATCGTGGGCGCAACCGTGATCACGCTCGGGCTGCTGACCTTGCCGACGCTGCTGCGGCGCGGCTACGACCCGACGATCAGTTGCGGCGCGATCTGCGCGTCCGGCACGCTTGGGCCAGATCATTCCGCCGAGTCTGGTGCTGATCCTGCTGTCGGACATCATGCAGCTGTCGGTCGGCACCTTGTTCGCGGCGGCCGTCATGCCGGGGCTGATGCTCGCGGGGCTCTACTGCGCGTGGATCGTGCTCTACGGCGATCATCAAGCCCGAATTCGATGCCGCCGGTGCCGCAAGGCCGAGCGCGACAGCGTGAGCCGCAGCGCGAGCTGTGGCTGCGCGTGGTCAGGGTTGCGTTGCCGCCGCTCGCGCTGGTGTTCGCGGTGCTCGGCTCGATCATCGCGGGTGTCGCGGCGCCGACCGAAGCGGCTTCGATGGGCGCACTGGGCGCGATTCTTGTGGTTGCGATGGCGCGCCGGCTGACGCTGGACGTGCTGCGCGACGTGATGCGCAGCACCACGCGGATCTCGGCCATGGTGCTGTTCATCCTGATCTGCTCGCAGGTGTTCAGCCTCGCATTCCGCGGGCTGCGAGGGCGAACAGTTGATCGAGGATCTGTTCGCCTTTTTGCCGGGCGGCACCAATGCGGCCGTCTGGTTCCTGATGGCGTTGATCTTCGTGCTCGGCTTCTTCCTCGAATGGATCGAGATCAGCTACATCGCGGTGCCGTTGTTTCTGCCGATTTTCGCGGCCGCGGGCGTCGATCCGGTCTGGCTTGCGATGCTGATCACGGTGAACCTGCAAAGCTCGTTTTTGACGCCGCCGTTCGGCTGGGCGTTGTTCTTTTTGAAGGGGTCACGCCGCCGGGGGTGACCACGCGGCACATCTACCTCGGGCGTGATTCCGTTCGTCGGGCTGCAGGTGCTTGGGCATTGTGTTGGTGTTCTTCTTTCCGGCCATTGCGACTTGGCTGCCGAAGGCGATCGGGTGGTAGAGGAGCCCGAGCTCAGGGGTTGCCGCGGCGCACCAGTCGTCGATCAGGCCCACGAACAGATCGTGCGCTTCGCGATGCGGTCGACACGGCAGTACTCGTCGGTCTGGTGCGCCATCTCGGGCTCTCCTGGGCCGAGGATCACGATCGGCGGCATGCCCAGCGGCAGCCGCAGTGCGGCGGCGTCGGTGAAATAGGAGACCGTGCGGTGCTCGGGCGCTGCGCCGCCCTGGCGCGCCGCGCACAGCGCGAACACGCGCCGCATCCACGGGTCCTGTGGCTCGGTATAGACGCTGGCCACATCGAGCCGCGGCGCCAGTGCAGATTGCCGTGCCCCAGCACGCGGCACAGGCAGCGCAGCACGTTCGCATGGTCCTGGCCCGCGACGCTGCGAATGTCGATGCCGATCTCGGCCGCGTCGGGCACCGAATTGATGTTCAAGCCGCCGTGCACGGTGCCGACGTTCAGCGTGGGTGCGCCCATCAGTGCGTGCGGCTTCTTCTTCGAACTCGAAGTGCTCCAGTGCAAGCGCCGCGCGTGCGATCTTGTAGATCGCGTTGTCGCCGCGCTCGGGCATCGAGCCGTGTGCGGTGACGCCACGGGCCTTGCCGGTCAGCCAGAACGCGCCCTTGTGGCCGAGCAGCGGGGCGTTGCCGGTCGGCTCCGCCACCACCAACGCGCCTGCGCGGCCGAGCAGCGCGGCGGCGTCGGGCGCGCGCGCCATCGCGAATGCGCCTTCGCAGCCGGTTTCTTCGCCTGCGGTGATGATCAGCGTGCAGCCAGGACCGTCGCGCAGTCGGTCGGCCCTTGCGATGGCTGCGGTGGTGAACGCGGCGACGCCGCTTTTCATGTCGGTGGAGCCGCGGCCATACAGGCGTCCTTCGACGATGGCCGCGCCGAACGGGTCGTGCGACCACGCGCCGCGCCGAGCGGCACCACGTCGACGTGGCCGGTGAATGCCAGCGGCGCCTGCTTCGACGCGTTGCAGCTGCCGATGCGCGCAACCAGGCTGGTGCGTCGCGGCGCGAACTCGTGCGTGCGGCACGCAAAGCCGGCGCTGCCCAGCAGATCGGCGAGCATCGCGATGCAGGCGTCTTCATGCCCGGGCGGATTGACCGTGTCGACTTTGACCAGCGCCTGCGTGAGCGCGACCGGATCGGGGATGTTCATGAGACGGCCTCCTGGGTTTCGGTCGAATGCTTCAGCCGAAGTAGGCCGCACGCACTTGCTCGTCATCGGCCAGTTGCTGCGCACTGCCTTCAGCCACCAGCCGGCCTTGCGACAGCACGTAGCCGTGATGCGCAATCGCAAGCGTCTGCCGCACGTTCTGCTCGACCAGCAGGATCGTGATGCCCAGCCGCTGGTTGATGTCTTCGATGATGCGGAAATTCTCTTTCACGAACAGCGGAGACAGACCCAACGAGGGTTCGTCGATGATCAGCAGCTTCGGCTGCGCCATCAGGCCGCGGCCGATCGAGACCATGGCCTGCTCGCCGCCGGACATGGTGCCGGCGAGTTGCTGGCGGCGTTCTTGCAGGCGCGGAAACAGCGCGAAGACTTCTTCGATGCTGCGCGCGACCGCTTGCGCGTCGCGTCTGCCGGTACGCGCCGACCCGCAGATTTTCTTCCACCGTCATTTTCGGAAAGACCTTGCGGCCTTCCGGAATGCAGGCGATGCCGCTGGCGATCACGCGGTGCGTGGGCAGCCGCTCGATGGCATGGCCGTCGAAATGGATCGTGCCGGTGTGCGGCGGCGTGAGGCCGAGGATGGCTCGGATCAGGGTCGACTTGCCCGCGCCGTTCGCGCCGAGCAGGCAGGTGATGCTGCCCTTGGGCCACCGTGAGGGAGACGCCGTGCAGCACGTCGACGCGGTCGTAGGTGCTGTGGATGTCACGCAGCTCGAGGATCGGCGCGGTGGCCGTATCGGTCGCAGTGCTCATGCGGGCTCCTGAGCGTCCTGCCCCAGATAGGCGACCTGCACCTCGGGGTGCCGCGTGATCTCGGCGAAGCTGCCTTCGGCGATCTTGCGGCCGTAGTTGAGCACCACGCAGCGCTCGGTGATGCGCTGGATCACGCCCATCTCGTGCTCGATGATCACGATCGTGAACGGCGACAGCCGGGCGCGCACCTGCAGGATGTCGTCCATCAGCTCGCGCGTTTCGTCGTGCGTCATGCCGGCGGAGGGCTCGTCGAGCAGCAGCAGCTTCGGGTTGGAGATCAGCGCGCGACACACCTCGACCCGCCGCCGGTCGATCATGCTGAGGGCGCCGGCCGGCTGCCACATCTTGGCGGCCATCTCGGCGCTGAAGGTGTGCAGCAGCGTGTGCACCTGATCGACGGTCTCATCGAACTGCCGACGCAGCGCGCTGCGCCGAAACAGGTTGAACCACAAGCCGCTGCCGAGCTGCTGGGCGCTGCCGATCGCGACGTTGTCGAACACGGTCAGCGGCAGCGACAGCCGCGAGCGCTGGAAGGTGCGTGTGACGCCGGCGCGGTACATCGCCTGGGCGGTGCTGCCGGTGACCGACTTGCCGCCCAGCAGCACGTCACCGGCCGACGGCGCATAGATGCCGGTCACGACGTTGAAGAACGTCGTCTTGCCGGAGCCGTTGGGCCCGAGCAGGCCGAGGATCTCCCGCTCGTGCACGACCAGGTCGAGCGCATCGAGCGCGGTCACGCCGCCGAAGCGCATCGTGAGCGCCGCGCGCTTCCAGCAGAGGTTGCGCCAAGCCGGTCATGCGGTCGGCTGCCGGTCGCCGGCACCGGGGAAATAGCGCCGCACCGTGCGCGGCAGCAATCCGTCCGGGCGGAACAGCAGGATGAAGATCACGAGCAGCGCATAGAGCAGGAAGCGGTATTCCTGGATGAACTGGAACTTCTCCGGCAGGATCAGCACGATGGTGGCGGCCGGCAGCAACCCCCACGGGCTGCCGATGCCGCCCAGGATCACGATCGACACCAGGATCAGCGAGTCGCCGAACGTGAAGTTGTTCGGCGCGACGTAACCCGTCATCATCCCGTAGACCGAGCCGGCCACGCCGGCCAGAAAATTGCCGCAGGTGAACGCGAGCACCTTGCCGCGCGCGATGCTCGACGCCGAACGTGGCCGCGGCGACTTCGTCGGTGCGGATCATGTCCATCTCCAGACCGAGCCAGGAGCGTTCGATGCGCCGCACCAGCACGAAAGCCAGCACGCACAAGCAGCAGGCTCAGCACCGCGTAGTTGGCATAGAACGAGATCTCGACGTCGCCGAACTCGTAGCCGTTGTTGAGCTTCCAGCCGAACAGGTTGAGCCCGGGAATGCGCAGGCCCTGCGGCCCGCCGAGCGCATCGTTGACTTCGAGAAAACTCTTGAACAGGATGCCGAACGCGATCGTGACCAGCGCCGCGTAATGGCCGCGCGTGCGCAGCACCGGCCAGATCAGCAGCGAGCCGATCAGCGCTGCCATCAGGCCGCCGATCAGCAGCACCAGCAGGTGCGGCACCGCAGTGTGCGTGGCCAGCGTCGCGGCCGTGTAGCTGCCGATGCCGAAGAACGCGGCCCCCGCGAAGTTGACGATGCCGACATAGCCGAACTGGATGTTCAGGCCCAGCCCCACCACGCTGAACAGCAGCACCGTGGACATCAGCAGCAGCGAGAAATGCATCTCGTGAAACGCCGCGATCAAGCGCGAGCGCGCCGATCACCGAGCCGATGCCGACCAGCCGCGGCGCGCTGGCGGCGGCCGAGGCCAACGGCGCCGACCAGCCGACGCGCTGGAACACGACCGTGGCCGCCAGCAGCAGCGCCAGCAGCACACCGACTTCCAGTTGGCTCTCCGCGTGCAGCAGCGCCCAGAGGTAGACGAACACGGTGACCAAGCCGGCCAGCAGCAGCGGCACGGTTGCGGGAAGAAGAGCGTGGTTGGTCATGCCGTTCAAACCCGCTCACTCGATCGCTCGGCGATCAGCCCCGTGGGCCGCCACGCCATCAGCAGGATCACGACCGCAAACGCGAACACATCCTTGTAGGCGCTGGCAATGGCCGGCACCAGCAGCGGCAGCACCACGGCGCCGAAGGTCTGCAGCGCGGCGAACAGAAAGCCGCCCAGGATCGCGCCGAGGAAGTTGCCCAGCCCGCCCAGGATCGCCGCCGAAAACCCGATCACGCCCAGCAGCAGACCGATGCCGAAATTGATTTCGTTGTAGTAGAGCCCGTTGATCATGCCGGCCATGGCAGCCAGTGCGGAGCCGAGCGCGAACGTGAACAGCACGACTTTCTGAAAATCGATGCCCATCACCCGCGCGGTTTCCCCGTCCTGCGCCACCGCGCGGATCGCCAAGCCCAGCTTGGTGCGCGTGATCATCAGATGCACGCCGACGATCGTGGCCAAGCCCGGCCGCCAGCAGCAGCAGGCTGTCGATGCGCAGCGCCAGCGTGCCGACATGCACCGTATCGTCCGGCAGCAACCGCGGAAACGGCTTCGGGTTCGAGCCGTTCGGATAGAACAGCCGAACCGCTTCGCGCAGCGCGAGGCCGAACATCAACGTGACCAGCAGCGTGTTGATCGGCGGCGCGTTCTTCAGCGGCAGCACCAGGAAACGCGCCGCGAACGCACCGACCGCAGCCGTCACCGCAATCGAGGCGATCAGCATCGCCAACAGCAGCAGCCACGGATTCGTCAACCCGGCCGCGCTGAACGCGCCGTAGGTCGCCAGTGCCGTGAAGCCGCCGAGCATCAGCACGTCCCCGTGCGAGAACTTGATCACGTCCAGCACGCCGAAGAACAGCGTGAAGCCGACCGCGACCATCGCGTAGATCATGCCCAGCATCAACGTGTTCATCACGTACTGGGCGAGGATGTCCAGGCTCATCGACAGGGGTGCTCGATCAGGCATCAGCACGGCAACTTCCAGTTGATTCAACGGCCCGCCAGCTTGCGCTTGCCACCCGCCGCATATTCGCTGTCTTCCCACAGCACCCACTGGCCGTCCTGCACCACGTATTTGGAGATCAACGGCACGATGTTCTGGCGGTGGTCGTCGAACGTGACCTTGCCGATCACGGTGTTGACGTCCTTCGTCGCGTTCAGTGTCGCACGCACCTTCTTGCGGTCCGGGCCGACCTTCTCGATCGCATCCATCACCAGGTTCGCCGCGGCAACGCGAATGGGCCATACGCTTCGGCTGGCTCCGAGAAGTTCGCCTTCTTGTAGTCCGCAATGAACGCGGTGCCGCCCGGCAGCTTCTCCGCCGGCGCGCCTTCGATGAACGAGAGCGAGCCTTCGGCCAGTCCTTGCCGAGCCCTTCCGGAAAGGCGGCCGACTTGATGCCCGAGGTGCCTTGGAACACCGCCTTGATGCCGAGCTTGTCCATCTGGCTGCGGATTCGGATGCCGATCGGCGTCAGCCCGCCGAAGTAGACGACGTCTGGCTTCAGTTCCTTCACCTTGGTGAGCTCGGCCGTGAAGTCCTGCTGGTCCGCCGTGACGCCGAAGGTGCCGACGATCTCGCCGCCGCCCTTGGTCAGGAACTCGCTGAACACCTTGTTGTGGCCCTTGCCGTAGTCGGTCGTGTCGTGAATGATGACCCAGCGCTTGTAGCCTTGTGTCGAGCATGAACTGCGAGGCCACCTCGTTCTGGTTGATCATCGTGCCGTTGACGCGGTGAATTTCCTTGTATTCGTTGCCGTAGGTCACGTCCGGCAGCACCGCGCCCCAGACCACGACCGGCAGACCGAAGCGGTGATAGACATCGACCGCGCTCATTGCGACCGCCGAGCAGTAGTGCGTGACACCCGGCAATGATTGCGTTGTCGGCCGCCGCCTTGGTGGCGACCTGCACGCCGACGTTCGGCTTGCACTCGTCGTCCAGCGAGACCAGCTCGTATGTGTACCTGGCCTTCGCGTCGTCGTTGCGCAGGCGCACCGCGAGTTCGACCGAGTTGCGACCGCCCAGGCCGTTGGCCGCGACGCCGCCGGTCAACGGGCCGATGAAAGCAATCTTGACCGTGTCCTTCGCATTGGCCGCCGAGGTGCCGAGCAACAAGGCGGCGGCGCAAAAGGAGGTGAGCGCCCAGCGGCGAGTGGTGTGTGAATGGGTCATGGTCTACTCCAGATCGGATGGGATGGCGAGGTATTCATGTCGAAAAGGCGGCGTCAGGATAAGCAAACGCGCAGCCATTCGAACGGTTGCGGGCGACTGATGAGCAGGCACCACTGTAGCTGCGTCCGCATGCATGCTCATGCCATCGACAAGGCGCCTGGAGTTGCCCGATTGCCGGGCTTGCGCGAAGATCGATGTCGAACCGACATCAACGCAGCCCATCGATTTTTTGGAGCCCCATGGAATACACCCGCCTCGGCCGCACCGGCCTCAAAGTCTCGAAGCTGTGTCTGGGCTGCATGACCTATGGCGAGCCGAAGCAGGGCGTGCACGAGTGGACCTTGCCCGAGGAGCCGAGCCGCGCGTTGATCAAGCAGGCTGTGCAAACCGGCATCAACTTCTTCGACACCGCGAACATCTATTCGCTCGGCAGCAGCGAAGAAATCCTGGGTCGCGCGATCCGCGACTTCTGCCGGCGGGAGGAAGTCGTGATCGCGACCAAGCTGAACAACCCGATGCGCTCGGACCCGAACGCGGCCGGCCTGTCGCGCAAGGCCGTGATGGCCGAGATCGACCACAGCCTGCGGCGCCTGGGCACCGACTACGTCGATCTTTACCAGATCCACCGCTTCGACTATCACACGCCGATCGAGGAAACGCTGGAAGCGCTGCACGACGTGGTGAAGGCCGGGAAGGCACGCTACATCGGCGCGTCCTCGATGTACGCGTACCAGTTCGCGAAGGCGCTGTATCTGGCGGACCGGCACGGCTGGACGCGCTTCGTCTCCATGCAGAACCACTACAACCTGATGTACCGCGAGGAAGAGCGCGAGATGATGCGGCTGTGTGCGGAAGAGGGCATCGGCGTGATTCCGTGGAGCCCTCTCGCGCGCGGCCGGCTCACGCGCGACTTCGATGCGACGACGTTTCGCACCGGGACCGACAAGTTCGGCCAGAACCTGCACAAGAATCTGGGCGAAGCCGACCGCAAGGTGGTCGAAGCGGTGGCTGCCGTGGCCGCAGCCCGTGGCGTGCCACGTGCGCAAGTTGCGCTGGCCTGGGTCGCGCGCAAGTCGCCGGTGACCGCACCGATCATCGGTGCTTCGAAAGCCCAGCATCTGGATGACGCGGTGGCGGCGCTGTCATTGCAGTTGACGGACGACGAGATCAAGGCATTGGAAGCGCCTTACATGCCGCACGAGACGGCTGGATTTTCTTGAATCGGTGCGTCGGCACTACGGCTGAAGCACCGTGCGGCCATGGATGCGGCCCGCACGCAAATCGTCCAGCGCCTGCGATGCACCGCCCAGACCTTGCAGGGTCAGCGGCAGGTCCGGCAGCTTGCCGCTGCGTCCGATCGCCATCAGGGCCTGCATTTCGGACAAGCTGCCGACGTAGGAGCCGATGACGCTGACGGCTTTCATCGTGACCATCGCAGGCACGATGGTGGTGGAGCCACCGAACAGACCGACGCAGACCAGCCTGCCGCCCTTGCGTAGCGCGCCGAGGCCGAACGTGAAGCTCGCGCCCGCGCCGACGAAATCGATGGCGGCAGCGACACCGCCCCGCGAGGATTTCATCAAGGTTTTCGCAGCGCCGTCGGCGCTCGGGTCGATCACCTCATGAGCGCCCGCGTCGCGCGCCAACGTCCATTTGGACGGGTCCAGCTCGGCGACGATGACGGTGGCGCCGGGAAACACTTCGCGCGCCAGCCGCACGCCGGCCAGGCCGACACCACCGGCGCCGATGATCAGCAGCGCATCGCCGGCCGCCAGCGGCGCGGCCTTGTGGAGCGCGCTGAACGCGGTGAGACCGGAGCAGGCGTAAGTGCAGGCCTGCGCTTCGGCAAGGCTGCCGTAGTCGAGCAGGTATTTCGCGTCCGGCACGACCACGTGATCCGCGAAGCCGCCGTCGCGCTGAATGCCGAGTGCGCGAGGCGCGCTGCACAGATGCTCGTCGCCCGCGTTGCAGACCGCGCACTGCCCACAGCCGATCCAGGGATACACCACACAGCGATCTCCCACCTTGCCGCCCTGGGCCAATGGCCCGATCGCCACCACGGTGCCTGCAATCTCGTGCCCCAACGTGCGCGGCGGGCCAATCACACGTTCCATGTCGAGCCTGTTGCCGCCGCCGAGGTCGAAGAAGCCGTCCTGCAGGTGCAGGTCGCTGTGGCAGACGCCGCAACTGCCGACCTTGACAACGACTTCGGTGCCTTGCGGCTCCGGGGTGTCGCGCAACACCTGGACGAGAGGTCTGCCGAAGGTTTCGAGTTGTTGGCTGATCATGAGAGAAGGACTTTTTTCCAGCTGAGGGAGGATTCGGCAGGCACGGCGCGGAGCCGATGGAACGCGAGGACGAGCCGATCGACTCGGCCACGATGGGCGCAGGCCGCGCTGCTTCTGCTTGGCTTTTTTAGCACGAGCTGCGCAGCCACCGGACCGATCGAATGGGTCGCCTGTGGGGCGCTGAACGGTCACGGGAGGCTGCTTTGCTGCATCGCGGTCGTGCAAGCCGGAATGCAAGCACGCCGGGCGCATCGATCGGTCGGTGATGTTCAAATGCGCCTTGGCTTCGCAAGGAGGTGCGCGCGATGATTCCAGATGGTTGTTGTTCGATGCGTCGGGAGATCGCACCGGCGTTCGTGTCGGCAGCGCTGCTAGTGCTGCACACCATCCCTGCGACCGGCCAGACGCCGACTGCCCCTGCCGACCCCGAGCAGAGACAGGTGCGCGCGCTCGCGGCGACCTGCGCGGCCTGCCACGGCTTCGGTGGGCGACCGGCGGCCGGCAGCCTGATTCCGCCACTGGCAGGCCTGACGCGCGAGCAGTTCACCGAGCGCATGCTCGAATATCGACAGGGCAGCCTGCCGGCCACCGTGATGCATCAGATCAGCAAGGGCTATGAACCGGCTCAGATCGATGCGCTCGCGGCCTGGTTCGCGGCGCAGCCCCGCTAGATAAGGCTGGGGACGGCGCGATGAATCGCACACGACGCAATCTGGTGCAGGCGCTGCTCGCGGGCGGGGGCGCAGTCGCTGCAGGGGGCAGCACGGTGGCCCAACCGGCTTCGCCCCGCGCCAGCACGGCAAAGGTCGTCGTCATCGGTGGTGGCTACGGCGGCGCGACCGCAGCCCGGTACCTGCGCTACTTCTCGGCCGGCTCGATCGATGTGGTGCTGGTCGAGCCGAACGAGACCTTCGTGTCGTGCCCGCTGTCGAACCTCGTGGTCGCGGGCGATCGCGAGCTGGCGGACATCTCGGTGCCCTACACCACGCTGGCGAGCCGGCATGGCGTCGAGGTCGTGCACGACCGCGCTGTGGCGATCGATCCAGCCAGCAAGCGCGTCAAGCTCGCGCGTGGTGCGGACTTGCGCTACGACAAACTGGTGCTTGCACCGGGCATCGATTTGCTGCTCGACCGCATCGCCGGCCTGGCGGAGGCGAACGAGGCCGGTCGCATCCTGCACGCGTGGAAGGCCGGCAGCGAGACGACGGCGCTCGCACGGCAACTGCAGGACATGCGCGACGGTGGTGTGTTCGCGATCTCGATCCCCGAAGAACCTTATCGCTGCCCGCCCGGCCCGTATGAGCGCGCAAGCCTGGTGGCAGGCTATCTCAAGCGGCACAAGCCGAAGTCGAAGCTGCTGATCCTGGATGCGAACATGGACGTGACGTCCAAGGGCGCCCTGTTCAAGAAGGCCTGGGCCGATTTGTATCCGGGCCTGATCGAGTATCGCAGTGCTTCCAGAGCCGATGCGGTCGAAGTAGATCCGTCATCGCTGACCTTGAAGCTCGAATTCGAGCACGTGAGAGCCGACGTGCTCAACGTGCTGCCGCCGATGCGCGCCGGCGCTTTGGCTGTGCAGACCGGGCTTGCGAATGCGAACGGGCGTTGGTGCTTCGTCGATTTCCGCAATTTCGAATCGACTGCGGCGAAGGACATTCACGTGCTCGGCGACTCGATCCAGGTGGCAAGCCAGATGCCCAAGTCGGGACACATGGCGAACAGCCAGGCCAAGGTGGCCGCGGCGGCGATCGCTGCAGAGCTTGCGGGGCTGGAGATCAATCCGGAGCCCATGCTGACCAACACCTGCTACAGCTTCGTGAGTGCGAACGAGGCGATGCATGTCGCAAGCGTCCATCGCTACGTGGCGGCCGACAGGACGTTCCTGCCGGTGGCCGGCGCGGGCGGCGTGTCGGCTGCGCGCTCAACCCTCGAGGCGGGCTATGCGAACTCGTGGGCGCGCAACATCTGGGCCGACATGCTCGGCTGAGTTTTTTGTGGTCGAGCCAACGGTCGGCTCATGGCCGCACCGCCGGCGTCTCGATCTTCATCCCCGCTGCGCGTTGCGATCAGATAAGACTCGAGCGCGGTCAGCTCGTCGCTGCCGTAGCCGAACGGCTCGGCGCGCACCGCGCTCATGCAGCCGCGCAGCCGGCGCTGCAGCGAGCCCATGCCCTGCCATTCGAGCCGGTAGATCGGGTATCCGGTCGGATGCGCCTGCGGGATCGTGCTGCCGGCCAGCCGGCGGCCGGCGTTGTCGTCATGGCACTGCGCGCACGAGAAATCGAGCTGGCCGAAGCGGGTCCGGTACAGGCGTTGACCCGCGGCGCGTGCCGGCGCCAGCCGGGGATCGGCCGGCGGCGCAATCGGCAGCCCGCGCGCGAGCCAGCCGAGGTAGGTTTCGAGCGCCGATCAGCTCGTCGTTCTCCGGCTGCCAGCGGCATGCTGTCCAGGTGCCGCGTGCGGCACAGGTTGATGCGGCCCGACAAGCGTCACCGGCTTGCCGAGCTCGCGTCGAACGCGGGATAGCGGGTCGCGACGTCGCGCAGCCGATCGCTGTCGTGGCAGCGCGCGCAGTCGGCGGCGAAACGCGCTTCGCCGTCCTTGAGCCACAGCCAGGCCGGGTTCTGCGTGTCGTCGCGCTGCAGCTGCCTGCAGCGCGGGCGTCATGTCGTCGAAGCCCGAGCGGCGCGGCGCGGCGTAGCTGTACTCGCGGTGGCGCCCGGCATCGCGCTCGATCCGCTGTGCAATCGCGCCTGCCGCGAGCGCACGCAGGCCAATCGCACACTGCCAGACCATGCAGTCGCGCCGCAACCGCAGCGCATCTGTGAGTCAGCCCACCTGCGAGCCGCGCACGTGTCGGTGTGAGCGAATCCGTCGTCGCCGCGCCATTCGACGCTGAGCATGCCGCTGCGCGTCGCGCGCAGGAAGAAGCCAGCGTCGGGTTGGCGGCGATCGCGGGTGCAGATCGGCGGCGAACACCGGCTCGCCTTCGAAGCGGCATTCGACGCTGCCGGATGATGTTGCGCGGCAGCGGCTCGCCGAGCGAGCTGGTGCGGTAGCCGGTCTCCATCGGATGCTGGACCAGCACGCGCACCGCGACGATCTCGCCGGCGCGTGCGCTGTCGCGGCAGGTGGATCACCGAACGTGCGGTGGTGCCATATCGCTGCTGCTCCCTTCAGCCGCCCTCGATGCAGGCGGCCAGCGTCACGATCACGTCGACCCGGTGCTGCCAGAAGCTGCCGTCGTTCATCTGCGCAAGCGCGACGACGGTCTGCGACGTGGCCAGCCGCATGCGCGTGCCGACCTCGGCGCGGCCGTTGGCCGGCGACAGCTCGAAGACGCGCGACCTCGGGCTGCGGGTTGCGCTCGTTGAACAGCGCGATCCGCTGCACGTGATCGGCAGCGGTCATCGGGCTGTCGACGCGATGACGGTGACCGGCACCGCGTTGCCGTTCTCGACCAGTTCGGCGATCTGCAGCTTGACGCGGCCGGTCCGGACCGGCGCGCCGCCGGTGAAGCCCGGCCATCGCCGCCTGCAGCGCTTCGGGCGTGGCCGATGCCGGCGCGAGCGCGCAGCAGCAGCGTGCCGCCGGCGGCAGCGGCCGCTGCCTGGCGCAGCAGCGCGCGGCGGCCGGCTCGGGGTCGATGAGCGTCGTGCGTCATCGAAGCGTCTGCAGAAAAGCGACGACGTCCTCGACCTGCTGCGCGTCGAGGATCGGCCGCCCGCGCCACGCGGCACCGACCCGGTGGCGGCCTTCGGTCGCGTGGAAGGCCGGCATCAGGCTCGCCGGATCGAGCCGGCGCGCATCGACGATGCGCGCCGCGCAACTGCGCTTCGGTCCAGCGCGCGCCGGCGCCGGCCAGGTCGGTCGCCAGGTTGCCCGGCGAGCGGCTCTTCGGGAAACGGCCCGCTGTGGCACAGCAGGCACAGCCCCTGCTGGCGGTCGACGACGATCGCACGACCGCGCGCCGGCATCGCCGGCGTGCGTCGGTCAGCGGCGCCGGGATGCTGTCGCCGACCCACTGATCGGCGCCGCCAGTGCTGCCGCGCGCCAGCAGCGACAGCCGCCGCGCAGCGATCAGCGCCGCCGCCTGCGCCGTCGTCGCCATCGACGTGCTCGCCGACGTCAGCGTTCAACTTGCAGGCTCTGCTGCTTGCAGCGGCAGGTCGCGGATGCGCTTGCCGGTGGCGGCGAAGATCGCATTCAGCACCGCCGGCGCCGCCACCGCGATCGTGGGTTCGCCGACGCCGCCCCAGAAGCCGCCCGACGGCATCACGATCGTCTCGACCTTCGGCATCGCGTCGATCTTCATCGGCGGATAGGTGTCGAAGTTGCTGCTGCTCGATGCGGCCGTCCTTGACCGTGCAGGCGCCGTACAGCGCCGCGCTCAGGCCGTAGACGAACGAGCCTTCGACCTGGGCCTCGATCTGCTGCGGGTTGACCGCATGACCCGGAGTCGGTGGCGGCGACGATGCGGTGCATCTTGAGCGCGCCGTCGGCGCTGACCGAGACCTCGGCGCAGGCCGCGACATAGCTGCCGAAGCCATGCGTCTGCGCCAGCCCGCGGAAGACCTTCTGCCCGTCCACGTCAGGCGCCGGCGTGCCCCAGCCGGCGCGCTCGGCGGCGGCGTTCAGCACCGCCAGGTGCTTCGGGTGCTTCGCCATCAGCTTGCGCCGCAGCGCGAGCGGGTCCTGCCCCGTGGCGTGCGCGACCTCGTCGAGGAAACACTCGAGGTAGATCGTGTTCTGGTTCAGGTTGACGCCGCGCCAGAAGCCCGGCGGCACGTGCGGGTTGCGCATCGCATGGTCGATCAGCAGGTTCGGCACCGTGTAGCCGATCATCGCCTCGCCGCCGCCGTCGTTCAGGCCCTGGAAGACGACCGGATCCTTGCCGTCGCTTGACGTTCTGCGGAAACAGCGACGGCCAGGATCGACTGGCCCGAGATGCGCATGTGCAGCGCTGTCAGCTCGCCCTTGTCGTCAGTCCGGCGGTCAGCTTGCACTGCGTGATCGGGTGGTAGAGGCCATGCGTCATGTCCTCTTCGCGCGTCCACAGCAGCTTGACCGGCGTGCCGGGCACCGCCTTGGCGATCGCCACCGCCTGCCGCACCCAGTCGTGCACCGCGCCGCGCCGGCCGAAGCCGCCGCCCAGGTGGATCTTGTAGACCTCGCACTGCGACGGCGGCAGGCCGGCGGCCTCGGCCGTGGCAGCCAGTGCGGCCTCGCCGTTCTGCGTCGGCGTCCAGACCTCGCAGCGCGTCGGTGCCGCCGCCGCCGCGGCCGGCGTGAAGCGCGCAGTCGCGTTCATCGGCTCCATCGTCGCGTGGTTCTGGTACGGGTAGCGTAGACCGCCTCGATGCGGCGCGCCGCACCGGCCAGCGCCGCCTTGGCATCGCCCTGGCGTTGCCCACCGCGGCCTGCTCGGCGTCGAGGCCGCCCTTGAGCATCGCGTCGATATCGGCTTGCTGGACCTTGCGCGTTGGGGCCGAAGTCCCACTCGATCGGCAGCACGTCGAGCGCCTTCTTCGCGCGCCACCAGGTGTCGGCAACGACCGCGACCGCGTTGTCGCCGACCGGCACCACGTTCTTGACGCCGCGCATGCCGCTCACCTTGCCGGCATCGAACTTCGCGAGCTTGCCGCCGAAGACCGGGCAGGCGACGATCGCCGCATTGAGCATGCCGGGCAGCTTCAGGTCGGCGCCGTAGACCTGGCGGCCGTTGGTCTTGTCGATCGTGTCCAGCCGCGCGAGGCGGCTTGCCGGCAAGCGTCCAGTCCTTCGGATCCTTGAGCTCACGTCGGTCGGCGCCGTGAGTGCCGCGGCAGCGGTCGCCACCTTGCCGTAGCTGGTGCTGCGGCTCGGAGCCGGCATGGCTGATCACGCCGTTCTTCACCGCTGCATTCGGCGGCCGGCACCTTCCAGCTCGTCGGCCGCCGCCTGCACCAGCATCATCCGCGCCGCCGCGCCGCCCTTGCGCACGTACTCGTGCGACTCGCGGATGCCGCGGCTGCCGCCGGTCGAGTAGCTGCCCCAGGCGCGCTTGCGCGCCAGGTTCTCGCCCGGCGTCGGATATTCGGTCGTGACGCGCGTCCAGTCGCAGCCGAGCTCCTCGGCGACCAGTTGCGCCAGGCCGGTCAGCGTGCCCTGGCCCATCTCGGAACGCGCGATGCGGATGATCACGCGCTCGTCGGGCTGCACCACGACCCAGGCGTTGATCTCGGGCGCGCTGCCGGCGGTGGGCGTCGTGCCCGAGACCGGCGTCGTGGTGGCGACCAGTCGGAATGGCCGTCGCGCGTGGCCGCCGCGGCCGCGAGTCGGAAAGCCGAGCACGAGCGACCCGGCTGCCGCGCCGCCGATGAAACCGCGCCGTGTCAGGTGCAGGCGGCTCATGTCAGCGCTCCTGACGATGTGGACGATGTCGAGGCCGGCGGTCTTGCTGCCGCCTGCCGGCCTGCTTGATCGCGGCGCGCACCCGGTTGTAGGTGCCGCAGCGGCAGATGTTGGTGATGCCGGCATCGATGTCGGCGTCGGTCGGCTGCGGCTTGTCCTTCAGCAGCGCGGCGGCCGCCATGATCATGCCGCTCTGGCAGTAGCCGCATTGCGGCACGTCGTTGGCAACCCAGGCCTTCTGCAGCGGGTGGTCGTGGTTCGGCGCCAGGCCCTCGATCGTGACGATCTTCTGCGACGGCTGCACCGCCGACACCGGCAGCACGCAACTGCGCACCGGCGCGCCGTCCAGGTGCACGGTGCAGGCGCCGCACTGCGCGATGCCGCAGCCGTACTTGGTGCCGGTCAGGCCGAGCTGCTCGCGCAGCACCCACAGCAGCGGGGTGTCGGGCTCGGCGTCGTGCTCGCGCATCTTTCCGTTTACGTTCAGTTGCGCCATCGCAAAACTCTCCTGCCTGCGGTACTGTCGGAATGCGGGATGGTGACAGGTTTTGTGTCGAAGCACAAAATGTTGATGACTACCGCCCCGGGTCAGCGGGCAAGGCCGGCAATGCACGAGCCCTGCATCCGTTTGGACCGAGCCTCAATGGACGCAGGAGATCTTCGTGACCGCAGAAAAAAACGATAACCTGAGACAGCGCCTGGCCCGGCCCGGCTGCTTGAGCGCTCCCGGCGTGCATGACATGGTGTCGCTGCGGCTGGCCGACGGCTTCGGATTCGACGCGCTCTACATGACGGGTTTTGGCACCGTCGCCTCCCACCTGGGGCTGCCCGATGCGGGGCTTGCCACCTATTCGGACATGGTCGGTCGCGTGAGGGCGATGGCGACGATGGCGACCACACCGCTGATCGCAGACGGCGACACCGGCTACGGCGGCCTGCTCAACGTCGCGCACACGGTGCGCGGCTACGAGGCCGCGGGCGCGTCCGCGATCCAGCTCGAAGACCAGGAGTTTCCGAAGAAGTGCGGCCATACGCTCGGCCGCCGCGTGATTCCGATGATCGACATGGTGCGCAAGATCCGGGTGGCGTCGGACGCGCGCAGTTCGGCCGACTTCATGATCATCGCGCGCACCGACGCGCGCACATCGCTCGGCCTGGACGAAGCACTGCGTCGCGCCGAAAGCTATGCGCGCGCCGGCGCCGACGTCCTGTTCATCGAGTCGCCCGAGTCCGAAGCGGAGATGCAGCAAATCTGCCGCAGCTTCGATCTGCCGCTGCTGGCCAACATGGTCGAAGGCGGGCGCACGCCCGTGCTAACACGTGAGCGGCTCGAAGCACTGGGCTACAAGCTCGCGATCTTTCCGGTGACAGCACTCTTGGCGGCCACGCAGGCGATGGCCGAGGTGTATCGGATCTTCAAGGCCAACGGTTCGTCGGCCGGGATCGACACGCCGCTGCTGCCGTTCTCGGAGCTGACCAAGCTGATGGGTTTCGACGCCGTCTATGAATTCGAGAAGCGCTATGCAGACGACGCGTGAAGCGCACGAACTGGTCCAGACAAACACGCGAGGAGACAACCCCATGCAGAGACGACCACCCGCGTACCGTGCAGATCGCCGCGTCTTGCTGCAGGCTGCGGCGCTGGCTGCAACGCTCGCGCTTGCTGCGCTGCATGGCCCTGCGGCCGCACAAGACATCTGGCCTGCTGCAAGGCCGATCCGGCTGATCGTGCCATTCACTCCGGGCGGCGTGACGGACACCAGTGGCCGGCTGATTGCCGAATACCTGGCTCGCCGGCTCGGCCAGCAGATCGTGGTCGACAACAAGCCGGGCGCTTCCGGAAACATCGGAACCGGCCAAGCCAAGACGGCGGCACCGGACGGCTACACGCTGGTGCTTGGCTTCGACGGGACGATGGTGATCAACCCGCATGTGTTTGCGAAGACTCCGTTCGACCCGCAGGCCGACTTCGCACCGGTCGGCAAGATCGGCAATGCAGTGCTGATTCTGGTCGCCAACCCGGAGCTGCCCGCCAAGTCGCTTCAGGAAGTCATCGCGCTGTCCAAGTCCGAGCCGAACGGATTGTCGTTCGGCACCTCCGGCACCGGCGGCACGCCGCACATTGCCGGCGAGCTGCTCAAGTCACGCACCGGTGCCAACCTCGTGCATGTGCCTTACAAGGGCGGTGGCCAGGCGCTCACCGATGTGATCGGTGGCACGATTCCGCTGGTCTACACCGCGGTCGCTGGCGCTTATGGGCATGTCAAGTCCGGCAGGCTGCGGGCGATTGCAGTGTCCAGTGCGCAGCGCACATCGGCGCTGCCCGAGGTGCCGACCTTCATCGAGAGCGGTGTGCCGGATTTCGTTGTCGATTCGTGGGTCGGCATCTTTGCGCCCATCGGCACACCGGCTGCGGTGCTGGCGCGATTGAACGCCGAGTTGAACGCAACCCTGGTCGATCCGGCCGTGGTCGAGAAGCTGCGGCTGATGGGCATCGAAGCCACGCCGGGCACCGCCGACCGGTTTGCCGAAGAGATCGCAAGTGACCTGGCACGTTACGGCGCGGTGGTGAAAGCAGCCAACATCCGAATCGAATAGGCAGCGAGTCATGGATCTGCAACTGTCCGGGCAACACGTATTGATCACGGGCGGCAGCAAGGGCATCGGCCTGGCCTGCGCGAAGGGTTTCCTGCGCGAAGGCGCGCAGGTCAGCCTGATTGCACGCGACCCGGCCGGGCTCGATCGAGCGAAGCAGCAACTGCTGGCCGATGCCGGAAACGCACAAGCGCGCATCGCGTTGATTGCGGCCGATCTGCGCGATGCCGCGCGTGCCGAGCAGGCGATCGACGAGGCGGAGGCCGGGTTCGGTCCGGTGGACGTGCTCGTGACCTGCGCCGGTGCCGCACGGCGCACGCCGCCGGCCGAGTTGAACGCACGGGCCTGGCACGACGCGCTCGACGCCAAGTTCTTCAGCTACATCCACGTGATCGATCCGGTGGTGCAGCGCATGGGGCAACGCGGGCGCGGCGCGATCGTCAACGTGATCGGTGCCGGGGGCAAGGTGGCCAGCCCGATCCATTTGCCGGGCGGCTCGGCCAACGCCGCTTTGATGCTGGCTACGGCCGGTCTTGCCGCGGCGTACGGGCCGAAGGGCGTGCGCGTCAACGCCGTGAACCCGGGTGCCACGCAGACCGAGCGGTTGACGCAAGGGCTCGAAGCCGCCGCGCGACAGGGCGGCGTCGATGTCGATGAAGCACTGCGCCGCACCACGCAAAACATCCCCCTGGGGCGCATCGCTCACCCCGACGAGGTGGCCAATGTGGTGTTGTTTCTGGCGTCTGCCAGCGCGAGCTATGTGACCGGTGTGGTGCTGACGATGGACGGGGCGGCGAACCCGATCGTGGTCTAGCCTGCGCCTCAGTCGCGCAACGGTCCACGCTGCTGCTTGATGGCCGAGCGCTGGCTCTTGCCCTCCAGCCGCCGCTGTTTGGACCCGTAGGTCGGCTTCGTGGCGCGCCGGATGCGTGGCGGCGCGGCCACGCGGTCGACCAGTTCCTGCAGCCGCGCCATGGCGTCGGCGCGGTTCATCTCCTGACTGCGGTGCTGCTGGGCTTTCAGAACCAGCACGCCCTGCTGCGTGATGCGGGTGTCACGCAGCGCAAGCAAGCGTTCCTTGATGTCCTCCGGCAAGGACGATGCGGCGATGTCGAAGCGCAGATGCACCGCGCTGGAAACCTTGTTGACGTTCTGGCCGCCCGCACCCTGCGCACGGATGGCGCTGAACTCGACCTCGCGCTCGTCGACTCGTGCCGAGGTCATGCCGTTCGGATGCTTTCGAAGATCGCGGTGATGTCTCGTTCGCCGCCGATGTGCATCATCAGCCGCGCGCAGCGGTTGCCGGTGCGGTGCCGATGGCAGTCATGGCAGTCATGGCAGACCCGATTGTCGAATCGGCCAAGCGACTGCGGGGCCGGCCGAACGGGTTCAGGCAGCGGTTTCGCAACAGCGGTGCTCGCACGGGCAACGATGCGAAGACGCGCCGGCTTCAAGCGGCCTGTGTCTCGATCACCGCACCATGGCTCCGCTCAGCCGCCAACGCGTGCGGTGCGCGGCCCGGCGTGCGCAGGCTGAAGGCACATGGCCCCTGGCCCCGGGTGGCCAGCCAGCCGCCCACCGCGCCGGCTGCCGGCGCCACGCCAGCCCGCTCGGCCAGCACCAGGCTCAACCCATCGAGCTGCACCTGTGCAACACGCAAGCCGCTGCCCGGGATCACGAACGGTGCCTCGATGATCGCCTGCGGGCCGAGCAGCGCCCGGTAGCGTGGCAAGGTCACAGCCAGATCGGCCGCCGCAACGGCCAGACCCGAAACGGCTGTCGCACCGTTGGCATGCACGCGGGCCTGGCCTTCGGGCACGCGCAAGACGCGGGGCGTGATGTCGGCGCACAAAAAAGGCACGTCGGGGGTGGCATGACGCGCCGTCTGCCACTTCATTTCCGACCCATCGGGCTGCTTGCGTGCGCCGTCCAGTGGCCCTGACAGTTCCAGACCGCGGGAACGCCCCGCTTCGGTATCCGCTACCAGATCCTGCGGCCACAGCGCAAAGTCCACCGGCCCGTCGCCGAATTGCTGCAAATCACGCCACCAGCGTTCCTGCGGCGCCGGCGCTTGCCAGGCGATGAGCTCCAGATAGGCGCCATCGGCAAACACCACCAGCGCGTTGTGCGAGGTCCGACCGGGATGCTGCCCGCCGGGCGTGACGGTGAAGCCCAGCGCCTGATAGTCAACCACCGTGCGCTGCAGGTCGTGCACCGCGATGACGATGTGGTCGAGTTGCATCGACGGTGCCGGCTTCACTCTTCCAGCTTGAGCTTGGCTTCCTGCACGAAGCGGAGCCAGCGCTCGTACTGCTCGCGCGTGTAGCGGTCCACCGCCGGGCCGTCGGTGGCCATGACTTCGAAGCCGGCGGCGGTCAGGCGTTGCTTGACCTCGGGGTCCTGCAGTGCGCTCTGGAAGCCTTCGGTCAGTTGGCGCAGGGTGTCACCCGGTGTGGCCGCCGGCGCGAAGATGCCGATCCACGAATACGCTTCGAAGCCGGGAAAGCCCGACTCGGCCACCGTGGGCACGTCGGGCAGTTCGGTCAGGCGGCGGGCACCCGTCACGGCCAGCGGCTTGATCTTGCCCGCGGCGATCTGGCCGCGCAGCGCGGCGTAGCTCAGCAGCGTGAGACTTGAGACGCCGCTGACCACCGCCTGCACAGCCGGCCCACCGCCGCCGTAGGGCACATGCAGCAGATCGGCGCCCGAGCGGCGCTTGATGTCCTCGGCCACCAGATGGTTCATCGAGCCCAGCCCGGTGGACGCGTAGTTGAAACGATCGGGCTCGGCCTTGGCCGCCTGCAGAAACTCGCTCAGATTTATGCCTGGCACCGACGGTGCGGCGCCGATCACCAGCGGAAAACGCACGGCCAGCGTGACGCCGGCAAAATCGTTGAACGTGTCGTACGGCAGCTTGGACTTGGCCACGGGGTTGATCGCGTGGGTGTCGAAACCCACCAGGACCGTGTTGCCGTCCGGCGCCGCGCGCGCGACGAATTGGGTCGCCAGCTGGCTGGCCGCGCCCGGCTTGTTCTCCACCACCACCGGCCGGCCCAGGACTTCCGACAACCTGGGCTGGATGATGCGGGCCGCGATGTCGGTGCTGCCGCCCGGCGGGAACGTGACGATCAGCCGCAATGGCGAATCGTTGGTTGTCTGGGACCGAACCGAAGGCGCGCACGCCAGGGCGGCGATCGTCAAGGCATGGCTCAGTACCACGCGGCGGGTGGGGCGAGAAAAAGTTGTCTTCATGAATGGTCTTGCATGTGAAGTGAAAACGTGTCGATCAACCCATCCACTGGCTGACCGGGACGGCCGCGTCCTGCAGCTCCTGCGACAGCACGTCGACCAGCGCCGGGCCATCGTGACGAAGCGCGGCGCGCAGTGCGTCTTCGAGCTGCGCCGGGTCGCTCACGCGCCAGGCCTTGACACCGAACGCTTCGGCCACCCGCGCATGGTCGGTGCGCGTGAAATCGACCGAGAAGTAGCGCTGGCCGTAACCTTCCTTCTGGCTCGCCTTGATCCAGCCGAATACCGCGTTCGAGAACACCACCATCTTGAGCGGGATCTTGCGGCGCACCAACGTCTCCATCTCGCCGCAGGTGAAGCCGAAGCTGCCGTCGCCCATCACGGACACCACGGGCGCATCCGGTCGGCCGATCTGCGCCCCGATGCCCGCAGCCAGCGCGAAGCCCAGTGCGCCCTGCGCCCGGTTGGTGATGAACTGGCGGCCCGAGCGCGCGGCGTTGAAGTAGGCGGAGAAGTAGGGACAGGGCGTGCCGGGATCACAGACCACCACGGCGTCGTCCGGCAGCAGGCGGTTCAGCGCGTCCACCACGCGCTCGGGCTTGATGGGGGTGTCCAGCGATGCGGCCAATGGTGCGAACGCGGCCTGCTTGGCCGCACGCGCAGCTGCTGCGAGCGACCGCCCGCCACCGCCTTCGTGGGTCTTGCCCGTCAACTGCGTTTGCACGCCGGCATGCAGCGCCTCAAGTGCCAGCAGCGCATCACCAACCAGCGCCACGTCGGTCCGGTAGTTCGCGCCGACCACCATCGGATCGACGTCGATGTGCACGATGGTGGCCGTGCGCGCCGGCACACGCCAGTTCTCGGTGCTGGTGGAGCCGGCGCGGCAGCCGATGAACAGCACCAGATCGGCCTGCTGCACCACCTCACGCGTGGCCGTGACGCCGCCGTTGGCACCGATCACGCCCACGTTCAGCGGGTGCACATCGGCCAGACTGCCCTGGCCGCTGACGGTGGTGCAGACCGGTGCGTCGAGCAAGGTGGCCAGTGCGCCCAGCACCTCGCACGCGCCGGCGATCACGACGCCACCGCCGCAGACGATGACCGGCCGGCGCGCGTTCGCGAGGCACTCGGCCGCCCGCATCACAGCCGCCGGGTCGGGCGCACTGCGCATCGCCGGAAAGCGGTCGTGGCCGGGCTGCGCCCAGACATCGGCGGGATCGGCCGCGTGCTTCTGCACGTCATAGGGCAGGCAGATATGCGCCGAGCCCGGTTTGCCGGTGGTCATCGCACGAAAGGCGCCGCGCACGATGCCCGGGATCTGGTCGACGCGGTCCACCGTGGTGTTCCACTTGGTCAGCGGGCGATAGAGTGCCTGCTGGTCCAGCTCGGTCAGCGGGTACTTGCCGCGCGAACCCACGGACACATCGGAGGTGATGCCCAACACCGCGATGGACGACTCGTTCGCCTCCACCAGCGCGGGCAGCAGATAGGTTGCGCCGCCGCCGCTCGGGCCTTCGCAGACGCCCACCTTGCCGGTCACGCGCGCATAGCCATCGGCCATGTAGCCCGCGCTGCGCTCGTCGCGCGTGAGGACGTGGTCGATGCCGTGATCGAGCCGGGCCATGGCGTCGTAGAACGGCAGGCTGGTGTCGCCGCACAGCCCGAAGATGTGGCGCACGCCGTTGAGTTGCAGCATGCGCACCAGGGCGTCGGCGCCGTTGAAGTCGGTCATGAAACGGTTCTTGAAGGTGGGTTCCGAATGGTTTTCAGCATACCGAAGTCGACCGAACGTCCAATTTGCGAGGGCGCCCACGACGCGCTGCACTTCCGGGCCAGGTCCGATCTGCAAGAAACCTGGCGCAACGGTGCTTTCGAGGCAGAGCGACTCGGCGTGACCCAACGCCCAGAACCCGAGCGCCCGCGGAAAGGGGACGAGCGCTTGCAGGTGCCACGGCGAGATGGCCGGCGATGTCGAGCGGCAGGGCGCGATGCCTCACCGGAATGAGCGGGACGGCTCTTTCCGCTCAGCGCACACGAAAGCCGCAGAACGCCACGCCGACCGGCAAGAACACCACCCGATTGCGAAAGACGGTTGCCTTCGACAAGGAACGACGACCGGTTGAAAGCCCGCGATTCCGCAGGCACGACGCAAGCCTCGAGCGCGACTGGCTGACCACCGACCCGCGCGGCGGTCGCTCAATCGATCGATACCTTGGCCGCCTTGACCAGCACCGCGAACCGTTCGGTGTCCGACTTGATTCGTGCGCTCATCTGGGCAGGCGTGTCGCCGATCGGCTCGGCGCCGATCTCGTCCATCTTCTTTCTGAACGCGGGCGACTCGATGATCTTGACCAACTCCGCATTCAGTTTGGCCACGACGTCTTTCGGCGTCGCTGCGGGTGCGAGCAATCCGAACCAGGTGCCGAGGTTGAAGCCCTTCAAGCCTGCCTCGTCGAGCGTCGGAACGTCGGGAAGCGCCGGCGAACGCCTGTCGGTCGTCACGGCCAGCGCTCTCAACTTCCCCGCCACGATGTGCGGCAGCACCGGTGTGATGGTGTCGAACGACATCGTGATCTGGCCGCCGAGCAGGTCGGTGGTCAGCGGCCCGCTGCCCTTGTACGGCACGTGCAGCAGTTCCACCCCCGTCATCCCCTCGAACTGGGCGCCGATCAGGTGCTGGCCGGTACCCGCACCGTTCGAGCCGTAGCTGATCACGCCGGGCTGCGATTTGGCGAGCGCAATCAGTTCGGCGACATTCCGGGCGGGTACGGCCGCGTTCACGACGAGCACGTTCGGCACCAGCGCCACCGTGGTCACCGGGGCGAAGCTGGTCTCGAAGTCGTACGGCAGCTTCTTGTAGACGCTGGTGGCGATCGTGTGATGCACCGCGCCCATCAGCAGGCTGTAGCCGTCCCCCTTCGCGCGGGCCACGAGATCAGCGCCCAACGTGGCGCCGGCACCGGGTTTGTTCTCGACGAGCACCGGCTGGCCCAGGCTCCTGGACAACTGCTCACCGAGCGTTCGTGCCAGCACGTCGGTGGTGCCGCCTGCAGAAAACGGCACGACGATCGTGACCGGCCGCGTCGGCCAATCGGCGGCCTGCGCCGAAGCCACCAGCGGCAGCAGTGGCAGCGCCAGCGCAAGCGCTGCGGCAGCGAATCGGCGACGGAACTTGTTGTTGTGGTTCACGGATGTCTCCTTGAGGGAATGGTTCGATCAGGCCGCGCGGCGCGCAGTCGGTGCATCGGCCAGGCGTTGGCAGACGGCACGAGTGACCTGTTCGGTCTTGGCTTTTCCGCCAAGGTCGCCCGTATGCAGCGTGGGGTCGGCCGTGACCTGCTCGATCGCCGCCATCAGCCGGTCGGCGGCCGCTTGCTCGCCCAGATGTTCGAGCAGCATCACGGCCGACCAGAACGTGCCGATCGGGTTCGCCAGGCCTTTGCCCATGATGTCGAAGGCCGAGCCGTGGATCGGCTCGAACATGCTCGGGTAACGCCGCTCCGGGTCGATGTTGCCCGTCGGTGCGATGCCGAGGCTGCCGGCGAGCGCGGCCGCGAGGTCGCTCAGGATGTCGGCATGCAGATTGGTCGCCACGATCGTGTCGAGTGACGCCGGGCGGTTGATCATGCGCGCGGTCGACGCGTCGACCAGTTCCTTGTCCCAGCTCACATCGGGGAACTCCTTCGCGATCTGTGCCGCGATCTCGTCCCACATCACCATCGCATGGCGTTGTGCGTTGCTTTTGGTGATGACGGTCAGCAGCTTGCGCGGGCGGGAGCGGGCAAGCTTGAACGCGAAACGCATGATCCGTTCGACCCCGGCGCGCGTCATCAGCGACACGTCGGTTGCGGCTTCGAGTGGATGGCCCTGGTGCACGCGACCGCCGACGCCCGAATACTCGCCTTCGGAGTTTTCTCGCACGATCACCCAATCCAGATCCTCCCGTGCGCAGCGGGCCAGTGGCGTCTTGATGCCCGGCAGGATGCGCGTGGGGCGCACGTTTGCGTATTGATCGAGGCCCTGGCAGATTTTCAGACGCAAGCCCCAGAGCGTGACGTGATCCGGAATGTGCGGGTCACCGGCCGAGCCGAACAGGATCGCGTCCTTGTCCCTCAATTCGTTCAGACCGTCGTCCGGCATCATCACGCCGTGCTCGCGAAACCAGTCGCCGCCCCAGCCGAACGAGGTGAATTCGAATGCGAACTCTGAACCAGCCGCTGCGAGCGCCTCGAGCACGGTCTGGCCGGCCGGGATCACTTCCTTGCCGATGCCGTCGCCGGGGATGCAGGCAATCTTGTAGGTTTTCATCAAAGCACTTTCCTGGGTGAATCGAGCCGAACAAGCCGCTACTTTAGGCTTGCCACGGGCAATGTGCGCATGCCGGCGATTTGCGAGAACGTTGAGAGATTGCTTGCATGCTGCAGCAGTCGGCCGTGACCACGGCCGCGATCATGATGATCGTCATCGGCGTGTACCGTACTCCTGCCTGTTGAACCAAGCCGGCTCGCCAGGCACTGGGCCCGACAGGTGCGGTCGGCATGCGGACGCGCTGGTGATCGCCTCGGCGGTCGCGGGCAACGGTTGTTTGCCGGCCAGTGTGCACCGCATACTTCCGTGCGCTGGCCAGCGTTGCGCCGGGGACGACGGTCTCGCCGGTGATCGCAAGCCGCAGCTTCGAGGCCTTGCGAGGTTTTGCTGACCGCACGGCCGAGCCGCATGGGAACGCGCCTGTGATCGCGCGCATGGCCGGCCTCGCCGCGCAGCGATCTGCACGGCTGGATACTCGATGTCAACGGAGGTGCCTGGAGTGACTGAGACGGACACGAAGCGATCGTTCGAAGGACGCTGGGTGCTGGTGACCGGAGGCGCCAGTGGCATCGGCCTGGCGCGCGCTGGCCGTCTTGCACACCGCGGCGTCTGTCTGGTAGTGCTCGATGTCGATGCCGCCAGCATCCTGGCCGGCGTGCCGCTGGCGCGTTTCGTCGAGCCCGACGAGGTCGCGAGCGCCGTGGCATTTTTGCTGTCGGATGCAGCATCGGCCATCACCGGCGTGAGTCTGCCGGTCGATGCCGGCTGGCTGTGCGGCGCAGCGTGGGTAACCTATCAGCCTTTGCCGCATGCAACGGAGCCCGCGCGTGTTCTTTGACCATGGCCTCTTCGGATTGCTCTGGCGTACCGCCGTCTCCAACCCCTCAGCGCCGGCGGTCGCACTCGGTACGCGGACGTGCCATAGCTACGGCGAGTTGCTGCAGCGGGCGGGTCAGGTGTCGGCCGGGCTCCAGCGCATGGGCTGCAGACCCGGCGACCGCGTGGCGATCTTTGCGAAGAACGACCCGGCCTGGCTGGAGTTGATGTTCGGCTGCTGGCATGCGGGCCTTGCCGTGGCGCCGGTGAATGCCAAGCTGCATGCGCGTGAGTTGGCGTTCGTCCTGCAGGACTGTGGTGCCAGGGTGCTCTTCTTCGACGAAGGCCACGCCGAAGCGGCGCAGGCCCTGTCGCTGGCCGGAGAGGGCGTGGCAGGCATCGCCATCCGTGGCAACGAGCATCGCGCGTGGACGCAGGGCGAAATGGCGCATCCGGCCGTGGTGGAGCCGCAAGCGCTGGCGTGGCTCTTCTACACCAGCGGCACGACCGGTCGGCCCAAAGGTGCGATGCTGACGCACGCCAACCTGCTCGCGATGGCGACGCTCTATGCCAGCGACGTCGAGCCCGAAGGCGTGAGCCGCGCGCTGCTCCATGCCGCACCCATGTCGCACGGCTCGGGGCTCTACATGCTGCCTCACGTCCTGCACGGCTGCGTGCAGGTGTGCCCCGAGTCGCGCGGCTTCGATGCGCTGGAGGTGGAGTCGTTGATGAATCACTACCCGAGCGTGGCCATGTTTGCGGCACCCACCATGGTCACGCGCATGACCCATGCCTGCCGGGGCGAGTTGCCGGGTCTGAACACGCTGGTCTACGGTGGGGGCCCGATGTACGTCGCCGACTGCATGCTGGCGATGGACCGCTTCGGCCAGCGGCTGGCGCAGATCTACGGCCAGGGCGAGACCCCCATGACCATCACCTCGCTGACCAAATCGATGCACGACCGCAGCCACCCCAGGCTGGCCGACCGTCTGGCTTCCTGTGGACTGCCGCAGACCGGCGTGCAGGTCCGCATCCTCGGCGCGGAAGGCGAGGCGTTGCCGTTGAACGAGGCCGGCGAGATCGTCGTGCGCGGCCCCACCGTCATGCAGTCTTACTGGAACCTGCCGGAAGCCACGGCCAAGGCGTTGCGGGGCGGTTGGCTCTACACCGGCGACCTGGGCTGCTTCGACGCCGAGGGTTTCCTCACGCTCAAGGACCGCAGCAAGGACGTGATCATCAGCGGCGGCAGCAACATCTATCCACGCGAAGTGGAGGAGGTGTTGCTGCGCCACCCCGGCGTTATGGAGGTCTCCGTGATGGGGCAGCCCGATACCGACTGGGGCGAAACCGTGGTCGCGGTGCTGGCCTGCCGCGCGGGGCACGGGCCCACCGATGAGGAACTCGACGCGTTGTGCATGGCGCACATCGCCCGCTTCAAACGGCCCAAACGCTATGTGCGCGTTCCCGAGTTGCCCAAAAGCGCAGCCGGCAAGATCCTCAAGGGCGAACTCCGAAAGAAGTTGCTGGCTGGCGGACTGACGTAGCGTTCACCGGGCCGACGGGTCTGCTTGCACGGTCTTTCGTGCATCTGCCAGACGGATCGATCGGCAGGTGCAACAACGAAGTGCGTCTGTGCGCCGCCGTCAAGGCAGCAGACGCGGCAGGAACGTGGTCAGCACCGGAAACGCGAATTGTCAGGAGCACCACCGCAACGACGACCGCCACGAACACGATCGACAGCACGCGCGCCGATGATCGCCCAGATCCCCGCGACCAGGCCGATCGAGGTGCTGCCGTATGCCGGCTCCGCAAGGCAGGCGGCGTCCATGTTCGGGATCATGAAATAGGTGAACAGCGCGTTGAGCAGGATCACTGCGACGACAGGCGCGATCGCAAGGGCAAAGCTCGGCTACGCGACATCGCCCGCGCGCTCGGCGTCTGCGGCCGTGAGCTTGTGCGTGCCGTAGCTCTCGCCGCGGCCGAGCGGCGGTTGAGCCATGGGATGCCGCCCCTCAGCATGATCACACCGGCCAGTGTGCCCAGCACGGGGGCGGCGAACGCGTTGGTGCCGAAGAACGGCATCGGCATCGCGTTCTGGATCGCGGGCGTTCCGGGCAGCGCGGTCATCGTGAACGTGAACGAGCCGAGCGCGGTCGCCGCGGGCAGCAGGCGCTTCAGAACCTGCAGGCTTGCAGCAGCCGAAGTCGAAAACCATCGGCCGTCACAGAACATTTGAGACAACCGCTTTGGGCGCAGCCGGACGAGCGGGCGGTTGCACAGGCAAAAGTGGTCGCGTCGGTCTACTTGTGCCGAGTGCCTTCGAGCCGACGACGAGAAGACAGATGGCGTCGCCCCTCGGTCCATCGTCAAGCGTGGGCTTCCGGAAAGCAGGGTTTTTGCATGGAACCGGATGATCAGGCGCGAACCGGAGAACGCGCGCGAGGTCCGGCATTGGACGAACCACCGCGCACGGCTGCGAACCCTCCGTTCGCACATGACCCACCGCCAATCTGCTGGCATGAACTGGTCGTATGCCTGAAACGGGCAGGCCGATCTCATCCCCTCGGGTCCACAATGAGGAATCCGTGTTCGCAGCAGAGACGATGCATGGAACGACAAACCTCTCAGGAGATCACGATGAAAAAACCCGTTCAACGCACCGTCGGCGCCTGCCTGGCCGCCGCAGGCCTGCTGGCCCCGCTGTCGGCCCGAGCTGCCGAGTTGCCCGTGTGCAAGATGATCGCCACCGGCGGCACGATCGCCATGAAGATCGACCCGGTGAAGAACGCGCCGGTGCCCGCCATCTCCGGCGAGGACCTGGTCTCCACCGTGCCCGAGATCGCCAAGGTGGCCCGGATCGAAGTGCAGAACCTCGCGAACGTGCCGTCCGACTACATGGGTCCGGAACTCTGGGTGAGCCTGCAAAAGGCCGTGACCGAGGCGCTCGCGCGCCCCGAAGTCGCGGGTGTGATCGTCTCCCACGGCACCGACACGCTCGAGGAGACCGCCTACTTCCTCGATCTCACCGTCAAGAGCGACAAGCCCGTGGTGCTGATCGGCGCGCAGCGCAACGCCTCCGAGAAAGACTTCGACGGCCCGCGCAACCTGCTGAACGCGGCACGCATCTGCGTCGCCGAGGAGGCGCGCGGCAAAGGCGCCATGGTCGCACTCAACAACCAGATCAACGCCGCGCGTGAAGTCACCAAGACGCATACGTCGGATGTCGAAACCTTCAAGTCCGGCGATTACGGCGTGCTCGGTACCGCCGACGTCGACCGGGTGATCTTCTACCGCGCGCCGCTGCGCCGCCAGCACGTCGAGCTGAAAGGCGACGCGTTGCCTTATGTCGAGATCGTGTCGATGTACGGCGGGGCCGACGGCAAGATGCTGCGTGCGGCGGTGGCCGCTGGCGCAAAAGGCGTCGTGGTCCAGGCGCTGGGCTGGGGCAATGTCAACATTGCGCTGCACGACGCGATCAAGGAGACGATCGAAAAGGGCGTGCCGGTGGTCATCTCCACCCGGGTGCCGAACGGCCGTGTGCTGCCCAACTACGGCTTCGTCGGCGGCGGCAAGACGCTCAAGGATGCCGGCGCGGTCTTTGCCGACAATCTCTCGCCGCAAAAAGCCCGCCTTCTGCTCATGCTCGGTCTGCAAAGCAGCAGCAAGGCCGAAGCGCTGCAGCGGTTGTTCGACCATTGAAGAATCGCTGGAAGTCGGGTACATCCAGCCTGCTGCAAGCCAAGGCAGCCCATTCCCGGCAACTCGCCAGTCCGGCTGCCGCGGTGCTTGCCTGACCCGATCCAGCGAGCCTCCGCGGATGCCAGGGCGCTCCAGCGACACGGCATGGATGGAGTCTTGTGCGTTTGCTCCATGCAATCACCTGCGGACTGGCGTGTACGGCATCGCTCCGGTGCCGGGACAAGCGTTGCGCCAGCCCCATGCGAGGCATCGGCAACGAGGAACCCGCGCGGCACACCGGCGGGGAAGTCCGGCATGAACACGCGCCGTTCGATCGATCGGCCTATCGCATCACCCGCCCGCCATCGACGAACAGCACCTGGCCGGTCATGAAGGCGCTGGCTCGCGAGGCCAGGAACACCACCGGGCCGGCGACGTCCTCGGGCCTGGCGAGCCGCCGCAGCGGCGTGGCCGCGGCCAGCGCTTCGCGGAAGGCCGCGCGCGTGGCCGCGCTGCCTTGCGTCGGGTGCACCAGGCCCGGCGCCACGCAATTGACGCGCACGCCCTGGGGCCCCAGCTCGGCCGCCAGGTTGCGGCTGAAGCCCACCAGCGCCGACTTGGCCGTGGCGTAGTCGTGGTAGGGCACCACGGGGTCTTCGACCAGGTCGCTGACGATGTTGACGATGGCGCCCTGCGCGTCGCGCCGCAAGTGCGGCAGCGCCGCGCGGCACAGACGTGAAAGCGGCGCCGACCGCGCCTTCGAACTGGCGCTGGAAGTCGGCCCAGGCGAGCGCGTCGAAGGGCTGCCGCTGTTCGGGGTCGAATGCATAGGGCGCGAAGGCGTTGTTCACGAGCACGTCGAGCCGGCCGAATTCGGCCACCGTGCGCTGCACCAGTCGCTCGGCTGCAGCGGGCTGCAGCACGTCGGCGGCCAGCGCGACGGCGTCGCCGCCTGCGTCGCGGCAGGCCTGCACCACGGCCTGCGCCGCGTCGTGCGCGATTCAGGTAGTTGACGGCCACCGCCGCACCGCTCGCCGCAAACGCTTGCGCGATGGCCGCGCCGATGCCGCGCGACGCACCGGTGACCAGCACGACCTTGCCCTCGAAGTCCTGCATGACGCGCCTTCGTACGCGTTCAGCGGCCCGGCAGCAGGTCGGTGGCCACGACCTGGGCCATGTCGAGCGGCCGTTGCACCAGGCCCAGCTGGCGGTAGACGTCCGCCGCCTTCTGCAGCGACGCCAGGTCCAGCGCGCCGAGGCCCTGCGTCGCGCGTCAGCGCCGAGACGCTGGACGCATTGCGCAGCTTGATCAGCTCGAGGTTGAGCTGCGGATCGCTGCCGTCGATGGCGCGCTTGCACGGCCAGGTGCGCCGCCTCGTCCGGCTCGGCGATCATCCAGGCGGCCGCGTCGCGGTAGGCGCGCAGGAAGCGGCGCAGCACGTCCTTGCGGCGCTGATAAGTGTCCTCGCGCACGACGAACAGGTCGCTCGAGACGTTCAGGAACTGGCCGACCTCCATCACGTCGACCTCGCCGACGCCGCGCCGGCGGCCGATGGCCAGGCCGGTGTCGGTGGCTGCGGTGGCGTCCACCTGGCCCTGCAGCAGCGGCGCGAAGTTGAGCAGGCCGGTGACGACGACCGTGACGTCGGCCTCGGTCAGGCCGGCCTGGTGCAGCAGCACCTGCAGGTTCTGGCGCGTGCCGCTGGCCAGGCTGTAGACGCCGATCTTCTTGCCCTTCAGGTCGGCGGGCTTGCGGATGCCGCTCTGCTTCAGCGACACCAGTTGAACACGTTCTGCGGGTAGATGTCGTAGATCGCCCGCAGCTTCTCGCCCTTGTCCAGCGCCGCGAACAGCGAGCCCGGGTCGGTGAAGGCGACGTCGGCCTGGCCCGACAGCAGGTTGCGGATCGCGTCGCCGCCGCCGGCGCCGGGCAGGTAGCTCAGCGTCATGCCCTGGGCGCGATAGAAGCCCTTGTCCTCATCGACCAGCAGCGGCATGACCTCGGTGATCGGCTTGCTCCAGCCGGCGACGGTGAACGGGCTCCAGCCTGGCTGCAGGCTGTGGCCAGGCGAGCGTGGGCAGCGCGACGGAGAGCGCGGCGAGCAGGTGGCGGCGATCGAGGTGCAGCGTCATGAGGTTGTTCTCGGAAGCGGTTCGGGCTCAGGTTGGGCGGGCAGGCAGCTGTGGATTGGCGATCAAGCCGGGTCGTAGGTGCGCAGCAGGCGCCGCTCGAAGCTCAGCGCCAGCCGGTACAGCAGCAGCCCGAGCAACGAAATCAGCACCAGCACCGCGAACATCAGCGAGGTGTCCATGCTGCCCTGCGCGGCGATGATGAGCGCGCCCAGCCCGCGACTGGCGCCGATGAATTCGCCGACCACCGCGCCGACCAGCGCCAGCACCACCGCGACGCGCAGGCCCGCCAGCACCGCCGGCAGCGCGCTGGGCAGCTTGAGCCGCAGCAGCGTCTGCACGCGCGTCGCGCCGAGCATGCGGAACAGCTCGAGCTGCGCCGCGGGCACCTGGGTCAGCCCGGTCAGTCGTGTTCTCGAGCAGCGGAAAAAAGCAGATCAGCGCGGTGATCACGACGGTGGGCGTGAGGCCGAAGCCGAACCAGACGATGAACAGCGGCATGAGTGCCAGCTTCGGCACCACCTGGCTGACCACCACGTACGGCATCAGCTGCCGCCGCAGCGCGGGCACTTCGGCCAGCAGCACGCCGGCGACGAAGCCGATGCTGCAGCCCGCGACCAGCCCGAGCAGCAGTTCGAACGCCGTCGCGCGCAGGTGCGGCCACAGGTAGCCGCTGGCCAGCCCGCGCCACAGCGACTGCGCGACGCTGCTGGGCGGCGGCAGCACCAGCGCCGACAGGCCGAGCTGGCGGGCCGCGATTTCCCAGGCGCCGATCAGCGCGGCGAACAGCAGCAGCGGCGAGCCGCGCGTTCGACGGCGGTTCATGCGTCGACCTCCACGCGTTCGAGCGCCGCGCGCAGCGCCGCGCAGCAGGCCGCCGAAAGCCGGCGTGTCGCGCGCCGCATGCCGGCCGGCACGGCCAGGCTCTGCACGAGGCGGCCTGCCGCCATCACGGACACCCGGTCGCCGAGGAACACCGCCTCGGCGATGTCGTGCGTGACGAACAGCGCCGTGGTGCCGCTGCGCTCGGCACAGGCGCAGCAGGTCGCGCTGCAGGTCTTCGCGCGTGATGGCGTCGAGCGCGGCGAACGGCTCGTCCAGCAGCAACAGCGCGGGCTGCAGCAGCAGCGCACGCGCAAGCGCGACCCGGCTCTGCTGGCCGCCGGAGAGCTGTGCGGGACGCCGCGGGCCGTAGGCGCGTCGAGGCCGAGCTGGGCCAGCAGCGCATCGGCCGCCTGGATGTCGCGCCGCTCGGCGGGCGCTGCAGCGTCACCGGCAGCAGCACGTTGTCGAGCACGTTCAGCCATTCGAGCAGCGTGGGCGGCTGGAACACGAAGCCGATCGCGCGCCGGTCGATCTCGGGCCGCGCCCCGCACCGTCACCGTGCCGGCGGTCGGGCTGCAGCAGCCCGGCGGCAAGCTTCAGCAGCGTGGTCTTGCCGCTGCCGCTGCGGCCCGACCAGGCAATGGATCTCGCCGGCGGGCAGATCGAGGTCGATGTCGCTCAACACCGGCGGCTGGTCCGGGTAGGCGAAAGCGCACGCCGCGCAGCGTCAGGAAGCTCATGACGCCATCCGTGCGATTGCGGCCTGTTTCGCCAGGCGAAGGCGAAGCACCCGATGAGTACGAATACGGGCATCTCATCCGCCGTGGTCTTGCGCATACGGCGCCAGGCGGTCGGCCGCACGCTCGGCGGCTTGCTCGATCTCGACCATGCGCACCAGGTCGGCCAGATTGAAGCGGCCGTCGTGGTGCCAGCCGGCTTCGGGCTGCGTCATGCCGCCCAGCGCCGCGATGCGCGTGACGCCGACTCGGCCCAGGGCTTCGCCCAGGCGGTACAGCTCGGCCGGCGTCGGTCGCCAGCCCCACCGTCTGCAGGAACGCCGCGTGCGGTGCGAGCAGCGGCAGCACGTCGTCCAGCGCATCGACCGCGCTGACCTGCACGCAGCGCTGCGCCGGCCGAGGGCGCGAGCGGCTGCGGTCGGTCGCTGTAGGCCAGCGACCCAGGGCGCGGCTTCGTCACGCCGAGCAGCTCGTGCCGGCATCGCCATCGACGCCGGTCAGCGCTCGCCATTCGGCCGCATGGCGCCAGGCGGCGACGGCCGCCGCTTCGTCCAGCGCCAGCGCGCGGCGCGGGAAGCGGTGGCCCAGGTTGGCGAGCTCGGCCGCCAGATGTTGTGCGAAGTCGCGCGGCGACATCGCAGCGCCCCGCTCGACGTAGACCGCGTGCGGCGAATAGCAGCCCTGCTGCTCCTAGCGCACGACGTCGAGCGCCGCCTGCCGGGCAGTCGCCGGGCCGCGCTGGCGGTCGAGCGCGGCGCGGCCGACCAGCGCCAGGCCGAGCTTGTGGCCGTAGCCGAGGAAGCGCGTCGTCACCGGCACCTGCTCGCGCACCTCGTGCAGCGCGGCGTTGCCGCCGTAGGCGAGCACGGTGTCGGCATTCGCGGAACAGCGCCGCCGCGGGCCCGGGCTGTGCCGCCTTTCCACCACACCATCGCAAGGCAATCGGCCAGCGGCGGATGCACCTCGCAGAGCAGCCGCGCGAACAGGGTCGCGAACACCGGCTCGGCGCTCGGCAGCTTGCCGATGTTGCCCGCCTTGACGAGCAGCCCGCAGGCCAGGCTCCACAGCGGCAGGCCCGGCACGTTGCCGGCCCAGCACGTGCGCCAGCAGCGCCGGGCCGAACGCGCGCACCGCGCCGCCCTTCAACGCCGGCTGGAACCCGTCGAGCACTTTGGGGTTGGCGAAGTCCTGCGCGACGAAGCGATGCAGCTGCGGCGCGCGGAAGGTCTGCAGGTAGGCGGTGAGCCCCAGGCGCACCATCTCGGCGTCGAAGCCGGTCACGAGCGGCAGCAACGCGTCGGCTTCGCGTCGCACCGGGTCGTTTGCGTCGAGCAGGCGCGCGACGGCGCGGTCGATCATGGCGATGACCGCGTCCACCGGCATCGGCTGCAGCCGCGCTCGGGCGGCCGCGCGCACGTGCGCGGCCAGCGTCTGCATCTGCGCGTCGTCCAGCAGCGGCACCTCGACGTCCAGCACGCTGCCGTGCGCGGCGAAGTGCAGGGTCTGCCAGCACACCTCGCCCGGGGCGAATGCCCGGCAGATGGCCAGCGCGCCAGCTGAGCGGTCATGAACGCGGCTGGCCTCGAGGAACTCCTGCACCGCCAGCGAACAGCCCTTGGCCGCGGCCCCTTCGGCGCGGCCCAGCAGCAAGAAGCCGCCGTCCACCGCGATGCCGACGTCCTCGGTCAGGATCGCGATCGCCGAGTTGAAGTTGGCCAGGTCGCAGTGCGCGAGCACGCCGCGCTCGCCGGGTGGCATTTCGCGGCCGCTCAGCGGATCGAGCACGCGGCTGCGCATCCAGTGCGGCGCCCGACTTGACCGACGGCACCACGGCGTTGCCGGCGTCGTAGAACTGCGAGCTCAGCTCGGTCATGCCGTACATGTTGATGCAGCGGTCGCGCGGCACGCCGAAGGTGTCGGCCAGCGCGTCGTAGAAGCTGTCCAGCGGCAGCTCGCGCGCCTGGCCCTTGTAGCCGCCGGTGTCGAGGATGCGGCTGCCTTCGGGCAGCGCGATAGCGCACGCCTTGCTCGCGCAGGATGTCGAGCAGGTGCACGAGGCTGAAGCTCGCGCCCATCACGGCGATCGGCTGCGCCTGGTCCACGGCCTGGCCGAGCGCCGCGCGCAAGCCGACCACGTCCAACCCCTGCGAGCCGACATACGAGCGGCTGTCCGGCGTGCCGTAGCTGCGCGCGGCCAGCGACAGGTAGCGCGCCAGCGACGAATTCGGCAACTGCGCTTCATCGGGAAACAGCAGCAGCATCGGGAGCCGCGCCGCCGCCCTGCATGAAGCGCTGCTCGAAGTTGCCGCCGCATCGAAGCGTCCCAGACGGCAATCGTCGGGTGGTGGTTGCGGCCCTTCACCTCGCCGCGGCTGGTGCCGCTGGTCATGAACACGCGTTCGCAGTCGGCCGGCGGCACGCAGCTGAGCGTGGCGTCCTTGAACGCGCTGATCGGCACCGGCGGCAATGTCCGCCAGCCGGTCACCCGGCGCGGCGTCACACCGCGCCGCTGGCAGAAGCGGCGGTACGGCTCGTTGCACGCGTATTGCAGCGCGAACAGTCGGCTGGCCAGGTCGTCGAACTCGGCGTCCGTGCAGCTGGCTTGGGCGATGAAAGCCAGCAACCGGTCGACCAACGCGCTGCATTGCGGGCGGCAAGGCGTATTCATGGCTCGATGTGCCAAAGGGTTTTCGATCGCGGTGGGTTGCAGCCGCCTTCGCTGCGGCGGTGATTCTCGGCGGTCGATCGGTTCGTAATCCGCGTTGCGGGCATTCGGCGCGGCAACGCGCGATGGAAGCAACGTCAGCAACGACCCGCAGAGACGGCCACGGCAGGTCGGTGTCGGGGCGTGAACGGCGTGCATGCGGGTGGCTCCGAACGGTCGGCGCCGTTGCGGCAGCAGTTGCGAAAGTCGCTCAGCACGCTGCAGAGTCTGGATTGGTCCGCACATCGGCCGCACCGACAAAAGCGAAGCCGGCCATCGAGCGCGAGCGCCGGTGCGGCCCGGCATTTGCGAACCGGGCAGCAACAACGGCGAGGGGGAAGCTTGTTCATCGGTCCTCGAAGCATGCACCACAGGCCATGCTCCGAAGGACACATGCCGCTTTGACCGAGAGTGGTCCCGACAGCGGCTGCTCTCCTTACGCCGGCGTGAAACCGGATCAAGTTCGCGGGTTTGAATCTCAGTGCGTTGGCACGCACACCCCGGAGCAACTGCATTGTCTCGCATTTGCAATGCGCGCAGGCACAACGTTTCGGACGACTGCATCTGTCCTGTTCGGTTTCGGTCGCGGGGTTGTGCTGCCGCTCGATGGAGCTGTTTCGCAGCTTGTACAGAAATTGCCTGGATGGGAGCGCTCTACAATTTCCTGCGCTTGCAGACCAACCACATCCATTGGGTGATACCGATCATGAAATTCCGTTTATCCCTCGTGACAAGCCTGGCGTTGTGCATTGGCGCGATGTCCGCACAAGCCCAGTCGGTCTCGGGAACGCTCGAAAAAGTCAAGGCGGCCGATGCGATCACGCTGAGCTACCGCGAGGCGTCGATTCCGTTTTCCTATCTCGGGGACGGCACCAAGCCCACGGGCTTCGCCTGGGACATCTGCAACCGCATCGTCGATGCGGTGAAGAAGGAAACGGGGCGCAGCGATCTCCAGGTAAAAACGCAGTCCGTGACTTCGCAAAACCGAATTCCGCTGCTGCAAAACGGCACCATCGACATCGAGTGCGGATCGACCACCAACAACGCCGAGCGCGCCAAGGAGGTCACCTTTGCGATCAACTACTTCTATACCGGCACGCGCTTTCTGGTGAAGACCGGCTCGCCGATCAAGACGCTGGCAGATCTGAAGGGCAAGAAGGTCGTGTCCACCACCGGGACCACCAACATGCTCGTGATGCGGCAGGTGGACCGGGACCAGAATCTCGACATTGATCTGCTCTCCGCTCGAGACCACAACGAGTCGGCGCTGCTCGTGACAAGCGGCCGTGCCGACGCGTTTGCGATGGACGACATCCTGCTCTACGGGCTCAAGGCGAATGCGGTCAACCCGGGCGATCTGCAGGTGGTCGGTGAGGCGCTTCAGGTCGAGCCCTATGCCATCATGATCCGCAAGGACGACCCGGCATTCAAGAAACTGGTGGACGAAGACCATCGCCGGGCTCATGCAGAGCGGCGAGTTCGAGAAGCTCTACAAGAAGTGGTTCCAGTCGCCGATCCCGCCTCGGGGCATCAACCTGGACGTGCCGATGAGCGAGCAGCTCAAGGCCAATCTGAAGGCGCTGTCGGACAAACCCGCTTGATAAGCGCATTCGTTTCGGCCAGCCCTCTCCAGGCCTTGTCCGCAGTTGGGAAAACCCCCCCCTCTCCCAGGGCGTGGCAGCACGCTTGGATGGGACGTCCTCGAACGATCAGGTGGCTGCGCTCCGGCCACGCCGGTGCGCGGTAAACCGAGGGTCGAGCATCAGTCGACCGCACCTTCGAGCAGCACCTTGCCGTGTGTCCTGAAGCAGTTGTCCAGGTCGGAGCAAGTTGGCCTTCACCCCTATGCAGCCGCCATGTGGAGACATCTTCTCCGCCCGTGCAGCGACCGTGGATGAAATGAAGGTTGTACCGCAACGCCTGGGTGTTCTCGGCGGCATGGGCCCGTTGGCCGGAGCCGCGTTCGCGCTGCGCGTGGTGCAACTTACGCCGGCCGAGAACGATCAACAGCACATTCCCGTGTTGCTGTGCAACGACCCCGCGGTGCCCGATCGTTCCTCAGCGCTCATGGGCCACGGCCCGAGCCCATTGCCGGCGATGCTGCGGGGGATCCACACGCTGCTTGCTGGCGGCGTCGACTGCATCGCGATCCCCTGCAACACCGCGCACCTGTGGTTCGATGAACTGCAGGCCGCAAGCACCGTGCGGCTGTTCCACATCGTCGAATCGGTGACGGCTGATTTGCGCCGCCAAGGCGTGATGCATGGCAAGGTTGGCATCCTGGGCACGCCCGCCACCATCGCGACCGGGCTCTACCAGCGGCATCTGCAAGCTGCGGGCTACGCGCCGATCGAGCCGACGCCGGCTGAGGTGCAGCGTTGCTGCGTGCCTGCCATCTCGGCAGTCAAGGGCAACCGCATCGATGAGGCCTTCGAGCCGGCGGCCGAAGGCATTCGCCTGCTCGCGAGGCGGGGCGCGAACGCCGTGGTGCTGGGCTGCACCGAACTGCCGCTGGCGGTGCCGGCTGCGCGGCGTGGCGAGTTCGGAGTGGTGCTGACCGATTCGATCGATGCGCTTGCCAGGCAGGCGATTGCGTGGATGCGGCCGGCTTAGCTGCTGGCCGCACCGCAGTTGTCCGATATGGCCTCGCCAGCGCCAGCCGCTTGGTCATGAGACGATCGAAACGTCTGTTGAGCAACGACCTGTTGCGCAGGCGCAGGAAACTTTGAGGCAACCATGGCTTTGTCCGATACCCATGCCGATCCGGTTCAGCCGGACATGGATGACTACTGGAACGCGGCCGATATGCGTTCAAGCCCGCCCCGGCAGGTCATCGTCATCGGCGCCGGCATCGTCGGGCCTTGCTTCGGCCGCCGCGTTGTCCCGGGCCGGGCACCGAGTCACGGTCATCGACAAGGCAGATGCTGCGGGGCAGGGCACCAGCGGTGGAAACGGTTGCCAGCTGAGCTATGGCTACGTCGCGCCGCTCGCACAGCCCGGTCTGCCTTTCGAGGTGCCGGGCCTGATGTGGAGCCGCGACGGCGCGCTGCGCATGACGCCCAGGGGCGACGCGCGGCAATGGGGCTGGATGTGGGCGTTCTTGCGCGCTTGTAATGCGTCCGTGGCGCGGCAGTCCACCATGGAATTGCTGGCGCTCGGCGCGCTGAGTCGGCAAGAAACCGAGCGGTGGATTGCAGGCGCATCCCCGCAGGCATTGTCCTTTTCGCGCAGCGGAAAACTGGTTCTCTATGCGACGCAAGCGGCGTTCGAAGCAGCAAAAAAACAGGTTGCGATGCAGGCGCCGCATGGGCCGTCGCAAACAGCTTTGCCTGCGGATGGATTCCTGTCCTGCGAGCCCGCACTGACCGCTTTCCGTGGCGCCGTTGCCGGTGCGATCCACACGCCCGACGAGTGTGCGATCGACACGCTGGCGCTGTGCCGTCACATCGAGGCGGCGCTGAAAGCACGCGGCGTGGTTTTCGAATACGGCGTGAACGTGCGCGGTTTCCGCCGCGATGGCGCACGGATATCCCAACTGATCGCCGACTCGGGCGATCATACGGTGGACGCACTGGTGCTGGCCAACGGAGTCGGCAGCGCAACCCTGGCGGGCAACCTCGGGCTTCGGCTCCCCATCTATCCACTCAAGGGCTACAGCATCACGGTGCCGGTCGTCGACGAGGCTGCGGCGCCTTCGGTGAATGTGACCGACGCCAAACGCAAGGTGGTCTATGCCCGCATCGGCGACCGTCTGCGGGTCGCCGGCTTCGTGGAAATCGGCGCACGCGATGCAGCGGTTGACCCGCGGCGGATCGATCAACTCAAAACTTGCACGCGCGATGCATTCGGCGACGCAGTCGATGTCGACGCCTCGGTGCCCTGGGCGGGTTTGCGCCCGGCCACACCGACTTCGGTGCCCATCGTCGGGCAGTCGGCCATCGAGAATCTGTTTTTCAACGTCGGCCACGGGGCGCTGGGTCTGACGCTGGCGTTTGGCAGCGCTCGGCGGCTTGCCGACGCGCTTTGATCAATGCCGCATACGATCCGGGTGGTGGTCATTTCCTTGCGAGTGCCGGCGTGCTGGGCCGCGGTCTGAAAAACACGGTGGAACGCAGACCGAAGGACCCAGTCGAGATGACAACGAGTCGGTTTCGAAAGCAGACGATGCCGATTGCGCGCAAGCAACTCTCATGCGCAGGGGGCGAGTTTTTTTAAAGGCGCGACGGCCGGCAACGAAGAGACCACGACCGATCGGTGGAAATGGACCCCGGAAGGGGACCTTTGGGGCTTTGGAAGCTGTATCTCATGCCGCTTCCGGCCCATGGTTCAGTCGTGCAATGGCCCATACCGCTTGATGGCCGAGCGCTGGCTCTTGCCCTTCAGCCGTCGCTGCCTGGAGCCGTAGGTCGGCTTCGTGGCGCGGCGCACCCGCGGCGCTGTTGCCACCGCCGCGCGCTCGACCCGCATCTGCGACCACGCCACCCGCATCGCTGCGATTCATTTCCCGACTGTGCTGGTGCTCGGCTTTGAGCACCAGCACGCCTTCCTGCGTGATGCGGGTGTCGCGCAGCGCAAGCAAGCGTTTCTTGACGTCATCGGGCAACGACGACGCCGGAATGTCGAAGCGCAGATGCACCGTGCTGGAGACCTTGTTGACGCTCTGGCCGCCCGCCTCCTGCGCGCGGATGGCGCTGAACTCCACCTCGCGCGCGTCGACTTGCACTCGGTCCATGTCGCTAACCATCAGGTCCGTGTCGTCAAGCACCTTGCATGTCGACGCGCGGTGTTGCAAGGCCGCTGCTTGCCAGGAAGCCCCGCCCGGCGCGGCTGAGCAGCAAATGGTCGCCAGTTGAAACGCACGGCCTCGGGAGGCAGCGGCACAGTGGCGCCTTGTCGGATGAAGTCCGAAGCAAGACGGGTCCCTTTGGCGTTCTCACTCCAGCTCCTTCATTTTCCTTACTCAGAAGACGGTAATTTGGACGACAGTTTCACCTCTGACAGCCGCATGGACCTTGGGCTCCGGGCGATTCGTGTCGCGCAAAATACCGCCGTCTGAGCAATCAGCGCTGCCGAATCGCCCAGACCTCTGGCGCAAAGCCCCTGGGTCCGGGATGCACGCCCATCGAGGCGTCCGCGTAGAACGCAAACGCGGTCTGGGCTCCAGTCGTCTCGAACACCAGAAGCGGCTCCATCAGACGCAGTGCTGCCAGTGCGTGCTGATCGTCCTAGCGAGGGTCAGAGACCTGTCGGTTCTAGTCGATCGTTCGATTGATTTCGGCCAAACAGTGGGGGCTGGATAGCGTCAAGCAGCATGGCAGCGGCCAGGATGGTTGACGCCGGCCAGCAGTTCGACCTACTAGAAGAGCCCAGACATGGCACTCATCCCGACCGCACAGCCGCCCAAAGCGCAAGACCCTGAATCTTTGCGTCACTGCAGAAGTGCGCGCTGATCGACCGCGCGGCCGAGGCTGGAGGCAACACCCGCACCGATTTCATCCTGGAAGCCGCGAAGCGGGCGGCCGAAGACGCTTTGCTCGATCGGACCGTCTTTGCCGTCGGCGAGGACGCCTATGCCTCCTTCGTAGCCCGGATCGAGGCACCCGCCCAGCTGAATGAAGCGTTGCGGCGGACGATGCAGATGCCGACCCCCTGGGCCAAAGGCCGATGCTCGCAGCCCTGCAGCTGCTGTCCGATCGGCACGGAACCGCTGCGTTCGATTGCGGCGTCGCCTCGCTCGATGAATGGCCAAAGCGCCGTGCACTGGCCAATCAGGCCAGCGGCGCCTCCCGAACCTTCGTGGTCTGCGAAGGCAATGAAGTCATTGCTTGCTACGCGCTCGCGTCAAACGCCGTGGTCAGCGCAAGCGCGCCCGGCAAGCTCCGGCGCAATATGCCCGACCCGATCTCGGTCGTCGTGCTCGGACGGCTGGCGATTGCCAGCACCCACCGGGGCAGGGGACTCGGCTATGCGCTGTTCCAAGACGCGGCGAGCGGCGTGATCCACGCGGCCGACGCGGTCGGTATTCGCGGGCGGCTGGTGCATGCGCTGTCGGAGAAAGCCAGCAACTTCTATCTCCGGCTCGGTCTAGAGCCATCAACGCTTGACCCGATGGTGCTCATGGTGACGTTGACCGATCTGCGCCGTTCAATGAGCCCAGGAAATTGAGCGGGGAGCACCGAAGGCGTGAGCCTTGGGACGAAGCCCGTAGGCCGGTCCCGGTGCATACGGGCACATTCAATTTCACTTGCTGTACAGCCCGGCTACGTGCTCTCCGGAGGGAAGAAACCAAGCTTCCGGAAGACGACACCGCCATGCACGCGACGCCAAGCGCCAGCGCAGGACACAAAGATCTCCACAGAGAGCTGCTTCCCCGTCCACGATGCGTTTGCCGAGGCGCTGTACTGCCGCGCCCGCTTTGCCGAGGCTGTAGCCGACGCCGACCGCATTGGCCGCTCATTGGTCCTTGAGACGAAGGCCGACGACATCCGCACCGCCGCCGGCGTGCGCCACTGCTACCGCAAGGAAAATGGCCAGCGGCACCTCGAAAGCGCGCGGCGTTGACCGGCCGATCAGACACGGATCGGCCTGCAGGGCAGGGAGGCGCGCAGAGCGAAGGCCGAAGGCTTGGCTCTGCGCAGCGCGGCCGCTGACGCATCTCATCCGCCAAAAGGATCGTGACCCGAGGGGCCGGGACTGAACAGCTGCGGGGTGCTGCATGCCGTGGCCAGCACACCCGTTCCGACGGTCAGCCTACGCAATATCAGCCAGATCGTCTCCGGCAGCCTGTGGCGAACGTTTGCCTACGCCGGCCAGTTCCTGCTGCCCTTCATCTGCCTGATCGCTGCGCTCGCTTCCGTCCTCCGGCAGCGCAAGCGACGCCAGCTGCTGAGCCAGGTCGTGACCAGCAATGCAGCCGATGCGCTCGACACCCTGAGCTGGCAGCAGTTCGAGTTGCTGGTCGGCGAGGGCCTCAGGCAGCAGGGGAATAATTTCAAGGTGACCTGCCCATCCCTGCCTGGGGCGGAACAATGAGCGTCGCCACGAAGGACACCAGCCGAGGAGCCGATGGAACTGAACCGCGTCCTGTGAACCCGATCTCGCCGCGCGAGGTCCCCACGCAGTGGCGCACATCGCATCCGCAGTTGTTCTCAGGACCCGACGTCCAGCGACTGCCGGTCGATCGCGGCCTTAATCTCTTCCAGTGCGGCGTAATGCACCATATGACCTGCCCCCGGCACCACGACGAGCTCGCTTTGCGGGAGGTCGCCGTGCAGTCGCGCCGAATGGGCTTTAACGTCGACCACCAGGTCTTGTGCACCCGCGATGATGCTGACCGGTAACTTCAGTTCCTTATGACGCTCGCTGCTGGCCTTGGCCTGCGGGATCATGAAGGCGGCGTCCTCGGCATTGGCCCGTAGCTGCACCGGGCGCAGCATCATCTCGCGTGAGAGCACCGGAAAGAACTCGGACGGTATGTCTTTCGGCGTGAACATGGCCTTGACCAGTGCTTTGAGCATGATGCGGCCCGACACCGCTGTCACCGTGTAGCGCATCACATCGCCGAGCACGGGCAATGCCACCGGCGCGGTCAACAGCGCGTCGATCCGGGCACTGGGATAGTAATAGCCCCCAAGCAGCACCAGGCCGCGCGCGTCGGCCGGATGGTCCAGCGCCATCGCCAGCGCCACCATGGTGCCCATTGAGTGGCCCACGAGGACGGGCCGCTCGACCGCGAGCCGCCCGAGTGCGCCATGGAGCAGCTCGGCCTGAGCCGCCGGGGTCCAGAGCCGATCGCGCGGACGTGTGCTGTGGCCGAAGCCCGGCCGGTCGAACGCGATCACGCGGTGGTTTGCCGCCAGCCGGTCGATGACGCCGCTGGCCTCAAAGTCAGCCAGCGAGACGGTGTTGCCATGAATCAGCACGACCGGCGAGCCCTCACCGCGCTCGACGTAATGAAGGCGAACGCCGTCGATCTCGAGGAACCGGCCCATGGGCGGGTGATCTCGCTCGGCGCGGCGTGCCTGAACTTCTACCCAGGCTGCCGTTGCGACAGCGCCAAGGACCGAAGCACCGGTTAGGACGCCAGCGCGAGAGGTGGCGAAATTCTTGATGGAAGTAAGATTCATGAGGTCTCTGGTGAAAAAAGTCGGGGTTCAGCGGGCCTGGGGCCGCGCTGGTCATCCTGCGCACAGAAGCGCAGCAACGCGACATCGGTGGGGAAGGCGCCGGGCCGCGCTGGCAAGCGCCGATCGCCTGGCAAATTGAGGTCATCGCGTCCGACGCTCAAACCCGAAACCACCGCAGATCGGCAAGCAAGGACCTGCACTTCTCCGCAACTCCATCACCGTCTTTAGGCCACCTTATGTTGCAGTGCAGCATAGCATGACGATAGGTACAAACCCATAGGCGTCGGCGCCGTAATCAAATATCCAGCGCGGCGCAGTTCGCGCAGCCCCGTCGGCCCGGTGAAAACCGAATCTTCGGATGGTCTTGATCTGCTGTGGATCGAGCCTGTTGCGTCAACGCTCCCAATGCAGGCAAAGCCTCTCGAGCAGGCGCCGACTGGAGGCGCCGCAAACGGCCGGAGGGATAGAGAACCCTCATGGCACCGCGTCCTGCAGCAGACCACACGGCGCCACCGGACGACAGGGCAATAGCGGCGACCGCAACCGGCGCGGCAATCTAGACGATGGCAGCCTGTCCCGTCTCCATCCGGCCCATGGGAGGCCGCTTGGCCAAGCGCGGGGCGGTGGCGGGTCGGGCGTTTCTGGACTGCTCGGGCTATCCGGGTTGCAAAGGCACTCGGTCGATTTGACGAGTGGCTGTCAATGCCAGTCTGGCAGCTTGACAGCGCAGCCCGACGATTGCCGCATCGGTAGCGCGCCTGCATGGAGATGCCTCTCGTGCATTACCTTGTAATGCACGAGAGGGGCTAACGGACACGGCGTCAAACCAGCTCGTCCAGGCGCGCATCGACGGCGAGACCAAGGCGGAAGCGGCAGCCGTCCTGGCGGCCATGGGCTTGACCGTGTCCGAGGCGGTGCGCCTGTTGCTCACGAAGGCGGCCAGCATCGAAGCGCTGTTCGCCGACCTCAGTGCGGACGATTGACCGCACCGGGCAGTTCAGGCGGGACTACAGGCGGGAGAAGAAAGGGCAGCACCGGGCCGTGGCTCGATGGCGGGTTGAACGCCGCTCTGGTCGCGCTGGTCGACAATGGCCCGCTGGGGCCTCGCCACCGTGATCACGCGCTGACGGGGAGCTGGCAGGATCATCGCGACCGCCCGGTCAAACCCGATCGGGTACGGATCTGCCAAAAGCCCAATGCCGATACGCTGCGGCTGGTGCGTCTGGGGGCGCACGCGGAGCTGGGGTTGTGGGAGCCCCTTCATCCGGATGTCATGCCTGCCTCTCGAGTAGATTGAGGAACGCACCGATGCCAACGATCACGGTGGCGCCATGCCGCGCTAGGCTCAACTGCAGTTGAAGTTGCCCCTTTTTCACGGAAACCTCACCGTCAGGGAAGAAGGAGTCCGAGATGGCCCGGAAAGCCGCAGACCAACGGCATGGTCGAGCGCTTCGACGGGCGCATCTGCGATGTGCTCAATACCCATCGCTTCCGCTCGGGCCAGGGCCTGGAGCAAACGCTGCTGCACTACGTAGCGCCGTACAACCACCAGTTAGGCCGGGACTCCAGCTGTCCTGCCTCATCCCACGCGTTGGGACGGGTAGCGGTTCCGAATATGTGCCTCGAAATAGCGGCCCTTGGATCGGGCGGCCATAAGCTGCTCGACGGCCCAGTCGGGTACTTCTGCGTAGAGGTAGACCGCGAAAGAGCGGAACTCGACTTCGAGCAACTTGCTGTCGCTGTCGTAACCAACGGACCTGAGGCTCGACGATGTCACTCCCAGGCGCTCCATGAGGCGATCTCCTATTCGCAGGAAGCGCTTCGGGGCGCTTCAACAAGTGCCTTCCCAGAACTACAGGTGCCCGGTGGCGATGAGCTGTCGACCAATCAAATCTCCGGTCGCTCCTCGCGCATGGCGCGGGCAAACGTCTGAAAACGGGGATCAGCGGCCAGGTCCTCAAGCATCACGTCGGATCGAATGCGCCAGTTCGGGTATTCATCGGTCGTTCCGGGAAGGTTCGGCTGCCGGATCGAAAGAACGGCATCCTCGAGCTGCACGGCGAACATCAGGGATCGCGCGCGCGCGCCGAAGCGGTGGATCGCCACGGCAAGGTCTACGCCTAATTCGGTGGGCATGTCGCGCTCACCGGACAGCACACCGGCATATCCGGGCGGAAGCAGACGGTCGCGATCCAGCGCCTCCAGGAGCGCCTTTCGATTTCGACCCCGCTCCTTTAGGTCGCGCTCGCTGGCGTCCTGCGTCTGTCTACCGGTCTTGGCGCGAAGCTTGATATCGCTTCCGGTCCACCACCCAGCGAGCGTTGCCAGATCGTGCGTGGAGATGCAGGCGAGCGCGAGTTGTGGATATTGCGCCGGCGCAATGAACTGACCGTCCCTGTCGACTCCAAAATAAAGGACGCGGTACGACAACATGTTCGCCGTCTCCATCGCCGGACGGAAACCCTCTGGCACCGTCCCGAGGTCCTCGCCGATGACGATGCAGTTATTCGCCTCCGACGCACTTGCGACCGTATCGACCATGGCGCCAAGCGGATAACGAACATAGCCGCCTCCATCCGCTTTGCCGCTCGCGGGAATCCACCACAAACGGGCAAGGCCCATGGCGTGATCGATGCGAATCGCGCCGGCGTGTCTCATCAGCGCCCGATAGGCATCGCCGAGCGGCTGGTAGTTTCTCGTGGCCAGCACTTCGGGCGACAGTGGGGCAAGACCCCAGTCCTGACCTTCGGAATTGAACAGATCCGGCGGCGAGCCGACGCGGGCATCGCGCACGGTGAGGTGGGGATCGGCCCAGGTGTCCGCTCCGTCCGGGGCGACGCCGACAGCGAAGTCAAGATAAAGCCCGATCCGCATGCCAGCCGCTTTGGCGCGGGCTTGTGCATCGCCGAGTTGCTGGTCAGCGACGAATTGCAGCCACTCATGAAAGTGGATGTCCTCCTTGTGCTCGGCCTCGAAACGCGCCACCGCCTCGTCCTGGCGGTTCTGCAGATCCCCTGGCCAGCCGTGCCAGCCGGCATGGCCGCCTTCCTTCACTTGGTGGGCGGAGATCGCCTCGAACAGCGCAAACGAATGCAAGCTGTCACCGTTCTCCTGCTGGAAACTCTCCAAGTCTCCGCGCAGGGTGCTGGGTCGCACGGCAAAGAGGCGCCGCAGGAGCCTTAGCTTGAGCGATGCGACGACGTCGTAGTCGACGAGGTCACCATCGCGATCGGAGAATGCCGCCGGCTCTTCTTCGCGCAAGGCGTTGATCGCCACTTGGCCGCCGGCAAGCTTGTCGACTGCAATGTAGAGCGGGTTGAGGAATCGACGCGTCGACGGAGAGTAGGGGCTGATCCGTCTGGCTTCAGCAAGAAACAAGGCATGCAGTGGATTGACGCCGAGAAACGAGGCGCCCGCCTCTCCCGCGATCTCGGCAAGGCGCGCGAGGTCATCGAAATCGCCGATTCCAAGGTTTCGGCTCGAGCGCAGGCCGTACAGCTGACAGGTCAGCCCCCAGACACGGTCATTCCGAAGATGCTGGGGGAGGGCGCAGCTGCGTGTCGCTTCGTGTTGCTGGTTGGCGAAGTCACCCGCTTCGCCCGTTTGCGGATCGATCTCGAGCACTTGCAGGAGCGCGTGCTTGGCCTCATCCGAGATTTCCGTCACTTCCTCCAGTTCGGACGTGTACCGGACGCAGATGCCATGGCTCTGCGCCAATCTATCGAGACGCTCAGACATGATCGGAAGCCTCGAACAGCTGCGAAGCAGCTATGGCGAAGCACACCGTCCATGCCGGAAGCCCTCCTTTCTGCAACTCGTCAATGGCGGACTTGTGGTTCGAGTAAACAAGTTGGGCCCCCTCGGTCTCACCAGAGACAAGCGCGGGCTCAATCTCCCAGCGCTCATCGCAAAGATTGGCGAACAGATGGTAGACCTTGCCATCCTGGAGCTCCCAAGCCGCGGCGAAGGCGCGGTCCTTGACGAGAGCCTGGCCGCAATGGCCTTTTGCGTCTTTCAGCAGCGGCATCAGAACGTCGCGGCGTCGGGACAGCAGCTCCTGCGTGACTTGCAGCCGGCGCTTTGGGAGGGGGCGTGACAGTTGCGACCAGTCCAGCTTGGAAGCTATGAAAGTGGCTGCATCGTTCGGATCGGGAAATACTTCAACGGCATGCGCGTCCTCGAAGGCGGAGAAGCCCTTGAATTCGTCCTTTCGTCCTTTCGACACGGCGTCGCCGAGTTCGCCATGAAAATCGGTGAAGAAGCAAAAAGAATGCGTGTCGCCGAACTCTTCCCCCTGGAATATCAACGGGATCTGGGGCGACAGCAGCAGGATCGCCTGCAGGCAGTCGTAGGCGCGCGCCGAACTCAGCGCATGCAGGCGGTCGCCGAAGGCGCGGTTGCCGACCTGGTCATGGTTCTGGAGGAAATGAACGAAGGCCGTCGGTGGCAGATGGCTGGACGGATGCCCGACCTCCTTTTTGCGGTGGCGGGAATGCTCTCCCTGAAAGACGAACCCCTTCGTCAGCGCCCTGGCCATCTGCTCGGTGCTGTCGGTCTCGTAGTCCTCGTAGTAACCCTCCCGCTCGTTGGTGGCGATCACATGCGCGGTGTGGTGAAAGTCGTCGTTCCACTCGCCGGAAACGAGCGGGATGGAGCCGTCCTCGCTGCGTTCGATGTGCCAGACGATGTTGCGATCGTCTTCGGTCGTGATATGGACATGTCGGTCGGTGAAGACCTGACGAACACGGGCAGCGAGTTCCTTCACCAGGGGCGTATCCGTGGTGTCCTTGATGGAATCGATCGCATCGAGGCGCAATCCGTCCATGCGGTATTCGGTCAGCCAGTAAAGGGCATTTTCGATCAGGAAGCGACGCACCGGCTCCTCGTCATAGGCCATGGCCGACCCCCAAGGCGTCTGGATGTCCGCGTGAAAGAACTCCGGCACGTAGGAGGGAAGGTAATTCCCATCCGGCCCGAAATGGTTGTAGACGACGTCGAGAAAGACCATCAAACCCCTCTCGTGGGCGGCATCGACAAGCCGCTTCAGGCCTTCTGCTCCGCCGTAGACCTCATGCGGGCAGTAGAGCAGCACGCCGTCATAGCCCCAGCCGCGCCGACCGCTGAACTGAGCGACGGGGAGCAGTTCGATGGCCGTGAAGCCGGTCTGCTTGAGGTGATCGAGCCGCCCCACGATGGCGTCGAAGGTTCCTTCTGGCGTGAAGGTGCCGGTGTGAAGTTCGTAGAACACCGTCTCGTGCCAAGGCCGGCCCTTCCAGTCCGGTGTCTTCCAGACATGCGCCTTGGGGTCGACCAGGCGCGACAGCCCCTGGACACCGCCCAGCTGCGCTCGTGCCGCCGGATCGGGCACGGTCTTGCCACCGTCGACGCGAAAGCCGTAGCCCGATCCGACTTCGACACGGCTCGTCACACTCTGCCACCAGCCGCCGTCCGCTTTCGTCATGGCCTCGAAGGCGAGCGCTTGCATCCCGTCGTTGTCTGCGATCGCGAGCTCGACGCTTGAGGCGCCGGGGGCCCAAAGCCTGAACCGTGTTCCATCGGCGCCGTGGTTCGCACCCCAGGAAGTTTCGAACGAGAATTTGCTGTTTGTCATGTTTATCGATTCAACTTTGCGGCCGGGGTTCAGGACATAGCTGCGAAGCACATTCGTTCCGCCACTGCCCGTGAGACCGTCTTGGATGCGTAGGTGGAGACACATTGCGCCTCTTCGTTGGAGTTGTGTGGGGCCCGAAGGGCGCGCTGTTGCCTTTGCCCCAGCAGGAACCGATATCCGCCGAACCCGCTGTGTCGTCAGCCGAGGCAAGACTCCACGATTCCCCGGGCGGTTCACTATCACGTTGGGTTAGCACCATATGACTGGAAGATTGCAAACAGTCAGTGGTCACGCTGACCGATCCACAGATTCCAGCGGGCGCCAATCAGGTGACCGGCTGCGCCAGTTCCTGCGTCGGCAAGACACCGTCCGCTGCGCCTTCAATCGTCTTGGCCGCGCGCAGCCGCTTGAACGCCGTCAACGCCTGGCCCACCACCTGGTCCATGTTGTAGTAGCGGTAGCTCGCCAGCCGACCGACGAACGTGACGTCGGGCAGTGCGTCGGCTTCTTCACGGTAGCGCTCGTACAGTGCGGCACTGGCGGCCGTTGGCACGGGGTAGTAAGGATCGCCTTCTGCACACGCGTGCTCGTAGACCAGCGACGTGCCGGTGTGCTGCTGGCCCGTCAGGTGCTTGAACTCGGTAACCCGCGTGTACGCGCAGTCGTTCGGGTGGTTGATGGTGCCGACCGCCTGCCACTGCGGGACCGCGTGGTGCACGTGTTCGAAGGCAAGGCTGCGGTAGGGCAGCTTGCCGTGCTTGTGGTGGAAGAACGCATCGATCGGTCCGGTGTAGATCAGATGCTTCCACGGCAGCAGATCGACCACGTCTTGGAAATCGGTCTGCAGCATGACGCTGATGTTCGGATGCGAGAGCATCGACTCGAACATCCGCGTGTACCCATGACGGGGCATCATCTGGAATGTGTCCGAGAAATAGCGGTCATCGCGGTTGGTGCGGGTCGGTACGCGCGCGGTCACGCTCGCATCGAGCTCCGAGGGGTCCATGCCCCATTGCTTTCGCGTGTAGCCGCGGAAGAACTTCTGATACAGGTCGCGGCCAACTTTCGACACCACGACGTCTTCCGACGTGCGAATCTCCGCGCATGGCTCGGCCACTGAAGCCAGCCATTCGTCCATCTCGAACGCGGTCAGCTGCATCCCGTACAGGCGGTTCACGGTGTCCAGATTGATCGGAATCGGCACCAGTTGCCCGTCGACGCTGGCCAGCACGCGGTGCTGGTACGGGCGCCATTTGGTGAACTGCGACAAGTACTGAAAGATGTCGACCGCGTTGGTGTGAAAGATGTGCGGGCCATACGGGTGGATCAACACCCCGTGGTCGTCGTACCGATCGAACGCGTTGCCGCCGATGTGCGGTCGCTTGTCGATCACGAGCACGCGCGCATCCAGCTGGCTTGCCAGCCGCTCGGCCAGCACGCTGCCCGCAAAACCAGCGCCCACCACCAAGTAGTCGAACCCTGCGTGGCCCGGAACCGACGACTGCGCGGCGCGCTCGAAGCCTTTGCTGATCTTGTCCATAAATCTTCTAAAAAATGCCTAAGTGGCCAATGGCCGGGCTCAACGGCTCGGCGGGAGTTGGATCGCTGCGCTTTTAAAGCTCACGCAACTCATAACGGGATGCGCTTTTTAGGGGCTGTCTACTTGGCAACAACTGCGCCGCGCGCCGAGGGCAACGGCGCGGCACGCAACAGAGAGGCCTGCAGCGAATCGGCCGCCACGGCCTCGGCGTCTACAACCATCGTGTCCATACGCGGCTGCGCGTTCGTATGCGCCGCCGGGTCGATCGCTGCCTCGATCAATCGATGCACACGCGCGGCGGTGCGATCCCAGGACGACGCACTCAGCAACTCGGCCGCCGCCCGGCCGTGTGGGGTGTCGGCCCATGCAGAGTGCGCAGCGGACGCCAACGCGTCGCGGCACGCATCGATGAACGCGGGCCCGGCGGGCGCGATGCGCACCGCACTACCGTACAGCACCGCCACATCGCGCACCGGCGTGCTGACGACCGGCTTCTTGCCGGCAAGGTACTCGAGCGTCTTGGTCGGACTGATGAAGCGCGTCGCCTCGTTGATCGCGAACGGCATCAGACACACATCCCAACCCGCCAGCAGATGCGGCAGCCGTGCGTACGACTGCATGCCGAGCCAGTGGATGTTGGGACGGCGCGGCAACGTGTCCTGATCGATCTTGACGACCGGCCCAGCCAGCACGATCTGCCAGTCGGGTTCGGCGTCGGCCAGCGCGCCGAGCAGTGCGAGATCGAAGCGCTCGTCGATCACGCCGAAAAACCCAAATCTCGGGTGGGCGATGTATTGCTGCAGCCGCGCGGCTTCGTGTGCCTCGAAGCCGTGGAGGTCCAGACCAGCGGGCGCGAAATGTTCGGCTTCCACCGAGCTCGGCACGCAATGCACGTTCGGGTTGTACGCCCGCTTGGCCTCATACAGCGCGGGCCCACCGGTCAGCACCAGGTCGGCGGTGGCAAGCAGCCGTGCTTCGCGCTCGCGCAGTTGCGCGGGCGCATGCAGAAAGGCCGAAAGCTCGTCCATGCAGTCGTACACCACCGCTTTCGGCGTCAACGATTCCAGCATCGGCAGCGCCAGCGGTGTGTAGAGCCAAACTACGTAATCGGTGATGCCTTCGAGCGCGAGGTAGTCCTGCAACAGCGCTTGAATCTGCGGCATCTGCTCGTCGTTGAAGCCCGGCGCACCGGCGCGCGTGCGCGGCACCAGCACGTCGAGATTCGGGCCTTGCGCGGAGCGGTCCAGACAAGGTTCGCCATCGGTTGGCACCGGCTCTTCGATGAACACGATCTTGTAATCTCGGCTCAAACGCGACATCAGATGTTGCGGCCTCTGGTAGACGAACCCCCAGCGCAGGTGCGAGAAAACGATCAGATGCATCAACGGTCCTTGTGAATCGGTTGCGTCGGCCTGCAGTTGCGCCTGCCAACGATGAAGTGCCTGTGCATAGGGCAGATACAGGGTACGCGCCAGCCGATCCGGGGGGTCGGCAGCGTCGACGGATGGTGCAGTGGTGGACGTAGGTACGTCCGCTTTGCTGGCGGTGGCGGTGGCTATGTCCCAGAGTCCGCTGCGGTGCCAATGGCCTGGGTCTTCCCAATCGGGGCGATCGATCAACGGATACAGACACACGCCTTGCAGCGGCACGCCGTCTGCGCGCACGCGCAGCGCGTCGCCAGCGACTTCGTTGAACCAGGCGGTGCGACCATCACCCACATGGCTGGTCTCGGCCAGGATCATGGGGCGGTGATAGCGCTGCCAGACGTCGCCGAGCAGAGCGCACAGCGGCCGTCGGCGCGGGTCCCGCCGGTGCCACCAAAGCCGCTCATCGCTGCCGTGCTCCCATTGGCCACTGTGGTAATGGTTCAAGCCGATCACGTCGAGCGCATCGGCACAACCGCCCAGCTGCGGCTCGAGCCGGCCGACCAGCATGTCCCACACCTGCCATTGATGCGCGATGGCTTGGTTGGCGACTTCTTGCAAATCGGGGCGATCGCCTGGCGGCACGACGTGGACGACCGGCTCCACCTGAATAAAGCGGGCTGAGGCGCCGTCCACTTGTCGGATCGCGTCCATTGCAGCCAGTGTGGCACGCACCAGCCGCTGCTTGACGTCGTAGCCGGCTGCTTGAGCAACCGCGGGATCGCTGCTGCCCAAGTAGGGATGCAGCAGATTGCTGCTCGTGGCCGCCCACGCAGTAAAGCCGATCTCGTTGACGACATTGAAAACCGGCGTGCCCACATGCCACGGCTGCAACGCGTCGGCCACGCGGGCGGCGAAGCGCGCGAGGCGCTCGCACAGCATATCGTCGAACAGGCTCAGGTTGGGTGGCATCCCATAATGCATCAGGGTCCAAACCACCTGCAGACCGTGTGCATGCGCGCTGCGCGCAGTGCGCAGCGCACGGCTCAGGTCGATGACTCCGGCGCTCGGCTCGCTCAAGCGCCAGCCGATGCTTTCACGCACCACGGCAATGCCCGCTCTGGCGGCGTTGCGATGGTCTTGCTCGACCCGTTCGCTGTGGCCGGTCGCCTGCCCCATGTCGAGCGGCAAACCGCGGCTGTTCACGTGGTCGGCGCCTTCGTAGCCGCCCATCCAGAAACCTCGAAACGGATGGATGTGTGGTGATCGACCGATGTCGTCGACGCCTGCGCTCATTGCGTCTGACTCAGTGCGCTGCCGTTTTGCACGGCGCGTGGCCGCTGCGGCACCGACGTGTCATCGACCGCGGCGGTCGGCATGGTCGTCGCCATGTAGGCCAGCGGCTGCACAGGTGCGGTTGCGACGATGCGCGTCATCAACTGCTCGACCCGTGCCGTACTGGCCTGGGTGCCCAGTCGGGCGAGCGCATGCGTGCGTGCGTGCTGGCCCATGTCCGCACGCGCAGCCGGGTCGGCCAGCAGCCCGGCCGCACGACTGGCAATGTCTTCGAAGTCGCCCGGGCCGACCAGCCAGCCGGTCTGCCCGTGCACCACGATCTCGGGCACGCCGCCGACGCGGGCGGCGACCACGGGCAGTCCGCTGGACATCGCCTCCATCACGGCCAGCGGCATCGCCTCCGAATGCGAGCTGCTGATGGTCAGGTCGAGGTCCTGGTAGACAGCCGGCATATCGCGCACGAGTCCGGCGAAATGCACGTGGCCGGACAGCCGCAGTTTCTTCACCAGTTGGCGCAGCCCGGCTTCCATCGGCCCTTCGCCAACCAGCACACAATGCGCTGGTGGATGAAGGGCCTTGAGCAGCATGGCAGCGCGCACGAACACTTCGGGGCCCTTCTCAGGCGACAGGCGGCCGATGAAGCCCACCAGCGGCACGGCGTCGTCCAGCCGCAACGCATCGCGCAGCACACGCGAGCGCCGCTCGGCCGGCTGAAATCGATCCGTATCGACGCCATTGGTCTCGCAGCTAAGCAGCTCGGGCGCGGCGCCCAGCGCCAGCGCATGGAAGTGGCTGTGGCGGCACACCACGCTCACATGCGTCGAGCAGGTCCGGTGCACTTCCAGATCGAGCGTCGTCATTTGCCGACCGTGAATCGTCGTCAGCACCGGCCGGCCAGTGAGGCGGCCGACCAGCCCGGCCAGCACATGGGCGTTCGGCAGGTGGGCGTGCAGCAGATCGATGTGCTGCGATTTGACGAGCGTGGTGGCCGCCTGGATCGAATCCCACAGCGGGCTCTCGGGCATCGGCACGATCGTGACGTCGATGCCGGCGGTGCGCAGCCGGTCGGTGAACGCGCTCTCGAACGGGCACAGCGCTTCGACCTGGAAGCGCTCGGCCGGCAGCCGCGTCACGAGCTGTTCGACCCAGCTTTCCATACCGCCGACGATGGCATTGCCGATCACTTCGAGCACACGGATTTTTTTGTTTGACAGAACACGCATTAGGCATCAGCAACAGAAGCGCCGCATTTGCAGCGGACCAGAGCCACTCTTCCACGACAACGGCGCGCCTTCATCCACCGCCTGCGTCGAGTGCGCTCGCGAAGCCACTGGCGAGGCGAGCCGCATGGAAGGCACCTCACGGCCAAGCCAAGCGGCGGCCGTACCGCTCCAGATGGCATCGCGCGCGGGGGCGTCCAAGGCCCAGCGCATCGAGCAGGTCGACGAGCCACCCCTTGCGTTCGCGGATCTGGGCGCCGCTGCACGGCAGGAAGCAATCACTCGCATACTGCAACAAGCCCGGACCGAGCACGTCGAGCGCCCGTCGCAGCACCTCGAGTCGGTACGGCGGCGGCGGGCCGAACGACAGGTCGAAGCGGAACGCCGCCTGCGCATCGGGCACCCCGTGGATGCGGTCGATCAGCCCCACCGCGATGGCCTCATCGGTCCAGGGCCAACCCAGATGCGCCAACGTCACGCGCACACCTGGGTGGGCACGCAGCGCTTCGAAAAACGTGGGTCGGCAAAAGCGACCCGATCGACCATCGATAAAGATGCCGCTGTGAAACAACAGCGGCAGCCGCAAGGCCGCCGCTTCAGCAAACACTGGCTGCACCGCGTCGTCATACGGGTACCAGCCACTTGGCACCATCTTCAAGCCGGACAGGCCCGCATCAATGGCCCGCCGCACTTCGGCCACCGCGCCTGTGGCGAGCGGGTTGACCACCCCGAGCCCGACCAGCCGATCGCCGTGGCCTTTGACCAGCGCCGCCAGATGCGAATTCGCGCGCACCAGTGACGCGGGGTCGTCGAGCGAAAAACCATCGGACAGAAACGGCGCAAGCAATACCCCGATGTCGACCTCCGCATCGTCAAGCGTCTGCAAAACGTCCGAGATTCGCTCCTGGCCGGTGCAGTGAAGATGCGCGTCAATGACAAAGGTCATGAAAGGCAATGGGGTTGTTCGGGATGGGGCTGATGGCTTGCTGCCCACGTTGGCAAACGCCATGCCCATGCCGGGCTGCTGCATGACTTGCATTTCAACGGGCATGGCAAGCGGTACAGACGCGCTCGCGAGCGAAAAAGGCGCGTGCGCCCGCGGCCGCCCGTTGTGGCTCTTGGCTGTTGGTTTTCTATTCGCGATTCGCAAGCATTGAAGCAACCGGGCTGCAACGCGTTCAAGACCTCTGGGTGACAACTAGACTTGAACGAGACAGCTTGTGCGGCACCCGGAGCAACTCACCCTGTCAACCTCGTATCTTTCCGTCCTGTCGCCCTTGATGACTCCCGATCCAGATTCGCGCGGCATGGTCCGCGTGCGCGGCGCCCGCGAGCACAACCTCAAAAACGTCGACATCGACATCCCGCGCGATGCGTTGGTGGTGTTCACGGGGATTTCCGGCTCCGGCAAATCCTCGCTCGCTTTCGGCACCCTGTTTGCCGAAGCGCAGCGCCGCTACCTGGAATCGGTGGCGCCGTACGCACGCCGCCTGATCGTGCAGGCCGGCGTCCCGCAGGTCGACAGCATCGAAGGCCTGCCGCCGGCGGTGGCGTTGCAGCAGCAGCGTGGGGTGCCCAGCACGCGTTCTTCCGTGGGCAGCGTGGCAGCCTTGTCGAGCCTGCTGCGCCTGCTCTACTCGCGCGCTGGTCGCTACCCCGACCACCAACCGATGCTGTATGCGGAAGACTTCTCTCCCAATACGTTGCAGGGCGCCTGCCCGCGCTGCCACGGGCAGGGCAAGACGTACGAAGTGACCGAGCAGTCGATGGTGCCCGACGACACGCTGACCATCCGCGAACGTGCCGTGGCCGCATGGCCGAGCGCCTGGCAGGGGCAGAACCTGCGCGATATTCTGACCACGCTGGGTCATGACGTGGACGTGCCCTGGCGAAAGCTGCCTAAAAAGCTGCGCGACTGGATCCTGTTCACCGACGAGCAGCCCACCGTGCCCGTGTTCGCGGGTTACACCCGCGCCGAGGCGCAGGACGCGGTCCGGCGCAAGCTCGTGCCCAGCTACATGGGCACGTTCACCGGCGCGCGGCGCTATGTGCTGCACACCTTCGCGAACAGCCCGAGCGCACTGATGAAAAAGCGCGTGGCGCAGTTCATGGTGGGCACCGTCTGCCCGCTGTGCCAGGGCAAGCGGCTCAAGCCCGAGGCGCTGACGGTCACCTTCGCGGGGCTCGACATCGGCAGCTTGTCGCAGCTGCCGCTTATCGCGCTCGCCGAACGGCTGCGCCCCGCTGCCGAAGGCCGGCTGGGCGAAGAAGAAGCGCCGGCCGCTGCCAGCAGCCCGACGGGAAAGCGACGTGCTACCACCCACACCGCGCATGTGGCCGCGCCCGATGTGCATCGCACCCCTTGGCGGTCCGAAGAGAAGGTGATCGCGGCCCAGCGGCTGGCCACCGATCTGCGCCAGCGCGTGCGCGCGTTGATCGATCTGGGGCTCGGTTATCTGTCGCTCGACCGCACCACACCCACACTCTCGCCGGGCGAGCTGCAACGCCTGCGGCTCGCGTCGCAGTTGTCCTCGCATCTGTTCGGGGTGGTATATGTGCTGGACGAGCCATCGGCCGGCTTGCATCCCGCGGACGGCGAGGCGCTGCTGACCGCATTGCAGGGCTTGAAAGCCGCGGGCAATTCGCTGTTCGTGGTGGAGCACGATGTGGCCACCATGCGCCGCGCCGACTGGTTGGTGGACGTCGGGCCAGCCGCCGGCGAGCACGGCGGCGAAGTGCTCTACAGTGGCCCGCCCGAAGGCCTGGCCGGAGTCGAACGCTCACAGACGCGGCGCTATCTGTTCGGGGCTGCAGCCGCAGGCGTCAGGCTACAGCGAACGCCGCGCCGCCCTGAGGGCTGGCTGCGGCTGGAAGGCATCACCCGCAACAATCTGCAAGGACTCGATGTCGCTTTTCCGCTGGCCTGCATGACGGCGGTTACCGGCGTCTCGGGCTCCGGCAAATCGAGCTTGGTGAGTCAGGCGCTGCTGGAGCTGGTGTCGGCTCATCTGGGGCGCCCCTGGAAGGCGGATGCAGAGGAAGAAGCCGGTGCGGTGGCCCATGATGCCGAAGGGCTTTCAGACGACGTCTGGCCGATGGTCACGCCGCTGGCCGGCCGCATCGCAGCCGGCGGCGAACGCATCCAGCGTCTGGTGCAGGTGGACCAAAAACCCATCGGCCGCACACCGCGCTCCAACCTCGCGACCTACACCGGGCTCTTCGACACCGTGCGCAAGTTGTTCGCCGCCACCCCGGCCGCGCGCAAGCGCCATTACGACGCTGGGCGCTTTTCGTTCAACGTCGCCAAGGGGCGCTGCGAGGTCTGCGAAGGCGAAGGCTTCGTGAGTGTGGAGCTGCTCTTCATGCCAAGCGTGTACGCACCCTGCTCCGCCTGCCACGGTGCGCGCTACAACCCGGCTACGCTGGAGATTCTGTGGAACGGGCTGTCGATTGCCGACGTGCTGAACCTGACCGTGGAAGCGGCCTGCACGGCATTCGCCGACGAACCGCAGGTGTTGCGCTCGCTCAGCGTGCTGCGCGACATCGGCCTGGGCTACTTGCGGCTCGGCCAGCCGGCCACGGAACTCAGCGGCGGCGAGGCGCAGCGCATCAAGCTCGCCACCGAACTGCAGCGCCAGCAGCCGCGCGGCCGCACGCTGTATGTGCTGGACGAGCCCACCACCGGCCTGCACCCGGCCGACGTCGATCGCCTGTTGGTCCAGCTCGAAGGTCTGGCCGCCGCTGGCAACACCGTGGTCGTGGTCGAGCATGACATGCGCATGGTGGCCGCGTGCGACTGGGTGATCGACATCGGGCCTGGGGCGGGCGAGCGGGGCGGCCGCATCGTGGCCCAGGGCACGCCGGCCGAAGTGGCGGCCGCACCGGACAGCCGGACCGCGCCTTACTTGGGACTTGCACTTCAATGACCTGAGGAAATTCTGCATAACCCGCGCCCGTCTCTGCCAGTCAGCGAGGTTGCGTGGCCTCCTCTTGTCTCATGAAGCAAGCAAGTCTTGAGTTGAAGCTGTCTGCCGAGATGACCCGCAAGCGCGAGTTCCTCGATCGGATGGGACGCGTCGTGCCTCGGGCCGCACTGGTTGAACCGATCGCGCCGCACTGTTCGCAAGGAAAGAACGGTCGGCCGCCTTTCGCGCCGGAGACGATGCTGCGCGTGCACTTCATGCAGCAGTGGTTCAGCCTATCAGACCCAGCCATGGAACAGGCGTTCTTCGACACGCCGCTGTACCGCGAGTTTGCGCAACTCGAGGCGTTTGGCTGAATCGCCCCGGGTTTTCTAGACACCTTCGAGCCTCAAACGTGAGGCATCAATGGGAGGTGCAGATATACCCGACGCGCGGCGACGCCAGAATCGACGTCTTCAGCTACATCGACATGTTCTACAACCCAACCCGGCGACACGGCACTGCCGGTGACCTCTCGCCGGTGGAGTTCGAACAACGCCATTCCCAACGGCTCACAAGTGTCTAGGGAATTCGGGGCGATTCACTGCCGGCCAGCATGTCGGCCAAGGTGCTGGCGCTCAACGAGATGATCGCGCAAGGCAAACGCCCGGCCGAGCGGGCGCGCCTGATGGACACCCGTCCGCAGGAGGTCTCACGCCTGAAGGAGCTGCATCATCCAACCAAGATCGACACGATCGCTGCAGCCTTGCAAGCGATAGGCAGGCGGCTCCATATCCGGCTGGTCTGAAGGGGTTGGCCGCCGCCTGAGCGGTTGCGTGGGTCGGCTATCGGGACACGGCGAAGCCGATTTCCCAAGACTTTCTTTCATTCCGGTTTTTGCGAACCCACCGATCGGCATTTCGCGGCGCCGAAGGCCAGCGGCTCGTTTAACCTGCTCCGTTTGTCCACGCCGTCGCATTCATGTCGCTTCCCGAGTCCTCGCCGCCCACGCCGTCCATGGATCCGCCACCCCCACCGCAGGCGTCGAGCTGGCGAACGCGCCTGTCGGTCTGGCTCGCGAAGCCGGCCGTGCAGCATACGGTGCTCACGCTCATCGTCCTCAACGCGATCATCCTGGGGCTGGAGACGTCGCCCGCCGTGATGGCGCGCTGGGGCGGCGTGCTGCAGGGGGTCGATCACGCGATCCTCGCGGTGTTCGTGCTGGAGATCGCCGCGCGCATCGCGGTGCTGCGCGGCGCGTTCTTTCGCAACCCGTGGGGGGTGTTCGACTTCGTGGTGGTTGCGATCGCGCTGGTGCCGGCCAGCGGGCCGTTCGCGGTGCTGCGCGCGCTGCGCGTGTTGCGGGTGCTGCGCATTCTGACCGTGGTGCCGTCGATGCGGCAGGTGGTGGGCGGGCTGCTCGGTGCGATCCCCGGACTGGCTTCGATCGGCGCGGTGATGGGGCTGATCTTCTATGTAATGGCGGTGATTGCGACCAATCTCTTCGGCGCCGATTTTCCGGACTGGTTCGGCGGTCTGGGCCGCTCGCTCTACACCTTGTTCCAGATCATGACGCTCGAAAGCTGGTCGATGGGCATCGTGCGGCCCGTGATGGAGCTGCACGGTTACGCGTGGCTGTTTTTCATCGTGTTCATCCTGATCGCGACGTTCACGATGCTGAACCTGTTCATCGGCGTGATCGTGGGCGCGATGCAGACGTTCAAGGAGGCCGATATGGAGAAGCAGGCGGCGCAGGCCGTGCTCGATGACAAGGCCAATGGGATGACGGCCGAGCCGTCAATGACGGATGTGATGGCCGAATTGCGTGCGTTGCGCGGGGAAGTGGCGGCGCTGCGGCGTTAGGGGTCGGAAGCGGTGGTCCAAATCAGGCAACGCCGGTTGCCGTCTCGGGTCTGGTGGGGCTGACCTGCTTCGCAATCGGTTTGCCGACCGCTTTCTGCGCCACCTTGAGGTCGTAGATTGCCTGCAGATTGATCCAGCCTTGCGCGTCCACGTCATCCCCGCCGAAATAGCGAGCGAGCCGCGACGCAGTGTCTGCGGTAACACCACGACGCTCCAGCACGATGTGGTTGATGCGTGACGCGGGCACGTGCAGCGCCGTCGCAAGCGCGTTGGCGCTCATGTTGAGCGGCGCCAGATGGTCTTCCCGCAGCACTTCGCCGGGATGTACTGGCCGCATTCCGTTTCTGAACATGGATTGAAGAGGGTCTGCGTGTCTGTTGGTAAGGGTCGCCGATCTTCACCTCATAGGGTCCGGCGTCACCCCGCATGAACATCAGCCGCCACGGTGCGTTGATGCGTACACGCCAGAAGCCATTGAAAAACTTGAGGTCGTTGCCGGACGGTCGGGCGATGAATTCCACCGATGGCGCAGTATCGAGTTGCGCAAGCTTTCGCTCAGCCGCATTCGCAATGTTGGTAAACCGTCTGCACTTACCCGTGGTGAACAACCTTTGAGTGTCCGCGTCAGAAAGGGACTGAACGACCATTCGGCATCGGCATACCGTGTATCGGTAAACGGCAGACTATTCTCAGCTCACCAGGCATCGACGAACCGCGCTGCTCCGTCGGCATCGACCGGCGCCCGCTCCAACCCCCGCGCGAGCCAACGCCGCGTCTCGGCCGGGTCGATCACCGCATCGATCTCGAGCGTCTGCGCCATGTTGATCGCGTGGCCGCGTTGGTAGTGCTCGGCCACCAGCCGGTCGTACAGCGCGTCGCGCTCAGGCCCGGCCGGCAGCGCTTCGAGTTCCTTCCGGTAGCCGAGCCGCACCGCCCCTTCGAGCCCCATGCCCCCGAACTCGCCGGTCGGCCAGGAGACGATGAAGTGCGGTGCATGAAAGCTGCCGGCCGTCATCGCCATCGCGCCCAGGCCGTAGCCTTTCCTCAGCACCACGGCGAAGCAGGGCACGCGCAGGTGCGCGGCCGCGATGAACATGCGGCTCACGTGGCGCACCTGCGCCTTCGTTTCCATCTCCGGGCCGACCATGAACCCCGGTGTGTCGACCAGACTCACGATGGGCAGACCGTGCGCGTTGCAAAGCTGCATGAAGCGCGCGGCCTTGTCGGCCGCATCGGCATCGATCGCGCCGCCCAGATGCAGCGGGTTGTTCGCGATCAAGCCCGACCGGCCGACCTTCGATGCGCGCGAGCGCGGTGTGAATGCCGTGGCCGAAGCCGGTGCGCAGCGGCAGCAGCGAACCGGTGTCGGCAAGTGCCTGCATGACAGCCCGCGTGTCGTAGGCGCGCAATCGGTTTTCCGGCACCAGATGGCGCAATTGACGCATGTCTGCCGCCTGCCAGTCTGAAGTGCGGCCCTGGAAAAAAGACACATACAGCTTCGCCGCTGCAACCGCCTCGGCTTCATCCGCGGCCAGCACGTCGATCACGCCGTTGCCATGCTGCACCCGGCTCGGCCCGATCTGCTCGGGCGCGAACGTGCCCAGACCGCCGCCTTCGATCATCGCGGGGCCGCCCATGCCGATGTTGCTGTGGGCGGTGGCGATGATCGCGTCGCAGCAACCGAGCAGTGCCGCGTTGCCGGCAAAGCAGCGGCCGGCGACGACGCCGATCACGGGCACATGGCCGTTCAACTTCGCGAACGCGGCAAAGGTGTGCACGTGCAGGCCGGCCACGATGGCCACATCGGTGTCGCCGGGCCGGCCGCCGCCGCCCTCGGCGAACAGCACCACCGGCAGCTTCGAACGATGCGCGAGCGCGAGCAATCGGTCGGTCTTTGCGTGGTTGCGAAAGCCCTGCGTGCCGGCGAGCACGGTGTAGTCGTAGCTCATCACGGCGCAGCGCGCGGCTTCCGCGCCGAACGCGTTGGCGTTCACGGTCGCGGTGCCGGTCACCATGCCGTCGGCCGGCGTGTTTTCGATCAGGTCGGGCAGGCTGCGTCGGGCGCTTTGCGCGGCGATCGCGAGCGCGCCGTATTCGAGAAAGCTGCCTTCGTCGCAGAAATCGGCGATGTTCTCGCGCGCGGTTCGGCCACCGTGCGCGTGGCGCTTGGCGATCGCGCGCGGCCGGTTCTCGTCGAGCGTGAACGCATGGCGGTCGATGACTTTTTGCAGGTCGGGCCGAATCGCGTCGGGGTCTTGCGCGGTGCGGTCCGCATCGGGCACCGCTTCGTGTGCCACCGGCTCCAGCCAGGCCAGCACGTCGCCTTCCGCGACGTACGCGCCGGGCTCTGCACGCAGCCCCACCACGCGACCCGGCGCGTCGGCCAGCAGCAGGTGCTGCATCTTCATCGCCTCGAGCACGGCGATCGCACCGCCGCTGTTCAGCAGGTCGCCGACGGCCGCGTCGAGCTGCACCACGCGCGCGGCCATCGGCGCGCGTACGGGCCGCCAGTCGGGGTTGATTTGTGCATCGAAAACCGCAGGATGGCTTGTGGAGTAATCATTTTCAGCTACAGTTTCAGGAGCATCCGCCACTTGATCCGCTGCGATCGCGTGGGCCGCTGCGAGCAACTGCGGCAACTGCTGCTCCAACAGCCGTGTATGCACCTGCTGGCTTGCGAACGCGGGCAACGCGGCAATCGCGCGCAGCAGCGCGACGTTGGTGGCCACGCCGTCGATTCGGCACTCGGCCAGCGCGCGTTGGGACCGCCGCACCGCCGCAGCAAAGCCCGCTTCGCTGTTCGTCGGCACCTGCACGATCAGTTTGGCGAGCAACGTATCGAAGTGCGGCGAAGGCGCCGCGCCCGCAAAGCCGTGCGTGTCGACGCGAATGCCGGGGCCGGACGGCAACTCGAAGCGCGAGAGGCGCCCGGTCGATGCCTTGGTCTGCCCATCGGCCTGCAAGGTCTCGGCGTTGATGCGCCACTGGATCGCAAAGCCGCGCGGCGCTGGCGGGGCAGCGGGATCGAGCCCGAGTGCGGACAGTGGCTGGCCCGCTGCGACGCCGAGCTGCAGCCGCACCAGGTCGAGCCCCGTGACCTGCTCGGTCACCGTGTGTTCGACCTGCAGCCGCGGGTTGCATTCGATGAAGACGAACGGCAGATCGCTGTCGGGCGTGTCGTCGACCAGAAACTCGAACGTGCCCAGATTCGAATAGCGCACCTCGCGTGCCATCGTCAGCGCAGCGGCGGTGATGGCTTCGCGCAGGCGCGGCGACAAGGTCGGGCTCGGCGCGATCTCGACGAGTTTTTGAAAGCGGCGCTGCAGCGTGCATTCGCGCTCTCCGAGGCTTACGACCACTTCGCCGTCGCCCACGATCTGCACTTCGAGATGGCGCGCATGCGGCATCAGGCGTTCGACGTAGAGCCCTTCGACGCCGAATGCGGCTCGCGCTTCCGCCGTGCAGCGCTCGAAGGCCTGCGTCAGTTCGTCGGCACGCAGCACCGCCCGCATGCCGCGCCCGCCGCCGCCGCCGATCGCCTTGAGCATCACGCCGGTCCTTGCCGGCAGGCTGTGCATGAAAGCCTGCGCCTGCGCCAGGTCGACCGCATCGTCGCTGCCCGGCAGCAGCGGCACACCGCAGCGCGCGGCCAGCGCGCGTGCCTGCGCCTTGTCGCCGAACAGCGCGAGTTGCGCGGGTGTCGGGCCGATGAAGACAGGCCCGCGTCGCTCACGGCTTGCGCGAAGTCGGCGCGCTCGGACAAAAAGCCGTAGCCCGGATGCACGGCGTCGCAGCCTGTGCGTTGTGCGACTTCGATCAGGCGCGTGCCGTTCAGATAGGCGTCCGGTCCGGTCGCGTCGATCGAAACCGCTGCGTCTGCCAGGCGCACATGCAGCGCATCGGCGTCGTCCTTCGAATGCACCGCCACACTCGCCGATGCCGAGGTCCTGCAGCGCGCGCACCAGCCGCACCGCGATCTCGCCGCGATTCGCGATCAGGATTTTTCGAAAGCGCTGCATTTGCTTCAGGCCTGTCGGTCTTTGAGCAGCCGGCGCAGCACCTTGCCGGCGCCGGTGGCAGGCAGCACGTCGATGAACGCAGACTTCGCGCGGCGCCTTGTAGCTGGCCATGTGTTCGCGCGCCCACTGGATCAGCTCGGCCGCATCGATGTGATCAGCGTCCGGCTTTTTCACGATGAAGGCCTTGACGACCTCGCCCTTTTCCGGATCGGGCACGCCGATGACGGCCGCCTGTGCGATCTGCGGGTGCTTGATCAAAATGGTTTCGACCTCTTCCGGAAACACGCTGTAGCCGGAGACTTTGATCATTTCCTTGAAACGGCCAATGAAGGTCAGATAGCCGTCCGCGTCGATCTTGCCGATATCGCCGGTGTGCACCCAGCCATCTCGCAGTGTCTGTGCGGTGGCTTCCGGTTTGTTCCAGTAGCCTTTGAACACGCCCGCGCTCTTCAGCACGATTTCGCCGTGCTCGCCCGTGGGCATCTCGGCGCCGCTGTCGGGATCGAGGATGCGGATTTCGTTGCCCGGCACCGCGGTGCCGTGCGTGCCCCAGCGCACCGCGTCGGGCGGCATGCTGCTGTCCATCGTGTGCGTCTCGCTCAGGCCGTAGGCGGCTTCCATCGATCGGCAGTTGGGCGCGAACGCCTGCCACTGTTCGGCCAGCGCCTGCGTGTAGGTGATGCCAAAGCTCGTCACGGTGTTCTCGCGCAGAGTGCTCAGGTCGTAGTCGCCCTGGCGTCGGGCACCGCCATCACCGCGACGTTCATCGGGGCGATGCTGTACCACCAGGTCACGCGGTGGTGGTCAATTGCCTGCAGCACGGTTTCGGATCGAACCGGTGCAGCAGCACGGTGGCGCGCCCGAATAGATGCCGAGATTCACGCCCATCAGCATGCCGGCGATGTGATAGAGCGGGGCGACCGCGAGCAGCACGTCGTGCTCGTCGATGCCGCGCGACTCGACCGACACGCGGGTCTTGTAGAGCGCGTTGCGGAACGTCAGCATCGCGCCTTTGGGCAGGCCGGTGGTGCCGGACGTGTAGGTCATCAGCGCGACGTCCTCGTCGATGTCGATCGAGACCGCAGGCGGCTTGGCACCGCTTTCGGCAGGCTTGCAGGAAATCCAGCGTGCCCGGGGCAGTTCGGCGTCGCAGTCGCCACGGTCGGCCGCCAGATCGGGCGGCAGGTCGAGCGCCGGTGCGGCCGGCAACATCGCCGCGTGCCGCGTCGTGAACACGTGTTCGAGCGCGGGCGTGTCGGCGCGGACCTTCGACCAGCACCGGCAGCAGGCTCGCCGCCGCGACGATCACGCGCGCTTTCAGGTCATTCAACTGATAGGCAAGCTCGTGCTCTTTGTAGAGCGGCCCGCACGGGCAGACGACGCCTCCGAGCTTCTGGATGCCGTAGTGCGCAATCACGTACTGCGGGCAGTTGTTCAGGAAGAGCGCGACCGGCTCGCCTTTGGCGACGCCCAACTCGGCCAGCCGGGACGCGAAGCCGTCGCTCCAGGCGTCAAGTTGGGCGAACGTGATCTCGGCAGCCGTACCAGAGGTAGGCCACACGGTCGGGCGTGCTGCGCGCATGCGCGCGCAGGTGCTCGTGCGAGCGGCGCATCGGCGTCTGGAGAGGCTGGGGCCGAAAGCGGACGCCATGTTGCTGTGTCTCCTTCGGTGTTTTTGCTCAGCGGGTCGGCGGCGGACTTCGAAGCGCCGCCGCATCAGGGTCTGTCAGGGTAGTCGGATCGTGCCGTCGGGATTGCACCATCGCGGCTGCAGCGCATGCGGTCGCGTTTGAGACGGTCGCGTGGTGGGCCGTGAAGGCGGGCTCGCTGGCGCGCCTCGGCCCGGCGGCAACGCCGTTGAGTCATCCGTTTTCAGAACAGGAGACTTTTCCATGACCCGTTCCGCCCCGATGTGCACGCGTGCCGCCGTCGCTGTGCCGCCGCCTGCGCTGGGCTGCGCCGTGGGCGCCTCCGCACAGCAAACCTACAAGCTCGCCTACATCGATCCGTTGTCCGGCCCGTTCGCCAGCGTCGGCGAACTGATGCTGAACCATCTGCAATATGCGGTCGAGGACATCAACGCGAATGGCGGTGCAACTGCTCGGCATGCCGTTCGAGCTGCTGAAGTTCGACAGCAAGTTGTCCGCGCAGGAAAGCCAGAGTGCACTGAAAGCCGCGATCGACCAGGGCGCGCGCGTGATCCTGACGGGTGGCTCAGGCTCATCGGTGGTCGCTTCGCTGGTCGGTGCGGTGAACAAGCACAACGAGCGCAACCCCGAGCAGCGCGTGCTGGTGCTGAACCATTCGTCGATCGACCCGGACATGACGGGCAAGAACTGCAGCTTCTGGTACTTCCAGACCGAGGCCAGCACCGCGATGAAGATGCAGGCGATCGCCAACTACATCAAGACGCAGGACGGCATCAAGAAAATCTACCTGTTGAACCAGGACTACGCGCATGGCCGGCAATGGGCAAGTTACGGCCGGCAGATGGTTGCCGCCGTTCGGCCGGACATCGCGTTCGTCGGCGAGGACTTCCACGCGAATAGGCCGCGTGAAAGATTTCGCGCCTTACGTTGCCAAGATCCGGGCAACCGAGGCCGACTCGGTGATCACCGGCAACTGGGGGCAGGACATGACGTTGCTGCTGCGCGCGGCCGGGTGACGCGGGCTACGCATTGCGCTATTTCAACCACAGTGCGGGCTCAATCCCCGGCACGGTGCTTGCGGTGTCGCAGGCGAAGGTGGGCGATCTGACCTGGGTGGCCGAATGGCATCCGGGCGAGCAGGGCATGCCGAAGCCGACGGCGCTCGCGCAGAGCTACCGCGTCAAAGACCGGGCGCGACTTCCTCGCACCGCGCATCGAATTCACGCCACGGCTGCTGGCCGCCGCGCTGCAAAAAGCGAAGTCGACCGATGCGGTGCAGGTCGCGCGTGCGCTCGAAGGCTGTCAATGGACAGCGTGGTGGGCTCGGTGCGCATGCGCGCAGAGGACCATCAGCTGTTGTTGCCGCAAGTCGTCAATACGATCGCGCCGGTTGACGGCAACCAGGTGAAGAACGGATGGGAAGGCACGGACTACGGCTTTCGGACCGACGCGGTGTACAGCGGCGAAGAACTCGCGCAGCCGAGCGAATGCCGGATGGAGCGGCCATGACGCCGTGCGACAGCGCGACAGTGACCGACTGGTTGTGTCGGAGGATGCGGTGGCCAAGTGGCGAATGTGCGTTGCCGGAAGCGGTTTTCGCCAATTCGGTCACCAAATGGCAAAGATCTAAACCGCCTTTGCGGAACAGCTCGTTACACAATCTGCGCGGGTGTGGATCTTCGGTGCCGACGGGCCCCGGGCGGGCGTCTGCGCAGGCCACTTCGGCCTGCAGGCGCACCGGCCGATCTCGCGCCATTGGGAAAGGCCCGAGATGACGACACAACGGCACGCGCACGACCATGAATCCTGCAAGAGCCTCGAGACGCGCCGCGCCCGCGATTTGCCGACATCCGTCGGCGGGAAGGTCGCAGGAGTGCTCCATTGGGCGCAGTGCGCCGCGAGCAGGCGCGCGCCGCTCGGCGATCGCTTGTTTTCGAACATCGGTGCTCGACGATGCGCCTGAGCTTCCTGTTGCGGCTGACCTTCGGCGTCACGTTCTGCGCGCTCGCGCTGAATCTGACGCTGCTCTACCGGATCAACACCGCGCACCAGGCGGCCAGCAGTGCGACGGAGAGCCGCGATCGCGCGCTCGATGAGATTCAGCGGCTGAGCAGCGAGATCGATCTGCTGGCCGAACTCGCGCATCAGTACACGACCACCGGCGAGCCGTTGCTGCTCGATGTGTACCAGGACATTCTGGCGGTGCGCAGCGGCGAACGGGCGATGCCGCCGGTCGAGCCGCCGCGCTGGAACGAGCATTGGCGTCAACGGATCAGCGGCACGCGCCCGCGTACGGAGCAGCAGACCGGCCCGAAGAAGTCGCAGATGCAGCGCCTGCAGGCCTTGAGCCTGTCGGACGCGGAGCAGACGCTTGCGAACGCGTTGACTGGGTCGGCGCAGCGGCTGCGCGCGTTCGAAGAGCAGGCGTTTGCGGGGGCTTCGGCCAGCCACGGCGCGGCCCCGCTGTCCAAGGGCCGCTCCGCCAACGCGCCGCCGGCGCCGGGTTTGCAGTCGGCCGCCTACCAAGCGCTGCGCGCCGACACCAGCGCGACCGTCAGCCGGCTCAATCAGTCGATTGGCCAGCGCACGGCTGCCGTCGTCGCCGCCGCCACCGAGCGGCTCGGCGACGCGACGCGCTGGCTCACGATCGCGTGCCTCGCGATGATTCCGCTCGTGCTGCTGCTGGTCTGGGCGATGCGCGTGCGCGTCATGCGGCCGATCAACAAGCTCAGCTGGCTCGCCAGCGAGCATGCGCGCGGCAATTACGCGGCGCGCTCCGGCATCAAGCGCGGCCGGCGGTAACCGAACTCGACGCGCTGGCGCGGGCGCTGGACGGCACCGCCAACGCGGTCGAGCGCGAGCTGACACAACCGCGACAGCGCGCAACGCGAGCTGGAGGTCGCGCGCGAGCAGGCCGAGAGCGCCACGCGCGCCAAATCGATGTTCCTGGCCAACATGAGCCACGAGATCCGCACGCCGATGAACGCGATCATGGGGATGACGCATCTGGCGCTGCAGACCGCGCTCACGCCGTCCCAGCGCGACTATCTGGAAAAAGCGCATGCGGCCTCCGACATGCTGCTGCGGCTCATCAACGACCTGCTCGACTTCTCGAAGATCGAGGCTGGCCACATGACGGTGGAGGTCGCGCCGCTGCGGCTTGAAGATGTGGTGGCCCACGCGGTCGTGCTGCTGCGCCAGCGCGCGCAGGAAAAAGGGCCTCGAGCTGCTGTGCGAATTCAACGACGCGACGTTGCTCGGACACCGTGCGGTGCTGCTCGGCGACGCGGTGCGGTTGTCCCAGGTACTGACCAATCTGCTGTCCAACGCGGTCAAGTTCACGCCGGCTGGCCAGGTGCGCCTGACACTGGCGACCGAGCCGGTCGAGCACCCGTTGGTCGATCTGCGCGACGAAGCGCCGCTGTCCGATGGCGAAGGTGAGCAACTGATGCTTGTGATGACGGTGCGCGACACCGGCATCGGCATGACGCGCACGCAGGTGGAGCGGTTGTTCCAGGATTTCAGCCAGGCCGACGCATCGACCACGCGCCGCTTCGGTGGCACCGGGCTCGGGCTGGCGATCTCGCGCCGGCTGGTCGAGTTGATGGGCGGCAGCATCGACGTCGCGAGCGAACCGGGTGCCGGCTCGACCTTCCAGGTGCGCCTGCCGATGAGGGTGCAACCGGGCGCGGTGGCCGCTGACTGCCCCGAAGTCGGTGCGCGACTGCGCGTGCTGGTGGTGGACGATCAGGCCGATACGCGCGCGGTGCTGCTGAACCAGCTGCATGTGCTTGGCATCGGCGCGCACGGCGCGTTGCGCGGCGTCGATTCGGGCGAAGCGGCGCTGCGGCAGATCGCGGTTGGCGGCCGAGCGCGGCGCGCCGTTCGATCTGCTGCTGCTGGATTGGGTGATGCCTGGCATGGACGGTGCCGAAGTCTTGAGCCGGCTGCGCGGCGCGCATCCGCGGCTGCATGTGGTGATCATCTCGAGCTACGGAGGTGAGACCGTGCAGATGAGCCAGCACGGCATCGCGGCAGCCGATTTTCTGAGCAAGCCGGTGCTGCCGCAGGACTTGCTCCGGTTGCTCGGCTGGCCGATGGCCGCGCCCGACGCAGTCGCTTGCGGAGCGCGGGCCGGCGCTGCGGCTGCCACCGTCGCCGCCACCGCCGCCGATGCAACCCGCAGCGACATCGCGGGTGACCGAGCCGGCCGAGCCGCCTCGGCGGCCCCGCTCCACCGATCGGCTCGACGGCCTGCGCGTGCTGCTGGCCGAAGACAACGAATTGAATCAGGAGGTGGCCTGTGAACTGCTGCGCTCACGCGGCGCGTTGGTGCAGGTCGTGAGCAACGGGCTGGAGGCGCTCGAGCAGCTGGCGCAGGTCGGGCCGGAAGGCTTCGATCTGGTGTTGATGGACCTGCAGATGCCGGTCATGGACGGGCTCGAGGCGGTGCGCCGGCTGCGCGCGCATGCGCCGTTCGACCGCTGCCGGTGCTGGCCATGACCGCGCATGCGATGGCCGAGGAGATCGAGCGCTGCCTGGCCGTCGGCATGCAGGGCTGCATCACCAAGCCGATCGACGCGGACCGAGCTGTTTGCGACGTTGCAGCACTACCGCGCGGGTGCGGCAGCGGCGCCGAGGTTGCAACGGTGCGATTGGGACTGGAGCCGAAGCCTGCCCTCCATCCTGTCGACCAGACGCGCGGTGTCCGACGAGGACAGCACGCTGCCGCCGGTCGGCGCGCTCGCTCCGGCGCACGCGCTGCATGCGTTCGACGGCAATGTGCGGCTGTACCGGCACACGTTGCGCGGCTTTCGCCGCAGTTACGCAGGCGGGCTGGCCGAGTGGCGCGAACAGCTCAAAGCACCGCCGCCGCGCGCCGATCTGCGCCGCAGGGCCCATACGCTCGGCGGCTGGCCGGAACCATCGGCGCGCACCGCGTGCAGTCGCTCGCGCAGGCGTTCGAGATGCAGGTCGCGCTGGCCGAATCGGATCGGCAGGCCGCGCAAAGCGCCGCGCAACTGCTGCGCGCGCTGGAAGACGCGCTCGCGCTGGCGATCGGCGCGATCGAGGAAATCGCACCGAGCAATCGGTCGCCATCGCTCGGCGTCGATGGCGGCGGCAGCGCAAGCTCGATGGCCGGCACCTACGCCACAGACTACAACACCCATTACGGCAGCACGACGTTTATGGGTGCGCTCGACGCCGCCTCTTACGAAGTCGCGCAGGCGATCGAACTCGACACCGCGGGCGTGCTCGCGCGCATGCGCGGCTGGCTGCTCGACGGCGACAGCCGCGCGGTGGAACTTTGGATGCACACCGGCGCGCGGCTGTCGAGCGAACTGCCGGCCGTCACCACGCGCCGGCTGCGCCCCGCCATGGCAGGGCTGGATTTCGACGCCGCGCTGGCCGCGCTGGCCACGCTGGGGAATGGAGAATTCGCATGACGACGACCGCATTGAAGCAAATCGAGCTGGGCCCCACCACGGCGACTGCGGGGGTCCTGCTCAGCCGGCCGCCGGCGCTGGAGGCGGTGCTGAACGCCGCGCAGGCGTCGGCCAAGCCGACCGTGCTGGTGGTGGACGACACGCCGGCCAATCTGACGTTGCTCGCGAACCTGCTCAACAAGCACTACCGCGTGCTGCTCGCCAATTCGGGCGCGAAGGCGCTCGAGATCGCGCATGCGCTCGCCGCCCGACGTGGTCGTGCTCGACGTGATGATGCCGCTGATGGACGGCTACGAGGTGCTGCCGCCGGCTGAAAGGCCGACCCGCGCACCTGCGACGCGCCGGTGCTGTTTCTGACCGCGCTGTCGCAGCCCGCCGACGAAGCGCGCGGCTTCGAAGCCGGCGGCGCCGATTTCGTGCAGAAGCCGTTTCATCCGCAGACGGTGCTCGCGCGCGTGGCGACCCAGGCGCAGGTGAAAGCCTGGCGCGACGCGTTGAAGGATCGCAACGCCTGGCTGCAGGAAGAGCTGGTGGCGCGCGTCGGCGAGGTCGAGCGGCTGCGCGACACCACGTTGTTCGTAATGATCTCGCTGGCCGAGTTTCGCGATCAGGAAACCGGCAACCACGTGCGGCGCACCCAGGAGTACGTGCGCACGCTCGCGACCTGGCTGGCGACCGAGGCGCCACGGCGCATCGCGCTGTCCGCCGCCGAAATCGACCAGCTCGCGCGCTCGGCGCCGCTGCACGACATCGGCAAGGTCGCGATCCCCGACGCGGTCCTGCTGAAGCCCGGGCCGCTGTCGGCCGAAGAGTGGGTCGTGATGCGCACGCATCCCGATGCACGGCTGGGAGCTGCTGCGCCGCGCATCCAACCGGATCGGCGAGCAGGGCCTGTTCCTGACCTACGCAATGGAGATCGCACGACACCACCATGAAAAGTGGGACGGCAGCGGCTACCCGGACGGCCTGGCCGGCGAGGACATTCCGCTGTCGGCCCGCCTGATGGCGGTCGCCGACGTGTACGACGCGCTGATCAGCCGGCGGCCCTACAAGGAGCCGATGAGTCATGAGGCCGCCGTCGCCTGGATTTGCAACCACAGCGGCAGCCACTTCGACCCGGCGGTGGTCGATGCGCTTGAGGCCACCCAGCAGCGACTGAGGGAGATCGCGCTGCTGCTGAAGGACTGAAGTCGGCGCGTCTTGCGGGTTGCCGCGCCGGGTCAGCGCACGGTGGCCAATCCGAGTTCGCGAACGCGCTCGACGTGCGCGAGCAGCGAGCGCATCGCGACCGGCCAAAGCCGCGGCGAGCACGTCGTCGTACACGCGCTCGACCCACTGCTGCATGCTGCCTTCGGGCAAGCGCCTGCATCGCAGCGATCACCTTGGCTTCGCGCTTCAGCCGGTGCGCCTTCAACTGCGCGATCGTCTGGCGCGCGCGGCCGAGCACATAGCCGTGCGCGGGCAGGATGAATTCGATGTCGTGCGCGTTCGCAGGCGTCGGTCAGCCGATCCAGCGAATCGAGGTAGCTTGGTCATGTTGCCATCCGGCGGATCGACCACCGTGGTGCTGCCGTTCAGGATGTGGTCGCCCGAGACCAGCAGGCCGTCTTCCTGCAACACGAGACACAGGTGGTTCGCCGCGTGGCCGGGCGTGAAAATCACCTGCATAGTGTGGTTTTGCGCAGGTCCAGAAAGCGTGAGCAGCTCTCCATTTTGTAGCGCACGATCGGGCACGAAATGGCTTGCCTTGCGCGCGGTCGGCTCGGACGGCAGACCCAGAATCGGCGGTCGATGCCCGGTGCGTTCGCACATCGCCGCCAGCGGCGCCGCACCGGGCGAATGGTCGGCATGCGAATGCGTGCAGACGATGAACCGGATGTCGCCTGCCGCCGCGCGGTGCAGTCGCTCCAGATGCTCAGGATCGTCTGGCCCCGGGTCGATTGCGACGTAGCCGGTATCAGGCGTGCCGATCAGATAGCTGTTCGTGCCCGGCCCGGTCATCATGCCGGGGTTCGGCGCGGTCAGACGCAGCACGTTTTTGAACAGCGCGACCGGCTGCTCGCTCTGCCAGTCGAGCGGGTGCAGCAGCTGGCCGTCGGGGCAGACCAGCTGCAGCTCGCCGTACGCGCTTTCGTGCTCCATGAAGCGCGCTTCCTCGCCTTTGAGGAAACCGGCGCGCGGGCAGCTGATCCACAGCGGCTGCTCGTGCTTGCAGGCTGGCCAGCAGCGCATCGACCGTCGCGTGCACGCGCGATGCGCTCCAGCGTGCGCAGGGTCGGGAAGATCATTGGAAAGGTGCCGGCCGCGTGCCGGTCGAGCGCGGCTTGCGGGCGCACCCAGACGGGTTCGAACTGCTCCTGGTCATCGGCCACCGGCGTCCTGGCCTGGCGGCATGCGCGCGACCAGAAACGGCACGTCGAAGCGCTTGGGCAGATCGCGGTCGGTGCTCCAGTGCGCAAGCAGGAACACGGCGTCTGCCGCCAGCGTCAGGCCGCGCGCCCGGCATTGCTCGAAGAACGGGCCGGCGCGGTCCATTGCGGCGATGTCGGCCGCATCTGCGAAGCGGCCGTCCGCCCGGCGCGCGAGCAGGATGCCGAGCTCCTCGAAGCTTTCGCGGATCGCAGCGATCGCCTGGGTGCAGCTGCAGCTCGGACTGGCCGGGGCGGCGCCGCGGTCTGGGCGTGTGCGGCTGCATCCTGCGGGTCGATCGCACCGCCCGGAAACACGTAGGCGCCGGGCGCGAAGCTGGCCTCGGTCGATCGGCGCGTCATCAGCACTTCGACGCCTTGCAAGCCATCGCGCAGCAGCATCACGGTGGCGGCGGGTTTCAGGGGCGCGGGTTCGCGCTGGGGATGCAGCAGTTGGGATGGGCGGGGCATGCTGCGTATTATCGGCAGCGTCGCCTGAGCGGGCGGACGCGCGGCTGGGTTGCGGACCGATGATGCCGGTTTAAGCGACTTGTGGGCACTGCCGTCGCCGCATCCGCTCTCGGCGTTACGGCGCGCGGTTGATTTTGCATTCCTCTGGTTTGCCCCTCTCTTTCCCTCCGGAAAGCCTGTCTCCATGCCTGTCAATCTTTCCCCGCCCGACCCCGCCGCGCTGCACCCCATCGCGCGGCGTGCGCATCGGCGTCGCCGAAGCCGGCATCCGCAAGGCCGAACCGCAAGGACCTGACCGTGTTCGCGTTCGACGAAGGGAGCTGGCGTGGCCGGCGTGTTCACGCAGAACCGCTTTTGCGCGGCGCCGGTGCAGGTCTGCCGCGAGCATCTGGCAGCGGACCTCGGCATCCGCGCGATGGTGATCAACACCGGCAATGCGAACGCGGGCACCGGCGACGAGGGCCTGGCGCGCACGCAAGGCGACCTGCATCGCGACTGGCGCAGCAGCTCGACCTGGCGCCCGAACAGGTGCTGCCGTTTTCCACCGGCGTCATCATGGAGCCGCTGCCGCTCGACCGGATTCAGGCCGGGCCTGCCGGCGGCGATCGACGACCTGCAGGCCGACCACTGGGCGCGTGCGGCCGAAGCGATCATGACGACCGACACGGTGGCCAAGGCGTTCAGCACGCGAGCTGCAGGTCGGTGGTGCGCAAGGTGCAGTGCGACCGGCATCGCCAAGGGCGCCGGCATGATCCATCCGAACATGGCGACGATGCTCGGCTTTCTCGCGACCGATGCATGCATCGACGCGGCACTGCTGCCTGCGCTTGCAAAGCGAGCTCGCCGACGCCTCGTTCAACCGCGTGACGATCGACGGCGACACGTCGACCAACGATTCGTTCATCCTGATCGCGACGAACAAGGCGGGGCACGCGCCGATCCGGTCGTTGCAGAGCGCGGAAGGTCAGGCGCTGATCGAGGCGCTGCAGCAGGTCGCGCAGCAGCTCGCGCAGGCGATCGTGCGCGACGGCGAGGGCGCGACCAAGTTCATCACGATCCGCGTGGAAGGTGGCAAGGCGGTCGACGAATGCCTGAAGGTGGGTTTTGCGATCGCGCATTCGCCGCTCGTGAAAGACCGCGTTTTTCGCAAGCGACCCGAACCTCGGGCGCATCCTGGCGGCGGTCGGCTATGCGGGCATCGACGACCTCGACCAGACCAAGATCGATCTGTTCCTGGACGACGTGCACGTGGTGGCCGGCGGCGGGCGCCGGCCCGAATACCGCGAAGAGCAAGGCCAGCGCGTGCTGAAGCAGGCCGAGATCACGGTGCGGGTGCTGCTCGGCCGCGGCGACGCGAGCGACACGGTCTGGACCTGCGACCTGAGCCACGACTACGTGTCGATCAACGCGGACTACCGGTCATGAACGAACAGTTCGAACGCCTGATGGCGCGCGCGGAGAGCCTGCTCGCGCGGATCGAGAACGTGCTGCCGCAGCCGCTGACCGCGCCCGACTGGAATGCATCGATCGCGTACCGGTATCGCAAGCGCAGCTCGGGCCACGGCAGCCTGGAGCCGGTGCGGCACGTGGCCGACCTGCGGCTGGATGCGCTGAAGGAAGTCGACATCCAGAAGGAGAAGATCCGGCTCAACACCGAACATTTCGTGGACGGCCTGCCGGCCAACAACGTGCTGCTGACCGGCGCGCGCGGCACCGGCAAATCGTCGCTGATCAAGGCCTGCCTGAACGAATTTGCCGAGCGAGGCCTGCGCCTGATCGAAGTCGACAAGGGCGACTTGGTGGACCTGCCCGACATCGTCGACGTGGTGGCGGACCGACCCGAGAAATTCATCGTGTTCTGCGACGACCTGAGCTTCGACGAAGGCGAGCCCGGCTACAAGGCGCTGAAGTCGACCCTGGACGGGTCGATAGCGGCCGCCACGCCGAACGTGCTGATCTATGCGACCAGCAACCGGCGCCATCTGCTGCCCGAGTACATGAAGGAAAACCTGAGCTACCAGCACACCGAGGACGGCGAGGTGCATCCGGGCGAGGTGGTCGAAGAGAAGATTTCGCTGTCGGAACGCTTCGGCCTGTGGGTCAGCTTCTATCCGTTCACGCAGGATGAGTACCTGACGATCGCAGCGCAGTGGTTGTCGTCGTTCGGCGTTGACCCGCAGGCGATCGACGCCGCGCGGCCCGAGGCGCTGGTCTGGGCGCTGGAGCGAGGCTCGCGCAGCGGCCGGGTGGCCTACCAGTTCGCACGCGACCATGCGGGTCGGCACGGCAAGCGGGAAAGCTGAAGGCAGCCGACGGCGCCGTCTTCCGCCGTGCTGGTGGCCGATGCGGATCGGCCACGGAGCGTCGGCCGACAGCACGGCGGGCCCGACCGCCGCGTGGTCGAGGTCGCGGTCGGTGTGCTGATCGCGCCGAACGGCGACTTCCTGCTGACGTCCCGCCCGGCCGGCAAGGTCTATGCGGGTTATTGGGAATTTCCGGGCGGCAAGATCGAAGCGCGGTGAATCGGTCGAGCAGGCGCTGGCGCGCGAACTGCACGAGGAACTCGGCATCACGGTCAAAGCCGTCACGCGCTGGAAAACCGAGATGGTCGACTACCCGCATGCGCTGGTGCGGCTGCATTTCTGCAAGGTGTTCGACTGGCGCGGCGAGCTGCAGATGCGCGAAGGCCAGCGCTGCGGCCTGGCAGCGGCTGCCGGTCGCAGGTGGCGCCGGTGCTGGTCGGGACGATGCCGGTGCTGCGACTGGCTGGCCGAGGAGCGAGGCTTCGTCGGCGCCGCGCTCATCGATTAACGACTGCGGTCACATGGGCTGCGCGGCGATTCGGCCGCAGATCTGCACCGCTACGGCTGCTCTTTCGGATCGCCGTGCGGGATGTCGTCCGGCGGCGCATCGGCGGCCACGCGGAATTGCTCGCTCGACCACGCGCCGAAGTCGATGTTCTTGCAGCGCTGCGCTGCAAAACGGGCGGTACGGGATTGCGCGGGCTGTAGAGGCTCGGTCCGCCGCAGGCCGGGCAGGCCACCTGCCGCTCGACGGGCGCACTGGCACTTGGCTCGGGCACGGATGACATGTGAACGAGGATCGTGTCGTTGCAGGCACCGGCGTCCGCGAGTCGCGCCACCGTTTTCACGAGCAGAGCGCCAACTCCATCGGCACGTCGTCCTCGCTTTGCTGCAGGCGGCCGTCTTCCAGTTGCGCACCAGCCGGATCGAGACGATCAGCCGGTTGCCGCTGGTCTCGGGGATCAGCCCGAGTTCGGAGTCGATCAGGATGCGCGCGAGCTGGAACACGCGGCCCAGCGGCAGGTGCTGCTGGAACTGGCCTTTCTCGGCCATGATCTTCTGCGGGTTGCTCTGGTCGCGCAGCAGCTTCATCAAGACGAAGATCGACTCGGCCAGCGGCGCCAGGCTCGACGCCCATTCCTCGATCTGTTCGCGCCGCACCGCGCCGCTCTTGTGCTGCCAGGCGTAGTACGCGGGCAGATCGAACCCGCAGGCGCCGCCGGGGATGCTGACGCGGCTGCGAATGCTCATCAGCCAGTCGTTTTCGGTCAGCGACTGGCCGGCCTTGCCGGGCTGCGCGTTCAACGCCTCGAAGCAGCGCGTCGAGCTGTGCGATCACGGTGTCGAGCACCTCATGCGCAACGTCGGGGCTGCTGCGGAACGCGTCGAGCGCCTGGCGCTGCTTGTCCAGGTCTTTCATCACGTCCGACTTCAGGTCGGCGCGCGCGGCCACGTCCATCACTTCGAAGATCGTGACGAGCGCGAAGTGATGGTCGAGCGGGTGCTCGCGCGGCACCAGTTCGGCGAGCCGGCGCAGCAGGTGCTCGAGCCGCAGATAGGTGCGGATGCGTTCGTTGAACGGGTATTCGTAGAGGATCACGCTAGAAGGTCGTTTTCCCGAAATCGGGCAAGAAAAATGGGGAGGCGGGCAGTGACGCGCAGGGCGGAAAAAGCCGATGTATTCAGCGCACTCGGTTGCGCGGGCAATCCATGCGAACCTGTGCCCAGACCGAGGCGTGTGCGCAGGTCTGGGCCGCAAATCATAGCCCGAACGACTCGGCCGCCTGTGTGACGGTTTGTGCCAGCTGCTCGAGCGACACGCCATCGTTGTAGATCACGACGTCGGCCGCGGCCAGCCGCTGTTCGCGCGTGGCCTGGGAGGCGATGATCGATTCGCACCGCGGCGCGCGGCAGGCCGTTGCGCTGCATGACGCGCGCGATCTGGGTCTCCGTTCGAGCAGTCGCAGACCCAGACCGCATCGACCTGCGCGGCCCAGCGTGCGCCGGACTCGACCAGCAGCGGAATGTCGAACACGACGCAGCGCGCGCCGGCAGCGAGCGCGGCTGCAGTCTGCGCGCGCGATCTCCGCGCCGACCAGCGGATGGACGATGGCCTCGAGCCGGGCGCGTGCCGAGCCGTCTTCGAACACCAGCGCGCGCATGCGGTCGCGGTCGAGTGCGCCGTTCGCATCGATGAACGGCGCACCGAACTGCGGCGCGGATCGGCTCGATTGCCGCGCCGCCGGCAGCGGTCGCGCGCGCGAGATCGCATCGGCGTCGATCAGCACCGCGCCGAGCGTGCCGAGCACGCGCGCCACCGTGCTCTTGCCGCTGCCGATGCCGCCGGTGAGGCCGATGCGCCGCACGCGCCTTACAAGCCCACCGCGTGCAGGATCGACTGCGGGCCGAACACCATCGCGGTCAAGCCGGCGCCGGCCAGAAACGGCCCGAACGGCACATAGCCGCCTTCGCGCAGGGAGCTCGCGAACTTCATCGCGATGCCGACGATGGCGCCGATCACCGACGCCATCAGAATGATCGGCACCAGCGCCTGCCAGCCGAACCAGGCACCGAGCGCGGCAAACAGCTTGAAGTCGCCGTAGCCCATGCCTTCCTTGCCGGTCACGAGCTTGAACGCCCAGTAGACGAGCCAGAGCGACAGATAGCCGCCGACCGCACCGAGCACCGCAGTCGTTCAGCGTGATCGGCGGTCAGCTCGAACGCGGCCGCGAGCAGGCCGGCCCAGACCAGCGGCAAGCGTCATGTCGTCGGGCAGCAGCGTGGTGTCCCAGTCGATCAGCGCCAGCGCCAGCACCACCGCGGAAAACGCGCACCAGGCCAGCCCGGTCGCGGTCGCGCCCCAGTGCCAGAAGCAGAAGAAAAACAGCGCGCCGGTCAGCACTTCGACGGCCGGATAGCGCGCGCTGATGCGGGCGCCGCAGGACGAGCATTTGCCGCGCAGCAGCGCATAGCTGAGCAGCGGGATGTTCTCGTACCAGCGAATCTGGTGGCCGCAGTGCTGGCAGGCCGAGCGCGGCACCAGCAGGTTGAAGCTGGGTTCCGGCGTCGGCGCTCGGCGCGATCGGCTCGACGGCAGCCGGTTGGCTCGTGTATTCGGCGCATTCGGCTGCCCACTGCCGCTCCATCATCTTCGGCAGCCGATAGATCACCACGTTCAGGAAGCTGCCGATCAGCAGACCCAGAAGCGCCGCCAATGCCGGCCTCGATCCAGCGCAATCCTTCCATCAGACCACCTGACCCAGCTTGAAGATCGGCAGGTACATCGACACCACGATGCCGCCGATCAGGCCGCCCAGGATCACGATGATGATCGGCTCCATCAGGCTAGACAAGCCGGCCACCATGTCGTCGACTTCGGATTCGTAGAAGTCGGCCGCCTTGCCGAGCATGTGGTCGATCGAGCCGGACTCTTCGCCGATCGCGCACATCTGCAGCACCATCGACGGAAACAGGTTCGCATTGCTCATCGCAGCCGTGAGGCTCGTGCCGGTGGAGACTTCCTGCTGGATTTTCTCGGTGGCTTTGGCATACAGCGAATTGCCCGACGCGCCGCCGACCGAGTCGAGCGCTTCGACCAGCGGCACGCCGGCGGCGAACATCGTCGACAGCGTGCGCGTCCAGCGCGCGATCACGGATTTCTCGATCAGCGCGCCGAAGATCGGAATCTTCAGCAGCAGCCGGTCCATGACCATCTGCACCTTCTCGCTGCGCCGCCAGGCCTGCATGAAGAAGTACAGACCGCCGCCGATGCCGCCGAAGATCAGCCACCACCACTGCGACGAAGAACTCGCTCATCGCGATCACGAACAGCGTGGGCGCCGGCAGGTCCGCACCGAACGAGCTGAACACTTCCTTGAACGCCGGGATCACGAAGATCATGATGACCGCGACCACCACGAACGCGACCACGATCACCGAGATCGGATACATCAGCGCCGACTTGATCTTCGACTTGATGGCCTCGGTCTTTTCCATGTAGACCGCCAGGCGGTCGAGCAGCGCTTCCAGAATACCGGCGGCCTCGCCGGCTTCGACCAGGTTGCAGTAGAGGTTGTCGAAGTAGCGCGGATGCTTGCGGAACGCCGCCGACAGCGAGGTGCCGGTTTCCACGTCGCCGCGGATCTCGTTGAGCAGCTTGGTCACGCTGCCGTTTGCGTTGCCGCGGCCGACGATGTCGAAGGCCTGCAGCAGCGGCACGCCGGCCTTCATCATGGTGGCGAGCTGGCGCGTGAAGATGGCGATGTCCTTGGGCTTGATCGACTTGCCCGAGCGCATGCGGCGCTTCTTGATCTTGCTCGGCAGCACGCCCTGGCGGCGCAGTGAGGCCATCACCTGGTTCTCGCCGCCGGCGCGCACCTCGCCGCGCACCTGCTTGCCGTGGCGGTCCTTGCCTTCCCACTCGAACACGAATTCGGCGATGTTCTTTGATGTTGCTGTGGCCATGATGGGTTCGATTGCGAGAAAAAGGTGCGGAGAAAAATTGCGTCGGAGCTCGCGTGACTACTCGTTCGTGACCGCGAGCACTTCGTCGAGCGAGGTGAATCCGCCCTTGACCTTGTGCAGCCCGGACTGGCGCAGCGAGCGCACGCCGTCGGCCCTGGCCTGCTTCGCGATGTCGAGCGCGCTGCCGTCGCGCAGGATGATCTGCTGCATCTCTTCGTTGATCGGCATCACCTGGTAGATGCCGACCCGGCCCTTGTAGCCGTTGTTGCAGGCCGAGCAGCCGACCGGCGCGTAGGGCACCCAGGAGCCGTCGAGTTCGTCCTCGGTGAAGCCGGACTCGATCAACGCGGCATCGGGGATGTCGGCCGGTGTCTTGCATGCAGGGCACAGCCGGCGCGCAAGCCGCTGCGCGGTGATCAGGATCACGCTGGACGCGATGTTGAACGGCGCGATGCCCATGTTGCGCATCCGCGTCAGCGTGGTCGGCGCGTCGTTCGTGTGCAGCGTGGACAACACCAGGTGGCCGGTCTGCGCGGCCTTGATCGAGATGTCGGCGGTCTCCAGATCGCGAATCTCGCCGACCATGATGATGTCCGGGTCCTGCCGCAGGAACGACTTGAGCGCGGCCGCGAACGTGAGGCCGGCTTTCTCGTTCACGTTCACCTGGTTCACGCCGGGCAGGTTGATTTCGGACGGGTCTTCGGCCGTGGCGATGTTCACGCCCGGCTTGTTCAGCAGGTTCAGGCAGGTGTAGAGCGAAACCGTCTTGCCGGAGCCGGTCGGGCCGGTCACCAGAATCATGCCGTAGGGCCGGCCGATCGCCTGCAGCAGCCGGGCTTTTTCCTCCGGCTCGTAGCCAAGCGCCTCGATGCCCATCTGGGCGCTGCTCGGATCCAGAATCCGGATCACGATCTTCTCGCCGAACAGCGTCGGCAGCGTGCTCACGCGGAAGTCGATCACGCGGTCCGCGCCGATCTTCATCTTCATGCGGCCGTCTTGCGGAATGCGCTTTTCGGAGATGTCGAGCCGCGAGATCACCTTGATGCGCGAAGCGAGTTTTTCGCTGAATGCCGATCGGCGGCGAGGCGATTTCGCGCAACTCGCCGTCAATGCGGAAGCGCACGCGGAAGTGGTGCTCGTACGGCTCGAAGTGCAGGTCGGACGCACGCATCTTGAACGCGTCGAGCAGCATCTTCTGCAGGAAGCGCACGATCGGCGCGTCGTCGACTTCGGCGCGCGGCCGAGTCGTCCTCGACCGGCGCCTCCATCGTTCGCCACATCGCCGAAATCGAAGTCTTTGCCCGCTGTGCGTGTCGTCCGCGTGGCGGCACCCGCGCCCGCTCACCACCCGGATCAGCTTGTCGTATTCGGCAATCACCCAGTCGACGCCCATCTGGGTCGAGAACTTGATCTTCTCGGCCGCTTCGTGGTCGCTCGGGTCGGCGGTGGCGACGACCAGCCGGTTGTTGCGCTTGGCCAGCGGCAACACGCGGTAGGCCTGGCACAACTTGGCGTCGAGCAGGTCGCGCGGCAGGCGCATCGGGTCGACCGCGTCAAGGTCCACCAGCGGCGCGGCGAACGCAGCCGACACGGTGTGCGCCAGATCGGCCGGCGAAACCACGCCCGAGCCGGTCAGCTCGGCGATGAAGCTGCTGCGCGCGGCCAGGGCTTTGCGGAAAATATCTTCGGCCGACTTTTGCGGCAGTTTGCCGGCGGCAACCAGCGCGCGGCCGAGTCCGGGCAGTGCAACTGAGGCCGTGTCTTTTGCGAGGGAATCGATGGCGCTCATGGGCAGGACGCTTCGCGCTCCGTGAAGAGGAGCGCCGGCTGTGACGATGCGTTCGATCATCGTTGAACAACGCACCCAAGTGGGGTCGAAACCATCACGATTTGGGCTCACGGTGGCGTCAGGACTGGCCACAAGCGTGAAAAATTTGGTCGGGGTGAGAGGATTCGAACCTCCGGCCTCTACGTCCCGAACGTAGCGCTCTACCAGGCTAAGCTACACCCCGAAAAACGGCGCCAAAGATACGAGATCAAGGCGCCGCTCGGCAGTCGCTGCAAGGCGGATGGTCGGCTAGGACCGACGCTTGAGCAGCTGAGCCGCCAATTGTAGCAAACCGTCCTTGTAGATTCCGGCCGGCAGGCCGTCGGCCGCGTTCGAGCGCGCGTTGCGCTTCCGCCGGCGGCGGCTTCGCGCGTCGCCTCCAGGGCGCCGGTGGCGCGCACGATCTCGATGATGCGCGGCAACTGCTCGGTGCTGCCGGACTCGATCGCGCTGCGCACCGTCTCGCGCTGCTGCCATGTCGCCGCGCTGCATCGCGACGATCAGCGGCAGCGTGGCTTTGCCCTCGCGCAGATCGTCGCCCAGGTTCTTGCCCATCTCGTTGATGTCGCCGTCGTAGTCGAGCGCATCGTCGATCACCTGGAAGGCGGTGCCGAGCGCCTGGCCGTATTCGGCGCAGCGCGCCTCGACGGCCGGCGTCGACGCCGGCCAGCACGGCGCCGAGCCGCGCGCTCGCTTCGAACAGCTTGGCGGTCTTCGAGCGGATCACCCGCAGGTAGTCGGCTTCGGTCAGCGCCGCGTCGTGCATGTTCATCAGCTGCAGCACTTCGCCTTCCGCGATCACGTTGGTCGCGTCGGCGAGGATCTGCATGATCCGCATCTCGCCGGCCTCGACCATCATCTGAAACGCGCGCGAATACAGAAAGTCGCCGACCAGCACGCTGGCCGGGTTGCCGAACGTCTCGTTCGCGGTCGGCCGGCCGCGGCGCAAGCGTCGATGCGTCCACCACGTCGTCGTGCAGCAACGTGGCGGTGTGGATGAACTCGACCACCGCCGCCAGCTTGAAGCGCTGCGGGTCGCGATAGCCCAGCGCGCCCGCGACCAGCAGCAGCAGGGAAGGCCGCAGCCGCTTGCCACCGGCGGCAATGATGTAGTGCGACACCTCGGCCACCAGCGGCACGCCGGACTCCAGCCGCGCCGCGATCACCCGGTCGACTTCGCGCATGTCGTCGGCGATCAGCGCAAGTGCGGCGGCGGTGGTGGAAGGAGTTGACAGCCAAGGCGATCCGATGATTAGGAAGCTCTGCACGGAGGGTGTATACGGTGCGTCGATTATAGAAAACGACGGCTCGTGACCGGCTGGCCGCCGTCGCCACGGCAGTGTTAGAATCCGCGGTTCACCGAAGCCGGCGGGTCTGAGAAGTTCTCGCTATGAGCGCCGGCTGCGCCACAGGCAAGCAGTCGCGCGAGCGCTTCGACCCCATCCGTTGGAAGAGAGAACAGACGAATGTACGCGGTCATCAAAACAGGCGGCAAGCAATACCGCGTTGCGGCCGGCGAGAAGATCAAGGTCGAACTGCTGACCGCGGATGTCGGCCAGCAGATCGTGATCGACCAGGTCTCTGGCAATGGGCGAAGGCGGCGAACTCAAGCTCGGCACGCCGATGCTGTCTGGTGCCACCGTCAGCGCGACCGTGCTCTCGCACGGCAAGCACGACAAGGTCCGCATCTTCAAGATGCAGCGTCGCAAGCACTATCAGAAGCGCCAGGGCCATCGCCAGCAGTTCACCGAACTCGAAATCGGCGCGATCAGCGCCTGAAGCCGAAGCGCAGGGCCTGACCCAGCAACTCAACCAGTCACGAGGCAGCAGACGACATGGCACAGAAAAAAGGCGGCGGCTCCACGCGCAACGGCCGCGATTCCAAACCGAAGATGCTCGGCGTGAAAATGTTCGGCGGCCAGCAGATCAGCGCCGGCTCGATCATCGTGCGCCAGCGTGGCACGCGGTTTCATCCGGGCGTGAACGTCGGCATCGGCAAGGACCACACGCTGTTCGCGCTGGTCGACGGTGAAGTGGCGTTCGCGGTCAAGGGCGCGATGAACAAGAGCACCGTCAACGTGCTGCAGCGGCGGCCTGACGCAGCCAAGTCGTTCTCGGCGGTCGGTCTGTGAAGCCCCGTTTCGACGGGGCTTCGTCATTTTTGGTGCGGTCGTATTCGAATGCGCGGCTTGGCGCCTCTTCATGAACGTCGTGCGCGTCTTTTCCGGCCGTCAAAACCAGCGAGACACTTATGAAATTTGTCGATGAAGCGCTGATCGATGTCGCAGCGGGTGATGGCGGCAACGGCTGCGTGTCGTTCCGGCACGAAAAATACAAGGAGTTCGGTGGGCCGAACGGTGGCGACGGCGGCCACGGCGGAAACGTGTTCGCGCTTGCGGACCCGAACCTGAACACGCTGGTCGACTTCCGGTTCTCGCGCAAGCACCACGCCAAACGCGGCCAGCACGGCATGGGTTCCGACATGTTCGGTGCAGCGGGCGACGACATCACGCTGAAGATGCCGGTCGGCACGTTGATCTTCGACGTGGAAACCGGCGAACTGCTGCATGAACTGATGACGCCCGGTGAGCAGATCACGCTCGCCAAGGGCGGCGACGGCGGCTTCGGCAACATGCGCTTCAAAAGCGCGATCAACCGGGCACCGCGGCAGAAGACGCCGGGTTGGCCCGGGGAAAGAAAGAGCCTGCGGCTTGAGCTGAAGGTGTTGGCCGATGTCGGCCTGCTCGGCCGGCCCAATGCGGGCAAGTCGACCTTCATCACCGCGGTGTCGAATGCGCGGCCGAAGGTGGCGGACTATCCGTTCACCACCTTGCACCCCCATCTTGGTGTGGTGCGCGTTGCGCCTGAGCAGAGCTTCGTGATCGCCGACATCCCGGGATTGATCGAAGGCGCATCGGAAGGCGCCGGCCTCGGGCATCAGTTCCTGCGCCATCTGCAGCGCACGCGGCTGCTGCTGCACATCGTTGACTTGGCGCCATTCGACGAAGGGGTGGATCCGGTCGCGCAGGCGCGCGAGATCGTGGCCGAGCTGAAAAAATACGACGAGGCGCTCTACCACAAGCCGCGCTGGCTGGTGCTCAACAAGCTCGACATGGTGCCGGCGGAAGAACGCGCGGCGCGGGTCGCTGATTTCGTGAAGCGCTTTCGCTGGCGCGGGCCGGTGTTCGAGATTTCCGCGTTGACCCGCGAAGGCTGCGACCAGCTGGTGAAGACCATCTATCAGCATGTGCGCAAAGCGAGCAGATCGCCGCGCAGCCGGACGCCGAACCCGATCCGCGCTTTGCCGACGCGGCCGGCCTGCTGATCGCGCCCGATTCCATGCGCCCGGTTCGAACGATCACAAACTTGATAGCAAGAAATGAATGAAGAGCCAGCGTCCGAGCCGGTTTTAACTGAAGAGCCGGCGTCCGTGATCGCGCTGCGCCATGCACGGCGAATCGTCGTCAAGGTCGGCTCGAGCCTCGTGACCAACGAAGGCCGCGGACTGGACGCGACCGCGATCGGCGACTGGTGCGTGCAGATCGCCAAGCTGGTCGACCGGCGGGCCGGAAGGCGCGGGCGCGCCGCGTGAGATGCTGATGGTCTCCAGCGGCGCGATCGCCGAAGGCATGAAGCGGCTCGGCTGGCAGACCCGGCCGCGCGAGGTGCATGAGTTGCAGGCGGCGGCGGCGGTCGGCCAGATGGGCCTCGTGCAGATGTACGAGTCGTGCCTGCGCGCGAACGGCCGGTCGCAGCGCGCAGGTGCTGCTTACGCATGCCGATCTGGCCGACCGGGAGCGCTATCTGAACGCGCGCTCGACGCTGTTGAATCTGTTGCGGTTGAATGTGGTGCCGGTCATCAACGAAAACGACACGGTCGTCACCGACGAGATCAAGTTCGGCGACAACGACACGCTGGGCGCGCTGGTGGCGAATCTGGTGGACGCCGATGCGCTCGTGATCCTGACCGATCAAAAAGGCCTGTACACCGCCGACCCACGCCGCGATGCCTCGGCCCGACTTCGTGCACCATGCGCAGGCCGGTGACCCTGACGCTCGAAGCGATGGCCGGCGGGCGCCGGCTCGCACCTGGGCCGCGGCGGCATGATCACCAAGATCCTGGCGGCCAAGCGCGCGGCGCGCTCCGGCGCGTCGACCGTGATCGCCTGGGGCCGCGAGCCGGATGCGCTGCTGCGGCTCGCGCGGGGGAGGCCGATCGGCACCGCGCTGCTCGCGCCGACGCAGAAGATGCAGGCGCGCAAGCAGTGGATCGCGAACCATCTGCAGGTGCGCGGGTCGGTCACGGTGGACGCGGGCGCGGCCGTCAAAGTCGGGCGCCGAGCGCAAGAGCCTGCTGCCGATCGGCATGACGGCGGTGGCGGGCAATTTCTCGCGCGGCGAAGTAATTGCGATCCGCGACCCGGCTGGCGTCGAGATCGGCCGCGGGCTGGCCAACTACTCGAGCGCCGAAGCCCGCTTGCTGTGCCGACGCGCGTCGGCCGACTTCATGCAGGTGCTCGGCTACGCGGCCGAGCCGGAGATGGTGAATCGCGACAATCTGGTGCTGACGCGCTGATCCGATCTAGCGACGGCAACTTGATTGCAGCCGCTTGATCGGCGAGCTGCCACAGCAAGCAAACGCGGCCTTCTTCTCGAAGCGTGGCACTCCGTCTCAGCGACTCGAGCGAATCTCGCTGGCCGCTTGGCGCAGGTCGCGCACCATCTGATCGACCGGCGTATTCGGTGCCCGCCCAACGCAGATGCCGGCCTGCGCGATTGCCTTTGCATGCGCAGCAAGCCCGGTGGAGGCGAGCGGCTTCCACGGTGTGCTGCCGCCGTCCGCAGGCGACCATTCCGCCTCGCCCTTGTTGCGACGCGCATAGGTCCGAAATTCGCCGTTGCTGCAGCGAATGCCTTCAAAGAGCGCGGTATCCGCCCCTTGCTGGCTGGAAGCCACCACCACATAGCGCACCACGCCGTCGGTGCCGACAGCGATCGTCTTGGGATCGATGCCGAAGCTCAGTGCCGACCCGCGCGGGGATTCCACGGCAATCAACCGTGCGGAATCGTAGGCGGGCGGTGCACCGGCTGCGTTTTCTCGCCAATCGATGCCGGGCTCGACGTAAGCTCCGAGCTGCCGCCGGAGGGCGATCGGCAGGCGAGAGCAGCAGCCGAAGCAGCCAGCTGCCATCGCAGCCTCCAGGCTTATTGACCGGTCGCTGCCATCGAATACGAGGCGACGCAGTTGTGGCCCGACCGGCGCAGAAGCCGGGCGCGAGAGGTCGAGGCATCCGTCGTGTGGAGCAGCCACTTGGGGTGCCGCCATCGGCGGCGCACCAACCAGCCGCCCCTCTGTCAAACGGGTGACGGTGGTCGGGTGCAACGCCGCAGCGACTTCATCGGCCACCGCCCGGCTGGCCAATGCGACGAACGCGTCGCGGCTTGCGCGACCGAAGCGACCACCGCCGCCGAGGCGATCGAACCCGCCACGACCGAATCCGCCAGCGAGCGGCCTGCCTCGCGCGCCAATGCCAACGGCGGATAGGGGTCGAACGTGGCGCCCGGCGGCAGTTCCATCGGCATCGCAGGCAAGCGGCCGCCGGTGGTCGCACTCAAATAGTTGAAACCGATGCCGAGTTCGCGGGCACGGCCGGTCGCCGTCCGCGCAGGCCGAGCGCGCGCGATCGCCACGCGGCAGAAACCGCACCAGTTCGGTCAATGCCATTTCGTAGACCGAACGTTTGAAGTCGACCACGACTTCGAGCGGCACCCAATAGTCGTTCCAGCGCCACGCGTCGAATTCGGGGTGGCTGGTGGCGCGCAGGTTGAGGTGCCAGTCCTGGCCGGTCAGCTGCAGCAGATACCAGATCTGCTTTTGTCCCTTGTAATGACCGCGCGCGTCGCGGCGGATGAACCGGTCCGGCACCTCATATCTCAACCAGTCGCGGGTGCGTGCCACGATGCGCACGTGTTCGCGTTGCAATCCGACCTCTTCGTGCAACTCCCGGTACATCGCCTGTTCGGGTGTCTCTCCCCGATCGATGCCGCCTTGCGGAAACTGCCAGCTGTGGGTGCGAATTCGCTTGCCCCAGAAAACCTGATTGCGCTGGTTCAGCAGGATGATGCCGACGTTGGGCCTGAAGCCTTCCCTGTCGAGCATAATCAAATTCCAAATTTATAAACTGTTTCCATTATGCACAGCGCCGCTCATGCAGCAAGCGGCTGCGGCTCGACGGGCGCATGGTGGGCAAGGCCATCGACAGCACGCCAATGAGAGCTTCCCGATTCTTCGTCTCCACCTTGAAAGAAGCCCCGGCCGACGCCGAAGTGGCGAGCCACCGGCTGATGCTGCGCGCGGGCCTGATCAAGCGGCTCGGCACCGGCATCTACACCTACATGCCGATGGGGCTGCGCGTGATCCGCAAGGTCGAAGCGATCGTGCGCGAGGAAATGAACCGTGCGGGCGCGGTGGAACTCGTGATGCCGGTGGTGCAGCCGGCCGAGCTTTGGCAGGAAACCGGCCGGTTCGAAAAAATGGGCCCGGAGCTGCTGCGCATCAAGGACCGGCACCAGCGCGACTACGTGGTGCAGCCGACCAGCGAGGAGGTCGTGACCGACATCGCGCGGCAGGAGCTGCGCAGCTACAAGCAGCTGCCGCGCAACTTCTATCAGATCCAGACCAAGTTCCGCGACGAGCGCCGGCCGCGCTTCGGGCTGATGCGCGGGCGCGAATTCATCATGAAGGACGCCTACAGCTTCGACCGCGATCAGGCGGCTGCCAAGGCCAGCTATCAGGTGATGGCCGATGCCTACCGCCGCATCTTCGACCGATTCGGGCTGCGTTACCGCGCGGTGGCCGCCGACAGCGGCGCGATCGGCGGCGACCTGAGCGAAGAATTCCAGGTGATCGCGGCCACGGGGGAAGATGCGATCGTCTATTGCGAAGTCAGCGGCTATGCAGCGAACATGGAAAAAGCCGAGGCGCTCGCGCCCGCCGGGCCACGCGCTGGCAGCGGGCCAGGCAATGGAGAAAACGCCCACGCCGGGCAAGGCGACTTGCGCCGACGTCGCCGAATTGCTCGGTCTGCCATTGAACCGCACCGTGAAGTCGCTGGTCCTTGCCACCGATCCGATCGATGCGAACGGCGTGGCCACCGCGCCGCGCATCTGGCTGCTGTTGCTGCGCGGCGACCACGACATGAACGAGATCAAGGTCGGCAAGGTGGCCGGGCTGGATCAGGGATTCCGATTCGCTACGGCCGAAGAGATACAAACCCATTTTGCCTGTCGTCCGGGATACCTCGGCCCGATCCAAATAGTCAGGCTAAGAGGAAACCGGCCTCAGGAATCATCGCAGCAGCAGCCAGTGAGGAAGAGTGGGCGGTTCAAGTTGTCGTCGACCGCGAAGTCGCCACGATGAGCTGACTGGGTCTGTGGCGCAAATGAGCCTGGACTTCCATATGACCGGCGTGAACTGGGGCCGCGATCTGCCCGAGCCCACGCAGATCGCCGACCTGCGCAACGTCGTCGCCGGCGATCCGTCACCTGACGGCGCGGGGCCGCTTGCGATCGAACGCGGCATCGAGATCGGCCATGTGTTCTATCTGGGCACCAAATACAGCCGGGCGATGAACGCGACGTTTCTCGACGAAGCCGGCAAGCCGCAGTTCATGGAAATGGGCTGCTATGGCATCGGCATCACGCGGCTGCCGGCTGCCGCCATCGAGCAGAACCACGATGCGCGCGGCATCGTCTGGCCCGATGCGCTGGCGCCGTTCACCGTGGTGCTGTGCCCGATCGGCGCGGACCGCAGCCCGGCGGTCAAGGACGCGGCCGAGAAGATCTACACCGAACTGCTGGACGCCGGCATCGACGTGCTGCTGGACGACCGCGGCGAGCGGCCCGGTGCGATGTTCGCGGACTGGGAACTCATCGGCATCCCGCACCGGATCGTGATTTCCGACCGCGGATTGAAGGAAAACACACTCGAGTACCAGCATCGGCGCGCGACCGAGGCCCATAGAATTTCAGCAGCCGAAGTGGTCGGCCATCTGAAACAAAGGGTTCGCAACCAGTGATTTCAAGAAGAAACTGCCTGGGCGCCGCGCTCGGCCTGCCCGGCGCCGCGCTGTTCGCCGCGCCCGCGCATGCCGCCGGCGGCCAGCTCGAAGAGCCGCTGATCGATTCGGTGCGCAGCGCGCTCAGCGCAGCCATCTCGCAAGCCGCGCCGCCCGTCGCTTGAATTCCGCAATCCCGACGCGCAAGCCCGCTTTGCCAATTGGCGTGACACGATGAGCGATCGGTTGAAGCCGAAGAAGTCCGAAGCGCAGACGCGCAACGAATTTCTGCAGTCGGTCTGGTACGAGAGCAAGCGCGCCGGGCTCGAGACCTCGCTCGTGCTCGGCCTGATCCAGGTCGAGAGCAACTTTCCGCAAATTTGCCGTCAGCTCGGTCGGCGCGCGCGGCTACATGCAGATCATGCCGTTCTGGACCCGGGTGCTGGCCGATGGCGACGCGGGCAAGCTGTTTCACATGCAGACCAATCTGCGTTTCGGCTGCGTGATCCTGCGCCACTATCTGGACCGCGAGCGCGGCGACATGTTCATGGCGCTCGGCCGCTACAACGGCAGCCGTGGCCAGTCGGCGTATCCGAACGCGGTGCTCGGCGCGCGCCAGCGCTGGATCAACAACGCGGCTTGAGCGTCTGCCGGCGGGCCGCCGCGTCGGCTTCAATCCCGCATGTTGTCGAACGACAGCGGCACGTCGGCGACGTCTTTTTTGATCAACGCCATTGCGGCCTGCAAGTCGTCGCGCTTGGCGCCGGTGATGCGCACCGCATCGCCCTGGATCGCGGCCTGCACTTTGAGCTTGCTGTCCTTGACGAGCCGCTGAATCTTCTTGGCGACGTCGCTCTCGATGCCGCTCTTGACCTTGATCGCGCGCTTGACCTTGTCGCCGCCGATCTTCTGCACGTCGCCCATGTCGAGAAAGCGGACGTCGACGTTGCGCTTGGCGAGTTTGCTGCGCAGGATGTCTTCGACTTGCGTCAGCTGAAACTCGGCGTCACCGATCACGGTGATCTCTTTGTCCTTCAACTCGATGGCGGCCGACTGTGCCCTTGAAGTCGAAGCGCGTGACGATTTCTTTGGCGGTGTTGTCGACCGCGTTCTTCACTTCGGCCAGATCGGGGTCGCAGACGGTATCGAATGAGGGCATGGCAGGGCTCGGTGCAGGGCAATGAAGGAAAGCGCGATGCCGCAAAAAAAGGCAGTGCGACAATTCTGGCATGAACGTGTTGCGCAACGTGCCGCTGGAGCCCTTCAACAGCCTGCATGTGGTGGCCAAGGCCAGGAAGCTCGTGCGCGTGACGTCCGAAGCAGGACGTGCTGCGACCTGCTGGCCGATGCCGAGCTTGGCGCCGAGCCCACCTTCGTGCTCGGCGGCGGCAGCAACGTGGTGCTGACCGGCGACGTGCGTGCGCTGGTGCTCAAAGTCGAGATCATGGGCCGCCGGCTGGTGCAGGAGACCGAGCGCATGCGCATCGTCGAGGCCGGCGCCGGCGAGAACTGGCACGAACTCGTGCGCTTCACACGATCGAACAAGGCTGGCCGGGGCTGGAAAACCTCGCGATGATCCCGGGCTCGGTCGGCGGCTCGCCGGTGCAGAACATCGGCGCGTACGGCGTCGAGCTGCAAGACCGGTTCGATTCGCTCGACGCGATCGATTTGGTGACCGGCAGGAGCTTCACGCTGGACGCCGCGCAATGCGCGTTCGGCTACCGCGATTCGGTGTTCAAGCACACGAGCGACTTCGGGCTCGCGGGCCGCGCACTGATCACCCGCGTGCGCTTTGCGCTGCCGAAACCCTGGAAGCCGGTGCTCGGCTATATGGACCTGGCGAAGAAAGTGCAGGAAACCGGCATTTCCGAGCCGACGCCGCAGCAGGTGTTCGATTGGGTCTGCGCGATCCGCTCGGCCAAGCTGCCGGACCCGGCCGTGCTCGGCAACGTGGGCAGCTTTTTCAAGAACCCGACCGTCACGCCCGGAGCAATGCGCCGACATCATCCTGCGGGACCCGAAGGTCGTGCATTACCCGATGGCCGACGGCAGCATCAAGCTCGCCGCTGGCTGGCTGATCGACTCGTGCGGCTGGAAGGGCAAGTCGGTCGGCCACGCGGCGGTCTACGAGCGGCAGGCGCTGGTGCTGGTGAACCGCGGCGGCGCGACGGGCGGCGAGGTGCTGACGCTGGCCAAGGCAATTCAGACCAGTGTGTATGAGCGTTTCGGCATTCGGCTGGAACCGGAGCCGGTGGTGGTTTGATGCCGGCGAAAGTCCGGCCGTTTGCCAATCTTTAGTGAAAACAGGTTGTGAGCCCGCCGATCAATAGTTTTCAGCTATAAAAATATAGTGCCCGTAGATGTGTGCTTCACATCCACACAAACAGCCCCACCACCGCCGCCACCAGCAGCACCCGCGTGATTTGATACGCCGTCCGGTTCCAATTCTTGTATCGGCGCCGGTACTCGCCCGCCCGATGCGCAATGAAAAACAGCCGGTTGATCAGCCCAACCCGGTCGCCCGCCTCGTTCGGCGCACTGGCCGCCGCCACCAAGATGGCGGCCCACCCAGTGGTTCACGGCTTGCGCCCAGCGCTAGCGCATCGGCCGCTCGATGTCGCAAAACAGGATCAGCCGGTCGCTGACTCGGCATCGTTGCGCGCGGTGTGGATGAAGGTCTCGTCGAACACCACGCCTTGGCCGTCACGCCAGCTGTAGCGTTCGCCGTCCACGTCGATGTAGCAACGGTCGTCGTTCGGCGTGATCAGGCCCAGGTGGTAGCGCAGCGACCCCGCGTACGGGTCGCGGTGCGGGTTGAGCACCCCGCCGACCGGCAACTCGGCAAACATCGCGGCTTTTACGGTTTTCAAGTCGTGCAGCAGCGCGGTGGTCTGCGGGCACAGGCGGCTTGCCGACGGGTGCGCCTGGTCGTACCACTTCAGATAAAACCGCTTCCAGCCGGCTTTGGCAAACGAGTTGAAGCCCGCATCGTCGTGCCGATCGGGCACGCGCAGTTGGGTCTGGCCCGCATCAGCTGCACGCCTTCGTCGCGAATCTGCGGCCAGTGCGCGCGCAGCTTGGCCAGCTCCGGAAATGCTTCGGTCGGGATGTAGGGCTGGTTGCGCACGCCGGACAGCGCATACATGAACACGTTCAGCGGCGCGAGCAGCCCCGAATGATCGAACAACTGGCGAAAAAAATTGTGCCGCACGCGCCCGCGCAGATGCACGAACGCAACCGACGCGACGAACAGCGCCAACAGCAGCCACTTGAGCATTCGGTCTTTCGAGAAAGAAGGAGAAACGGAAGGCAAGGGGTGCCCATGCACCATGCGGATTTTAGGAGCCCATGCGGTTTTGTTCGTCTGCAGGCAGCTTGCCGGCGTGCGCATCGCAGAATCGATGGATGCCGCTTCGTTCGACGCCCCGCCTTGTTCTCCTGCAGCCATCGACCATTGCCGTTGCCCGCACCACCCTCAACGCGTCGGCCCCCACCGCCTTCGGTCGGCCATGGCCCGCGCGGTTGGATCGCGACCCTTTCGCTGGCGTTCGCGCTGGCTTCCACCGCCTGCAGCGACATGAACCCGTACTTCGATTCGACCCAGCCCCACCACCGCGCCGACGGCTTCGTCAACAGCGACGGCAGCAGCGCCAACAAGTCCTTGAGCGCGTTGGTGCAGTGGCTCTACGAGCGCTGGCGCGACGATCTGCCGCCCGCGCCGAGCCAGTACGTCGATGGCTACGCAGGCTTTCCCGTCGACCGGCCCGATGTGGCGCTGGCTGGCCGCGAACCGCACGCAGCCTGCCGTCACCTGGATCGGTCATGCGACGCTGCTCGTGCAACTGGGCGGCATCAACGTGCTGACCGATCCACACTTCTCCGAGCGCACCTCCGCCGTGCAGTGGGCCGGCCCGAAGCGTCGGGTGCCGCTGCCGATGCAACTGGCCGAGTTGCCGCACATCGATCTGGTGCTGATTTCGCACAACCACTACGACCATCTCGACCGGGACACGGTGCGGGCGCTGAATGCCCAGGCCGGCGGCGCGCCGCTGTTTGCGGTGCCGCTCGGTGTCGAGCGCTGGATGCCGAGCAGGGCATCACGAACGTGCAGGCGTTCGATTGGTGGCAAGCGCGCCCACTGCCGGCGGTGCCCGCGATTGGCATCCACTTCGTGCCCGCACATCACTGGTCGAGCCGAACGCCCACCGATCGCAACCGCACGTTGTGGGGCGGCTGGGTGGTGCAGGCATCCGACTTTTCGTTTTATTTTGCGGGGGACACCGGCTACAGCGAAGATTTCAAGGAAATCGGCCGACGTTTCCCCGGCATCGACCTGGCCGCGATTCCGGTGGGCGCCTACGAGCCGCGCTGGTTCATGAAGGCGCAGCATGTGAATCCGCCCGAGGCGGTGCGCATCCACCAGGACCTCGGCGCGCGTCAGTCGGTCGGCATCCATTGGGGCACGTTCGATCTGACCGACGAACCGATGGATGCGCCAATCGGCGCGTTGCCGGCGGCGCGCGACGCGGCCGGCATGGCCCCCGACGCGTTCTTTTTGTTGCGGCACGGCCAGACCAGAACCTTTGTGCCGAAGCCTCGGCAGCCGGCGGCCGGCATGCGGCCGGTCGGGTGAGGGGTGCGCCAATCCGGCCGTTGTCGGCGAAGACGTGGGCAACGCTTCGCGCCCTCGACGCCTGCAGTGGTCGTCGCTTGCACCATCGCGCTCGCGGCGGGCGTTGCCGCAAATGAAGGCGCTCAGGCCCCGATCGACGCAGCCGGGCGGTGCCGCGACCGACACCGCCTCCGTCGTTCGCGGCGGTGCATCGTCGTTGCGCGCGAGCAGCAATGCCGTCACCCGCACGGCGCCGGCCTGCCGCAACACGGCCGCCGCTTCGAACAACGTGGCGCCGGTCGTCATCACGTCGTCGACCAGCGCCACCTGCCGTCCGCGCACGCGGGCCGCAGCAACCGGGCCAGACTCGAACGCCCCGCGCAGATTGGTCAAGCGCTCGGCGCGGTTCAAGGTTGCCTGCGCAGGCGTGTGCCGAGATGCGGTGCAGCACATCGGTCGCGGTTTTGGACCGATCCAGCCGGCGTGCCAGCAGCAGCGATTGGTTGAAGCCGCGCTCCCGCATCCGTGCGCTCGACAGCGGCACCGGCAGCAGCAGGTCGACTCATGCAACACCGCATCGGCCGCCGCGCGCGCAGCCAGCAAATCGCCGAGCGGGCGTGCCCACCCGGGTCCCGGCCGAACTTGAAGCGTGCGATGAAGTCGCTCCAGGGCCAACCCCAGGCCACGGCGGCGACGCATTGGTCGATCGGGGGCGGCCGCAGTCGACAGCCACCACAGACGTCGCCCCCAATGGGTGCAGTCGCATTGCGCAACACCGACAGCGGGGTTCGGACCGGGGCGAAGCGCGCGACGCAGGCGCGGCAGAAGGTTTGTGCGGGCCAGGCGCCGCAGATCGCGCAGACACCAGGGATCGCATCGGTCAGTCGCCGCCACGTCGATAGGGATTCGGCCGTGCCGTTCGGTGGGTTCCACACGCGGCTGAATATACTGGCGCCGCCTCTGGGAGGCGCGGCCGTTTCGCACGCGTCTCGGTCAGTGCCCGACCGACTCCTTCATGGCCACCGAACGTCCGCCGACCATCGACCCGTTGCCGCCGCCCGCTGGCAAGGCACCACGCCGCCCACGTCGCCCTGGCTGCACGAGGAGGTCGCGCGCCGGATGCAGGAGCGGCTCGACTGGATCAAGCAGCAGCCGCGACGCTGGGCGCATTGGGGGCCGGTGCATGGCGGCCTGGAAGCGCACCAGCTGATCGCGCAGCGCTATCCTCAGGCCACCTGCTATGTGGTCGAGCCCATCGTAGCCAATGCGGCGACCGCCGCACACGCGTTGGCGCCGGCCCGGCCGTGGTGGAAGCCGGCGCAATGGCGGGCCCGGTGAGCGTGCAAGTGAACGCTACGCCGCCGCCCGGCGCGGTGCAACTGGTCTGGTCGAACATGGCGTTGCACAGCCGCGCCGACCCGCAGGCGCTGCTTGCGCAGTGGCACGCGGCGCTTGCCACCGACGGTTTCCTGATGTTCTCCTGCCTGGGCCCGGACAGCGCGTCGAAGCTGCATGGGATTTATCGGGACTCGGGCTGGGGCGAAGCGGGCAGCGCCTTCACCGACATGCACGACTGGGGCGACATGCTGGTCGCCGCCGGGTTTGCCGAGCCCGTCATGGACATGGAGCGCATCACGCTGAGCTGGAGCGGGGCTGCGCAACTGCTGGCGGAACTGCGCGGACTCGGCCGCAATCTGCATCCGGCACGATTTGCCGGGCTGCGCACACCCGCCTGGCATGCGAAGCTCGAACAGGCACTTGCCCAACGACTGGGTGACGCGACGGCGGACGGCCGGCTCACGCTCGACTTCGAGATCGTCTATGGTCATGCATTCAAGCCGGCGCCGCGCCGGCCAGCCGGGGCGCGGACCGGCCATCGGGCTCGAGTGAAATGCGGAACATGTTGAAGGGCGGGTCGAAGCCGTCGGATACGACATCGGCATGCGCTTGCCGCCCATGTCGAAGCCGAGGCCATAGCGAGGGCCATAGGTCGCCGCTACAATCCCCTTCGACAAATAGAAGCGCCGGTGAAAAGGCCTGCGAAACAGTGCCCCAACCCAGCAACGATCGAGCATGCTCAGGTGTCGAATCCGGTATTCCAATTCGCGACGGTTTCAGCGCATGGCGTGCATTGGCTGTTGCGGCGCAATTGCTCGATCGCGCCCGCCCAATTGGGATGGATTTATCTCGGTGCTTTGCATGGTTTCGCTGGCGATTGCGGTGGCTTCTGGTTTCAGGGCGCCACGCTGATCCTGCCGTTTGCTGGGCTGGAGCTGGTGACGGTCGGTATAGCTTTTCTGATGTATGCAAGGCATGCGACGGATCGGGAGCAGATTTCGTTGCTCGACCGGCGTCTCGTGGTGGAGTTGGAGAGTGCGGGCAGATTGGAGCGCGTCGAGTTTGATCGCGACTGGGTGCGCATCGAGCCCAGTGCCGCCGACACGTCGTTGATTGAAGCTGTCGGGCCGGGGCGCGCGCCCGGTGCAGGTGGGCCGCTACATCCGGCCGGAATTGCGGCCGTTGCTGGCGCGTGAGTTGAGGATGGCGGTGCTGAGCCGGCGCCGTCCGGTTGCGGCGTTCGGCGGTCCAGGCGGCACAGGCGCGACTTGAAATTCGAGCAGGAAAAGTTGATGAGAAGATTCTTGGATAGCGGGTTGGGCTGGGTTGGCGCGTGGCGGCGGCGATGCTGTCCACTGGCCATGGGCACGGCGGCTTATGCAGATCAGCGATCTGCCCGGTGGGCCGGTGGGTGCGTCAGTTCAATCTGCCGGTTCCCGGTCACACGCATCGCGGAAGAGCAGCAATGGTTGCACAACTTCATGATGATCCTGTGCACGGTCATCTTCATCGCGGTGTTCTCCGTGATGTTCTATTCGATCTGGAAACACCGCAAGTCGGTCGGCCATAAGGCCGCCAACTTCCATGAGTCGATCACGGTTGAACTGGTCTGGACCGTGGTGCCGTTCATCATCGTGATCCTGATGGCGTTGCCGGCAACCAAGGTGCTGGTCGCAAGCAAGGACACCACCAACTCCGACCTGACGATCAAGGCCACGGGCTATCAGTGGAAGTGGGGCTACGACTACATCAAGGGCGAAGGCGAAGGTCTCGGCTTTGTCTCGACGCTCGATTTCGCGCACCGGCTAGATGTCGGCCAATGGCGCCAAGGGCGATGTGCCGGACAACTACCTGCTCAAGGTCGACAACCCGCTTGTGGTCCCGGTCAACAAGAAAGTCCGCATTATCACGACCGCGAACGACGTGATCCACTCGTTTGCCGTGCCGCCGTTCGGCATCAAGCAAGACGCGATCCCCGGTTTCGTGCGGGACACCTGGTTTCGCGCCGAGCGAGTGGGCGATTTTTACGGCCAGTGTCAGGAGTTGTGCGGCAAAGAACACGCCTACATGCCGATCCACGTAAAGGTGGTTTCGCAGGCCGACTACACCGCGTGGGTGGACGGGGAGAACAAGAAGGCGATGGCCAAACTCGACGATCCGAACAAGGTCTGGGTGTTGGCCGACTCGGTCGCTCGCGGCGAGAAGGTCTACGCGGCGAACTGTGCCGCCTGCCACCAGGCCAATGGCAAGGGTGCGGGCCCGATCAAGCCGCTCGACGGCAGTGCGGTGGTGCTCGGTCCGAAAGCGGAGCAGATGCATGTGTTGCTGGAGGGCCGTGCCAACGGCGCGATGCCCTCGTGGAAGCAGCTGTCGGATACCGATCTCGCTGCGGTCACCACGTTCACGCGCAACCATTGGAGCAACAAGACGGGCGAAGTCATTCAGCCGGCTGAATACGCTGCGGCGCGCAACGGCAAGTTTCCCGGGGGTGGCGGCAGTGCGGCGACGACGCCTGCTGGAGCGGCACCGAATGCAGCAGCGCCGGCAGCCGACAAAGCAGCCGTCACGGCGCCACCGGCCACGCAAGGCTGATCCCGCATATCACCCTTTCGAATCGTTGACGTTTTCAGGAGCAAGACATGAGCGCAGTGCTTGACCACCCGCACGCCGGTCACCATGACGACGAGCACCATCACGCCCCCACGGGTTGGCGTCGTTGGGTGTTCGCGACGAACCACAAGGACATCGGCACGATGTACCTGCTGTTCGCTTTTGCGATGCTGATGGTCGGCGGCGCACTGGCGATGCTGATCCGCGCCGAGCTGTTCCAGCCCGGACTGCAGTTGGTGAACCCCGAGTTCTTCAATCAGCTCACGACCATGCACGGCGTGATCATGGTGTTCGGCGCGATCATGCCCGCGTTTGTCGGTTTCGCGAACTGGATGATCCCGCTGCAGATCGGCGCATCCGACATGGCGTTCGCGCGCATGAACAACTTCAGCTTCTGGCTGTTGATTCCGGCGGCGATGCTGCTGATGATCTCGTTTTTCCTGCCCGGTGGCGCGCCGGCCGCTGGCTGGACGCTGTATGCGCCGTTGACGCTGCAAATGGGTCCGTCGATGGACTTCGCGATCTTCGCGCTGCACATCCTCGGCGCCAGCTCGATCATGGGGTCGATCAACATCATCGTGACCATCCTGAACATGCGTGCGCCGGGCATGACATTGATGAAGATGCCGCTGTTCTGCTGGACTTGGCTGATCACGGCTTACCTGCTGATCGCCGTGATGCCCGTGCTCGCTGGCGCCATCACGATGACGCTGACCGATCGCCACTTCGGCACCAGCTTCTTCAACCCGGCCGGCGGCGGTGACCCGGTGATGTACCAGCACATCTTCTGGTTCTTCGGGCACCCCGAGGTCTACATCATGATCCTGCCCGCGTTCGGCATCATCAGTCATGTGGTGCCGGCGTTCTCGCGCAAGAAACTGTTCGGCTATGCGTCGATGGTGTATGCGACCTCGTCGATCGCGATCTTGTCGTTCATCGTCTGGGCGCACCACATGTTCACCACCGGCATGCCAGTCACGGGTCAGCTGTTTTTCATGTATGCGACGATGCTGATCGCGGTGCCTACGGCCGTGAAGGTGTTCAACTGGATCGCCACCATGTGGCAGGGTTCGATGACTTTCGAGACACCGATGCTGTTCGCCGTCGGCTTCATCTTCGTCTTCACGATGGGCGGCTTCACCGGCCTGATCCTTGCGATGGCGCCGATCGACATCCAGCTGCAGGACACCTACTACGTCGTTGCGCACTTCCACTATGTGCTGGTGGCCGGTTCGCTGTATGCGATGTTCTCCGGTTTCTACTACTGGGTTCCCAAGTGGACCGGCGTCATGTACGACGAGCGGCGCGGCAAGATTCACTTCTGGTGGTCGCTGATTTCGTTCAACCTCGCGTTCTTCCCGATGCACTTCCTGGGCCTGGCTGGCATGCCGCGCCGCTATGCCGATTACCCGATGCAGTTCGCCGACTTCAACGCGGTCGTCTCGATCGGCGCGTTCGCGTTCGGCATTGCACAGGTTTACTTCTTCTTCTGGATCGTGTTGCCGACCATGATGGGCAAAGGCGAAAAAGCACCGCAGCGTCCGTGGAACGATCCGGACGGTGCGGGCGCGGAAGGCCTGGAGTGGGAAGTGCCGTCACCGGCGCCGTTCCATACCTTCGAGAATCCACCCAAGCTCGATGCGACGGCGACGCGCATTGTGGTCGAGAAGCCCGCGCATTGATCGATTCGGTTGGTTGCATTCGCCTGCCCAGTGATGATGACTCCTGCTCAAAAGAAGGCGAATACCCGCCTTGCGCTGATTCTTGTCTCGATCGCGGTCGTGTTGTTCATCGGGTTCATGGTGCGCGCGGTCTATCTAAGCCACTGAGTTGCAATATGGCGGCCGAACAAAAGCGGCCTGCCGCCTCAAGCCTATGACCAACTCGCGCGTGAACGAAGCCGGCAACTTGCGCATGGTGGGAAAGCTCGCCGTGGTCGCCTTCGGGATGTTCGCGTTCGGTTATGCACTCGTGCCGATCTACAAGGCGATCTGCGAATTCACCGGCATCAACATTCTTGCGTTGTCGGAACGAGAGGTGCCCGGCGTAGGCAAAGCGGGCCGGAACGCGGCGGCCGCAATGCCGGACAACAGCCAGATCGACACGAGCCGCACCATCACGGTCGAGTTCGACGCGAACGCACGAGGCCTCTGGCATTTCAAGCCGGCTCAGGCGTCGCTGAAAGTTCATCCGGGCGAACTCGCGACCGTGATGTATGAGTTCCAGAATACGCAGAACCGCCGCATGGCGGCACAAGCGATTCCAAGCTATGCGCCGCGCCAGGCAGCTGCACACTTCAACAAGATCGAATGTTTCTGCTTCAACCAGTACACGCTTGAAGCGGGTGAAAAAAAGCAGTGGCCGGTGGCGTTCGTGATCGATCCCAAGTTGTCGAAGGACGTGACGACGATCACGTTGTCGTACACGTTTTTTGAAGTCGGCGGCCAAATTCCCGCAGCGCCGGAGAGCACCGCCGCCGTGTTTCGGTCTCCGATTGCCGCGCAGGCAGGGCTCATGAACGCGTCGTCATCGCGTCCGAGTTCGTCCACGGAAAGGGCGCGCAGCGCAGACACGCGACAGGTGCACAGGATTGCAGCCGAGAAGCGGCATCTCGGTTCCGTTGAAAGCCATTGGCTGGGCATTTCTGGGTATCCGCGCGCACGATGCGCGGCGAGCGCGACGCCTTGCAGGTATCTCCGTTGGTATGGATCGGCACGGGCATCGCGGCGGCCATGGTGCTGGTCCTCGTGCTGATGGCCGTGGTGCATTGGTTGGTGCCGGCCGTCGGCTGATCTCGCGGACATTGTCTAAGGTCGACGCGCTGTTTGGGCCGGACAATTCGAGCATATCTTCCGAAGAAAGTGACTTCCATGAGTTCGACCACCAGTTCGGCGCTGCGGCGCCTTATTATTTCGTGCCCAGGCCCGTCGCGCCATCCCGCCAACGCGGCGCTTGGCATGTTCTTTCTATTTCTGGGCGCCGGCCTGTGGATGAACGGCTACGGCTGGGCCAAGTGGTCGTTCGTGCTGGGCATGGTCTTGTGGCTGGGCGTGTTGTATCAGTGGTTCAGCGATTCGGTCGGCGAGAGCGAAACCGGCCAGTACGGCCGCAAGATCGAGTTGTCGTATCGCTGGAGCATGACTTGGTTCATCTTCTCCGAGGTGATGTTCTTCGGTGCGTTTCTTCACCGCGCTTTGGTGGGCGCGCATGCATTCGGTGCCGTCGCTCGGCAGCCTGGACAACGCGCTTGCTCTGGCCTGACTTCAAGGCGGTGTGGCCGAGCATTGCCGCCGGCGCGACGGCCGCGCCTGCGCAAATGATCGAACCATTCCAGACGATGGGGCCGTTCTGGCTGCCGACCATCAATACCGCGCTGTTGCTGACGCTCCGGCGTCACGTTGACCATCGCGCACCACGCGCTGCAGCACGGCAATCGCGCGCGCACGATCGCTGTTCATGTGGGCCACCGTTGATCCTGGGCTTTGTCTTCTCTGTGCGTGCAGGGCTACGAGTACTCCCACGCTTACAGCGAGCTGAATCTGAAGCTCAGCTCCGGCGTCTACGGCTCGACGTTTTTCATGCTGACCGGCTTTCACGGCTTCCATGTGTTCGTCGGCATGCTGATGCTGCTGTTCATCACGCTGCGGCTCATGAAGGGGCATTTCAGCACCGAGCATCATTTCGGTTTTGAAGGCGCAGCTTGGTACTGGCATTTCGTCGACGTGGTGTGGCTCGGCTTCTACGTGCTGGTCTATTGGTTATGACTTTCATGTCGCTCGGCAGCTGAAGGCCAGCTCGACGCTTCTCCTCGGCTTGCCGCCAACAAAAATGCCGCTCGCGAGCGGCATTTTTTCTTGGCTCATGCAGACCTGCTAGTCCGCCACAGCCCGCGAATGCCGCTGCTCAATGGAGACCGGTCGGTTGCAGATAGCCGAGCTTCCAGGCCAGCAGGATGCAGACGAACAGCAGCACCGAGAAGCCGACGCGAAACGCGAGCGCACGCGCCATGTTGCGACTTTTCTGCTGTGCATCCGCTTCCCGGCCACCCTTGATCATGAAATACAACGCACCGCCCAGACTGCCCAGAATCGCAACGAATGCCAGCGCGACGAGATAATTCATGGCGGGAATTATCCATGCGTCTTCTCGGGACCATCCCCGTCGGGTCCGTTTCTGGCTGATCACGATTGCGGCGCTGCTCGCCGTGTTCGCCACCGCGTCGCTCGGCCGCTGGCAGCTGTCACGTGCTGCGCAAAAAGAAGCGCTGCACGACGCAATCGAGGCACGGCGCACGCTGCCGCCCTTGCACAACAACGAGCTGCTTGCGCAGCGCGGCGAGCCTTCGGGTCTGCTGCATCGGCCGGTCGAACTGCGCGGTCGGTTCGTGCCCGAGTCCACCGTTTTCCTGGACAACCGCCAGATGCACGGTCGCCCCGGCTTTTATGTGCTCACGCCGTTGGTGCTCGAGCACAGCAGCACGGCGGTGCTGATCCAACGCGGCTGGGTGGTGCGCAATTTTCTGGACCGCTCGGCGTTGCCGGAACTGGCAACCCCAACTGGTGTGGTGCAACTGGTCGGCCGGATCGCCCCCGTGCCGCCCAAGCTATTCGAGTTCGACGGGGCCGAGCGGGGTCGCATCCGGCAGAATCTGGACTTGACCGATTATCGGAGCGAAACCCGCCTCGATCTGGTGGCACTTTCGGTGTTGCAGACGGAGCCGGAGGCCGCCGTTCCGCCGGGTCCGGAGGAGACGCTTTCTAGTGGCCCAGCCACGAGCGCGACGCCGCCGCGCGGCAGCCCGCCGCAGGTTCCGCTGCGAGACTGGCCACAGATCAACTCCGGAATCGAGAAACACTACGGCTACGCATTTCAGTGGTTCGGGTTGAGCGTGCTGATCGTGTGTCTCTACGCCTGGTATCAGTTTTTTGCGTCGCGCCGGTCTGCTGCGGCGCGCGCCGCCACCGATTGATTTTCCCGTCTCCAACATTCTCCGATGTCCGAAGACCATCCCTTGAATCTGACCGTGCATGCCTTGCCCAGCGTGGAGCAGGCGCGCGCCGCGCAGGAGCAGCAAGACGCCGAATTCCTGCGCCGTCGCACGCGCGGTGGTCGCTGGCGCATGTTGGCCGTGCTGCTGATCTGCGCGGCACCGGTGGCCGCTTCGTACTTCACTTACTACGTGGTGCGACCCGAAGGCCGGCGCAACTACGGCGAGCTGATCGACCCGCAGCGGCCCCTGCCAGCAGTCACCGCTCAGTCGATCGGAGCCGATGGCCAACCCTCCGCGCCGGTCGACCTGCGGAGCCTGCGCGGCCAATGGTTGCTCATCAGCGTGGCGGGCGGCGACTGCGACGCGACCTGCGAGCGCCACCTGTACCTGCAGCGTCAGTTGCGTGAAACCCTGGGGCGGGAGAAAGACCGCGTCGATCGCGTTTGGCTCGTGAGCGACGAGCGACCGGTGCGGCCTGCGCTGTTGCCCGCGTTGCACGACGCCACGGTGCTGCGCGTGCCGGCCGAAGCGTTGTCGGGCTGGCTCAACCCGAGCCCCGGCCAGCGGTTGAGCGATCAGTTGTACCTGGTCGATCCGCTCGGCAACTGGATGATGCGCTTTCCCCCGGGCTCGGACAACGAAGCCGCCGGCAAGATCAAGCGCGATCTGGACCGTGTGCTGCGTGCGTCGTCCGCCTGGGACACCGGAGGGCGACCATGACGGCCGCCGCCTCCTCGACCATTGCCACGCGCTGATCGATCCATGCAAGCCGTCGCTGCTTATGACCTCACGCCCGCTTTCGAACTGTTGCTGGCGGGCCTGCTGCTGGCGCTTTTGCCCCTCGGCTGGCTGGCCTGGCGACTGCGCGGTGGGACGCCGGCCAAGCGCTGGCACGGTCTGGTGCTGCTGACGCTGTTTCTGACATTCGATCTGGTGCTGTTCGGCGCGTTCACGCGACTGACCGACTCCGGGCTGGGCTGCCCCGACTGGCCGGGGTGCTACGGCAACGCAAGTCCGATCGGCGCACGATCCGACATCTCGGCCGCCCAAGCCGCGCAGCCGACCGGCCCGGTCACGCACCACAAAGCCTGGATCGAGATGGTGCATCGTTATCTGGCCACCGGAGTCGGCGCGCTGATCACCGCACTGGTCGGTCTTGCCTGGTGGCAGCGCCGGCAGGCGACGCGCGCGCAGCCGTCGCATAGCGCGACGCGCCCGCTGGCCCAGGCCCCGCCGGGTCTCGGCTGGCCGCTGCTGACCCTTGGCTGGGTCTGCCTGCAAGGTGCGTTCGGTGCGCTGACCGTCACGATGAAGCTGTTTCCGGCGATCGTCACGCTGCATTTGCTCGGCGGGCTCGTGCTGGTCGCGTTGTTGGCTGTGCAGGCCACGCGGGCCGATCTGGCCTGGCGCCGCCTGCCGCCGGCTCGATTGGGTAATGGCCTTAGGGCATTGCTTTGGTCCGCCCTTGGTCTGATCACGTTGCAGATCGCGCTGGGCGGGTGGGTCAGCACCAACTACGCCGTGCTTGCCTGCGACGGTTTCCCGAAATGTCAAGGCCAATGGTGGCCACCGGCCGACTTCGGCCAGGGCTTCACGTTGTGGCGGCCGCTGGGTTTGCTGCCGGACGGCAGTGCGATCGGCTTCGCTGCGTTGACGGCGATCCATCTTGTGCATCGCTGGATGGCGCTGCCGGTGCTGCTGGTGCTCGCGCTGCTCGCCTGGCGCCTGCACCGCGTGGCAGCGCTGCGGCGGCCCGCATGGCTGCTCGCGGGCCTCGCGCTGTGGCAACTCGCCAGTGGGTTGGCGAACGTGCTGCTCGGCTGGCCGTTGCTGGCCGCGGTCGCGCATACTGGCGGCGCCGCGGCGCTGGTGGCCGTGCTGAGCTGGGCGCTTGCGGCCAGCGTCGGCAGCCGGGCCGCGCAGAGCTTGCCCGCGCGGCCCGCAGCGCGTGTCGCGGGCAGCCGGGTCGATGCGGGAGCGGCATCGTGAGCGACACGCAGACCTTGCCGCCGGCAGCAGCGCCAGCGTCGCGCGCAGCGCAGTTCTACGCACTGACCAAGCCGCGCGTGGTGCAGCTCATCGTGTTCTGCGCGCTGATCGGCATGCTGCTTGCGCTGCCCGGGCTGCCGACGTGGCCGCAGGCGCAGCGCGTGTTGATCGGCTGCCTCGGCATCTGGCTGGTGGCGGCAGCCGCGGCGGCGTTCAACTGTCTGGTCGAAAAAGGCATCGACGCAAAAATGCTGCGCACCGCCTGGCGGCCGACCGCGCGCGGCACCTTGAGCGACCGGCAGACGCTGATTTTTTCGGCGTTGCTGTGCGCGGTCGGCTCTGCCGTGCTCTATGTCTGGGTCAATCCGCTCACGATGTGGCTGACCTTTGCGACGTTCGTCGGCTATGCGGTGATCTACACCTTGCTGCTGAAGCCGCTGACCCCGCAAAACATCGTGATCGGCGGCGCTTCGGGCGCGATGCCGCCGGTGCTCGGCTGGGCCGCGATGACCGACACGGTCGGCCCGCAGGCGCTGATCCTGTTCCTGATCATCTTCCTGTGGACGCCGCCGCATTTCTGGGCGCTCGCGCTCTACCGCGTCGAGGACTATCGCAAATCTGGCCTGCCGATGCTGCCCGTCACGCACGGCAACGAATTCACGCGGCTGCAGGTGCTGCTCTACACGCTGATTTTGTTCGCGGCTTGTCTGCTGCCGTTCATCTACGGCATGAGCGGCTGGCTCTATCTGGCCGTGGCCGTCGTGTTGAGCCTGGGTTTTTGCGGCTACGCATTCGCGCTGTGGCGCCATTATTCGGACGCGCTGGCGCGCAGGACCTTTCGCTTTTCGCTGATGCACTTGAGCGTGCTGTTCGCCGCCCTGCTGCTGGACCACTTTCTGCTTTGAACGAACCGGGCTCCCTTTGATCGACATGAAAACCCCGTCGCCGACCCGCCCGCCGTCTGCGCGGGCAAGCCACATGAACAAGCGTGCCGCGCTGCGACGCGTCGGTCTGGCGGGCATAGCCGCTGCCATGCTGTCCTCGGGCCTGCTGGCCGCGTGCTCCGAAGACAAGCCGCAGTTCAATGCGATCGACCTGACCGGCGCCGACTACGCGAAAGACTTCGCGCTGGCCGACCCGCAAGGTCGCATGCGCACCCTGGCCGACTTCCGCGGCAAGGTGGTCGCGGTGTTCTTCGGCTACACGCACTGCCCCGATTTCTGCCCGACCACGATGGCCGAACTCGCGCAGGTCAAACAGTCGCTCGGTGCGGACGGCAAGCGGCTGCAGGCAATCTTCGTCACGGTCGACCCGGAGCGCGACACGGCGGAGCACCTGAAGAACTACGTGACCGCGTTCGATCCCGAATTCGTCGCGTTGCGGCCCGAGAGCGAGCAGCAGCTCGGCGCAATGGCCAAGGACTTCAAGGTTCACTATAAAAAGGTCGAAGGCAAGTCGCCCGGCAGCTACACGATGGACCACTCGGCCGGCATGTATCTGTACGACCCGCAGGGCCGGCTGCGCCTGTACACGCGCTACGGCACCGAGCCGCAGGCGCTTGCATCCGACATCCGGCTGCTGCTCAAGCAAACCGGCTGATCAGGGCCTGCTGTCGACCGCCCCGCGCCGCTGCGCCGCCGACACGGCCGCGCGCAGTGCGAGCAGATAGCTGTCGACGCCGAACCCGCAGATCTGGCCCAGCACGATGTCGGCCAACACCGATTCGTGGCGAAACGCTTCGCGTGCATGCACGTTCGACATGTGCAGCTCGACCACCGGGCACCGCAGAATCGCGACCGCATCGCGCACGGCGTGGCTGTAGTGTGTCCAGGCGCCCGCGTTGATCAGCACCGCATCGACGCCGTCGCGCAACGCTTGGTGAATCCGCTCGCAGAACGCGCCTTCGAAATTGCTCTGAAAGCTTTCCACCCGCACGCCCAACGCGGCGCCGAGCGACTGAAGCTGCGCATCGATGTCGGCCAGCGTGGCCGTGCCGTACTGGGCCGGATCGCGCTGGCCGAACAGGTTCAGGTTGACGCCGTGCAGCACGAGCACCTGCAGCCCGCGGCTCGTCGTCGGCCGCGCGCTCATCAGCGCCGCTGGTAGAGCGGCATCACGACCTGCGAAGCGCGCGCGATGTCTTGCTGCCGGCTTGCGTTGGACGGATGCGTGCTCAGGAACTCGGGGCCCGCGGCGCCGCCGGCCTGCGCCATCTTCTGCCACAGCGAAATCGCGGCGCGTGGGTCGTAGCCAGCGCGCGCCGCGAGCTCCACGCCGATGTCGTCCGCTTCGCGCTCGGCCTGGCGGCTGCGCGGCAGGCCGAGCGTGACCTTGGTGACCATGCCGCCGAGTTGCGTGAGCGCTTCGCTGCCCGTGACGGCGCCCAGCACCAACAGCGGAATCTGCTGCGCGTACTGCGCCGAAACCTGCTCGCGCACGTGCTCGCGCAGCGCATGCGCAATCTCGTGGCCGATCACCGCAGCCAGTTCGTCGTCCGTCAGGTTCAGCTTGGTGATCAAGCCGGAGTACACGCCGATCTTGCCGCCGGCCATGCAAAACGCATTCACTTCGTCGCTCTGGAACACGTTGACTTCCCAGTTCCAGTTGAGCGCGTCGCGCCGGAAGCTGCCGACCTGCGCGATCAATCGGTGCGACACCTCGCGCACGCGTGCGACCAACGCCGGGTTTTCGTTCAGCCGACCCTTGGCGCGCGCCTCGGCCAGCATTTCGTCGTAGCTCTTGTTCGCTGCGGCATCGATCTGCTGCGCGCTGATCGCCATGCTCTGCGTGCGCGTGACGCCGATCGCGCCGGGCTGCGTGGTCTGCACGCTGGTGCAGCCGGCCAGCAGACCGCTTGCGGCCAGCGCGGCGGCCGCGGCGGCGGGTTGAAACGTGAAAGACCTCATGGCGTAACCTTCCTGCTCGAACTGGCGTAATTGCTATAGCCCGACAGGATAGCGGCTGCCTGCGCCTGGTTGAGCTGCCCTGGCTGCGCATGGCGCCCGCAACAATCCTGTTTCCGAATCATGGCCCTTCATTCAGGAAAGCAACCCTCATGACGACCCCCTCATCGCTGCGCCGTGCGCTCGGCGCGGCACTGCTGCTCGCCACGTTCGGCCCGCTCGTCGCCGCCCAGATCGCGCCTGGCACGGCAACGGGCAACTCGGGCACATCGGCTGCCGCCGGCACGGCGACTGCGGTGTTTGCAGGTGGCTGCTTCTGGTGCGTCGAGTCGGACTTCGACAAGGTGCCCGGCGTGCTGTCGACCACTTCCGGCTACACCGGCGGCCGCACCGACAAGCCCACCTACGAGCAGGTTTCGCACACCGACACCGGCCACGCCGAAGCCGTGAAGATCGAGTTCGACCCGAGCAAGGTCAGCTACCGGCAGCTGGTCGATCACTTCTGGCGCACGATCGATCCGACCGTCAAAGACCGCCAGTTCTGCGATGTCGGCCATTCATACCGTTCCGCGATCTTTGCGCAGGACGCCGAGCAGTTGAAGACCGCACAAGCATCGAAGGCCGAACTCGAGAAAACCAAGCCGTTCAAGGCACCGATCGTCACCGAAATCGTCGCGGGCAACACGTTCTGGCCGGCCGAGGATTACCACCAGGACTACTACCAGAAGAACCCGGTGCGCTACAACTACTACCGCTATCGTTGTGGTCGCGACGAACGGCTGAAGGAGATCTGGGGCGATCAGGCTGTGAAACACTGAGCGGGCGACGTCATCGGGTGGCGAGCCGCAGTGCAAGCGCATCGCGCACCGCCGGCCATTCCGAATCGATGATGGAAAAACGCACCGAGTTGCGCTTTCGGCCGTCCGGCATGATCTGCTCGTGCCGCACGATGCCTTCCTGCTTTGCCCCAAGCCGCAGGATCGCAGCACGCGATCGCTGGTTCGTCTCGTCGGTCGTGAATTGCACGCGCACGCATTCGAGCTGCTCGAACGCGTAGCCGAGCAGCAGCCGTTTCGCCTCGGTGTTGACAAAGCTCTTTTGCCACCGAAGGGCGACCCAGGTGCTGCCGATTTCCAGCTTGCGGTGGTTGCGGTCGATCTTCCAGAACCGGGTCGAGCCCACGATATCGCCGGTGTCGATCCGTTCGATGACGAACGGAATCACGCTGCCGGCGGCTCGGCCTTCGAGCGCGGTGCGGATGTAGTCGTCCACGGTCTGCGCCGACGGCACCACCGTGAACGGCAGCTTCCAGAGCTCGCCGTCGGCCGCGGCCGCCACCAGCGCATCGGCATCCGAAGCGCGAAGTTCGCGCAGGCGCACGCGTTGGCCTTCCAGAACGACGCGGTTGCCGCGTTCGCCTGTCGGCAGGTCGCGCCTCGAATTCACGCCGCCCATTGCACGTTGCGGCTGCGTGTCCGCTGTGAGCGACTTGTGCATGACGAACGCATCGACCAGCCCCAGCGTGCGATGCCGGAACGCCCGCGGCAACGTGCCCACGATGTGGAACCCGAGCCGCTGCCACAACCGTACCGCGCGCACATTGGTCGACACCACGAGGTTGAACTGCATGGCTGAGAAGCCGAGTGCGAGCGCCTGCCGCTGCGAGTGTTCACACAGGGCCGCTGCGATGCCCATGCCTTGCTGTTCGGGGGCCACGACATAGCCGCAGTTGCTCACATGAGCGCCCAGGCCCGGCTGGTTCGCCTTGAGGCAATAGGTGCCGACAGGTGTGCCGTCGGGCAGGCAGGCCACGAAGGTCGCGGCCGGCAGCGAGGTCCAGGCGTGGTGGATGTCCGCCTCGCTGCTGCCCGGCGCGTAGGCGTAGGTGTCGCCGGCTTCGAAGGTCCGGCTCAGCAACGGCCAGATGACGGCCCAGTCGTCGGGTCGAAATTCGCGAATCGTGAACGCGGCCATGCGAAATGGTAACTCCCAAGGCGCCGCCTGCAGACCTCATTCGGGCCCCTTGAGGATTTGATAACCCTGACGCGTGATTCAGATCGCCTCGCAATCGGCAGCCGAACGCACAGCAGACTGCAACCAGCCGCCGTGCAGCTACCAGTCTTCCTTGACTGCCAGCACCGCATCGCGCCCCGCCGCGGCGCGGCCTGCGATCCAGGCGGTGACGGTGCCCGCGAGCACCACCGCCGCACACAACGCAGACAACCGCAGCCAAGGCAGCAGCAAGTCCATCGTCCAGTGAAAGCTCTGCGGGTTCACGACGTGCACCAGCACCACGCTGACTGCGAGCCCGAGACTCAGCCCCGCGATCGCGCCAATGCCGGTCCAGGCCGCGCCTTCACCCGCCACCACCGCGAGGATCTGCCCGCGCGTGAGACCCAGGTGCGCAAGCAGTCCGAACTCCTTGCGCCGAGCGAGCACCTGCGCGCTGAAGCTCGCCGCGACCCCGAACAGGCCGATGCCGATCGCCACCGCCTGCAGCCAGTAGGTCACCGCGAAGCTGCGGTCGAAGATGCGCAGCGAGATCGTGCGCAGTTCGCTGGCCGAGGCGAAGTCGAGCAGGTCGCCGGGTGCATCGGCTGCAACGACCCCTTTCGCGCCCGAGGCAACCGCCGCGCTGGCCGCGTTGCTCGTCGCGCTCGAAGCCCCATCGGCACCGGGGGCGGCCACTGCACGTCCGCCTGTGGGGGTGCCTGCCTCCGCTGCCGGGCCTTCGGCCAGCGCACGAATCGCCTGCTGCAGTTGGTTCAAATCGGTGCCCGGCGTCACGGTGACCTGCATTTCGTTGACGCGCGCGTCGCCGGTCAGGCGCAGGTAGTCGGCGCGGTCCAGCACGATCGCGCCGAACTGGCGCGAGTAGTCGCGCCAGACGCCTGCTACGAAAAATCTAGCGGACTTTGAAGCGCCAGCATCCGCTCCAGCAGGAAAAGCTTCCGAAAGGCGCGGAAAGTCGGCGCCGCGCCGCGCACCGTACAGCGCCTCCATCGGCTCGCTCACGTAGATCGGGATCGTGCCCGGGGGTGCCGTCAATGCCGGGTCCACCAGCGGCAGGCTGCGCGTGAAGTCCGCGCCGCCACGCGCGATCAGGCTGACCGCGGGCAGCGTCTCGTCGAGTTGCAGCGCGCGCGACCGGCTGGCCTCGGCGCGTGCGACGCCGGGCAGGGCGGCCGTCGCACGCACGAAATCGTTGGCGAAGAACGCGGTCTCGGCGCCGGCGCTCGAGCGCGCGCTGCGGATGTAGAGATCGGCCGGCAGCACCACGTCGAGCCAGCGCGTGACCGAATCGCGAAAGCTCGCAACCATGACCGTTAGCGCGACCGCCAGGGCCAGCGACGCCACCACGCCGCTGACGGCGACCGCCGCACTCGCCCGCACCCGCCGCGCGCGCTCGACCGCCAGCAACGGCAGCGCGCGCTGTGCGACCCAGCGCGACAGCGGCGCGTAAATCAACGCGATCAACAGCGGCAACGTGATGATGCCGCCGACCAGCAGCAGCGCGACGGAGAGATACGCCGCCACCGGAATGCCGAACAGCGGCGGCGTCAGCGCGAGCAGCACGCTGGCGACGACGAGCGTCGGCCCGACCCAGCGCCAGCGGCTCGCACCCGCGCCCGAACCGAATCCTTTGAGTGCTTGCGCCGGCGCCATCCGCTGCACCGCGCGCGCCGGCAGCCAGCCGCCGACTGCTGCGGCAGCCACGCCGAGCACGCCGTACGCGAGTGCGGCGCCCGTTCCCCATTGCAGTTGCGGGGCCACGCCGGGGAAATAGCCGCCCCCCAGGTCGCCGCCGAGCACACGCAGCGCGAGCGCCGCAAGCACAGTGCCCAGCGCCAGCCCGAGCACGCTGCCGAGCGCACCCAGCAGCAGCGATTCGGCAAGCACCAGCCGCAGCCGCTCGGGGCCCGTGGCGCCCAGAACGCCAAGCAACGCGAACTGCTGCGCGCGCTTGGCCACCGAAAGCGACAGCACCGAGTAAACCAGGAACGCGCCCGTGAACAGCGCAACCAGCGCGAGCACCGTCAGGTTGACCCGATACGCGCGTGACAAGTTGTCGGCACGCTCGCCGGAGGCGTCGGGCTGCACCGCCGAAACACCGGCGGGCAGCGCCAGTTCGCGCAGAAACGCCGCGCGGTCCACCCCCGGCTGCAGCTTCACGTCGATGCGGCTCAGCCGCCCGAGCCGGTCGAACAACTCCTGCGCCGCCGCGATGTCGAGCACCACGAGGGGTGCGCCGCCGGCCGTGACCGAACCGGCCACGGTCACATCCTGCAGGCTGAGGCCCGACTGCAGACGTACGGTGGTCATCGCCGGCTGCAAGGCATCGCCGCTGGCTGCGGCGGGCACCAACAGCCGCTGTGCCGCCGTGTTCAAAAACACGCTGCGCGGCGCAAGCATCGCCAGGCGCTCCGCACCTTCACTGGTCCGCGGCACCAGCGCCGGCGCGAACTGCGGCATCACGAGCGCATCGATGCCGAGCACCGTGACCGAGCGCCGCGCGCCGTCGGGCTCCAGCGCGACGGTGTCGAGTTCCAGCACGGGCGCGGCCGCCCGCACCCGTGCATCGGTGGCCACGCGGCCGAACAGCGCCTCGTCGAAGTCGCCTCCGGCACCGCGCAACTGCAGATCCGGCTGGCCGCTGATCGAGCGCACCGCGCCGGTGAATTCGCTGAGCGCCGACGCGTTGATCAAATGCACCGAGAACGCGAGCGCGACGCCCAGCAGCACCGACAGCACGGCCGCCGCGCTGCGCCAGGGATGCTGGCGCAGTTCCTGCCAGGAAAAAGTTTTCAGCAAATCGAGCATGCAGGTGCCGGGTCGGGCTTCGATGAAGGAAGGGCGGCGCTGCATCTTGAACGCAAAGCGCGAGGCGCGTCGGCGTGAAGCCGGACAACCTTGAGGCCGGTGCCGCGATCGGGCAGCCGCACGGGCGCATCACCGGCACATGGTTGCGCAGCGCATGGGTTCAGCGCCCGGCTCGCACCTCGGATGCGCTCGCTGGCCGACCGCGCTGCGTTCGACCCGAACGTCGTCGGCGACGGCGACGCGCCAGCGCCGCTCCGCTCTTGCTGGCTGCGATCGAAACCCAGGCTTGCGCCCGACCGCAGCGGCAATCGGCTCAGCTCTTGAGCTTGTAGCCCGTTTTGAAGATCCAGGCCACCACCGCCAGCGCGATGCCGAGGAACGCAAGCGTCATCAGCAGGCTCAAGCCCACGCCGACGTCCGACAGTCCGTAGAAACTCCAGCGAAAGCCGCTGACCAGATAAACCACCGGATTGAACAGCGCGATCTTCTGCCATAGCGGTGGCAGCATGTCGATCGAGTAGAAGCTGCCGCCCAGAAACGTCAGCGGCGTGATGATCAACAGCGGCACCACCTGGAGCTTCTCGAAGCCGTCGGCCCAGATGCCGATGATGAAGCCGATCAGGCTGAACGTGACGGACGTCAGCACCAGAAACAGCAGCATCCACAGCGGATGCTCGATGCGCAGCGGCACGAACAGACCGGCGGTGGCCAGGATGATCAAGCCGAGTGCGATCGACTTGGTCGCTGCCGCGCCCACGTAACTGATCAATATCTCGACGTACGACACCGGCGCCGACAGCAGTTCGTACACCGTGCCCGTGAACTTCGGAAAGTAGATGCCGAACGACGCGTTCGAGATGCTCTGGGTCAGCAGCGACAGCATGATCAGCCCCGGCACGATGAACGCGCCGTAGCTGACCCCGCCGACCTCCTGGATGCGCGAGCCGATCGCCGCGCCGAACACGACGAAGTAGAGCGACGTCGAGATCACGGGCGACACCACGCTCTGCATCAGCGTGCGGCGCGTGCGCGCCATCTCGAAGCCGTAGATCGCGCGGATCGCCTGCAGGTTCATGGCCATCGTCAACGGGTGCTTTCTGCTGCCGCGCCGGGCTGGCGGTCCTGCACGAGGTGCACGAAAATGTCCTCGAGCGAGCTTTGCGTGGTCTTCAAATCCTTGTAGGCGATGCCGTGCGTGCTCAAGGTGTGCAGCAGTTCGGGAATCCGGTTGTACCCGTCTTCCTGTTTCGTATCGTAGGTGTAATTGAGTTCGTTGCCGTCGCTCGTGAGATCGAGCGGGAAGCCTTGCAACGCCTCGGGCAGCGCCTGCATCGGCTGCTGCAGCTGCAACGTGAGCTGCTTCTTGCCGAGCTTCCTCATCAGCGCGACCTTGTCATCGACCAGCACCAGCTCGCCGCGGCTGATCACGCCGATGCGGTCGGCCATCTCCTCGGCTTCGTCGATGTAGTGCGTGGTCAGGATGATCGTGACGCCGCTGGCGCGCAGGCCGTGCACGAGTGCCCACATGTCGCGCCGCAACGCCACGTCGACGCCCGCGGTCGGCTCATCGAGAAACAGGATCTTCGGCTCGTGCGACAGCGCTTTCGCGATCAGCAGCCGCCGCTTCATGCCGCCCGACAAGGTGCGGATCATGTTGTCCTTCTTGTCCCAGAGCGACAACGAGCGCAGGGTCTTTTCGATATGCGCCGGGTCTTTCGACTTGCCGAACAGGCCGCGGCTGAAAGACACCGTGTCCCAGACGGTTTCGAACGCGTCGGTCGTGAGTTCCTGCGGCACCAGGCCGATCAGCGCCCGCGACGCGCGGTAGTCCCGCACGATGTCGTGCCCGTCGACCCGCACGGTGCCGGACGTCGGGTTCACGATGCCGCAGACGATGCTGATCAAGGTCGTCTTGCCCGCGCCGTTCGGCCCGAGCAGCGCGAAGATCTCGCCGCGGCGAATCGTGAGCGACACGTCCTGCAACGCCGTGAACCCGGATGCATAGCTCTTGCGCAGGTTCGAGACGGTGATGATGTCGGGCATGCGGACGATGATAGCGGGGGCGTTTTCGAATCGCTCGCGCGACGCTTCGTGCGGGAGCGCCGCGTTCGCGCTATCGTGGATCGCCCGTGCTTCGCCGTGATGCTCGCTTGGTTGAGGGCACCACGGCAGGGTCGCCTGTTGCTCCCATGCAAGGAAGGAATCGCTCCATGATCTCATCGAACCGCTTCGCCGCGACGCGCGGCATGCTTTTGGGCGCCGCGTTGTGCTTGGCCGGCGCCGCTTTCGCGCACCACGGCTGGGCCTGGACCGAAGACGAAGAAACCCAGCTGTCGGGCCAGCTCGAGAAAATCCATCTCGGCAACCCGCACGCGCACGTGGCTTTGCGCAACGCGCAGGGGCTGTGGGAGGTCGACCTCGCACCGCCGGGGCCGACCGAGCGCGCGGGCTTCGTCGAAGGCGTGGCCAAGGTCGGCGACACGGCGCTGGTGACCGGCCATCGCTCGAAAGACCCGAAGGAGCTGATGTTCAAGGCCGAGACGATCACCGTGAACGGCAAGACGTTCGACGTCTATCCGTCCCGGCCCAAGTCGCTGAAGCCCGGCGGCTGAGCCGGTCGAGCCGGTTGCGACATGCGCGGTTGCCGGCTCGACCGGTCTGACGCGCGCGGCGCGCCGTCGACATGCTGACCGAACTGCTCGGCGCACTCGAGGGTTCCGGCGTTGCCGCGGCGCTGCGCGCATCGCGCTTGGCCTACCCGGTCGTCAACGCGCTGCACATCCTGGCGATCGGCACCTTGTTCGGCTCGATCCTCGCGCTCGATCTGCGGCTGATGGGGGTTGCCCGATCGATCCCTGTGCGGCCGCTCGCACGCTATCTGCCCCGGGTCGCCGCAGCCGGGCTCGGCGGTGCGGTGGCGACCGGGCTGCTGCTGTTTTCCGTGCAGCCGTTCGACTATGTGGGCAACCGCGCGTTTTTGCTCAAGATTGCGTTGGTCGGGCTCGGCACGACGCACGCATGGGCCGTGCAGGCGTCGGGATCGTGGCGGCGGCTGGCGAACATTGCCGGGCCGATCGATGGCCGCTTGCGGGCATCGGCCGCGCTGTCGCTCACCGTCTGGACCACGGCGGTTCTTGCGGGTCGATTCATCGCGTTCTGACGGTCCAGCGACTGCCGATGGCGTCACTTCGGCCGGTGCATCCTGAAGCGCTGCGCGGCGCCGATCGTGAAATAGTCGGCCGGCCCGCCGCCGCGCAGAATCGGCTCGGCCAGCGTCGTGTCGTAGACGCCGCGCGCGTCGATCAAACCGCGCGCGATGTGGATGCCGACCACCTCGCCGAGCACGAGCCAGGTCTCCACCGCCGCACCGTTGGCGCCTTGCAGCTGCACGATCTGCGTGAGCTTGCATTCGAACGACACCGGGCTTTCCGCCACGCGCGGCACGGCGATCCGGCGCGATGCGACCGGGGTCAGCCCAGCCAGCGTGAACTCATCGACTTCCGGAGGCACCGCTGCGCACGACGCGTTCATCTGCTCGGCCAACGGCCGGGTCGCAAGGCTCCAGCCGAATTCGCCGGTCTCCTGCACGTTGCGCAGGCTGTCCTTGGCGCCGATGCTCGCAAAGCCGACGATCGGCGGCACGTAGTTGAACGCGTTGAAGAAACTGTAGGGCGCCAGATTGCGCTGGCCCGCGGCGTTTTGCGTCGAGATCCAGCCGATCGGCCGCGGCGCGACGATCGAATTGAACGGATCGTGCGCAAGGCCATGGCCGGCGGCGGGTTCGTAGAAGTGGATATCGTGCTGGATGTTGTCTTCGTTTTGCATGGGCCGAAGTATCGGCTCTACGAAGGGCTCGCAGGGCATGCGCAGGCGCGCAGCGGCTGCAACCCATCGGGCGCCTTGCACGCACAATCGGCGGCATGACAAAAAGCTGTTTGCGACGCTTGAGGGCTCCCATGATTGGCCGCTGGCTTGCCGGGTGCTGCCTCACGGGTGGGCTGATCGCGGCGTCCGCTGCAACGCCGGCCGGCGCAGGCTCATGCCGTTCGATCGACGACGACCGTGGGCGGCTCGCGTGCTACGACCAGGCCGCCGATCGCGCAGCGGCGCAGACAATTGCACCGCCGGCACGCGCGCCCGAGCGCGCCTCGGCATCCGACACCACATCGGCAACGGCGGCCAGTCCGCCGGCGTCCGACCCACCTGCGACCGGTGCCGGCTTGTCGCTGTCGAGCTTGTCGACCACCTGGGAACTCGACGGGGCCGACAAGCGTGGCACCTTCAACCTGCTGCCGCACAAGCTCAACTACCTGCTCGGCGCGAACTACACGACGCGGGCCAACACGCGGCCGTCGAGCCCGGCGCCGGACCACACGGTGCCCGGGTCGCTGTCGCTGCAGCAGGTGGAAGCCAAATACCAGCTCAGCCTGAAGACCAAGCTGGTGCAGGACCTGTTCGGCGACAACGGCGACATCTGGCTGGCCTACACACAGCAGTCGTACTGGCAGCTCTACAACAGCCGGCAGTCGTCGCCGTTTCGCACCACCGACTACGAGCCCGAAGCGTTCCTGTCGCTGCGCACGGGCGTGCACCTGCTCGGCTGGGACTGGCGGCTGCTGAATCTGGGCGTGGTGCACCAGTCGAACGGCAGCGGCTTGCCGTTCTCGCGCAGCTGGAACCGCGTGTACGCGCAGTTCGGCTTCGAAAACGGCCACTGGTCGGTGCTGGCAAGGCCCTGGTGGCGCATCCGCGAGAACCTCGCCACCGACGACAACCCCGATATCGGCAGCTATCTCGGCAGTGGCGATCTGCGGCTGTCCTATGCGCGTGCGGGGCATCTCGTGTCCGTGCTGGGCCGCTACAGCACCACGGGCAAGCGCGGCGGCGCCCAGCTCGACTGGGCGTTCCCGATCTCCAAAGGCCTGAAAGGCTACGTGCAAGCCACCACCGGCTACGGCGCGAGCCTGATCGACTACAACCATGCGCAGACCACCGTGGGTGCGGGCATCGTGATCGTGCCGTGGTGAGCGTCCGAACGACCAAAGAGGCAACCGCAATGAAACTCAGCGCCATCACGTTCGACACCGGTGGCACCGTGCTCGACTGGCACGGCGGCATCGTGCGCAAGCTGCAGACGCTCGCCGCGCAACACGCCTGGCCGCCCAACGACTGGCCCGCACTGGCCAACGACTGGCGCAAGCGCACCATCCGAGGCATTGTCGGGCAACAACGGCCGGCGTTTCAGATGGACGACGTGCACCGCAGCACCTTGAACGATGCGCTCGATGCGGCAGGCCTGGCCGCCGTGCCACCAGCGGTGCGCGACGCGATCTGGCGCACATGGCACGAACTGGACACCTGGCCCGACTTCGCGGCAGCGCTTGCGCGCTTGAAGCAGGCGCTGCCGGTGGTCTCGTTCACGATGCTGCCGACCGCGCTCGTGATCGACGTGTCGCGCCGCAATGGAATCGACTGGGACGCGATCGTCTCGTGCGAGATGATCGGCAGCTACAAGCCGAACCCCGAGGCCTACGAAACCGCCGCGCGCTGGCTGAACCTGCCAGCCACCGAGATTCTGATGGTCGCCTGCCACAACTTCGACCTGAACGCGGCACAGACGGCCGGCTACCGCACCGCGTTCGTGCGGCGGCCCAACGAGTGGGGCCCGGCCGGGCCGCCCGATCCGGAGCCGAACCGGGCTTATGACTTCGTCGAAAGCGATTTCGGCGCACTGGCCGAGGCGGTGCTGGCGCGTCGCACCAGCGACAACCCCCCGCGCTGAATCGGTCGCTTCAAGCTGGCCGCGCTGCCATGGAAGCGCGCAGGTCGCAACGACCGGGAGACGCGCTCAGACGTCGCCGGTGTACTCGCCGCGCGCCGGGTAGTCCTTCGAGATCGCGAAGTCGATCGCGCCCAGCAGATCGTCGAAATGCGGCCGCGCAAACGGCATCGTCTGTACCGCGCCGTAGTAGAGCGTGCCGTCCGGTCGCACGATGAACACACCCGGCTCGGAAAACAGCGCGGGTTCTTCGATGCCGACCGACGTCTTGCCGCGCGACGTGCTGATGTACAGCCCCCATTCCCTCGCGCTTTTCAGCGACAGGTCATGGCCGATGCGCAGACCGGGGGCGTTGACCTTGTCGGCCATCGCCTGCGCACGGTCCCGCAGGTCGCTCGACAGTGCGAGCACTTTGACGCCGCGCTGCTCGAACTCGGGCAGCAGGCGGCCGAGCTCGAGCAAATACTTCAGGCAGATCGGGCAGTGCAGGCCGCGGTAGAAAACGATCAGGCTGAACTTTTCGGCCCGATCGTTTTTCATGTCGAAGCCGCCGTGCGCCAGGGTCGGCACGGTCAGCGACGGTACGGGTTGTCTCGGGATGAGCATGGGATCTCCGTGGTGGTGAAAGCCGCCTCGTCGAATACGAGACGTGCGCAAACGGTGCGCCTGCGCATGGTGCATTGTGGGCTGCTGAGAGCGAGTCTGCGTCACGTGCTCAGGCACGGCCTCCTTCGACCATCGATGTCGCGCTTTTGCGCGGCGTTGGGTTCATGGACAGCTTTTCCCGAGACAACCCAAGATGTCCACCGCCACGATCCGGCTCGACGGTTCGCTGAAGGCTTGCGCGGTCGTTGCTGCGCAACGCGCGGGCAGGACGCCATATGCGCTGATCGTGGGTGCGATCGAAGCGACGGTGCGGCAAATCGAGATCGATGTGGACTTCGAGCAGGTTGCCGGCCAGCGCTCGGCCCGGTTGAGGACGACTGGAGAAACGGTCTCCTGGGACGATGCGAAACGTTGGTTCGAAACGCGCGCGCTAGGCAGGGCTGAAGCTCGGCCGCGCGCGAAACGCCAATTGCGCTGAAAGCGCTGGTGCATGGCGCGTAGCGAACCGGCATGTGAAGTGCTGGATGGCTTCGACCGCTCCTTCGACCATTTGAACCGGTTCGATGTCGGATCAGCACCGAGCCGCATGGGAGCCATCGTGGATGCACCGCAGTTGCTGCGGAACATCCCGCTGATCGGCCCCCGGCAGTCTCCAACGGCAAACGCGAACTCGTGATCGGCAAGGGCGCACAGGGTTATGCAGCGCGGGATCGGTGTGTCGAGACCATTGATGTCGTCTCGTGCTGGCAGGCAGAAGTCGGCGCGAGTCAGGCTGCAAGCACGACACTTGAACCCATCCACCGCCTGCGCGATCAACCGGCTTGCATCGCTGCCAGTTCCGCAACGACCGCGTCACGGTTGCTGTTGTCTGCGATCCGGTGCTGCGCGAGCAGTTCGTCGATCGCATCCGAGCCCGCCGACTTCAAACGTGCAATGGCCTGGCCGGCCTCTTTGGCAGCCGCATAGCCCATGCTCTGCAACAGCAGGTGCCCACGGACGTCGACCAGTTTGAAATAAAACCGTCCGTCGGACTCACGATATTGCTTGAAGCTACCGACGGAAGGATTGCCGGCCTTCTGGCTCGTACCCGCCGATGCGCCGCCGATGATTTGCGTTCGTCCGCGTGATGTGGAATCGCCGTCGCGTGTCGACACGCCCGCGGCCGACGCATCGGCGGTCCTCCGGCTCGGCGCCAAGCTGCGCAATCCGACCGCGCGACGCAGCTCGAGCAGGAACGGCCGAGCCTTGGCGCGGGCTTTCTCGGCACCGGCCATCAGCGTTTTCTCGATCCGCACGGGATCGGCGATCAGCGCCTGGTACTGCTCCCGCATCGGCGCAATCTCGCGGTCGATGCGCTCGAACAACAGTTGCTTGGCATCGCCCCAGCCGATCCCTTCTTCATAGGCATGTCGCAGCGCCGCCGTTTCCTCGGGCGCAGCAAACGCCTGGTAGATCTGGAACAGCGCCGAGCCCTGCGTGTCCTTCGGCTCGCCGGGCGTGCGCGAATCGGTCACGATCTGGCTGATCTGCTTTCGCATCGTCTCGCGCGGGGCGAACAATGCAATCGTGTTGTCGTAGCTCTTGCTCATTTTTCGGCCGTCGAGGCCGGGCAGGGTGGCGACCGACGCTTCGATCTCGGCCGCCGGCAGTGTGAAATGTTCGCCGTACAAATGGTTGAAGCTCTGCGCCAGGTCACGCGCCATCTCGATGTGCTGGAGCTGGTCGCGCCCGACCGGAACCTTGTGCGCCTTGAACATCAGGATGTCGGCGGCCATCAGCACCGGATACATGAAGAGGCCCGCACTCACGTCCGCGTCCACATCGTTGCCGGCTGCGTGGTTTTTGTCGACCGCGGCCTTGTACGCGTGGGCACGGTTCAGCAGGCCTTTGCCCGCGACGCAGGTCAGGAGCCACGTCAGCTCGGGAATCTCGGGAATATCGGACTGGCGGTAGAACGTCACGCGCTCCGGGTCCAGCCCGGCCGCCAGCCATGTGGCCGCAATTTCGAGCGTGGACCGCTGAATCCGCGCGGGATCGTCGATCTTGATCAGCGCGTGATAGTCGGCCAGAAAGTAGAAGCTCTGCACGCCGGCTTGCCGGCTGGCGCGCACCGATGGCCGCACCGAACCGACGTAGTTGCCCAGGTGCGGCGTACCCGACGTGGTGATGCCTGTGAGCCAGCGCAGGGTGTCGGGCGAGGCGGGAATGCGAGAGGGCTGAAGGGCGGTCATGAAAGGCAAGGAAGAATGGAGAACGGCACCGCGCCGACGCTCAACGCAGCAGCGCGATCAACGGCGACAGCAGCACGTTGATCGCGCCGCCGCCAAGCGCCATCAGCGGCAGCAGCCAGAGCTTGCCGAGCACGCCGACGAGCACGAGCCCGAGCACGATGAAAAACCCGAATGGCTCGATGCGTTCGACCCACTGCGCCGCGCGCGGCGGCAGCAGCCCGACCAGCACACGGCCGCCGTCGAGCGGCGGCAGCGGAAACAGATTGAACGCCCACATCACGAGGTTCACGAGCAGCCCGGCCCGCGCCATCTGATAGAAAAACGGCTCGGAGACGCCGAACATCACCAGCGCGAGCGAGAGCAAGGCCCAAAAAATCGCCTGCGCAAAGTTCGACATCGGCCCGGCCAGTGCAACCCAGACCATGTCCTTCTTCGGATCGCGCAGGCCCGCGGTGTCCACCGGCACCGGCTTCGCATAGCCGAACAAGAAGGTGCCGGCGGTCGCAAAGTACAGCATCAGCGGCATCGCGATGGTGCCGATCGGGTCGATGTGTTTCAGCGGATTCAGCGTGAGCCGGCCAGCCCGCTCGGCGGTCGGGTCGCCGAAGTGGCGCGCGACGTAGCCGTGCGCGGCTTCGTGCACGGTGATCGCAAACAGCACAGGGATCGCATAGACCGCGATGGTCCGGATCAGTTCGGCAAAGTCCAAGAGGTCGATTCCGCTTCTTAAAAAAAGCGAGTGAGGGACAGGCGCGCGCTCGGGCGCTACAGCCCGAGCAGCGCCAACTCGCCGCGGCCGGCGCGCAGCACGACCGGGTCGCCGCCGTTGCTCAGGCCGCTCAGGTCGACCACGGTGGTCGGCTCGGCCGCGCAGGCGCCCGCATCGACCACGCCCGCAAGCTGCGACTCGAAGCGTTCGCGGATTTCCTGCGCGTCGTTCATCGGCTCGGTCTCACCGGGCGCAATCAACGTCGCGGCCAGCAGCGGCGCGCCGTGCTGCTCGAGCAGCGCCTGCAGCGTCTTGTGTTCGGGCACGCGCAAGCCGATCGTCTTGCGCTGCGGATGGCTGATGCGGCGCGGCACTTCCTTGCTGGCTTCGAGCACGAACGTGAACGGGCCCGGCGTGGCGGCTTTCAGCAGCCGGTACTGGCGGTTGTCGACCTTCGCGTAGTTCGACAGCTCGGACAGATCGCGGCACAGCAACGTGAGCTGATGGCGGTCATCGACGCCGCGCAGTTGCCGCAGCCGGTCGACCGCGGCCTTGTCGTCGAGCTGGCACGCGAGCGCATAGCTCGAGTCGGTCGGCAGCGCGAGCACGCCGCCTGCAGCGATCAGCGCCGCGGCCTGCTTGAGCAGCCGCGGCTGCGGATTGTCCGGGTGGACTTCGAAGTACTGGGCCATCGCTTCAAGCCGCCGTGATCGGAATGCGCGACACCGTCACTGGATGCGGTCTGCGACCAGCTCCCAGACCGGCGTCAACCGCGTCGGCAAGGGCGGCAGGCCCCCCAGGTCGGTATGGCTCTCGGTCGGCGAATGAAAATCGCTGCCGCGCGACGCCGCCAGATCGAATTCGATCGCCATGTCGGCGTATTTGCCGTACTCGGAGGGCGTGTGGCTGCCGGTCACGACCTCGACCGCGCGCCCGCCGTGCGCCTTGAATTCGGAGAACAGCGCGTACTCCTCGTTCGCGCTGAACTTGTAGCGCCCCGGATGCGCGATGACCGCGGTGCCGCCCGCTTGCGCGATCCACTGCACCGCGTTTTTCAGGCTGGCCCAGCGATGCGGCACGAAGCCGGGTTTGTTGTCGACCAGAAAACGGCGGAACACTTCGTTCGTGCTGCCGCACACGCCGGTCTCGACCAGAAACCGCGCGAAGTGCGTGCGCGAGATCAGCTCCGGGTTGCCGACGAATTCCAGCGCGCCTTCGTAGGCACCTTCGATGCCGACCTTGGCCAAGCCTGCAGCCATCTCGCGAGCCCGCTCGCCGCGCCCCCCGCGTGTGCGCTGCAGCCCTTCGGTGAGCGCGGTGTCGCTCGCATCGAAGCCGAGCCCGACGATGTGCACGGTGGTCTCGATGAACGTGACCGAGATTTCCACGCCGGTCAGATAGCGCATGCCGCGTGCATGCGCTGCAACCAGTGCGCGCGCCTGTCCGCCGATCTCGTCGTGATCGGTCAGCGCCCACAGATCGACGCCGTTGCCGGCCGCACGCTCGGCCAAAGCTTCAGGCGTCAACGTGCCGTCGGAGACCACGGAGTGGCAGTGCAGGTCGGCGTTCTGAATGGGATTCACGCGGTGATTTTAGGGTTTACGCATGCCGAGCGGGCAGGGATACCGAATTCACCGAGTTGACCGAGATTTTTGAGCCCAATATACCTGGCGCGCTGATTGCGTCTGCGCAGGACGCTATGAAATTCGTAGTCATGATGCGCGCCATCGGCCGCCATCCGACGTCACGCCTGCGCTCCTTCGACCAGGAAGCGCACGCGCCGTGCGCCCTTCCATTCATCGACTTCGAGCCGGAAGGCCAGCGTCACCTTGGCCGGCAGCGGATCGGTGTGGCCGAACCAGATGCCGTCGACCGGCTCGCCGCCGTGCTTGAGCTTCAGCGACATGTGGCGCTCGCCGACGAGCCGCTGCGAAAGCACTTCGACTTCTTCGCTGAACGTCGGCGCAGCGAATCCCTGGCCCCAGACTTCGCGGTGCAGCGTGTCGACCAGGTCGGCGCGCCGATACTCGGGAGCGAGCGCGCCATCGGTCTCGATGCGGCGCGTCAGCGTGGCCGCGTCGAGCCATTCGCGCGCGACCTGCGCGAGCCCATCACGAAACGTCTCGAACCCACCCGCCTCGATCGTGCAGCCGGCCGCCATCGCGTGCCCGCCGAAGCGCAGCAGCACGCCTGGGTGCCGCTTGGCCACGAGATCCAACGCGTCGCGCAGATGAAAGCCCGCGATCGACCGGCCCGAGCCTTTGAGTTCGTGCGACTTGCCCGGCGCTCGGCTGGCCGCGAACACAAAGGTCGGCCGGTGCCAGCGATCCTTCAGCCGCGACGCGACGATGCCGACCACGCCTTCGTGAAACGCCGCATCGAACACGCTGAGCGCGGGCGGCGCAGCGTCGGTGCCTTCCGCGAGGTCGTCGCCGTGGAACAGCGACTCGGCCATCAACAGCGCGGCGTCGCGCATGCCGCCTTCGATCTGGCGGCGCTCGCGGTTGATCTTGTCGAGCATGGCCGCCAGTTCGGCCGCGCGCGCGGGATCGTCGGTCAGCAGGCATTCGATGCCGAGCGTCATGTCGGCGAGCCGCCCGGCCGCGTTGATGCGCGGGCCAAGCGCGAAGCCGAAATCGAACGTGGTGGCGGCCCGCGCGCTGCGCCCGGCCGCGTCGAACAGCGCGGCCATGCCGACCGGCAGCGCGCCCGCGCGGATGCGACGCAGGCCCTGCGCGACGAGCCGGCGGTTGTTCGCGTCCAGCCGCACCACGTCGGCGACGGTGCCGAGCGCGACCAGCGGCAGCAGCGTATCGAGCCGCGGTTCGACACCGGCCGTGTAGTGGCCGCGCGCCCGCAACTCGGCCCGCAGCGCGAGCAGCACATAGAACATCACGCCGACGCCCGCGAGCGACTTGCTCTCGAACGTGCAGCCTGGCTGGTTCGGATTCACGATCACGTCGGCGGCCGGCAGCACGGTTCCGGGCAGGTGGTGGTCGGTCACGAGCACCTGCAGGCCCAGCGCGCGGGCGGTCTCCACACCTTCGACGCTCGCGATGCCGTTGTCCACGGTGATGAGCAATTCGGCGCCGGTCGCGGCGACCCGCTCGGCGATCGGCGGGGTCAGGCCGTAGCCGTCGACGATGCGGTCCGGCACCAAATAGTCGAGATGCCTCGCGCCAAGAAGCTTCAAGCCGCGCAGCGCGACGGCGCACGCGGTCGCGCCGTCGCAGTCGTAGTCGGCCACGATACAGATCTTTTTGTCGGCCGCCAGTGCCTCGGCCAGCAACGCGCCGGCGGCTTCCGCACCCGCCAGTCCGCGCGGCGGCAGCAGCAACGCGAGGCCGTCGTCGAGCGCGTCTTTCGACAGCACGCCGCGCGCGGCGAACAATCTGGCCAGCAGGGGATGGATGCCGGCCTGCTCGAGCGCCCAGGCGGCACGCGGCGGAACGTCGCGGATGGCGATTTTCATAAGCGCTCGAGTATGGACGCAGGCGTCGGCGCGGCTGCAGCCACCGGCGTTTGAAGCGCCCCGCCCAGCCGCGGCCGGCCGGGGCGAACGTGATCCCCAAGCGTTCGCCGGCGAGCGTGAGCCGCGCGTCGTCTTGTGTTGCGAGGCTTGCCATCACACCCGCATCCAGCGCGCTCCAGGCGGCGACGAACGCGGGCAGATCGCGCCGGGTGGCGGCATCCGACAAGCGGGTTTCAATCTGCAGGCCGGGCGGTGGTGTGACCGCTTCATGCAACACGCCCGCGCCGGCGATCCAGATCGCATTCGGTGCGAGTTGCCGGCGCGCCAACCGCGCATCGGTCACCGGATGGTCGTACAGCAGCATCTGCATTTCGTGCTGGAGCCGGCCGAGCGTGCCGGTGCCGGCGCCCGTGGACTGCAGCAACTCGCGTGAGACCGAGCGGCCGATCGCACGATCCAGCGAGAGCGTGCGCAGGTCGCGAAACATTTCGCCCTCGGCCAGCCAGACACCCGCGCGGTGGTGCGACAGTGCGATGCCGTCTTCGGCGAACCACGGCGCGGCCGCGTCCAGCAGCGCGTGCGACTCGGCTTCGGTCAACGCCAAAGCGGCCGGGTCGAGCGCCTGGACCTGATCGAGCCCGATCTGCCAGTGACACAGCTTCACGAACGCGCACGGCGTGCCGACGGTGCCGGTCTCGTACGCGGCCCAGGGTGTGCGGCCCGGCGCATCGGGCAGGCCCAGTGCGGCCGCAAGCGCGCGTTCGAACGGCGTGGCGGCACCGTCGTCGGCGATCTCGATCGTGTGCTCCGGCACCAGACGCGCGAGCAGCTTGCCCAGGTTCGGCAAGGGCGGCAACGCTGCGATCAACGCGCGGGGGTCGTCCGAACCCCCTGCCGCAGCCGGGATCAACAAATGGGTGAGGGGCGCCATGCTGGCGATTGTCGTCGGCGCCCGGTGCCACAATCGCGGGCCTCGCTTCTTTTGCGACGCGCAGGCTGTCACTTCCCTTCGGTCCCGACCCGTCTCCCTGACCCGTGCAAATCCCCTACGAATTCGTCCTCGGCTGGCGCTACACGCGCGCCGGCCGCGGAAGCGGCGCAACCGTTTCATCTCGTTCATCTCGGGCGTCTCGATGGGCGGCATGGCACTGGGCGTCGCGGCGCTGATCATCGTGCTGTCGGTGATGAACGGGTTCCAAAAAGAGGTGCGCAACCGGATGCTCGGCGTGGTATCGCACATCGAAATTTTTGCGCCGAACGGCGCGGCGTTGCCCGACTGCGACCGACGTTGACTGAGCCCAAAAGCAATCCGCAGGTGATCGGTGTCGCGCCGTATATCGAAGGTCAGGCGCTGCTCGCGCGGGGCGACAACATCCGAGGCACGCTGGTGCGCGGCATCGATCCTGCGCGCGAAGGCGAGGTGGCGGACCTGACCGCTCGACACGCGGGCCGCTCGAGAGCTGAAGGCGGGCGGGTTCGGCATCGTCCTGGGCATCGAACTCGCGCGGTCGCTCGCGTGCGCGCCGGCGACCGGGTGACGTTGATCGCGCCCAGGCCCAGATCACGCCGATCGGCGCGATGCCGCGCCTCAAGCAATTCCGGTGGTCGGCATGTTCGATTCGGGCCACTAGAATACGACAGCGACGATCTCGCGCTGATTCATCTCGAGGATGCCGAAAGGATCTACCAGCTCGGAGGCGCCGTCGGGCGTGCGGCTCAAGGTGAAGGACCTGAACCAGGCGCGCAGGTCGCCGCGAAATGGCCGCGGACGCTGACCGACCGCCGCCGATCCGCGACTGGACGCGCCAGAACACCAACCTGCTTTCCCGCGGTGCGGTGGAAAAAAGATGATGTTCATCATCCTGACACTGATCGTCGCGGTCGCCGCGTTCAATATCGTCTCGACGCTGGTGATGGTCGTGACCGACAAGCAGGCGGACATCGCGATCCTGCGCACGCTCGGCGCCAGCCCGAAAAGCATCATGGGCATCTTCATCGTCCAGGGCGCGCTGGTGGGCTTCTTCGGCACCCTGGCCGGACTGCTGCTCGGCCTCGGTGTGGCCTACAACATCGACGTGATCGTGCCGGCGCTGGAGCGCCTCTTCCACGCGAGTTCCTGCCCAAGGACATCTACCTGATCAGCCGGATGCCGAGCGATCCGCAGCAAAGCGACATCCTGCCGATCGCGCTGATCTCACTGTTGCTCGCGTTCGTCGCGACGCTGTATCCGAGCTGGCGCGCCAGCCGCGTGAATCCGGCCGAGGCGCTGCGCTATGAGTGACGACGCGGCGGTGGTCGAAGCGCAGGGCCTGACCAAGAGGTATACGGAAGGCCGGCTCGATGTCACGGTGCTGCAGGGCGTGCAGCTGACCGTGCATGCGGGCGAGACGATCGCGATCGTCGGCGCATCAGGCTCCGGCAAGAGCACGTTGCTGCACCTGCTGGGCGGGCTGGACGCGCCGAGCGAGGGCACGGTGCGCATCGACGGCGAGGCGCTGTCCCGCCTGTCGGCCCACGGCAGGGCGAGTTGCGCAACCGTCGCGCTCGGCTTCATCTATCAGTTCCATCACTGCTGCCGGAATTCAGCGCGCGCGAAAACGTCGCGATGCCGCTCTTGATCCGGCGCGAACCGGCGCCTGCGGCAGCGCAAGCCGCGTCCGCGATGCTCGCACGCGTGGGCTTGTCGGCGCGCGAGTTGCACCGGCCGGCCGAGCTGTCCGGCGGCGAACGCCAGCGTGTGGCGATCGCGCGCGCGCTGGTCACGCAGCCCGGCTGCGTGCTCGCCGACGAGCCGACCGGCAATCTCGACCGCGCGACCGCCGATGGCGTGTTCGATCTGATGCTGCAACTCGCGCGGGATCAAGGCACCGCGTTCGTGCTGGTCACACACGACCGCGCGCTGGCCGCGCGGTGCGGGCGGCGCCTGAGCCTGATCGGCGGTGTGCTGCAGGCCGACGAAGTCACGGGTTCGCTGCGCACGCTGTTGTGATGTCGTCGCTCGGGTGCCGGCTGCTTATCCAGCAGGTGTGGCGCGAGTCGACCGGGCAGCCCAAAAGAAGTCGCCAAAAAGTGCGATTGCGTCGCGGCATTCGACACGGAAGCGGGCAGGCAAAGCGTCGTTTGCGGTGGTTGAACCGCCCCCGCCCCGTACGATCGCAATTTGCCGACGAAGACAAGTTGTGACCCTCATGAATCCCCCGCCCCCCATCACCGCGGCCATCGGCGAATGGCAACGTCTGCTCGGCGATGCGCGGGTGCTCGTCGGCGAAGCGGTGCTCGCCAACTACGGCTCGGACGCGAGCGGCAACCAACGGCGCATTCCCGCCGCTTTGAAAGTCGGCGACCGCAGCCAGATCGCCGAGATCATGCGAATCGCGAATCGGCACCGCACGCCGGTCTATCCGATCAGCACCGGGAGAAACTGGGGCTACGGCACCGCGCTGCCGGTGCAGCGACGACTGCGTGCTGATCGATCTGTCGGACTTGCGGCAGATCATTGCATTCGACGCGGAATTCGGCGTGGTCACGGTGGAGCCGGGCGTCACGCAGCAGCATGCTCGCCGACTTTCTGGATGCGGGCGCGCATCCGTTTCTCGTTCCCGTGACCGGCGCGGGGCCGACAGGGCGGACTGCTCGGCAACGCGCTCGAGCGCGGCTACGGCGTGACGCCGCAGGCGGACCACTTCGGCGCCGTGACCGACCTCGAAGCGGTCCTGGCCGACGGCAGCACCTACCGCACCGCGCTGCGCGAAGCGGGCGGCGAAGAACTGGCGCGACTGTCAAATGGGGCATCGGTCCGTACTCCGCGGGATTGTTTTCGCAAAGCGGCTTCGGCATCGTCACCCAGCTGACCATCGTGCTGGCGCGCAAACCCGAGACCACAAGCGTCTGCCTGTTCAGCCTCAGGAGCGACGACCTGCTGCCGGCCGGCGGTGGAGCGGGTTCGCTCGATCGCAAGCCGGCTGCCCGGGACCATCGGCGCGATCAATCTGATGAACCGGCACCGGGTGCTGGCCATGGCGGCGCCGTATCCGGCACGAATCGATCGGGGACGACGGCCTGATCCCGCAGCCGGTCATCGAGCGCATGGGCAGCGAATACCAGGTGATGCCGTGGACCGGGTTCTGCACGCTGTACGGAACCAGCCGGGTGGTGGCGGCCGCGAAAAAAGAGATCAGGCGCGAGTCTGTCCGGGCGTGGGCAGCCGTGTGCTTTTCATCGGCAGCTCGGGCGCGGGACTGCTGGGTCAGGCGCGCCGGCGTGGTCCCGGGCGCGATCGGCAAGCGCCTTTCCAGCACGGCGGCGACGCTGGCCAAATCGCTCGAACTGGTTTCCGGCCGACCGAACGAGACGGCGTTGCCGCTGGCCTACTGGCGCCAGCGCAATCCAGCTTCGGGGCAGCACCGCGACCCATCCCGGGACGGCTGTGGCCTCATTTGGTACGCCCCGCTGGTGCCGATGCGCGCATCCACGGTGCTGGCGTACGTGGAGTTGCTCACCCGAATCACGCGGGCGCACCGGATCGAGCCTTTGATCACCCTGACGACGATGAACGACCGGCTGTTCGACAGCACCGTACCCCTGCTCTTTGATAGGCAGGACAAGGATGCGCAGGCGGGTGCGGTCGCCTGCTTCGATGAACTGGTTGAGGCCGGGCGGCAGATTGGGGTTTTTCCGTACCGAATAGGCATCCACGCGATGCAAGACCTGATGGAGCGACAGACACACGCGAAGGCGTTCCATCGCCGCCTGCGCCAGGCACTCGATCCTCATGACATCGTGTCGCCGGGTCGGTATGTCTGAAGCGATGTCGGCTTTTTTTACAGTGGTGAATCGAGTGACTGACAGATCATGGGAGGAAACAAAAAATCTTGTTGAAAATCAACAGCTTGTGAGAAAAAAACGATCCTGGCACCAAACCTGCTTAATACTTGGTGCGGTCCTTATTAACAACGCGTTCAGGGGTTAGAAACATGAAATTCTTAAAAAAATTGTCCGCAGGGCTGGCCATCGGCGCAGCAGCGGTTTTCTCAGCCCAGGCGGTTCCGGTGACCGTACTTGGCGTCACCTGGGACACCGATGCGCCCACCGACTTCAGCGCGCAGTCGATCAACATTCGTCAGATCATCAACACGTCTACTGGTGAGTTGACAGGCTTTGGCGTCATCACGGCGTTCAACGGCACTGCCCAGAACGTGTTTTGCGCTTCCGGCTGTGAGTTGACCTTTACGTTCGCCGGGTTCTTGCCAGTGGCTGTCAGTCCAGTTACCGGCAGTCCGCTCCCGGGGTCTGGTGAGACCTTCACCTACAACGGCGGCACCGTCAATGTGTTCGTAGACTCGACGCCTGAGATCACCAATCCGTCGGATTACAACTCGCTGACGTTCGCCAACACCAGCGATGGCGCATTGTTTCTGACCCTGCAAAACAATGTCGATTTCTTTGGGCAAAACATCAACGACAGGATTCTGAGCGGCCTGGGCAATCTTGATGTCACCGGCGGCGCTGCGGCTGCTTTGTTCAATACCAATACGCAAGCGTTCGGTACCGACGTCGGGTTTTCAGCTTCGCTGACCTTTCTGCGTGGCAGCATTGCTGACTCATCTGGCACCGCCAATTTCGTCGGAGACACAAGAGGCACGGCGGTTCCGGAACCTGGCAGCTTGGCACTGATTGGCTTGGGCCTCGTTGGCCTGTTCGCCACCAGCCGTCGCCGCAAGTCGGCCTAAGGCTGCATTGCACGGCGCGACTTTCTTAGCGTCCGTTCTTCAAGCCCTGCTTGCATTGCAAGCGGGGCTTTTTGCTTTTCGTTTGCCACGCAAGTGGCTCGGTGAATATCTGCTTGTAACGTGGTTCCAGCGCACCTGTCTCGTTGGGTCAGGTCAGCGACACGGCGGTTCAGATAGGCGACCCCGCATCGCCCGGCACCTCAAACCGGCCACCCCTTTTCAAGTCACTACAGCTTGCTTGTACGCCCGCGTACCGACGGTGTGGTCGGTGCCGTAGCCCAGCGCCCGACCCTGTCCATACCCGTTGGACTGAGGTCGTGGTCACCGTCGCATCCGCCCGTCAGCGGATGCTGTCTCTGATCAGGGCACGAACGGATGTGCGCTGGGTTTTGTCGGTGAGTGGGTGAGATCGTGCTGCGGGTGCAGGCTCGGCTCGGCAACGTGAACCGGCTGGGTCGAGAACATTTCAGCCCGGCTCAGTTGGTGCTGCCATCGGCAGATCGAGACATCGCCTTCAACTCGGCAGCCGCTCTTCGCCGCTAAAATTTCTCTCCATGCCCAGTGACGCTTCTGTTCCCCTTCTGCCGCCATCGCTGAATCTGACGCACCACTTCCTGATCGCGATGCCCGGGCTGGCCGACCCGTCGTTTTCGCAAAGCGTGGTCTATCTTTGTGAACACAGCGAACGGGGCGCGTTGGGCTTGATCATCAACAAACCCAGCGACATCAATCTCGCGCATCTGTTCGAAAAAGTCGACCTGCCGCTCGGCCGAGCCGATCTGCTCGATGCGCCGGTGTTGCAGGGTGGCCCGGTGCAGACCGAGCGCGGCTTCGTGCTGCATGAGGCGGTGGTCGCGGTCGATGCGCCCGAAGGCGAATCGATTTATACGGCCACGCTGGCGATCGCCGGCGGGCTCGAGATGACGACCTCGAAGGACGTGCTCGAAGCATTGTCCACCGGCGGCGGCCCGCGCAAGGTGCTGGTCACACTCGGTTATTCGGCCTGGGGGGAAGGGCAGCTCGAGTCGGAACTCGCAGAAAACAGCTGGCTCACGGTGGACGCCGACGCCGCCGTGATCTTCGACACGCCGGTGCCCGAGCGTTATGCGCGGGCTTTGAAGCTGCTTGGCTTGGAAGCCTGGATGATCGCGCCCGGTGCCGGCCATGCCTGAGGCGGTCGTGTCGCCTCCAGTCGCATTCGAGCCGCGCCCCGATGCGACGGCGCAAACGTTTCTCGCGTTCGACTTCGGCCTGAAGCGCACCGGCGTTGCCTACGGCAGCCGGTTGCTCGGACGTGCCACGCCGCAGCGCAGCGTGCACGCAGCCGGCGATGCGCGCTTTGTGCCGATCGGCGAGCGCATCCGCGAGTGGCAGCCCGATGCCCTGGTGGTTGGTGTGCCACGGCACCCCGACGGCGCGCCGCACGAGAACACCGAACGTGCGCTGCGCTTTGCGCGCCAGTTGCGCGGGCGCTTTCATTTGCCGGTGTTCGAGGTGGACGAGCGCTATTCAACCACCGAGGCGGCCAGCGAGGGCGTAGCCGATCTGGACGCGGGCGCTGCTTGCGTGATCCTCGACCAGTTCTTTCGGAGTCTCCGATGAACTGCCGACAAGCCCCGGATGCAGAGGCCGCTGCGTGAGCGACGTGCCTGCCGTTCCCGATGAAAGCAACAGAGCCGCCTTGCCCGACGCCGAAGCGCTGTACGGCCGTCTGCTCGACGGCGTGCGTGGCCTGCTCGGGCCCCAGACCCGGCTGATCGGCATCGTGACCGGCGGCGCCTGGCTGGCCGAGCGGCTGCAATGCGACCTCGAGCTCGGCGATGCGGCGGGCCACATCACGTCGGCGCTGCACCGCGACGATTTCGCGCAGCGCGGGATGGTCGGACGCGGCCAGACGAGTCTGCCGTTTTCCATCGACGGCGCCGATCTGCTGTTGATCGACGACGTGCTGCACACTGGCCGCACGATCCGCGCGGTCATCAACGAACTCTACGACTTCGGCCGGCCCCAACGCGTGAGGCTCGCGGTGCTGGTCGACCGCGACGGCCGCGAATTGCCGGTGCAGGCCGATTTCGCCGCCGCGCGGCTGACGCTTCGCGCCGACCGATCGCTCGTGGTGGCACGCAGGCAAGCCGATGGCTGCTTCGAGTTCAGGATCGAGCCCGCGCGACGCTGAAAACCCCCGCGCCAACGAGATCCCGCTTTTGCCTCCCATGTCGCCGTCATCGCAGCGCAATCCTCAGTTGAACGCCAACGGGGAGCTGGTGCATCTGTTGTCAATCGAAGGCCTGCCGCGTGAGATGCTGATGTACGTGCTCGACACCGCGGCGAGCTTCGTGAGCGTGGCCGACCGGGAAGTCAAGAAAGTTCCCCTGCTGCGCGGCAAGAGCGTGTTCAACCTGTTCTTCGAGAACTCGACGCGCACACGCACGACGTTCGAGATCGCGGCCAAGCGGCTGTCGGCCGACGTGATCAATCTGGACATCGCGCGCTCTTCGGCCAGCAAGGGCGAATCGCTGCTCGACACGATCGCGAACCTGTCGGCGATGTCGGCCGACCTGTTCGTGGTGCGGCACGGCGAGTCGGGCGCGCCGTTCCTGATCGCGCAGCATGTCGCGCCACATGTGCACGTCGTGAACGCGGGCGACGGGCGCCACGCGCACCCGACGCAGGCGCTGCTGGACATGTACACGATCCGGCACTACCGACAGGATTTCTCGAAGCTCACGGTCGCGATCGTGGGCGACGTGCTGCATTCGCGCGTGGCACGCTCCGACATTCATGCGCTGCTCGCGCTCGGCTGCCCCGATGTGCGCGTGATTGGGCCGAAGACGCTGGTGCCCGGCGACATCGCGCAGATGGGCGTGCGCGTGTGTCATTCGCTGGACGAGGGCCTGCGCGGCTGCGACGTGGTCATCATGCTGCGGCTGCAGAACGAACGCATGAGCGGCGCGTTGCTGCCTTCGTCGCAGGAGTTCTTCAAAAGCTATGGGCTGACTCAGGAGCGTCTCGCGCGCGCAGCGCCCGACGCGATCGTGATGCATCCGGGCCCGATCAACCGCGGCGTGGAAATCGATTCGGCGGTGGTCGACGGCGCGCAGAGCGTGATCCTGCCGCAGGTCACGTTCGGCATCGCGGTGCGCATGGCGGTGATGAGCATCGTCGCGGGGAATTGAGCTCACCCCCTGGCTGCGCGCACTGCGTGTTGCTTTGCCTGTCCCCCTTGCCGGGGAACGAAGCCGGGTCCGCGGCGTCCGCTCGGGGATCGGAGGGCGGCAGCCGTGGGTGGGCGGCGATGGCGGTGGGCTGCTGTGGCGCCATGATTGACGGAGGGCGGGGCGATATGGCGGTAAACGGCGTTTTCGCGAAGTAGTCGCTGTCCCATCAGGCGCATTTCGGCGAAGCTCGGGGGGACCAGGCATATGGGCAATCAATGAAGTTACTCATCAAGGGCGGGCGCATCGTCGATCCGGCAAGCGGGAGGGACGGGGTGGGAGACGTCGCGATCGCGGCGGGGCGGATCATCGCGCTCGGCTCGGCCACGAGCGACTTCGTGCCGAATCGGGTGATCGATGCGACGGGCTGCATCGTGGCGCCGGGGCTGGTCGATCTGGCCGCGCGGCTCGGGGAGCCGGGGCACGAACACGAGGCGATGCTGGAGTCGGAACTGGCGGCCGCCGTGGCCGGCGGCGTGACGAGTCTGGTCTGTCCGCCGGATACCGACCCGGTGCTCGACGAGCCGGGGCTGGTCGAGATGCTGCGGCTGCGCGCGCAGCGCTCGCACCGGACGCGCGTGCATCCGCTGGGCGCGCTCACGCGCGGGCTGGCCGGCACGATTCTGACCGAGATGGTCGAGTTGACCGAAGCCGGCTGCGTGGGTTTTTCACAGGCCGACGTGCCGTTGGCCGACACCTTGGTACTGCAGCGCGCGCTGCAGTACGCGGCCACGTTCGGCTACCGGGTCTGGCTGCGGCCGCGTCGATGCGTACCTGGGGCGCGGCGTGGCCGCGGGCGGCGCGGTGGCAACAAGACTCGGGTTGAGCAGCGTGCCGGTCGCGGCCGAGACGATAGCGCTGCACACGATCTTCGAACTGATGCGGTCGACCGGCGCGGCCGTGCATCTGTGCCGGCTCAGCAGCGCCGCCGGCGTCGCGCTGGTGCGGCAGGCCAAGGCGGCGGGGCTGCCGGTCAGTTGCGACGTGAGCATCAACTCGCTGCACTTCACCGACGCCGACATCGGGTACTTCGACACCCGCATGCGTGTGTCGCCGCCGCTGCGTCAGGCGGCCGACCGCGCGGCGCTGCGCGCGGCTTTGCAGGAGGGCACCATCGACGCACTCGTTTCCGACCACAACCCGGTCAAGCGCGATGAGAAGACGCTGCCTTTTGCCGAAGCGCAGGCCGGCGCGACCGGGCTCGAGCTGCTGGCCGGCGCCGCGCTGGCTTGGCGGCAGCAGACGGCGGAAGCCGACGCTGCGCAAGCCGGCCCGGACTGGCTGCGCACGCTGGCGGTATTGACGAGCGGGCCGGCCGCGGTGCTGGGCAGCGCGATCGGCACGCTGGCGGCCAGCGTCGGGCGGCTTGCTGTGGGGGGCGTGGCCGACGTCTGCGTGATCGAGCCGGATCGTTCCTGGCAAGTGCTGCCCGATGCGCTGCGCAGCCAGGGTCGGCACACGCCGTTTTCGGACCAGACCTTGCCCGGGCGCGTGCGCTGCACGATCGCGGGTGGGTTGCCGGCGTACGAGCGGCAGCCGGCGGCGCGCCAGCCCGATGCGGCCGTGGCCATGCAGCCATGACGGCCGCCTGGACCGCATTGGCTGCAGCTACGCGCCTGCTGCGCTTGGTGCTGCATGTGCTGGGCGGCTACCTGAGCGTGCGGCTTCGCTTCGGCGGCATGACGCAAGCCCAGCGCGAGCACACCGTGCAGCACTGGGCGCTCGGCATGCTGGCGCGGCTGCGCGTGCGAGTGCAGCGCCAGGGCCTGCCGCCGCAAACCGGGCCGCTGTTGATGGTGGCCAATCACGTGTCTTGGCTCGACATCCTCGTACTGCACGCGGCTGGTTACTGCCGCTTCGTTTCGAAGGCCGAAGTGCGGCATTGGCCGCTGCTCGGCGTGATGGCCGAAGGCGCCGGCACCTTGTTCATCGAGCGGGCATCGCGCCGCGACGCGCTGCGCGTGGTGCATCAGATGGCCGAGAGCCTGGCGCGCGGCGAGGTGCTGGCCGCGTTCCCGGAAGGCACCACCAGCGACGGCCGGAACATGCTGCCGTTTCATGCGAATCTGATCCAGGCCGCGATCCCGCATCAGGTGCCGGTGCAGCCGGTCGGTGTGCGTTTTATCGACGCGCGCAGCGGCGAGCGCAGTTTTGCGCCGTGCTACATCGACGACGAAACGCTCGCACAGTCGCTGTGGCGCACGCTGACCGCGCCGCCGTTGGTCGCGCTGCTGACGTTCGGTGCGCCGCAGGCCGCTGGCATGCGCGACCGGCGCCGGTTTGCGGCCGATCTCGGCATGGAAGTCGACTGCCTGCGGCAGGCGCCGCAAACGTTGCCGAAGCCGAGTACAACCGGCTCGCAGCGCCCTTCGGCCGAACCCACGGCGAATACACTGCGCAGTTCCGTTCGCGGCCAGCTGCCAGACCAATCTTGATTGCGCCCCTCGATGACGCCGACCCATTTCAATAGCGAATACGAAATCCTCAACTGGCTTTCCAAACATGCAAATTTCGCGCAGGGCGTGGCCGAGTTGCGCGCGGCCAGCAGCAACGGACAGCTCACGAGTGGGCAGGGTCTGGTGCAGAAATGGCTGTCGGTCTATGACGATGTGACCACCGGCCGCGTGGTCACGCCCAGCGCTGTTGGCGTGCCGGCACCGCAGCAGACGCAGACGGTCTCGGTGCCTGCCGATGAACCCGGCGCGGAGACAGCCGCCGAGCGCCGCGGCGACGCGAGCGCAGCGCGCTCGCTCATGCAGGAATCGCAGCTTTGGGCCGAGGCCGCGCGCGAGGCGGCAGGCCGCGCCGATCTGGTGGCGACCCGCTTGCGGGCGCCGCTGAAACGCGCGCGGCGCTGGGGCAAGCTGGGCGTTGCGCTCGGCCTCATCGCCCTGCTGTTGCTGCTGCTGCAAAGCTGGCTGCTGTGGCCGCAGATCGAATCGCGGCTTCGCTCGGCTCAGCAGATGGTGTCGCCCCGATGAAAGCGGCCCCGATGCGCGCAGTGCGGCGTGTCGGCGCGGCATGAAGCCGTCGATGGAAGCCACGCGCATCCTGGCGCTGCGCCACGGCGAGACCGCCTGGAACGCGGACGGCCGCATTCAGGGCGGCCTCGACATCGAACTCAACGCGCGCGGACGCTGGCAGGCCGCGCGGCTCGCGCAGGCGCTGGCCGACAGCATGGCCGCCGAGCAGCCGATCGCAGCCATCTACAGCAGCGATCTGAAGCGCGCCTGGGCCACTGCCGAGCCGCTGGCTGCCGTCTGCAGATTGCCGCTGATCCCCGAGCCGGCCTTGCGTGAACGCGCGTTCGGCGCTTTCGAAGGCCGCACCTTCGACGAAATCAAGGCCGAGTGGCCAGCCGACGCCGAAGCCTGGCGCAAGCGCGACCCCGATTTCGCACCTCGAAACGGCGGCGAATCGCTGCGCGCATTTCGCGACCGCATCGTCGGCGTGGTGGAACTGCTGGCGGCACGCCACGTCGGCAGCCAGATCGCGCTGGTTGCGCACGGCGGCGTGATGGACGTGCTGTACCGCGCTGCCACGCGCCAGGAGATTCAGGACGTGCGCAGCTGGACATTGCACAACGCCGCGATCAACCGGCTGCTGTGGACGCCGGCCGGTCTGACGCTGGTCGGCTGGGCCGACACGCAGCATCTGGCCGATGAAGCCGCGTTGGTCGACGATGCCACCGTGGCATCGGGAAATACGTCGAGAAATGCGCCATGACGACCACGAACACGACCGGGCCACAACCGGGCCAGCCGGCCGCCACACTCGACACGCCCGCGCTGGTGCTCGATCTGGATGCGTTCGACCGCAACGTCGAGCGCATGGCGGCGTTCGCGCGCCGCAGCGGCATGCGCTGGCGGCCCCATGCGAAGGCGCACAAGAGCGCCTACATCGCGCGGCTGCTGACCGACGCGGGTGCCACAGGCGCCTGTGTGCAGAAAACGTCCGAGGCCGAGCGGATCGCGCAACTCGGCGTCACCGATATCTACCTGAGCAACGAGGTGACCGCGCCGTCGAAGTTGGCCCGCGTGGCTGCGCTGGCGTGCCGGTTGGATGCGGCGGGCGGGCGGCTGGCGATCGCGGTCGACCATTCGATCGGCGTGCAGCGGCTGGCCGAGGCGATGCAGCGAGCAGCGGCCGGCATTGCCGAGGCGCCTGAATCGGCCTTGATCGACGTGTTCGTCGAGATCGACGTGGGCCAGCACCGTTGCGGCGTCGAGCCCGGCCCGGCGGCGGTCGTGCTGGCGCGTGAGATCGCGCAGCACCCCACGTTGCGCTTCGCCGGTCTGCAGGCCTATCACGGCGGCGCGCAGCACATCCGCACGGTGGCCGACCGGCGCGCCGCGGTGCACCAGTCGGCCGAACAGGTGAAGCACACGATCGCTGCGTTGCAGGCCGAGGGCATCGAGGTGCCGCTGGTTACCGGCTGCGGCACCGGCAGCTTCTCGCTCGAGGTCGAAACCGGCGTCTGGGCCGAAATGCAATGCGGCTCGTTCCTGTTCATGGACGCGGACTATGCGGCCAACGAAGCCACCGGCATCGATCCGGGCCAGGGCGAGAACCCGTCTCAGCCGCGCTTCGAGCACGCGCTGTTCGTGCAGACGCAGGTGATGAGTGCGTCAGCCGATCACGCGGTCTGCGATGCGGGCCACAAGAGTCACGCGATCGACTCGGGCCTGCCGCGCGTGCATGACCTGGGCGCCGGTCGCGGACTGGTCTACGGCAACGGCGGTGACGAGCACGGGGTGCTGCGGACAGCGGCTGGCGGGGCCTTGCCGACGATTGACGATCTGATTTGGCTGATCCCCGGCCACTGCGACCCGACGGTGAATCTGCACGACCGGATGATCGGTGTGCGCGGCGGTCTGCAGCACGGCAACGTAGAGCGCGTGATCGCGGTCGATGCGCGTGGTGAAATCACTTGACTCACCCCCAGCCTTCGCTTTGCTCCCGGCTTCCCCCCACCGGGGCGGCGCCTGCGGCCCGGCGGAGCCGGTTCCGCGGCCCCCGGTAGGAGTTTGTTGCTTCGCTTGTATGCAGTGGGGCGGGAACCCAGCGGGTGTTTAGACGGTTTTGCTAGTTTATCGGTAGCAAACTATTTAGTCGGGATGAGCGGTTGCGGGACTTCCAAATGAGATTTCAGCTCGCTGCCCCGCAGCCTTCGAGCTGCAACGTCCAGCCGGTCTTGCTCCAAGCCTGCGCTTCTTCGCGCAGCAGATGCGTGGATTGCGGCCAGGCTTCGGCCCAGCCGGGCGGGCAGGTGAGCGTAAAGCTGCGTGACTTGGTGACCTGGCCGGTCAACACCAACTCCTTGTATTCCGGCTCGCGCCGCGCGTGGCACAGCAGCACCGCGAGCCGCAAGCACAACAACTGCTGCACCAGCACCGCGTCGGACAACTCGGTTTCGAGTTTTTTCAACTTGCCGCGCTGGCCCAACACCAGCAGGCCGAGCAGGCGCAACTCGGGCAACGCGAAACCCGGCACCTCTGCGTTCTGCAGGATGTAGGCGCCATGCTTGTGGTGGTAGTTGTGCGAGATCTGGCAGCCGATCTCGTGCAGCTGGCCGGCCCATTTGAGCTTGCGTGACAGCCGCTCCAGATGTGCTGCAGGGGTGGCTTCGGCGTCGAGTCGTGCCGCATCCGTGGTGAGATCGAACACCTGCGCAAACAGGAAGCCCGCGATCTTCGCAACCCGTTGGCCGTGTGCGGCGTCGATGTCGAAGCGCGTGACGAGTCGATCGACCGAGCTCGACCGCAGATCGGTTTTCTCCTGCTCACGTTCGACCAGGTCGTACAACACGCCGTGGCGCAGCGCGCCGTCGGCGGCCTTGATCTGTTCGAGCCCAAGCAGATCGAACACGGCAGTCAGCACCGTGAGGCCGCCGCCGATCACCGCACGCCTTTCGTCCTTCATGCCGTCGATGCGGAGCTTGTCGGTGCTGCCGGCTTTGAGCAGACGTTCTTTCAGCCAGGCCAACCCCTCGCGAGTGACGAGTCCTTCCGGGTGTCCGGCCGCGGCCAGCACGTCGCCGACCGCCGCGATCGTGCCCGATGAGCCATACGCCACGTCCCACTGCTCGGGGCCGTACAAGGTGAGCGCCTCATCCAGCACCGCGCGCGCGGCGATGTCGGCGGCATCGAACGCTTTCGCCGTGAACTGGCCGTCGGAGAAGTAGCGCATCGACCAGGACACGCTGCCCAGGCGATACGACTCCATCAGCTGCGCGTCGAAGCCGTGGCCCAGGATCAACTCGGTCGATCGACCGCCAATGTCGACCACGAGCCGGCGCTCTTCGGCGAGCGTGTCCGGCTGCGGCAACAGTCGCGCCACGCCCTGATAGATCAGGCGCGCTTCTTCACGGCCCGAAATCACGTCGATGTGAAAGCCCAGGATTTTTTTGGCCTGGGCCAGAAACTCGTCGCGATTCTTCGCCTCGCGCAGGGTCTGCGTGGCCACCGCCCGCACCTGCGACTTGCGAAAGCCCGCGAGCCGCTCGCCAAATCGCGCCAGACAGTCCCAGCCCCGCTGCATGGCCTCCGGCGTGAGGTTGCGCGCCTCGTCCAGCCCGTTGCCCTGGCGCACGGTTTCCTTAAGGTATTCGGAGCGCTGAATCTGGCCGTGATCGAGCCGGCCGATCTCGAGCCGGAAGCTGTTCGACCCGAGATCGACCGCGGCGAGGTGGGTGCCATTTTGCATGATGCTCCTCGCGGAATGGAAAGCAATAGGGGGAGGAGGCCGCCCCGCCATTCGAGCCTGACGGGTTGATAAATACGGGAAGCCGAGAGTTTATGCGCCTGCTTGTGGCGCAGAAGGTTTCATGGCGACGCAGGCCGCTGTCACAAATCTGTCATGCGCACTGCCTAAAGTGATGCAATTGATCCCTCACCTGGATGTATTTCTCATCCATTCACAAGGACCCCTTTCGATGAAGACAACCGCATTCCTGCACGCCGGCTTCGCAGCCGCTTCCGTGTTCGCGCTCGGGCTCGCAGGTGCCGCCCACGCTGGCGAGAACGCCACCGGCGCCGGCGCGAGCTTTCCTGCGCCGATCTATTCCAAATGGGCGTCCGAATACAGCAAGGCAACCGGCAACCGCATCAACTACCAGTCGATCGGCTCGAGCGCCGGCATCAAGCAGATCACGGCCAAGACGGTGGACTTCGGCGCATCCGACATGCCCCTCAAAGACGACGAGTTGAAAGAAAAAGGGCTGATGCAGTTTCCGACCGTGATCGGCGGCGTGATCCCGGTGGTCAACATCCCGGGCATCAAGCCCGGTGAACTGAAGCTCGACGGCCGAGTGCTCGGCGACATTTATCTGGGCAAGATCACCAAGTGGAACGACCCGGCGATCACCGCGCTGAACGGCGCGCTCAAATTGCCCGACGCCACCATTTCGCCGGTGCGCCGCGCCGACGGCTCCGGCACGACGTTTCTGTTCACGAATTATTTGAGCAAGGCGAGCAGCGACTGGAAGGAAAAAGTCGGCGACGGCACCGCGGTGAACTGGCCGACGGGCGCCGGCGGCAAGGGCAACGAAGGCGTGGCTGCGTTCGTGGCCAAGCTGCCGAACTCGATCGGCTACGTCGAGCATGCGTATGTCAAACAGAACAAGATGACTTACGCGCAGTTGAAGAGCGCGGACGGCCACTTCGTGTCGCCGGACGACAACTCGTTCAAGGCGGCTGCGGCCGGTGCCGACTGGAAGCAGTCGTTCTTTCAGGTGCTCACCAACCAGCCGGGCAAGGACGCCTGGCCGATCACCGGCGCGACTTTCATCCTGATGCATCAAAGCCAGGACAACCCGGAAAAAGCGCAAGCCGTGCTGACGTTCTTCGACTGGGCCTACAAGGACGGCGACAAGTTCGCGAGCGACCTCGACTACGTGCCGATGCCGGACTCGGTCAAGCAGCAGATTCGGGACGCCTGGAGCACGATCAAGTCGGCCGACGGCAAGGCCGTTGCTGCGTCGATGAAGTGAGGAACTTCTGCTGCAGCGGATGTTGTTGAGCAAAGCACAACACCGCACCGCTGCAGTGGCGCGTCCGGCCGGACGCTTGCGCGTTTCTGCTCGCGCTCCGGAGGGCATTACCATCCGCGCGATGAACGAACCGAGCGCGCCTGATTCCCGATCGGAGCCACCCGTGTCCACCACCACCCTTGCCGCGCCGGACGGGCGCGCCGTCGCGGCTGGCGAGGCCAGCAGGGCAACACAGCCGCCGTTGAAGCGGCCACGCAGCGGTGCCAGGACCGATCTGTTGTTCGGCCTCGCGGCCAAGGGTGCGGCGTTGCTGACATTGGCCCTGCTGATCGGCATCCTCGGCTCGCTCGTGTCGGGCGCGTGGCCCGCGATCTCGAAGTTCGGGCTGGGCTTTCTGACCAGCAGCACCTGGGACCCGGTGGCCGACGAGTATGGCGGCCTCGTGATGATCTACGGCACGCTGGCCACGTCGTTCATCGCGCTGTCGATCGCGGTGCCGGTCAGCTTCGGCATTGCGTTGTTTTTGACCGAGATGGCACCGCTGTGGCTGAAGCGCCCGCTCGGCACCGCGATCGAACTGCTGGCTGCGGTGCCGTCGATCGTCTACGGCATGTGGGGGCTGCTGGTGTTCGGGCCGATCCTGGCGACCTACGTGCAGCAGCCGCTGCAGCGCCTGTTCGCCGGCATTCCGATGCTCGAGACCTTCGTATCCGGCCCGCCGGTGGGCATCGGCATTTTGTCGGCCGGCATCATCCTTGCGATCATGATCATTCCGTTCATCGCGGCCGTCATGCGCGATGTGTTCGAGGTCACGCCGCCGCTGCTCAAAGAGTCGGCGTACGGCCTGGGTTCCACCACCTGGGAAGTCGTCTCCAAGGTCGTGCTGCCCTACACCAAGTCGGGGGTGGTCGGTGGCATCATGCTGGGGCTGGGCCGTGCGCTGGGCGAGACGATGGCCGTCACGTTCGTAATCGGCAACGCGAACCAACTGAATTCGCCTTCGGTGTTCGAAGCGGCCAACAGCATCACCTCCGTGCTCGCCAACGAGTTCGCCGAAGCCGGCGCCGGGCTGCATCAGGCGTCGCTGATGTATCTGGGCCTGGTGCTGTTTTTCATCACGTTCGTCGTGCTCGCGTTGTCCAAGCTGTTGCTTGCGCAGATGCGAAAAAGCGAGGGGAAAAAGACATGATCCAGGTGGCCGTTTGCTCGAACCGGGCGCGCTTTCGGTGCAGCGCGGGTGGCGAGACGAATGGCGTGGAGGTGCGATGAGCGCCGCCTCGACCTTCGGTGATGCAGAGCAGATGCAACACATTCGCGCTGCGAGGTATGCGAGCCGCAAGCGCATCAACGTGATTGCGCTGAGTTTGTCGCTCGCGGCGATGGCGTTCGGCGTGTTCTGGCTGATCTGGATCTTGTGGGAGACGCTGCGGCTCGGCGTTGGCGGACTTGCGCTGTCGGTGTTCAGCGAGATGACGCCCCCGCCGAACGAGGCGGGCGGCTTGGCCAACGCGATCTTCGGATCGCTCGTGATGGTGGCGATGGCCACGTTCGTCGGCACGCCGATCGGCATCATGGCGGGTATTTACTTGGCCGAGTACGACCCGCGCGGGTGGCTGGCTTCCGTCACGCGCTTCGTCAACGACATCCTGCTGTCGGCGCCGTCGATCGTGATCGGCCTGTTCGTCTACGCGGTGGTGGTCACGTACTTCAAAACGTTTTCAGGCTTGGCGGGCGCGCTCGCACTGGCATTGATCGTGATCCCGGTCGTGATCCGCACCACCGAAAACATGTTGCAGCTCGTGCCGCCGGGCCTGCGCGAAGCGGCTTATGCGCTCGGTGCGCCGAAGTGGAAGGTCATCCTGGCCATCACGCTGAAAGCCGCGCGTGCCGGCGTCGTCACGGGCGTGCTGCTGGCCGTGGCGCGCGTCGCTGGCGAGACCGCGCCGCTGCTTTTCACCGCGCTGTCGAACCAGTTCTTCACCGCCGACATGACCGAACCGATGGCAAGCCTGCCGGTCACGATCTTCAAGTTCGCGATGAGCCCGTACCAGAACTGGCAGGAGCTGGCCTGGGCCGGCGTGTTCCTGATCACGCTGGCGGTGCTCGCGCTCAACATCCTGGCGCGCATCGTGACGCGCGCGAAGCACTGAACGAAAGCCGTCTCGATCATGTCCGCGATCCTGTCATCACCCGCCGCTCCGACCTCGCCCTACGGCGTTCCGAAGTCGGCCACGCCGCCACGCGCAAAGGCCGTGCGCCCGAAGCTCTCCGTCAGGAACCTGAACTTCTACTACGGCAAGTTTCATGCGCTGAAAAACATCAACTTGGAGATTCCCGAGCACAAGGTGACCGCCTTCATCGGCCCGTCCGGCTGCGGCAAATCGACGTTGTTGCGCACGTTCAACCGCATGTTCGAGTTGTATCCGGAGCAGCGCGCCGAAGGCACGATCGAACTCGACGGCGAGGACCTGCTGACTTCGAAGCAGGACGTCGCGCTGATCCGCGCGAAGATCGGCATGGTGTTTCAGAAACCCACGCCGTTTCCGATGTCGATCTACGACAACATCGCGTTCGGTGTGCGGCTCTTTGAGAATCTGAGCGCGGCCGACATGGAGGAGCGCGTCGAGTGGGCGCTGCGCAAGTCGGCGCTCTGGGGCGAGGTGAAAGACAAGCTGTCGCAAAGCGGCGCGAGCCTGTCCGGCGGCCAGCAGCAGCGGCTGTGCATTGCGCGCGGGATCGCGATCAAGCCCGAAGTGCTGCTGCTCGATGAGCCGTGCTCGGCGCTCGACCCGATCAGCACGGCCAAGGTCGAAGAGCTCATCACCGAATTGAAGAGCGACTACACGGTCGTGATCGTCACGCACAACATGCAGCAGGCTGCGCGCGTGAGCGACTACACCGCGTACATGTACTTGGGCGACCTGATCGAAGTGGGGCACACCGAGCAACTGTTTTTCAAGCCGACGCGCCAGGAGACCGAGGACTACATCACGGGCCGCTTTGGGTAGTCGAGCTCACCCCCACGCTTCGCTCCCTTCGGTCGGCTCCACGGCGTCTGTTGGAATGGATGTGGATTGCGCGTGGACGTTGTGACGACCGGCTCCGTCCTGCACTGGGATGAAACTGAAATGAATATCGAGGTATGAACATGTCCGGCAAACACCTCTCGACGCAGTTCGACAGCGACCTGAACAGCGTGTCGAGCCGCGTGCTCGAACTCGGCGGGCTGGTCGAGCTGCAGATGCGGCAGGCGATCTATGCGTTGTCGCAGTTCAGTATTGAAGTCGCCAACGAGGTGACCGAGACCGAAGTGCGCGTGAACGCGATGGAAGTCGACATCGACCGCGAGCTGTCTTCGATCATCGCGCGGCGGCAGCCGACCGCGCGTGACCTGCGGCTGCTGATCGCGATCCTGAGAATCACCGCGAACCTGGAGCGCGTGGGCGACGAGGCCGCGAAGATCGCGCGGATGGCGCATTCGATCATTCAAAGCGGTGCCGGGCGCTCCCTGCCGTCGTCCGATCTGCGCGTGGCGGGTGAGTTGGCGTCCGCGCTGCTGAGAAAGGCGCTCGATGCGTTCGCGCGGCTGGACACCACCGCGGCCGTCAGCATCCTGAAGGAAGACGACCTGATCGACAAGGAGTTCTCCGGCTTCGTGCGAAAGCTCGTGACCTACATGATGGAGGACCCGCGCACCATCTCGCCGAGCCTCGACCTGCTGTTTCTTGCGAAGGCGATCGAGCGCATCGGTGACCACGCGAAGAACATCGCCGAATCCATCATCTACATCGTGAAGGGTGCCGATGTGCGCCACGCGACGATGGATCACATCGAGTCGGCAGTGAGGTGAACCCCCTCCAGACTTCGCTCCCTTCGGTCGGCTTTCGCCTTCCCCCTCTCCGGGGGCGGCGCCCGCAGCCCGGCGGAGTCGGCTCCGCGGCCCCTGCTGGAGGGGTGGTTCTCCGCAGGCTTCGCGCTATGCAGCCGGCTCTCGCTTTCCCTCTCGCTGGGGACGCCGCCGGCGGTCCGGCAACGCCGGCTCCACGGAGCCTGCCGGCCTCTGCTCGGTGCGTCAGTCTTGCTTCCGAGGACCTGCGCATGAATCGCATGAGGCCATGAAACAGCTGCCCACTGTTTTGATCGTCGAGGACGAGCCGTCGATCGCCGAGCTGATCGCGGTCAATCTGCGCCACAGCGGCTTTGTGCCGGTCCGGGCGATCGATGGTGCGGCCGCGCAGCGCGCGCTCGACGCCGCGCTGCCCGATGCGGTTTTACTCGACTGGATGCTGCCCGGTGAAAGCGGCCTGTCGCTGGCCCGCAGATGGCGTGCGGAGCCGCGCACCCAGGCGGTACCGATCATCATGCTGACCGCGCGCGGCGATGAGCCGGACCGCGTGGCCGGGCTCGATGCCGGCTGCGACGACTACCTCGCGAAGCCGTTTTCTCCGCGCGAGCTGATCGCGCGGCTGCGTGCGGTGCTGCGCCGGCGCGCGCCCGAGCACGCGGGCGGCGTCACCGAGATCGGCGCGCTGCGGCTGGACGCCGATACGCATCGCGTGAGCTATGCGGGCGAGCCGCTCAAGCTCGGTCCGACCGAGTTCAAGCTGCTGCAACATCTGATGCGCAACGCCGAGCGCGTGCACAGCCGCAGCCAGCTGCTGGACCGGGTCTGGGGCGACCATGTGGTGATCGAAGAGCGCACGGTGGATGTGCATGTAAAACGCTTGCGCGAAGCGCTGGGCGCAGCCGGCGCGATGATCGAGACCGTGCGCGGTGCGGGCTATCGTCTGACCGCCACCGGCGAGCCGCATCGAGAGGCGGCGCCTTAGGCAGCGCTTTTCGCTGCGTGGTCACTCTGGGGAGCGCTTTTCACGCTGCGTGCCCTGGCCCCGACCGCGCGGCACCGACAGGGTGGCACATAGAATTGCCGAGAACCGACTTCGGTTCCCACCCGTCCATCCATGCCTGCCGATCCTTCCTCCACCAGCCCGTGCATGGATATCCAGCCCCCGGAGCTGGACCGTACCATCCCATGGCTCGTGATCGCCAATGCGAAATCCGGCCACAACGATCCGGCGCAGACACGCGCGACGATCGAGGCCGCGCTGGCCGCGGACGGCCGCGGTTGCGACTACCTGGCCACCGAGCCGCAGCAGCTGGCCCAGGTCGCCCGCGAGGCGGCCGAGCGCGCGAGGGCTCGAAAGACCGCGTTGATCGGCGTCGGCGGCGACGGCACCATCAACACCGTTGCGCAGGCGGCACATCAGGCCGGCTGCGCGATGGGCTTCGTGCCGCAGGGCACGTTCAACTATTTCGGCCGCATGCACCGCTTGCCGCTCGACGCCGAAGAAGCGATGGCATTGCTGCTGCAGTCGGTCCCGCAACCGGTGCAGGTCGGCTACGCGAACGATCAACTGTTTTTGGTGAACGCGAGCGTCGGCCTGTACCCGGAGATGTTCGAGGACCGCGAGGCCTGGAAGCGGCGCTTCGGCCGGCACCGGCTGGTCGCGATCCTGTCGAGCATTGTCACGATCCTCACCAAGCACCGCCGGCTCAAACTGCGCATCGAGCTCGACGGCCGGACGCGCGACGTGTCGACGCCGACGCTGTTCATTGGCAACAACCGGCTGCAGTTGGAACGCGTCGGGCTGCAGCAACCGGCACAAGCCGTGGAACACGACCGACTGGCTGCCGTGATGGCCCGTGAGACGTCCACCTGGTCGCTGCTGTGGCTGTTGCTGCGCGGCGCGATGGGCACGCTGGGCGACATGGAGACGGTGGAGAGCTTCGCGTTCCAGCGCATGCGGGTCGAGCCGCGTCGGCGGCTGCGCAAGAAGCGCCAGATCAAGCTGGCCTACGACGGTGAGGTGCGGCTGATCGATCACCCGGTCGAGTTCCGCGTGGCCGAGCGGCCGCTGTACCTGATCAAACCGACCGACGACATGGCCGCGCCGCCGGTCGCCTGAAGACGCGCGCCCCCCCCACGATGCCGTTGCTGCTGCAAATCTCGGACACCCATTTCGGCACCGAACAACCCTTGGTCGTGGACGCGCTGGTGGCGTTGGCCGCGCAGCAGCAGCCCGAGCTCGTCGTGCTGTCCGGCGACGTTACGCAGCGCGCACGGCCGGCGCAGTTCCAGGCGGCCAGAGCGGCGCTCGACCGGCTCGGCCTGCCGGTGCTCGCGATTCCGGGCAACCACGACATTCCGCTCTACGATCTGTTCACGCGGCTGGTGCGGCCGTACGCGCGCTTCTGCGCTGCGTTCGGCGATGTGCTGGAGCCGGTGCATGCGTCGGACGACTTTCTCGTGCTCGGCGTGAAAACCACGCGCCGCTGGCGGCACACAAACGGTGAGGTGTCGGCTCGGCAGATCGACCGGGTCGCCGCGCGGCTGCGGCAGGCGGCGCCGCAGCAATTGCGCGTGGTGGTCGTGCACCAGCCGGTGGCCGTGCAGCAGGTGAAGGACGCGCACGACCGGCTGCGCAACTGCGACCGGGCGCTCGAAGCATGGGCTGCGGCCGGCTGCGACATGGTGCTCGGCGGCCACATTCACCTGCCCTACGTGATCGAGCTGCCTGGCCTCGCGCGGCCGATCTGGGCGGTGCAGGCCGGCACCGCGTTGTCGTCGCGCGTGCGCGGCGGCATCCCGAACTCGGTGAATCTGCTGCGCTGGGGCGCGTCGGCGCACCGCAAACACCATTGCTCGATCGAACGCTGGGATTACTCGGGTGCCGCCAAAGCGTTTGCTCGGATCAGCAGCACCGATGTGAACCCGGGCGCATCGAGCCGCTGATGCCGCGTTGACAGCCGGGGGCGTCAGCGGCTTGGTGTTTTTTCGTGCCTCCACGATCGAGCGCTCTTTCACCCGTCTTTGCCACCGACGAAATGGGCACCCGCGCTTTTCTTTTCCTGACGTGTTTGCTGATCGGCACGCTGTCCGGCTTGCTGTTGTCCGCGCCGGGTGGCGGTGCATGGTCGGGTGCGACGGTCGGGTTGCTGATTGGCATCGTGCTGTGGTTCATGCTCGACTTCGCACGCGCCGGCCGCGTATTGCGCTGGCTGCGCGCGGGCGCACCGTCGCCGGCACCGCGCATGCGCGGCGCCTGGGGTGAGATGGCCGATCGCGCCGCGCGGCTGTTGCGCCAGCGGGACCGGCAGTTGCGCGTGAGTGACCAGCGGCTGCAAGACTTTCTCTCCGCCATTCAGGCTTCGCCGAACGGCGTGGTGCTGCTCGATGCGGACAACCGGATCGAATGGTGCAGCGAGTCGGCCGCAAGCCAGCTCGACATCGATGCCCAGCGCGACCTCGCTGCGCACATCACGAACCTGGTGCGTGCGCCGGCCTTCGTGCAGTACCTGGCCGCGCAGGACTACCGAGGCGACGTCACGATCGACAGCCGGCGCCGCGCGGCCCCGCGCGCGAGCCGGCTGTCACTGCAGGTGCATCCCTACGGCGGCGGGCGCAAGCTGCTGCTGGCGCGAGACATCACGGCGCTCGAGCAGGCGGACGCGATGCGGCGTGACTTCGTCGCCAACGTGTCGCACGAGATTCGCACACCACTCACCGTGATCGCCGGCTTCGTGGAGACGCTGCAGACCGTGGCGCTCGAGCCTGACGAACAGGCCCGCTATCTGGGGCTGATGGCGCAGCAGACCGACCGCATGCAGGCGCTCGTGAACGACTTGCTGGCGCTGTCGCGACTCGAAGGCAGCCCACCGCCGAGCGCGGGCCACTGGGTCGACGTCGCCGCCGTGATGCGCGAGGTCGCGCAGGAGTCGCGTGCGCTGGCGCAGCTGCTCGCCGGTGGCAGCGGCACGCCGCATGCGATCCGGCTCGATGCGGGCGATGGTTGGCAGGTGGCGGGCTCCGAGGCCGAATTGCGCAGCGCGCTGGTGAACCTGGTGAACAACGCGGTGCGCTATACGGCACCGGACGATGCGGCGATCGAGGTGCGGTTCGCGCCCGCGCGCGGGGGGGGCTACGAATGGTCGGTGCAGGACCACGGCCCGGGCATCGCGCCCGAACATCTGCCGCGGCTGTCCGAACGGTTCTACCGGATCGACCGCAGCCGCTCGCGCGAGACCGGCGGCACCGGCCTGGGTCTGGCGATCGCGAAACACGTCGCGCAACGCCATGGCGGCGAACTGCGCATCGACAGCACCCCAGGCCGGGGTTCGCGCTTTGCGCTGCTGCTGCCCGCCGTGCGGGTGCGCACGGGGCCGAACGAAAATGACAAAGGGGCAGCGGCAGGTCCGACGGCCGCCTCGGTGGCCAGTCACTGATCCCGGCAGACCGGGAGCGCCACTGGCCGGTCACCGGCTACCGTTGGCTGATGCCGGGCAGTGCATCAACTGCGCGCCCCGTCCGAACAGCGCGCGCCTGGCAGTCGCAGCAAGCGTGTCGATGCGGTGCAGGCGGACGTTTCAGCGACCTTTGCCTGCCGCAGTCGTCAGGCAGACCGCGCGCCGACCTCGAAGGCGGTCCGCGCGTCCGCCGGCCGCACCGACGCCAAGCCGTCGGACTCATCTGCCGAGATCGTCACCCGCACGATCGAGCGGGCCTGGCCACCCTGCCACGGCTGGCCGCGGTGCATGGTGGCGCGGTTGTCCCACAGCACGACATCGCCGGGCCGCCACGCATGCAGATAGCGGCGCTCCGGCTGGGTCGCGTGATCCATCAGTTGTGCGATCAACTGCTTGGCCGCGACGTCGTCCATGCCCGCGATGGCGCCCGCATGGGCTGCGAGATAGAGGGCGCGCCGACCATTGACCGGATTGCGCCACGTCATGCGCCAGCGTTGCGCCGGTAGCGCGGCGCGCTCCTCGGCGCTCATCAGCGACGGATCGATCCGGTCGCGCGAAGTGGCATAGCTGTGGATCACTTCCAGATTGCCGATTGCGGCTCGGCGCGCTTCGGACAAAACATTCCATGCGGCGCGCATCGACACGAACTCGGTACCGCCACCCTGCGCGGGGAGCACGCGCGCCGACAGCACCGACGCCAGTGCCGGCAGTGCCTTGAACGAGCTGTCGGTGTGCCACAGCTGATTGGCCCGTGCGATCAGCATCGCACGGTCGGCTGGTGCGACCACGCCGCCGTCCGGGCCGATGTTGTGCATGCGCACGTAGACCGTGCCCGCGCCGCCTGAGCCGATCTTGGTGCGTTCGAGCGCGCCGAAGCCGCGCGCGAACGCGGCCTGAATGTCGTCGGCGATTTCCTGATCGCGCCAGATCAGTACGGAATGCTGCTCGAACGCGGCGCGCACCTCCCGTTGCAGCGCCGCCGAGCACACCGCGTCGAGCAAATCGACACCGCGGACTTCGGCCCCGAAATCTTGGTGCAGCGGGATCAGTTGCATGCGATTGCCTCCCGTGGGGCCGTGAACGGCGGCCGAGCCCGGCCAGCCGGCGTCAGACGACGCGCTGCGCTCGGTACGCCGCGATCTGCTCCGCGCTGCGTCCGAGCACCTCACGCAGCACCTCATCGGTCGCGCTGCCGAGCGCGGGCGGCGCGTTACGGTAGACGGGCGGGGTGCCGCACAACCGCAGCGGGCTGGCGATGGTGGCGATGCTGCTGCCGTCCGGCTTCGGCAGATCGACACGCAGCTTGCGAAACTTCACCTGCGGGTCTTCGAACACCTGGGCGTAGTCGTTGATCGGGCCGCACGGAACGCCGCGCGCTTCGAGCCGTTCGGTCCAATCGGCGACGCTGCGCGTGAGCATCGTGCGTGCGAGTTCAGGCACCAGCACGTTGCGGCCGGTGATGCGGCCGGTGACCTTCATCCAGCGCGGATCGGTGGCCAGGTCCGGTCGTTCGATCGCAGCGCAATACTGCTGCCACTGGCCGTCGTTGCCGACCGCCACCACGATCTCGCCGTCTTGCACGACGAACGTCTGATACGGCACCAGGCTCGCATGTGCGTTGCCATAACGACGCGGCGGCTTGCCCGTGGCAAAGAAGCCCGTGACCTGGTTGCCGCCTAGCGCGACGATGCAGTCGAGCAGCGCCATGTCGATGTACTGGCCGACGCCGGTTTCGGTGCGGCTGTTGAGCGCGGCCAGGATGGCCACCGTGGCGTACATGCCGGTCATCACGTCAGCGATCGCGATGCCGGCTTTTTGCGGGCCGCCGCCAGGCAGCGCGTCGGCCTCGCCCGTGATGCTCATCAAGCCGCCCATCGCCTGAAAGACGAAGTCGTAGCCGGGCTTGTGCGCGCTTGGGCCCTCCTGGCCATAGCCGGTGACCGAGCAGTAGACGAGGCGGGGATTGACCGCTTTCAGGCTGTCGTAGTCAAGTCCGTACCGCTTCAGGTCGCCGACCTTGTAGTTTTCGATCAGCACGTCGCTCTGCGCCGCGAGCTCGCGGATCAACTGCTGGCCGTCGGGGCGCGAGATGTCGATGGTGATCGACTTCTTGCCGCGGTTGGCGGCGGCGAAGTAGGTCGAGTCGCGCGTTTCATTGCCGGCCGCGTCGAGCGTCCAGGGCGGCCCCCAGCCGCGCGTGTCGTCGCCGACGCCGGGCCGCTCGACCTTCACGACTTCGGCGCCGAGGTCCGCGAGGTTCTGGCCGCACCAGGGCCCGGCCAGCACGCGGGAGAGGTCGAGCACGCGAAGATGGGACAACGCGCCGGCGGCGGGCGCTCGATGGGTGTGGGAATCGATTGAGGACACGGCGGTTTTGCTTTCGGTTCGGTCGGGCTCGGTGTGGGCGTGGGCCGGTGGGGCGAAGGGCGCTTGCGCTTTGGGTCAGTCGCAGTCGATCACTTCGACCGCGTTCTCATACACATCCACGCGTTTGTCGTACAGCGGAATCGTCGTGCCCTGCACGCGATTCGTCACCAGCTTGGACAGGTCCACGTCGGCGATCACGACCTGTTCCATGTTCGGCACGCCTTCGGCGGCGATGCCGTCGCGCGCGAACGGGAAGTCCGACGGCGTGATGATCGCGGCTTGGCCGTAGTGCAGGCCGAGCCCTTCGACCGCGAGGTTGCCGACCGTGCCGGTCACGGCCACGTAGACCTGGTTTTCGATCGCGCGCGCGTGGCAGCAGTAGCGCACGCGGTAGAAGCCCTGGCGGTCGTCGGTGCAGGACGGCACGAAGATGATGTCGGCGCCTTTCTCGCACACCTTGCGTGAGAGTTCGGGAAACTCGATGTCATAGCAGATCAGGATCGCGATGCGGCCGTGCGCGGTGTCGAACACGCGCAGCTGCTGGCCGGCGTCGCCCTTCCACTTTTCTTTTTCCCAGCGCGTCAGGTGGATCTTGTCCTGCGTCTGCACGTTGCCTTCGGGCGTGAACAGATAGGCGGTGTTTAGCAGCTGGTCGTTCTGAATCGTCGGGTGGCTGCCGCCAATGATGTACACCCCCCATTCGGTGGCGAGCTCCTTGAACAACGCGATGTAGCGGTCGGTGTACTCGTTCATGTTGCGCACCGCGCGGCGCAGGTTCGAGGTGTCCATGAACGACAGCAGCTGGGTCGTGAAGATCTCCGGGAACATCACGAACTGCGGCTTGTAGTCGCCGGCCGCCTTCATCACGAAGCGCACCTGGTTTTCGAAGGCCTCCCAATCCTTGATCGAGCGCAGCAGATATTGCACGGCTGCGATGCGCACGGTTCCGGCCACCGGCTTGTGCGCGGGATCGCGCTTGAGGTCTTTCACGGTCATGGGTGGCTGCCTTTGTGGGGAAAAAAAAGGGTGGGTGGGATCAGGCCGCCCGCTGCAACTGCTGGTTTTGCTGCTGCAGCACGGTCGGCTTCGCCGGGTCGTATTCGGGGTTCAGCCAGACGATCAGCGATGCGTTGCCGCAGGATTCGTCATCCTCCGGAATGTAGTTCTTCATGATGCCGCAGAACCGAAAACCCTCGCGCAGCTGAAAACCCAGCACCGGGTCCATCAGATCGCCCCATAGCACCTTCTTCGCATACAGCTCGACCGGCATGGCCGCCGCTACCGTGCCATAGCCGGGCAGCCGCCCGCACGCGATGATGCGCTTCAGGTTCAGCTGCCGGCACAGCCGCCGCCGGCCTTCGTAGAGCGCATGGCCGACGCGCTTGCCGCGCAGCCGCGGATCGACAAACACCTCCGCGCCGTACAAGGTCAGGCCGTCGGGGTTGTGCGTGTCGAACGTGCCGGCCGCGGTGATCTCGCTCCAGCTGTGCTCGTCGGACCATTCGTCCCAGGCGATCACGAGCGAGCTCGCGCAGCCGACGATGCGGCCGTTCAGCACCGCGGTGAGCTGGCCGGCCGCGAAACGGTCGATCTGTTGCAGCACCGAGTCGCGCTTCCAGGCAGGAATGTCGGGATAGACGTGTGCCTGCAAGGCCAGCAGCGTCTCCACGTCATCGAGGCTGGTCGGGCGCACCACCAATTGCGTCATCGCGTCTCCATCGGTGCTGCCGGACTCGCCGGGCGGGCGGCCCGGCGCCGATACAGCAGCACCTCTTCGTTGTTGTCGCCGGGGCGGCGAAAGCGGGCGTTCAGGCTCCAGGTCATCGCATCGATCGAGCGCGCACCGCGTTTGCGCAGCGCATCGGCGTCGACCAGCAGCCACGGGCAGTCTGTAAAACCCGCGGCCGGTTGCAGTTCGAGCCTGGCGTGAAAGCGAAACGCGGCGATCTGCGCACGCGTCAGCCCCAGGGCTTCGACGCAGGACGGCTGCTGCAGGACAGCGGTGACGCGCTGCACCAGCGCACCGTAGCTGCGCGCGTAGTCGAACAGCGGCAGCCACAGCGTGGTCAGCAGCAGCCAGCACAGGACCGCGCCGCCGGCCGGAAGCACCACGCTTTTCCAGATCGCGGCGCGGTGCCGGCCGACCCGCCAGCGCACCAGCCAGCCCCAGGTGAGTGTGGCGATCGATGCGAGCGCGAACAGCAACGGCTCGAACTCGGCGACAAACCCGGGCACCTGCCGCGCCACGTTGGCGGCCGGCCGGCTCGGCACACCGGTCTGCATCGCCACCCACAAGAACCAGATGGCGGCCGCGCAGCCGGTGAAAAACAGCAGCGTGAACCAGTCGATCAGCGCGGCCATGCTGCGCCGCAGCGTCGGCAGCGCGAACGCCGCCAGGGCAGCAAGCGCGGGCAGTCCGAGCAACAGTGCCCGGTCCGATACGCCCGCCGCGGCTGCGACGCCGACCGGTACCGCAACAAACCAAAGTGGCAGAGCCAGGTGCCAGCTCGGCCGCGCGCCCAGCAATTGACCGCGCCAGCGCCAAAGCGTCCACAGAGCGAGAGGCCAGGCCGGCCAGGTGAACCACAACAGCAAGCGGCCGAGCGCGCCCCATTCGAAGCTCGTATCGATGCGCAGCATGATCCGCCAGCGCCACAGGTCGAGCAGACTGGCCCCTGCGGCGACCGCGCACGTCAGCAACGCCAGCCCGGCGGCCAGCCACCAGCTTCTGCGATCGGCCCTTTCGGGCGCGGCAGCAGCGTCGAGATGGCTGCGCTGCGACAGCAGCAATGCAACGGTGCCGGCGCCGAGCAGCACGGCCACCGCAGGCGCGCCCGACAACGCCAGCGAACCCAACGCGGTGGCCCCCACCACGGCCGGCCAGACGGTGCGGTGGCGCAGTGCGGCGCAGGCGTAGAAAAAAGCGGCGACGCAACTCAACTGGGCCAGTGCAGGCGTCACCTCGTGCGAGAGCTGGGCCAGCCCCAGCGTCGCCAGCAGCGCGAGCAAGCCGCCGTCTGCGACCGCGCGCGCGTAGTCGGCGGGCTGGGCCTCGCCACCGAACGCGAACGCCACCGGCTGGGCGAGCGGACTGCGCGCCAGGTGGTATACCGCATACCAGGTCGAGGCCAGCGTGGCGGCCAGCAGCAGCATGAAGGGGATGCGTGCGGCCAGCTCCGGGGCCAACGAGGGTGAGAGCGCTTGAATAGCAAACGCGCCGAGCCAGTACGGCAGCAACGCATCGATCTCCGGCGGCATCCCGAGCAGGCTCGGCGCCAACCAGTGGCTGCTCGTCTCCGTGCCGCCGTGCAGGCCCGCGAGTTCGGCCATGTAGCCGAACGCGGCGATATCGGCGTTTTTCCACGGCTCGCGTCCGAGAAAACCGGCCAGCACATAGATCGCGCCGAGCAGCAGCAGCACCCGGCGCGGCAAGCGGCGCACCGCGCTTTGCGCAACGATGGCGGGCGTTGACGGGTTGTTCACAGCACGTCAGCAAGCGCCGCAGCGACCGATCTGCGGCTGGCCCGCGGGCCGGGCATCATCGGGCATGGGCCGCGCTGGATCGGCAAACGTCCCAAAACGAACGACTCAGGCCGATGCGCATCAATGAAAAAGGGCAACCCCGCATGGTGGGTTGCCCTTCGTTCACAGCGGCCGGCCGTTGGCCCAGCCTCGCCTTACTTGGCGGCGGGTTTGGCAAACCGGTTGCGGAATTTTTCGACCCGGCCACCCATTGTGTCGACCGATTTTTCGTGCCGGTATAAAACGGATGCGATTCGCTCGATGTGTCGAGCTTGTAGAGCGGCAGCTCGCGGCCGTCTTCCGTCTTGCCCATCTCACGCGTATTGACGCAGGACCGAGTCACGAACTTGAAGCCGTTCGACAAGTCGACGAACAACACTTCGCGGTAGTTGGGGTGAATGCCTTCTCTCATGGTATGTCTTGCTCTCGTTCATCAGCGTCAGCCGCGTCCGGCCCGTGTGCAAAGACGTTGCACAGTTTTAAAGCGTATCCGGAACGTACTTTTCGCAAAGCCTCCAATTATCACATGGTCGATTCAGCAGCAGATTGGCCGCGTTTTTTCAGCCGCAGGGACACATTCGGCGTCAGCATGCCGACGCTCCAGCCGTAAGGCCAAGCCAGCGCTGCCAGCGCGGTGAGCAATCCCATGCGCCAGCGGCTTGCCCCCATCGACTTGCGCGCAAGCAGGTAGGCTTGAGCGTGATCGTGCCAGTCCAGGTCCTCGAAGTGGGCACCGAAGCCTCGGCGCAGCGCACCCGGCCAGACACCACGCTGCAGCGGGCCCGACGCGTACAGCAGCGGATCAAGCAGGCGCGGCAGGTAGTTCACGAGCCAGCGCCGCGAATGCACCTCGCGGGGCGAGAACCGGCTGCTGGTGCCAAGCACGATCAGCAGGCCGCCAGTTTTCAGTACGCGCGCGAGCGACGCTTGGACGGCGCCCAAGTCCGTGTCTTCCACGTACTCGAGCACGCTGTTGCAAACCACCACGTCGAAGTGCTCATCTGGAAATGGCAATGCCGTCGAGTCGTTCACGCAGGAGAAGCGAATCGAATGCGGAAGCTCGTATTGCGCCGCATTTAGCGCCGCGATTTCGACCGTCGACCGATCGACGTCGACCGCTTCGACCAACGCGCCCAGGTGGGACAGCACGATTGCGGTCGCGCCGACGTTGCAGCCGAACTCGAGCACCTTCTTGTCCTTGAGCGACTCGCCCAAATGCTCGAAAACATGGCGCGCGTGGCGCCATTCGTAAGCGACATAGCCATCCGTCCAACGGTCTGTCGGGTCGAATTCGCGCTGGATGAGGCTGTCATGGAACGCACTTCGATGCGTTGCCTGAGGCAGCGGTACCCTCGATTGGACTGGAACCATTGGCGCTGTTTATAAGCGAGCCCGATCTGTACAAGCGCACAAATTTAACAATCGGAAACGGTGATTCGATTGCCGTCACGGTGACGCATGGCGCCAATCGCTCGTTCGTCACAATCCGCGCTTCCTTGAGCGAACTGGACAAAGGAAAGAGATTAGCCGCCTTTTCTCATCATGTCGAAGAACTCGACGTTCGACTTGGTCGCGCGCATGCTCTTCAACACCATCTCCATCGCTTCGATCTCGTCCATGTTGTAGATGAACTGGCGGATGATGCGGGTCTTCTGCAGGATCTCAGGTGAGAGCAGCAGTTCCTCACGCCGTGTGCCGCTGCGGTTCAGTTGGATCGACGGAAAAACGCGCTTCTCATAGAGGCGCCGGTCCAGGTGGATCTCGGAATTGCCGGTGCCCTTGAACTCCTCGAAGATCACCTCGTCCATCCTGCTGCCGGTATCGATCAGCGCGGTGCCGATGATGGTCAGCGACCCGCCTTCTTCCACATTGCGCGCCGCGCCCAGAAAGCGCTTCGGCCGCTGCAGCGCATTCGAATCCACGCCGCCGGTCAGCACCTTGCCGGATGAGGGCACCACGTTGTTGTAGGCGCGTGCAAGCCGCGTGATCGAATCCAGCAGGATCACCACGTCCTTCTTCAACTCGACCAGGCGCTTGGCACGCTCGATCACCATCTCAGCCACGTGCACGTGTCGCGCAGCCGGCTCGTCGAAGGTCGATGCGATCACCTCGCCCCTGACGGAACGCTGCATCTCGGTGACCTCTTCTGGCCGCTCGTCGACCAGCAGCACCATCAGGTAACTCTCGGGATAGTTGGCCGCGATCGCGTGCGCGATGTGCTGCATCATCACGGTCTTGCCGCTTTTCGGCGGTGCCACCAGCAGCGCGCGCTGGCCCTTGCCGATCGGCGCAATGATGTCGATCACGCGGCCGGTGATGTTCTCGTCGCCCTTGATGTCGCGTTCGAGCTTCATCTGCTCTTTGGGGAACAGCGGCGTCAGGTTCTCGAACATCACCTTGTGCTTGTTCTGCTCGGGCGGCCCGCCGTTGACCTTGTCGAGCTTGTTCAGCGCGAAGTAACGCTCGCCGTCTTTGGGCGTGCGCACCTCACCTTCGATCATGTCGCCGGTGTGCAGGTTGAAGCGCCTGACCTGGCTCGGGCTGATGTAGATGTCGTCGGTGCTCGCGGTGAAGCTCGTGTCCGGGCTGCGCAGGAAGCCGAAGCCGTCCGGCAGGATCTCGAGCACGCCGTCGGCGAACACCTGCTCGCCGGCCCGCGCGCGCTTCTTGATGATGCCGAACATCAGTTCTTGCTTGCGCATGCGGCCGGTGTTTTCGATCTCAAGCTCATCGGCCTGCTTGAGCACTTCCGACACATGCAGTGCCTTGAGTTCGTTAAGGTGCATTGAATGACGCCAAACCAGCTGGCGTTCGGAAAAAAGACAAGAAAAGGCGGGGGGTACGAGCCGTGAGCTGGCCGTGTGGGCCGGACTTCGAGGTTTCATCAACCTGCGGCTGAAAGCGGCGTCGTGTCCGTGTGTGCGTGGCACGGGCGCGAGCGGCGTGAGTCGGATTATGGCAGGAAACGCCTGCGTGGCTGCTGCGGTCCCCGGGCGGCGGCTCGAACTCGGCAATCTGCGCTCAGGGGCATTGCGTCGGCAGCGATCGACGGCACATCGCAACCAGGCAAGCGCGCGCGGGGCCGAAGAAACCGCGCGCCGTGTCGAATCAAGCCAGATGCTGCTCGATGAACGCGTTGAGTTGCGATTTGCTCATCGCGCCGACCTTGGTGGCGGCCAGCTCGCCGTTTTTGAACAGCATCAACGTCGGGATGCCGCGGATGCCGAACTTTGCCGGGATGTCGCGGTTCTCATCGACGTTCATCTTCGCGATCTGCAGCTTGTCCTGGTGCGACTTTGCGACCTCGTCGAGGATCGGCGCGATCATCTTGCATGGGCCGCACCACTCGGCCCAGTAGTCGACCAGCACCGGCTTGTCACTTTTGAGCACGTCGGTGTCGAACGTGGCGTCGGTGGTGTGTTTGATCAGGTCGCTGGCCATGGCGTGTCCTTTCCAGGGGGGGCAAAGTGGGAGAGAAAGAGAGAGAAAACGACTCGCGGTCGCAACAGGATAGAGTCGGCAAATTGTGACAGAAACGACTTTTGCAAGGGTGTCACCGCGCAGAGCAACCGCGGCTGGCGGTCCCGCTGCGGCGCCCGAAGCGGCCGTGTGGCTCGACCCTGTGGACGGCTTGATTGCACGCATCGATGCGCTGCGTTCGCGCCTCGATGCGCACCCGGCGCGTTGCCTCGTGCTGCTGCCGTACGCACCACTCGGGCCGCTCGCGCAGTCGATGTGGGCGCGTGCGCGCGGGACCCGTTCTCAACTGCCTGCGTTCATGCCGCGATTTTCCACCGCGCTGCATTGGGCCCAATCGCTGCCGCCGGCCGAGCACAGTTCGCCCGATTCGATCCGCTTCGATGCGGCGCGCGATGGATTGGCCGCCCGCGCCCTGCTGGACAGCGCCGGTCTCGGCGCGCAGGCACCGGCGCTCAGCCACCGGCTGGTTTCGGCCGCGCATGAGATCGCGCGCCGCGTGGCCGCGTTGCCACCGGCCGAGCGCACGGATTGGGGCGAGCAGGCGCGCTCGGCGGTCGGCCTGGGGCTCGAAGGCGGCGCACTGGCGCTCGAAGCCGCACTGGCGCGCATCGCGCTCGAATGGGCGCTCGCTTCCGACTACGTAACGGATCGGCTCTGGCACGCCGCCTGCGGCGCGCAGGCCCCGGAAGCGCTGATCGTGCTCGAAGGCCCGAGCCCGGAGCCGCTGGCACGCGCACTCGCGCTGCACCTGGGCGCCCGTGCGGCCTTGCTCTCGCTGCCCGAAACACCGGCTGCGTCGACGCCGACCAAGGCGCCAGTGCCTTTCACCGTACACAGAACACTCGACACCGAGGACGAGGCCGAGCGCAGCGCCGCCTGCGTGCTGCAGCACCTGCATGCGGGGCGCGCGCCGGTCGCACTGGCAGCGACCGACCGGCTGTTGACGCGCCGCGTGCGCGTGCTGCTGGAGTCGCGCGGCGTCACCATGCGCGACGAAACCGGCTGGGCGCTGTCGACCAGCCGGGCGGCTGCGCAGGTGATGGGCGTGCTGCGTGCGGCCGGTAGTACCGCCTCCAGCGACGTGGTGCTCGACTGGTTGAAGAACGCACCCGCGTTCGCCAGCGGCGATGTTGCGCAACTGGAGCGCGCGTTGCGCCGCGCGGGCGCCGCTCAGTGGCGGAGCTGGTGCGCGATCGCCGCGCACGGCGCGGATGGTCCGGCCGCCACGACCGAACGGGCCGAGCGTCTGCTCGACGCGCTGACCCAGCCGCGTCCGCTCGGCGGCTGGCTGGCCGCGTTGCAGGCCGCGCTGGTCGAATGCGGGCAGTGGCGCGCGCTGGAAGCGGACGTGGTCGGCCAGCAGGTGCTCGCCACGTTGCAGCTCGACGAGCCCGATGTGCAGGCCGCCTGCGCGTTGCGGCTCAGTGGCACCCGCTGGGCTCAGCAACGCTTTTCGCTCGGTGACTTTCGCCGATGGGTGGCCGACGGGCTGGAACACGCGCGCTTCGTGCCGGAGGCGCCAGACGCGGCCCCGGTCGTGATCCTGCCGTTCGCTCAACTGTTTGCACGCCCGTTCGCCGCGCTGGTGCTGCCCGGCTGCGACGAGCGCCATCTAAGCGCCGCGCCGGAGCCCGACACCGCGTTCGGGACCACGCAACGCGAAGCGCTGGGCCTGATCACGCGCGAGCAGCTTGCGCAGGCGCAGGCCGCCGCATGGCAGCATGCCATGGCTGCCGCGCCGGTGGCCGATCTGCTCTGGCGTGCGAGCGACGCCGGCGGCGAGCCCCTGGTGCCGAGCCCATTGCTGCAGCGTTGGTTGTTGGCCGGCTCGGCGCCGGCTGCGGCGTCGGCGGCCGATCCTCGCATCCTGCGCGAGCTGGCAGCGACGCCGGTGCGTCCGAGCCGGCCCTGCGCGCCGTCGCTGCCGCTTGAAAAAATCTCCGCGAGCGCTTATGAATCGCTGCGGCAATGCCCTTACCAGTTCTTTGCGCTGCGCCAGCTCGGCCTGGGCGCGGTCGATGAGATCGACGTCGAGTTGAGCAAGCGCGACTTCGGCAACTGGCTGCATCACGTGCTGACGCTGTTTCACGAGGCGCTGCAGGCCGACCCGATGCCCGCGGGCGAGGCACGTCTTGCTGCGATCGACGAGGCAGCGCGGCGCGCGTCGAACGAGCTGGGCCTGGCCGAGCACGAGTTCTTGCCGTTTGCCGCGTCATGGCCGCAACTGCGCGACGGCTACCTCGCGTGGCTCGCCCGCGAGGAGCACGTCGGCACTCGCTTCGAAGCGGCCGAGCTGGCCTGCGAACAGCGCTACGGCGACGTCGTCCTGGTGGGCAGGATCGACCGGCTGGACCGCCTCGCCGACGGCCGCGCGCTGCTGATCGACTACAAGACCGAGTCGCCCGACCGCACGCGAAAGCGCGTGAAGCAGGAAGCGGAAGACACGCAGCTGGCGTTCTACGGCGCGCTGCTGGCCGACGACACGGTGGCCGCGCTGTATTTGAACGTGAGCGAGAAAGGCACCGTGGCCCACGAGCAGCAGGACGTGGTCGCGCTGCGCGACGCTTTGGTCGCCGGCCTCACGCACGATCTGCAGCGCATCGCCGCCGGCGCCGAGCTGCCACCGATGGGCACCGGCAGCACCTGCGACTGGTGCGCGGCGCGGGGGCTGTGCCGGCGAGACAGTTGGTAGCTCCCCTAGGCTTCGAGGGAGGGTCTCACCCCCAAGCTTCGCCCCTTTCGGTCGACTCACGCTTTCCCCCTCTCCGGGGGCGGTGCCTACGGCCCGGCAAAGCCGGCTTCGTGGCCCCCGTCGGAGGGCGCGCTCACTTCCTGGCCATGCGGACTTGGGCCGACACAGGGCTTCTGAGTTGCCGGAGACGACGCCTGCAGCCCGGCCAGGCCCAGTCCTGCCGGCCCAAGCGAAACGCAGGCTTTGCCGCGTTTTACTTTCTTCATCCGGGACTGGCTGCACTTGCAGTGGATGTGCGGCCAGCCACCCGGCACAGCAAACGCTGCGACAACGCGATGCGCTGGCTCAATCGGCTGCGGGCCATGGTCCAGCGCTCTAGATGGATGAACTGCGCATGAACGCTCCTGAAATGAAGTCCATCGAACCCGCCTACCAATGCAACGGCGAGCCGGTCTCCATGGCGCGTTTCTATGCGGTCGCTTGCGACCCCGCGCGCCATGTCGCGGTGGAGGCTTGCGCGGGCGCGGGCAAGACCTGGATGCTGGTCTCCCGCATCGTGCGGGCGTTGCTGGCCGGCTGCGCGCCGCACGAAATTCTGGCAATCAGTTTCACGCGCCGCGCGGCGGGCGAGATGCGTGAGCGGCTGCATCAGTGGCTGGCCGAATTCGCGCGCGCCGAGCCGCAGAAGCTGGTCGAAGAACTGGTCGCACGCGGGCTGACACCGACCGCCGCGCAAGCCGCCGCCGAGCCGCTGCGCGGGCTGTACCGACACGTGCTGGACGCCGCGCGGCCGGTGCAGATCCGCACCTTCCACGGCTGGTTCTGGACGCTGCTGGCCGGCGCGCCGCTGTCGCTGTTGGAGCGGCTCGGACTGCCGGCCGATGCCGAACTGGTCGAGGACGAAACCGAGCTGGTTGCGCGCCTGTGGCCGCGCTTTTATCAGCGGCTGATCGAGCAGCCGCCGCTGCGCGCCGACCATCTGGCGCTCGTGAAGCAGCACGGCCGCTCTCAAGCGCAGAAGGCGCTCGAGAGCGTGCTGCAGCGTCGCATCGAGTTCGGGCTGGCCGATGCGCTCGGCGTGCCGGAGCGGTCGGTCGATCTGGCCGCTCAGCGCTTCCCCGAATTCACCGAGTGGCCGCGACCGTTCGATGGATTGTTCGACGACCCGGCGCAGCGCGCGCTGCTCGCCAAGGCGGCAAAGGCGCTCGGCACCGGCGCACCCTCGTTTGCGGCCAAAGGCGCCGAGCTGGAGCAGGCGCTGTCCGCCCGCGATGGGCCGGGCATCAAGGCGGCGCTGCTGACCGACAAGAACGAGCCACGCAAGTTCAGCGAGAAGATCGCCGGCCTCGAATGCGTGCGGCAGGCGCAGGATCAGGTGGTTCGCGCAGGACTGGCCCAAGCCCAGCAGGAGGCGCACGACTACCAGCAACGCATGACGCGCCTGACGCGCCTGCTGCTGGCCGAGTTCGCGGCGCTGAAGCGCGAGCGTGGCGTGCTCGACATGGCCGACGTCGAACATGCGGCGCAACACCTGCTCGGCGACGAACTGCTCGGCGGCTTCCTGCAGGAGCGGCTCGACGCGCGCGTGCGGCACCTGCTGATCGACGAATTTCAGGACACCAATCCGCTGCAGTGGCAGGCACTGTCGGCCTGGCTCAGTGGCTATGTGGGCAGCGGCGGCGGGCTGGAGCCGCCCCGCGTGTTCATCGTCGGGGACCCGAAGCAAAGCATCTATCGGTTTCGCCGCGCCGAGCCGCAGGTGTTCCGTGCGGCGCAGGCGTTCTTGCGCGATGGCCTCGGCGGCGATCTGCTCGCCTGCGACCACACGCGCCGCAACGCGCCCGCGCTGCTCGCCGCGTTGAATGAGGTGATGACCCGCGCGCAGGCCGAAGGCGCTTACGACGGCTTTCGCGCGCACAGCACTGCATCGATGGAAGCTGGCGGCGTGCTTGAGCTGCCGCCGATCTCACGCGAAGAAGCCGCCGCGGCGGCAGCCGATGCGCCGCGCTGGCGCGACACATTGACCGAGCCGCGCAGCCTGCCCGAGGACACCTTGCAGCAGCGCGAATGCCGCCAGGCCGCCGTCTGGATCGCGACCCGCCTGGCCGACGCGCGGCAGCAGCTCGCGCCGCGCGACGTGATGGTGCTCGCACGCAAACGCGCGCCGCTCGGCGTGCTCGAAGCCGAGTTGCGCGCGTTGGGTATCGCCGCCACCCAGCCCGAGCAGCGCCGGCTCGCCGACGCGCCCGAGGTGCAGGACATCGTCGCGCTGCTCGATGCGCTGGTCTCCTGCGGCCACGACCTGTCGACCGCGCGCATGTTGCGCTCGCCGTTGTTTTCGGTGCCGGACGATGCGTTGGTGCAGATCGCCTTGGCGAAGCGTGCGAACCCGACCTCCAGCTGGTTCGAGCTGCTATTGAATCCGAAGCAGGAGATGCAGGTTCTGCTTGCGGCCCAGCCCGATTTGCCTGGAAAACTGCGGCGTTGGAAGGGCTGGCTCGACGCGCAGTCGCCACACGACGCGCTGGCTGCGATCTATCACGACGGCGACGTGCTCGCGCGCTTTGCGGCCGCCGCGCCGGGCCCCCTGCGGGACACCGTGCTGGCCAACCTGCGCGCCGTGCTGTCCGCCGCGCTGCGCATCGACGCGGCCCGCTACGCGACGCCGTATGCGCTGGTGCGCGCACTCAAAGGCCGGTTCGGACCGATGGCGCCGGCCAGCAGCACGCCCGACGCGGTGCGCCTGCTGACCGTACACGGCGCCAAAGGGCTGGAGGCGCCGCTGGTGCTGCTGCTGGACGCGGAAGCGCAACTCGGCAGGAAAGACTCGATGGGCGTGCTGATCGACTGGCCGGGCGAGGCGCCCGCGCCGCGACGCTTCGTGTTTCTGGTCAGCGAGACGCGTCCGAGCGACTGCTGCGTTGACGCGCTGGCGGCCGAGCAGACCGCGCGGGCGCGCGAAGAACTGAACGCGCTGTACGTCGCGATGACGCGGGCCCGGACGCAGCTCGTGCTGTCGTCGGTCGCGCCAGCGCGGGCGGCAAGTGCGCTCAGCTGGCGCAGCCGGATCGCGGCGCATGCCGTGCGCGTCGAATGGGCCGGGTCACCGCCACCGACGGTCGGGCCGGCAATGACGTTCGTGCTGCCTGAATTGCCCGGTGCGCCGCCTTCGGGCGAGACGTCATCGGCAGCGATCGACGCAGCAGCAGCCACCGCCGATGATCGCCGCGCAGTCGACCAGCGGCTGCACACCGCGCTGTGCCGGCTGCTCGGCTGGGCCGCGCTCGGCGCCGACGCGCCGCCGCCAGCGCAGGTCGCGGCCGTCACGCGCGCCTGCCGGCTGACGCCCACCGAAGCGCGCCATGCGGCTGCGCTGGCCCAGCACGTGTTGACCGACACGGCCGCCTGGGCCTGGGATGCAGCCCGGATCGACTGGCAGCAAAACGATCTCGATCTGGTGGCGCCCGATGGCGCGTTGCTGCGGCTCGACCGGCTGGTGCGCCGTCGCGACACCGGGCACTGGTGGATATTCGACTACGCACTGCGGTTGCAGGCCGAATCGGGCGGCGAGACCCCGCAAGCGCGCGCCGGCCGTCTGCGCGCGGCGCTGCAGGCGGTGCAGCCCGGCGCGGTCGTGCGGGTCGCGTGTCTGGCAAGTGGCGGCGCCGTCACGGAAGTCGAGTGAACCGCATGGCGTGGCTGCCCACGCGCGAGAATCGCCCAACCGGTGCACGCGCACGGGTCGCGTGCAGGGATCGTCGGCAACGCCGCCGCGGTGCGGCGAGCCGTGCCGGGTCGTGCCGCAGATGCCGTAGGCCCCTGTCCGTTCGCTGTAGAGGATGAATGCGCACCTCACGCGTCCAGCCACCCATGCAGCCGGATTGCGGCTTTGCAACCTCGGGAGACTCATCATGACCGCACCTCGACGCGCCTGCATGCTTGCCGCCTGCCTGGCGTCGCCCGCCGCCGCACTGGCCGGCGAAGACGAGCCGCCGGTATCGATCTACGGGATCGTCGACGTGGCGATTTCGTCGCAGGACAGCGGCGCGCCGGGCGCACGACGGCAGACCGTGCTGACCTCGGGACTCTGGTCCACCAGCCGGGTCGGATTCAGTGGCCATGAGCCGCTCGGCGGCGGTGTCCGGGCGTTGTTCAACCTCGAAGCCGGCATCGACGTGACCGGCGCGGAGCCGAACCCGAATTTCTTCAACCGCCGTTCGGTGGTTGGAGTGGAAGGGGATTTCGGCAAAGTCGTGCTCGGGCGCGACTACACACCGCTCAACGACATCGCGAGCGAAACCGACCCGCTCGACCAAAGCTTCTACGGCAGCACGCTGGTCGCGTTCGCGCCCGATCGGCTCACGCGGCGCGTGTCGAACGCGATGACCTACACCACGCCGCCGCTCGCCGGCTTCAGGGCCATCGGCACGGCCGCCGTCGGCGAAGGGCAGGGGCCGCGCACCTGGAGCGTGGGCACTTCGTACGCGGGCAAGCCGCTGTATGTCGGCGCCGCCTATCTCGACTTGAAGGGGCAGGGCGTCGATGCGCGTCAATACGTGGTCGGTGCCCGGCTGCAGTTCGGCGGGCTGACGGTGGCCAGCAATTACCTGAGGGCCGAGTACATGGGGGACCGGCCGCGTTTTTCGCAGTGGAACATCGGCGCGAACCAGCGCTTCGGCTCGCATCAGGTGTTTGCGAACGTGCAGACCAACCGGCTTGGTGGCGACGGCGCGCGCGGCACCACGCTGTCGCTTGCGTATGCGTACTTCTTCTCGCAGCGTACCCAGCTGTATGCCACCGCCGCGGTGCTGCGCAACAACGATCGCGCGGTGTTCGGGCTCGGCTCGGCATCGAGCCCGCCCCAGGAGGCGCGCGGCGCCGATCCGTCGGCAATCGCGCTGGGCGTCCAGCACAAGTTTTGAGCGAAACCCTGCTCTCCCCGCAGTCCGATGCCGGTCAACCGATGACCGACGGTGCGCGGTTGCCTGCGATCGTGATCGGCGCGGGCCCGGCCGGACTGATGGCGGCCGAGGTCCTGTCGGCCGCCGGTGTTCCCGTCGATGTGTTCGACGCGATGCCCTCGGCTGGCCGCAAATTCCTGCTGGCCGGCCGGGGCGGGCTGAATCTCGCGCATTCGGAGCCGTCCGCGCGTCAGCTCGCGCGCTACGGCGCACGCGCCGACGCCCTGGCGCCGCTGCTGCGAGCGTTCGGCCCGGAGGCGCTGCGCGCCTGGGCGCATGGCCTCGGCATCGAGACGTTCGTCGGCAGCTCCGGCCGCGTGTTTCCGACCGACATGAAGTCCGCGCCGTTGCTGCGCGCCTGGCTCGCACGGCTGCGGCATCCGCGAGAAGGCGGCGCGCCGGTGCGCTTTCACATGCGCCATCGCTGGACCGGCTGGGCCGCCAATCGCGGCGATGAGGGCCAGAGCAACGGCAACGATGCCGGCGATGCCTGGACGTTCGATGCGCCGCAGGGCCCGGTGTCGGTTCGGGCTCGGACGGTCGTGCTCGCGCTCGGCGGTGCGAGCTGGCCGCGGCTTGGCTCGGACGGCGCCTGGGTGGCGCCGCTGCGCAGCCGCGGGGTCGATGTGGCGCCGCTGCTGCCATCGAATTGCGGCTTCGACGTGGGCGATCCGGCGAGTGGCCGTGCAGGCTGGACCGGATTTTTCGTGAGTCGCTTCGCCGGTCAACCGTTCAAATCGGTCGCACTGGAATTTACCGATCGGCAAGGCAAGCGCTTTCAGCAGCAAGGCGAATTCGTGGTAACGGGCACCGGCGTCGAAGGCAGCCTGATCTATGCTGCATCGGCGTTGCTGCGCGACGAGATCGCCGCCACCGGCCATGCCGTGGCCCATCTCGACTTGCTGCCCGGCCGCACGCTGGACCAGGTGCGGGCCGACGTGACGCACCCCCGCGGGTCGCGCTCGCTCTCAAGCCATCTGAAGGGCCGACTGCGCATCGACGGCATCAAGAGCGCGATCCTGCACGAGTTGCTGTCCAAGGATGAATTCAACGATCCCGGCCGGCTCAGTGCGGCGATCAAGGCGTTGCCGATCCCGTTGCTTGCGGCGCGCCCGGTGACTGAGGCAATCAGCAGCGCGGGCGGGGTGCGGTTCGAGGCGATGACCGCCCAATCCATGCTGCGGGCATTGCCGGGCGTCTATTGCGCCGGGGAGATGCTGGATTGGGAAGCGCCCACGGGTGGCTATCTGCTCACCGCGTGCATGGCCAGCGGGCACGCGGCCGGCTCTGCGGCGCTGGCGCGTCTGAGATCGCCGGCAGCGAACCGGGCCGCTGACGAGAATGCGACCTGAGCGAGTCGGCGGGCACCGTAGAAAACGAAAAGGCCAACAAAAAAGCGGCCGGTTCGACACCGGCCGCTTCGTTCGTTGCATCGACCAGACCCGGTCTGGACGTAAAAAGGGTGACGAGCCTCGACCCCGGCACTGACTCCACAGTTAGGGCTGCTTGGTTCCCCACCTGACCCGGTTGGCCGCTTCGCCATGCGGGAAGGCCCGTCGACCTGGATTTTAGCTCTACCCCAGCCTTCACTCCCTGCGGTCGGCTTTCGGCTTCCCGCCACCGGGGGCGGCACCTGCGGCCTGGCAAGCCAGTTCCGCGGCCCCGGCTGGAAATGGCCTGCCGGCCCCTGACGCGCCCGAAGCCGCTGTATCGAGCGCCTGTTCGTCGGTCAGGCGTACTCGGCCAGCGTCTTTTTCATTTTCTTCATCGCGGACGACTCGATCTGGCGGATCCGCTCGGCGGAGACGCCGTAATCGGCGGCGAGCTGGTGCAGGGTCATGCCACCGGAGCCGTCGTCGTTCACCTTGAGCCAGCGCTCTTCGACGATGCGGCGGCTGCGGTCGTCGAGCGATTCGAGCGCGGTCGCGATGCCTTCGCTGGCCAGCACGTCGCGCTGGTGCGATTCGAGCAGCGCGGTCGGCTCCTGACGCGCATCGGCCAGGTAGGCGATCGGGCCGAAGCTGTCTTCACCGTCGGCCGACGGGCCGGGGTCGAGCATCACGTCGCCGCCGGACAGGCGCGTTTCCATCTCGATCACTTCCTCGCGTTTGACGTTCAGGTGGCTTGCCATCGCGCCGATCTCACGCTCGTTCAGCGATTCGCGGTGCGTATCGGCACCTTGCGCATCGGCTTTGTAGCCCTGCTTCATCGATCTGAGGTTGAAGAACAGCTTGCGCTGCGCCTTGGTTGTGGCCACCTTGACCATGCGCCAGTTTTTCAGGATGTATTCGTGGATCTCGGCCTTGATCCAGTGCATCGCGTAGCTGACCAGCCGCACGCCCTGCTCGGGGTCGAAGCGCTTCACGGCTTTCATCAGGCCGATGTTGCCTTCCTGGATCAGGTCGCCGTGCGGCAGGCCGTAGCCCAGGTACTGGCGCGAGATCGACACCACGAGCCGCAGGTGCGACAGCACGAGGCGTCCCGCCGACTGCACGTCGTTTTCGTCGCGCAGCTTGCGCGCGGCTTCCTGCTCTTCGGCCAAGGTGAGCAGCGGCAGCCGATTGACCGCCGCGATGTAGGCGTCCAGATTTCCCAGTGACGGCACCAGCGCCCACGGGTTGGCCGGGGCCAGCGCGGTCGACATTGTTGCGTTCAATTGAGCCATGACGTCTTGATTCCTCCTGAGTAAGCACACATTTTAGCACTCTCACGGGTAGAGTGCCAACGCGCGTCCCGAGTTTGCCGGGATGCGTGCGTGCGCCTGGATATTTCAACGTTCAAAGCCAGGCAGGGGCGTAGTCCGGGCGCTGCTCACGTCGTGAGAAAAATCGCTTCACTGGCCACATCGTCGTCCGTCACGGCGAGTGGGTCGACCGGCAGCAGTCGGTGGCGTAGCACGAGTCGGGCCAGTTCCAGTCGGTCACCGTTGCCGATCTGCGCGGCTTCCCAGGCCATCGCCGCTGCGGTCGTCAGGTGATAGAGCGCCGACGCCGCGCGCCGGGTCAGTGCATCGCCTCCATCGGCGGCCGCAGCCTGTGCCAGCCGCTCGACGCGTTCGATAACCTCATCGAACGTCGCCCGCGTGTCCGCGTCCAGCCGGGCCGCGTCGAGCAGCCCGCGCACGTGGCCAAGCAACGCGGGCAGCGCCTGCGCGCGCCGTACGGCCCGGATCACGTCGAGTGCAACGATGTTGCTGGTGCCTTCCCAGATCGAGCCCAGGTGCGCGTCGCGCACGAGCCGCGCGTCGCTCCAGTCCTCGATGTAGCCGCAGCCACCGCGCACTTCCATCGCGTCGCCGGTGACGCGTCGAGCGTCGCGGCAGGCGCGGAACTTGATCAGCGGCGTCAGGATGCGCGCAAGCGGCAGCGCGTCGGCGTCTCCCGCGTCCGCGCGGCGCAGCGCCTCGGCCGTCTGAAACACCAGGCTGCGCGCCTGCTCGGCTGGCAGCAGCAGCTTCATCAGCTGCCGACGCATCAGCGGCAGCTCGATCAGTTTCTTGCCGAACGCCTCACGGTGTCGCGCGATGAAGAACGCTTCGCTGACCGCGCGGCGCATCAGGCCGGCCGCGCGCACGCCGTTCGACAGCCGCGAGTTGTTCACCATATCGGCCATCTGCACGAAACCCCGGCCCGGCTCGCCGACGATCCAGGCGCGTGCACCGTCGAGCCGGATTTCTCCGCTGGCCATCGAGCGCGTGCCGAGCTTGGATTTGAGCCGCACGATGCGGTAGTGGTTCGCACCGCCCTCGGGCAGTTCGCGCGGCAGCAGGAACAGCGACACGCCCTTGGTGGCCGGCGCCGCTGCCTTCGACGCGCGCAAGCACCATCGCCAGCGCGGCGTCGGGGTTCGAGCAGAACCACTTGTCGCCGGTCAGCAGCCACTCGCCTGGGTGGCCCGGGGCAGGCCGGGCCAGCGTGGCGGTCGCGGCGATGTCGGAGCCCGCGCCCTGCTCGGTCATGAACATCGCGCCCTGGGCCAGCTCATCGAGGTCCAGGCTGGTCAGTGCCGGCAGATAGCGCTCGACCAGTTCCGGCGCGCCGAACTTCTTCAACGTGCGCGTCAACGAATCGGTCATCGACACCGGGCAGCACAGCCCGAACTCGGCCTGCACGAACAGGTAGGTCAGCGCGTATTTGGCGGTCGCCGGCAACTGCCCCTGCCAGCCGAGCACATCGCTGCGGTGCGAGATCGCGGCCAGCGCGAAGTCGCCGAACGCGAGGCGTTCCATCTCGATGTAAGCCGGGTGCTTGACCACCGTCTGTTGGTCCAGCCCGGTGCGCGTGCGGTGCTGCAGTTGCGGCGGGTTCTGGTCCGAAGTGTGGGCCAGTTCGTCGAGCCGTCCGCCGGCCAGTGCGCCGAGCCGTGACAGGTGCGGGCGCAGGTGGGCGAGCAGGTCGGGCGCCAAGTAGACGCCGAGCAATGCGTGCAGGCTTGGATCGGTCTCGAACAAGTTGACGCCACGCTGGTCGGGCACCGGGTGGCGGGCTGGGTCGGCGGTCGGCACGTCCCAACGCGTCTGGTCGGACAGATCGCTCATGTCGCGCTCACCGGGCGTGCGTGACGCCGCCGTCGACCACCAGGGTCGAGCCCATGACGTAGTCGCCCGCGCGGGAAGCGAGGTAGATCGCGGCACCCGCCATGTCTTCCGCTTCGCCGATGCGGCCGGCCGGAATGCGTTGCTTCACCTCGTCGCCGTGGTCGCGCGCGTCCTTGTTCATGTCGGACGCGAACGCGCCCGGCGCGATCGCGCTGACCGCAATGCGCTCGGGCGCGAGCTTCAGCGCCATGCGGCGCGTGAGCTGGATCAGGCCAGCCTTGCTGGCTGCGTACGAATACGTCTCCTGCGGGTTCACCGAGATGCCGTCGATCGAGGCGATATTGATGACTTTGGCCAGGTGATCGGTCGCGGCCTTCTTCAACATCGGCGTGAGCATCTGCGTCAGGAAGAACGGCGTCTTCAGATTCAGATCGACCACCTTGTCCCAGCCGCTTTCCGGGAATTCGTCGAACGGCGCGCCCCAGGCGGCGCCCGCATTGTTGACCAGGATGTCGAGCGACGATTCGTGCTTCGCGTAGGCCTCCATCAGCGCCTTCGCACCCTCGAGCGTCGACACATCGGCCGGCAGCGACACGCAGTGACCGTGCGCCGAAAGCTCCTTCGCCGTCGCGTCACAAGCGGCTGCCTTGCGCGCCGAGATGTAGACCCGCGCGCCTTGCGCCAGAAAACCCTCCGCGATCATCCGGCCGATGCCGCGAGAGCCGCCGGTGATGAGCGCGGTGCGGTTGGCAAGTGAGAAAAGTTGGGACGTGTCCATGTCGGTATCTCCTTTTGATCGGGCGCAAGTGGCTGCAGCGGTTGCAGAGCAGTGGCCGACTTGTAGCGCATCAGCATATTAGGCACCGTGCCTGAAGCACAACCTGCTCGTCGCCGATCCATTCGTAGTCACAGAGGCACGTCGCAATCTGGTTAGGAAAGCCGCGCCAGATGCGATCGCAACACTGGAGATGTTGCTGGCGCGTATGGAAGCAGGCGCCTCGCTGGCGGCACCGATGTCTTCAGACGCATTCCCTGACTGGCTGCCGCCCAAGGACCGACCCGTGCTCGGCGCGAAGATCATGCCCCACCGCGACGCCCTGGTCACCGCTGACCGCACGCATTTCGCAGCGGGCTATGGAAAGTGTTTCGATGGCGTTGCTGTGTATTCGCGCGCCCAACTGGCCCGGGCGCTTTGGCCGTCTGACCGAGACCGAGTCAACCGCATTCGCCTTCGACATACCCATGCAGTCAACACACCACCGCCCACCGCACGATCAAGCCGCCAGCGTTTTGCTGCCGTCCGTGCCGGTATAGCGCTTGAACTCCTCCTGATAGCGCTGTGTCAGCTGCGCCTGCTTGCCCGCGCTGGCCGTCTCGTTCAGCTTCACGAACCAGTTGCTCTCTTCCTCGTGAATGTGATGAGCGACTGCGGCGCGCAGGTGCTCCAGTTTGTCCATGTAGTCCTGCGAAGCCGGTTCCAGATCGTCGAGCGCCGCGAGCTGAACCTTGGCTGCGCTTTGCTCTGTAAAGGCTATGCCGGAGTGCGACTTCTGATCGGACAGCGCCATCGCCGGATACAGCACGGTTTCTTCAGCGAGTGAGTGGCCGGTCAGCACCAGCGCCAGCGCCTTTTGCGCCGCACGCCGTGCGTCGGCACCGGCAGCCGCCTTCACCGCGTCGAAGCCGGCTTCGATCTGCCGGTGATGTTCGACCGTCAGCGCAAGCCAGTGGTTGTTGTCGCTGCCGGCCAGCGCAAGTGCCTTGGCTCGGGACTGCGCGCGATCCTCCGCGCTGGCTTCCGGTGTGACCGCGGAGACAAGTTTGTCGAGTACGCCCATGGTGATTCGCCTTTCGGAAAATGATGATGGTCGTGCTTCGGCAAGCATGATGCCCGGCTGCGGTCGGCCGGGTACCGATCTGCTCCGCCGGCCTGCGCGTCAAGCACTTTTCTTCGATCCAAACCGGCGCACGTACTCGCGGTCGATCCGGTCCTTCCAGCGCCAGACCCAACGGCCTTCAAAGCTGGTGCCGCCCCAACTGGCGATTGCGTACTGATTGCCGCACGAGATCAGATTCAGGGTCCGGCTCGGCGCGTTGTATTTGGCCAGCCGACGCTCGGGCGCAGTCAGTGCGGCGACCAGGTTGTCGGCCAGCACGGGTGCCTGACGAACGGCCTGCACACCACTTTTGGGGCGGGGCCGGTCCGGGCGGCTCGCCACATCGCCGGCGGCGAACACCTCCGGGCTGGACAGGCTGCGCAGGTTCGCATCGACCGCGATGAAGCCGCGCTCGTCGAGCGCCAGGCCGCTGCGGTCGAGCCAGATCGGCGGGCGGGCGCCGTTGGCCATGATCACGGCGTCGCATTCGTGCAGCGTGCCGTCGTCGAGCAGCAGCGCCTCCGGGCTGATCGTGATGCAACTGCGTCGCACCAGGCCGACACCGGCGCGTTGCAGCGCCTGCGAGACGCGTTGCTGGACTTGGCGCGAGTGATGCGGCGCCGGCTCGCGCCCGCCGCTGAACAAGCTGAGCTCGCACGTCGGCAGCCGGTGCCGGATCGCGAGCGCGAGTTCGACCCCGCCCGCGCCCGCGCCGACGACAGCGATGCGCATCACGCGCTCGGCGGCAACCGCGCACAGTTGCTGCCAGCCGGCCGCGAACGCGTCGATCGGCCGCACGAACAGCGCGTGCAGCTTCGATCCGGGAATCAGCAAGTCCATCTGCGCCGGCTCCATCGACGCCCCGGTGTCGATCGACAGCACGTCGTAGTCGAGTTCGCGCTCGGCGCCGCCGGGCCCCGCGATCGTCACGACGCGGCGCGCCGCGTCGACGGCGACTGCGCTGCCGGGCGTGAAGTCCACGCGGCTGCGTGCGAGCAGCGGGTCGAGCCCGATCACGCAGCGCGCCAACGGATAGTGCCCCGCCACGAAGCCCGGCAGCATGCCGGAATAAAACACCTCACGCGACGGCGACACCAGCATGACGTCGGCGTTCAAGCCGCGTTTTCTGGCGAGTTTTTCGAGCACCGCCAGATGCGCGTGGCCGGCGCCCAGCAGCAGCAGACGCCGGGTCTTCGACGCGCCGCGCCCGCTGCGTGCGCTGTCGTCGGCACGCCGCAGTTCGGGCTGCACGGCTTGCGCAGGCGGGGGCGCTTTCGTCTGCGTGCTGTCCGGCTCGACGACGGCGGGGGCTTCGGCAGTCGGCTTGGCCGGTTCAGGCGCGGCTTCAGTCGCTGCAACGACGCCGTCCACGGCCGCATCGGCGACAGCCGTGGTGCTGTCGGTCGCGGCGGTCTCAGCCGGCTTGTCGGTGGGTTCTTTGCTCACATCGGTCATATCAACGATTTTTGCAGTTCGTCATGCGATGCACGGCGGACAAAAGGCTACCTGCCCCGCGGGGGCGCGGGCGCAGGTATGGACAAAAGAAGGGGACGAGGGCCGGCCGGAGGCCGCATGGCCAGGCGGCGATCCCTACTTCCATTTCAGCGCGGTGACATAGCCCACGCTGCTGCCGTGCGTGTTGTCGCTGTCGGCACCGACCACGACTGCGAGCAACGGCGGCACCTGCGGGCTCTCGTCGCCGAACAGTTTCTTGAAGTCGGCCGCCACGTCGCGGCTCTCGTCCTGCCAGCGCGCCAGCGGCGCTTCGGGACCGCGCAGCACGAGGTAGCGCACGCGGGCACTGTACGGATTCTGACCGCTGCGGCCGGCTGGATAGCGGCTGTCCCACAGATAGCAGACCGTCGCCGCAGGCAGCTCGGCAGACGTCGTGGCGCGTGCGAGTTGCAGCGCCGCACGCTCGAAAAACGGCATCTCACCGAGCGGCTGATCGAACATCGCGCAAACCTTGAGCGCGTTGTCGTCGCCGGCTTTGGTGGCAATGTCCGCGCTCTCGAGCGGCTGGTCGAGTCGCCAACGCCAGCTGAGCTGGCCGGGCGCGGCGCCGCGCCACGGATGCGCGAGCACGCCGTATGCGTCATCGGCCGCGATCCGCAGCGCCTGGGTGCCGTCGACGGCCTCGATGCGGAACTGCGCGGGACGCTTGTCGGCGGAGCCTGGAAAAGGCTCGATCTTCCAGGGCGGCTGGAGCGTGGTCGTGCCGGCTGCGGCAAACGGTGCCAGCGCAGGCTGCGCCGTGCGCGGGTTCTGCGCGTGGACGGCAGCGCCCGATCCGAGCGCGGCCAGCAGCGTCGCGCCGAGCGGCAGCGCCGCACGCATCCATAGGGTGCACCGCGCGCCCCCACAGCGGAACCATGAGAAATTGAGGCGGAGCCGCGGCTCGATCCAGTTCATGTGGATATTTTCGCACCCGACTTGCGCGGCCGACGCGGCGTTGCTTCGGTGTCGCCGCGGCATTGCCGATCGGCGTTCGCGTGGCTGCGGGCGCGACCGCTATCGGGCGGTCAGCCGAGCGCCGGATCGCGCAGCACCCGGCCCGGATTCATGATGCCCTGTGGGTCCAGCGCCTGCTTGATCGCACGCATCATCGAGAGTGCGGTGGGCGGCTTGAATTGCTCGAGCTGGCCAACCTTCATGCTGCCGACGCCGTGCTCGGCCGAGATCGAGCCGCCGAAACGCGCAACCGATGCATAGACGATGTCGTTTACCTGCGCCTCATGCTCGGCCAGGAATTTTCGATGATCTCCGTCGGCCGGCGCTTGCACGTTGTAGTGCAGGTTGCCGTCGCCGAGATGGCCGAAGTTGACCAGCCGCACGCCGGCAATCGCCCGGTCGAGCAGCGCCTGCGTATCGGCGCAGAACGCGGGAATGCGGGAGACCGCGATCGACACGTCGTGCTTCACGTTCACGCCTTCCTCGGCCTGGGCGAGCGGAATGCGCTCGCGGATCTGCCAGAGCGCGGCGGCTTGCGCGAGGCTCTCGGCAATCACCGCGTCGGTCGCCAGTTCCTGCGCCAGTGCCGCCTCGAGCAGCCGCTCGAACTGGGTACGCGCATGCTCGAGCGATTCGTGATCGGAGTTCTCCAGCAGCACGCAGCAGGGCGAATCCTGCCAGAGCGGGATGCGCTGATCGGGAAAATGCCTGGCGACCAGTTCGAGCGAAAACCGGTTCATCACCTCGAAGCCGGTGAGCCCCGAGCCGAGTTGCGCGTGCGCCAGCCCCAGCAGCCGCACCGCATGATCCAGCGACGGCACCGCCACCCATGCGGTCAGTTTGGCGGCTGGCATCGGATACAGCTTCATGGTGGCCGCGGTGATCACGCCGAGCGTGCCTTCGCTGCCGATGAACAGATGGCGCAGGTCGTAGCCGGTGTTGTCCTTGCGCAGGCCGGTCAGGCCGTTCCAGATTTCGCCCTGTGCATTCACGACCTCGAGCCCGAGGCAGAGGTCGCGCGCGTTGCCGTAGCGCACGACCTGCGTGCCGCCCGCGTTGGTGCCGAGGTTGCCGCCGATCGTGCAACTGCCTTCGGCCGCGAGGCTCAAGGGGAACAGCAGCCCTTCCTGGGCACACGCGTGCTGCAGGTTTTGCAACACACAGCCGGCTTCCACCGTGACCGTCAGGTTGTCCCGGTCGATTTCACGCACCCGGTTCATGCGCGAGAGGCTCAGCACGACCTGATTGCCCGAGCCGTCCGGGATGGAGCCGGCGACCAGCCCGGTGTTGCCGCCTTGCGGGACGATCGACGTGCCGGCTCGCGCGCAAGCGGCCACCACGCGCGCGACTTCATCGGTGCTTGCGGGCCGCACCACGGCGAGCGCCCGGCCGTGCGCACGGCGACGCCAATCCTGCTCCCAGGCAATCAGATCGGTGGTGGGCTCGTCGTGCGTGAGCACCTGCGTCGGACCGACGACGGCGCGCAGTGTGTCGAGCAGTTCGCGCTGGCCGGGCGACAGGGCCGCCACAGCATGGGCACCCGACGACGCAGCTTCCAACGCCATCAGCCTGGCCCGGGCGCAAGCCGCGCGTTGGCCAACCGCAGGCGTACGTGATAGGCGCAGGCCACGAACAGCGCCAGGCACAGCGCGACTTCGATCAGCGCCAGATGGCGCCCGGGCGGTTGCTCGCTCCAGGCCCGCACCACGCCTTCGGTGAAATACACCCAGACCAGCAGACTGACCCAGCGGTAGGTGTACATGCGGCGTTTGAGCAAACCGGCCAAGGGCAGCAGCAACGGCAAGACTTTCAGCACCAACCAGGAGCCGCCCGGGCGGATCGGCGCGAGCCACAGTTCCCAAGCCACGCCCAGCACGATCAGGCCGACCAGACTCGTGACCGCCACCATGCGGGTCCAGCCGATCGAGTGCAGCCCATCATTCATGCGATGGCATCATAGCGACCATGCCGACGCCGCACCGCCAGCTGACCTTATGGATCGCCCGCTGGCGCAAGAAGCTGGACGACTTTCCCGTGGTGAAGACGCTGCTGACCCTGGTGCAGCGGTTTCGGGAAGACCGGCTGGGCTTGACCGCCGGCAGCCTGACCTTCACGACCGTGATGGCGCTGGTGCCGTTTTTCACCGTCGCGCTCGCGGTATTCAGCACGTTTCCGATCTTCGGCAAGTTGGAAGGCGCGTTGCAGCAGTGGCTGCTCAACAGCTTCGTGCCCGGCAACATCGCGACCCAGGTGCTCGACTACCTGACGCAGTTCGCGCGGAGTGCGAACCAGCTCGGCATTGCCGGCTTCAGTGTGCTGCTGATCACCGCGGTGGCCCTGATCCTCACGATCGACACCACGCTCAACAAAGTCTGGCGCGTGCGCCGGCCGCGGCCGCTCGGCCAGCGGCTGCTGATCTACTGGACCGCGCTGACCTTGGGGCCGCTGCTGTTCGCCGCATCGCTCAGCGTCACATCGTATGCACTGTCGGCCACGCAGGGAATCGTCAGCACGCTGCCCGGCGGGATTGCCCTGCTGCTCGATCTGCTGCAGTTTCTGATTCTGTTCGCCGGTCTTACGCTGACCTACCGCATGGTGCCGAACATGCCGGTGCAGTGGCGCCACGCGGCCGCGGGCGGGCTGTTCGCCGCGCTGTTGTTCGAAGCGGTGAAGAAACTGCTGGTGCTCTACCTGTCGAACATCCCGACCTACTCGGTCATCTACGGCGCGTTTGCGACCGTACCGATTCTGCTGCTGTGGATCTATCTGGTCTGGGTGATCGTGCTGCTCGGCGCGGTGGTCGCGGCCTACCTGCCGAGCCTGCTCGCCGGCGTGCTGCGTCACACGTCGGACCGCGGCTGGCAGTTTCAGCTCGCGATCGAGGTGCTGCAGCAGTTGCACCGCGCGCACCACACGCGGGCGCGGGGCCTGAGCATTCTGCAGTTGTCCCAGCGAATGCACGTCGATCCGCTGCAGCTCGAACCGGTGCTCGACACACTGGCCGAGCTCGACATCACCGCCACGCTCGATGAGTTCGGCAGCGGCGTGGGCGACACCGACGCGCCGCGCCATGTGCTGCTGGTGGACCCCGATCAAGCGTTGCTCGCGCCGCTCGTGGGGCGGCTGCTGATGCCGCGCACCGACACGCTCGCGGCGCTGTGGGAGCGTGCGCGGCTCGATCGGCTGCGGCTTATCGATGTGCTGAAGTGACCGGGCTGCCGCCAGGCAGCCTCGGTCACTGTGCTCGACGCGGCGCGGTCTGCAACAGCTCGCCGACTTCCTTCTTCCAGAACTTCGCACGGCCCGTGGTGCCGTGGCCGAACGTGTCGGCGCTGCCGGGGATCAGCAGGATGCTGCCGTTCTTCACACGTTTCATTTCGCGCTCGAGCAGGCCGAGCTCGGTCGGATTGCGTTCGTCGTCGGCTGAGTTGATCGCAAGCACGGTCGCTTCGATCTTCTCTAGGTCTTTTGACGCATCGAAGTCGCGCGACGAGTCCCACTGGTAGATGTGGTCGTTCGCATCGCCCGAAGGCTTGGCGGACAGGCGCTTTTCGATCAGCGCGTCGGCCTTGGCGCGGGTCGGCGCTTCCTTGTACAGGCCGCCGTTGCCGCCATTCGTGCCGATCGCGAAGAACGTGCTCGCGAACTGCAAGCTCGGTGGCTGCTGTGTGTAGTTGCCGTCCTGCCACTGCGGGTCGCGCTTGATTGATTCGATCAGCAGCTTGCGCATCATCCAGTTGCGGCCCGACATCTCGGTCGGCAGGGACGCCATCGGCACCGCGATGTCCATAAAGGCTGGGTACTTCTCGGCCCAGACCCAGCTCATCATGCCGCCCATCGAGTTGCCGAGCACCATGCGCAGGTGCTTGACGCCCAAGTGCTCGGTCAGCAACTGGTGCTGCGCGCGCACCGCGTCGTCGTAGTTGTACCGCGGAAACCGCATGCGCAGGCCGTCCGATGGTTTGCTCGATTTGCCAGCGCCGATCGAGTCCGGCAGGATCACGTAGTACTTGGCCGCATCGAGCGCCTGGCCCGGGCCGAACAGCTCGCCGCCGAACGTGGGCGACAGCATGCCGGTACCCGACCCCGTGGTCCCGTGGATGATCAGTACCGGCTCGCCGGTCGGCTCGCCGACGGTGGTGTAGTGGAGTTTCAGTTCGGGCAGCACGTCGCCGGTCGCGAACTTGAAGTCCTTGACCACGTAGGTGCCTTCCTTTTGCGCGGCGAAGTCGGCGGCCTGCGCGGTTTGCCAGGCGCCTGCAACGCAGAGCAGCGCAAGCGTGGCGCGAATGATTGTCGAGGGAAGTTTCATGATTGCTTCGTCTCCTGGGGTGATCGAATCGATGCGGTGATGTCGTCGAGCATCGCGTGTGCGCGCAGCGACGCGTGCCTTGCGGCTCAACCCATCCGCACCGCGGTGCCGCTGACCGCGACCATCATCATGCCGTTGGTCTCGCCCAGCACTTCGTAGTCGAAGTCGATGCCGATCACGCCGTTCGCGCCGGCTTCCTGCGCCTGCTCGATCATGTCCTTGGTGGCCGCGTCGCGCGCGCCGGACAGGGCCCGCTCGTAACCGCTGGCCCGGCCGCCGACCACGTCGCGCACCGATGCAAACATGTCGCGAAAGATGTTGGCGCCGATGATGGCCTCGCCGTGCACGACGCCGACGTACTGCGAAAGCTGGATGCCATCGGGCCGGGTCGTGCTCAGAAAGAAATCCTTGGTGCTCTTGGCAAACCATCCCATCGTTGTTGCTCCTTAAAAACGGGGTCGACGCCGGAACAGCGCCCATCTGCATTGTCCATTCGACCGGTGGCTCGGGTGCCGGTGGGTTTATCCCGCAGGGCGTGCGGGCGTCTCGGCCATCCGCGTGGCCAACTCCTGCTTCCACAAGCGGGCGTTTTCCGTGGTGCCGTGGCCGGCTGTATCGGAGCTGGCCGGGATCAGCAACATGCGGCCGTTCTTGAGCCGCTCGACTGCGCGCTCGAGCAAGCCGAGTTCGGGCGGATTGCGCTCGTCGTCCGCGGCGTTGATCGCCAGCACGGCGGCTTCGATGCGCTCCAGCGCTGCGGAAGGGTCGTAGTCACGCGACGAATTCCATTGATAGAGCTGGTCGTTCGCATCGCCCGGGAACGGCGCAGCCAGCCGCTGATCGACGGCCGCATCGGCGTGTGCGCGCGTCGCACCCAGACGCTGCAACGCATGGGTGCCGCCGTTCGTCGCGAGCGAAAAGAAGATCGATGCGCGCTGCCAATGGCGCGGCTGCTCGGTGTAGTCGCCGCCCATCCACTCCGGGTCGTTCCGGATCGATTCCATCAGCATCCGGCGCAGCATCCAGTTGCGGCCCGACATCGGCCCCGGCTGTGCGGCCATGGGCACCAGCAGGTCCATGAACGCGGGGTGCTGCTGCGCCCACAACCAGGCCTGCATGCCGCCCATCGAATGGCCGATCAGCACGCGCACGTGCCGGATACCGAGCCCTTGCGTCAACAGCAGGTGCTGGGCGCGCACCGCATCGTCGTAGGTGTAGTGCGGAAAGCGCATGCGCAGCCCGTCGGACGGCTTTGACGACCGGCCGCAACCGATCGCGTCCGGCAGCACGATGAAGTGCCTGTCGGCATCGAGCGGCTGCCCAGGGCCGAACAGCTCGCCCGCGAACGCATCGGTCAAGAACGATGCGCCCGAGCCGTTGCTGCCGTGCAGGATCAGCACCGGCGTGTTGCCGGGGTCGCCGATGGTGGTGTAGGCGAGGCGCAGCGTCGGCAACACCGTGCCGCTGTCGAATCGAAAATCGGTGGCATGCCATGTGCCTTGGACCGGCTCGAGCGGTTGGGAAGCGGGGTGCGGAGTGGACATGAAACGACGCGGTGCCGGGATCGGCGGGATGAATGAAGAGGCCCGGTTTTAGCGCATCGCCGTGCCGATGGCGTGCTGCCTACGCACGCTGGATCGGGGTCGGCCTCCCGGGGCGAGTCGGGCCAGGCACGTGGCGGCGTTTCGTACGGTCACCGACGGCGCGCTGGCCATGGCATCACCTTTTCCAACGGCCCAATCTGGGGTGCGGCACTGGCCTGCCGGAACCCGACTTACACTGACCCGGGCCGCATCGGCCCGGCACGACATCGACCTATGGAGACCCGAATGGAGCAAGTGAAGAAGCGCGATCGCGTGATCGTGTTCGACGTGAACGAAACGCTGCTCGACATCGAGACGCTGACGCCGTTTTTCGAGCGCACCTACGGCGATGCGCGGGCGATGCGGCAGTGGTTTGCCGAACTGATCCTCTATTCGCAGGCGATGTCACTGAGCGGCGCTTACGTGCCGTTCGGGCAGCTCGCGGTCGCCGTGCTGCAGATGCTCGCGCAGATCCGGGGCGTTGCCCTCGAGCCCGATCACATCCAGGCGTTCAAGGACCACATGGCGCGCCTTCCGGCCCACGCCGATGCGGTTCCCGCATTGGATCTGCTGCGGGGCGCCGGCTTCCGAATGGTGACCTTGACCAACAGCCCGCCCGACGCCGGTCGACCCGTGCTGGAGAAAGCCGGGCTGGCGCGGTATTTCGAGCAGCAGTTCTCGGTGGACGCCGTCAGGCGGTTCAAGCCGGCTCCGGAAACCTACAGCAGCGTGGCGTCGGCGCTGGGCATGGATGCCGGTTCGCTGTGCATGGTTGCCGCGCACACCTGGGACACGCTGGGCGCAGCGGCCGCCGGCTGGAAGGCGGCGTTGGTGACGCGTCCGGGCAATGCGCCTTTGCCGGTGGGCCCGCAGCCGGACATCGTCGAGGCCGACTTGGTGGCGGTGGCCAGGCGGATCATCGACGCGGGTCATTGATCGGCCCCATTGGGGCGCGCCCGACCGATGCGACCATCGACCACGCATGACGTGCTTGCCTGGTGGCTGCGCTCGGTACCGCCGCGCAAGCCCGCGGCCTGTCCACAGCACGTTGAGCGCATGCCACGGACTTGGGGGTTTTGTCGGCCCGGTAAGGCATCACCCCGAGGCTGCCGCGCCAGGACTGGCCCCAATGCTGTTCAGACAGGTGGCGCCCTGCGGCCACAGCGAGCAGGCCCTGGCAGCCCGGCTGCTGCCGGGCATGTTGGTGCTGGCTGACCGCAACTGCCACGGCTTCCAACTCTGGCAGTCCGCCAGCGCCGCGCCGGGCAGACGGTGCGCGTGATCGACTACATGCTCACCGGCCTGGCCGCGCCCACGCAGGCTGGCAGCCGGCGGCCGGCTGGTGACCAATGTCCTCGGTCCGGCCGAGGCGCCCGCGCTGGAACTGGCGGCGCTCCACCACGAGCGCTCGGAGATCGAGGGGGTGTTCGATGAGTTCAAGACACACCTGAGAGCCAACAGCACAGTGCTGCTCAGCGAGACGCCCGACTTGTTGCTGCAGGAGTTGAGGGGGGCAGCTGCTGGTGCACTTTGCCGTGCGCCCGTTGATGGCGCAGGCCGCTTGGCCGCGCGGCTGGGACCCGGACGTCTTGAGCTTGACCCACGCGGTGCGCGTGATCAAGCGAAAACTGCCGCAAGCTGCGGCCCATTTCCCCCCTGAGCGGCTGGCGCCGTGGCAAGCCGCCTTGCTTGCCGAGATCGCGTGCGGGCGCTGCGTCAGCAGCCGAGGGCGCTTGAACCCGCGCGGCATCAAGCGCAAGATGAGTGGCTGCAACGTCTGCCATCTGGGGGGCAAGCGCTCAACCTGCAGCATCAGCCAACTCCGGTGATGCGTATCTGAACAGTATTGTGGTTAAGCCTCAGATCTCCCCCCGCGCCTGTCGCCACCCCACCCATGCCTCGGTCGCCCAGACCAAGCATCAGGCGCCACGGCCCCGGGCGCACCTGATCGATCGACCCAAGCTCGAGCAACGGCTGGCAGACGCGGTGGCCTCACACAGATTGACCCTTGTCGTGGCTCCGGCCGGCTGGGGCAAAAGCACGGCCTTGTCGCGCCAGGTGGCCGCGCTGCCCGACGATCATGTCTGCGCCTGGGTCACGGCCGATGCCGATGACGATCTGTTTCGCTTCGTGGCCTGCCTCGGCGCGGCGCTGGAGCCGCTTGGTCTGGCATGGCGTGTGGCGCCGTCGGCGCTGCCGGTGCTGGCACGCGACGAGCGTGGCATCCGCTCGGTGGTGGACGAGATCGTCAACGCGATGGCGGGCATGCAGACCCCGCGCGGCGTGCTGGTGCTCGATGACATGCATCGCATTGCCGACGCCGATGTGCTGGCGCTGGTGGGCACTCTCATTGATCGGCTGCCGGCGTCCTGGGGCGTCGTGCTGGCCAGCCGCCGCGAGCCGCCCGGATTGCCGGTGTCGCGCTGGCGCGCAAGGGGCGAGCTGATCGACCTGCGTCAAGGCGACCTGCAGTTCGATCAGCTCGAGGTGGCGGCGCTGCTCAGGGCGCGGGGTCACGACGTCACGCGCGCGACCGAATGGCTGCAACGCACCGACGGCTGGGTGGCCGGGCTGCACCTGCTGCTGTCGTCTGCCAAGGCCAGCGGCCACGAGAGCCTCATCTCAGGGCAGCGGCATGTGTTCGACTTCCTGGCCGAAGAAGTACTCGACTCGATGTCTCCGTCCATGCGCTGCTTTCTGCTGCGCTGCTCGGTGCTGCCCGAGCTCACCGAGCGGCGCTGCGCTCACGTCAGCGCGCTGCCCGACGCACGCGGCCTGTTTGAGCAACTCGAGCGCGAGGAACTCTTTGTCACCCACCTCGAAGGGACCGAGGTCACCCTGCGCCTGCATGACCTGTTCCGGGACTTCCTGTCCGACCGACTGCAGCGCGACCACCCGGACGAGCTGTCCACGCTGCTGGTTCGAGCGGCGGAGCAAGAAGACGACCTGACCCGCGCCGTGCCCTGGCTGTTGCGCGCTGGGGAAGATGCACGCGCGGCACGCCTGCTGGCCGAAAGGGGGCCGGCGATGGTGACCCACGGGGTCACGGCCACGCTGGAACGGCTGATCGAGTCGGTGCCCAAAGCCACGCTGCATGAACATCCCGAAGTGCACGAGGTGCACGGCTTGTGTGCCTATGTGCTGTTCCGTTTCGAGGACGTGGTCCAGCGCATGGACGCGGCCATCGAAGCCTATGCCGGCTTCGGCCGCGGTGGCGAGGCGACGCTGGCGCGCCTATACCATGCGATCAGCCTGATGAACGTCAATCGCTTCGACGAGGGTTGCCGCGAGATCGACGCCCTGCTGGCCGAGCGGCACCCGGGCAGCCTCGGTGGCCTGGTCGAGTACTTCGGCGCCTGGACCTGCTGGGCACGTTTCGATCCGGCCGGCGTAGCGCCTCACTTCGCGGCCGCCCTGGATCATCTGGAGGCAGCCGACAACCCCGCCGACTGGGAAATGATCTTTTTCCATTCGATGTTCTACGGGCTGCCAGGAATGGGGCCGCCGTTGGAGCGTCTGGAGCGTGCGCTGGCGCGTTTGACCGGAGCGCGCGCGAGCCTGCTGCGCGTGGCGCTCATGCATCACCGTGCCGTGCACGCAATGGGCCAGGCGCGCGTGGCCGAGGCCGCCGAGTGGCTGGCCCGTGGCGACGACGATCTGCGCTGGCTGGGTCAACCCCGGTCACTGGTTACCGAGAACCACTTGCTGCATCTGGTGATCGATGCCGTACGCGGCGATGCGCAGTCCTGCCGGCAAGCTGCCAGGGCCATGCTCGACGACCTTGAAGACTCCGGCGTCGGCAACAGGCTGTGTCATCGTGAGTCCGGATGGACCGGCGAAGGGCGCGCCTATTGGACGCTCGGCCTGAACGACGAACTCACGCGCGTGGCGCGCTGGTTGCGCGAGGGGCGAAATCCCTATGAATGGGCGCACGCCGACGCCGAGCAAGGCATGCTGGAGGCAATGGTCGCGCTCAACGAGGGGCGGGCCGATCTGGCTGAAGCCAAGCTTGCGCGGCAACTGGGGCCGATCGAGGACCTGCTTTTCTTTCGTGCCACCACGGTTTATCTGCTGTGTGCCGAAGCCCAGCGCCGACAAGGCAAGCTCGACGCGGCCGCGCGAACGCTGACCCCCTGGTTCGATCACGTGCGCCAGGGCGGACCCGCCGGCGGCGCGCTGCTGGTCGGCGCAGCGGTGCTGTATGCCTTGGCCAACACCGACTGGGCCGGGCGCATCGCAGCGGAGGATGCGGCGCTGTTGCGGCGCCTGGGTGATACGGCCGTCGAAGCACGCAGCGGCACGCATGACTTTGCGCCAGGGGACATGACATCGGTGGCACGAATGTTCGTCCAGACCACGGCGAGTTCACCGGGGCTTGAGGCGGCCCTCCAAGCAGGTCTGACCGAACGCGAGGCCGAGGTGCTGGCCATGATTTCGCAAGGCGACAGCAACAAGGCGATCGCGCGCAAGCTTGATCTGAGCCCCTTCACCGTCAAGCGCCACGCCGCCAATATTTTCGACAAGCTGGGGCTCGGCTCGCGTACGCAGGCAGCCGCCTGGTGGCTGTCGAAGCAGGATCGCCGATGCCCCGGGCCCGGACGCTGCGAATGACCTTGCGCGGCAGGATGCCTGTGCTCACCGACACACCGCGACAGGCGCCGGCACCCCTTGCTTGCTGCCGTTGGCCATGGCGGCCACGGACCTGACGCTGTCCACCACCACCCGCTCGACGATGCTGCGCACGTCGTCGATCGCGGGAGATTGGGGGCGGGAATGCGGGCTTGTCCATCAGCACAGACCCAGCTCGGCGTCGGTCGCGGCGGGCCCCCACTTGTCACGCGCGGGCCAGGGACGCAGGGACCAGTGCGGCTGCGGTGCGAAAGACGAAATGGCCCGGCCCGGTGCCAGCGCGCCATTGCCCACGCCCAATGCATAGTCGGCGTAGAGCTTGACGATTTCTTCGCGCGTCACCTGCTGTGCCGAGGGGTGGGCCATGCAGGCGGCCTGCCACGCGTGTACGCGGGCGAAGCGAGCCTGGTCGGGCAACTCGAAGTCCTCGTAGTAGCCCAGGCACCAAAAACGCATGAAGAGGGGCGTGAACACCGCCTCGGCCCAGCCGAAATGCTGCCAAAGCCAGGGAGCACGCGCGCCGGCCATGCCGTGCGCGCCAGGACTGTCAAAGCGGCAAAGCACTTCGTCCAGGCGGGCGTACTGCTCGAGCAGATTATGGCGCAGGGCTTCGCGCCGGCCCGGGTCGCGGTTCATCAGCAGCCGGTAGCCGGCGTCGCCGAAGTCCCGCTCGTGGCTGACCAGCAGGCTTTCTACGGCGTGGCGCAGCGGGTCGGACTGCGCCACCGGGCGCGCAAACAGCTGATCGAGGAAGCGCAGGATCACCAGGCTTTCGCGCAGCACGGTACCGTCGGGCAGCACCAGGATCGGCAAGACGGTGCTGCCGCCACTCAGGGCCAGCAGTTCGGGTGAACGCGGCCGCGTGATGTCGACAGCCTCGAATGCGACCTGATCACGGCAGCCCTTGAGTTCCAGCAGGATTTCAAGCCGCTGTGAAAACGGGCACACGGGAATGTGGTGGACGATGGACATGGTGTGTTCCTTGCCGGGGTGGCACGGCGTCTTGCGCGCAGGCACGATCAGCGGCCACCGGCGACACGCGGAGCCAGCGAGCGCAGATACACGTGAAGCCCGCGCAGGTCCACCTCGCTCATGTGGCCGAAGGCCTCGAAGGGCATCACCGCGATGCTGCTGCCGTCGGGCCGGTGCCCGCTGCGCATCATTTGCATGAAAGCCTGCACGTCGGCGTAGCGAGGCATCACGCTGCCCTCGCCCGGCGTGAGGTTGGCCGCGGCAGGCCAGGCGGGCGGCGCGCCGGGAATGCGGCCCCCGGACAGGTGGTCACCGTGGCAACCCACGCACAGGTTGGCGACGTAGCCGCCGTGTTGGATGGTGGCACCCTCGGGCACGGGCGCCTGCGGTGCGCGCGCGTGATCGATCTTCGCGGCCGCGTCCTGGATCAGGCCAAGGCCATAGAGCACGCGTATCGGCAGTGGCAGTTCGATCACGGCGCTGCCGCCGCGCGCGTCGGGCACCTGCCTGAGGTAAGCCACCAACGCACCCAGGTCGGCATCCGTCAGGCGGTTGTAGTCCTCACTGGGCATGAACAAGGCCGGTTCGCCGTTGGGTTTGACGCCGTGACGCACCGCGCGCACCCAGTCTTCCGCGCGGTAGTGCGTGGTGACCGAACCCGCGCCCGGTCCGATCTTCGGGCCCTGGAGCAACAGTCCGCCGTCGTTGATGAAGCGGCGCCCTGCGGCATCCGAGCCATGGCAATCGGTGCAGCCGCGCGACTTGAAAAGATATTCACCGCGCGCGATGGTTGCAGCGTCGCTGCCGATCGGCACCGCGGCGGCTGCCACCTCCACCTTGCGGTGTCGCTTTGCTTCGCCCGAGAAGGTTGCGGCCGCGATGCCGCAGCCGGCCAGGGCAGCAAGGCCTGCCGCGCTCCAGAGCGTGCGGCGTATCCAGGTTTTCATGAGCATCACACCTTGTCTGGGCGGGCATAGGTCAGGCGAAGGCCGCGAGGCCCGGCACTTGCGGCACACCCAGGTGAGCGGCCAGGCGGCTCCAGCGCGTTGCACTCATCTGCGGCCGCATCTGATCCAGCACGCCGCCGAAGGCCTCGGCCGGCATGCCGGCCTTCATGGCGCCGAGCATGCCCGCCAGCTCCTTGAAGTTCAGCGCACCGGCCATCCAGCGCAGGGTCACGGCCATCTCCGGCATCGGGATGCTCGCGAGCAGCCGGTCATGCAGCGCGGTCAGATCGGCATCGCTGAAGAGCGCCCACAGCATGGCCTGGTTCGAGGTTTCCTCGACGTGCATGTGTTCGAAGTTCTCGGCGACGAACAGGGCCAGGTGGCGGTACAGGCGCAGCGCGGCCGCGTCACGGTTGTGAGTGGCAGGCAGCGCGAGTGCTTGGGCTTCCAGCTCGTCGATCGTTGCCAGGTGCTCGTCGTGATCCTGGCCAAGGCGCTGCTGGGCACCAGGTCGCTGCTGCTCGACGGCGGGGTGGACGAAGGTGTTTTCGTGCGAGACATGTGCCCTCAGCATCCCCAGCAGGGCGCCGAGTCGCGCCAGCGCGTCGCGGGTTTCGTCGGCGTCGTCGACGTCCATGCGCCCGATGCGAACCAGGGTGTCGGCCATGAATTGGCGCAGCGCCTTGTGGATCGTGGTGTACATCTCCATGCGAGCCGGTTGCGGCGCAGCCGGTGCGAAAAGGGACGGGGTGGCGATCGCCACGGGAGCGCGTTCGAGAGTTGTGGTGTTCATGGTGTCAGCGTCCTTGGTAGAGCCCGGCCGATGTGGCCGGGTTGGAGCAACTTTGCCGGCCGGCCGCCTGTTGGTCATCGCAACGATGGGCCATGGCGATGGACCATCAAGGCGGCCCACCCACTTCTGCGCTCGACGTGGTGCGCATGGCGCCTTGGTCCAAAAGAACCCCATCACCGCAAATGCCGATGGGCCACGCGCAAGTGTCCCGACGAACGGATGCGAGGCGACGGCGCGCCCTGCGTCGCGCATGCGCCGCGATGAGCAAGCAGGTCCAGGCGATGCCGCGCGGCTTGAAGGCGCGGAGTTGCGAGATACAGACCGAGGATGGCGAGCCCGCCTGAGGCACGACGCCAATTTCTGAAGCGCCTGCCGCAGAGTCGTCAATCCGGACTTGTCTTAGCCACCGCTGCGCGCGACACTGGCGGCGCAACTGCGCGCGGTGGGCCCAGTCGCGCCGTCACGCAAACGCGGCCCATGGACCATGGCCCGCCGGCGGACAGGCCATGGCTCTTCCGGACGATGCCGCTGAGTGCTCGGTTCGGAACACTGGTGCCAGCCGTGGCTTCCCGCCGCAGCGGTTTCGATCACCGGAGCCTGTGAACATGTCCTGTCAGCGGTGCCCGTCCTCCCGTTCAGCGCTGGCTGACCCGGGCCCTCTGGTCGCGGCGGTAGCACATGCTTCGGTGCTGCTACACCAGCGCACGCCAGCATCCTCACGCTCGGCAACAGCGTTGCCGAAGCGCAGATTGCCTGCATCACGGACGCCTGCATCCGTTGTGGCCGCTTGCCGCATAGCTGGGGCAAAGCGGCGGGACTGCTCGGTGTCACAACAGCATGCGGTGCGGGCGGCCGGGGGTCAGCGCCCGAACATTCGCGCGCCCTGCATCCTGTGCGGCAACCACCGATCACCACCAGAAAATCGCCATTCGGCGCTGGCCATTTCTCAGTAAGCGTTCAGCGCCTGCCCCTTCGCAACCCACCAACCTCAGGAAACCATGATGAACCACACCCTTTGCTCGTCCCATGTCAGCACCTGCCGGCCAGCGCAGCCCACTCGACACCCACTCGTCCGTGCCATGCACGGGGCCTCGACCTGGGCGGTCGCCGTCACGCTCGCGGCGTGCGGCGGAGGTGGCGATGATGGGCCGCGTACGTTCGAAGGCGCGTCAAAGTCGCTCGGGCAGGGCACTGCCCACAGCTGGGTCACGGTCGACGCGCAGAACAGGCCGCAGGCCATCGGCATCACACTGACGGAATCAACACTTCAGGGACTGCCATCCACCCCGGTCGCTGGGCCGGCCGCCGCCGAGGTGACTTTGCCGCTGCCGGCCGAGGCCGCTCCCACCGGCATTGACCACATCACCGTCGAATGGAACCCGCAGGGACACGAACCCGATCCAATCTACGGCGTCGGCCATTTCGACTTCCACTTCTATCAAATCACCGAAGCCGCGCGGAATGCGATCGTGCCGAGCGATCCGGACTTCGCCGCCAAAGCCGCACGCTTTCCATCTGCGGCCTACGTGCCAGCCGGCTATGTCCCGCCGCCGGGTGATCCGGCGGCCAACACCGTGCCGCAAATGGGCATGCACTGGGTCGATCCGACGTCCCCGGAGTTCAGCGGCAAGCCGTTCACGGCGACCTTCATTCACGGCGCCTACGACGGCCGCTTCACGTTCATGGAGCCGATGGTGGCCAAGAGCTTCCTCGACACGAAGCCCGACTACGTGCGCGATCTGCCGCAGCCTGCGAAGTGGGCGGTCGCAGGCTACTACCCGACGCGCTACCGCGTGACCTACGACGCTCAGAGCAGGGTCTACCGTATCGTTCTCGACAGCCTGGTGCGGCGCGAGGCCAGCTGAAACGCCGCAGGCCGGCGGCGCGGGGGCAGGCCCGACAGGCGGCACCCTGGACCCTGCATCAGCCGCGCGATTCGACGGTGCCTTGCCCGCACCCCGACTCGATGCCTCACACAGTGCAAGCCTTCGTGGACGATCAAACGGTCCGCGATGGCCGCCGGCAACCGAAAGCTTCTGACGCAAAAGTTGACGGTCGAGAAGGCAAGCCGAGCCTGAGGCGGCGCTTTTGGATGGTCCCAAAGCTGGGCCTGTCAGAAGATCTGAACTGACCCCCAGAAGTTGGACAAACTTCAAAGGGTCCCATGAAGAAGTACTAAATGAAGTTCAGGCTCGAGGTCATCGAGGCCTTCTTGGCTGGCAAAGGCGGAGCGGCGCGGGCTGCCTTGTCATGGCGGGTGGTGAACGGGCCGGCAAGTGCCGTCGATCGTTTTTGGCGCGCCGCCGTGACCATGAATCCGTCAGCGGAGGCGCTCGTCGGTTCCGACAACTTGTTCCGAGCCGCCGGGCATCTGGCTGCGCGTCCGCTCGGCGGTGTCTGGCTCATCGCGCCAGCCACCCGCTGAGCGCCGACAGCACGCCGTCGGGCGCTTCCGTCATCAGCGAATGGCCGGCGTCGAGCAGCACGATCTTGGCGTTCCTGGCTTTCGCGATCAATGGCTGCGCGGCCTTGGGCGGCGTCATCTGGTCGTGCCGGCCGCTGATGAAGAGTGTCGGGCAGCGCACCTTCTCGATTGCCGCCTCGCCACCCGAATAGTCGTCGCAGGCCTTGAAGCCGGTGTGGAACACGTTCACGTCGCGGTTGCTGGCCAGCACACGCCGCATCAATGCGCGGGACGCACCGTAGAGCCAGGTGCCGGGGCCGAGTGCAGAGGGTGGCGGCGCCAGCGTCGAATGCGAGAACGTGTTGACCATTGAAATCGCCTGCTCCGGTGCATTCACTGACGCATCGAGCAGAGCGGGCGACACGCGCATCGGCGCTGCGGTAGCGACGAGTGCGAGCTGCGTGATGCGGTCCGGCGCACGGGCTGCCGCTTCGAGGGCGATCAGCGAGCCGAAACTGTGGCCGACCAGCGCGGCCCGTTTGATGCCGGCCGCATCGAGCAACGCGAGCACGAAATCGGCGCCTTCCTCGACAGTTGCCGGCGGTGCGCCCGCGCTCCTGCAGTGGCCGGGCAGATCGGGCGCCAGCACGTTGTAGCCATGGTGCGCGAGCGAGCGGCTTTGCAGAATCCAGACGCTGTGGTCGTTCAACACGCCGTGGATGAAGACGACGGTGGGTTTGCTCGCATCGAAGGGTTTGCCGCCGGTGTAGCAGAAGGTGCGTGCGCCGTTGACTTGCAGCTCCATCAGGCGGCCGCCTTGGTTGGTTTGGCAGCCGGTGTGCCGGTGGCTTTCTCCGCCGCCTTCAACGCGCGTTTCAGGTCATCGATCAGGTCCGCCGGGTCTTCCAGGCCGATCGACAGCCGGATGGTGCCCTGGCTGATGCCGCCGGCCTGCAGCGCCTCGTCGCTCATGCGGAAGTGCGTGGTGCTGGCCGGGTGGATCACGAGGCTGCGGCAGTCGCCGACGTTGGCCAGATGGCTGAACACTTTGAGCGAATCGACGAACGCCTTGCCCTGGTTGCGGTCGCCTTTCAGATCAAAGCTGAACACCGAGCCGGCGCCGCGCGGCAACAGCTTCTTGGCCAACGCATGGCTCGGGTGCGATTCGAGCAGCGGGTGACCGACTCTCGAGACGAACGCATGGCGGCTCAGAAACTCGACCACTTTCTCGGTGTTCTGCATGTGCCGCGCCATGCGCAGCGGCAACGTCTCGATGCCTTGGAGGATCAGCCATGCGGTGTGCGGGCTCATGCAGGCGCCGAAGTCGCGCAGGCCTTCGCGGCGGGCTCTGAGCAGGAAGGCGCCGACGGTGCTCTCGTCGGTGAACACCATGTCGTGAAAACCGTCGTACGGTGCGGCCAGTTCGGGGAAACGGTCCGATGCGGCCCAGTCGAAGCTGCCCGCATCGACCACGATGCCGCCGACCACCGTGCCGTGGCCGGACAGGAATTTGGTGGCCGAGTGGTAGACCAGATCGGCGCCGTGCTCGAACGGCTTGATGAGCCACGGGGTGGTCAGGGTCGAGTCCACCAGCAGCGGCACTTCCGCATCATGTGCGATTGCAGCGACCGTCGGGATGTCGAGCACATCGAGGCCCGGATTGCCGACCGTCTCGCCGAACAGCAGCTTGGTGTTCGGCCGGATCGCAGCAGCCCAGCCATCGATGTCATGCGGCTTGACGAACGTGGTCTCGATGCCGAAACGCCGCATCGTGTAGTGCAGCAAGTTCTGTGAGCCGCCGTACAGCGCGGTGGACGCGACGATGTGCGAGCCCGCGCCCATCAGCGTCGCGATCGCCAGATGCAGCGCGGCCTGGCCGCTCGCGGTCGTGATCGCGCCGATGCCGCCGTCGAGCGCGGCGATGCGCTGCTCGAGCACAGCGCAGGTCGGGTTCGAGAGGCGCGAGTACACATGGCCGGAGCGTTCCAGGTTGAACAGCGCGGCCGCGTGGTCGCTCGACTCGAACACGAACGATGTCGTCAGGTGGATCGGCGTGGCGCGCGCGCCGGTGGCGGGGTCGGGTGCGGCGCCCGCGTGCAGCGCGAGCGTGTCGAAGCCGGGATCGGAATAGCCGGGCATGGGGTCGGTGTCTCCGTGGGTGCGAGTGGGGCCGGCGTGTAGGTGCGTCGCTTCGTCGAAGTGAAACGGGCCGAAAACGCTGCGGGCCAGTCGATCATTGTGGGCTATATTGAAATCGCACCGTGCGGCAGCGGTGCGCCGGTTCGAGGCGCATCGCCGCGCGCATCGAGGCAGCGCGCGACCGCCCGTTCAGGAGACAAAAAATCATGCAAGTCAGCGACATGCTGCGCGTCAAGGGCAACGCGCTCTACACCATCAAGCCGGATGACGCGCTGCTCGATGCGATCGGGCTGATGGCCGAGAAAGACATCGGCTCGCTCGTCGTGATGGAGCAGGGCAAGCTGGTCGGCACGCTGACCTTTCGCGAGATCATCCGCGCGCTGGCCGAGCGCGCCGGCCGGCTCGACGGGGTGCCGGTCAGCGCCGCGTTCAATAGCCAGCCGCTGACGTGTACGTCGGAGACCGCGCTCGACGACGTGCGCCGCATGATGCTGGAGCGCCACGCGCGCTATCTGCCGGTGCTTGACGGCCATCTGCTGATGGGCGTGATCAGCTTCTACGACGTCGCCAAGACGGTGGTGGAGAGCCAGAATTTCGAGAACAAGATGTTGAAGGCCTACATCCGCGACTGGCCTTCCGAAGAAGAACGCAAGCCGGTCTGACGAGGCGCTTCAGGCCGCGACACCGAGTTGCTTCTCGCGCCACGCCGCGCCGCCGGCACGAGTTGCTCGGCCGCATGGATTACTTCGCATAGGTGCGGATAAATCTGCCGGTTTCATTTGCTGCCGCTGAACACGCCGCAGCGCCCGACGCCCACCCGCAGGTGGTGGGTCTTCATGAACGGGCTCGCACGGATAATCCCGTGCATGAGCGGCAATACATTCGGCAATCTGTTCGCGGTCACGAATTTCGGCGAATCGCACGGGCCAGCCATTGGCTGCGTGATCGACGGCTGCCCGCCGGGGCTCGAGCTGTCCGAGGCCGATATCCAGATCGATCTGGATCGGCGCCGGCCCGGCACCAGCCGCCACGTCACTCAGCGCAACGAACCCGATGCGGTGCGCATCCTCTCGGGCGTCTACGAGGGCAAGACCACCGGCACGCCGATCTGCCTGCTGATCGAAAACACCGATCAGCGCAGCAAGGACTACGGAAACATCGCTGAGACGTTTCGGCCCGGCCACGCCGATTACGCGTATCTGCAGAAGTACGGCCTGCGCGATCCGCGCGGTGGCGGCAGGGCCTCGGCGCGGCTTACGGCGCCGATGGTGGCAGCCGGTGCGGTGGCGAAGAAGTGGCTGCTCGAGCAATACGGCACCACGTTTCATGGCTGCATGACGCAGATCGGCGAGGTCGCGATTGCGTTCGAGTCATGGGCGCATGTGACGCAGAACCCGTTCTTCGCACCCGTGGCCGACGTGTCCGTGCTGGAGAGCTACATGGATGCGCTGCGCAAGGCGGGTGACTCCTGCGGCGCGCGCATCCGGGTGGTCGCCGCGGGCGTGCCGGTCGGCCTCGGCGAGCCGCTGTTCGACAAGATGGACGCGGACATCGCCTGGGCGATGATGGGCATCAACGCGGTCAAGGGCGTGGAGATCGGGGCCGGTTTTGCGAGCGTCGCCCAGCGCGGCAGCATGCACGGCGACTCGTTGACGCCCGCCGGATTCGCGACGAACCATGCGGGCGGCACGCTCGGCGGGATCACCACGGGCCAGGACCTGGAGGTCTCGATCGCGATCAAGCCGACCAGCTCGATCATCACGCCGCGGGATTCGATCGATGTGCGGGCGCAAGCGGTGCAGGTCGTCACGAAGGGGCGGCACGATCCGTGTGTCGGCATTCGGGCCACGCCGATTGCCGAGGCGATGCTCGCGTTGGTGGTGATCGATCATGCGCTGCGGCAGCGCGCGCAGTGCGGCGATGTGGTGCCGCCACTCGCACCGATCGCGGCTCAAGCCGGAGCGGCCACGTCCGGCTGAAACGACCCGCCGGCCGCTGTGCCAGTCAACCGATCAATCGACCTTCTTCAACGACGACAGGTCGACCTCGCCCTTTTGCGAAGTGAATTTCGGCAACCCATTCGAGCCGCCACTTTGCTGCTGGCTCACGCCGGAGATCTTGTGGTCGCCCGTGTCGTACTGTGTGACCTTGCCGTCTTGCTGGATCGCCAGCCGCCGCTGATCCGGGAAGAACGCGTACTTCAGATCGTTTTGCGAGCCGCTGCTGCTCGGGTTGCTCAGGCCCTTGGGCCACCAGTCCGAGGACGGTGGGTCCATCGGCTTCATGGGCTTCATCGGTTCCATCGGCTTCATCGGTTCCATCAGATTCTCCTGAGCAGTTCGCTCTTCTTGGTGGTGAATTCGTCATCGGACAGCACGCCGCGCGCATGCAGATCAGCCAATTTGCTCAGCAGATCAAGCGCTTCGCGGCCATCGGCGGGCGGCGGCTGTGGGGAAGACGGCTGCTGAGGAGAAGACGGCTGTGCAGGATCTGCAGGGGCGTTGCTGGCCGGGGACGCCGGGGCGTCCAGCCGCTGCAGCGAAGCGAGATCGATCCACCCGTGCTGGCTGCTGAACCTCAGCGCATGGGCTGAGCCCGAGCCTTGTTGCTGCGACACACCACCGATGTGATGGGTGGCGGTGTCGTATAACTCGACGGTGTCGTCGCGCGCGATCGCGAGCCGCTGTGCGTCGGCGAAATAGGCGTAACGCACACCGTTTTGCGCACCGCGCATGCTGGGGCTGTGCAGTCCGGCGGGCCACCAGGCGCTGCCGCTTTGCTCCACAGTTGCCGCGCCGGGTGTGTGCATGTCAGCGGCACTTTGCGACCGTGGTGGCGAGTGGCCGGGATCTGCCGACAACCAGTCGGCCACCGAGTTGCCCAATGCGCCGACCCGATCGGCGAGCGCCCGGTTGAACATGTCGCCGATCATCACCATGCCGCCGCGCATCCACTGGCCGCTGCCTCCGAGCGCCGGGTGATTGAACTGGGCCATGCCGCCACCGCCCTGCGAGATCGCCCGCGCCATCGCACACGCGGCATCAAGCGCGAAGCCATGGCGCGCGCCGATCGCTTCGAGACGCGCTGCCGCAGCGGGGTCTTCGAAGATCGAATCGGCGACCCGCGAATCGCCATCGACCGGGCGAGGGGATCGCTGCTCCGGCGGCACCAGCAGGGCAGGGGTCTGTGATTGGGACTGGGTTTGCATCTGAACTTGCATTGCCGAAAAATTCTAGGCTGCGGTCCGCTCGAAAGCTGTAGGAGAAGGGGCTTTCCCCTGGGCCGCGAAACGCCTGTGCCGATGCGGCAGCGCCCTGCGCAAAGCCCGGCCAGCACAGGCGCATCGGCGCGGGTGGAGAATTCACCGCTTTCCACCAGGGCCGTTGCGCCGGCCGACCTCGACCTTCATGTGCTCATCCGCTCTGTCGCTTTTCATCTTCATCCGCTGCCGTCATGGCTGAAGCGCCGCTGCTCGACACGTTGATCGGCGCGCTGCGTCGGCTGCCGGGCGTCGGGGTGAAGTCCGCCTCGCGCATGGCGTATCACCTGCTGCAGCACGACCGCGACGGCGCGCGCGTGCTGGCGCGCGCGCTGCACGAGTCGAGCGACCGGATTCGGCACTGCACGGTCTGTCACACGTTCGCTGAAACCGACGTCTGCAGCACCTGCTCGGACCCGAAGCGCGATGCCAGCAAGCTCTGTGTGGTGGAGACACCGGCCGATCAGTCGGCGCTCGAGCGCACGGCCGCTTATCGCGGCTTGTACTTCGTGCTGATGGGGCGGCTCAGCCCGCTCGACGGCATTGGGCCGAACGACATCGGCCTGGGCCGGCTGTACGAGCGCGCCGACAACGGCCTGGTGCAGGAGGTGATCATCGCAACCAATTTCACGGCCGAAGGCGAGACCACCGCGCATGTGATCGCCGAGCAATTGAAGTCGCGCGGCTTGCAAGTCACCCGGCTCGCACGCGGCGTGCCGGTCGGCAGCGAGCTCGAATACGTCGACCTGGGCACGATTGCGCATGCGCTGGCGGATCGGCGCTGACGGGTCGCCGTGCCATCGGCATGTCGGGCCAAGCGCAAGGTAGGCATAGCGAAAAACTTGCTTTGCTACCTAATGAATAGCTGAATCGGCAAGCTACACTTGCGTTCAGACCGTATTCTCACCATGGATCGTGGTCGATCCGTCTGCTCTGTTCACCCCATGACTTTTGCTGGTTTGACCCTTGCCTACTGGGCTGTGCTGATCGCCGCGTTGCTGCCCTTGTTTGCGGGCTGGCTGGCCAAGAGCGGCATGTTTTTCAGGCCACGCCGCGAGGGCGGCTACGACAACCATCATCCGCGCGCCTGGCTCGCGGATCAGACCGGCTGGCGCGCGCGCGCCAATGCGGCGCAGACAAACAGCTTCGAGCAGCTGCCGTTTTTCATCGGCGCGGTGCTGATCGCGCATCAACTCGGCGGCCCTCAGCGGCTGATCGATCTGCTTGCGGTGAGCTACGTGGTGCTGCGGCTCGCGTTCATCGCCGCCTACGTCGGCGACCGCGCGACGCTGCGCAGCCTGTTGTGGGGGCTGGCCTTGATCGCCAACATCGCCCTGTTTTTTGTCGCCGTGCGCGCCGGATAAGGCTCTGGCGTCGCAGCGTCGCCGCTGGAGCCGTTCGGCGCGCGCTTCAGCGACAAGGATTCAGCGGCGCTTGCGCGCCGTCGGTTTGGCAGTGCTCGCCGCGCGTTTGCCGGCTGCTTGCGCCGTGCTGCCGGACTTGAGCATCTTGGCGACCGCGCCGCGGGGCCGCTGCTTCACGATGCCGCTCGAGTAGCCCACCGGGCGAATCGCCGCCACGGCGGCGCTCGCATTCCGCGCCTGCTGCACGCCGCCGTGCAGCGGCACATAGACCACGACCGAATCGCCACGCGCGAAGCGGGCACCCACGGCTGTGCGGTTCCAGCTCGCCACGGCGGCCGGGCTCACGCGGTAGCGCTGCGCGATGCTGGCGACGCTGTCGCTGCGGCCCGCACGCACCAGCAGCCGGCGCGTCGGCACGGCTTCGGGCGCAAGCGTCATGTGGCCGTTGTCGGCCACGTGCAGCGGCACCTCGTCGGTCACGGTGGCCAGCCGCGGCACCAACAGCGTCGAGCCGGCCTTGATCACCATGCGCGGCGGAATGCCGTTCACACTGCGCAGCTCGGCCTCGGACATGCCGACTTCGTTGGCCGCGGCGCGCGCGCTCATCGTGCGCGGCGCGGTCCAGGCTGTCCAGCTCGCGAACTGGCCGTCGGTGTGCGCGGCGAAGTTGCGCCGGAACACATTGGCGTTGTCCCACGGCAGCAAGATCTGCGGCGTGCCGGAAGCCAGAATCACCGGACGATGCGCGGCCGGGTTCAGCGCCTTGAAGTCTTCCAGCGAGACGCCGGCCAGCTTTGCGGCCACCGAGACGTCGATGTCGCGCGTGATCTGCACGCTTTGGAAGTACGGGTGGTTCTCGATCACCGGCAGCGTCACGCCGAACGACGCCGGGTTCGCCACGATGTTCTTGATCGCCTGCAGTTTCGGCACGTACAAGCGCGTCTCGTTGGGCATCGAAAGGTCCGAGTAGTTGGTCGGCAGCGACAGCCGCTCGTTCTTCGCAATCGCCCGGCCGACGCTGCCTTCGCCCCAGTTGTAGGAGGCCAGCGCGAGCTGCCAGTCGCCGAACATGCCGTAGAGCCGCTGCAGGTAGTCGAGCGCCGCGCGGGTGGAGGCGAGCACATCGCGCCGGTCGTCGCGAAACACGTTGCGCTTCAGGCTGTAGTCGCTGCCGGTGGCGGGCATGAACTGCCACATCCCGGCCGCGCGCGCACTCGAGACCGCTTGCGGGTTGAATGCGCTCTCGACGAACGGCAGCAGCGCGAGCTCGGTCGGCATGCCGCGGCGCTCCAGCTCTTCCACCACATGGAACATGTAGCGATTGGCGCGCCCCGTCATGCGTTCGAGATAGTCGGGCCGTGACGCATACCACTGCTCGCGATCGGTCACGTATTCGTCCTGCAGATCGGGCATCGCAAAGCCGCGCCGAATCCGTGCCCACAGGTCGACCGGCGGCGTCTGCGCGGTCACCTTGTTCGAGTCGCCAGCCTGGCTGGCGACGATCGGCTTGCTGATCACCGCCGGGATGCGGGCGACCGGCGCGTCCGGCGCGCTGACGGATGCGTCAGCGCCCGGCTGCGCATCGTCGCCCGTGGTCGCGCAGCCCCCGAGCCAAAGCAGCGTGCTCAGGCAGATCGTCGCCGGGATGAGTCTCATGGTGATTGTTTTGGTTGGATTGGAAAACGGCACTGCCAGCGTCGACCGGCCATGGCCGCCCGGCAGCCTCGCGGCCGCCACGATGCAGAAGGAAAACCGATGGAACTGCCGGGCCGACGATCAGCGCATCGCGTGGCAGCCACCCGTGGACCCGTCGAATCGGTGGGTGCAGCCGGCATGGGAAAAACGCTTCAGCCCAGCGCGTGCCGGCAACCGGGTGCCGACCTGCAGGGCCGACCCGCCTGACTAGAATCGTTTCGTGCCGACGGCGCGCTGCCGGCCCGCAGCACAGCCACACAAACGGGTTGCCGGCCGGCCCCAGTCGGGTTTTGAAGTGCGTGCGGTGTGAACAACGTCATGGGGTGATCGAATTATAAGTTTGCCGCAGTGGCTCCAGACCCCGGCCGGGCAGGTTGCGCTCGACTGGGAGCGTGCCCACGTGGACCAGACCGTGGCGAACCGGTTCGGCTTTCACGCGCTGCAACTCGGCATGCCCGAGCTCGACGCGCTGCGCATGAACCGCATGCCGCATCGCTGGCTCGCGCTCGAGCAGCCGCGCGGGCCGATCCCGGATCTGCCGGCGGCGCGCGCATCGATCGTCTCGACCGACATCGCATTCGACGCCGTCGCTGCGCCTTCGGCTGCACTGCCCGCGCTGCGCCGCCTCGCGTTGCTGACCGACTTCTGCGCGCTGCCGTTTCCGGCCAACAGCCTGGACCTGATCGTGCTGCCGCACGCGCTCGAGTCCAGCGGCGACCCGCATGCGCTGCTGCGCGAGGTCGGCCGCGTGCTGGTGCCGGAAGGCCGGGTGGTCATCTGCGGGCTGAATCCCGCGAGTCTCTGGGCGCTGCGCGAGCGGCGCGGGCGGCTGTACCGGCAGCTGGGGCTCAACAGCCCGTCGTACCTGCCGCAAGACGACCAGCCGATCGGATTCTGGCGACTGCGCGACTGGCTGCGGCTGTTGAGCTTCGAAGTCGAGTCTTCCTCGTTCGGCTGCTGGCAGCCGGCCGTGCGCAGCGAACGCTGGCTCAAGTCATGCGACTGGCTCAACCGTGCCGGCAAGCGATGGTGGCCGATTTTCGGTGCGCTGTATTTCGTGGTCGCGACCAAGCGCGTGCGCGGCATGCGCCTGACCAGCACCGTGCGTCGACGCCGGGCCAAGGCGACGGCCAGCGCGCCGGTGCCGATCGCCAGCCGGCGCCAGCCGCGACCGGCTCGAGAGGCCGCAGCCGTCGAAATGGAGCCGCATTAGCGGCCCCGGCCCCGGCTGCTGCGGCTGGCTGGTCACCGGCTCGCCTGTTCATTCATCTGTATCGTTTCCTTCTGGTGATCTCGTAGAAAGTGGTGTCCGAAAAGTGAATGCTGTGGAAATTCATACCGATGGCGCCTGCAAAGGCAATCCGGGTCCAGGCGGCTGGGGCGTGCTGATGAAGAGCGACGGCGCAGAAAAAGAACTGTTCGGCGGCGCATTGGGCACCACCAACAACCGGATGGAGCTGATGGCCGTGATCGAGGCGCTGAACGCGCTGGCCGCTCGGCCCGATCCGTGTCGGGTCACGCTGTATCTCGACAGCGAATACGTGCGCAAAGGCATCACCGAATGGATCGCGGGGTGGAAAGCACGCGGCTGGCGCACCGCCGCCAAGCAGCCCGTGAAAAACGCCGAACTCTGGCGGCAGCTCGACGCGCTGGTGGCCGACTGCAAGCACCGGATCGACTGGCGCTGGGTGAAAGGGCACTCGGGCGACCCGGGCAACGAGCGCGCCGATGCGCTGGCGAATCGCGGCGTCGATCTGGCGCTCGGGCGCGGCGCCTGATCGCACGGGCCGCATTGCCACGCTGCAGGTTTCCCCACCCCGAAAACAGAAAGCCGAGTTGCACCGATGTCCCAGATTGCTGGTCACCTGATCGTGGAATGCCTGGTCGAACAAGGCGTCACGCACGCGTTCGGCGTGCCGGGCGAGAGTTTCCTGGCCGTGCTCGACGGCTTTCACGCCTATCGCGAGAAGATCGATTTCGTCGTCTGCCGGCAGGAGGGCGGCGCGGCGTTCATGGCCGAAGCACAGGGCAAGTTGAATGGCCGCCCCGGCATCTGTTTCGTCACGCGGGGGCCCGGGGCGACGAATGCGTCGATCGGCGTACACACCGCGTTCCAGGATTCGACACCGATGGTGCTGTTCGTCGGCGATGTGGCGAGCGACCAGCGCGACCGCGAAGCGTTCCAGGAAGTCGACTTCCGCGTGTTCTTCGGCGCGAGCACGCAAGGCATGGCCAAGCGTGTCGAGCGCATCGATGACCCGAAGCGCATCCCCGAATACATCGCGCGCGCATTCGCCACCGCGATGAATGGTCGGCCCGGGCCGGTCGTGCTGGTGCTGCCGGAAGACATGCTGACGCAGACCACCGATGCCTTGCCGGCGCCGCGCGTGGAGCCGGCCCAGAGCGCACCGACCCCGGCCGCGCTCGCGCAATTGCGCATGCTGCTCGAAGCCGCGGAGCGCCCGTTCGTAATTGCCGGCGGCTCTGGCTGGGCGCCCGAGTCGGCCGCCGGGCTGCAGCGCTTTGCCGAGAACTGGCAACTGCCGGTCGGCAACGCGTTCCGCTTCCAGGACACGTTCGACAACCACCACCCGCTCTACGCGGGCGACGTCGGCATCGGACTGAATCCAAAGCTCGCTGCGCGCATCCAGAACGCGGATCTGATCCTAGCGATCGGACCGAGGCTGGGCGAGATGACGACCAGCGGCTACACCTTGCTCGACGTGCCGAACCCGAAGCAAAAACTCGTGCACATCCACGCAGGCGCGGAGGAGTTGAACCGCGTGTTTCAGGCCGACCTGGCCATCTGTGCCTCGCTCGCTGAAGTCGGCCGCGCGTTGGGGGAGTTGACCGCACCGGCTGAGCCGCGCTGGAGGGCTGAGGGTGCCGCCGCGAACGCGGATTACAAAGCCAACTTGGTGCCGCAGCCGCTGCCCGGCGACGTGGACATGGCGGCCGTGATTGCGACGCTGCAAAAGCGCCTGCCGCCCGATGCAGTGCTGACCAATGGCGCCGGCAACTTCGCCAGCTGGACGCACCGCTTCTTCAAGCACCACGGTCTCGTCAAAGGTCACAAAACCCAACTCGCGCCCACCAGCGGCGCGATGGGCTACGGCGTGCCGGCCGGCATCGGCGCGGCCATCTCGACCGGCCGCACCGTGCTCACCATGGCCGGCGACGGCGACTTCCTGATGAACGGCCAGGAACTCGCCACCGCCGTGCAGCACGGTGCGAAGACGATCATCGTGCTGCTGAACAACGGTATGTTCGGCACCATCCGCATGCACCAGGAGCGCGAGTATCCGACGCACGTGGCCGGCACCCGGCTGCAGAACCCCGACTTCGTCGCGCTGGCGCAGGCCTACGGTTATGCAGGCGCACGCATCACCCACACCGCCGAATTCGAGCCCGCGCTGGCTGCTGCGCTGGAACGCTCCAACGGCACGGTCATCGAGGTGATGCTGAACCCGGAAGTGATCACCACGCGCGGGACATTGCAGGGGATCACGGACAAGGCGCTGGGGAAGAAGTAGTCAGCGCCCGTGTCGGTGCTGAGTCTGCACGACAGCTCGCTTTGCTTTCGCGCAACCGCCACATTGAGTCTGGTTGTTGCCGGAACAACGCTGGTCGCGGCATACGGCTTGCAAGTCAGCAGGCCAGCCGGCGCCCAGCACGACCACCCCTGTTTCCGCTGCCGCGCGACGCAGCCGCTGGTCGCGGGTTGCAAGCGGCGAGGCCAGCCGTTGCGCAAGTTCCAGATAGGCCGCATCATAGATTGTCAATCGGGTCTGCGCTGCGAGTTCGAGGGTGCTCGTCCATGACTTTGACGCCGTGTCCGCGTCGAGTTCGATCGAAAGGTCGCGCAGCAAGCCCGCCAGGCGCACCCTTCCTTCCGGGCTAATCCGCTTTTGGCGCTCGGCAACGGTCAGCGCATTGAAAACTTAGAGCGCCCACAGTCCGGGCGCGTTGGCAGCTGTTTCACCCATCCGATCAAACAGCGCCTCCGTTCGGTCGGTCCCTTCATCCGCAAAGACCCAGGCCAGCGCAACCGGCGCGTCCACTAACACTTCCTGACCGGTCTCAACCCAGTCAAGCAAGGTACCGAAGCGATTTTTGGCATCGAACGCGCCAACTTCCTGAATCATCTTTGTACTCCTGAACCAGCTGGCTGATGCCTGGCTGAGCACGACGGAGGCTGCTCTGGCCCGGGCCTTCGACCCAAGCCAGCGTCGCGACGCTTTCACTTTCGCATACGCTGTCGAGGTCGGCAATCGACATGTCCGCCGCTTCGAGTGGCGCAGCGACGGTTGCCCACGCGCGTCTGGCCTGTTCGTAAAAGCCCAAGGGCATCACGTCCGATGCAGACATTGGGATCCGGTCGCTGACAAATGGATACCGCCGCTGCACGCGCGCAGAGTCGCAAAACTCGATGTGCGCGGGCTGGTCTCAACCCGTATTGCGCAACGCCGCCGCAATCCCATTGATCGAGATGTGAATGCCGCGATTCACACGCTCGTCCGCCGCACCGTCGCGGTAGCGCCGCAGCAGTTCGACCTGCAGGTGATGCAGCGGATCGATGTACGGAAACCGGTGGCGGATCGAGCGCGCGAGCGCCGGGTTGTCGGCCAGGCGGTGCTTGTGGCCGCTGATCTGCACGAGCGCGTCGGTGGTGCGCCGCCACTCGGCCTCGATCGCGCCGAACACGCGCGCGCGCAGCTTCGGATCCTTCACAAGCTGTGCGTAGCGCGCAGCAAGCGCGAGTTCGCTCTTGGCCAGCACCATGTCCATGTTGGACAGCAGCGTGTTGAAAAACGGCCAGTCGCGCCACATCCGACGCAGCAGCGCGAGCCGCGCCTTCCGGTCGCTGCTGGAGGCGTCATCGACACCTTCGAGGAACCGCTCGACCGCCGAGCCGAAGCCATACCAGCCGGGCAGGGTGAGCCGGCACTGCGCCCAGCTGAAGCTCCAGGGGATCGCACGCAAGTCTTCGATGCGGCCGCTGGATTTGCGGGACGCAGGGCGAGAGCCGAGGTTCAACTCGGCGATCTCGCGAATCGGTGTGGCCTCGTAGAAATAGTCGTTGAAGCCGGGTGTTTCATAGACCAGTGCCCGGTAGGCCGCCATGCTGCTTTGCGACAGCGCGGCCGCGGCTTCGAGAAAATCGGCGCTCGCGGCCTGGGTCGGCTGCAGCAGGGTGGCTTCCAGCGTGGCGGCCACCAGCGTCTCCAGATTGCGCCGGCCGATCTCCGGATTCGCATACTTGGATGCGATCACTTCGCCCTGTTCGGTGAGCCGGATCTGCCCGCGCACCGTGCCCGGCGGCTGCGCGAGGATCGCCTGATAGCTCGGGCCGCCGCCGCGCCCCACGGTGCCGCCGCGGCCGTGAAACAGGCGCATCGTGACGCCGTGCTCGGCGCCCAACTGCTCGAACAATTCGGCCAGCGCGATCTCGGCCGCGTACAGCTCCCAGTTGCTCGTGAAGATGCCGCCGTCCTTGTTGCTGTCCGAATAGCCGAGCATGATGTCCTGTTCGCTGCCGGAGCGTTTCACCATGTCGGTGATGCCGGGCAGTTCGTAGTATTCACGCATGATCGGCGCTGCTGCCTGCAGGTCGCCGATGGTCTCGAACAGCGGCACCACGATCAGCTCGGCGTGGGCTTCGCTGTCGAGCGTGCCGGTGAGCAGGCCGACTTCCTTTTGCAGCAGCAGCACTTCGAGCAGGTCGCTCACGGTCTCGGCGTGGCTGATGATGCAGTGGCGCAAGGCTTCGTGGCCATAGCGCGCGCGCAGCCGCCTGGCGGCTTTGAAAATCGCGAGTTCGCCCTGCGCGAAGTCGGAGTAATTCGCGCCGAACACGCGCAGGCTGCGCGCGTCGTTCAACAACTGCAGCAGCAACGTGCGCTTGGCGGCTTCGTCGAGACGGCTGTAGTCGGGCTCGATGCGCGATGCGGCCAGCAGCTCGGCGAGCACCGCCTCGTGCTTGTCCGAACTCTGCCGCAGATCGACAGTGGCCAGATGGAAGCCGAATACTTCGACCGCACGGATCAGCGGTGACAGGCGCTGCGCGGCAATGGCCTGCGCTTTCTGTGTGGCCAGCGCCGCTTCGATCACGCGCAGCTCCTCAATCAGCGCTTCCGCATCGCGGTACGCAGGCTGCGCCGCCACCACGCGGCGCTCGGCCTGGATGCCCACCAGCGCCTGCAGCGTGGCCGCCAACCGCGCGTAGATGCCGGTCAGTGCGCGCCGGTACGGCTCGTCCTTGCGATGCTCGTCCACGTCGGGCGAAGACTCGGCCAGTGCGCGCATCGCCGGCGGCACCGGTGCGAGCAGTTCCGACAACGACAGTTCGGAGCCGAGCTGATGCACCTGCTCCAGATAGAACGTCAGCGCGATCTGCGACTGGCGCTTCAACGCGTATTCGAGCGTCTCGGCCGACACGAACGGGTTGCCGTCGCGGTCACCGCCGATCCACTGGCCCATGCGCAGAAACGGCGCGACCCGGCGCTCGCCGAGTTCGCGCTCCAGCTGCGCATACAGCTTCGGAATCTCGTGCAGAAAGGTCGAACGGTAGTAGGACAGCGAGTTCTCGATCTCGTCGACCACCGTGAGTTTGGCGTCGCGCAAGAGGCGCGTTTTCCACAACTGCAGCACGTGGGCGCGAAGCTGTTGTTCGTTGTCGGCCAGCTCACCCCTCGACAACGCATCGTGCGCGGGTGGGGGCAATGCGCGCGCGCCGATCGCATCGCGCGCGGTCAACAACTGCGCGATGCTGCGCTCGGCGTCCAGGATGCTTTTGCGTTGCACCTCGGTCGGATGCGCGGTCAGCACCGGCGACACGAAGCTGTGCTGCAACATCTTGACGACCGCCTTGGGTGCGATGCCGCCGTCTTTGAGCCGGGCCAGCGCGACTTCGATGCTGCCTTCGTGCGCATCGCCGGCGCGGTCGTGGATCGCGCGACGGCGGATGCGGTGCCGGTCTTCCGCGAGATTCGCCAAGTGGCTGAAATAGGTGAACGCGCGGATCACGCTGACCGTGCGGTCGCCGCTCAGGGACGCAAGCAGTTTTTTCAACGCCGAGTCGGCTTGCTCGTCGGCGTCGCGCCGGTACGCGACCGACAGCGTGCGCACCTGCTCGACCAGCTCGAACGCGGCCTTGCCTTCCTGCTCACGAATCACGTCGCCGAGCAGCCGGCCCAGCAGCCGCATGTCTTCCACCAGCGGACGTTCGTTGGCGCGCGCCCTGGCCGAAGGGGTGGGGATGGGCGAGGCGGCAAGCGCGGCCACAGCGTCTTTTTTCTTGCTGCTTTTCTTGTTCGACATGCGGTTCGCGTGCGCCGGTTCGGCGGCAAAAAATGAGGAGGAGCAGGCGCGGAGAAATGGCCGGGCAGGCGCCGCCGCAGACGATGAAAGCGCGCTGAAGCAGGCCCATGCTAGCATCCGCCGAAGTGACCTGAAGCGCTTTTCAAGCGAGTTTCGTGCCAGCTGTCGGCAGACTGTTCGAGCGTGCTGCCAACCCGTGTTCAACCCATTTCCAGCCCATTTGCCGAAGCCATGAAACTGACCATCGCGACCCGACAGAGCCGCCTGGCGTTGTGGCAAGCCGGGCATGTGCAACAGCAGTTGCAGGCACTCGGCCACGAGGTCGAGTTGCTTGGCATGAGCACCACGGGCGACCGGATTCTCGACCGGTCGCTGTCCAAGGTGGGCGGCAAGGGTCTGTTCGTCAAGGAACTTGAGGCCGCGCTCGAAGACGGCCGGGCCGACCTGGCCGTGCATTCGCTCAAAGACGTGCCGATGGAGCTGCCCCACGGCTTCGTGCTGGCCTGCGTGACAGAGCGCGAAGACCCGCGCGATGCACTGGTTTGCAACAGCGGGGGGGCGCTCGACGCGTTGGAGCCGGGCTCAGTAGTCGGCACCTCCAGCCTGCGTCGCAGCGTGCTGTTGCGCGCTCTTCGGCCCGATCTGCGCATCGAGCCGTTGCGCGGCAACCTCGACACCCGGCTCGCACGGCTCGACCACGGCGACTACGCGGCGATCGTGCTGGCCGCCGCCGGGCTGCTGCGGCTCGGACTCGAAGCGCGCATCGCGGACTACTTCGAGCCGGCCGACATGCTGCCGTCCGCCGGCCAGGGCGCGCTCGCGATCGAGGTGCGCGCTGAGCGTGAGGACCTGATCGATGCACTGCTGCCGCTCGCGCATCAGCCGACCTTGCTGGCCACCGCGGCCGAGCGCGCCGTCAGCCGTGCCATGGGGGGCAGCTGTTCGATGCCGTTGGCCGCGCATGCCGAGTTCATCGACGCACGCAGCCTGGGCCTCGCGTTGCGGCTCGATGCGGCCTGGGGGGAGTTGCCGGGCCTGACGCCCGGCACGCCCGCATCCGCACTGGTGCGCGCGGGCGCGGCGAGCGCGGTGGTCGATCTGGACGAAGCCGAAGCGCTCGGCCAGCGCGTGGCGGCCGAGCTGATCGCCGGCGGGGCCCGGCCCCGCGTGGATGCCTGACGGCAGCGCAGCCGAGCCGAGCGCTGTGGTTCGTCGATGCCGCCGGTCGTGCTGACCCGCCCGGCCGCACAGAGCGAGCTCTGGGCCGCCGAACTGCGCATGCAAGGCGTCACCGCGCAGGTGCTGCCGCTGCTCGAGATCGTCGCGCCGCACGACCCCGCGCCGCTGCATGAGGCCTGGGCCCGGTTGCCGCAGTACGCCGCGGTGTTCTTCGTCAGCAGCAACGCCGTGGCCCATTTTTTCGGTGCAAAACCGGCCCAGGCGCATGCTGAATCTGCATTTGTTGCTGCAAGTACAAGAGCATGGGTGCCGGGGCCCGGCAGCGCTGCGGCGTTGCGCGAGGCCGGTGTGGCATGGCAATCAATCGACCAGCCGGCCGGCGACGCCGCGCAGTTCGATTCGGAATCGCTGTGGCGCGCGGTGCAGCCGCAGGTCCGCGCCGGCCAGCGCGTGCTGATCGTGCGCGGGCTCGATGCGCGCGGCCGGCTGGCCGGCCGCGACTGGCTCGCGCAGCAGCTGCAGCAAGCGGGTGCGCAGGTCGATCAGGTCGGCGCGTATCAGCGCCGCGCGCCGCACTGGCAGACGGCGCAGATCGAGCAAGCCGAGGTCGCGCTGCGACAGCGCGCGTGCTGGATTTTCAGCAGCGGGGAAGCGGTGGACAATCTCGCACAACTGCTGCCTGTCGCACTGCGCGTCGAGCTTGCCGGCGCCAGCGCGATCACTACCCATCCGCGGGTGGCGCAGACGGCGCGCACGGCCGGTTTCGCTGTGGTGCATGAGTCACAACCGACGCTTTCCGCCGTGCTGGCGTCGATAAGATCGCTCGAATGACCGCCGCACCGACCGCTGCCGGGCTGCCTGTCGCCAGCGGCCGCGACGGCCCGCACACCGTCATCGCCGCGCAGCGCGAAGTGGCCGCCACGCTGGTGCGCTGGCTTGCGTTGTTGATCGCGGTGCTGGCCTTGGCGCTTGTCGCGCTGCTTTGGCGCCGGCTCGATCACACGCAGCAGCAGCTCGCGCGCCAAAGCGCCGTGGCCCAATCCCAGGCCGCGGAGGCGCGGGAGAGGTCGCTGCAGGCCGAAGCGTCGGTGCAGGCCACCGCCGCGCAACTCGCGCTGACGGACGCCCGCGTGCGTGAAGTGGCGATGCAACGCGCGCAGATCGAAGGGTTGGTGCAAACGTTGTCGCGCTCGACCAATGAGAGCCTCGGCATCGATCTGGAATCAACGCTGCGCTTCGCCCAGCAACAGGCCCAGCTCACCGGCGGCGCCGGCCCGTTGATCGCGGCGCTCAAAACGGTGGCCCAGCGCATCGACGCCGCCGCGCAGCCGCGGCTGATCGAGGCCCAGCGTGCGGTCGTTCGCGATCTCGACCGGCTCACCAGCACGCAACTGATGGACACCGCCAGCCTGGCCACGCGCATCGATGATCTGATGCGGCAGATCGATGATCTGCCGCTTGCGAACGCACCGGGCCGCCCGCTCTTGCGCGCAGCCGCGCAGGACACGGACACGCCGGCGGCCGAGCCCTCCGGCTGGCGACGCGTTCTGCACGCGTTCGCCCGTGAGGCACGTGGGCTGTTGCGCGTGGCGCGCATCGACCATCCGGACGCCGCGCTGCTGTCGCCCGAGCAGGGATTTTTCGTGCGCGAAAACCTGAAGCTGTTGCTGCAAAGCGCGCGGCTCGGCCTGTTCGCGCGCCAACTCGAGCCCGCGCGTGCGGACTTGGCGGCAGCCAGCGCGCTGCTCGCCAAATATTTCGATTCGGACGCGCGCAAAACCGAGTTCGCAGCCAGCCAGTTGCGGCGGCTGCGGCTGCAGGCGAACGCCGTCGAGTTGCCGCGCATCGACGAGTCGTTGGCCGCGCTGGCGGCAGCCAACGCCGCGCTGGCGGTGCGTTAGGCGCACGGCTGCTGCGGCGATCCGACACGCGATCCCTGACGCTGTTTCTGTCTTTACGGCACCCATCGAAACGATCGCCAACGATGCGATTCGCACTCTGGCTGATCGGGCTGTTCGCGGTGGCCACCGCGCTTGCGCTGTTCGCGAGCAGCGATCCGGGTACCGTGACGGTGTTCTGGCCGCCGTACCGGATCGACCTGTCGCTGAATCTGACGTTGGCGCTGCTGCTGGTCGTGTTTCTGCTGCTCTACCTGGCGTTGCGCGCGCTGTCCAAATTGTTCGCGTTGCCGCGCCAGGCCGAGCAGTGGCGTGTGCAGCACCGCGCGCGCGCGCAACACGCCGCCTTGCTGGATGCCTGGGGCCAGCTGAATGCCGGGCAGCCCGGCCGCGCGGCAGCCACTGCGCAAACGGTGCTGACGCAGCTCGCCTCTTCGCCGACGCCGTCCGGTCACGCCGCCGATGTGGAGGAGGCAAACCGACAACAAGCCCGGCTGCGCACGGTTGCGCATTGGCTGCTTGCGCAAAGCGCGCAGCTGCGCGCCGACCCCGCCGAGCGGGACCGGCAACTGGCTGCCGCGCTGGCCGACTCCGATGCCGGCGGCCCCGGGGGTTGGCGCGATGCGTCGCTGCTGCGGACGGCCGAGTGGGCGATCGATGCGCAGCGATCGGTCGGCGCCGGAGCCGAGCGTGCGCTGGCGACAGGCAAGGGCAAGGCCCTGTCCGACCAAGCCATGCAAGCCGACCGGGGTGCGAAGGGCGCCGATGCACGCGCGTCGAAAACAGCGCATGCGGCGCTGACCGAGCTGTCACCCGCTGCCGCCCGCCGCGTCGCCGCCCGGCGGTTGCGCTTGCGCGCTGCGATCGCCGACGGCGCCACGCTCGACGCGTTGCGCATCGCCAGGCAGCTGGCGCGCCACGGATTGCTCGCGGATGCGGCGGACCGTCGCTCCCAACTGGCCTGCACGCACCTGCAGGCGGCGGGCCGTGATGACAGCGCGTGGCGCACCGCCTGGGGCCAATTGAACGGGGACGAACGCGCGTACCCGGCCGTCGCCGAACTGGCCACGCGCCGGTCTGGCCGCGGCCTGGGCAACGACAGCGCGACCGCGCGGTAGCGGCTGGGCGCAAGCTCGATTGGCGGCGGCCGCTCAGGTCGCTCGATCGCCGCATGAATGCAGGCTTGTTGGCCCGACCGGCGGCGCCGCAGCGCCAGCGCCCCCATGCAAAACGCCTGGTGCCCGGTCGCGAAAAGCGACCCGACACCAGGCGGTTCGTTGCGGCCGTCGTCGGCCCGCTCAGGGGCCTTTGGCCGACGCCGCGGCAGCGGTCTTACTGCTGCGGCAGCTTCAACTCCGGCAGCGCTTTGCGGGTTTCGACCAGCACCAGCGCGCCGTCGTCGGGCACCGTCACCGGCGCGCGCTCACGCGGCACGCGCGGCGTTGCCGTCTCGGCAGCTGCCGTCTGCTGGACCGAGCGCACCCGGTCCGCGTCCGACTGCACCCACTGCAGGCCCGCGCCTTCGGCTACGCTGGCGAGCTGATCGACCGGCAGCGCGAACGCCTCGGCCTTCGGCAGCGCGGTCGAGTCGCCGTTTGCCGGCGCACCGTTCGATGTGGCCACGGCCTCCACGGCCACGGCTTCCGTGTCGTGCAGGTTCGACGACGCGACGGTCGAGCCTTCTGCGGCCGCGATCAGCAGGCTCGGCGTTTCGGCTGCGGCCGGGAGGCTGGATGCGTCTGTCGAGTCCCCGGCCGAGGCATCCAGCGCGGCACGCGGCGTTTGCGACCGTGCAGCCGTATCGTCGGCTACCGGCTGTGCCGATGGAGCCATGGAGGCATCGCCGTTGACACCAGCCGCCCGATCGCCACGGGGACGCCGCTCGCGGCCGGACCGCTCGCTCGGGCGTCGGTCCCGCTCCCGCCGCGGCTCGGAAGCCGTGTCGTCGGCCGTGCCTGCCGCGTCGTCCGGGCCGGCTGCCCGGGCGGCTGGCGGATGCGCGCTTCGGTCGTTGCCGTCGGGTGCGGTGTCGCCGGATGGAAAGCCCGTCGGCGGCGCAGTCGCATCCCCCTCGTCACGGCCGCGCATCGCGGTGCGGTCGATGTCGGACGGCGCCTGCGCGGCATCGGCGCTGCCCATGCCTGCTGCGTCGCGGCTGCGATCGTCCTGCTCGGTGCGCTCCGGTCGGTCGACGCGGTCACCGCGGCGTGCGCCGCCACGGCCACCGCGTTCGCGGCGTGGCCGGCTGCCTTCCGGCCGTGCCTCGCTGCCGTGGGTCGCGTCTGAGGTCTCCGCCGCCACGTCGCCCTGGAGCATCGGTGGGGCCTCACCGGTGCCGTCGGTCGCAACCGGATCGAACGCCGCGCCTTCGGTGCGTGGGCCGTTGCCTCCGTTGCGCCCCCCACGGCGTTCGCCGCTGCGTGGACCCCGGGCCGTGTCGCCGTTGCGGTCCGTGCGGCCCGACGAATGGCGCGCGCCTTCTTCTGCCTCGGCGCCGCCAGACGGGCGGGCGGTGCGTGCGTCGTCACTCATGCGCGACTCGTCGCGGCTGCCGTCCGGTGCACTGCGCAGCGGTTGTGCGGACGACTGCGCGCTGCCGGCGTCGTTTGGCTCGCTGCGGTTGCGATTGCGGCCGCCGCCTCCGCGGCGGTTGCGTTCACCGCGGCCTTCGGCGTTGCCGCCCGAGCCGCCTTCACCGCCGCGGCCTTCGCCGCCACGGCGAATCGGCCGCTCGTCACGGCGCTCTTGCGATCGGCGCGGCGCGGAAGTGTCGGTTGCGCCAGCCGGTGGCTGGACCGGGGTCTCGGCCGGGGCCGGTGCCGGCGCGCCGAACACACGCTTCAACCAGCCGACCACGCTGTTTTCCGCGGCCATCAACGCCGCCGCGGCGGTCGCTGCGGCGCTTGAAGGCTCGGCGTTGGCGTTGACCTGGGTGCTTGCTGGTGCCGGTTCGGCTGGAGCCGGTGCGGCGGTCACTGCCTCTTCCGCACCCCGGCGCGGCGCACGCGGCTGCGGCGGCGGCACCGGGGCATCGGGCAGCACGCCTTTGATCAGCGGCGTCTGCTTGTTGGTCGGCTCTTGCGAGCGGCGCGTGACCGAGGTGACGTCGTCCGGCTCTTCGGCCAACTGGTAGCTGGCCTGCAACTGGTCGAGCCTAGGATCGTCGTGCTTCAGGCGCTCGAGTCGGTAGTTCGGCGTTTCCAGCGACTTGTTCGGCACCATCAGCACATTGATGCGCTGCTTGTATTCGATCTTGGTGATCTCGGTGCGCTTTTCATTGAGCAGGAACGAAGCGACGTCGACCGGAACCTGGCACATCACGGACGCCGTGTTGTCCTTCAGCGACTCCTCCTGGATGATGCGCAGGATCTGCAGCGCCGAGCTTTCGGTGTCGCGGATATGGCCGGAGCCGCCGCAGCGCGGGCAGGGAATCGATGCGCCTTCGGACAGCGCCGGTTTCAGGCGCTGGCGGCTCATCTCCATCAGGCCGAACTTGCTGATCGAGCCGAACTGAACCCGGGCGCGGTCTTGCCGCAGCGCGTCGCGCAGGCGGTTTTCGACGTCGCGGCGGTTGCGGCTCTCGTCCATGTCGATGAAGTCGATCACGATCAGGCCGCCCAAATCGCGCAGCCGCATCTGGCGCGCGACCTCGTCGGCCGCTTCGAGATTGGTGCGCGTAGCGGTGTCTTCGATGTCGCCGCCGCGGATCGCGCGTGCCGAGTTCACGTCGACCGACACCAGCGCCTCGGTGTGGTCGATCACGATCGCGCCGCCGGACGGCAACTGCACCGTGCGCGCATAGGCGGATTCGATCTGGTGCTCGATCTGGAAGCGCGAGAACAGCGGCGCGTCGTCGCGGTAGCGCTTCACCTTGGTCGCGTGCTCGGGCATCACGTGACTCATGAACTGGTGCGCCTGCTCGTACACGTCGTCGGTGTCGATCAGGATGTCGCCGATGTCGTGGTTGAAGTAGTCACGGATCGCGCGGATCACGAGCGACGACTCCTGATAGATCAGGAACGCGCCCTTGCCGCCTTTGCCGGCCCCGTCGATCGCATCCCAGAGCTTCAGCAGATAGTTCAGGTCCCACTGCAACTCGGGCGCGCTGCGGCCGATGCCGGCGGTGCGCGCGATGATGCTCATGCCGTCCGGGTATTCGAGCTGGTCCATCGCCTCTTTGAGCTCGGCGCGGTCCTCGCCCTCGATGCGGCGGCTCACACCACCGCCGCGCGGGTTGTTCGGCATCAGCACCACGTAGCGGCCGGCCAGGCTCACGAAGGTGGTGAGTGCTGCGCCCTTGTTGCCGCGTTCTTCCTTCTCGACCTGGACCAGCAGTTGCTGGCCTTCCTTGATGACTTCGCTGATGCGGGCGGACCCGCCTCCGTTGCCGCCACCAGCATTGCCGCCGGTCTGGAAGAACTGGCGCGAGATCTCCTTGAACGGCAGGAAGCCGTGACGGTCTTCGCCGTAGTCGACGAAGCAGGCTTCGAGCGACGGTTCGACCCGGGTCACCACCGCCTGGTAGATGTTGCCCTTCCTCTGTTCGCGCCCTTCGATCTCAATTTCATAGTCGAGCAGTTTCTGCCCGTCCACGATCGCCAGGCGGCGTTCTTCGGCCTGGGTCGCGTTGATCAGCATCCGTTTCATGGAGTGCGTACCTCATCATTCATTCAAAAGACAACCGGGCCCGCTGCTTTGGACAGCGGGCCAACGATGCCTTCGGACCGAGGCTTTGAAACGGACGGTTTTGCCGGCGCAGGGTCCTGCAGCCAGCGACAAAAAGAATGACGATGCGGGGAAAAAAGAAACGTCTGCCGACCAGTCGCTCACCAGCCCGAGGTGCGCTGCATGGCCGAATCGGGCCAACGAGCGCACGCCACAGCGGATGAGCCTGATGGGGTCGAAGCACAGGGTGAGGCTGTTTGTCGAAGCGGCCGCACCTGATGGGCAGACAATGCTTTCGATTCAGGCACCACACCAACCAGTGACCGAAGTGCTCGGGCAGCGGTCTTGCCGCGCCGTTGCAACGATTCGTCGAACGCCAGTTGGGCGGGCGCGCTGGTCACCATGGTTTGTGCGCCGTGTCGCCGCTGCCGAGATCGATCTTCAGGCAGCCGGGGGCATCGGCATTTCTTGTTGCAAGGATTCTTTTGTACGAAAACCGTGAATTCGAGTTTCAAAGATCGGCCCGGTTTCCCTGGATGCACCACAAGCCGCAGTTGGCGACGCGGCGCAAAGGGGCGCCAGCGTCCGCTGTCACGAGCATGGGAGCCAAGGCGGCATCGACCTTCCGGTGCGGCACTTTCTCACATGCTCTAATTCGTGATTCTTGTTTGCCGAATTTGAATAAAGCAAATCGAATCAAGCGCTTGAGCAGCGAAGCCAGACCGGAAAAATGATTATAGGCGTGAACCCGACGGCGGCCCCACCGGTCGTCCTGCACGTCGATGTCGATGAGGAGTCGGCCGGTCAGCGGCTCGACAATTTCTTGTTGCGGCAGCTCAAAGGCGTGCCGAAGACCCTGGTCTATCGAATCATTCGCAGCGGCGAAGTTCGCGTCAACAAAGGACGGGCCAGTGCCGACACCCGCGTGCAGGCCGGCGACTCGATCCGGCTGCCGCCGCTGCGTCGGCCGTTGCCATCGGCCGGCCCGGCCGGCGAGGCCGTCGCACCGCCGCGTGCGTTCACCGTGCTGTTCGAAGACGACCATCTGATCGCACTCGACAAGCCCGCAGGCGTTGCGGTGCACGGCGGCAGCGGCGTGCAGTTCGGCGTGATCGAGCAATTGCGTACAGCGCGCCCCGACGCACGCTTTCTGGAACTCGTTCATCGGCTGGACCGCGAAACCTCGGGCGTGCTGCTGATCGCGAAAAAGCGCAGTGCGCTGACCCGGCTGCAGCTGCAGTTTCGTGAGCGCGCCACCGCAAAGACTTATCTCGCGCTGGTGCTAGGCGACTGGCCGGCGAACCGCAGGGTGCTCGATCAGCCGCTGCACAAATTCACGCGGCCCGACGGTGAGCGCCGCGTGCGCGTGGTGGATGCGCAGGACCCGGACGGCATGCGCGCGGTCACGCTGGTCAAAGTGGCCGAGCGGCTGCCGGGCTTCAGTCTGCTCGAAGTGACGATCAAGACCGGCCGCACACATCAGATTCGTGTGCATCTGGCGAGCGCCGGGCACGCAATAGCTGGCGACGACAAGTACGGCGACTTCGAGCGCAACAAGGCGCTGCAAAGGGACGGCTTGAAGCGCATGTTCCTGCATGCCTGGCGGCTCGGGCTGACGCATCCGGCAACCGACGCGCCGCTGCAGTTGCAGGCCGAATTGCCGTCGGAGCTGCAGGGCTGGCTCAGGCGGATCGCGCCAATTCCGCCCGGTGCGCAAGCGGTTGCACGATACTGAAAACCATGAGCTCGAATCCCGCTGCACACCGCTTCGATCTGATCGTGTTCGACTGGGACGGCACGCTGTTTGATTCCACCCGCATCATCACGCGCTGCATCCAGGAGGCGGTGCGCGACGTGGGCGGCACCGTGCCGGACGACCGCAGCGCGGCGTTCGTGATCGGGATGGGGCTGTCGCAGGCGCTCGCGCACGCCGCGCCCGACGTGCCGAAGGAAAAGTGGCCGCAGCTCGGCGAACGCTATCGGCACCACTACGTGCAGCATCAGCACGACATCGCGTTGTTCGACGGTGTGCTGGCGCTGCTGGCTGCGCTGAAGGCCGAGCGCCGGCTGCTTGCGGTGGCGACCGGAAAAAGCCGGCACGGGCTCGACGAGGCGCTGTCCGCGGTCGAGCTGTCCGGGCTGTTCGATGCATCGCGCACCGCGGATGAGACCGCCGGCAAGCCCGACCCGCGCATGCTGCATGAGCTGATGGAGCAACTGCAGACCGGGCCGAGCCGCACGCTGATGATCGGCGACACCACGCATGACCTGCAGCTTGCACTGAACGCGGGCTGCCCGAGCCTCGGCGTGGCCTGGGGTGCGCACGAGCCGCCGGGGCTCTATGCATGCAAGCCGCTGGCCGTGCTGCACAGCGTGCAAGCGCTGCACGACTGGCTGCTGGCGCCGTGACCGAGGCGGCCGTTCATCCATTGTGCCGCTCGCATGAGTTGACGGATGGCGGCCTCGCGGTGCCGTTCGACGTGATCTATCGCGGCCAGACCTGTCGTGCGTTCGCGATTCGCTACCGGGGCACGGCCCATGCGTACCTGAACCGCTGCACGCATGTGGCGATGGAACTCGACTGGCAGCCCAACCGGTTCTTCGACGAAAGCAGGCAGTGGCTGGTCTGTGCCTCGCACGGTGCGGCCTATCGGCCCGACAACGGTGCTTGCGCTGAGGGGCCGTGCCGCGGTCCGCTGGTGACCGTTGCGTTGAGCGAGGCGGACGGCGTGGTGCGCTGGCATACTGCGCACGACCTGCGCGCGGTCGAATTTTGAGCCCGCTCGCGCCACCCCAACTCCCATCGAACGCCACCACATGACCGATGCTTACGGGCCGCGCGGCTCGGGTCCCGATCCCTATCCTTCGGCACCGATGAGCGCACGCGAGCAGGACCGGATCGCTGCCGCACGAGACGACGAAGCACGCCCGCCAGGCTGGGAGCGGCAGACGCTGGAGCGGCTCGCGTTCGAGGCACTGGCCGAGCAGCGCACCGCGCGGCGCTGGCGCATCTTCACGCGACTGCTTTGGCTGCTGCTGTTCGCGGCGCTGTGCTGGTGGCTCTTTTTCCGCTCGGTGCCCGGCGGCGCGGTGAAGCCGTCCGCCCACACCGCGGTGGTCGAGATCCGCGGCGAGATCAGCGCCGAGAGCAACGCGAGCGCCGAGCACATCAACGCGGCGATGAAAAGCGCGCTGGAGGACAGCGGCTCGAAAGCCCTGGTGCTGCTGATCAACTCACCCGGCGGCAGCCCCGTGCAGGCCGGCATGATCAACGACGAGATTCGCCGGCTGCGCGCGCGCCATGCGAAACCGATCTATGCGGTGGTGGAAGAAAGCTGCGCGTCGGCGGCCTACTACATCGCGGCGGCGACCGACAAGATCTATGTAAACAAGGCCAGCATCGTCGGCAGCATCGGCGTGCTGATCGACGGCTTCGGTTTTGTCGGCCTGATGGACAAGCTCGGCATCGAACGCCGGCTGCTGACGGCCGGCGGCAACAAGGGTTTTCTCGATCCGTTCTCGCCGCAGTCCGACGCCCAGCGTGCGCATGCGCAGCAGATGATCGACCTGGTGCACCAGCAGTTCATCGACATCGTCAAGGTCGGCCGTGGGGACCGGTTGAAGCAAACACCGGAGATGTTCAGCGGCCTGTTCTGGATCGGCCAGCGATCGATCGATCTCGGGCTTGCGGACCAGCTCGGCAGCGTTGACTTCGTCGCGCGCGAGGTCGTGAAAGCCGAAGAGCTGGTCGACTACACGCAGCACGAGAGCATGGCCGAACGCTTCATCAAGCGCTTCGGCGCCGCGGTGGGCGAAGGCACCGCGCGTGTGCTGCGTGAGGCGCCGGCATTGCGCTGAGCGCGGTCGGCGCGGCCTTCAGCGCCCCAGCGCGAATACGGTCGGCAGATCGCCCGGTAGGGGCGCCTGCTTCTCGGCCCGCCAGCTCGAGACCAGACGGCTCGCCACGCGACCGTCTGCCAACGTGAGCCCGCTGGCAAATGCAAGCCGGGTATTGGGCTGCAGCGCCTGCAGCAGCGCCTGCCACAACGCGCCGTTGCGATAGGGCGTTTCGATGAACAGTTGGGCCTGCGCGGTTTTCAGCGCAATCGACTCCAGCTCGACGATGCGGCGTCGGCGCGTGTCCGATTCCACCGGCAGGTATCCGGCGAATGCGAACTGTTGGCCGTTCAAGCCGCTCGCGGCCAGCGCGAGCAACAGCGCGCTCGGGCCTACCAACGGCACCACGTCGAGTTTCAGTTCGTGCGCCGCGCGCACCACGGACGAGCCGGGATCGGCCACCGCCGGCATGCCGGCTTCGCTGACGAGCCCGATGTCGTGGCCGGCCAGCGCCGGCTCCAGCAGCGAGCGCGCATCGAAGGTGCCAGCGGCGTGGTCGCCCTTCTTGTGTACCTCGCGCGGCAGCTCCCGCAGATCGAGCGCCTGCAGCGGCAGCGCAAGCGGGCAGACCGCATCGACCCGCTTCAGGTAAGCCCGCGTGCTCTTCGCGTTCTCGCAGATCCAGTGGGTCAGGCGCGCGGCGATCTGCAGTGTGCCGAGCGGAATCGACTGTTCGATAGGGCTTGCGTCGGCGCAGCCGAAGTCGAGTGGCGCGGGCACCAGAAAAAGCCGTCCTTGCCGGGCCACGGACGCCGGCGTCATGGCAGCGTGAAGCCGGCCGCGCGCAGCATGCGGCAGCAGCGAATCAGGGGCAGACCGATCAGCGCGGTGGGGTCGTCGCTTTCGATCGCATCGAGCAGCGAGATGCCGAGTCCCTCGCTTTTCGCGCTGCCCGCACAGTCGTAAGGTTGCTCGGCGCGCAGATAGCGCTCGATCGCCGCATCGTCCAGCGCGCGTACCTGGACGCGAACAGTGGCCGCGTCGCTCTGCTCGAAGCCCGAATTCTTGCAGCAGACCGTCAGGGCGGTGTGGAACGCGATCGACCGGCCTTGCATGCGGTGCAACTGCCGCACCGCGTTGGCGTGATCGCCGGGCTTGCCGAGCGCGTCTCCGTCGAGCTCGGCAACCTGATCGGAGCCGATCACCACGGCATCCGGGTCGCGCACTGCCACGGCGCGCGCCTTCTCGGTCGCCAGACGCAACGCCAGCGCGCGCGGGACTTCACCAGTCCGCGCCGACTCATCCACGTTCGGTGCCCGCACGTCGAACGGCAGCCGGAGACGCTCGAGCAGCTCGCGGCGATAGCGCGATGTCGATGCAAGCACGAGCCGCCTCGCTGACGGCGCGTCGAAGTGGGTGGATAGGTCATCGCCTCGATTCTCATACACTGCCTTCGCATGAATCACGACGCCGCCACCTCTCCGCCGAAACGACTCGACGTCACGGCCTTTGCACAGGGCGCTGAGCACCTGCAGGGCATCGACCGACTCGCCGACTATCGCCGTCTGGGGGCCGAAGCGGTTGCGCCAGCGGACGCGGCCGGAGTTGGCTGGTCCGCCGACGGCGAGATGCGCGGCACGCCCGGCGGGGTGCGCCAACCGTGGCTGCATCTGACGGCGGAGGCGACCCTGCCGATGACCTGTCAGCGCTGCATGGAGCCGGTCGCCGTGGCGCTTTCCGCCGACCGGTGGTTTCGCTTCGTCGCCGACGAAGCCACCGCCGAGATGGAAGACGAGGAGGCCGAAGAAGACGTGCTCGCGATCGACGACGCATTGAATCTGCGTGAGTTGATCGAGGACGAATTGCTGCTTGCGTTGCCGGTGGTGCCGATGCACGCGCAGTGCCCGGTCGATGTGCGGTCGAGCGCGGCCGATGCGGCCTTCCGGGACGCGGCCAAACCCGAGCATCCGTTCGCTGCGCTGGAGCAACTGCGCGACAAGTCCAAGGACCGGTGACCGCACATCCGCTAGAATCAGCGGGTTTTGCGGCGCGTGTTCTTCGGATTTTCAGGGCGCAATGAGAGCGCGGTGGAGCGCACTTCGCCCCGACACCTGCGACCCGCTTGGCATCCGGCACCTTCCCCGCGATCTTGTCGCCTGGGGTGCCTGCACAGCAGCCAGCCAACACCGACCGGGGTTGTCGGGCAAGCCGGACGCCGAGCCGATGGTCTCGTGACCGGTCAAGCGTCCAGCGGGTTTGCGGGCACCTGCTCTCAAGTGCCTTTATTTTTCATTCTTTGGTTTTTCAGGATTCATCATGGCTGTTCAGCAAAACAAGAAGTCGCCCTCCAAGCGCGGCATGCACCGTTCGCACTACGCGCTGCCGGTGCCCGGCATGGCGGTCGAGCCGACCACGGGTGAGACGCATTTGCGTCATCATGTGAGCCCGAATGGCTACTACCGCGGCCGTCAGGTGTTCAAAAACAAGTCGGAAGCCTGAACCGGGCGCCCGGTTGGTCGCCACTGCAGTCGACGACGTCGGCCGTTGGGCCAACGCGTCCCCGTCTCGCTAGCGCGTGAACATCACCACGCTTGCGGTCGACTGCATGGGCGGCGACCACGGCCCCGGTGTGATCCTGCCGGCTTGTGAGCGTTTCTTGCAGCGACAGCCCGATGCACGCTTGCTGCTGGTCGGGCGCGCCGACGCGCTTGCCGGCTTCAAGCATCCGAACGCCGAGATCGTCGTAGCCAGCGAGGTCGTCGCGATGGACGATGCGATCGAGGTCGCGCTGCGCAAGAAAAAAGACTCGTCGATGCGGGTCGCGATCCAGCAGGTCAAGGACGGCCGCGCGCAAGCGGCCGTGTCGGCCGGCAACACCGGCGCGTTGATGGCGATCGCGCGCTATCTGCTCAAAACCCTAGAAGGCATCGACCGACCCGCGATCGCCACCCAGCTGCCCAATGCGGCCGGCGGCGCCACCACAGTGCTCGATCTGGGCGCCAACGTCGACTGCCGCGCCGAGCATCTGCTGCAGTTCGCCGTGATGGGCTCGGCCCTGGTGACTGCGCAAGGCGGGGGCGACAACCCGAGCGTCGGCCTGCTCAACATCGGCGAGGAAGCGATCAAAGGCAGCGAGACGATCCGGCAGGCGGCCGAGCTGCTGCGCGCTGCCGGCAAGGCCGGCGACCTGAACTTCATCGGCAATGTCGAAGGCAACGACATCTTCAAAGGCACCGCGCAGATCGTCGTTTGCGACGGCTTCGTCGGCAACGTGACGCTCAAAGCCAGCGAAGGGCTGGCCAGCATGATCAACGGTTTTCTGAAAGACGAGTTCGCGCGCAACCCCTTCACCAAAGCGGTCGGCCTGCTCGCGCTGCCGATCCTGAAATCATTCAAACGCCGCGTCGACCATCGGCGCTACAACGGCGCGGCGCTGTTGGGCCTGCGTGGCCTGGTATTCAAGAGCCACGGTTCGGCCGACGTGCTTGCGTTCCAGCACGCGCTGACCCGCGCGTATGATGCGGCGCAGAACGACTTGCTCGACCGGGTCCGAAGCCGGATCGCACACGCCGCACCGCTGCTCGAAGAGCCCCTGGCCGCCGGCGCCTTGCAGACCAATCCTTGAACCGATGACCAAAGCCCCGCCCGGACGGCGCACGTCGCGCATTGTCGGCACCGGCAGCTATCTGCCGCCGCGTCGCCTGTCGAATGCCGAGCTGGCCGCGGAGCTTGCCGAGCGTGGCGTCGAGACGTCCGATGAGTGGATCGTCGAGCGCACAGGCATCCGGGCACGCCATTTCGCCGCACCCGATGTGCCGAGCAGCGAGCTCGCGCTGCACGCGTGCAGGAACGCGCTCGAAGCGGCGGGCCGAGAGGCCTCCGAAATAGATCTGATCGTGGTCGCGACATCGACTCCGGACATGGTGTTTCCGTCGACCGCCGCGATCCTGCAGCACAAGCTCGGCATCAAGGGCTGCCCCGCGTTCGACGTGCAGGCGGTCTGCAGCGGCTTCGTCTATGCGTTGACCGTGGCCGACGCGATGATTCAGACCGGGGCTGCGACCCGCGCACTGGTGGTGGGCGCGGAAGTGTTCTCGCGCATTCTCGACTTCGACGACCGCACGACCTGCGTGCTGTTCGGCGATGGCGCCGGCGCGGTGGTGCTGGAAGCCAGCGACCAGCCCGGCATCCTCGCGTCTGACCTGCATGCCGATGGCAGCCAGGTCGGCATCCTGTGCGTGCCCGGGCAGGTGGCTGGCGGCAAGGTGATCGGCAGTCCACTCCTGACGATGGACGGCCAGGCGGTGTTCAAGCTTGCGGTCGGTGTGCTGGAAAGCGCCGCGCGCACCACGCTCGCGAAGGCCGGGATGACGAGCGCCGACATCGACTGGCTGATTCCGCATCAGGCCAACATCCGCATCATGCAGAGCACCGCGAAGAAGCTCAGGCTGCCGATGGAAAAAGTCATCGTCACCGTGGCCGAGCATGGCAACACGTCGGCGGCGTCGATCCCTCTCGCGCTGGACGAAGGCGTGCGCGCCGGGCGGGTGAAGCGCGGCGACACCGTGTTGCTCGAAGGCGTGGGCGGCGGCTTCACCTGGGGCGCAGTGCTCCTGATTTACTAGCGACAGGCGCTTTACCGGTAAGCGACCCAGCCATTTTTTATGAATTTCCTATTGATTTCGGATCCGGCCTCACGATGACTGCTTTCGCTTTCATGTTCCCCGGTCAGGGCTCGCAGTCGGTCGGCATGCTGAACGGCTGGGGCGACCATCCGGCCGTGCGCCGGACCGTCGCCGAAGCATCCGATGCGCTCGATCAGGACCTGACCCGACTGATTAGCCAAGGCCCGGCCGATGCGCTCGCACTGACGAGCAACACCCAGCCGGTGATGCTGGTCGCGGGCATTGCCGCTTATCGTGCCTGGCTCGCGGAAGGCGGCGCCGAACCCGCCGTGATGGCCGGCCACTCGCTCGGGGAGTACTCGGCGCTGGTGGCGTCGGGCGCGTTGACGCTCGCGCAAGCCGCGCCGCTGGTGCGGTTTCGTGCCGAGGCCATGCAGCGTGCGGTGCCGGTCGGCACCGGTGCGATGGCCGCGATCCTCGGGCTCGAATCGGCGCAGGTCAAAGCGCTGTGCGAGGAATCGACGCGGCAGTCGGGCGAAGTCGCCGAAGCCGTCAATTTCAACGATCCGGCGCAGACCGTGATTGCGGGCAGCAAAGCCGGCGTCGATGCGGCCTGTGTGTTGATGAAGGCCAGCGGCGCCAAGCGCGCGTTGCCGCTGCCGGTGTCGGCACCTTTTCATTCGAGCCTGATGCGGCCGGCCGCCGAAGCGCTGCGCGGTCGATTGGCGGACGTCGACTTCGCCGCGCCGCGCGTTCCGGTCGTCAACAACGTCGATGTGGAATCGCCAACCGACGCGGACGCGATCCGCGATGCGCTCTATCGCCAGTCGTTCGGCCCGGTACGCTGGGTCGAAGTGGTGCGCGCGATGGCTGCACGCGGCGCGTCGACGCTGGTCGAATGCGGCCCCGGCAGGGTGCTCGCCGGCATGGTGCGGCGCATCGATCCCGCACTGCAGGGGGTCGCAATGTACGACCCGACGACGCTTGCGCAACTCAAACAGCAGGTGCTGGCATGAGCGACAGTGGCAACTCATCCGAGCGGCTGGTGGCGCTGGTCACGGGCGCATCGCGCGGCATCGGCGCAGCGATCGCATTGGCGCTGGCACGACGCGGCATGACGGTAACTGGCACCGCGACCAGCGAAGCCGGCGCCGCGGCAGTCACCGAAGCGCTGACCGAACACTCTGGCTGCGCAGGCGCCGTGCTGGATGTGAACGACGGCCCTGCGGGCGAGGCGTTGATCGCGCGCATCACGGCGGAAGCCGGCGCGCTGCATGTGCTCGTGAACAACGCCGGCATTACGCGCGACATGCTTGCGATGCGGCTCAAAGACGACGACTGGGACGCTGTGCTCGATACCGACCTGAAGGCCGTCTTTCGCATGAGTCGTGCGGTGCTGCGCCCGATGATGAAACAACGCTTCGGCCGCATCATCAACATCACGAGCGTGGTCGGCGCGATGGGCAACGCGGGCCAGGTCAACTATGCGGCTGCCAAAGCCGGCGTCGCGGGCATGACCCGTGCACTCGCACGCGAAGTCGGCAGCCGCGGCATTACGGTCAACTGCATCGCGCCGGGCTTCATTCGGACCGACATGACGGACGCCTTGAGCGCCGCGCAGCAACAATTGCTGCTCGCGCAAATCCCGTTGGGCGCGTTGGGCGCGCCGGCCGATGTCGCGCATGCGGTCGCGTACCTGGCCTCGCGCGAAGCCGGCTATGTAACGGGCCAGGAACTGCATGTGAATGGCGGCATGTACATGTAGCCGCCTTTGCCGCACCACCCCCTCGATTTCCCTTGTTTTGCCGTCACTCCGATCGGCAGCACACCCGCTGAGCATCCGGCTTACGGTGGCTAGAATCGGATCAAAACCATTCGCCTCTCTGATAGGAAAACCATGAGTGATATCGAAGCACGTGTCAAGAAAATCATCGCCGAGCAACTCGGCGTGGAAGAGTCGCAGGTCACCAACGAGAAGGCGTTCGTCGCTGACTTGGGCGCTGACTCGCTCGACACGGTGGAACTTGTGATGGCGCTCGAAGACGAGTTCAGCATCGAGATTCCCGACGAAGACGCGGAGAAGATCACGACCGTGCAGCACGCGATCGACTACGCGAGCACGCACCAGAAAGCCTGACGCGGCCGTTGGCTGCGCTGCAGAACGTCGAAACGTCGAGCACCCATTTGCAGAAAGTTGACCCGCGCCCATGAGCCGTCGTCGTGTCGTCGTCACCGGACTGGGCTGCGTGACACCGGTGGGCCATTTCGTGGCCGACTCGTGGGCCAACCTGCTGGCCGGCAGGTCCGGCATCGATGTCATCACGCACTTCGATGCGAGCGCGCTGGCTTGCCGCATCGCCGGCGAGGTCAAGAACTTCGAGATCGGCAAGTACATCGGCAGCAAGGAATTGCGCACGATGGACACCTTCATTCATTACGGCGTGGCCGCAGCGGTGCAGGCGGTGGCCGATGCGGGGTTGACGACCGGTGACGAGTTGGAGGCCGAAGACGCGGTGCGGATCGGCTGTGCGATCGGCTCGGGCATCGGCGGCCTGCCACTGATCGAGGCCACCGAACGCGAGCTGCTCGCACGCGGCCCGCGCCGGATCTCGCCGTTTTTCATCCCGGCTTCGATCGTCAACATGGTCGCGGGCCATGTCTCGATCCGATTCGGCTTCAAAGGGCCGAACATCGCGATCGCCACCGCCTGTACAACGGGGTTGCACTGCATCGGCATGGCCGCGCGAATGATCGAGTACGGCGACGCCGACGTGATGGTCGCAGGCGGGTCCGAAGCGACCACTTCCGCGCTCGGCGTCGGGGGCTTTGCCGCGATGCGGGCTCTGAGCACGCGCAACGACGACCCCACCGCCGCGTCACGTCCGTTCGACAAGGACCGCGACGGCTTCGTTCTCGGCGAGGGCGCAGGTGTCGTGGTGCTCGAGGAGTACGAGCATGCGAAAGCCCGTGGCGCGCGCATCTACGCCGAGGTCGCCGGCTTCGGCATGAGCGCCGACGCGGGCCACATGACGGCGCCGAACATGGATGGGCCACGTCGCGCGATGGTGTCCGCACTGACGAACGCCGGTGTGAACGCCGATCAGATCGACTACATCAACGCGCACGGCACTTCCACGCCGCTCGGAGATGCGAACGAGACGATGGCCATCAAGGCGGCGTTGGGGGACCACGCGAGGCAACTCGTGGTCAGCTCGACCAAGTCGATGACCGGGCATCTGCTGGGGGGTGCCGGCGGTGTCGAGTGCGTGTTCACGGTGATGGCGATCGCCGAGCAGAAGGTGCCGCCCACCATCAACCTCATCGAGCCCGATCCGCAGTGCGATCTCGACTACTGCGCCAACACCGCGCGGGACTTGAAGATCGATGTGGCGCTGAAGAACAACTTCGGCTTCGGCGGCACCAACGGAGCACTGGTGTTCAAGCGGCTTGTCTGAGCTTGCGACCCGGGCGGGCTGGTCGACTCGGGTGTCCTCGAGTCGCCAGACGCCTTGCGTCCGGCCGATCCGCTCGTCTCGCCTGCGATTCAGCGCCATGCCCCATGCTCCTGCGGCCGTCTGCGGGGTGCGCCGATCGCCCTTCGCGGGTGCTTTGCTGCTGCTGCTCTGGCTGCTCGGCGCGCTGCTTGCTGCGCGGGTGGCAATCCAGGGCGGCAGCCCGGACGGGGCCGGCTGGCGCATGGCTGTCATCGCAATGGCTTCGGTCGGCAGCGGCGTATTTTCGGCCGCGCAATGGCTGCGGGCGCCGCAAGGCAGGCTGCGGTGGGACGGGCAAGGCTGGTGGTGGCATCCACGCGGTGGCGACGTCCGTGCCGGTACACCGTCACTGCAACTCGATCTTCAGCGACGGGTGTTGCTGCGCTGGCGCAATGCGGTCGATGGCCGAATCGCATGGTTCTGGCTGCACGCCGGTTCGACCGACGACGCCGCGGCCTGGCACGCGTTGCGTTGCGCATTGCACGTCAGGCCCGGTGCGCTGCGGGACCCACAGTCCGATGGCAGCGCACGGCCGCCAGCCACTTCAGCGGCCACGCCTTCATGACGACCATACCGCCCGAGGCCGGGCCTTCGGCGCCGCCGCTGGCCGACACCGACTTGATGCTGGTCGAACGCACGGTCGCCGGCGATCAACGTGCATTCGAGCTGCTGGTGATCAAGTACCAGCGCCGCATTCAGCGCCTGATCGGGCGCATGGTGCGCGACGTGGACCTGGTGGAGGACATCGCGCAGGAAACCTTCATTCGCGCCTACCGCGCACTGCACCAGTTTCGCGGCGATGCCCAGTTCTACACCTGGCTCTACCGGATTGCCGTGAATACCGCGAAGAAGGCGCTGGTCGATCTGAAGCGCGATCCGGTGCTGTCCGAGAACGCGTTGCGTGAGCGCGACGATGACGACAATGAAACTTTCGGTATCGGCAACGACCTAACCAACGACGAAACGCCGGAAACGCTGTTTGCCGCCAAGGAAATCGCCGAGACCGTGAGCGCCGCGATGCAGGCGTTGCCGCAGGAATTGCGGCAGGCACTGACATTGCGCGAGATCGATGGATTGAGCTACGAGGAGATCGCCGACGTGATGAGTTGCCCGATCGGCACCGTGCGCTCACGCATTTTCCGCGCTCGCGAAGCGGTTTCGACGCGCATCCGGCCGCTGCTGGAGAACCGGGCCGGCAAGCGCTGGTAGGTTCCATCGCGCGGTCCATTTCAAATCTGTAATAAGCACAAGTTCGCATCGGGAGCCGAAGGCGATGAACAATTCCAAACGAGAAGACGGTGGCGTGCGCACGGCCACGTCCTTGCGCACCGAGGAAGCGCCACCGAGTGGATCGGAAGCGGTGTCCGCACTGGTCGATGGCCAATTGCGCGGCGCCGCATTTGCTCGCGTGGTGGAAGCCCTGCACGGCGATGCCCGCATGCGTGCCGACTGGCAGGCCTATCACTTGGTCGGCGAATTGCTGCGCCAAGGCGAGGCAGCCAGTCCGATGCGCGCCAGCGATGGTCTGGCCGCACGCGTGGCGGCCCGGCTGGCTGTCGAGCCGGGAGCGAGCGCTGATGGGCCGCTGTCGGCCGAAGCCGGAATCGACCCGGCCGCGGCGCGGCCGACACTGCCGGTCGACGCCCCCGCCAACGGCGTGTCTCTGCAGCCCCCACAAGGCCTGCGGCAAGCCGCCAACGATCCGTTGTGGCGCTGGCGTGCGGTCGCCGGCGTGGCCACCGTGATGGCATTTGCCGCGGTTGGCTGGAATCTGTTGAGCGGCGCCGTTGCCACGCCAGCGGCCACCACGCCGGTGCTGGCCCGGGCGGAGCCGTCGCGCCAGATGCTGCGCGATCCGCGGCTCGACGAGTTGCTCGCCGCCCACGAACAATCCGCTGGCATATCGGCGTTGCAGATGCCGGCTGGCTTCTTGCGCAATGCCACGTTCGAGGGCCGCGGGCGGTGAGTGTGGCGGCAGCCGACAGTCGGTGGGGCCACGGGTGCGGGTCCCACCAAACCGATTGCGCAGCCGGCGGGCACGGGCACCGGCTGGTCGTCGGGCTCGTGTTTGCGCTGTTCACGCTGGTTGCCGGCGCGCAAGCGGTGCCGGCGGACCCCACGCCGCCGACCGCCGCGTTGTCCGAGCACGATGTCGATGCCTGGCTATTGCGTCTGCATCAGGCATCGCGTCGGCGCAATTTCATCGGCACGTTCGTGGTTTCCTCGGCAGCGGGTGCGCTGGCCAGTGCACGCATCTGGCATGCATGCGAAGGGGATCGACAGATCGAACGGGTCGAGACGCTGACCGGCGCGCCGCGATCGGTGTTTCGCCACAACGACCAGGTCGTCACATTCCTGCCGGACCAGAAAGTGGCGCGCACCGAGCGGCGCGAGTCGCTCGGCGCATTTCCGGGGCTGTTGAAGTCGCTCGACACGTCGATCACGAATTCCTACAGCGCACGGCCGGCCGGCACCGCGCGCGTGGCCGGGTTCAACGCCGAAGTGATGCAGCTGGATCCGAAGGACCGCCTGCGCTTCGGCTACAAAGTCTGGAGTGAGCAGCAGTCGGGCCTCGTGCTGAAAGTGCAGACGCTCGACATCGATGGTGGCGTGCTTGAGCAGGCCGCGTTCTCCGAGCTGCAGTTCGACGCACCCGTGCAGATCGACAAACTGGCCCAGATGATGGCCGCCCCCGAGGGCTGGAGCGTCGAGTCGCCGCAGCTCGTCAAGACCACGCCCGAAGCGATGGGCTGGGCGCTGCCCGCCGGCGTGGCGGGTTTTCAGCCTGTGCATTGTTACCGGCGGGCGCTGGCCCGGCCGACCGCAGCCCCGCCCGGCAGCCGCGCAGCAAGCGCGATGCATTGGGTGTTCTCCGACGGTCTTGCCTCGGTGTCGCTGTTTCTCGAGCCGCACGACGCGAAGTGGCACCCGACGCCTGGTCATATGGCGATGGGCGCCACCCATACGCTGACTCGCCGCGTCAGCGGCAGCGGTGATCCAGACGATGCCGCCAGCGGCGACTGGTGGCTGACTGCGGTCGGCGAAGTGCCACTGTCGACCTTGCGGATGTTCGGTCGAGGGCTGCGGCGCATCGAGCCGCGCCAGTAGGCTTGCTTCTTGCAGCGGTCGATGCGACTGGCGTGCGCTGCGTTTCTGCAGTCGACACGGTTGCGGGGCAGCCAGGTGCCGCTGGCGCCGCCGGTCCCGCAACTCATCCATTTTGTTTGCTGGCGATTCAAATCCGATCTCAGCGGCGCGCCGGGCCACCTGCAGCGTCGAACCCCGATTCCCGATCCACTGTCCAGCTGTTTTTCACCGAAGGAGTTTTTTGATGACTCGAACGTTTGTTGATCCTCGCGCCCGACGCGCACGCCGTTGGGTTGCCGCACTCGGCATGGCCGCCATGGCCAGTGTGCTCTCTGTGCCACTCGGCGCGTCGGCGCAGCAGCCGCCGGCATTTTCTCCGCCGATGCAGCGTGGCCTGCCCGACTTCACGGGGTTGGTCGAACGGGTCGGCCCGGCGGTGGTCAACATCCGCACGATCGAGAAGATCGAGCGCGACGAGGCCGCGATCGGCGGTGGCAGCGGTGGCGGGGGGCGCGGCGGGCTGGACGAAGACATGCTCGAATTCTTCCGCCGCTTCGGCATCCCGATTCCGGGCATGCCACGCGGCCAGCGGCCGGATCAGCCCGAACGCCCACCCGGCGCGCAGCGGCCGCCATTGGCGCAACCCGACGAACGCCCGCGCGGCGTCGGCTCCGGCTTCATCCTGACCGCCGACGGCTACGTGATGACCAACGCGCACGTGGTCGACGGTGCCGATTCGGTGATGGTGACGCTTACCGATCAGCGCGAATTCAAGGCCCGCATCGTCGGCGCCGACAAGCGCTCGGATGTCGCGGTCGTGAAGATCGACGCGAAGGATTTGCCGGCCGTGCGCATCGGCGACATCAACCGCGTGAAGGTGGGCGAATGGGTGGTGGCGATCGGCTCGCCGTTCGGGCTGGCCAACACGGTCACGGCCGGCATCGTGAGCGCCAAGCAGCGCGACACGGGCGAATACCTGCCGCTGCTGCAGACCGACGTCGCGATCAATCCGGGCAATTCGGGCGGGCCGCTGTTGAACCTGGACGGCGAGGTGATCGGCATCAACAGCCAGATCTATTCGCGCTCGGGCGGCTACATGGGCATTTCGTTCGCTATTCCGATCGACGAAGCGGTGCGCGTGAGCGATCAGCTGCGCGCGACCGGCCGCGTCTCGCGCGGGCGCATCGGCGTGCGCATCGACCAAGTCAGCAAGGACGTGGCGGAGTCGATCGGCCTGGGACGACCGCGTGGCGCGCTGGTGCGCGGTGTCGAAGCCGGCTCGCCGGCAGAAAAAGCCGGTATCAAGGCAGGCGACATCATTGTCAAGTTCGAAGGCCAGGAGGTGGAACGCACCAGCGATTTGCCGCGCATCGTGGGCAACACGAAGCCCGGCACGCAATCGAGCATCACCGTGTTTCGGCGCGGCGCCACCAAGGAGCTGACCGTGACGGTCGCCGAGATCGAAGCCGAGAAGGTTGCCGCGGCCACGCCAGCAGAGACGCCGAAGCCGAAAACGGCCAAAGGCACGAGTGATCTGCTCGGCCTGACCGTGACCGAGGTGACCGACGAGCGCAAGGAGGAGCTCAAGATCGGCGGCGGTGTGCAGGTCGAGGCTGCCACCGGTCCTGCTGCACGAGCCGGGCTGCGCGAAGGCGACGTGATTGTGGCGGTGGCCAATCAGGATGTGGCCGGCATTGCCGAATTCGAAGCAGCCACAGCCAAGGCCGACAAGACCAAGTCCGTCAACGTGCTGTTCCGGCGCGGCGAATGGGCCCAATACGCACTGATCAAGCCGCAATAGAAAACGGCGCGCCCTGGCGCGGGCGATCGACGGGTCCTGGCAGCGGGGCCCGCCGGTGGTTTTGCCTACAATAGCTGTCCAACCATCGCAGTTGCCGCGATCCAGGTGTTGGGCTTGACAGGGCGCGTCCTCTTCGTTGGCGCGCCCTTTTTTCGTTTTCGCCGGTGCTCTGGAGGAAACAGGCATTCCCGCAGTCGCCGTCTTGAACCTCCCCTTGATGAACCACATTCGAAACTTTTCCATCATCGCGCACATCGACCACGGCAAATCGACGCTGGCCGATCGGCTGATCCAGCGCTGCGGTGGTTTGTCGGACCGGCAAATGGAAGCTCAGGTGCTCGACTCGATGGACATCGAAAAAGAGCGCGGCATCACGATCAAGGCGCAAACCGCTGCGTTGCAGTACACGGCAGCCGACGGCAAGGTCTACAACCTGAATTTGATCGACACACCGGGGCACGTCGATTTCTCCTACGAGGTGAGCCGTTCGCTGTCGGCCTGCGAAGGCGCGCTGCTGGTGGTCGATGCGAGCCAGGGCGTGGAAGCGCAGACGGTCGCGAACTGCTACACCGCACTCGATCTCGGCGTCGAGGTGGTGCCGGTGCTCAACAAGATGGACTTGCCGCAGGCCGATCCGGACAACGCGAAGATCGAAATCGAGGACGTGATCGGCATCGATGCGAGCCACGCGATTCCGTGTTCGGCCAAGACCGGCATGGGCATCGACGAGATTCTGGAAGCGGTCGTCAAACGCATCCCGCCGCCGCGCGGCAACCCGGATGGGCCGCTGCGCGCGATGGTCATCGACAGCTGGTTCGATACCTACGTCGGCGTGGTCATGCTGGTGCGCGTGGTCGACGGTCGCCTGGCCAAAGGCGAGCGCATCAAGCTGATGGCCAGCGGCGCGATGTTCAATGCGGACAATCTCGGCGTGTTCACGCCGCACGACTCCCCGCGCGCAAGTCTCGAAGCCGGCGAGGTCGGCTACATCATCGCGGGCATCAAGGAGCTGCAGGCGGCCAAGGTCGGCGACACGGTGACGCTGATCAAGACCGGCAGCGGTGGCGCGGCAGCCACCGCCACCGAGCCGTTGCCCGGCTTCAAGGAAATTCAGCCGCAGGTGTTCGCGGGGCTGTACCCGACGGAAGCGAACCAATACGACGCGCTGCGCGACTCGCTCGAGAAGCTGAAGTTGAACGATGCCTCGCTGCACTACGAGCCGGAAGTCAGCCAAGCGCTGGGCTTCGGCTTTCGCTGCGGTTTTCTCGGCCTGCTGCACATGGAGATCGTGCAGGAGCGCTTGGAGCGCGAGTTCGACCAAGACCTGATCACGACCGCGCCGAGCGTGGTGTATCAGGTTGTGAAAAACGACGGCGAAGTGCTGATGGTGGAAAACCCGGCCAAGATGCCTGACGTCGGCCGCACGGCCGAGATCCGCGAGCCGATCGTGACCGTGCATCTGTACATGCCGCAGGAATACGTCGGCGCCGTGATGACGCTGGCGGAGCAAAAGCGCGGCGTGCAGCTCAACATGGCCTATCACGGCCGGCAGGTGATGCTGACCTACGAAATGCCGCTCGGCGAGATCGTGCTCGACTTCTTCGACAAGCTGAAGTCGGTCAGCCGCGGCTACGCGTCGATGGACTACGAGTTCAAGGAATATCGCGCGCCGACGTGGTCAAGGTAGACATCCTGTTGAACGGCGAGAAGGTCGATGCGCTGTCGATCATCGTGCACCGCAGCCAGTCGCAGTACCGCGGCCGGGCCGTGGTGGGCAAGATGCGCGAGATCATTTCGCGCCAGATGTACGACGTCGCGATCCAGGCCGCCATCGGGGCCAACATCATCGCGCGTGAGACAATCAAGGCGCTGCGCAAGAACGTGCTCGCCAAGTGCTACGGCGGCGACATCACGCCGCAAGAGCAAGCTGCTGGAAAAGCAGAAAGCCGGCAAGAAGCGGATGAAGCAGATCGGCTCGGTCGAGGTGCCGCAGGAAGCGTTTCTGGCGATTTTGCAGGTGGACGAATGATGCAGGTGCTGACGGCGCTCGTGCTCGCGGGCTTTGCGGGCTATGCGGGCGCCTGGTACTTCGGCCGCGATCGAAGGCAACTTCGCGTTGCTGCTGTTCACGGCGACGCTTGTGACCGGTCTCTACTGGATCGCCGAGCGGCTGTACTTTGCGCCGCAGCGTCGGCGTGCCGCGGACGCGGTCGATGTGGGCGCGGTGGCGCGGCGCGAGCGGCTCAGCGCCCAAGGCATCGGCACCATCGACGACGACAGTGCGGAGCACGCGCCAGCGCGCGCTGGCGCAACCCTGGTGGCTCGACTGGACGGCCGGGCTGTTCCCGGTGATCCTGGTGGTGTTCATGCTGCGCTCGTTTCTGTTCGAGCCGTTCAAGATTCCGTCCGGCTCGATGATCCCGACACTGTTGGTCGGCGACCTGATCCTCGTCAACAAATTCACCTATGGCCTGCGGCTGCCCGTGTTGAACGTCAAGCTCACCGAAGGCAACAAACCCCAGCGCGGCGACGTGATGGTGTTTCGCTATCCGCCGAACCCGAATCTGGACTACATCAAGCGCGTGGTCGGCCTGCCGGGCGACGAAGTGGCTTATCTGAACAAGCGCTTGACCATCAACGGCCAGCCCGTCGACACCAAACCGGCGCAGGAGTTCTTCGATGAAGACTCGATGCGCTACGCCAAGCAGCTTCAGGAAACGCTCGGGGCGCACACGCACAACATCCTGGTCGATGACAACCGCCCGGCATTCGTCTCGGGCGCGGAAAACTTCCCCGGCCGTGACAACTGTCGCTACAGCGTCGAAGGCGTGGTTTGCAAAGTGCCGGAAAACTCACTATTTCATGATGGGCGACAACCGCGACAATTCGCTCGACTCGCGCTACTGGGGGTTCGTGCCGGACAAGAACATCGTCGGCAAGGCGTTCTTCATCTGGATGAACTTCGGCAACTGGAAGCGCGTCGGGTCGTTCCAATAGTCGTGGGCGGTGCGGCTCTCGGCAGGCCGCTGCTGGAACCTCGCCACCTGCTTCCATCCCAGAAGAAAACCCTCCGCCGTCCGGCATCCATTGAGAGCTTTGGTATGAATCCCATTCAAAGGCGGTCGCGTCAGCGCGGCATTTCCTTCATCGGCCTGATCATCGTGGCGGCCCTCGTGGTGTTCGCCGGAATCATCACGGCCAAGGTCATCCCGACCGCGATCGAATATCAGGCGATCCGCAAGGCGGCGAAAAAGGCCACCGCGGGCAGCACGGTGCCTGAAGTGCGCGCCATCTTCGACCGCGCCGCCGCGGTCGACGATTTCAACGCGGTCAGCGGCAAGGATCTGGACATCAAGAAAAACGGCGACCGGGTCGTGGTCGGCTTTGCCTACGACAAGGAAATCGCGTTGGCCGGCCCGGCTTATCTGCTGATCAAATACAACGGCAGCGCCAGCTCGGACGGGCGTGACTGAACCCCACGCGCCGACTTTCGCCGGCAGCACACCGCTCGCCGCGCTCGAGCGGCGGCTCGGCGTCACGTTCACCGACCGCGCACTGCTGCAGCGGGCGCTCACGCATCGCAGCCACTCGGTGCAGCACAACGAGCGGCTCGAGTTCCTCGGTGACGCGGTGTTGAACCTCGCGGTCGCCAACCTGCTGTACGAGCGCTTGGGCAGCCTGCCGGAAGGCGATCTGTCGCGCACCCGTGCGAGCCTGGTGCGACAGGACACGCTGCACGGCCTGAGCGTCGAACTGCGGTTGTCGGAATTGCTGCGCCTGGGCGCCGGCGAGACCCACACTGGGGGGCGGCTCAAACCCTCGATCCTCGCCGATGCGGTGGAGGCGGTGATCGGCGCGGTCTATCTCGATGCGGGCTATGCCGCGGCCGACGCGCTGGTGCGCCGTTTGTTCGGCCACCTGCGGATCGATCCGCAACTCGCTGCCTCGACCAAGGATGCGAAGACGGCCTTGCAGGAATGGCTGCAAGGCCGCAAGATGAAGCTGCCGATCTACCGTGTGGTGAATGCGACCGGCGCCGCGCACGAGCAGCGCTTCGAAGTGGAATGCGAAATCGCCGAGTCGGGTCGGATCGAACGCGGCAGCGGCGCGTCGCGTCGGGCCGGCGAGCAGGCGGCCGCGGCCGCCATGTTGAGAACCTTGACGAACGACCAAGGCAGCCGCAGCCAGCACGGCGCCGGCCAATCGTCGCTATGAAAGAAATAGCTGAAAACGATTAACAGACGGGCGCTTCAGCCATGAAAGATGCGCAAATCGAAGCCACATCCAACGTCGCACGCACACTGCGGCACGATCGCCATCGTCGGCAAGCCGAACGTCGGCAAATCCACCTTGCTGAACGCGCTGGTCGGCCAGAAGATCAGCATCACATCACGCAAGGCGCAGACCACGCGGCACCGGATCACCGGCATCCGCACGCTCGGGCAAACCCAGTTCATCTTCGTGGACACGCCGGGCTTTCAGACCCGGCACGACAACGCGCTGAATCGCTCGCTGAACAAGACCGTACAGGGCGCGATCGGCGATGTGGACCTGGTGCTGTTCGTGGTGGAGGCCGGCAGCTTCAACCTGGCCGACGCAAAGGTGCTTTCACTGTTGCGGCCCGACGTGCCCGCGCTGCTGATCGCCAACAAGCTCGACACCGTGCAGCGCCGCACCGAGATCGCGCCTTGGCTACAGGGCATGCAGGAACGCCATCCGTTCGCTGAATTCGTGCCGATGTCGGCCAAGAGCCCGAACGACATCGAGCGGCTGCTCGGCATCTGTGAGAAATACCTGCCTGAGCAGGACTGGATCTACGGGCAGGACGAGTTGACCGACCGCGACGAACGCTTTCTCGTGGCCGAGACGGTGCGCGAAAAGCTGTTTCGTCTGACCGGCGATGAGCTGCCCTACAGCTCGACCGTGGTGATTGATCAGTTCACCGAGGAACCGGGTCGCAGCAAGCCCGCCAAGCGCTTCGTGCGGATCGCCGCCACAATCGTGGTCGAGCGCGACAGCCACAAGATGATGGTGATCGGCGACGCCGGCGAGCGCATCAAGCGCATCGGCAGCGAGGCGCGCCAGGAGCTGGAGAAGCTGATGGACGCGAAGGTGCATCTGGAGTTGTGGGTCAAGGTGCGGTCCGGCTGGGCCGACGACGCGGCACGGGTTCGGTCCTTTGGCTATTGACTCGCTCCCAGACTTCGCTCGCTGCGCTCGGCTTTCGCCTAACTTCGACCGGGGGCGCCGCCAGCGGACTGGCGGAGCCAGCTCCGCGGCGTCCGTTGGGGAAAACCTCCTGCCTCGTGCTTTGTGCTTGCAGCCTCCGGCGGGGCCTGTTTGAACGCGAGCTTGTTTGGATTGAAGCGCTGACATGCCCGGCCTGCGCGTCAGCCATGAGCCGGCGTTCGTGCTGCATCGCTACGACTGGAGCGAGACCAGTCTGATCCTCGAGGTCTTCACGCGGCAGTACGGGCGGATTGCGATCGTGGCGAAGGGGGCGAAGCGGCCGAGTTCGAACTTTCGCCCTGTCTTGCTGCCGCTGCAGCCGCTGTCGCTGAATTTTTCGGGCGACGCGGAGATTCGGACCTTGAAGGGGGCCGAGTGGGTCGGCGGGCATGTGATGCCGACGGGCGAAGCGCTGCTGTCGGGTACCTACCTGAACGAATTGCTGATGCGGCTGCTCGCGCGGGACGACCCGCATCGGCGGCTGTTCGATGTGTATGCGGAAGCGGTGCGGCTGCTCGCGTCCCAGCCGGCCGCGGCCGCACTGGAGCCAGCGCTGCGCGCGTTCGAACTGCTGTTGTTGCAGGACATCGGCTTGCTGCCGCAGCTGGACCAGCAAACGCTGACGCTGGCACCGCTGCAGCCGGACGAACGCTACACCCTGGTGCCGGAGGGCGGCCTGCGCAGCGCGGCGACGGATGAGCAACGCAGCACGTTGAGCGGACGCGAATGGCTCAGTCTGCAACAGGCGCTCGGGGACACGGCGCCGTATCTGGCGACCTTGCGCGCTTGCGCGGCGTTGCTGCCAGGGCTCAAACCCCAGCTGCGTGCGTTGCTCAACCATTACTGCGGCAATCTGCCGCTGCGCACGCGGCAGATGATGTTCGAGTTGCAGAGCCTGGGCACCCCAGCAGCAACAGCGCCTCGCGCCGCCTCGGCCTGAGCGTTCCAGCCGCCTGCACTACCATGGCGGCCATGCCCGCTGGCCTGAAGTTTTGCAGCCACGGCCACAATCCACCATGAGTTCAACGTCGTCCCGCACCGCGCTGTCGGTCAACCTCAACAAAGTCGCGCTCGTGCGCAACACACGCGCGCTCGAACTGCCGAGCGTCACGCGCGCGGCCACGCTGTGTCTGCAGGCCGGCGCGCACGGCATCACGGTGCATCCGCGACCGGACCAGCGCCATATCCGGGAGGCGGACGTGCCCGCACTGTCGGCGTTGCTTCTCGGGTGGCCAGGCCGTGAGTTGAATATTGAGGGAAATCCGCTGCACAACCTGATGGACCACCTGCGTGCCGTGCGGCCGACCCAGGCGACCTTCGTGCCGGACGCGGAAGGCCAATCCACCAGCGACCACGGTTGGGACCTGGAGCAGGATGCGCAGCGGCTTGCGCCGCTGATCCGGGAAGCCCACGCGCTCGGCGTGCGCGTCAGCCTGTTCATGGACCCGGTGCCGCAGACGGTTGCCGCCGCGCGTGCGATCGGGGCGGACCGCATCGAGCTCTATACCGAGAGCTACGCACGCGCGTTCGGCACGCCGCGCGAGGCCGAAGTGCTGGCCGCATTCACCGCCACAGCCCAGGCTGCGAAGGCCGCCGGCTTGGAGGTGAACGCGGGGCATGACCTGAACCTCTTGAACCTCACGACATTCGTGCGCGCGGTGCCGGGTGTGCGGGAAGTCTCGATCGGCCACGCGTTTGTCGGCGACGCGCTCGAACTGGGCTATGCGTCCGCAGTGGCCGCCTATCTGCGGTGCATCGATGCGGCATCCGAACGCGCGCCAGCAGCAACTGCCGGCATCACGGCGTCCTCGGCGTGATCTACGGCATCGGCACCGACATCTGCGATGTGCGGCGGATCGCGGCTTCTCTGGAGCGTCACGGCGACCGCTTTGCCGAACGTGTGTTGTCCGAAGGCGAGCTCACCGCTTGGCGCGCGCGCCAGGCCCGCTGGCCCGACCGCGGCGTGCGTTATGTGGCAACGCGCTTTTCTGCGAAGGAAGCATTCAGCAAGGCGATTGGCATGGGCATGCGTCTGCCGATGAGCTGGCGCCTGTGCGAGATCGCCAAGCAGCCGAGCGGCCAGCCCGTGATCGTGCTGCACGGCGTGCTCAAAGACTGGTTCGCGCAACGCGGCCTGCAGGCTCATGTGAGCCTGACCGACGAGAGCGATTACGCGGCGAGCTTCGTCGTGGTGGAACGAATGGACGCGTGATGGGCAAGCAAAACGGCAAGAAACCGAAAAATACCGGTGGCGGTGGACGCCGCCGGCAAGCGCCCGACGCGAACGCTTGCGCGCCGGTGGTGCTCGACATCGCGGGCACCGAACTCATCGAAGCGGATCGGCGCCGACTGCGCAACCCGCTGACCGGCGGGCTGATTTTGTTCGCGCGCAACTGGCATGCAGACGTCGGCGGGCGCAAGGCGCTCGCGCGACTTTGTGCCGAGATCAAGGAGCTGCGGCCCGATCTGCTGATCTGCGTCGATCACGAAGGCGGCCGCGTGCAGCGCTTCAAGTCCGATGGCTTCACGCACCTGCCGCCGATGCGTGCACTGGGCGAGCGCTGGATGCGGCCGGACGACACGGCCCCAGGTGGCTCGTCGGCCATGGCGGCGACGCGCCTGGCGACGGCTTGCGGCTACGTGCTCGGCGCTGAGCTGCGCGCCTGCGGCATCGACCTGAGCTTCACGCCGGTGCTCGATCTGGACCACGGCCCCAGCGGCGTGATCGGCGACCGCGCGTTCGCGCGCGACGCGCGCGTGGTCGCGTTGCTCGCCAAGAGCTTGCTGCATGGAATGATGCAGGCCGGCTTGAGCAACTGCGGCAAACACTTCCCGGGCCACGGCTTTGCGAGCGCCGACTCGCACCTCGACGCCGCCCATGATTCCCGCAGTCTGGAAGCCATCCTGCAGGACGACGCAGCGCCGTATCGCTGGCTCGACGGCACGCTGGCCAGCGTCATGCCGGCGCATGTGATCTACGAGCAAGTCGATGCGCGGCCGGCCGGTTTTTCGCGTCGCTGGCTCGGCGAGGTATTGCGCGGTCGGCTCGGATTTCAAGGCGCGGTGTTCAGCGACGACCTGAGCATGCAAGCCGCGCGCCGGCTCGACGGCCGGGACCTGAGCTATACAGAGGCGGCTTTGGCCGCGCTCGACGCAGGCTGCGATCTGGTGCTGCTGTGCAACCAGTCGCTGGGTCACGGCGAAGCGGTCGACGAGTTGCTGGACGGGCTTGCGCAGGCGCGGGGCAGCGGACGCTGGCGGCCCGATCCCGCCCAGCGGGCGCGCCGACTTGCACTGCTGCCTCGCCAGTTGGCGCTGAGCTGGAGCGAACTGCGGGAAAACATGACGTACCGCCAGGCGCTTGCAAGCCTATCAACCGATGGCGCCGTCGCAACAGCAGCCGCGTGACGTTGGCGCACGCACAGGCAGCTGTCCGATCGTTGCCCCTTCGGCTTGTGGCCGCACACAAAAAAGCCCGCAGTCAGCGGGCTTTTGGTGTCATTCGGGCAATGCCCAAATCACATCTTCTTCGACGGCTTTTTGGTTTTTTTCTTTTTGCTGGTGGCTTGGTTCATGACGGGCTTTCGGTGAAATTGAAGGGCGACAACGGAGAAAACACTGCATCGCGCAGACAGACCCTCGAAATCGAAGCCCTGCGTGGCGCCCCGGCAAGCTCGAGATCCATCTGGATGCTCACCGGCCTGTCCACAACGAAGGCTGTCGCTATCGCGTTGACAGCGTTTGAAGAAAAACTTTCGATCTTCGACTCCCCGGGTTTTCAGGCGGACGGCGGTGCGCCGACGGCGTCGCGATGAGCCCAGGCAGCGACCCCGCCCGCAGCAGCTGGACCCATTTGCGGCTGCTGCGGCTGCTGATGTGTGCGCCGTTTTTCTGGATGCTCGGCTTGCTGGTGCTCGAAGCGGCGCTCGCGGCTGCCACCACGGCACTCGTGATCCAGGCCGCGCGCGACGTGCTCGATCAGGAATTTTTGCTGTCCGACTTTGTCTGGATCGTGGCCGCGCAGTCGGCGTCGTATCTGGTCGGCGCGGCCAGCTGGGTATTCGCCGAGCGCGCCGGTTTCGGCGCCTTCGGCCGCTACCTGATGCGATTCGCGCGCGCAAACCGCTACCGCACGGCGTTGCTGACCGACCGGGCCGCGCGCGAGCAGGTCGAACCGTTTCTGACCAACGAGACGTTTCACATCTTCTTCGAGCTGGTCTACGAACTCGAAGCGGACTTGAAGCTCCTGTTCGCGCTGATCTTCAACGCGATCGTGCTCGGCGTGGCGATCGACGCGGGCTTGCCGGCCGTCTACGCGGCCGTGTTCGCGGCGCTGCTTGGTTTTCAGTGGCTGGTGCGCCGGCCGATTGCGAATGCGTATCTCGCGCAGCAGCGCACCGTGAACCGGATGACGGCGCAGACCTACTCGGCCTGGGACAACATCTACAGCGGCAACCGCTACAACTTCCGGCTCTGGCATGGCGCATTCAAGAGCCGGTTGCGCGCTGCGTTGGCCGCGCAGATTCGCGCGATCGTCGCCAAGGAAGGCATCGCTGCGGTCAGCGGCGTTTTCGCGTTGGTCGTCGTGTTCGGCTACCTGGCCACGGTGGCGGCGCGGCACGTTGGCGACACCGCGCTGCTGATCTCACTGGCCGCGACCTTGCCGCGCCAGATCGAGTTGTCGATGGACGTGCACGGCCTGGCCGCCGGCTGGAACGACCTGCTCGCGCTCTGGACGCGGCTCGGCGGCGTGCGCGATGCGATGCTGCCCGCGTCCGATGCCCGGTTCGAACGCCGCATCGAGTTTCCGCGCCTGTCCTGGATCGACGCTGCGGCAGATGACGCGACCCGTACGCTTGCCGGCAGCGATCTCACGCGTGTCGTCGAGCGGATCGAGGCGCACACGCACGGACGCTTTTCGGTGCGCGGCGGCAACGGCGCCGGCAAGTCGACGCTGCTGGTCGCGCTGAAAGCCCGGCTCGGCACACGCGCGTACTACTGGCCGACGCACGACCGGCTTGCCTTTGCGCTTACGGCAGGGCAGGTATCGGCGCCGATTGCCGCCGACCTGGACGACGACAAGGACGACGAAGAGGGGTCGGAGGGGCTGCCGCGGGCGCGAGCAAGGGACCCCCTGACCGACGAGCCCGACAAACATGCCACGCCCGCGCCAGCGGAGCCCGCAGACGCTGCGCGCTCCGGCCATTCGTCGGGCGAGCGACAACTGCGCGTGCTCGCCGAGATCGTGCGGGCCACCGATGCCGCCGTCTATTTGCTTGACGAGTGGGACGCGAACCTGGACGCCGGCAACCGCGAGGAGGCCGAGCGACTGGTCGAGCGGCTCGCCGCGCGTGCCGTGGTGGTGGAGATTTCGCACCGCGACCGGGCTTGAGAGGCGAGTGCGGACCACGGACGGGCAGCGCAGACAAAGAAAAACCCGCAATGCTAGGAAGCATGCGGGTTTTGAGACGATGCGGGATGGTGTGAAACCGCTATCTGGTGCCGACGGCCGGAATCGAACTGGCGACCTACGCGTTACGAGTGCGTTGCTCTACCAACTGAGCTACGTCGGCGTTGCGAATGAGCGGGTGCCTGGCGGCAGCCACACGATGGACCGAACTGCTGACAGTGCGCGCCGCTCATTCGAGACAGCCGCAGATTCTAGCAAACGCCTGAGGCCCCGGACCCGCCCTGCGTGGGTACTGCAGGCGGACCCCGCGATGGCCCCGATGCACGCTTTGCGCCAAAATCGCTCCCCATGCAACTCAATTTCATTGGCAACACCCGAGTTCCGTGCGCCAGCGGGGAGACCGTGGCGGTAATCGATCCGGCCGATGGGAAGCCGTTCGATGCCTTGCAACGCAGCCGCGCACCGGACATCGACGCCGCCGTGCAGGCGGCCCGGCGCTGCCTGGACGACGGTTCCTGGAGCCGGCTCGCGCCGGTGCAGCGATCGCGCCTGCTGCATGCGCTCGGCGAACAGGTCGAAGCGCACGCTGAGGAACTGGCCATGCTCGAATCGCGCGATTGCGGCAAGCCGCTACGCCAGGCGCGCGCCGATGCTCAGGCGCTGGTGCGCTATTTCGAGTTCTACGCGGGGGCCTGCGACAAGCTGCACGGCGAGACGATACCGAGCGCTGCCGGCATGAGCGTGCTGACTTGGCGCGAACCACACGGCGTGACGGGCCACATCGTGCCCTGGAACTACCCGATGCAGATCTTCGGCCGAAGCATCGGCGGTGCGCTGGCGGCGGGCAATGCGTGTGTGGTCAAGCCGTCGGAGGACGCTTGTCTGTCGGTCCTGCGCGTCGCGCAACTCGCCGCGGAGGCAGGGTTTCCGCCGGGTGCGCTGAACATCGTGACGGGGCTCGGCACCGAAGCCGGCGACGCGCTCGCGCGCCACCCTGGCATCGATCACATCAGCTTCACCGGCAGCCCGGTGGTCGGCACCAAGATCACGCAGGTGGCGGCCGAGCGGCATTGCCCGGTCACGCTGGAGCTCGGCGGCAAAAGCCCGCAGATCGTGTTCGCCGACGCGGACCTCGACGCGGCCGTGCCCGCGATCATCAACGCGATCGTGCAGAACGCGGGCCAGACCTGCTCGGCCGGCTCGCGCCTGCTGGTCGAGCAGCCGATCTACGAAGCGTTGCTTGAGCGGCTGGGCTACGCCTTCAGGGCGCTCAAAGTCGGCCCGCCGTCGATGGACCTGGACCTCGGCCCGCTGATCCGGGACAGCCAGCTGCATCGGGTCTGGGGGTTCCTCGAGGAAGCCAAGGCGGCCGGCATCTCGATGGTCGGCTTCGGCACGATCGTCCCGGAAGCCGCCAAAACCGGCTTCTATCACGTGCCCGTTTTGCTGCGCGATGTGCCGGCGGATCATCGGCTCGCGCAGCAGGAAATCTTCGGACCCGTGCTGTGTGCGATGCCGTTCAAGGATGAGGACGAAGCGGTGGCGCTTGCCAACGGCACCGCATTCGGGCTGGTCGCTGGCGTCTGGACGCGTGACGGCGCCCGCCAGTTCCGGCTCGCACGGCGCATTCGAAGCGGCCAGGTGTTCATCAACAACTACGGCGCCGGCGGGGGCGTCGAACTGCCGTTCGGCGGCGTCAAGTCGAGCGGGCACGGCCGCGAAAAAGGTTTTGAGGCGTTGTACGGTTTCACCACTTTGAAGACGGTGGCGATTCAGCACGGTTGACCGCCGGAGGTCGGAGGCCGACAACCCCTTGCAATGCCGCATCGATCACGGACAGCACGACACGGCCGCGGAAACAGCAGACGTCAAATGCCGCCGACGTCGAGCGACCCGATGATACTGACAGACCCACTTGCTGGCCGTGCGGCGCGCGGTCCGTCGCAACAACAGGAATCCATGAAAGTCACATTCATTGGCCATGCATCGATTCTGGTTGAAGCTGCCGGCGTGCGCGTACTGTCCGACCCCTGGTGGAGCGGCCCGTGCTTCGGCGCACAGTGGTGGACTTATCCGTTGCCGCAGCACCAGCTGCTCGAAGACCAGCGGATCGACTACATCTACATCTCGCACGGCCATCACGACCATCTGCATGCGGGAACGCTGGCGACCTGCCGAAGACCGCGAAGGTGCTGGTGTCGAGCGCGCTCGACTCTGGCCGCTTCGATTCGCGCGCTTGGATTTGATGTGATCGAGGTGTCGCCCGATCGGCCGATCGCCGCTCGGCGATGGCGGGCTGCGGGCGCGCATATGCCCACCCACGGCGACGACACGCTGCTGGCGCTCAGCGACGGGCGGCAGGTGTGCGTCAATCTGAACGACGCGCTCCATTCCGCGCCAGCGAAGGTGCAGGATGCGTTCATCGAGCAGTTGACTGCGTGGTATCCGACCATCGACTACGCGTTTTGCGGCTACGGGGTGCGCGTCGCATTTTCCGAACTGCTACCGTGTGCCGGGCAAGGACGCCGCCGCTTCGGCAGCGAAGCGGCAGGCGTATTTCAACCGGGAATGGGTCCGGATCATCGGGCGGACTCAAGCCGCGGTTCGGGTTTCCATTCGCGGCCGACGTGGTGTTTCTGCAGGACGAGTTGTTCTGGTCGAACGAGGCGACGCACAACCCCGAGCGGCCAACCGACGTGTTCGAGGCGGCCTATCCGCAATGCCACGACCCGAGTCGTCGACATCGCCCCCGGTTTCCAGATGGCCGATCATGTGATCACGGCCGACAGGCGGCGCGAGCCGGTGACGGCGCAGCAACTTGCGCGATGCGATGGGCCCGGAGATGGAGCGAGCCAACCGGGTCGGTCGCGAAACCGATGCGATCGTCGCTGAGACCACGCGATCGCTGGCGGCGAACCTGGAGCACTGCCGCGCCTATCTCTCGACCTTCGACGGGGACTACCGCATCGCGTTTGCTTTCACGCAATCAAGCACCACCAGCCTGCTACTGGAAAAGCACGGTGCGCAGCTGAACGCTTGCCGCGGTGCCTGCCGCCGAGCTCGGACCGGTCGACCTGACCTACACGACGCGCTGGGCATATCTGCGCTGGGCGCTGCAGCGTCCGTTCGGCGACGAGATCCTGTTCGTTGGCTCGGGCGGCATTTTCGACTACGCTAGCCGGCAGGCAGTCATGCGCAATCTGCACCGCGAAGTGATGGTGCTAATCCGCAATCGACCCGAATCGGGGGAGGCTAGGTCGGCCGATCGGCCTGCGCGGCCTCGTGATAAGGCTAAGCAGGTGGTCAAACGAATGTTGGGGCGCAAGAAGGAACGCGATCTCTACGATTTGCTTGGCTGGACCGTGTTCGATCGGGGTTGAGGAACGCCTGCAGGCGCTTAAGGTACCGGGCCGGCCGCCCGACACGCGTCAGAACGCAACGAGGAATTCGGCGAACCGCTCGCAACGCCGTCTCGAGGCGCGAGGAGAACCGAGCTTGTGTCGGTTCGTCAAATCGTGCGTCGACGCCGCGGTGGCTGGATTTCAGAGCCGACACTGGCTTACCATGTGGCGGCGCCGTCACGGGGTGGACTCGCAGACCCTGTGCGCACGACGAGACGACAAATTCCCGCAACCCGAAAAACCAGGAGGCACTCCCATGCGCGTACCAGGCAAATCAATCATCGTGACCGGTGCCGGCGGCGGCATCGGCGAAGGCATCGCGCGGCGGCTCGCCGCAGAAGGCGCGCGTGTGCTGGTCAACGACATCAACGCGAAGGTCGGCGAGCAAGTGGTTCGGTCGATCCGCGACGCAGGTGGCGACGCGTCGTTTTTCGCCGCCGACGTCACCCGGTCCGCCGATGTGAAAGCGCTGGTCGCAGCCGCGCTGGAGCGCCACGGCCGCCTCGATGCGATGGTCAACAACGCAGGCTGGACACACCGCAATCGGCCCGCGCTCGAAGTGTCCGAGGAAGACTTCGACAAGTGCTATTCGGTCAACGTCAAGAGCATTTATCTCGCCACCTTACATGGGGTGCCTGCATTTCGCGCGAACCCGGACAAGGCCGGTGGCAGCTTCATCAACATCGCGTCCACCGCGGGGGTGCGGCCGCGCCCGGGCCTGAGCTGGTACAACGGCTCGAAGGGTGCGGTGATCACCACGTCCAAGTCGCTCGCGGCCGAATTCGGGCCCGAAAACATCCGGGTCAACTGCATCAACCCGGTGTTCAACCCGGACACCGGCCTGGGTCCCGAGTTTGCCGGAGGGCCGCTGACGCAGGAGCGACTCGACAAGTTTCGTGCGAGCATTCCGCTCGGGCGCTTTTCCACCGCGCTCGACGTGGCGAACGCCGCGTTGTACCTGGCCAGTGACGAAGCCGCCTTCATCAGCGGTGTCTGCATCGAGGTCGACGGCGCGCGCTGCGTCTGATGATCTTTCCCTAATCCGCCAATCGAAATCTGGAAAACCCCCCCCCATGAGTTCACTGCCATCGCGCCTGCGCCCGTTGCTGACTGCCTGCCTCGTCAGCCTTGCATTTGTTGCCGCGGGCCCGGCCGCCGCACAAAAGGCTGCCCCCACATCGAGCCCCGCGCTCGACGAACTCGGCCTGTCGAGTCAGCAACTGGCCAAGACCGTTGATCTGCTCAAAGCCGATGTGGCCGCCGGCAAAATCCCCGGCGCGGTGCTCCTCGTGGTGCGCCGCGGCAAGGTCGCGCTGTACGAGGCGCTCGGCAAGCTCGATCCGACGAAAGACACGCCGATGCCGCGCGATGCGCTGTTCCGCATCTATTCGATGAGCAAGCCGATCACGAGCGTGGCCGCGATGATGCTGGTCGAAGACGGCAAGTTGCGGCTCGATGACCCCGTCTCGAAGTACCTGCCCGAGTTCGAGAAGATGCAGGTCGGTGTCGAAAAATCCGGTGCGGACGGCAAGCCCACGCTCGAGATGGAGCCGGCCAAGCGCCCGATCACGGTGCAGGATCTGCTGCGCCACACCTCGGGCCTGACCTATGGCTTCTTCGGCCCCGGCCTGGTCAAGAAAGCCTACGTCGAAGCCAAGCCGGGCGAAGGCGACCCGAGCACCGAAGAGTTCGTGCAGCGCATCGCCAAGCTGCCGTTGGCCTATCAGCCCGGCACCACGTGGGACTACAGCCAGTCCACCGACGTGCTCGGCCGCGTGATCGAGGTGGTTTCGGGCAAGTCGCTCTACCAGTTCGAGAAGGAACGCCTGCTCGACCCGCTCGGCATGACCGAAACCAGCTTCTACGTAACGGACGAGGCGCGCAAGCCGCGCATTGCCGAGCCGTTCACGAACGACCGCAGCTTCGGCGTCGGCTCCGAGATGAACGACCCGCGGATTGCGAAACGCTACGAGTCCGGCGGCGGCGGCATGATCTCCACCGCGACCGATTACGGCCGGTTCATGCAGATGATGCTCAACAAGGGCGAGCTCGAAGGCAAGCGCTATCTGGGCCCGCAGACCGTCGAATTCATGACGGCCGACCACTCGAACGAGGAAGCCGGCGTCAAGCGCGGGCCGCTGTACCTGCCGGGGCCGGGCTACGGCTTCGGGCTCGGCTATGCGGTGCGCGTCGCGGAGGGCGGCGCGGCGTTTCCGTCCTCGGTCGGCGAGTATTACTGGGGTGGGGCGGGCGGCACCTACATGTGGGCGGACCCGGTGCTCGACATGTACGTCGTGTTCATGATGCAGTCGCCGAAGCAGCGCGTCTACTACCGCAGCCTGCTGCGCAACATGATCTATGCGGCTGTGGTCAAGTGAGGTCCTCGAAGGCGCGCTGCGGGGCCATCGGCTAAATTGAACGCTGCAATGAAAACCGTCTCGCCCGTGCTCATTCCCGTGGCCGATATCGGCCGCATGAGCCGCAGCGCACGGCCGCCGGACGTGGTCACGCCGACCGGGCATCTGGCCGACCGGCTGCAGCGCCCGCTGCGCGATCTGCGCATCAGCGTGACGGATCGCTGCAATTTCCGCTGCAGCTACTGCATGCCGAAGGAAGTGTTCGGCAAGGATTATTCATACCTGCCGCACGCGTCGCTGCTGAGTTTTGAGGAGATCGCGCGGCTCGCGCGCATGTTCGTTGCGCACGGTGTGCAGAAGATTCGGCTGACCGGCGGCGAGCCGCTCTTGCGCAAGAACATCGAAGTATTGATCGAGCAACTCGCCAGACTCCGCACGGTGGGCGGCAGGCCGCTCGACCTGACCTTGACGACGAACGGTTCGCTGCTGAAACGCAAGGCGCGCGCGTTGAAAGACGCGGGCCTGCACCGCGTCACGGTGAGCCTGGATGGTCTCGACGATGCGGTGTTCCGCCGCATGAACGACGTGGACTTTCCGGTTGCCGACGTGCTGGATGGGATCGCCGCGGCGCGGGACGCGGGCCTGGGGCCGATCAAGGTCAACATGGTCGTCAAGCGCGGCACCAACGAGCAGCAGGTGCTGCCGATGGCGCGCCACTTCAAAGGCAGCGGCGTGACGCTGCGCTTCATCGAGTACATGGACGTCGGCGCCACCAACGGCTGGCGCATGGACGACGTGCTGCCGTCGGCCGAGCTGATCGAGCGGCTGCGGGCCGAGCTGCCGCTGGTGCCGCTGTCGCCGACCGCCGCCGGCGAGACGGCCGAGCGCTGGGGGTACGCCGATGCATATGGCCGGCACGACCTGGCCGCCGGCGAGGTCGGCGTGATCGGCAGCGTGACGCAGGCGTTCTGCGGCGACTGCAACCGCGCGCGGCTCAGCACCGAAGGCAAGCTGTACTTGTGCCTGTTCGCGTCGCGCGGGCACGACCTGCGCGCGCTGCTGCGGGACGGTGCGAACGACGACGACATCGCGTCGGCCGTGGGCCATATCTGGCAGGACCGCGCGGACCGTTACTCGGAATTGCGCACCGCCGATCGGAGCAACGCCGCACCGGCGGCCGGTGCGAAGCGCGTCGAGATGAGCTACATCGGCGGCTGATCCGTTGCGGCACGTTCACGCTTCGCGCAGTATTTTCCAACCTGCCATTCAGCGAGCCGAAGCCGCATGAACGACGACACGCACGCAGACCAGCCGGTCGACTTCCTGACCGCGCCCGACATCACCGGCCTGGTCCTGGCCGGCGGCCGCGGCTCGCGCATGGGCGGAGTCGACAAGGGGCTGCAGAGCTTCAACGGCACCCCGCTTGCGCTGCACACGATGCTGCGTCTGTTGCCGCAGGTCGGCGGCGCGATGATCAATGCAAATCGCAATCTTGCCGCTTACGAATCGTTCGGCGTGCCGGTCTGGCCGGATTCGATCGGCGACCAGCCCGGGCCGCTGGCCGGCTTCGTGACCGGGCTCGAGCGCTGCGAGACGCGCTATCTGCTGACCGTGCCGTGCGACACGCCGCTGTTTCCGACCGACTTGGCCGCCCGGCTTGCGACCGCGGTGATCGACGACCACGCCGAGATCGCGATGGCGGCCGGCCGCGACGATCCGGCCCACGCGACCCAGGACAGCGCCGCGATGCGCCCGCAGCCGGTGTTCTGCCTGCTGCGTGCCGATCTGCTCGAGAGCCTGATCCGATTCACCCAGAGCGGCGGCCGCAAGATCGACGCCTGGACCGCACAGCACCGCACCGTGCTGGTTCCGTTCGATCGGCCCGAGGACGATCCGCGCGCGTTCCTGAACGTGAACACGCTGGACGAGCTGCGGGCGCTGGAAATGGCGCCACCGCCGGCAGCACGCTGACCGCACGGCGGCGGTATGGTCGATGCGGCTTCGACGCCACCCCGCCGCGCGGGTCCCGCGCTGCTTTCGCGCTGCCACCGCGCTGTCCCTGCGCCAACTCCACGCTTGCCGCCCCGATGAAAACCACTGAGCAAATCGCCGCCGAGCTGCAAGGCTACGACCCGAACGCGCTGTCGGTGACCGCGGTGTCCGGGTTCCTCGCTCGACTCGTCGAGCCGGTGCGCGAGCGCGAAATCGTCCCTTTGTTCGACGCGCTCGACCGCGTGCTGGCCGAACCGGTCGTCTCATCGATCAACGTGCCGCCGCACGACAACTCGGCGATGGACGGGTTTGCGTTCGCGGGCGGCGTGCTGCAACAAGACACGGGCGACGCTCCGATCCGCCTCGAAGTGATCGGCACCGCGTTCGCGGGTGCGGCCTGGCGCGGCATGGTCGGTGCAGGCCAGTGCGTGAAGGTCATGACCGGCGCCGTGATGCCGCACGGTCTCGACACGGTGGTGCCGCAGGAGTTGGTCACGCCGCAGGCGGACGGCCGATCGATCGAGTTCACACGCAGGCTGCTGCGCACGGGCGACAACCGGCGGTTTGCGGGCGAGGACTTGAAGCAGGGCGAAATCGCGCTTGCGGCCGGCATGCGCTTGTCGCCGGCCGCGCTCGGGCTGGTCGCGAGCCTGGGGGTGGCGCAAGTAACCGTCTGGCGGCGCTTGCGGGTCGCGTACTTTTCGACCGGTGACGAGATCCTCTCGCTCGGTGAGCCGCCGCGCGAAGGAGCCGTCTACGACAGCAATCGGTTCACCGTGTTCGGGCTGCTGAAACGCCTCGGCGTCGAGGTGCTCGACCTCGGGGTCGTACCCGACGAGCCGGCGGCGCTGCAGGAGGCGTTCGAGCGTGCGGCCCGCGACGCGGACGCGGTGGTTACAAGCGGCGGCGTCAGCGTCGGCGAGGCCGACCACACCCGGCGGATCATGAAACAACTCGGCGACGTGGTGTTCTGGCGCATTGCGATGCGGCCCGGGCGGCCGATGGCGGTGGGGCGGATTTCATCGAACAAAAGTGGTGCTGGCGCTGCTGCAGAAAGTGCTTCCAGCTATCGAAATGAAAGCATCGAGCGCCCGGCCACAGTGCTGTTCGGCCTGCCGGGCAATCCGGTTGCGGTGATGGTCACATTCCTTGCGTTCGTGCGCCCGGCGTTGCTTGTCATGATGGGCAGTGGTGAGGCGCCGCCCCCGCTGCTGCGTGCCGTCAGCCGCGATGCGATCCGCAAGAAACCGGGCCGCACCGAGTATCAACGCGGCATGGTGAGTCGCGACGCGGACGGCACGTTGTCCGTGCAGATCACCGGCAACCAGGGCTCGGGCGTGCTGAGTTCGATGGTGCAAAGCAACGGTCTGATCGTGCTGCCACACGAGGGCGGAGACGTGGCGGCGGGCGATGCGGTCGAGGTGATGATGTACGACGGGGTGGTCTGATCTACCGCGCTTGTGCAACCGCGCTCACGCGACCTCGAGTGAGTCGATCATGACCGGATCAAGCGACAATTTGCTGCTCGAGCATCTGAAGCAGTTCCAGGGCACGCTGCCACGTGTCGAGCGCAAGGTCGGACCACTTGGTGGTGCGTGTCGGCGATGTGGAAGTTGCTTTGGCCGACGTGCGCCGTGAGATGACCGGTGTCCGCGGCGAAACTGCCGACGTTCGAGGTGGGATAGCCCGACTCGGCGTGCGGATCGATCGCATGGGCGAACGCATCGACCGCCGGCTCGAACTCGTTTAGCGCGCGGGCTGCCCGCCACGCCGGCCGAGCAGCCACCCGAGCACCGGCGCGCCCAGCGCCACCAGCCAGAACGGCCACAACCACCAGCGCGACACCCAGTCCGCATACGGCGTGTTGCCCACACGCCCGTCCACCGCGCCGTTCAGCACGCCTTGGGTGAAACGCGGCAGTTCTCGCAGCAGATGTCCTTGGTGATCGATGAATGCGGTGGCACCCGTGTTGGTCGCGCGCACCACGGGTCGTTGAAATTCGAGCGCGCGCAGGCGTGACATCTGCAGGTGCTGGTCGAGCGCGAGCGTGTCGCCGAACCAGGCCATGTTGCTGATGTTGACGAACACGGTCGGCGCCAACGATGGGTCGGCGAAGCGCTGGCCGAGTTCCTCGCCGAACAGGTCTTCGTAGCAGACGTTCGGCGCAAAGCGTTGGCCTCGAAACGCGAACGATGGCTGGCCGACACCGCCGCGGTCGAAGTCGCCCAGCGGGATGTGCATCTGATCGACAAACCACTTGAACAGCGGCGGCACGAATTCGCCGAACGGCACCAGATGATGCTTGTCGTAGCGGTAGACGCGTGCGGCGTCCGGCGCAAAGCCGAGTGCCGAGTTGGTGTAGCCGCTGTCCGATTGCATGGAGGCGAGCGGGATGCCGACCAACGCGGCTTGGTTGCCGGTGGCGAAGCGTCGCTCGATGCGCTCCAGATAGCCGGGCGGCAAGTAACGCGGCAGCAGCGGCAGCGCAGTCTCCGGCGTGACGACCAGGTCGGCCGTGCTCGCATCGAGTTGCTCGGCATACCAGGCCAGCGCCTGGGGGATGCCGCTCGAGCGCTCGAATTTTTCGCTCTGCGCGATGTTGCCTTGCAGCAGGCTCACGTTCAATTTGCCGGCGCTGGTCGTAAACGATTGCGCTGGCAGCAGGGCGGCTGTCAGCAGCACCCCCAGCACGACCCCGACGCGCACGAGGTGCCGCCCGCCGCCGAGCCCGAGCCAGGCTGCGAGCAGCGCCGCAACGGTGGTCATCGCATAGACGCCGGCCCAAGGCGCGAGGCTGCCGAGCGGCCCGTCGATGTGCGCATAGCCGGCCGCGCCCCATGGCAGCCCGGTGAACCAGACGCCGCGCGCGAGTTCGGCCAGCAGCCAAAGCGATGCAAAAACAATAGCGCGAAGTGCAGGTGATACCTGCGCCCGCGGCACAATTCGCTCGAAAATCCCGCAAACGACCGCATAGTACAGCGCCAGCAGCATCGCAAGCGCGATCACACCGCCCCAGGCCAGCGGCAGCGGCATGCCGCCGTAGCGGTGCATCGAGATCGTCATCCACCAGTACGACGCGGCGAGCCAGCCGACGGTGAACGTCCAGCCGATCAACGCACTGCGGCGCCAGCCGGTATCGGGCCGGTTCTGGCTGATCCGGGTGAAGTCGAACGCTGGCGGCGAGCCGTGCTTGCGGTTTGTGCCGGCCCGGTCGAGCAGTGCGACAAAACCGGCCATCGAGAGCAGTTGCAGCCACCACTTGGGCTGGCCGTCCCAGAACGCGGCGATGGATACGGCCTGCAATACGCCGGCCAGCAGCGCCAGCACGAGCAGCAACCGCAGGCGCGCTGGGCTTTGCGCGTTCGGCGACGACTCTGCGGTTGCCGAGACCGACCCACCGCGCGCTGCACCGCCCCGGTCAGTCGCCGCTCTCGGCAGCCGGCACGCGCGAGACCTTGAACCAGCGCACCGCACCGCCCTTGGTCAGCAGCACCATGAACCGCAGGCCGGCGATCGTGTGCTCCTCGCCGCGGCGCGGCACGTGGCCCATCTCGTGCGCGATCAACCCGCCGATGGTCTCGAAATCGTCTTCCGGGTCGGTCGGCAGCACGTCGACTTCGAAGGTTTCGTTCACATGCTCGATGCTCGCATCACCGCTCACGCGGTAGGTGCCGTCGGCCAGCGTGAAGATGTCGCCTTCGTCTTCGCCCAAATCGAATTCGTCTTCGATCTCGCCGACGATCTGCTCAAGCACGTCCTCGATCGTGATGAGGCCGGCGATCCGACCGAACTCGTCGACCACGATCGCCAGGTGGTTGCGCGTGCCGCGGAATTCACGCAGCAGGTCGTTCAATCCCTTGCTCTCCGGCACGAACACCGGCGCACGCAGCAAGGCGCGGATATTGAGTTCGGGCGCGCGCTGCAGTTTCAGCAAGTCTTTTGCCAGCAGCACGCCGATGATGTTCTCACGATCGTCTTCGAACACCGGAAAACGCGAGTGCGCGGTGTCGATCACCATGCGCAGCAGCTCGGGATACGCGAAGTCGATGTTGACCAGATCCATGCGCGGCGCGGCCACCATCACGTCGCCGGCCGTCATGTCGGCCATGCGCAGCACGCCTTCGAGCATCACGCGCGATTGGGCGCCGATCACGTCGTTGCTCTCGGCATTCGCGAGCGTGTCGATCAGGCCTTCGCGGCTGTCGGCGCCCGGGTGGATCAGCTCGGCGAGCTTTTGGCGAAAACTGCGTTTGTCCTCGCGCGCCGCGGCATTTTCCGGGGGTTGTAGGCGGCCCCGCCGGGGGGGGCAGGGCGCTCGGGGAGGGGGTCTGACACGGAAGAATGGGTGCGGACAGACCGCGAATCTGAGGGAAGCACAGGATAGCCCAAACGCCCGCCGGTTCTTATTTTCGCGTCAGTGGCTCACCCGTCGGGCTTGTGAGGCGCGGCAGCACGAAAAACGAGATGAGGCCGAGCACCACGGCGGCGGCGACAACCGGCAGCACCATCGGCCACGCGCCGCGGCTGGCCGCATCTTCCATGAACCGCGCGGCGGACTGGCCCACCAAAAACGCGACCAGCATCATCGAAAACCCCGACCACGCCACCGCGCGGCCCGCGATCTGCGGCAATTCCGACACCGCGCCCGACTGCCCGCACGGCTGATGGATGCCGTGGCCGAGCGAATAAAGTGCATGCCCGATCAACAGCGGCACGAGTGACCGCGGTGCCCAGGCGCAGCCGGCGAGCTGAATCAGCGCACCCAACAGCGTCATCGACGAGCCGAAGCGCACGGTCGAGACCAGCCCGATGCGCCGCAGCAGCCTGCGGCACAGCACCGTGCTCGCGATGTAGACCAGCGCGCCGCCCATCGGAATCCACGCGTACTCGGTCGGCGTCAGGCCGAAGTGCGTGATATATACGGCCGGCGACAACAGCAGGAACGTGAAGATGCCCGCATAGGTCGCGACCGCCAGCCCCCCCAGGCACGGAACGCCGCGTTGCCGAACACGACGCGCACATTGCCCACCACCGTGGTGCCGGGCGGCGCCGGCACGCGTGTCTCGGCGAATCGGCGGCTACACACCGCAAGCAGAGCCAACGCGTAGATACCCATCAACACGAACACCCAGCGCCAGCCGACATATTCGACCAGCATCGCGCCGATCATCGGCGTGGCCAGCGCGATCGCGCCCAGTCCCGTCATGCCGCGCGCCAACGCGTGCGCGCCGTCGACCACGCTATAGGCATCGCGCACGGCGGCGCGCGCGCAGACCAGGATCGCGCCCATGGCCAAGCCCTGGCAAGCGCGTGCCGCGATCAGCAGTGCCACGTTCGGGCTGAACGCGCACGCGAACGCGGCGAGCGCGTAGAGGCCGAGGCCGGCCAGCAGCACCGGCCGCCGGCCGATCCGGTCCGACAGCGGGCCGCTCGGCAACTGGCCGAGGCCCATCGCGAGCACGAACACCGTGAGGCTCACGGCCGCGTTGCCGAGATCGGCCCGGATCGCGGGCAGCGCGGGCAGGTAGCTGTCGGTGGCGACCGGCTGTGCGGCCAGCAGCAGTGGCAGCAGCCAGGCCAATGAGAGCGGTGGCGGGCGGCTCATGGGCGCGCTTGCTCACAGGCTTGGCGGTCGATCCGTCCGCGCGTCTTGGGCAGACGCTGAGCCCATCGGGAGCACCGCGGGCCAGCGGCTCCCCGGACCGCCTTCTCGGTCACGGCGTGGCAAGCCGGTCGCGCGCCGCAAGGAGCCGACCTCTGCGCGCGGGACCGGACGTTCGGCTCGCCGCTCACGCCTCCAACGCTTCGAGTTGCTCGGCCTCGCGCGCGGCCTGCAACGCGGCCACCACGTCGGCCAGGTCGCCTTCCATCACCTTGTCAAGCTTGTAGAGCGTCAGGTTGATGCGGTGGTCGGTGAGTCGCCCCTGCGGGAAGTTGTAGGTGCGGATGCGGTCGGACCGGTCGCCGCTGCCGATCAGGCCTTTGCGCAAGGCCGCGTCCTTGGCGGCGCGTTCGCTGCGCTCTTTGTCCTGGATGCGCGCGGCGAGCACCTGCAGCGCCTTGGCCTTGTTGCGGTGCTGGCTGCGGTCGTCCTGGCACTCGGCGACGATGCCGGTCGGCAGATGCGTCACGCGCACCGCCGAGTCGGTCTTGTTGATGTGCTGGCCGCCGGCGCCGCTGGCTCGGTAGGTGTCGATGCGCAGATCGGCCGGGTTGATCTGCACGGCTTGCGCTTCGTCGGGCTCGGCAAGCACGGCGACCGTACAGGCGCTGGTGTGGATGCGGCCTTGGGTTTCGGTCGCCGGCACGCGCTGCACGCGGTGGCCGCCGGACTCGTAGCGAAGCGCGCCGTAGACCTGGTCACCTTCCACGCGCAGCACCACCTCCTTGAAGCCGCCGATCTCGCTCGGCGATTCGCTGAGCAGCTCGGTCTTCCAGCCGCGGCCTTCGGCAAACCGCGTGTACATGCGCAGCAGGTCGCCTGCGAACAACGCGGACTCGTCGCCGCCGGTGCCGGCGCGAATCTCCAGAAATGCGGGGCGGGCGTCATCGGGGTCCTTCGGCAGCAGCAGGCGCTGCACGTCGGCTTCGATCTGCTGCAGTTCGGCCTCCGCGCTTGCGATCTCGTCGCTCGCCATCGCGACCATCTCGGCATCCTGCGCCGCGCCGGGCTCGGCCAGCAGTTCGCGTGCGGTGGCCAGATCGGCTTCGCACTGGCGGTAGCGCGTGAATCGCCCGGCGATCTGCGTGACTTCGGCATGCTCGCGCGACAGCGCCATGTACTGCGCCATGTCGGCCATGATGTCCTCGCGCGACAGCAGAAAATCGAGCTCTTCGAGGCGCTGGGCGAAGCGTTCCAGTTGGTGGCGGAGAAAGGGTTTCATCAGATGGAGACAACGAAAGGAGAGAGCACACGAGCCACGCCGGACCGGCGGGCTGAAGAAGAAAAATTCAATCGGTTTCTGAAGTAAACCAGCGGCGTTGCTGTCGCCGCCGTGGTCATCGTTGCCATTCGCGTTTGCCGTTTCCGGGGCACCGGGGGTGCCGGCGGGGCGCATCGCACATCGAGACGAACCACGTGCGAACCCGCGAGGCAGCGGACTTCGAGCGGGGGCCGAGCGCCGCTAACGCTCTTTGCGCAGAAAAAATTGCGTGACCGCGCTGCCGGCGCGCTGCCGGGCGTCGTCGTCGCCCGCCTGCAGGCCGACCATCGGGCCGTGCAGCAGTTTTTGCGTGAGGCCGCGCGTCAGGCTGTCGAGCACCGCGTCGACGTCCTCACCGCGCGCAAGGCGGCGCTTGGCGCGCGCAATCTCCGCCGAGCGCCATTGGTCGGCCTGCGCCGACATCTGCTGGATCAGCGGCACGTGCGCGCGGCGGCTCACCCAGTGCATGAAGTTCTGCACGCCGGTGTCAATGATGACTTCGGCCTGCGCCACCGCGGCCTGGCGATGGGCCTGATTCGTCTGAACCACCTGTGCGAGATCGTCGAGTGTGTAGAGGTACACGTCCTGCAGCGCCTTGACTTCGGGCTCGATGTCGCGCGGCACGGCCAGGTCGACCATGAACATCGGCCGGTGCCGGCGACGCTTCAACGCGCGCTCGACCGCGCCCAGGCCGATCAGCGGCAAGGTGCTCGCGGTGCAACTGATCACCGCGTCGAACTCGTGCAATCGGTCAGGCAGATCGGCCAGCCGCATCGCTTCGCCGTGGAAACGCGAAGCGAGCTTTTCGCCGCGTTCGAGCGAGCGGTTCACGACCGTGATGCTTTTCGGCCGCTGCGCCGCGAAATGGGTGGCAGCCAGCTCGATCATCTCGCCGGCGCCGACGAACAGCACACGGATCTCGCTCAGGTCTTCGAACAACTGGCCCGCCAGCCGCACCGCCGCCGCCGCCATGCTGATCGAATGGGCGCCGATCTCCGTGGCCGTGCGCACTTCCTTGGCGACAGCGAACGAGCGCTGGAACAACTGGTTCAACGTGCTGCCCAGCGCGCCGGCTTCGTTCGCCACCCGCACCGCGTCCTTCATCTGCCCGAGGATCTGCGGCTCGCCGAGCACCATCGAGTCGAGCCCGCTGGCCACCCGGAACGCGTGCCGCGCGGCCTGCTCGTCCTTCAGCGTGTAGGCGTGATGGCGCAGCACGTCAGGCGACACGTTGCCGCGCTGGGCGAGCCAGTTGAAGGTATGGGACAGCGCATCGACATCCTCGCTGCGCGACGTCGCGCAGTAGATCTCGGTGCGGTTGCAGGTCGAGAGGATCGCCGCCTCGGGATGTTGGGTGAGGGCTTCACGCAAACCGCGCAGCGTGGCGCCGGCCTGATCGAGCGCGAATGCGAACCGGCCGCGCAGGTCGACCGGTGCGCTGGTGTGGTTGATCCCCAATGCCCAAACCGCCATAACCCGATGATTATAAATTTTGCTTCAAAGGTCGGCAGCCGCTCGACTATTGGGCAGGCGGACATGGGCAATTGGACATCCCGCGTGTCGGCCCTGCCGGCTCGACGGGTGGCCGATGCGACGGGTGTGACTCCTTTTGTGGCAGGGGGAAGAATTCCTTTTAAATCATCAGACTTGCAGAGCTTCCAACGAAGCCGTCCACAGGCTTGTGCACGATTGTCGGGGGCAATTGCATGGCGCTTCCTGACGGAACGAGCGTGCACGGCTATGCCGGTTTCGTCCGACGGACGCCTCTGCGCGAGCCTTGCTATCGTCTGGCGCCATGGACTGGCTCGCCATCGGCAATCACCTGCTCAACTTTCTGGCACCGGCGTGTTTCACAGGCTGGCTGTTGGCGCTGGCCGGGGCGCTGATGCCGCCGCGGGTCGATGCCGGCCCCGCAGCGACCGGTCGGTTGCAGCGCGTCTGGCGCGCCGGCTGGATCAACACGTTGGCGGGCAGCTTCGCGTCGGCCGCTGCGCTGGGGGTGCTCGGCCGAGACGGCGAGATGGCGGGCTACGCCGCGCTGGTGCTGGCAGCCGCGAGCAGTCAGTGGGTGCTGATGCGTGGTTGGCGGCGGTGAACGCAGTCGCGTGTCGGTTCGACAGCGTTGCCACTTTTTTCATCAGTGGCGAAATCTGCTGGCAGATCAACGGCTTGCGGAGTTCCCAACGGATCGATCCACAGGCTTGTTCACGATATTCCCGGGCAAACACCAAGCGTGGCGGGTGCTCGGTCCCGCCGGTGTTTTCGTATGCCCGATGCGCAGGCGGCCCAGGCACCGCCTGCGCGTTCAGCTCCTGAAAACGCAGCACAGGAATGATCGTCAGAGAACGACGCGTCGCCCGCTGCCCGCGTCGAACCAATGGATGCGGTCGGCACGCGGCAGCACACGGATCGCATCTCCCGCGGCCGGCGCCGGGTCGCCTTCGTCGGTGCGCAGGATCAGCGCTTCGTCGCCGAGCCGCGCATAGACCAGCCGCTCGGCGCCGAGCATTTCGACGGCTTCGACAGCGAGCGGCCAGCCACCCGAGTCGGTGGTGATCTTCAGATGCTCGGGCCGAATCCCGAGCAGCAGACCCGGGCGCGCGCCGGGCGAATTTTTCAACAGGTTCATCGGCGGTGAGCCCATGAAGCTCGCGACGAACGTGGTGGCGGGTTCGGTGTAGACCTCGAGCGGCGTGCCGAACTGCTCCATCACGCCGGCGTTCATCACGATCATGCGTTGCGCGAGCGTCATCGCCTCGACCTGATCGTGCGTGACGAAGAGGGACGTGGTCGCGAGTTCGCGGTGCAGCTTCTGGATCTCGAGCCGGGTCTGCGCGCGCAGCTTGGCATCGAGGTTCGACAGCGGCTCGTCGAACAGGAACACGGCCGGCTCGCGCACGATCGCGCGGCCCATCGCGACGCGCTGGCGCTGGCCGCCCGAGAGTTCGCGCGGCTTGCGTTTGAGCAGCGCGCCGAGCTCCAGAATCTTCGCGGCCTTGTCGACGCGCGTCCTGATCTGGTCCTTCGGCACCTTGGCGATCTTGAGGCCGTATGCCATGTTGTCGAACACGGTCATGTGCGGATAGAGCGCGTAGTTCTGGAACACCATCGCGATGTCGCGCTCGGCCGGCTCGACGTCGTTGACCACACGGTCGCCGATCGCGATTTCGCCCGAGCTGATCTCCTCCAGCCCGGCCACCATGCGCAGCAAGGTCGATTTGCCGCAGCCCGACGGGCCGACGATCACGACGAATTCGCCGTCGGGGATGTCGGCCGAGACGCCGTGGATCACCTGGTTGGCTTTTGCGCCCGTGCCGTAGCGCTTGATCACGTTGCGAAGGGAGATCGATGCCATGTCGTTGTTATTTTTCGGTGTCCACCAAGCCCTTGACGAACCATTTCTGCATCAGCACGACCACCAGCGCCGGCGGCAGCATCGCAAGGATCGCGGTGGCCATGATGATGTTCCAGTCGGTTGCCGCATCGCCCACGGCGATCATGCGTTTGATGCCGATCACGATCGGGTACATGTCCTCGGTTGTGGTGGCCAACAGCGGCCACAGGTACTGGTTCCAGCCGTAGATGAACTGGATGACGAAGAGGGCCGCGATCGAGGTTTGCGACAGCGGCACCAGCACGTCCCAGAAAAACCGCATCGGTGCGGCGCCGTCGATGCGCGCGGCTTCGACCAGCTCATCGGGCACCGTCAGAAAGAACTGCCGGAACAGAAACGTCGCGGTTGCCGAGGCGATCAGCGGCACCGTCAGGCCCGCATAGGTGTTGAGCATGCCCAGATCGGCCACTACCTTGTAGGTCGGCAGGATGCGCACTTCCACCGGCAGCATCAGCGTCACGAAGATCATCCAGAACATCAACTGCTTGAACGGAAACCGGAAGTAGACGATCGCGAACGCCGACAGCAGCGAGATCGCGATCTTGCCGATGCTGATGACCAGCGCCGTCACGAGGCTGACCCACAGCATGCGGCCGACCGGCGCCCCCGCGCCCTGCGTGATGCCTTCGCCGGTGATCGCGCCGGTGTAGTTTTCGACCAGATGCGGACCGGGAAACACCGGCATCGGCACCTGCACGATGTCGAGCCGCGTGTGGGTGGAGGCGACGAACGCGAGGTAGATCGGAAACACCACGATCGCGATGCCGAGGATCAGCACCAGATGCGACAGCAGCTTCAAGGCAGGGCGGCGCTCGACCATCAACGGTGCTCCATCAGTAGTTCACCTTTTTCTCGATGAAGCGGAACTGAACCACGGTCAGCAGCACCACGATCGCCATCAGGATCACCGACTGCGCCGCCGAGCCGCCGAGGTCGAGCGCGAGAAACCCGTCGTGATACACCTTGTAGACCAAGATCGTGGTGTCGCGCCCCGGGCCACCCTGCGTCATCGCATCGATGATCGCGAACGTGTCGAAGAACGCATAGACGATGTTGATGACCAGCAGAAAGAACGTGGTCGGCGACAGCAGCGGCACCTGGATGTCGAAGAAGCGTTTCAGCGGACCGGCGCCGTCGATCGCAGCCGCTTCGATCAGTGCTTTCGGGATCGATTGCAGACCCGCAAGGAAAAACAGGAAGTTGTAGGAAATCTGCTTCCAGACCGCGGCCATCACGATCAACGCCATCGCCTGGTTCGAGTTCAGCAGGTAGTTCCACTCGACCTCGAAGTAACGCAGCGCGTAGGCCACGATACCGACCGTCGGCGAGAACATGAAGAGCCACAGCACGCCGGCGATGGCCGGTGCCACTGCGTACGGAATCACGAGAAACGTCTTGTAGACGATGCCGCCGCGCAGGATGCGATCTGCAAAAATCGCGAGCACGAGCGAGATCGACAGTCCGAGGCCTGCGACCAGCACCGAAAACCAGGCGGTGGTCTTGAACGACTCGAGATACGCCGAGTCTTCGAACAATCTTCGGAAGTTCTCGAGCCCGACCCACTGCGTCGACATGCCGAATGCGTCTTCGCTTTGCAGCGACTGCACGATGGCCTGGCTCGCCGGCCAGAAGAAAAAGACCAGCACCACCGCCATCTGCGGCGCGATCAGCAGCCACGGCAGCCAGCGCGAGCGGAACAGGACGCGTTTTTCCAAGGGGTCGTGGTCTGAAGGACGGAAGGGAGAGCGCGACGTGGCCGAGTAAGAGAAGACGGAAAAAAACAAACCCGCCGACTCGCTGGTTGCGAGCGCGGCGGGCCTGAGTCTAATGCGCTGCAGTGCGGTCGCTACAGAGTGTTTACCTGAGTGTCGACAATGCGGACCGCAAGCTGCGCCGAAGGCGATCCCACCACCTTTGCCCCCGATTCCGACGGGCGCAGCAGAGCCGGCTTTTGCCGGGCCGCTGGCGCCACCCCCGGTGGGGGTAGGCGAAGCCTGGGGGAGAACGTCATCCTTCCGGGTCGGTGGAAGGCGACAGTCGACCGCAGGGAGCGGAGCTGGGCGTGAGCATCAGCCTTTGTTTGCTTTCTCGAACCGCTCAAGCTGCTCGTTGCCACGTTTGACGGCTTCGTCCAGCGCTTCCCTGGCGGTCTTCTTGCCCGACCAGATCTGCTCGGTTTCCTCATCCACGATGGTGCGGATCTGCACGAAATTGCCCAGGCGAATGCCGCGCGACTTGTCGGTGGTCTTTTTGATCATCTGCGTGACGGCCACGTCGGTGCCGGGCTTTTCCTTGTAGAAGCCTGAATCCTCGGTCAGCTTGTACGCGGCCATCGTGATCGGCAGGTAACCGGTGCGTTTGTGGCTGGCAGACTGCACGTCGGGCTTCGACAGATACTGGAAGAAGTCGGCCACGCCCTTGTACTCCTCGGGCTTCTTGCCCGACATCACCCAGAGACTCGCGCCGCCGATGATCGTGTTTTGCGGTGCACCTTGCACATCGGGGTAGTACGGCAGCGTCGAGATGCCGTAGGCGAACTTGGCGTCTTTCGATACACGCGCATACAGGCCGGACGAGCCGGTCATCATTGCGCATTCACCGGCCGGGAATGCCGAGTCCGGCGTGTTGTTGCGGCCCTTGTAGACGAACAAGCCCTTCTTCGACATGTCGGCGAGATTCTCGAAGTGCTTCACATGCAGCGGCGAGTTGAATTCGAGCCGCGCACCCAACCCGCCGAAGCCGTTGTTCTCGCTCGCGAACAGCGTGTTGTGCCAGGTCGAGAAGCTCTCCAGTTGCGTCCAGCTCACCCAGCTCGTCGTGTAGGGGCAGGCATGGCCGCTTGCCTTGAGCTTTTCGGCAGCGGCAATCACTTCGGGCCAGGTTTTGGGTGCTTTTTCAGGGTCGAGGCCGGCGGCCTTGAACGCATCCTTGTTGTAATAAAAAATCGTGGTCGAACTGTTGAACGGCAGGCTCAGCATGTCGCCGCTCGGCGCCGTGTAGTAGCCGGCCACGGCCGGGATATACACGCTCGGGTCGAATTTCTCGTCGCCCAGCTTCATCACTTCGGCCACCGGCTTGATCGCGCCTTTGGACGCCATCATCGTCGCGGTGCCGACTTCGAACACCTGCAGGATGTGCGGCGCGTTGCCGCTGCGGAATGCGGCGATCGCGGCTGTCAACGCTTCGGCGTACTGGCCTTTGTAGGTCGGCACGACCTTGTAGTTCTTCTGGCTTTCGTTGTATTCCTTCGCGAGGTCGCCGACCCAGTCGCCGAGCGGGCCGCTCATCGCGTGCCACCACTGGATTTCGGTCTGGGCGTGGGCCGGCAGCATCGGCGCGGCGAGCAGCGCAGTCGCGAGTGCGGCGGAGGTGAAGCTGCGTCTTTTCATCGACATCGATTGATCCTTCATGTTCTGGTTGCTGAGCCGGCCAGTTTGCGACGGGTTTGTGACAGGGGGATTTAACCCGCGTCAGGCCGGCGCGCAAGCGGGGTTTCCCCTCAAGGCCGTGCGGCGCGACCGGCTGCGTCCGGGCGCGCCGCGTTGAACTGCTGGCCGGCAAAATGGTCAGCTGCGAGTCGACTGCGCCGTTCCGCCAGGGCCGAAAATGACTTCAGCCAGGGAATGCCCCTGCCCACACCGCCCACGCAAGACAACGAGATCTCCGCAGCGTTGGACCCGTGCTCACAGGCCCTGTCCGATGTGCGTCGGCACGGATCGGGCCACACAGTGAGCGGAAGTCCTGGAGCCGCCTCATCGCCCGTCCGAATCGATCTGGCCAATCGGTTGGCTCGTGCGCCTCCCATGCCCGCAGCGCTGTCGGAGTCCAGAATGTTCAGCGCTTCCGATATCGAGGCGTTCGAGCGTGAGGGGCGTGCCGGAGATTGCTGGATCCGAATGGGCGGCGCGGCGCGTTCGCACACCCGAAGACACCAAAACCTGCGTTCGGCCTGATGGCGCGCGACTGCCCCCTTGGCAGGCTGACCCGCAGACAGCGAGCGCGTTGCTGCCCAACGGATCTCGACGGGCGCGGAAAATGGTCGTTGAGCCCTGCTGCCCCATGAGGCAAAACGGGCCCTCGGCCCCTGCCGGTGAACATCCCCTTCAGCGGGCCGAAAACCCCTTGCCACACTAAAATTCCCCTCCAGCCGGGTTCCCTGTTCTGGCTGAACAACCCACCCGACTTTCGATGAATGCACCCACCCCACTGAATCAGTTCGTGCCACAGACCGCGGATGCGCCGCGGCTGCGCGAGATTCCGTACAACTACACGTCGTTCTCGGACCGCGAAATCGTGCTGCGGCTGCTCGGCGAGCGCGGCTGGCAGTTGCTCGAAACGCTGCGCCAGGAGCGCCGCACCGGCCGCTCCGCGCGCATGCTGTATGAGGTGCTCGGCGACATCTGGGCGGTGCAGCGGAATCCCTATCTGCAGGACGACCTGCTGGACAATCCGAAGCGCCGCAAGATGCTGGTCGATGCGCTCGAGCATCGGCTGGTGGAGGTGCAAAAGCGTCGCACCCCGCAGGAAGACGGCGAGCGCGATGCGCTGGTCGGTGAACTGCTGGACAGCGCGCGGGCTGCGTTGCGCGCATTCGCCACGCGCTTCGCCGAATCGTACGACCTGCGCCGGCGCACGGTGACCAAGCTGCGCCGGCTGACCGCGCACGACAACGTCAAGTTCGACGCGTTCAGCCGCGTCTCGCATGTGACCGATGCGACCGACTGGCGCGTCGAATACCCGTTCGTCGTACTCACGCCGGACACCGAAGCCGAGATGGCGCATCTTGTGAAGGGCTGCATCGAACTCGGCCTGACGATCATCCCGCGCGGCGGCGGCACCGGCTACACGGGCGGCGCGATTCCGCTGACCTGGAACAGCGTGGTCATCAACACCGAAAAGCTCGAAGCGATGACCGAGGTCGAGTTGCGCGAGCTGCCCGGCGTCGATCATCCGGTGCCGACCGTCTGGACCGAGGCCGGCGTGGTCACGCAACGCGTGGCGGACGCGGCCGAACGCGCGGGCTATGTGTTTGCGGTCGATCCGACTTCGGCCGAAGCATCCTGCATCGGCGGCAACATCGCGATGAACGCGGGCGGCAAGAAGGCGGTGCTCTGGGGCACCGCGCTGGACAACCTCGCTTCCTGGCGCATGGTCACGCCGGACGCCGAATGGCTCGAAGTCACGCGGCTGGGCCACAACCTGGGCAAGATCCACGACGCGCCGACCGCAAGCTTCGAACTCGAATATTTCGCAGCCGACGGCAAGACGCCGCTGCGGACCGAGCGGCTCGACATCGCCGGCAGGACCTTTCGCAAGGAAGGCCTCGGCAAGGACGTGACCGACAAGTTTCTGTCGGGCCTGCCCGGCATCCAGAAGGAAGGCTGCGACGGCCTGATCACGAGCGCGCGCTGGATCGTGCACAGGATGCCTGCGCACACGCGCACGGTCTGCCTCGAGTTCTTCGGCAACGCAAAAGACGCGGTGCCGAGCATCGTCGAGATCAAGGATTTCATGTTCGCCGAGGCCAAGCGCTCCGGCGTGCTGCTCGCGGGACTGGAGCACCTGGACGACCGCTACCTGCGTGCCGTTGGTTATGCGACCAAATCGAAGCGTGGCGGCAGCAACGGCAGCGTGCCGAAGATGGCGCTGTTCGGCGACATCGTGGGCGACGATGCGGACGCGGTGGCGCGTGCGACCAGCGAAGTGGTGCGCATCGCGAACTCACGCAACGGCGAAGGCTTCATCGCGATCAGCCCCGATGCGCGCAGGAAATTCTGGCTCGACCGCAAGCGCACGGCCGCGATCAGCCGGCACACCAACGCGTTCAAGATCAACGAAGACGTGGTGATCCCGCTGCCGCGCATGGCCGAATACAGCGACGGCATCGAACGCATCAACATCGAGCTTTCCCTGCGCAACAAGCTCGAGCTTTGCGACGAGTTGGAAGCATTTTTCCTGCACGGCAACCTGCCGCTCGGCAAAAGCGATGACGCGTCGCAAATCGCCACGCCCGAGTTGCTCGAAGACCGCGTGGCGCAGGCGCTCAGCTTGATCAACGACGTGCGCGCGCAGTGGCAAGGCTGGCTGCACGACGTCGAAACGCTGTTCCCGCAGTTGCAGGATCACAGCTTGCGCGCCAGCTGGAAAACCCAGTTGCGCGCCGAGCTGCAGCGCATCTTCAACGGCGCGCCGTTCGCGCCGATCCTCGAAGAATGCCGAAGCGTCCATCAGCGCGTGCTGAAAGGCAGGGTCTGGATCGCGCTGCACATGCATGCGGGCGACGGCAATGTGCATACCAACATCCCGGTCAACAGCGACGACTACGAGATGCTGCAGGCCGCGCACGAGGCGGTCGAACGCATCATGGCGCTCGCACGCAGCCTGGGCGGCGTGATCTCGGGCGAACACGGCATCGGCATCACGAAGCTTGAGTTCCTGACCGAAGCCGAAGTGCAGCCATTCACCGATTACAAGCACAAGGTCGACCCGGAAGGCCGCTTCAACAAGGGCAAGCTGCTGCGCGGCAATCCCGCACTGCACGCCGATCTGACGAACGCCTACACGCCGAGCTTCGGCTTGATGGGGCACGAGTCGCTGATCATGCAGCAGAGCGACATCGGCGACATTGCCCACAGCATCAAGGACTGTCTGCGCTGCGGCAAGTGCAAGCCGGTCTGCGCCACGCATGTGCCCAGAGCCAATCTGCTGTACAGCCCGCGCAACAAGATCCTGGCGACCTCGCTGCTGGTCGAGGCGTTCCTGTACGAGGAACAGACCCGGCGCGGCATCTCGCTCAAACACTGGGAAGAGTTCGAGGACGTGGCCGATCACTGCACGGTCTGCCACAAGTGCCTGACGCCGTGCCCGGTCGATATCGACTTCGGCGAGGTGTCGATGAACATGCGCAACCTGTTGCGCAAGATGGGCAAGAAGAGCTTCCGGCCCGGCAACGCGGCCGCGATGCTGATGCTGAACGCGACCAGCCCGCAGACCATCAAGGTGATGCGCACGCTGATGGTGGACGTCGGCTTCAAGGCGCAGCGCATCGCCAACGATCTGATGAAGCGCGTGGCGCGCAAGCAGACCGCGAGCCCGCCCGCCACGATCGGCGCCGCGCCGGTCAAGGAGCAGGTGATTCACTTCATCAACAAAAAGCTGCCCGGCGGGCTGCCGAAGCGCACCGCGCGTGCGCTGCTCGACATCGAAGACAAGGATTACGTGCCGGTGATCCGGGACCCGAAGCGCTCGACGTCCGAGACCGAAGCGGTTTTCTATTTTCCCGGCTGCGGCTCGGAGCGGCTGTTCAGCCAGGTCGGCTTGGCCACGCAGGCGATGCTCTGGCATGCGGGCGTGCAGACCGTGCTGCCGCCCGGCTATCTGTGCTGCGGCTATCCGCAGCGCGGCTCGGGCCAGTACGACAAGGCCGACAAGATCATCACCGACAACCGGGTGCTGTTCCACCGCGTGGCCAACACGCTGAACTACCTCGACATCAAGACCGTGGTGGTCAGCTGCGGCACCTGCTACGACCAGTTGCAGGGCTATCAGTTCGAGAAGATCTTTCCCGGCTGCCGGATCATCGACATCCACGAATACCTGCTCGAAAAAGGCATCACGCTGCCGGCCGACAACCAGGGCGCGTATCTCTATCACGACCCCTGCCACACGCCGATGAAGCTGCAGGAGCCGATGAAGACCGTGAAGGCGCTGGTCGGCGACCAGGTGCTGAAGAACGACCGCTGCTGCGGCGAGTCCGGCACGCTGGGCGTCACGCGGCCGGACATTGCAACGCAGGTGCGGTTTCGCAAGGAAGAAGAAATTCAAAAAGGCGCTGCGGCATTGCGCGCGCTCGATGCAGGCGGTGACACACCAGCGCCCAAGTCGGCCAACGTCAAGATTCTCACGAGCTGCCCGAGCTGTCTGCAGGGCCTGAAGCGCTACGAGGACGATCTGCAGAACGGTTTGCTGGAGGCCGACTACATCGTGGTCGAGATGGCGAACCGCATTCTCGGCAAGGACTGGCTGCCCGACTACGTGAAGGCCGCGAACGCGGGCGGGATCGAGCGCGTGCTCGTCTGATCTGCCATTGGGCTCCTGTCCGCTTTTCGCCTTCCGAATGGATCAACCACCAGGATCGATCTTGTCATCGGGCTTGCGCACTTGCAACGGTCTGACGGTGCATGCGCTGCCAGTGTGCGCAGTGCCCACGGTGCTGTAGACCGGCGCAAAGCCGCCACCGGCGGTGCGGAAATTGGTGGTCTGCCCTTGATAGAGACGCGCTGCGAGCCACTGCGTCCGCCCCTGGTAGACGTAAGCGCGCAGATCGAACTTCAGCGCTCCGGCCTCGCTCTGCGCATCGACCCGGCGCACACCGGGCGCAACAATCGCCTGCGCCACGTAGCTGCCGGCCAGGATGTCCTGCCAGACGCGTTGTGTGAGTTTGTCGCCGCGATACGCAGCGCGGCTGCCGTAGCCATGCACCGGCTTGAAGAACAGCCCGCGGCGCGACTTCCAGAGCCGATCCGCGTCGGCAGGCTCGACCACTTCGGTGCGCGGGATGTTCGCGAGCAACAGCGCCCGTGTGTCGGCGGGCACTTCGAGCGCCTGCAACGCGGCCTCGTCGCTGAGCAGCGCCAGCCGTCGTTTGTCGGCGTAGAGCGCATGCGCATGCGGGTGCGGAGTCAGCACCACGGCGTCTTCGAGAAAGGCGGTGCGCAATGCGGTGCTCTCGGCCGCCTCCAGATAGAAATCCGTCAGCCGGTTGTAGACCAGATCGATGGCCTGCTCACCGCACCAAAGTAGCCCTGCGCGCCATTCGAGCCCTGCGGGGTCGGTCACGACCGCGTTCAGTCCGTGGCGTTCGAACAGGCGCTCGAACAGCAGGAATTCGGGATAAAGATATTGCCGCTCGGGCGCCTGATCGACGATCGCGATGGTCTTCAGCGGGTGCTGCCGGCCCGCCAGTTGCCACTCGTTCCGGAACATGTCGACGATGGCTTGCTCGAACGCCGCCACGCCCGCCGCGTCGGGCTGCAGCGGGCCGACCGCTGCGCATTGCCCGCGCTGGGCCCGCGCCAACGCGACGTTCAGCAAGGCGCCGCCCGCATTGGTGTTGATCTCGATCAGGCCCAGCCGGTCGCCCTGCAGATGGAAGTCGTAGCCGAAGAACACGCCTTGCGGACCCGGCGGCGGCATTTGCGCGATCGGCGGTGCGGTGGCGAGCGCAAGCGCTGGATAGGCCGGCAGGGCGACGACCGATTCCACCGCGCGCACGACCTGCGCCATGCGCTCGACGAGCGGCGCGGCGACGAACACCGGCTGCTCGGCGAACAGATGCGGGCAGCGCTCCCGTACCAGCGCCGCGATCCGCGGCGTGCCGAGCTCCGGATCGAGCGCGGACTCGAGCGTGCCGGTGTCGAGCCGCAGGCAAAGGCACTGAGCGTTCAGTGCGTCGGCATTCACGCATGATGGCCGGTCGCACGTCGGGGAAGAGTCCATGGCGTCGCTCATTTTTGCGAAGTGTTCGGTTGGGTTCAACAAACTGCGCTGCGGGCCACTTGCTGCCGCACGCGTTGACTGTAATTGCGCAGCAGGAACAAACCCACTGGTTGACGACGAACCAGCGGCGAACGTCGGCGTCATCGGACACCCCGATGCTCGGCCTTCTGATCGGTCTCGCCCGCCGGACCGCTCCATCGACATGGCGCGTGCCGAGACGGTATGCCTTTCCTCTTCTCTTCCTTTTCTTGGAAACATCGATATGAAACTGAACAAAAACGTACGCAACATCCTGTGGAGTGCAGTGGTCGTCAGCTTTGGCGCGACCACGCCGGTGCGGGCGGCAGAGCCGGCCACCCTGACCCACATCCACGGTCTGTCCTACAGCGCCGACGGGACCCGCCTGATGATCCCGAGTCATCACGGTCTCGCGGTCTACGAGGCCGGCCGCTGGGCGAAGTCGGCGGGCCCCGCGCACGACTACATGGGGTTTTCCGGAACCCGCGACACGCTCTACAGCAGCGGTCATCCGGCACCGGGTTCGGGCCTGGTCAATCCGTTCGGCCTGATCAAGAGCAGCGATGGCGGCAAGTCCTGGCAGAAGCTGGGTCTCGAAGGCGAATCGGACTTCCACCTGCTGGCCACGAGCTACGGCACCAATGCGGTCTACGTCGTCAATCACGGGCCCAACTCGCGCATGAGCCAGTCCGGCATCTTCCACACGCGCAACGACGGTCTCAAGTGGACGCAGGCGGCTGCCAAGGGGCTGGACGGCGAACTCAGGAGCCTCGCGGTCCATCCGACCGACGCCGATGTGGTCGCTGTCGGCACGACCGATGGGCTGTACCTCTCGCGCGATTCGGCCGAGAACTTCGAGCGGATCGCAGGCGGCGCGCAAGTGCTCGCCGAAACCTTCGATCTCGACGACAAGCACCTCTGGTACAGCGCGCATGCAGGCAAGCCGCAACTGATGCGGATCGGGCTCGAGGCGGGTGCTGCGCCGCAGGCGATTGCGCTGCCGCCGCTGGGCGAGGATGCGGTCGCCTACATCGCGCAGAACCCGAAGCGGCCGGACGAGATCGCGATCGCGACCTTCAAGCGCAACGTGTTCGTGAGTCCGGACCAGGGCAAGACGTGGAAGCGGATTGCCGACAACGGAGCCACCCGTGGATGAGCGAAAGAAAGGATCGGCAATGCGGATCGTGGTGATCGTGCTGGCCGTGATCGGCGCGCTCGCGTTGATCGCCCTGCTGGCGATGTTCTTCATGCATGGGGGAATGATGGGTGGCGGGATGATGAACGGGATGGGCGGGATGATGCGATGACCGCCATGCGGCAGAGGCTGCCCGCGCCGAGGTCTTGCTCACACCTTGCAGCGAAATGGAGGGGCCGCACGGCCCGCCGCCTCAATCCGTTTTCGCTGTCTGGAGCGCTGCGATCACCGGGCAGCAGACACTGCCTCCGGCCTGCCTGCACTCGGCGATCATTTCCTTCAGCGCTGATTCGATCCGGCGCAGTCCGGCAAGCTTTCCCCTGACGGCGGCCAGCTTGGCTTCGGCGAGTACGCGCGCCGCATCGCAGTGAGTGCCGTCGTCCAGCACCAGCAGTCCCGCGACCTCGCCCAGGCTGAAGCCGAGCCGTTGCGCGGACTTGATGAGCCGGACGCGGGCGACATCGCGCGCGCCATAGCGCCGGATGCCTCCTTGTGGCCGGTCGGGTTCATTCAGAAGGCCCTTTCGCTGATGGAAACGAATGGTCTCGACACCGACCGAGGCGGCGGCTGCGACCGCACCGATCGTGAGGGATTGAAGGGGGCCGTCCATGCCGCTTGGGGCCGTACCGAGGTACGGCTTCAAGCTTACTTCGACCGAGCAACGGATCGAAGGAGAACCCGGATGAACGAATTACGCGACGGACGCGCTGCACTGGCAATCGGGGGCGTGGCGGCGCTCCTTGCTTCCGCCTGCTGCCTTGGGCCGCTGGTGCTGCTTTCTCTGGGAATCGGCGGCGCGTGGATCGCGAACCTGAGCGCGCTCGAACCCTATCGCCTGGTCTTCATCGGCCTGGCGCTGCTCGCGCTGGTCTTGGCCGCACGCCGGATCTTTCGCCCGGCTGCGGACTGCGAGCCGGGTGCTGTTCTGGGCGATCGCCGCGCTGGTGCTGCTGGGGCTCGTCTTTCCGTACCTGGCACCCTGGTTTTATTGAAAGGAAATCGACATAAAAAAAGCGTCTCTTGCATTGATCACGCTCCTGTTGGTCGCTGCCCCGTCCTGGGCCGCGGTCCAGACCGTCACGCTGTCGGTGCCGACCATGGACTGCCCCGTATGCCCGATCACCGCGAAGAAGGCGCTGACGCGCGTGGACGGCGTCAGCAAGGCCGAGGTGAACTTCGACAAGCGTCGGGCGATCGTCACCTCCGACGATGCCAAAACCAGTGTCCGGAACCTGACCGAGGCGACGAGGAACGCGGGCTATCCGTCTTCGCTGGAACAGCAGTGACAGCCGATGCCGAGAGCCGCGACCGGATGCAGAAGCGCGGTCGCCGCGCTCGGATATCGAGCGGCCTTCGAGGGAAGGACGCCTGCAGCCCGCTCCGCGGATCGGCTGTCACAGACAGCGGCGTCGGGCGGGTTACACATCGCCATCATCGGCAGCGGCGGCGCGGCCATGGCGGCCGCGTTGAAGGCGGCCGAGCGGGGGGCGCGCGTCACACTGATCGAGCGCGGCACCATCGGCGGCACCTGCGTGAACATCGGCTGCGTGCCTTCCAAGATCATGATCCGCGCGGCCCAGGTCGCGCATCTGCGGCGCGCAAGCCCATTCGACGCCGGGGTTCACCACAGCGCAGCCAACCATCGACCGCGGCGGCTTGCTTGCCCAGCAGCAGACACGCGTCGATGAACTGCGGCAGGCCAGGTACGAAACCATTCTGGAAGGCAATCCTGCCATCACGCTGCTGCGTGGCGAGGCGCGGTTCCGGAACGGCAGACAGCTCGCCGTGAAGTCGGCGGACGGTGCCGAGCAGACGTTGGCATTCGACCGCTGCCTGGTCGCCACCGGCGCCAGGGCCGCCGTACCGCCGATCCCCGGCCTGCAGGAGACGCCCTATTGGACGTCCACCGAGGCGCTCGCGAGCGCTGTCATCCCCGATCGCCTGGCCGTGATCGGCTCGTCGGTGGTCGCGCTGGAATTGGCGCAAGCATTCGCGCGACTGGGCAGCCGGGTCACGATCCTGGCTCGCCATACGTTGTTCCTGCGTGAAGATCCGGCGGTCGGCGCGGCGATCGCGGCGGCGTTCCGCGCCGAGGGGATCGACGTGCGGGAGCACGAGCAGGCCCGTCGGGTGATGCACGCCGATGGCGAGTTCGTGCTCACCACCGAACGAGGTGACCTGCACTGCGACCAACTGCTGATCGCAACTGGCCGAACGCCCCACACGCAAGGCCTCGGGCTCGACGCCGCCGGCATCGCCATCGATGCGCGAGGCGCCATCGTCGTGGACCCGGGTATGCGCGCCGGCAACCCCAATATCTTCGCCGCCGGCGACTGCACCGACCAGCCGCAGTACGTCTATGTCGCGGCCGCCGCCGGGACCCGCGCAGCCGTCAACATGACCGGCGGCGCTGCTGCGCTCGACCTGACCGCCATGCCGGCGGTGGTGTTCACGGACCCGCAGGTCGCGACCGTGGGTGACAGCGAGGCGCAGGCGAACCAGGCCGGCATCGAGACCGACAGCCGTCTGCTCACGCTCGACAACGTGCCGCGCGCGCTCGTGAACTTCGACACGCGCGGCTTCATCAAACTCGTGATCGACAAGAACAGCCGGCGCCTCGTGGGTGTGCAGGCGGTCGCTCCCGTACCTGACGATGGTCGAAGGCCTGAAGCTTGCCGCGCAGACCTTCTCCAAAGACGTGACGCAGCTGTCTTGCTGCGCCGGATAACCAAGAGGAACAGAGCAATGATGATGAATATGGAAAACATGGGTGGCATGGGCTGGATGATGGGGGGCATGGGGCTGATCGGCCTGCTTGTCGTGGTCGGGCTGGTCCTGGGCGTACTTGCGCTTGCCAAATACCTGCGAAGCAAGCCCGTCGACCGGCGGTCATTCGAGCCGGCCTCGTCCACGAAACCGCCCATCCCATCCGATCCGGGCGATCGTGCCGAACCCAGATGAGCAAACCCTACGACCTCGTCGTGATCGGCACCGGGACCGGCGCCTCGGGCGCAGCCACCCGTTGCCGCTTGGCTGGCTGGAGCGTGGCGGTGATCGACCATCTGCCGTTCGGCGGCACCTGCGCGCTGCGCGGCTGCGATCCGAAAAAAGTGCTGGTCGGCGCCGCCGAGGCGGTCGACCAGGTGCGCCGCATGCGCGGCCACGGCGTGGCTGGCGGTGAGCCGCTGATTGCGTGGAACGAACTGATGAAGTTCAAGCGCACGTTCACCGAGCCGGTGCCGGCGTCGAAGGAAAAAAGCTTCGCCGAGCATGGCATCGACGCCTATCGCGGACGCGCCCGGTTCCGCGGGCCGCGTTCGGTCGAAGTCGGCGGCGCGGTGCTCGAAGGGCGGTTCGTGCTGATCGCGGTCGGCGCCGTCCCGATGCCGCTCGACATTGCGGGCGCCGAGCACATCGTCACCAGCACCGACTTCCTCGCACTCGACCAGTTGCCGAAGAAGATCGTGTTGATCGGCGGCGGCTTCATCGCGGCCGAGTTCGCGAATCTCGCCGCGCTCGCCGGCGCGCAGGTGACCGCGCTCGAGCAGGGAGCGCGCATGCTCACGCCGTTCGATCCGGACCTGGTTGGCTGGTTGATGCAGAAATTCGAGGAGGTCGGGATCGACGTGCGCCTGAACACACGTGCAACCGCCGTCGAGAAAAAGAGCGGCGGCGGGCTGTCGGTCCGCGCTTCGTCGAACGGCAAGGACGTGCAATTCGACGCCGATCTCGTCGTGCATGCGGCCGGGCGCGTGCCCGATCTCGAACCGCTCGATCTCGCGGCGGCCGGCGTGCACAGCGAGCATGGACGGATGCAACTCAACGAGTTTTTGCAGAGCGTGTCCAACCCGGCCGTCTATGCGGTCGGCGATGCGGCCTCGAGCGGCCCCCCACTGACCCCCGTCGCGAGCCATGACGCGAAGGTTGCCGCCGCCAACATGCTCGAAGGCAACCACAAGCGCCCCGACTATGCGGGCGTGCCCAGCGTCGCCTTACGATCCCGCCGATCGCCTCGGTCGGCCTCGGCGAGCAGCAGGCGCGCGACCAGGGACTGCGGTTCCAAATGCGGAGCGAGAAAGGATCGGACTGGTACACGGCGCGGCGTGTGGCCGAGACGACCTACGGGTTCAAGACCCTGGTCGAAGAGGGCACCGGCCGCATCCTGGGCGCGCCCCTGATCGGGCCGCATGTCGACGAGGTGATCAACATCTTCGCGTTGGCCGTGCGCAAAGGCCTCACGGCAGAGGACCTGAAGACGACCATGTTCTCCTACCCCACGACGACCTCGGACATCGGCTACATGCTGTGACGCCTTGGGTGGCGAGCGCCCGAACGGTCGCCAGATATTTCAAGACGAGGGGCGGCGCAACGACGGAACAGGTAACGACAGGCGAGTGGCGATGAAAGCAGAGCAGGGCTCGAACGGTCCGGTTGAAACGCGCGCAGTCAGTGTGCGACGACGGCAGCTGTTGCTCGGGGCTGCCGCCACGATGTCGCTCGGCCTGCCCGCGCCCGGTGCGGCCGGTATGGCCGTGCAAGACGATGCGGTCGATGTTCATATGGAAGCCGTCGAGACCCGCACCCGGGCCCCGCTCGGGGACGCTGTCATCCTGTTGATGTCCTACTGGCTGGTCGCCGCACTGGTGCGACGGCGCAACTGGATCGCGGCGCCGACCGGACGGCAATTGCTGTTGTTGATCGCTTTCGGCGTGGGCATCCCCGCCGTCATCGAAACCTTGGTCTTGCAGGGCCGCTGGCTGACCCAGGGGTCCTATTCGGACGCGATGCCGGTCGTCCCCGGTTGGGGCATCGGACTGGTTCCGGTCCTGCAATGGGTGGTGTTGCCGCCTCTTGCAGCGGCGCTGGCGCGCAGGCAACTGCGGGGCGCCACGCGTGCAACGCCACGACGATGTCGGGCCTCACATGTCGGGGGTCGGTGCGCAGGCCGACCCACGCGAGGTCGCATTCACATGTCCACACCATCGCGCGAACGGGCAGCCACTTCTATAATTCGGCGATGGTCTCCGGCATTCGCACGGTTCTGTTCTGGTTGCTCCTGATTGCGCTGCCGCTGGTTTCGCTTGCGGGTGGTGCGATGCGCGGCTGCGAAGCCATGCAGATGCATGTCTCGTCGGCAGCGCCAGCATCCATCGCATCGACCATCGGTGCCACACAGGCCGGCTCCGATGCGATCGGCGAGGCCGCTCGACCCGCTGTCGTTTGCTCCGACATGGCAGCGGCCGACGATGAAATGCCCGGGGCTTCCCTCGGCAATTGCGCTGCATCGATGACCTGTGGGGTCGTCGCAGCGCCTGCGATGCAGAGCCCCGCGTTTGTGCCGGTGCATCTGGTCGACACGTTTCCCGTCCTCCCCCTCGCGTCCGGCGCCGGTTTTCTGACCGGCGCGCCCGACCGCCCTCCACGCACGTTCGCCTGATCGGCGCTGCGGCCTGCTGGCGGACTGAGTCCGACCGCACGCCCGGCGCCCGCCGCCACCGGCCTCGCTGCCGTGGCGGACTCCCGGCTGGACTGCGCTTCGCGCCATTGAGGCGCGCACTCCGCCCAGCCATGTTCTGTGCACCCCAGCGATCGGATCGATCGCGGTGCGCAACCCAGGAGCGGGCCTTTGATTCGAACATTTCACCGACAGCGGACGGCTGCCTCGACGATCGAGCTGAGTGGCAACGCACCGGCTTGCGCGGCCAGCGACCCGATGCGCGGCGTGCAAGCCACGCGCGCCTGCATGGCGTGCCATTCCTTTACACCCGGACGTCAGATGATCGGGCCCGGCCTTGCCGGTGTCTGGGGCCGCGAGGCGGCCACGGCCGAGGGGTTCGGGCGTTATTCGGATGCATTGAAGCGGGCCGGCCTGGTGTGGAACGAACCCCATCCGGACGCATGGCTGAAGAATCCCGCGGAAGTGGTGCCGGGCACCTCGATGGGCTTTGCGGGTGCAGCCGATGCACCTGCTCGCGTCGGCCTGCATGCCTGCCTGAAGGCGGCTTCCAGCGGCCGCGTGTCGGCGCCCGGCTCAGAGAATGACGGCGGCAGCGCCAGACCCGTCGCCGGCCATCCAGTCGTCGGGGGCAACGGCATGCGCGGAGACCGGGCTTCGGTGGTGTTCTCGCAGCCGCAAGCGATCGCGTCGCTGGTTCGAAGGCAATGCCCATGAACCGCGCGACTGTTGAATCCAACGCGCACCCCGCGGCCACCGGCACTCGCATCGCTCGTGGGGCGGGGCGGGTACCGCGCTCAGGCCTTGGCCGAAGGTCGATGATCGCCATGGCGGGCCTGGCCGTGCTGCCCGGCGGCGCCGAGATGCATCGCCGGCGTTCCCTGGCCGGACACAGCGTGGCACCGCATGGCTTCGAACTGCTTGCGGTCGCGATGTCCTACGACCCGCCCGAGTATGTGCGCGACTATACGAAGCAGAACCAGTTGCCGTTCAAGGTGGTGCTCGATTCCGATGGTTCGATCGCCGCCGCACGCAACCAAGTGGCGCTGACGCCGACGGCGGTCCTCATCGACAAGAAGGGCCGACTGCTGTGCCGCGTCGTCGGCAAGCCGGATTTCGTCGCGTTGCCTACGCTGATCGACCAGGAATTTGCCGAATGAGTCTGAATCCGCGCCGGCTTGCGGCTTTTGTCGTCGTGGTGAAGGCCGCTCTGTTGCACGTCATCGCAGCGCTGCTGTTTGCCGCGATACCGGCGCACGGGGCATGGGCAGCAGCCCCTCCTTATGCCGATGCGCGCGCCGGCGACGTTGCGTTGGATACGATCAAGAACTGGCTTGGCGGGCCGACGACGCAGGCGGAGCTGCTGCCACCCGACGAGGCCTACCGCCTGAGCATTCGCGCCAGGGATGCGGACACGCTCCTCGCGACACTCACGCCCGCGAAGGACTACTACCTCTATCGCGACCGAATCGGCTTTCGTATTGAGGAGCCGGCCGGGATGTCGATCGGAAGCGTTTCGCTGCCGACCGGCGACATGAAGGCGGACCCGACTTTCGGCAACACGGAGGTCTACCACCAACCCGTCGAGGCCGTGATTCGCCTGGTGCGGCCGCACGGGGCGCGTCCCGCGTCGATCAAGTTGCGCGCGAGCTATCAGGGCTGCAACGAACCACGGGGCGTCTGCTATCCGCCGATCGAGAAGATCCTGACCGTCGCGTTGCCCAGCGCCGGCGCCACAGGCGAACCGGTTGCCGCCACGGAGGCGACGGTCCGCTCGACCGCCAGCGCCGACGCGGTTCCTTCGCCACGCGGCGAAGCGTCGGACAGTGACCTGGTACGGCGCCTGTTCGACAGCGGTGACCGCTGGGCGCTCGTCGCGGCGTTCTTCGGCTTCGGCGTGCTGCTGGCCTTCACCCCCTGCATGCTGCCGATGATCCCGATCCTGTCGGGGATCCTCGTCGGCCACGGCCAGCCTTCGAGCCGATTGCAGGCGTTGGGCCTGTCCGCGGTCTACGTGCTGGGCATGGCGATCACCTACGCGGCGACCGGCGTGGCGGCCGGGCTGGCCGGTGCGCTGCTGTCGGCCTTCCTGCAGAACCCCTGGGTGCTCGGCGCCTTCGCGGCGATCTTCGTGCTGCTCGCGTTGTCGATGTTCGGCCTGTTCGAGCTGCGGCTGCCGTCGTCGTTTCAAAGCACGGTCGCGAATGTCAGCCGACGCATCCCCGGGGGACGCGCGACCGGCGCGTTCCTGATGGGCGTGCTCTCCGCGTTGATCGTGGGCCCCTGCGTGGCCGCGCCGCTGGCCGGCGCCTTGCTCTACATCGGCCAGACGCGCGATGCGGTGCTCGGCGGCACGGCGCTGTTTTCGATGGCGATCGGCATGGGCGTGCCGTTGCTGGTGGTCGGTGCCACCGCCGGCGCTTTCCTGCGCCGCGCCGGGCCCTGGACGCAGTCGATCAAGCGCGTGTTCGGCGTGCTGATGCTGGCGCTGGCCGTCTACCTGATTGCTCCCGTGGTCCCGCTGGTGCTGTTGCAGCTGCTGTGGGCGACGCTGCTGATCGTCTCCGCGATGTTCGTGCACGCGATCGATCCGCTGCCGCCCGATGCGGCCGGGCACCGGCGTCTGTTCAAGGGCGTCGGCGTGATCGCGCTGGTGGGCGGCATCGCCTTGCTGGTCGGCGCGCTGTCGGGCAGCCGCGATCTGCTGCAGCCGCTCGGCGGCATCGCAGGCGGTGCGGCTCCGGTGCGCGCCGAGCTTGCCTTCCAGCCGGTCAAGAGCGTGGCCGAACTCGACGCGCGCGTGCAGTCGGCCCGCGGGCGCTACGTGATGCTCGACTTCTGGGCCGAGTGGTGCGTCTCGTGCAAGGAGATGGACCGCTTCACGTTCAGCGATCCGCGGGTGCAGGCGCGCCTTGCGGACGTGCTGGTGCTGCGCGCGGATGTGACGGCCAACAACGCCGACGACCAGGCGCTGCTGCGACGTTTTTCGCTGTTCGGGCCCGCCCGGCATCGTGTTCTTCGACCGGCAGGGCCAGCCGTTGCCCTACCGCGTGATTGGTTTCGAACCGCCAGACAAATTTCTTGCGTCGCTGCAGCATGGCCTGGTGCCGGCAAGCGACAGAGGGACGGCCCGCGACGAGGCCGCCCGATGAACCCCCTACGAGCCTCGGCTCAGAAATGCCGATTCGGCATGCACCGGCGCGACGAAAACCCTCGCCGCGCCATTTTGAAACCCCAGCAAGGAAGGTCATTCGACATGAAACGCAATCTTTTCAGAACCACCCTGTTCGCAGCCGCCGTACTGGCAGGAACGACCGCATTTGCCGCGGAACCGATGACATCACCGATGCCCGGCATGCCCGGTGCCGGCGACATGTCGACGCACCACAAGATGATGCAGTCCGAGGGCTCGATGGGCGGCGCGGGCATGGGCGCCATGATGGGCGGCAAGTCCGAAGGCGGCATGAAGGGCATGATGTGCGGCGGCGGCGGTGCCAGCGGTGCCGGAGCGGCGGCAGCGGCGGCGGCGGCATGTGCGGCGGCATGATGGGCAAGATGGGTTCCGGCCAAGGCATGATGGGAAAAATGGGCGCGTCCTCCGGCAGCGCCGCGATGCCCAAGCTGCCGCCCGGCAATGAAAAGCTCGAGTTCCAGATGCATGCCGAAATGATGCAGAAGATGGGCGAGATCGCTGCCAAGTACGCCGACCGGATCAAGGACAACTGATGATCCGCGCAACGAGCACCCGACGGTGTTTGGTCGTTGCGGGCGCGCGGACGGCAGGGGCCCTCGCCCTGCTGGCCGGCGTGCCGGCAACCCGCGCGGCATCGGCGGGCGTTGCCGCCGTCGCGACCTCCGGCACAGTGGCGCTGGCCGCCAGCAACGACAGCAAGCGTCTTTATCGGGCAAGCGCGGACCGCTTGCTGCACCGCAGCGATGACGGAGGACGCCGGTGGACGCCGATTGCATCTTCGCTGGTGCGTTCGGGCGGCACCGTCACCTCGCTCGCCGTGGCCGCGGGCGATCAGGGCGCGCTCTATCTCGCGGGGCGCGGCATGGGCGTGCTGCGCAGCGACGACAACGGCACCACCTGGTCAGCCCGCAACGAAGGGCTTGTCAGCTTGAATGTCGCGGCGCTGACCGCACACGCCGATCGGCCCGACACGCTCTACGCCCATGTCCCGGGCAGCGGCATTTTCCGCAGCGAGGACGCGGGCGCTCGCTGGCGCCTGATGGACGCCGGCCCGCGCGGCGGCATCACGCGCCTCGTGCATTCGAACATGCCGGGCAGCATGCAAAGCGGCTGGCTGTTCGTCGCCGGGCCACGGGGCATCCAGCGCGCGATGGACTGCTTTTGCGGCTGGCGCGATGCGGGCGAACTCAAACGCGCGGCGCATGCGGTGACGTTCGATCCCGAGCATCCGGCGAACATCTATGCGGCGATCGGGAGGGACCTCGTCTTCAGCAACGACGGTGGCCAGGTCTGGAGCGCGATCGATTCGCCGGCCGCGCGCGCCGACGCGCTCGTGGTCGGTTCGGGCAGCGCTTTGTACGTGGCGGATGGCGCCGCGGGCGGCCTGTTCCGTCGGGTGGCCACGGAGCGCTCGTGGGAGCGTCTGGATGGCTAGCGTGCTGGTCCACGCAGGGGTTGCGGCGATGCTCGTTCTCGGCGCCAGCACGCATGCCGACGAGCGTCCGCCGGACACGCAGCGGATCGAGGCCGGCCGTCGCCTTTATCTTGCGCAGTGCGCGGCCTGCCACGGTGTGCGCGCCGAGGGACAGCCGCAGTGGGATCGGCCGAATGCGACCGGCGACATACCCGCGCCGCCGCACGACCGGGAAGGCCATACCTGGAAGCATTCGGACGCGATGCTGTACCGGATCGTCAAGGAGGGCTGGCGCGATCCCTTCAACAAGACCTTGCAACCGACGATGCCCGCCTTCGTCCGGACGCTCTCACCCGGCGAGATCCATGACGTGATCCAGTACCTCAAGACGCTGTGGACCCCCGAGCAGCAAGGCTTTCAGCGCGAAGAAAGCCAGCAAGCGCCGTTTCCGCCCGAGGCGCGTTGAACGCGCCGCACCGCCATCCACCTTCAACCACCAACCGATTCATCGACCCCAAGGAACAACATGCGATTCATCAAGACCCTGATCACCGCGCTCGTGCTCGCGACGCAACTGCCCGCCATCGCTGAACCCGCGACCCCTGTGAAGCTGTACAAGAACCCGAGCTGCTACTGCTGCGACCTGTACGCCAGGCACCTCGAAGAAAACGGCTTCAAGGTGGACCTGATCAACACCACCGACATGGTCTCGATCAAGGACAAACACGGCGTGCCCGAGAAGCTCGAAGGCTGCCATACGGCCCTCATCGACGGCTACGTGTTCGAAGGCCTGATCCCGGCGCAGTTCGTCCGGCAATTTCTGAAGGAGCACCGGCCGGTCAAGGGCCTGGCGCTGCCGGGCATGCCGGTCGGCGCGCCGGGAATGCCCGGCGCCAAGTCGAAGCCGCTGAATGTATATCTGCTGAGTCCGAACCCGTCGCCTACGGTCTACGCGAGCTTCTGACGAGCGGCGAGTCCGCCATTGCGGCGGGCCGTCACCAGGTGACGTCGCCCGCACAAGTTCCCGAAACGACGCTCGAGAACCATGCTTCAGGGCCGCCCCACGCCGTAGCTGAAGTCGTCGAACGCAGTGACGCTGTCGGCCTTCGTCCATATCCCCACGGCGCCGGTCCCACCGATGTGCGCGTCGTCATGCTCGATGACGCGTTTGCCGTCCAGCGAAACCGCGATCCGTGTGCCCACGAAATCGACCCGCAGCGTGTGCCAGACGCCGGGTAAGACCGGCGCGCCGACATACTTCAACGTGTTGCGGCGTCCCCGTTCTGTGTAGTAGAGCGACACGTTGTCTTCGAGCGCGTTGGCTCGCGCGACGTAGTAGGTGTTCGCGTCCTTCCACCGCCACACCAAGCCGCCGGCGCGGTCGTCGCTGCCCGAGATCGGCTTGAATTTCACTTCGGCGAAACCATCGGCCAATGCCGTGCCGTTCATCACGCACCACGGAAAAGTTCCGCTGCCCGACTGCTGCAACACGTTGGGCGGGCTGGGTGCGCTGCCGTCCTCGACCACGCTCCAGCGCGGGTTGCCGCGACCGGTCACGCCGCAGGTCCAGCCGGCCGGCACCGATCCGGGCGGCTCGCTGTCGAAGTTCACGCCCTGCGCTGCGACGCCGCCGGACATCAGGATCGCCATCCAGCCGATGGATTTCTGAATCATCACAGCTCCTTCATGATTTTCAGGGAGGGATCGGCGCTGCAATGAGCACGATCGCCGGTTCCGATATTTTCTCGGACCGCCCCAGCACGCAAGCGGTGGCGAGCGCGCCGGCAGCCCAATCGGTGGATCGCCGAGCGCCGTCCAACGACGGTTATTGCGCCGGTGATCGCACCGATGGCCGCTGCAGCGACGCCGTCAAAGTAGGCGGGACGCTTGCCATCCTTGCTGAGGGACGGTGCGGGCAACGGGGGTGAACAAGTCGCACGGCACGGAGGCGCAGGCCACAACCGCGAGCGGCGCCCAGAAGCCGGAGAGCAACGGCACCTCTGAATTTGCATCGCACGCGGTTTCCGGGATCACGTCATGTTGCGCACGGGCCGTAGGGCATACAGCGCCTGTTCCAGCGCATCGAGGCGGGCCTTGTTCGCCCGCATCGACGCCGTACGACGGGCTGGCCTCGATCGGGGGTTTGGAAGATGACCGGGCTTCAGGCAGTCGCGCCAGCCGCCGACATGTTGCGACAAGCCTGCTCGCACCGCCGGCAGGCCTCGGCGCACCGCTTGCAGTGCTCCATGTCGTGCTGGGCGCACTCGTCGCCGCACGCCTTGCACAACTCTGCGCACATGTTGCAAATGACCGAGGCGTGCTCGCTCGCTCTGGCGATCGCCGCGGCCGCCAACTGGCATGCTGCCGCGCAATCCATGTCGAGCGCGATGCAGCGTGCCATCATCTTCACGTCGTCTTCCTGCAAACACGACGATGCGCAGACGTTGCAGGCGGTTGCGCAGTCGTTGCACGCCTGCAGGCAGTCCATGTCGCGTTGCTGTGGTTGTTGCATTCGAATTCTCCTGCTGGTTGATGGAGCCGGGAGTGCGGCAAGCCCCGTTCCTGAAGATGCTGCCGGCGTCAGCTCGGCCGGCCCCGGCGGACTTGCATGGTCACGATCCGGCGTCGTTGCCGGGCTGATTTTTGACCGTCCGACGCAACTGATCGCAGCGCGCCCGTTCCACCTCGTCGGGCGAGTTGATCGCGATGGCGGCGCACCGGTCGAGCATCTCGCGCAAGGTGCGTCCCTCGACGCCGCGTGTCGCATAGCCGCGCATGTCCGGCTCGATCGGCGGGCGCGGCTGGGCCACGTGGCTGTCGTCGGCGCTTTGCACCGGGATCGACTGGGACTGGGCGGCCGAGGGGCCTGCGAGCAAGGTCACGGCGACGAATGTCGGCAGAAAAAACAGCGCGTGGTTCAAGATCCAAATCCTTTCAGTCGAACGTCGGGGGTAAGTGTTTCCAGAGTGCCACGCCGCACTCGTATGTCAGGCGTTTGTCGGCGGGTGGCGGGGGTCGGTACAGATCACCGTTTCGCCCATCAAGGCGTGACGACAGTCGTCCCCGTCAAAACCACATGCGCACGCCGATCGCGAGCCGGAAGTCGTGCGTGGGCGAGCCATTGGTGCGGCGGATGTCGGCCGTGTTGCCGAACCATTTCTGATACGTCACGCCGATATACGGCGCGAACTTGCGCGAGATTTCGTACCGGAGCCGCAAGCCGCTGTCGACGTCCGACAGCCCGGAGCCGATCCGGCGCGCATGGTCGTCCTTCGAATACCAGTTGGTCTCGAACTGCGGCTGCAGCACAAGGCGCTGGGTGATGTAGTAATCGTAGGACGCATTGGTGTTCAACGCGAGCCGACCGTTGCCGCCGACATAGGCGGTCGCCGAGACGTTCCAGAAGCCCGGCGCAAGCCCCTGGATGCCCAGCGCCCCCCAGGCACGGCCCGGCTTCGAGTCCAGGTCGTAGCGAACCCCGGCCTGCAGATCGAAGAACGTCGTGATCGGGCGGTCGTAGAGCAGCTCGGTCTTGCCGTCGCCGATCTTGCCGTTGCCGTCCGCGTTGGCCCGGCCCTCCGACTTGATCCAGAGCCGGTGGAAGTCGTTGCCGATCCAGGCCTGGCCGTCCCAGCGCGCGTAGGGTTCCTTGCCTTTGCCGATGCGCTGCTCGAACTGGTCAAGCATCACGTGTCCGTAGATTCGGTCGTCTTGAATGGGGTTGCCGTAGGGCGCCGCGCCTTTGAGCCGGTTGTCGTTCAGCGGCGGCTCGGTCTGAGCCTGCACATTCGACACCAGCAATACCCCGGTCGCCATCGTGATCACGACGACTGCATATCGGTATGGGTTCATTCTGTTTTCAGACGTCGTTGGTTTCCGCAGGCAGCACGCGCACGGTGCGGAACATGCCCGCTTCGAAGTGATAGAGGATGTGGCAGTGCAGCGGCCACTGGCCACTCGCAATGGGCGTGACCAGCATCGACATGTTTTGCGCCGGCTGCACGTTCACGGTGTGAAGATACGGGCGGTAGGCGTCGTCCTGTCCGTTCTCGAGCTCCATCCACATGCCGTGCAGATGGATCGGGTGGCTCATCATCGTGTCGTTGATCATGCGCAGCCGGAAGCGCTCGCCGACTCTGACGTCGATCGGCCCGACCTCGGTGAACTTCTTGCCGTTGAAGCCCCAGATGAAGCGCTCCATGTTGCCGGTCAGGCGCAGCACGATCTCGCGCGTGGGCGGGCGCTTGTCCAGGCCCGGCTTGCGGGATCGCAGATCGGCATAGGTCAGCACGCGGCGTTGAAGATGGTTCAGGCCGTCGCCGGGCGACTTCAAGCGGTCGATCAGCTTGTCGGCGATGAACAGCTCCTCGATGCCCGGTTTCGCCTCGGCCACCGGCGGGCGCGGCACGATCGGCTGGTGACCAGGCAGCAGCGACATGTCGGAGACCACTTCCATCGCCTGCTTGCCCATCAGCCCGCCGAGCCGCGAGCGGTCCTGTCGCGACGCATTGACCTGATCCGGCGCCATTGCGGCCATGCCCATGTCGGCCATGCCGCGCAGCGGCCGGTCGTCCATCGGCGGCACCGGCGCTTCCATCCCCATGCGCGGCGCCAGCGTACCGCGCGCATAGCCGGTGCGGCCCATGTCCTGCGCGAAGATGACGTAGGTCTCGTCCGTGCGCGGCTCGACGATCACGTCATAGGTCTCGGCCACGCCGATGCGAAATTGATCGACTTCGACCGGCTCGACGTCGTTGCCGTGCACATGCACGACGCTGAGCTTCAAGCCCGGAATGCGCACGTCGTAGTAGGTCGCGGCCGATGCGTTGATGATGCGCAGCCGCACGCGCTCGCCGGGCTGGAACAGCGCGGTCCAGTTGGCATCCGGCGGAAAGCCGTTCATCAGATAGGTGTAGTTGACCCCGGACAGCACCGACAAACCCGTGGGCCGCATGCGCATCTCCGCCCAGCGCCAGCGCTCCTTGATCGTCATTCCCAGGCCGTTTCTTTCGATGTCGGCCAGATCGGTCTCCAACGTGCGCTTCTTGAAGTTGTAGTAGTCGCTGTCCTGCTTGAGGTTGTTCGCGATCACGCGCGGGTCGTCATCGGTCCAGTCGCTGAGCACGATGACGTGCTCGCGGTCGGCCTGGATCAGCGGCTTGCCGTCGGGCTCGATGATCAACGCGCCGTACGCGCCTTTTTGCTCCTGGTAGCCCATGTGGCTGTGGTACCAGTAGGTGCCGCTTTGCACGACGGGAAAGCGGTAGTGGAACGTCTCACCCGGCTGGATGCCCGGGAACTGAAGGCCCGGCACGCCGTCCATCGTGTTCGGCAGGATGATGCCGTGCCAGTGAAAGCCGGTCACGTCCGGCATCTCGTTCGTCAGGTGGATGTCGACCACATCGCCCTGGCGCCACTTCAGCACCGGGCCCGGCACGCCGCCGTTGATGGTGTTGGCCCAGCTTTCGGTGCCGGTCAGGTTGAACGCTTCGCGCCGCACCGTGAGGTTGAACTCGGTGCCGCTGAGCACCGTGGGTTCGACGGGCCGTGCCGGCGTGCGCGCCGCGCGTGCGGGCAGGCCGACAGCGGCTGCGGCGCCGCACAGTGCAAAGCCGGTGACAAAGCGACGGCGGCTCCGGTCGGGATGCCCGGGCGGCGCGACGTTCCGGTTGCTGTCCTTCATTCGTGTTGACTCCAGGAGTTTTGAAGGGGGATAAAAGAAGAAGAAGTCGAGACCGAAGCGAAATGGACAGGCAACTTCAAGCCGGTCCGTTGAGCAAAGAAGATGCCGACCTGCGACGAATCAATCGGCATGCGGCCAAGGCGGTTGGCGGTTGGCAGTCGGCAGGGAATGTCTTCATTCGTCGCCTGCACGCGCGCCGCGCAGCCGCAACGCATTGGCGATCACGGAAGCCGAGCTCAGGCTCATCGCCAGCGCCGCGATCATCGGTGACAGCAGCCAGCCGGTGAACGGATACAGGATGCCGGCCGCCAGCGGGATGCCGAGCGCGTTGTAGACGAACGCGAAGCCGAGGTTCTGCTTCATGTTGGCCACCGTCGATACCGACAGTTCGCGCGCTGCGGCGATGCCGCGCAGGTCGCCCTTGATCAGCGTGAGCTGCGCACTGTTCATCGCGACGTCGGTGCCGGTGCCCATCGCGATGCCGACGTCGGCTTTGGCAAGCGCCGGCGCGTCGTTGATGCCGTCGCCGGCCATCGCGACGACTCGGCCTTCGGCCTGCAGCTTTTCCACCAGCGCGAGCTTGTCGGCCGGCTTGACTTCGCCGTGCACCTCGTCGATGCCGAGGCGCTGGCCGACCGATCGTGCGGTGGTCAATCCGTCGCCGCTCGCCATCACGACGCGCAGGCCGGCCGCGCGCAGCGAGGCGAGCGCGTCCGGTGTGGTCGCCTTCACCGGGTCGGAGACGGCCAGCAGGCCGGCCAGGCGGCCGTCGACCGCCAGATGCATCACGCTTGCGCCCTGGCCGCGCAGCGCTTCGGCGTCGTCTTTCAGTTCCGACACCGGCACGCCCAGTTGCTCCATCAACGCGGTGTTGCCGAGCGCAAGCGACTTGCCGTCCACGTTGCCGCGCACGCCGATGCCGGATTCCGAATCGAACTGCCCAGGTGTCGATAGCTTCAACCCCCGGACGCGGGCCGCTGCGACGATGGCCGCGGCCAATGGATGTTCACTCCCCCGGTCCAGGCTCGCGGCCAGTCGAAGCACGTCGGACTCATCAAAGCCATCTGCTGCAATCGCGCGCTCGAACGTCGGCCGGCCTTCGGTCAGCGTGCCGGTCTTGTCGACGATCAGCGTGTCGACCTTGCGCAGGTTCTCGATCGCGGCCGCGTCCCGGAACAGCACGCCTTGCGTGGCACCGCGGCCGGTTGCCACCATGATCGACATCGGTGTGGCCAGCCCAAGCGCGCACGGGCACGCGATGATCAGCACCGCCACCGCGTTGATCACCCCGTACACCCAGCTCGGCTGCGGGCCGAACAACCCCCATCCGAAGAAGGTCAGCAGCGCGATACCGACCACGGTCATGACGAAATAGCCGGCCACCGTGTCGGCCATGCGCTGCATCGGCGCGCGCGAGCGCTGCGCCTGCGCGACCATCTGCACGATCTGCGACAGCACGGTCGCCGAACCGACGTGTTCCGAGCGCATCACCAACGCGCCGCGGGTGTTCATCGTGGCGCCGATCAGCTTGTCGCCAGCGCGTTTGCTGACCGGCAACGGCTCGCCCGTGAGCATCGATTCGTCGAGCGAACTGCTGCCTTCGACGACCACGCCGTCGACCGGCACCTTCTCGCCCGGGCGCACACGCAGCCGATCGCCGACCTGCACGTCGGCAAGCGGCACGTCTTCCTCGCTGCCGTCTTCGGCAATTCGGCGCGCGGTCTTCGGTGCCAGCCCGAGCAACGACTTGATCGCCGCCGAGGTCTGCGAGCGCGCCTTGAGTTCGAGCAATTGCCCGAGCAACGTCAGCGAGATGATCACGGCAGTCGCTTCGAAGTACACGCCGACCCGGCCCTCGACCACGAAGGTTGCCGGAAAGACCTGCGGCGCGATGGTCGCCACCAAGCTGTAGATGAAGGCGACGCTCGTGCCCAGCCCGATCAGCGTCCACATGTTGGGGCTGCGGTTGACGATCGACTGCACGCCGCGCTTGTAGAACGGCCAGCCGGCCCACAATGCGACCGGCAACGTCAGCGCGAGCTCGATCCAGTTCTGCGTCGCTCCTTGAAACCAGCGAAGTTGGTGTCCGGTCATCGCAAGGAACAGCACCGCCAGCGTGAATGGCAAGGTCCACCAGAAGCGCCGCTGGAAGTCGAGCAGCTCGGGATTGGCTTCGTCCTCGAGCGAGGGCATCTCCGGCTCCAGGCTCATGCCGCAGATCGGGCAGTCACCGGGGTGGTCCTGGCGGATCTGCGGATGCATCGGGCAGGTGTAGATCGTGCCGGGCGCGGCCGGGGCTGCGGCGGTTCGGGCGCGTTCCTCCTGCGCATCACCTGCGTAGCGGTCGGGCTCGGCGGTGAACCTGGCCTGGCACTTGGCGCTGCAGAAGAAGAAGTCCCGGCCCGCATGCTCGGCACGATGTGGTGACTGCGCCGTCACCGTCATGCCGCAGACCGGGTCCTTCATGTTGGCCGCAGCTGGGGAATCCGACTGTGGGTGCGGTTGCAGACCGGTGTGCGTCGTCGTTTTCATCTGATGTTTCCCTCCACCAATCATCAAGGCAGGTTGCGCGGCTGCAGCACCCGCGCAGAACCCGACAAGATCATGATCCTTCCCACGATGTCAATGTCAAGCGCGCGGTTGCTGAACCTGTCGATCCCCTGCGCGCCGACGATCAAAAAGGCCACCTCTGACGAAACCGCAGTGCTCTCAGCGCCGATCCGGCTCGGGCCGGAACGACTCGGAGCGGCTGATCAGGCTCTTGATCTCTTCGGCGGCCAGCAGCGTCGATCGATGGGGCGTGAAGCCCGGCCTGGGCACGATGTGTTCGGACATGAGGCGAACCGTCTCGAGCTGTTCTGCGGTCGCATGCGCAAGCAAGGCGATCAACACGTTCTCGAGCGCCATCACACGGATGCGAAGCTGTTTGAGTTCGGCCTGCTCCAAAGGCGGGCCGCCTGCGTCACCCGAGCCTGCGTCGGCTTCGGAGCCGTTGTCTGACATTTGTTGCACCTCCATTGACGGTGAAAAGCAATGCCCAGCCCACCTGCAGCAACGACACGCCCGGTTTACACGTGTCGAGCGGAATGCGCCCTCAGGTTCAGCGCAAGCATGACTTGCGGCCGCTGCGTCCAGACGATCACCAACGCCTTCCACGCCATGGACCGCAGCGCCGAGATAGCGGTCGAACTGAGCACCCAGTGCGTCGATGTCGGTTCATCGATCGTCGACCCGCAGGTCATCGCTGCGGTGATCAGACAAGCTGGCTACACCCCGGCCCTGGCAGACGTTTCGGTCGCACCAGCAAGAGCGCCGGCGGCGACCGTCCGGCGGGGTTGCTGCTGCGGCTGACGGCCTGCGCCGTCCGGTTATTGCTGCAGGTCCTTGATCAGCGCCTTCATCTCGCCGATCTCGCGGCGCTGCGCCTCGATGATCGCGTCGGCGAGCTTGCGCACGCGGGGGTCGCTGATGTGAGCCCGTTCGCTGGTCAGGATCGCGATCGAGTGATGCGGGATCATCGCCTTCATCCAGGACACGTCTTCGACCGTTTCCTGACTGCGCACGAGCCATAGCGCGCCCGCGAAGACGGCGATGCTGAGTGCGACGATCGTCCAGTTGGCCGATCGGCTCGTGTACATGTCCAGCATGAACAGCAGCATGATGATCGCCATGCTGGCACCCATCACGAACGCCATGTAGAAGCGCGTTTCGCTGAAGAACACATGGTCCCACTGATAGGTGTTGAGATACATCAGCACCAGCATGACCGCGGTCGAGGTGGCGATCATGGCGGCGAATTTTGTGTACTTGCTCATGGGTGCAGAGGTTTGGTCGTGTCAGTGCTTGTGGCCGTCATCGTAGTGTCCGGCGGCGGCACGCGGCATGGATCGCACCGCCTCGGGCAGGGATGCGGCAGGCGGGCTGACGTCGGACGTATCGGATTCGTCGGCGTGGTGGCCTTCGGTACCTGTAGCGTGCTTCGCGGGGGTGGCATCCTCGTTCGCCTTGTGGTGGTCGTTCATCGGCGTTCCAGCGTCGTGATGACCGGCAGCCTCGCCGCCGTGCGAATGCCCGTCACTGGCCGCCACCATCTGCGCGTAACGTTGCGGATCGAGCTCTGGCAGCTGTTGCAGAAACGCCGCCACGTTCCAGATGTCCGCATCCGGCATCGAATGGCCCCAGGCCGGCATTGCGGAGGCCTTGATTCCGTGCTTGACGATCCAGAACGCGTGCGCCGGGTCGGTCTTGTGTTTCGTCAGGTCGGGTGGTTCCGGATACAGCCCCCGGCTCAGTTCTGTGTGCTCTACTCCAGGCGCCAAGTGGCACTGCACGCACATCGCGTCGTAGTTGCCCGCGCCTTGTCTGATGCGGGACTCGTCTGTCAGATCGGGAACCTGCAGGGCGTCGGCACGCACCTTCACGGAGCGCTCCCGCAAGGTATCGAGCATGGAATGGACGAGTGGTGTGTGCTTGGCATCGGCGCCGACGTCGTAGGCGCCCGACCAGACAAAGACCGCACCCGCCGCTGCTGTGCCGACCACCAGCACAACCGCTGTGGCCGCTACGTGCTTCGCCAATGAAGACACGTCGTTGCCTTTCTCTCAGAACCAGAGCCGGACACCGGCAACGATGCGGCTTTCTCCGACCGGCTCGCCCGCCCGCCGGGCCAGGTCCGCGGTGTTGCCGAACTTGCGGCCCCGGACGACACCGATGTAGGGCGCAAACTTGCGCGTGACCTCGTAGCGCAGCCGCAGGCCGAGGTCCGCTTCGGTCAAGCCGGAGCCGATGCCGCGTTCCGGGTCGCTCTTGCCGAACAGCTTGAACTCGATGTCGGGCTGCAGCACCAGCCGCTGCGTGATGCGCAGGTCGTATTCGGCTTCGAGCCGCAGCGCCGTGCGCCCGGATGGCCCGACATACGCGGTGGCTTCGACATGGAACCAATAGGGCGCGAGTCCCTGGATGCCGAAAGCGGCCCAGTTTCGGCTGGGACCGCCGCCTCCGAAATCATGCCGCGCGCCGACCTGCCAGCCGAAGTAGGGAGCGAACGCCCGGTTGTACAACGCCTCGGTGCGCGTGGCGCCGAGCTTGCCCTCGCTGTGCGAGCCTTCCACTTTCAGCCACAACTTGTTCAGATCCGTGCCGTACCAGGCCTGGGCATCGAACCGGATGCCGGCCTCGCCACCGTTGGCTCGAAAGCCTTCGAGTTGATCCACCAGCAACTGTCCGTACGGATCGTTGTCGGCCATGTCCATGCCAGGCAGCATGTCGAGCGCCAGCCCGTTCGAATAAGCATCCGGGTCGCGTGCACCGGGCGGTGGCGAACCGCCCTGCATCGAGCCCATTCCTTGCATGCCGCCGTGGTCCATGCCCGGCATGGCGTCTGAGGCGGACGCCTTGGCGTCGCCGCGATCCATGCCTTTCATGTTGCTGTAATCCATGCCGGGCATCGAGCCGGGGCGCTTCGGCTGATCGTGGCTCATGCCCTTCATGTCGCCTGAGTCTTTCGGCTTGCTGCCGCTCATGCCCTCCATCTGGCTATGGTCCATGCCCTTCATCTGGCTGTGATCCATCCCCTGCGTTGGCTGCGCAGCCGATTGTGCGAACGCCAGCGGTGTGCCGAGCGTGGCTGCGCAAATCGCGACGCGGCACGCGAAGGACAAGGAACGATGGGGGTTCGCGGATGCATTGGAGCGCTGCTTCACGACACCACCACCTTTCTGAACATGCCCGCTTCCATGTGATAGAGCAGGTGGCAGTGATAGGCCCAGCTGCCGAGCGCGTCGGCCGTCACCGCATAGCGAATGCGCTGCGCGGGCTGCACCATGATCGTGTGCTTGCGCGCCTGGAATTTGCCGTCCGGATCTTCCAGCTCGCTCCACAGGCCGTGCAGATGGATCGGGTGCGGCATCATCGTGTCGTTCACGAGCACGATGCGCAACCGCTCGCCGTAGCGGAAGTGCAACGGCGTCGAGTCGGAGAACTTCTGGCCGTCGAACGACCACATGTAGCGTTCCATGTTGCCGGTCAGGTGCAACTCGATTTCGCGGCCCGGTTCGCGCGGGTCGATCGGGCCGCCGACCGTGTGCAGATCGGCATAGGTCAGCACCTTGTGCTTGCGCTCCCGCAGGCCGATGCCGGGGTCGTCGAGGTTGTCGCGTGGCATGTCCACGCGCATGTCGACGCCGGGGCCGTACTCGGTGCGCGCGTGGCGGGCCAGCGACGCAGGCTTTTTCTCTGCTGCGGCGCTGCTGCCATGACCCATCGACGCGTGGTCCATGCCCGCCATGCCGCCGCTGTTTGCGGCAACCTCGCCGCCCATGTCCATGCCGCCATGGTCGTGCATGTCCCTGCCGGGCATCGCCATCGCGCCCATCATGTCGACCATCGAGAGCCACTGCGGCTCGTCCATCGCCGGCACGTCCGCGTTCATGCCGAGCCGCGGCGTCAACGTGCCGCGCGCGTAGCCGGTGCGGTCGATCGATTGCGCGAACACGGTGTAGGCGCGGTCATCGGACGGCTCGACGATCACGTCGTAAGTCTCCGCCGCTGCGATGCGGAATTCTTCGACGCTGACCGGCTCCACGTCCTGGCCGTCGGCGGCCACCACCGTCATCTTGAGGCCGGGAATGCGCACGTCGAAGATGCTCTGCGACGAACCGTTGATGAAGCGCAGCCGCACTTTCTCTCCACGGTTGAACAGCGCGGTCCAGTTGCCCTCGGGTGCCGCGCCGTTCATCAGGTACGTGTAGGTGTAGCCGGTCAGGTCGGACAGATCGGTCGGGCTCATGCGCATCTGGTTCCACATCTTGCGTTTGGCCAGCGCCGCCTGCAGGCCCATCGCCGAGACGTCCTGCGCAAAGCCGATCGCGGTCGGCTGGTTGAAGTTGTAGAAGTCGGCCATCTTCTTCAGCTTGGCGAAGATGGCTTCCGGGTTCTCATCCGACCAGTCGGACAGCAGCACCACGTAATCGCGCTCGGCCTTGAAGCGCTCACCGGACCGGGGCTCGACCACGATCGCGCCATAGACACCGGTCTGCTCCTGGAAGCGCGAATGGCTGTGGTACCAGTAGGTGCCGCTCTGCCCCACCTTGAACCGGTAGTGAAAGGTCTCACCCGGCTGGATGCCATTGAAGCTCAGGCCAGGCACGCCGTCCATCTCGAAAGGCAGCAGGATCCCGTGCCAGTGGATCGAACTCGTCACGGGCAACCGATTGGCGACGCGCAAGTCGATCTCGTCACCCTCGCGCCAACGCAGCACGGGCGCCGGCAACGATCCGTTGACCAGGGTGCCGGTGCGGCTGCGGCCTGTGACGTTGACGGGTGCTTCCGAGATCGTGAGGTCGAAGGCCGTGCCGGCCAACACGTTCGGGTTGCCGAGAAGGGGTTGTGCGGCTGCAGTTGCCCAGGGCAAGAGACCCAGGCCGGCAACGGCGCCGCCCGCCGCAATGCCCGTGACGAAGCGGCGTCTTGACAAGCCGGCCGCGGGGGCGTGGCGATGGGCGAGAAAGTCGGGTGTCATGTGCTCATCCATTTGATTCGGCGGAACCCGCACAACAGGAGGCGCGGTGGTTCTTGCGTTCACCTCCGTCATCATCCCGAAGCGAACGCAACGCGCGCATGACCTGCACATTACATTTCTGTCATCTTCCGGTCATGTTGCAGACCGTTCCCGGGCTTTAAGCTGGGTTTTCCCAGGACCGCAGGCATGCCGAGAAGGCAGGCCGGATACGCGCGCATGAAACTGCTGATCGTCGAAGACGAGGAAAAGACCGGCAACTATCTGAAGCAGGGCTTGACCGAAGCCGGTTTTGTGGTGGAACTTGCACGCAACGGGCTGGACGGCTTGCATCTGGCCGCAACCGGCGACCATGACCTGCTGGTGCTCGACGTGATGCTGCCGGACGTCGATGGCTGGCGCATCCTGCAGTCGTTGCGTGAGGTGGGAAAGCGCACGCCGGTGCTGTTTCTGACCGCGCGCGACAGCGTCGAGGACCGGGTCAAGGGGCTGGAGCTCGGTGCGGACGATTATCTGGTCAAGCCGTTCGCGTTCTCCGAACTGCTCGCCCGGGTGCGCACGCTGCTGCGTCGTGGCCAGGCGCCGGTCGTGTCGGATCGGCTTCAAGTGGCCGACCTCGTGCTCGACCTGCCGCGGCGTCGCGCCACGCGCGCAGGCCAGCGGTTGAACCTGACGCAAAAAGAGTTCTCGTTGCTTGAATTGCTGGTGCGCCGGCAGGGGGAAGTGCTGCCGCGGTCGTCGATCGCCTCGCAGGTCTGGGACATGAACTTCGACAGCGACTCGAACGCGATCGATGTCGCGATCCGGCGGCTGCGCGCAAAGGTCGACGATGCGTTCGAGCCCAAGCTGATCCGGACCGTGCGCGGCATGGGCTATCTGCTGGAGCAGCCCGATGCCGACTGATCGGCGGCGTCCGTTGTCACTGGCGCTGCGGATCACGTTGTTCGTCGGAATTGCGATGACGGTGCTGTTCGTCGCGTTCGCATGGACGTTCGAGCGGTCGATGCGGCAGCACTTCGTCGAGCAGGACCTCGGAGAGTTGCAGGCGGTTGCCGATTCGCTGGATGCGGCGCTGGCCGGCGCGGTGCCGACCGAAGCGGTGTCTTTGCTCGCAGGGCGGCTCGGCGGCGTGGTGGCCGGGCACCACGGGGTGTATTTCAGCGTGCGGATGCGCGCGGCAACGGACTGGACCGGCACCGCGCCGCCCGAGTTGATTCGCGCCGTCGGTGACGCGCCGGCATCCGCTGCGCTGACTGAACGTTCCTTGCGCACCTGGTCCGCGGCGGATGGGCGGGTGTATCGAGGCGCGGTCCTGCAACGGGCCAGCGGGCAGGCGCTGGTGGCGATCGCGATCGACTTTCATCTGGATTTTCTGGCTCGGCTGCGCCGCTGGCTCGGCTGGAGCACGCTCGCGGTCTGCCTGGTTGCGCTGGCGGCCGCCTGGGGCGCCGTGCGTTGGGGCCATGCGCCGATCCGCCGACTGAGCGGCACGATCGGCGACATCGGCTCCGACCAGTTGAATCGCCGGCTCGATCCGGTGGACGTGCCGTACGAACTGGAGCATCTGGTCGTCTCGTTCAACCGCATGCTCGACCGGCTGCAGCAAAGCTTCGAGCGGCTGTCGCATTTCTCCGCCGACATCGCGCACGAACTGCGCACGCCGGTCACCAACCTGACGACGCAGACGCAAGTCGCGCTGGCGAAGGCGGATCGGCCGGCGGACGCCTACCGCGAAGTGCTCTACGGCAGCCTCGAAGAACTGGAGCGGCTGGGCAAGCTGATCGGCGAGATGCTGTTTCTTGCGCGGGCCGAGCATCCAGTGGCCGCGCTCGAGCTCGCCGACGTCGATCTCGGTGACGAGGTGCGGCTTCTGTTCGACTATTTCGGAGCCTGGGCCGAGGAGCGCGACGTGCGGTTGTGCCTGGCGGGCGCGGCGCTGCCCGTGCGCGCCGACCGATCGATGCTGCGCCGCGCGCTCGGCAACCTGATCTCGAACGGCCTGCACCATGTGCGGGCTGGAGCGCAACTGACGGTGCGGCTTGGCAACTACGACAGCTGGATGGAGATCCACGTGGAGAACCCGGGCGCGGAGATCGCGCCCGAGCATTTGCCTCGTCTGTTCGACCGCTTCTATCGCGTCGATCCAGCGCGCGGCAGGCACGGCGAGGGTGCCGGGCTCGGCCTGGCGATCGTCCGCTCGATCGCCGAAGCGCACGGCGGCTCGGTCGGCGTGCAGTCCGGCCGCGGCGTCACCCGCTTCACGCTGCGGCTGCCCGCAGGCACCGAAGCTGCTGGCATATCGGCCCGGACCGCCAGCGCCAAAACCGGTGCATCGGTGCAGCCGATTTGACCTTGTCACGGTGGGAAGGTGGAAAATTTCTCGACTCTTTATCGACTTTTCAAGCAGCAGACCATGACCGCACAAACCATCGAGCCGGGCAAAACCGGAGCCTCCCCCACGGCGCCGGCGCCGAGCCGCGCCGACCCGAACCACAAGACCGCGACGTTGTGGCGCATGGTGATGCCGAAGCATCTGTGCCCGTTCGGCTTGAAGTCGCGCTGGCTGCTGCGGCGCAAGGGCTACGAAGTGGACGACCACCTGCTCACGACCCGCGAAGAACAGGACGCGTTCAAGGCCGAGCACCATGTGACGACCACGCCGCAGACGTTCATCGACGGCGAACGCGTCGGCGGCTACGACGATCTGCGCAAGCGCTTCGGCCTGGCCGTGAAGGACCCGGACGCGACGTCCTATCAGCCCGTGATCGCGGTGTTCGCGGTGGCGGCGCTGGTCGCGCTCGCGGTGAGCTGGGCCACGCTCGGCACGTTGTTCACCGCCACCACGCTGCGCTGGTTCGTCGCGATGTCGATGTGCATCCTGGCGCTGCTGAAGCTGCAGGACGTGGAGCGGTTCTCGACCATGTTCCTCGGCTACGACCTGCTGGCCCGCAAGTGGGTCACGTACGCCTACATCTATCCGTTTGCGGAGCTGCTGGCCGGGGTGCTGATGATTGCGGGCGCCCTCACCTGGCTGTCGGTGCCGGTGGCGGGCTTCATCGGCACGGTCGGCGCGGTTTCGGTGTTCAAGGCGGTCTACCTCGACAAGCGCGAACTCAAATGCGCGTGCGTCGGTGGTTCGAGCAACGTGCCGCTCGGCTTCGTGTCGCTGACGGAAAACCTGATGATGATCGTGATGGCGGTCTGGATGGCCGTTCGCAGTTTCTGACCTCGCACCGCGCAGGTGTTGGCCGATCAAGCGAAACCGAACCAGTGAGGAACTGTCCGATGCGTATTTGCCTTGTGTTCGCTGCCGCGCTGGCGACCACCGCCTGCGCGGATTCGCAGACCGCGACGTCGACCGGGTTGCAGCCGGCCGCAGCGCGAACCGCCGCGTCGATCAAGTCGACGCGCCAGTCCGCCGAATCGCCATGGCCGTTTTCGCCGGCGCCGGTTGCCACGTTCAATGATCCCTGGGCGATCGCGTTTCTGCCAGGCACCTCGAGTGCGCTGGTCACCGAGCAGCGCGGCGCGCTCAAGCTCTGGACCGAAGGCAGTGACAGCGTGCGCGACGTTGCAGGCGTGCCGGCCGTCGACTTCGGCGGGCAGGGCGGCCTGGGTGACGTGGCCGCGGCGCCCGACTTCGCAAGCAGCCGCACGATCTATCTGAGCTGGGTGGAAGCGGGCGAGTCCGGCACGCGCGGCGCCGTGGTGGGGCGTGCCCGGCTCGCCGACGACGCAGAAGGTTTGCGGCTGAAAGATCTGGACATCGTCTGGCGCCAGGTGCCGAAAGTGAGCGGCCGCGGCCATTTCAGCCACCGCATCGCGTTCTCACCAGACGGAAAGTACCTCTGGATCACGTCAGGCGACCGGCAGAAGAAAGAGCCGGCGCAGGACCTGTCGAACAATCTGGGCGCCACGTTGCGGCTGCTGCCCGACGGGTCGGTGCCGGCGGACAACCCGTTTGCCGACCGCGGCGGCGCAGGTGCGCAGATCTGGAGCTATGGTCACCGCAACCTGCTGGGCATCGCGTTCGATGCGAACGGACAGTTGTGGACCAGCGAAATGGGCCCGCGCGGCGGCGATGAGGTGAACCGGGAGTTGCGCGGCGCGAACTACGGCTGGCCTGTGGTCTCCAACGGCGACAACTACGACGGCTCCCCCATCCCCGACCATGCGAGCCGCCCGGAATTCAAGGCGCCGGCCACTTGGTGGAACCCGGTGATTTCACCGGCCGGGCTGGCCTTTGTGCGGGGCGACCGTTATGCGGGCTGGCAGGGCAGCGCGCTGTTGCCGGGCCTGTCGAGCCGGGCCCTGGTGCGTGTCGAGGTCAACGGCGACGCTGCGCGGGAAGTCGCGCGTTACTCCATGGGCGCGCGCATTCGCGCCGTGGTCGAGCGGGCCGACGGTGTGGTCTGGCTGCTCGAAGACGGGCGCGGCGGGCGGCTCGTGCGCTTGACCCCTGTGCAGCAAAGCCCATAGGCGCCCGCCCGCGCGGTTCGATGCGACACTCAGGGGTATCGCGGCAGCATCTGGGAACCCATCGAATGGCAGGCTTGCAAACCGGCGCTCCGGCGCCCACCAACATCACCGCGCACAGCAAGGCGAAGGTGCTCGAAGTCGCGTTCTCGGACGGCGCGACGTTTCGCATTCCGTTCGAGCTGATGCGCATCTATTCGCCTTCGGCCGAAGTGATGGGCCACGGCCCCGGCCAGGAAGTGCTGCAGACCGGCAAGCGCAAGGTGTCGTTGCTCGCGCTCGAGCCGATCGGCAATTACGCGGTGCAGCCGACTTTCACGGACGGGCACGACACCGGCATCTTCAGCTGGGACTACCTGTACTTTCTCGGATCGCAGGAAGCGCGGTTGTGGGCCGACTATGAAAAGCGGCTCGCCACGGCAGGCACCGACCGCGACGCGCCGATGATCGACGCGGCCGCTGCCGGCGGCGGCCATGCGTGTGGCCATTCGCACTGACCCGTATTCGGACGGCGCCCGAACGCTTAGCATTGCGCCCATGGCGGACACCACCCATTTCGGTTTCGAAGACGTGCCCGAGCACGAAAAAGCAGCGCGCGTGCGCGGCGTGTTCGACTCGGTCGCACCGCGCTACGACGTGATGAACGATCTGATGTCGCTCGGCCTGCACCGCGCCTGGAAGGCGTACACGGTGCTGGTCGCCGATCTCGCGGAAGGCCACCGCGTGCTCGACATCGCGGGCGGTACGGGCGATCTGGCGCAGGCGTTCGCGCGCAAGGTCGGCACGAGCGGCCAAGTCGTGCTGACCGACATCAACGAAGCGATGCTGCGCACCGGCCGCGACCGGTTGCTGGACATGGGCGTCACCCTGCCGACCGTGGTCTGCGACGCCGAGAAACTGCCGTTTCCCGATGCGCACTTCGACCGCATCAGCGTCGCGTTCGGCCTGCGCAACATGACGCACAAGGAAGTCGCGCTGGCCGAGATGTGCCGCGTGCTGAAGCCCGGGGGCAAGCTGCTCGTGCTCGAATTCTCGAAGGTCGCCAAGCCGCTGCGAAAAGCGTACGACTGGTACTCGTTCAACGTGCTGCCGCGACTCGGCCAGGCGGTGGCGGGCGATGCGGCCAGCTATCGGTATCTGGCCGAATCGATCCGCATGCATCCGGGCCAGCACGCGCTCAAGCACATGATGAAGAATGCTGGCTTCGGGCATGTGGATATCCACAACCTGACGGGTGGGGTGGTCGCGTTGCATGTTGGAATCCGGTGCTGAAGCCCAGGTAGCCGTGGAGTGGCCGTTGCGCGGTGTCGGGCAGTTGTTGCCCGAACGTTTTTTCTCAAGGAGACGAACTGATGAAGATCTGGTCTATTTTGTTGGCGCTGTTCATGACACTCGCGAGTCTGAACGTCGAAGCGGCGCGCTTCGGCGGTGGTCGCTCCTTTGGCAAGCAATCGGGCAATGTGACGCAGCGCCAGGCCACACCGGCCAAACCGGCGCAGCAGTCGGGCAACAACGCGGCGGCGGCAGCACCGAAGAAGCCCTGGGGCGCGATGCTCGGCGGGCTGGCGGCGGGCCTGGGGCTCGCGTGGCTTGCGCATTCGCTCGGTCTGGGCGAAGGTTTCGGCCAGATTCTGCTGTTCGCGCTGCTTGCATTCGCCGGCGTGGCCGCGTACCGCTGGTTCAAGCGTTCGCGTGAGAACGGCGGCAACCGCACGGCTGCGAGCCCGTACGCCTATCAAGGCGCGCAGACCGGCGGCACGAACGAATCCGCGCCGCAACAATTGCCTGCGAATGCGGCGTATCGCTCAGCCGACGGCACGGCAGCCGCTGGCGGCATGGGTGCACTCGGCGCGGGTGCAGCCGGTGGCAGCATGATCGGTTCCGCATTGCGCGGCCAGCAGAGCACCTGGGACATCCCCCCCGGCTTCGACAGCCAGGCGTTCGTCACGGCCGCCAAAGGCAACTTCGTGACGATGCAGTCGGCTTGGGACCGGTCGGATGTGAGCGCACTGCGCGCGATGATGACCGACGAGATGCTCGGCGAGATCCGCACGCAACTGGCCGAGCGCGATAGCCACACCGGTGCGCGCTCGAACAAGACCGAAGTGGTCACGCTCGAAGCCGAACTGCTCGGCATCGAAGACCTCGGCAACGACTACATGGCCAGTGTCGAGTTCACCGGCCTGATCCGTGAGGACGCCGCGAGCGACCCGCATCCGTTCCGCGAAGTCTGGAACATGACGAAGCCCAAGAGCGGTGCAAGCGGCTGGTTGGTCGCCGGGGTGCAAGCCCTGCAGTAAGTCGGCACACCAAGCCGGCCCCGCGCCGCCGTTCGCTCATTGCCGGTTTCGGCGTGGGCACGGCGGCGTGATTTTTGCGTGGTACACAATTCGCGTTCGTTCGGTTCCTTCCGTTCTTCGTCTTCCGTCCTTGCAGACCAAAGCTTCCATGGCAAATCCCTCCTCATCTTCCCTGGCCGATCAGGTCATGAGTCGCCTGCGCGGGCTTGTGCAGGCGCCGACCTGGCTGATCGGTGAAGTCCAGCAGCGCCTCGTGCTGGTGCTCAACCACGTGCTGCAGCAGGAGCCGGAGGCGCAGGAACGCATCCGGCGCCACAAGGGCAGCGTGGTGCTGACCAAATGGCGCAACTTCGAGATCAATCTGGTCGCCACGCCGGCCGGGCTGCTCGATGTGGCGGAAGCCGGTGCGCGGCCGGACTTGGTGCTCACGCTCACGCAGACCTCGCCGTTCGACCTCGCGCGGGCCACGGCGCGCGGTGACAAGCCCGCCGTGCGCATCCAGGGCGACGTGCAGCTCGCTGCCGAGATCAACTGGCTGGTCGATCACGTGCGCTGGGACATCGAAGAAGATCTGTCGCGCGTGATCGGCGACGCACCCGCGCATGCGCTGGCCGACGCGGCGCGGCGCGTGGCGCGGAGTCTGCGCAGCTTCGTCGGCAGCCGCCGCGACTCGACCACGCCGCCACCCGGATGAGCCGGCTTGCGCGCGGCTTCCACATCGTGTGGATCGCGCTGCGCTACGGGCTCGACGAGCTGGTACTGTCCAGCTTTCAGAACCCGTGGCTGACCCGCTTTGCGAGATTGATCTCGGTCGGGCGTGACCTGAGTGCGCCACGCGGACAGCGGCTGCGCGAGGCGCTCGAGCATCTGGGCCCGATCTTCGTCAAGTTCGGTCAGGTGCTGTCCACGCGGCGCGACCTGCTGCCACCCGACGTGGCCGAGGAACTCACCCGGCTGCAGGACCGCGTGCCGCCGTTTCCTTCCGAAGTGGCCATCGCGACCATCGAGCGGTCGTTTCGCAAATCGATCGCCGAGATCTTCGTGAGCTTCGAGCGCGAGCCTATCGCCAGCGCCTCGATCGCACAGGTGCATTTCGCAGTGCTGCGCAGCAAAAAAGACGGCCGGCTGTGCGATGTGGCCGTGAAGGTGCTGCGCCCCGGCATGCGCGCCGCGATCGAGAAAGACCTGAGCCTGATGCGCATGATGGCGCGCTGGGTCGGCAAGTTGTCGTCCGAGGCCAAGCGCCTGAAGCCCGCCGAGGTGGTCGCCGAGTTCGACAAGTATTTGCACGAAGAACTCGATCTGGTGCGCGAAGCCGCCAACGCCGCGCAACTGCGGCGCAACATGGAAGGGCTCGACTTGGTGCTGATCCCCGAGATGTTCTGGGACTGGTGCATGCCCGATGTGCTCGTGATGGAGCGCATGACCGGCGTGCCGATCAACCAAGCCGCGCGGCTGCGGCAAGCCGGCATCGACTTTGCGCAACTGGCGCGCGACGGCGTCACGACGTTCTTCACGCAGGTGTTTCGGGACGGTTTTTTTCACGCCGACATGCACCCGGGCAACATCCAGGTCAGCCTGGAGCCGAACACGTTCGGCCGCCTGATTTCGCTCGATTTCGGCATCGTCGGCACGCTGACCGAGTCCGACAAGGAGTACCTCGCGCAGAACTTCGCCGCGTTTTTCCAGCGCAACTACAAGCGCGTGGCGGAGCTGCACATCGAATCCGGCTGGGTGCCGGCCAGCACCCGCGTCGACGAACTCGAGTCCGCGATTCGCTCGGTCTGCGAGCCATACTTCGACCGGCCGCTCGAAGACATCTCGCTCGGGCTGATTCTGATGCGGTTGTTCCAGATTTCGCGCCAGTTCCAGGTCGAAATCCAGCCGCAGCTCGTGCTGCTGCAAAAGACCTTGCTCAACATCGAAGGGCTTGGCCGCGATCTGGACCCGAAGCTCGATCTCTGGGCCACCGCGCGGCCGTTTCTCGAGAAATGGATGAACGAGCAGGTCGGCCCGAAGAAGCTGTTCAATGAAATGAAAGCGCACGCGCCGCAATATGCGAAGCTGTTTCCGGAATTGCCACTGCTGCTGCACGATTTTCTGAAGCAGCAACCGGCTGGCAAAAACATGCAGAGCAAGCTCGAACAACTGCTGGTCGAGCAGCGCCGCACCAATCGGCTGCTGCAGGGCCTGATGTACGGCGCGTTCGGCTTCGCGCTCGGACTCGTGGTGCTGCAGCTCGTGATCCGCATCCGCTTGTTCTGATCCATCGCTCGACTGAGGAGTCCGCCGCGTGTTGTTGACACTCGTGATGTCGTATCTGGCAGTGACCATCGCGATCGGGCTGGTCGCCGCGCGCCGCGTCAAGAACACGGCCGACTTCGTGGTGGCGGGCCGCAGCCTGCCGCTCATCATGATCGTGACGACCACGTTCGCGACCTGGTTCGGCTCGGAGACCGTGCTCGGCATTCCGGCCAAGTTCGTCGAAGGGGGCTTGGGGCAAGTCATCGAAGACCCGTTCGGCGCCGGCAGTTGCCTGATCCTGGTCGGCCTGTTCTTCGCGGCCAAGCTATACCGGATGCAGCTGTTCACGCTGTCCGACTACTACCGCGAACGCTACGGCCGCGTGGTCGAAGTGATCTGCGCGTTGCTGATCTTGTTGAGCTACCTGGGCTGGGTGTCGGCGCAGGTCACGGCGCTCGGGCTCGTGTTCCACCTGCTGTCGGGCGGCGCCATCGGTATCGCGTTGGGCATGGGGATCGGCGTGCTCACGCTCCTGGCCTATACGCTGGCCGGCGGCATGTGGTCGGTCGCGGTGACGGACTTCATGCAGATGCTGATTCTGGTCGCCGGGCTCGGCATCCTGGCCTACTACGCCGCGAATCTGGCCGGCGGCGCCGAGCAGGTGTTCGCTTTGGCGACCAGCCGCGACCTGTTCCGGCTCTGGCCGGAGCCCAAATTCCACGACATCGTGTTCTTCTTTGCCGCCGCGATCACGATGATGCTCGGCTCGATTCCGCAGCAGGACGTGTTCCAGCGCGTGATGTCGGCCAGCAGCGAGAGCGCGGCCGTCAAGGGCCCGGTGCTCGGCGGCGCGTTCTATATCTTGTTTGCGTTCGTGCCGATGTTCCTGGTGGCGAGCGCTTTGATCATCATGCCGGAGCAAGCGGCTGCGCTGCTCAAAGACGATCCGCAGAAGATTCTGCCGACGCTGGTGCTCGAGCACATGCCGTTTTTCATGCAGGTGCTGTTCTTCGGCGCGCTGATCTCGGCCGTGATGTCGACCGCGTCGGCCACGTTGCTCGCGCCCAGTGTGACGTTCACGGAAAATATCTGGCGCCAGTTCCGCCCGCGCACCGACGACGCGAGCGAGCTGCGCACCATGCGCATCACGGTGCTGGTGTTGGCCGGCTGCGTGTTGTTGTATGCGATCCGGATGCAGGGCACGCCGATCTACGAACTGGTCTCCGGCGCATATCAGGTGACGCTGGTCGGGGCGTTCGTGCCGCTGGTGTGTGGCCTGTACTGGCGGCGCGCCACCACGCAAGGCGCGATCGCTGCGATCGCATCGGGCATCGCGGTCTGGCTGGTGTTCATGAACACGCCGCTCGGTGCGGCGTTTCCGGCGCAGCTGGCCGGGGTTCTGGCGGCGGCGCTTGCGATGGGGGTCGGCTCGTTCGCGCCGCAGTGGATTCGCAACACCACGGCGCCGCGCCGCGTCTTCACGCCGAGTACGACCCGGCCGGGCTGACGGGCTGAAGGGGTGGCGCGGTGTTCGTGCAGCTCGGCTCTGGGCATTGAAAAAGGCTTCACTACCTATAATTGAAGGTTTTGCAAGCCGCGTGCCTTCCGGTGCCGCGCCATCACGGTTTTTCCATGCCTATCTACGCGTACAAATGTGCTTCCTGCGGTCTCGCGAAAGACGTGCTGCAGAAAATTTCCGAGGCGCCGCTCAGCCAGTGTCCGGTCTGCGGTGAACCGACGTTCCTCAAGCAGGTGACGGCGGCAGGCTTTCAGCTCAAGGGCTCGGGCTGGTACGCGACCGATTTCAAGAGCCCGCCCAAAGGGGCCGATGCCGCGGCTGCCAAGGGTGACGCGAGCGATACGAAAGGCGGCGAATCGAGCGGCGACGCCGCCAAGTCGGATGCCAAATCCGATGGCAAGTCGGACGACAAGCCGGCTGCAAAAATCGATTCCAACGGCGAAGGCAAGAAAGAAGGTAAGTCGACGCCTGCACCCGCTCCCGCTGCGTCGCCTGCACCGGCGGCCAAGCCGTCCGGCAGCAAACCGCCGGCTGGCGGTTAGCGCGCCCGCGCGCGGCTTCGTCGTCGTCCCTTTGTCTCGACCGTTCGTCAGATGAACGCGCTGCGCCGATGGTTGCTGACCGGCCTGCTGGTGACGGTGCCTGCGGTGGTCACGCTCTGGGTGCTCGACTGGATCGTCGGCACGCTGGACCAGACGTTGTTGATCCTGCCGCCGTCGTGGCGGCCCGATCAGCTGCTCGGTTTTCATCTGCCGGGCTTCGGCGTGCTGCTTGCGCTCGGCATCCTGCTGGTGATCGGCGCCACGGCGAGCAACTTCGTCGGCAAGAAGCTCGTGCAGGGCTGGAACGGGCTGCTGCACCGGATCCCGATCGTGCGCTCGATCTACTCCGGTGTGCAGCAGGTGTCGGACACCCTGTTTTCCGACAACGGCACTGCGTTTCGGCGCACCGTGTTGCTGCAGTGGCCGCGCGAAGGCATCTGGACAATCGGCTTTGTGACCGGCGTGCCCGGTGGCGACGCCGCGAATCATCTGCCCGCCGACTGCCTGAGCGTCTATGTGCCCACCACGCCGAACCCGACCGGCGGCTACTTCGTGATGGTGCCGAAAAGCGCCTGCGTCGAGCTGCGCATGAGCGTGGACGAGGCGTTGAAGTACGTCGTGTCGATGGGCGTCGTGGTGCCGGGCTCCAGCGACAAGGCATCGAAGCGGCTCACCTCCGCGACCGTCCCCGATCTCGACGTGACCCAACCGGTGATGCCCGTCTCCGCCGATGCCGCACAGGCACGAGCGTTTGCGAACACGGTGCTCGCTGCGGCACCCGGGGATATGCCGGGCGCGCTGCACATCCCGCCCAAAAATTAGCCGGGCCGAACAACCGGCGCCGTCGGCCGCGCTCGTGCGCTGCTCGAATCCTTCCCAGCATTTTTGAACGAACTCCCAACGACCATGCCGATGCGTACCCACTATTGCGGATCCGTCACCGAAGCCCTGCTGGGTGAAACCGTGGCCCTGTGCGGCTGGGTGAACCGCCGGCGCGACCACGGCGGCGTGATCTTCATCGACCTGCGCGACCGCGAAGGCTACGTGCAGGTCGTCTGCGACCCCGATCGTGCCGAGATGTTTGCGCAAGCGGAGGACGTGCGCAGCGAGTTCTGTGTCCGCATCGAGGGCCTGGTGCGCGCACGGCCCGAAGGCACCGTGAACGAGCAGCTTGCGAGCGGCAAGGTCGAAGTGCTGTGCCACCACCTGCAGGTGCTGAACCCGTCGGTGCCGCCGCCGTTTCAGATGGACGACGACAACCTGTCTGAGACCACGCGGCTCACGCACCGCGTGCTCGACCTGCGCCGGCCGGCGATGCAGAAAAACCTGATGCTGCGCTACCGCGTCACGATGGAAGTGCGCAAGTTTCTGGACGAGCACGGCTTCATCGACATCGAAACGCCGATGCTCGGAAAATCCACGCCCGAAGGCGCGCGCGACTACCTGGTGCCGAGCCGCGTGCACGACGGCATGTTCTTCGCGCTGCCGCAGTCGCCGCAGCTGTTCAAACAGTTGCTGATGGTGGCCGGCTACGACCGCTACTACCAGGTCACGAAATGTTTCCGCGACGAGGATTTGCGAGCCGACCGGCAGCCCGAATTCACGCAGATCGATATCGAAACCTCGTTCTTAGGCGAAGAGGAAATCCGCGCGCTGTTCGAACGCATGATCGTCACGGTGTTTCGCAACACGATGGATGTGGACCTGGGCACGTTCCCGGTCATGACCTGGGCAGAGGCGATGCGAAGATTCGGCTCCGACAAGCCCGATCTGCGCGTGCAGCTCGAATTCATCGACCTGACCGATTTGATGCAGACGGTCGACTTCAAGGTCTTCGCCGAAGCCGCCAAGCGCGAAGGCGGCCGCGTGGTCGCGCTGCGCATCCCGGGCGGCGGCGCGATGAGCCGCAGCGAAATCGACGGCTACACCGAGTTCGTGAAAATCTACGGCGCGCGCGGTCTGGCCTGGATCAAGGTGAACGACCCCGCCCAGGGCCGCGACGGCCTGCAAAGCCCGATTGTGAAGAACCTGCACGACGAGGCCCTGGCCGAACTGTTGAAACGCACCGGCGCGCAGGCCGGTGACTTGATCTTCTTCGGCGCCGACAAGGCGAAGATCGTGAACGACGCGATCGGTGCATTGCGCACGCGCATCGGCCTGAGCGAATTCGGCAAGAAAAACGGCCTGTTCGAAGCCGGCTGGCAGCCGCTGTGGGTGACCGACTTCCCGATGTTCGAATACGACGAGGAAGCGCAGCGCTACACCGCCACGCACCACCCGTTCACCGCGCCGAAGGACGGCCACGAGGACTGGATGGAGTCGGCGCCCGAGAAGTGCATCTCCAAGGGCTACGACATGGTGCTGAACGGCTGGGAGATGGGCGGTGGCTCGGTCCGTATCCACCGCGCCGAGGTGCAGAGGAAAGTGTTCGACGCGCTGCGCATCTCGCGCGAGGATGCGCAGACCAAGTTCGGCTTCCTGCTCGACGCGCTGCAGTACGGCGCGCCGCCGCACGGCGGACTTGCGTTCGGGCTCGACCGCATCGTCACGCTGATGACCGGTGCCGAGTCGATCCGCGATGTGATCGCGTTTCCCAAAACGCAGCGTGCGCAGGACTTGCTCACGCAGGCGCCTTCGCCGGTGGACGAAAAGCAGTTGCGCGAGCTGCACATCCGGCTGCGCAACACCGCCCAGACAGGCTGAAGTCGCAGACGCGGCCCCCGGCGGGCTGCGTCTTTCACCATCGATACAAGGCAGGCGCCGACTTTTTCTTCGGTCGGTCGAATCCGTTCGCGTGGCCGGTGCGTATGAGAAGCAACTGCTTTTTCTTAACCGCATCGATTGTCCGCAGCCGGAGCACGCCGCCTTGAACCGTTTCACGATTTCCCTCGATCCGCAACTCGCCGAATCGTTCGATCAATGGCTGCTTGAGCAGGGCGGGTTGAACCGCTCGGAAGCCGTGCGCGACTTGATCCGTGCGCGGCTCGGCTCGGACTGGCTCGATGCCGGCCAGGCGCGCTGGTGCATCGCCTCGGTCAGCTATGTGCTCGCGCGGCACGAGTCGGTGGTGGTGGCCAAGGTGCTGCAGTTGCAGCACGACAACCACGATGTGGTCGCCGCGGTGCAACGCATCCCGATCGATCACGACGACTGCCTGGAGATCATGACCTTGCGCGGCGCGACGGTCGCCGTGCGTGCTTGTGCGGCCCGGCTGATGGCGCTGCGCGGCGTGCGCCACGCGGACGTGCATCTGATCGCGCTGCATCAGGGGCACGGCTCGCATCGGCATGCCGATCCGGTGTCGGCTGCGCACCGGCATCTCGAGCCCGCGCATTGAAATGGCACCGCTTACCCGCTGCGCCGCAGCCGCAATTGGCCTGCTTGCGGCGGCCAACGCGCTGAGTGCATGGGCCGCACCCGACGGCGCCGACGCTGGCACGGCCGCGACCCTGCCTGAAGTCCGGATCGAATCCTCGCGCACCAGCCAACTCGGCATCGCCGATGCGGCCAACACCGGCACCGTCACGCAGCAGCAGCTCGAAGCCCGCGTGGTGTACCGCCCCGGCGAATTGCTCGAAGCGATGCCGGGGCTCATCGTGAGCCAGCACAGCGGTGAGGGCAAAGCGAACCAGTTCTATCTGCGCGGCTTCAACCTCGACCACGGCACCGACTTGCGCACCACGGTCGACGGCATGCTCGTGAATCAGCGCAGCCACGCGCACGGCCAGGGCTGGACCGATCTGAATTTCGTGATCCCCGAGCTCGCCACGCAGTTCCAGTACCGCAAGGGGACCTACTTCGCCGATGAGGGCGACTTCTCATCCGCCGGCACGGCGTCCCTGCGCTATGCGGATCGGCTCGATCACGGCATCGCGAGCCTCGGCGTCGGCCAGTACGGCTATCGGCGCGTGCTGCTTGCCGACTCGCCCGCGTGGGGCAACGGCCATCTGCTCTACGCGCTCGAGGCCTATCACAACGATGGGCCATTCGACCAGCCGAACGACTATCGAAAATTGAACGGCGTGTTGCGCTACAGCGAAGGCAACGCGGCCAACGGCTTTCATGTCGCGGGCATGGCCTATCACGGCAAGTGGAACGCGACCGACCAGATCCCGCGCCGCGCGGTCGAGGCCGGCGCGTTGCCGCGCTTCGGCACCGTCGACCCGACCGACGGCGGCACGGCGAGCCGCTACAGCCTGTCGGGCGAATGGCGCCGCACGACATCGGCCGGGCTGACCCTGGTGAACGCTTACGTCGTGCGACAGCGGCTCGACCTGTTTTCCAACTTCACGTATTTCCTCGACGACCCCGTGAACGGCGATCAGTTCGCGCAGCCGGACCGGCGCGTGACCACCGGCTTGAACGCATCGCACACGTGGCAAGTGCAAGGCATCGGCCTCGGTTCCGAGTGGCGCGCCGGCGTGCAACTGCAAAGCGACAACATCTTCAACGGCCTGTACAGCACCGCGGCGCGGCAACGCCTCTCCACCACGCGGCAGGACCACATCGTCGAGAGCAGCATCGGCGTGCATCTGCAGAACACCACATATTGGCAGCCGTGGTTTCGCACGATTGCCGGCCTGCGCGCCGATCACTTCCGCTTCGACGTGACGAGCGACGATCCGCGCAACTCCGGCCGGGCCAACGACAGCATCGCAAGCCCGAAGCTCGGTCTCGTGTTCGGCCCGTGGGCGAAGACCGAGTACTACGCCAATGCAGGCACCGGCTTTCACAGCAACGACGCACGCGGCACCACGATCCGGTTCGACCCGAAGACGAACGAAGCAGCAATGAGAGTGCCGCCGCTCGTGCGCTCGCGCGGCGCGGAAATCGGCGTGCGCTCCGAGATCGTGCCGGGGCTGCAAAGCGCGCTGTCGATCTATCGGCTCGACTTCGACTCGGAACTCGTGTTCCTCGGTGACGCGGGCACCACGCAAGCGGGCCGGCCGAGCCGCCGCATCGGCTTCGAGTTTTCCAACTACTGGCGCGCCACGCGCTGGCTCACGGTGGACGCCGATCTGGCCTATGCGCAGGCGCGTTTCAAAGGGTTCGATCCGGCCGGCGACCGCATCCCGGGCGCGGTCGAGGGCGTGGCTTCGCTGGCCCTTGCGGTGGACCGGGTCGGGCCGTACTACGGCGCGCTGCAACTGCGCTATTTCGGCCCGCGCCCCTTGGTGGAGGACAACCATGTGCGGTCGAACAGCACCGCCACCTTGAACGGCCGCATCGGCTACCGCTTCGACCAGAGAACGCGCATCGAACTCGTCGGCTTCAACCTGACCAACCGGCGCGCCTCCGCGATCGATTATTTCTACGAATCCCGTCTGCGCAACGAGCCAGTGGCGGTCAGCGATGTGCATTTCCATCCGATCGAGCGCCGCTCGTTCCGGGTGAACCTCATCATGAACTTCCGCTGATCGGCGGCGCCGGGTCGATCACTTCGAGTGTGGTGACTGCGCGACCGGCGGAAGGTCTTCCGGCCTCGGATCGGCGACGAAGCCGTCGCGATTCGGCATCTGCACTTGCGCCAGCGAGTCTTTGCCAAGCACCGCGTCGGACGCGACGATCCTGGCTTGCGACAGCACATAGGCCGTCACCGCGTAGACCTCGTCGTTGCTGAGGCTGCCCGGCGTCACCATCGGCATCGCGCGCTTCACGTAGTCGAAGAGCGTCGTCGCATACGGCCAATAGCTCTCGACGGTCTTGACCGGCGCCTTGCGTCGGGTCGCTGTTGACCAGAGTGCCGCGCCCGCCGATCAGCCGGTCGCCGAGTGCCGCCCTGCAGTTGCTCGCCGTGGCAGGCGACGCACTGCGCCTCGTAGATCGCCTTGCCCTGCGCGACCGTGCCCGAGCCCTTCGGCAGGCCGCGCCCGTCGGGCAGCGGCGAGACAGAAGCGGCGCCAGTTCGTCTGGCGTCGCCGGCTGACCGAAGCCGTAGATGCCAACGCCGTGGTCTGCCGGTCGGATCGCGCCGGCAGACGCCCCGGCCGCAGAACAGCGGCGACCGCCGACGCGACGACCAGAGCGCGTTTCAGTAGTGGTGGACATTGGAGACCTTTCCGTCGTTCGCGACCTGCCAGCTCTGGATCGCGTTCAGGTGATAGATCGAGCCGAGCGGGCCGTTCAGCCCGCGCACCGCGATCAGCTGCGCCGAGCGTCGGCTGCACGTAGCCGGTGTCGTCGACGCAGCGGCTTTGCAGCATGGCCGTCTTGCCGTCCCAGCGCCACGGGAACCGAAAGCGCGTGTGGCAGATGCGGCAGCACCGGCTGCTGCAGTGCGGCCGGCCGCCAGGTCGCGCCGCCGTCGGCCGAGACGTCGACCTGGCGGATCGCGCCGCGCCCGGACCACGCCAGGCCCGTGATCTCGTGAAAGCCCGGGCCGCTCGAGCGTGCATCCCGCCCGACGGCGACGGTGATGACCGACTTGGCCTCCATCTCGAACGAGAACTGCACCGCCTTGCCGTCGGGCATCGAATGTCGGTGTACTTCGAGGTCTCCTCGCGCGTCATGAACGGCGCGTCGGAGACCTCGATGCGGCGCAGCCACTTGATGTGCATGTTGCCTTCGTAGCCCGGCACGATCAGGCGCAGCGGATAGCCCTGCTCGGGCCGGATCGCCTCGCCGTTCTGGCCGTAGGCGAGCATGCAGTCCTTCATCGCCTTCTCGATCGGGATGCTGCGCGTCATCGCCGCGCCGTCGTTGCCTTCGGCGAGCAGCCATTTCGCGTTCGATGCGCACGCCCGACCTCGCTTCAGGATCGTCGACAGCGGCACGCCGGTCCACTCCGAGCAGTCGAGGTCAGGCCGTGCGTGCCCTGCACCGTCTGCATCGTCGGCTTGGACCACTCGGTGAGCCCGTTGCCCGAGCACTCGATGAACGAGCAGGCGCGAGATCGATGGAAAGCGCCTGACGTCGCGCATCGCAGTACTTGCGCGGGCGGCGCGACGAGGCCGTGAACGAACAGCGTGTGCTTGCGCCGGATCGATCACCGCCGTGCCGGCATGGCTGCGCTCGAAGAGCAGCCCGGAGGGCGTGACGATGCCCATGCTGTCTCTGCAGCGGCGTAAAGGTCCACGAGGATTGCGGCGTCGCGGTCTTGTAGCGTTGCCGCACCTCGGTCTCGAACTGGGAACGCGCGCCGTAGCTTTCGTCCTCGAGCGGATAGCCGGGGACCTTGGCCGGGTCGGCCGGCACCGGCCTGTCGACCGCACCGGGCGGTGCCGCCGCGTGCGAAATGCCGGTCAAACCGGCGGCCAGCGATCCGGCGAGAAAGCGCCGGCGTCCCGCAGAGCGATGGCTGCGTGTGTACTGTGCAACTGCTGCGGCTTGCGGCAAATCGGCGTGAGGACGGCTCGACCGGATGGAATCGTTTTTGTCAATTGTCATTGCGCCTCCTGTCGAGCGAGTCGGTGCGGATATTTCAAGCCGCAGCAGGTGGTCAGTAGCTCCCGATTCCACCTCCTGCGACGAATCATGTTGGAGCGATGTGCGAAGGGCAGACATCCGTGAATACCCTGCCATTGCCGCTGCCACTCGGTCAGCCGGTCGGTCAGCTAAATACGCAGCGCGCCCGCATAACCCGTCATCTCCAGATAACCCCGGCCGACCCGTGCGCCGCTGGCTGCCGCGTTCAGGTCGCACAGGCCTTCCCAGTAGATCGCGCCGGTCGAACGGCTGCTGTCGAGTTCCTGGTTGTCCACGAGGGATTCGATGCGGAACGCGCCGATGGGTGTCTCGATTGCCCAGGCGACCGGGTAGACCGCGCGGCTCGACGCGCTCGTCCAGTGGCGCAGCGGCCGCCACTGTGTCTGGTTCGTGCTCGAAGACTTGCAGCACGCCGCTGGCCGATCGGTACGCGCCGCCGTCCCAGAGCGCGTTGCCGGCACGGTCCCGAATGCGAAAGGCCATCAGCGCGCCGCCGTCGTCCAGATTCATGCCGATCCAGTCCCAGCCTTCTGCCTGAGGGTGCAGAAAACCCTTGCTCCACTCGCGATCGAGCCAGGCGGCGGCCTGCTTCAACGAACCCTGGGACGGCGCGAGTTCCAGCACGGGTTGCGCGCCGATGCGGATGCGCCCGCTGACGGTGAGCTGCGGCTGGCTGTAGTAGTGACTGATGTTGTCCGGCTGCGGGCCTTTGCGGGAAATCCCCCCGACGCCTTGCAGCAGCACCGGCTGCGTCGCATCGAACCGGAGGTCCAGCCCGAACGCGTCCGCTTCGATGCGGGTCCGGTAGCTGCCGTCCGCCGTGCGCGACAGCGACCAGTCGCGCAGTTGCACGGCGGTGTCGTGTTCGCTCGCCTGCGCCACGCCGAACCCACTGCGCGCGATGCGCTGGTCGTGCCAGGACCGGCTGGCCTGCACATCGGTCACGGCCGCGTGCGCGAACAGCAGTTGCTTGGCGGCGAAGCGCGACGTCATCTGCTGCGCGGCTTCGACGCGCGAGCGGAAGAACGTGACCTGGAAGCCGACCAGCCGCTCTCCCACCTGCGCCCAGCCCGTCACGTACCACCATTCGGTGTTGAAGTCCGGATGGCTGCCGTGATCGCGCGGGAATTGCATGGGCCCATCCGCTGCGGTTTCGCTGCCTGCCCGCGTCGGCGGGACGGCTTGCACGGACCAGGCCGACCGGGTCGCTGGCAGCGCCGCCACCAACGCGGTCTGCAACAGCGCGCGACGGCGCCATCCTCGACTCATGGTGGACAGCGAATCGGTCATGCAGCGGCAGCGGCAGCGGCCGTCGGGGTGCTTGCAGCGCGCCGGGATGCGGCCCTGTGGGGCGCTTTCGCCGTCGGCTCCACAACCGCCTTGCCGTCCGGTTTTCCGGCTTTGCCAGCGGCATCCAGAAATGCCAGCAACGCCGCTTCGGATGTCGCCAACCCGCGACGGCGCTTCGGCGCGAGCGGCGGTTCGAGCACCCCGTTCATGCAGGCGCTGAGGATCTGCGGATGCACGTATGACTTGCGGCACACCGCCACCGTGTTGCGCAGGCTTGCCGCCACTTCCCGCAGCACCGCCGTCGCAGTGGGCTGCGGGTCGTCCTCGAGCAACAGCGTCAGCGCCAGCACGCTCGCATGCCAGGTGCGGAAGTCCTTCGCGCTGATGTCGGCGCCGCTGATCTCGCGCAGATGGTCGTTCACGTCGTCCGAGTGGATCGCGTGCAGTTCGTCGCCGTCGGGCTCGCGGTAGTGAAACAGTTCCTGGCCCGGCAGCGCCTGGCAGCGTCGCACGATGCGCGCGACCTGCGGGTCGTCGATACCCACATCGTGCAGCACGCCGCTCTTGCCGCGAAAGTGCAGGTGCAGACGGTCGCCGTGTACCTCGGCATGGCGGCTCCTAAGCGTGGTCAGGCCGAACGAATTGTTCTCGCGCGCATAGCGGTCGTTGCCGACGCGCACGAGCGTCGCGTCGAGCAGCCGCACGACGCGGCCAGCACCGTCGCGCGGCGCGGTGCGCCGGTGTTGCGCGACGATGCGGCCAGCGTCTCTGCCACATGGCGCCGGATTCTGGGCAGCGCGCGGCCGAACTCGTACACGCGCTCGAACTTGTCGCTGTCGCGCGCGGCGCGCCAGTCGGCGTGATAGCGGTATTGTTTGCGGCCGCGCGCATCGCGCCCGGTCGCCTGGATGTGGCCGTTGGCTCAAGCGGGCAGATCCAGACATCGACATACGCGGGCGGGATCGCGAGCTTGGCGATGCGCTGCAGCACATCGGTGTCGGTCACGCGCTGCGCATTGGCGTCGAAGTACTCGAAACGTCCGGCCATGCGCTTTGCGCTGGATGCCCGGCATCCGCTGGTCATCGACGTAGACGAGTTGGCTCATGGACGAAGCGCGTCAGGCGCGAGGGCAAACGGTGCGCCAGTTGCGCTGCGATGCAAAATTCAGGTTGGGCATCTGGGTGGGTGGCAAATGAGGGCGCCGACATCCAGCGGCCCGTCGGTTGGAACGATTTGCGCCGACGGAGTTTCATCGGCGCGAGTCATCGGCGCGAGCAGTGAGGCAAGATGCGGGCCCATCGTCACTGCTGCAAAAAGGTGGGCCGCATGCTTCCTGTGGAATGCTCCTTATTTCATAGCTGATTGGTGAAGACAGAATAACCATCCAGCCTGCCTTTGTTGTTAAAAAAGCGCTTCGGACCCGCGACGAAAGCCCGCCATGTACTTGCCCGCCTTGACCACCGAAACCGACCCCGGCACTTTGCACGCCCTGGTCGATACGCATCCGCTCGGCACCTGGGTGACCCGCAGCGAAGCCGGCGTTGACCGCCGACCACATTCCGTTTCTGCTTGACCGCAACGTGGGCGAGCACGGCACGCTGGTCGGCCATGTCGCGCGCGCCAATCCGGTCTGGCAGACGCTCGGTCGGCACACGGAGTCGCTGCGTGATTTTCCAGGGCGCGCAAAGCTACATCACGCCGTCGTGGTATCCGGCCAAGCGCGACCACGGCAAGGTCGTGCCCACCTGGAACTACGCTGTGGTGCATGTGCACGGCACGCCGCGCGCAATCGAAGATCGGGACTGGCTGCGCCGCCTGGTTTCCCGCCTGACCGACACGCACGAAGCGCCCCGCGCAGCGCCGTGGGCGGTTGCCGACGCACCGGCGGACTACGTCGACGGCATGCTGCGCGCCATCGTCGGCATCGAAATGCCGATCGCGCGCATCGTCGGCAAATGGAAGGTCAGCAAGAACCGGCCTGCGCAAGATCGAGAAGGCGTGGCCGACGGGCTGCTGGCCAACGGCGATGAGGCGTCTGCCGCGATGGCTGCGCTCGTGCGCTGTCCAACCGCCACTGAGGCGGCTGAAGCGACGACGGCAATCTCCGATCGAAACATTTTTTAACAATTGCGCATCACCACGGTTTCGCCTCGCGGCGTAGCATGCAACGCGTTGCGGGGGCGGCATCGCCGTGGTGGCAAGTCGGACCGTTCTCGTCCCTATCTCGATGGCCAACGCGCCTCGATAATTCCCGCGCAGCCCCGCTCGAACCAAAGGAGACCCCCTTCCATGATCACACTCGACCTGAACGGCAAGACGCGCGACGTCGATTTGCCAGGCGACACGCCCATCCTTTGGGCGGTGCGCGATGAACTCGGCCTGACCGGCACCAAGTTCGGTTGCGGCGCGGGCCTCTGCGGCGCCTGTACGGTGCACCTGAACGGCGAGGCGATCCGCTCCTGCGTCACCCCGATTTCGGCAGCGGTCGGCCAGAAACTGTCCACCATCGAAAGCATGCAGGACGACAAACTCGGCGCGGCCGTGCAGGCCTCCTGGGTCGCACTCGGCGTGCCACAGTGCGGCTACTGTCAGACCGGGCAGATCATGTCGGCGGTCGCGCTGCTGAAGCGCACCCCGAAGCCGACCGACGACGACATCGATCAGGCCATGAGTGGCAACATCTGCCGCTGCGGCACCTACACCCGCATTCGCGCGGCGATCAAGCAGGTTGCCAGCGCACAAGGAGGCAAGGCATGAAAACCGACATCACCGACCACGCCGCACCCGCTGCAGCCCTCGACAACACGCGCCGCCGCCTGCTCAAGAGCGCCGGGCTGATGCTCGTCGTGACGCAGGCCGGGCTTGTGTTCGCGGCCGACAAGGAAGTCGCACCGGCCAAGCCCGCGGGAGAGAACATCGGCCCTGCCAAGCCGCCGGAGAAGTTCGGTGGCGACGGCATGCCGGGCGGCATCGTCTACGACCCGCTCGCGTTCGTGTCGATCGACGCGGCCGGCATCGTCACGGTGGTCTGCCACCGCTCCGAGATGGGCCAGGGTGTACGCACCAGCATCCCGATGGTGGTCGCCGACGAGCTCGACGCCGACTGGTCGCAGGTGCGCGTGCGGCAGGCTCAGGGCGACGAAAAACGCTACGGCAACCAGAACACCGACGGCTCGCGCAGCCTGCGTCACGCGCTCGAGCCGCTGCGTCAGGTGGGTTGCGCCGCGCGCACCATGCTGATCAACGCGGCGGCGGAAAAGTGGGGCGTGCCGGCCGGCGAGGTGACTGCGAAGAACCACGAACTCGTGCACAGCGCAAGCGGCCGCAAGATCGGCTTCGGCGACGTCGCGGTCGCCGCCGCCAAGCTGCAGGTGCCGGCACGCGAATCGCTCAAGCTGAAGGACCAGGCCGACTTCCGCTACATCGGCAAGACGGACATCAAGCTGCTCGACGGGCTCGACATCGCGCAGGGTCGCGCGGGCTATGGCATCGACACCCGGCTCGACGGCATGGTCTACGCGGTGGTGGCGCGTCCGCCGGTGCTCGGCGGCAAGGTCAAAAGCTTCAACGACAGCAAGGCGCTCAAGGTGCCGGGCGTGCTCAAGGTGATCGAGCTCAAGAGCACGCCGCTGCCCGCGCAGATGAACCCGCTCGGCGGTGTCGCGGTGGTCGCGAAAAACACCTGGGCGGCACTCAAGGGCCGCGAGGCGCTCACGATCGAGTGGGAAGGCAGCGAGCACGCCGACTACGATTCGGCCGCGTTCCGCAAGACGATGGAGGCCGCCGCCAACAAATCCTGGAAGCCGAAGCGCGACGACGGCGATGCGATGGCCACGCTCGCCAGCGCCAAGCGCAAGGTCGCACGCGACTACTACCTGCCGCACATCGCGCACGCGGCGATGGAGCCGCTCGTGGCCACGGTACGCATCGCCGACGGCAAATGCGAAGTCTGGGCGCCCACGCAGGCACCGCAGACCGCGCGTGAAAACGTCGCCAAGCATCTCGGCATGCAACTCGAGGACGTGATGGTCAACGTCACGATGCTCGGCGGCGGCTTCGGGCGCAAGTCGAAGTCGGACTTCATCTCGGAGGCCGCGCTCGTGTCCAAGGCGATGGACGGCAAGGCCGTGAAGCTGCAGTGGACGCGCGAGGACGACACTCGCCACGACTACTTCCATGCGGTGGCGTTCGAGCACATGGAAGCGGCACTGGATGAGAACGGCAAGCCGACCGCCTGGCTGCACCGGTCCGCCGCACCGACCATCACGTCGACTTTCGTGAAGGGCGCACAGGGCCTGACCGATTTCGAGATCGGCATGACCGCGATCAACGTGCCGTTCCAGATTCCGAACCTGCGTGTGGAAGCACCCGAAGTGCCCGCGCATACGCGCATCGGCTGGTTCCGCTCGGTCTACAACGTGCCGCACGCGTTCGCGGTGCAATCGTTCGTGAACGAACTGGCCACGGAAGCGAAGCGCGACCACAAGGACTACCTGCTCGAGTTGATCGGACCTGCGCGCAAGATCAACCCGCGCACCGAGTTCAAGGACGTCTGGAACCACGGCGAAGACCCGGAGAAGTACCTGATCGACACCGGCCGCATGCGGCGTGTGCTCGAACTGGTGGCAGCGAAGGCCGGCTGGGGCAAGAAGCTGCCGAAGGGCCAAGGCCTCGGGCTCGCGGTCGCGTATTCGTTCATGAGCTACACGGCCACCGCGATCGAAGTCGCGGTGGACGACAACGGCGACGTGAAGGTCGTGGCCGTCAACACCGCAATCGACTGTGGCCCGCACGTGAACCCGGAGCGCATCCGCTCGCAGATGGAAGGTGCGGCCGTGATGGGCCTGAGCCTCGCGATGCACAGCGAGATCACGTTCAAGAACGGCAAGGTCGACCAGTCGAACTTCAACGACTACGTGGTGATGCGCACGAACGAGGTGCCGCGCGAGATTCACGTGCACCTGACGCCGTCCGACTTCTCCGTGCCGCCGGGCGGGGTGGGGGAGCCGGGCGTACCGCCGGTCGCGCCCGCATTGACGAACGCGATCTTTGCGGCCACAGGCAAACGGATTCGGGAGCTGCCGATCGGGGATCAACTGAAGGCGGTGTAGCTGCTGTCCGATGCATCGGACAGCGGTTTTTGGATGCCAGTCGACGCCGCGCCCTTCAAGCGTGGTGTCCTGCAAGGTCTGCGGCGCCAATACGTCCGGTGCGTCGCTCGGCAGCAGTTGCACACGGTGCTTGCACCGCCGGCTCCGCTGGAAAAGCTTCTGAAAACGTCAGTGTGCTCCGCGTTTCGGTATCGCACCGTGTCTGGTCGGCGGAAGCGGCAACGGCAACGCACCGCCCACCTTGACTTCACCGAGCGAAAAGCTCGTGTGCAGGTCCTTCACGTTCGGCAGGTTCAGCAGCACCTCGCGCGCGAGCCTGGAAAACGACTCGAGATCAGCCGAGACCACCTGCAGCTCGAACGTGCCGCTGCCGCTGATGTAGTGGCAGGAAATGATCTCGGGGATCGCGCGGATCGCGTCTTCCATCGGCCGCATCAGCTCGCCCGTGGTGCGCTCGGCATCGACGCGAACGAACGCGAGCACGCCCAGGCCGATCTTGTGGCGATCGACTTCGGCGCGATAGCCGCGGATGTAGCCGTCCGCTTCCAGTGCGCGCACGCGGCGCCAGCACGGCGCGGCCGAAAGCCCGACCCGCTGCGCCAGTTCGGCGTTCGAGAGGCGTCCATCGGTCTGCAGGTGTTCGAGGATGGCCATGTCGAATTTGTCGAGCGCTTCCATGGGTCGGCGTGTCTCTGTCCCTGTGATCAGCAAGATTCTTTCGCAGCCTACCGAAACCGCCGCATGGAACGCAAGCACTTATCGATGACGCAGGCATACACTGCCTTGCACACTGGAGTCTCGGTCCCATCTGCCCGGGGCCTGTTCGCTGATCAAAGGACGTCGCCGCCATGAATGCACCGCTGCCCGAACACATCCGCAAGTCGCTCGAATCCGTCACGCTCGACGACCGCTACACGCTTGACCAAGGAAGAGCCTTCATGTCGGGCACGCAGGCGCTGGTCAAGCTGCCGATGCTGCAGCGCCAGCGCGACTTGCAGGCCGGCAAGAACACGGCCGGCTTCATCAGCGGCTATCGCGGCTCGCCGCTCGGCGGCTACGACCAGGCGCTGTGGAAAGCCGCGAAGTACCTGAAGGCGCAGAACATCGTGTTCCAGCCCGGTGTGAACGAGGAGCTTGCCGCCACGGCGCTCTGGGGCACGCAGCAGCTCGGCTTCTCACCGCCGGGCACCAACAAGTTCGACGGCGTGTTCGGCATCTGGTACGGCAAGGGGCCGGGCGTGGACCGCACGTCGGACGTGTTCAAGCACGCGAACATGGCGGGCACGACCGAGTTCGGCGGCGTGATCGCAGTCGCCGGTGACGACCATTTGAGCAAGAGCAGCACGGCCGCGCATCAGAGCGATCACATCTTCAAGGCCTGCGGCCTGCCGGTGTTCTTTCCGGCGACGGTGCAGGAGATCCTCGATCTCGGGCTGCACGCGTTCGCCCTGAGCCGCTACTCGGGCGTCTGGGCCGGCATGAAGACGATCCAGGAGATCGTCGAGTCGAGCGCGACGGCCGAGATCGATCCCGGACGCGTCGACATCAAGATTCCGACCGACTTCGAGATGCCGCCCGGCGGCCTGCACATCCGCTGGCCGGACCATGCGCTGGATCAGGAAGCGCGGCTGTTTCACTACAAGTGGTATGCCGCGCTGGCCTACATCCGCGCCAATCGGCTCAACTACAACGTGATCGAAGGGCCGCATGACCGGCTCGGCATCATCGCCAGCGGCAAGGCGTACAACGACACGCGCCAGGCGTTGATCGACCTGGGCCTGGACGATGCAGCCTGCCGCCAGCTCGGCATCCGCGTGCACAAGGTCGGCGTGGTCTGGCCGCTCGAAGCGCAGATCACGCGCGAGTTCGCGACCGGGCTGCAAGAGATTCTGGTGGTCGAAGAAAAGCGCCAGCTCATCGAATATCAGATCAAGGAAGAGCTCTACAACTGGCGTGCCGACGTGCGGCCGAACGTGCTCGGCAAGTTCACCGAGACGGAAGGCGACTTCTCGGGCGGCGAGTGGAGCATGGCGAACCCGACGGCGAACGAACTGCTGCGCTCGACCGCCGACCTGTCGCCCGCGCAGATTGCGCGTGCCATTGCGCAGCGCATCAAGAAGATGGGCGTGGACAGCGACATGGCCGCACGCATCGATGCGCAGCTCGCGATCCTGCGAGGCCAAGGAAGGCTCGATGAAGGTCGCGACCGTGGCCAGCACGGCGGGCGGCCAGCGCGCGCCGTGGTTCTGCTCGGGCTGCCCGCACAACACCTCGACCAAGGTGCCCGAAGGCTCGCGTGCGATGGCCGGCATCGGTTGCCACTTCATGGCGACCTGGATGGACCGCAGCACGGTCGGCTTCACGCAGATGGGCGGCGAGGGCGTGCCGTGGGTGGGTCAGGCGCCGTTCACGACCGACCAGCACATCTTTGCGAACCTCGGCGACGGCACCTACTTTCACAGCGGGCTGCTCGCGGTGCGCCAGTCGATCGCGGCCGGCGTCAACATCACCTACAAGATTCTCTACAACGACGCGGTCGCGATGACCGGCGGCCAGCAGGTGGGGGAGCGGCCCGAGGGCCACTCGGTGATCCAGATTGCGCAGAGCATGAAGGCCGAAGGCGCGCAGCAGCATCGTCGTCGTGACCGACGAGCCCGAGAAGTACGACGGCGTGACGGGCCTGCCCGAAGGCATCGCGATCGAGCATCGCGACGAGCTCGACCGCATCCAGCGCGAATTTCGCGAAATCAAGGGCACCAGCGTCATCATCTACGACCAGACCTGCGCGACCGAAAAACGCCGGCGCAGGAAGCGCGGCAGCATGGTCGATCCGGCCAAGCGCGTGATCATCAACGAGCTGGTGTGCGAGGGCTGCGGCGACTGCGGCGTGCAGAGCAACTGCCTGTCGGTCGAGCCGCTGGAGACCGAATTCGGCCGCAAGCGCACGATCAATCAGAGCACCTGCAACAAGGATTACAGCTGCGTCAAGGGGTTTTGCCCGAGCTTCATCACGGTCGAAGGCGGGCAGTTGAAAACCAAGTCGAAGACCGCGGCGCCGTCGCCGTTTGAACTCGGTGCGTTGCCTGAGCCCGTGCTGCCTGCGCCGCACGACCTGGGCAGCAAGGTCTGGGGCATCGTGGTCGCCGGTGTCGGCGGCACCGGTGTGATCACGATCGGGCAGTTGCTCGGCGTGGCCGGCCATCTGGACGGCAAAGGCATCGTCACGCAGGACGCGGGTGGTCTCGCACAGAAAGGTGGCGCGACCTGGAGCCACGTGCTGATCGGCGAGCACCAGGACGACATCAAGACCACGCGTGTGGGCATGGCGGCGGCCGACCTGATCATCGGTTGCGACCCGATCGTCGCGGCCGACAAGGAAACGTCGTTGCGCATGCGCGAAGGCCGCACGCACGTCGCCTTGAATTCGCACGCGGTGCCGACGGCGGCATTTGTGAAAGATGCGAACTGGAAGAACCCGGCGGAGCAGTGTGCCGCGGCGATCTCGACCGCGGTCGGTGAATCGTGCGTGGCCAGCTTCGATGCCGATGCGGCTGCCACGCATCTGATGGGCGACACGATCTACACGAACCCGATGCTGCTCGGCTTCGCTTGGCAAAAGGGTTGGATCCCACTGCGCCTCGCTTCGCTGCAGCGCGCGATCGAGTTGAACGCGGTGGCCGTCGACAAGAACAAGGCCGCGTTCGAGTGGGGCCGGCGTGCGGCCGCCGACTGGCCAAGCGTGTCGGCGATCATCGAACAGGTCTCGGGCGCAGCGCATGGCGGTGCGCAGGTCATCGCGTTCAAGAAACGGGAAACCGTCGAAACATTGGTCGAGCGCCGGGTCGAGTTTCTGACCGCGTACCAAAACGCGGCTTAT
>CAVXGG010000018.1:0-55066 GCA_963761295.1 uncultured beta proteobacterium
AAAGCATGACATTGAGATCTGAGCCAACCCTGAGTCAACGCAGCTTTGCCAGGCGGAGTACGCTTTCAAGAAGAAGCAGACGCGGCGCGACAAGTTTCTTGCCGAGATGGAGCGCGTGGTGCCGTGGGCGCGGTTGGTTGCGGTGATCGGCCGCTGTACCCGAAGGGCGCGCGGTCGCCCGCCGATCGGCGTGCGGGGATGCTGCGCATGTACTTCCTGCAGCAGTGGTACGGGCTGGCCGACGAGGCGCTGGAGGATGCGCTGTACGACAGCCAGGCGCTGCGCGACTTCGTGGGCATCGACCTGGCGCGCGAGGCGGTGCCGGACGCCACGACGGTGCTGAAGTTCCGCCGCCTGCTGGAGGCACGACCTGACCCAGGCGCTGTTCGACGAGGTCAACGCGCACCTGGGCGAGCGCGGGCTGTTGATGCGCGCGGGCACGATCGTGGATGCCACGATCATCGCCGCGCCGCAGTCGACCAAGAACGCCAAGGGCAAGCGCGACCCGGAGATGCACCAGACCAAGAAGGGCAACCAGTGGCACTTCGGGATGAAGGCGCACATCGGCGTGGATGCCGAGTCCGGGCTGGTGCACACGGTGGTCGGCACGGCGGCCAACGTCAACGACGTGACGCAGGCCGGCGCACTGCTGCACGGTCAGGAGACGCGTGCCTTCGCCGACGCGGGCTACACCGGCGCGGACAAGCGGCCCGAAGCTCAGGGCCCGACACTGGCACATCGCGATGAAGCCCGGCAAGCGCAAAGCGCTGCACCAGACCGCGAAGGGGCGCGGCTGCTGGAGAAGGCCGAGCAGTCAAGGCCAGGTGCGGGCCAGGGTCGAGCACCCGTTCCACATCGTCAAGAACCTGTTCCGCCATAAGAAGGTGCGCTACGGGGGCTGGCCAAGAACACCGCGCAAATGCACACCCTGTTCGCCCTGGCCAATCTGGTGATCGCCAAGAGGCGGTTGCTGGCAACTGCATGGGACAGGTGCGTCTTGATGGCAGACAAGCGAACCCGTGGAAGGGACCGAAAAACCAGCGCCAAAGGTGCCGATCGAGGCGAACTGCGAGAACGCGGCGTGCATCTGACTCGCCGGCGATTGAGGCTCGGATAAAGCCTCTATTGATCAGCGTTTCCCTAACGAATCTCTTTTCCGACAAGCCTTTGGAGTCGATTAGTGCGTCTTATTACGCGGGGGGCTGGTCTCAATCGTTCTTCGTCGGTTTTCTGTTTGCTATCGCCGCTTTTCTGCTTTCCTATAATGGCAAGTCTGTCGCCGAAATGGTTTTATCCAAGGTGGCGGCGCTTGCTGCGTTCGGGGTCGCAATGTTTCCTTGCCGGTGCGACAACAAGATCGAAATTGTCAGGCACGTCCATGGAATCTCGGCAGCGGTTATGTTCTTGATATTGGCATATTTTTGCCTCATCTTTTATCAGCGCGCAAAACGAAAAGGCCATACTGAAGCCGTACTAAGGGAAGTTGTCTATGCGGCCTGCGGTATCGCCATCTTGTTGGCAATCCTTACTGCCGTCTTAAACGCCATATTGGGCGGCGCCATCAAGAGTGCGATTCCGCGGCTCACTTTCTACTATGAAACCGTCGCACTCGTTGCATTCGGTATCTCGTGGCTCACGGCCAGCAGAACGCTACCACTGCTCACGAGTCCACAAGAGCGTTTTTCTCCACTTGATGCCAATGCGAAACTTGACGATCCGCCGACAACCAGTTCGGGGGCGGTCTAATCCGTCATTGCAGCCGACCGCCCATGGCAGCGGCTAAATTTCATCGTTAGGCAGCGCGAGGCCCCGGGTGCCGCGGTTCGCGCGGCTATCCACCCGGCGCAGACCGCACACAGCATCGCCGGACTGCCAGCCCTCATAGTCAGTTAGTTGAAGGCGCTTCGCGCCTGACGTTCTCTGGGCAGCATCAGTTTTGGTATCGCGTTGGCCGAGCTGTCGTTGCATGGAGTCACCGCGCGGCACCGCAGCCGCGCGGGAAGTGCGGCGTTCTTGCAGCGCCTCATCATCATTTCCACTGATTGCCGTCGCGGCATTCGCACGCTAGCCTTTGGCGGTGTGCACGTCACTGCCCTCATGAAGCTTCAGGCCTTTTCGGTCTTGGCCTTTGGTTCTGCGCTGCGCGAAGGGTGGCGCAGTGGCCACCCTTCGCTCCCTAACCCCTCGCTCAAGCGGAGGCCCAACAGCCGGCCGCGCTACAGCCCCAAGTTATTCTGGCTTCCGCGCGGCCGGCTGTCGGGGCCCGCTTAGCTCGAACGTTAGGCGGCATACTGCTGCGCCTGCTTGTACCCTTGGAGGTTTCCCAATGACTGCAACGCTGAGCCTTGAGAATCCGGTTTTCTGGACATACGCATTGGCGGCGTCGATCATGCTGTTGAAGCTGCTGCTTCAACCATGGATGACGGTCGGCCGGATGATGAAGGTAGGCGGGGGTTTCCGCAATCCGGAAGATGCGAAGAAGAGCCCAATCAACCCCACTCCCAGTCTTAGTCAGTTGGAACCCAATGACTACGTCGAGCGATCTCGACGACTGAATCAGAATGACCTGGAAAGTATTCCAGCGTTCCTGGTCGCCGGACTCATGTTTGTGCTGTCTGCTCCACCGTTGCTTCTGGCTCAGGTGCTCATCTGGGGATACGTCGTCGCCAGAGCTGCGCATTTCCTGGCATACCTAACAGCACAACTGCACGACATCCGCGCAACGTTCTGGAGCGTCAGCTCGATCGCAGTGCTTGCCATGGTCGGGTACACCTTGGTGCAGGTGCTCTCAACGTAGTGGCCGTTGAGCTGTGCTGGGGTGCATCGTGAAACCAGCAGGCGGGGCGTCTCCAGTGCCGCCTAACCCCGCGCTCAAGCGGAGCGCCAATGTCAGGCCGCCAGGCCCCGCTTGGTTCATCCGGTAGGTCCCACGGCGACCACCAGATTGGCGTCAAGATTTGCAAGAAGCGGCACGATGGCTTTTAATTTTCGGGCTCGCGTATCCAATGGCGGATCTGTGTTCGCGCAAGTTCACTTATGGAGCAAGGTCAAATGAACAAAATTTCTGGATTGGCTACTGCGGCTATTTTCGCCTTGGCGATGGCGTCGTCCCACGCAGATGACGGAATGGTATGCGTTGCAAGCAAATACTCTGTGGCCGAAACGATGGACCGACTCGAATCCAACACCAGGAAGACGCAGCCGCCTATCAGCGTGTTTGCGCGAGTCGATCTGCGGTCGTCCGCGGCGATTCAGGGCGATGCAGTCCGTCCAACCCAGGTATTCATCTTTGGTCGTGGGGCCGTATCCGCGGCGTGGTTGCGGCAGTACCCCACCCGTCGGGCTTGATTTGCCACTCAAGGCGCTCGTATGGGAAGATGCCCAAGGCAAGGTCTGGCTGACCTATAACACCGGCGAATATCTGATGCAAAGGCACGGGGTGGTCGGCAAAGAAGACTTGGCAAAGCGCCTCAGCGAATTCACGGCCACACTGGCTAAGTCGGCTACGGAGTGAGTACTGTATGGCGCAGTTCTAACCTGCAGTTCAGCCCGGACCGCCTCCGGCGGCCGAGTTAACCGCAACATTAGGCATTCGTCAGCGATGCCTTGACGCGTCTTGCCAGCTGACACCACCTCAATAGGAGCAAATCATGGCATTCGTTTTGATCAGGCACAAAGTCAAGGATTTCAAGACTTGGAAGGCAGGGTACGACGCTCACCAGCCGAAGCGCACTGAAGCGGGTCTCACGGAAAAATACCTCCTTCGCGGCGCCGACGACGTTAATGAGGTCGTCATGCTGTTTGAGGCGCGGGACCTCAATCAAGCGAAGGCATTTACCGCCTCTGCGGATCTTCGAGAAAAGATGCAAGAAGTCGGGGTAGTAGACAAGCCCGACATCTACTTCCTCAACGAGTAGGGAGCAGTTTGCCGGGCAGTGCCTAACCCCCTCTATCGAGCGGACGTTCCAAAGGTCGCTTCGCGCCCTTTGGCCCGCCGCTCATGTCTGACCTGCCCCCCCAGCCGTACCAAGCGTAATGGAAGTGAAGTCCGCTCATCAGGAGAATGGCGGACATGAGAACGAGCAAGTACAGCGAGGAACAGATCATCGGGTTCCTCAAGCAGGCCGAGGCCGGGGTTGCCGATCAAGGACCTGTGCCGCAAGGGAGGGCTTCAGCGAGGCGACGTTCTACAAGTGGCGCTCGAAGTTCGGCGGCATGGAAGCATCGGACGCCAAGCGGCTGCGTGAGCTCGAGGCGGAGAACGCCAAGCTCAAGAAGCTGCTGGCCGAGGCGCATCTGGACATGCACGCGCTCAAGAGCGTCCTCGGGGTAAAGCGCTAGCCCCACAGGCCAAGCGCGAGGCGATCGGCAAGATGGTCGGAGAGCATCATCTGTCCGAGCGCCGCGCGTGTCGTCTTGTGGGGCTCTCCCGCGACAGCTACCGCCACCCGCCGCGAGGCGGACGCCGCCACGCGCGAACTGGCCGGCCGGATCGTCGAGATCGCGCAGGTGCGCCGGCGCTTCGGCTACCGGCGCATCCACGATCTGCTGCGCCCGGAGTTCCCGGGCGTGAACCACAAGCGCGCGTACCGGCTGTACAGCGCCGCGAACCTGACTGTGCGCAAGCGCAAGAAGGTCAAGCGGCCCGCACAGGAGCGTGTGCCCCTGTCGCTGGCCACGACGGTCAACGAGCGTGTGGAGCATGGACTTCGTCAGCGACAGACTGGCCAACGGGCGACGCCTGAAGTGCCTGACGGTGGCCGACGACTTCAGCGACTGGCGGCGCGACTACAACGAGGTCAGGCCACACGGCAGCATCGGCCGCATCCCGCCCGCTGAGTTCGCCGCGCAGCATCGCCGGCAAGCCGGCGATGCTGCGAACCAACCCTCGACGACCAACGAGATCCAGTAATCTTTAACCCGGACTTCAGCCAACACACTGGTACGGCGGCAGGGGGCAGGTCAGGTATTGCGTGAAGAGCATCAAACGTCGGGAACTTGCGCCTCGGGTTTTCTCGGTGCCAAACTTGGCATTCCACCTCACGAACCGTCTACGGCGGCGTTTGATTCTGTTCGTTGTGCCAATTTGGTAACAGCGCCACCATCGCGGGAAGATGCAAGTCTCTGCTACGAGGCAGCTCGCGTTTGGCGCAAGGTCCGGCAGAGCCCTTTTTTATTTCCTCCCAGAAAGACAACCCATGTCCCCGACCAACCGCATCCTCGTCGTCGTCACCAACGCTCGTGAATACGAGAAGACGGGCTACCGCACCGGCCTCTGGCTCGGGGAGCTGACCCACTTCATGGATGTCGCCGAAAAGGCCGGCTTCGAAATCGACATCGCCAGTCCGTCGGGCGGCTTCGTCCCCATCGATCCTGAGAGTCTCATCACCTCGGGCGCAGCCCGGGCCGTCGGGTTCGAGACCGCCATGCAGGAGCGCTACCACGACCGCGCGTTCATGGACAGGCTCCAAGACACCAGGAAGGTTTCCGATGCCGAGCCTGCCGATTACGACGCGATCTATCTCACCGGCGGCCATGGGGTCATGTTCGACTTCGTCGACGGGGCCGTGCCGGAAAAGGTCGGCGCGTTCTTCGACGCGGGAAAGATCGTCTCGGCCGTCTGCCACGGGCCGGCCGGCCTGCTCAACGCCCGGATCGTGGGCGGGAAGCACCTGCTTGCGGGCCGCAAGGCGACCGGCTTCACCTGGAAGGAGGAAGAACTCGCTCATCGCGCCGACGCCGTCCCGTTCAATCTCGAAGAGCGGATGCAGGCGCGCGGGGCAGCGTACGACAAAGCGATGCTGCCCTTCGTTGCACACGTCCTCACAGACGGGCAGCTCATCACGGGCCAAAATCCGGCGAGCGCGAAGGGTGTCGGCGAAGCCGTGGTCAAGGCGCTTCAGGAATCGAAGGCATAGCTCACTCTGCGGCTTCGACAAGTCGCGCTCTGCCCGAGCCAGTAGCATTCACAGCTTTTGAAACCCACCCCTCCTTCACCGCCATGCTGAACCATGTAATCCTCGGGTCGAACGACATCGAGCGCTCCAAGCGCTTCTACAACGCCGTTCTGGGTGTCCTGGGCGCGGGTGAGCCGGTTCAGAACTCGGCGGCCTCCGGCCATGTGCGGCTGTTTTATCGCCATGACGGAAGCACCTTCGGTCTGAGTCAACCGATCAACGGCGAGCAAGCCACCGCAGCGAACGGCGGAACGATCGGCTTTCGGTGCGACTCGGCCGAACAGGTAAAGGAGTTTCACGACGTCGCTGTGGCCCATGGCGGTCAGTCGATCGAAGAGCCACCCGGCCTGCGGTCTGGCGGCATGGGTCCCATGCACCTTGCCTACGTCAGGGACCCGGATGGCCACAAGCTCTGCGCGATCTATCGCGTCAAGTAGCAACACTTCTTCTGCGGTTGGGGGCCCTGGCCACCGACCGACGCCTTGCGCATGGGTCAAGCGCAGCGCCAAGCGAAAGTCGAAACAACGAGGGGCTGCTGCTCCTTACACGGCCGCAACTTGGCAGCGACTGCGCTGGCACTGCCCCTAGCTTCCATCATCTGACCCGGGCGGATCGGCCCCCGCCGGACTCAACGCTCGTGAAGGCGCCGCTCGCCAACGCCGTCATGTCGGCTGCCCTGAACCTCGCCTTCGCCGCGATCTCGCGGTCTTCGGGCTTGGCGGTTACGCGCTTGGACGCTTGTTGGCTGCGGTGCGCTTGTGTCAGACAGGCACTCATGTTTGCGATCTCCAGGTTGGCTGGTTGCGCTGCCAGCGCGGCGACGCCGACTTGAAGCCGATCGAATTTCGGCGAGCTTGAAAAACACCGATGGGTTATCGTGAACAGGTGGTCTGTCGGCCGGGACACCCAGCCGGCACCTGAGCGACCACATCAACAATTACACAGGAGACCGGAACATGTCATACAACCATCGCGGCGCACTGAGGTTTGCCGGCGCTGCCATTCTCGCCATGGCGGTCGGTGCGGGGCACGCGCAGGTCGCAGCCACCAAGACGAATCCCGTCAAAGGGGCAATCGATTTTCATGTTCACACGGGTCCCGACGTCTCGGCACGCAACCTGTCGGATGTCGAACTCGCGCGGTTGGCGGCGCGCTACGAGATGCGGGCCATCGTGCTGAAGAACCATGTGACGATGACCGCCGATCGCGCCAATCTGGTCGGGCAGGTCGCACCCGGCATCGAAGTGTTCGGCGGTATCGTGCTGAACAAGGCAGTCGGCGGCATGAATGCGACCGCGGTGGCCGCGATGGCAAAAATGTCGGGCAGCCGCGGCAAGGTGGTCTGGCTGCCGACCTTCGATTCGGGGCATCACCGCGCCACGTTTGCCAACAAGGACGACGGCATCCGCGTGGCCAGCAACGGCAAGGTCACGCCGGAAACCGAAGCGGTATTGAACGCCATCAAGGAGTTCGATCTGATCCTGGAAACCGGGCATGTATCCCCCGATGAAGTGCTGGCCGTGATTCGCCGGGCGAGCGAACTCGGCGTCAAGAAAATCATCGTCACGCACGCGATGTCGCAGGTGCCCGGCCTGAATAATGAGCAGATGAAGGAGGCCGCCCGACTCGGCGCCCACCTGGAGCTGGTGTACCTGGACCACCTGAGAACGCCGACTGCGCATCTCGAGTGGTTGCGCGAATGGAAGGCGCCGACGATCGCGCAGATGGCCCAGGCGGTCAAGGACATCGGTGCCGAGCACTTCATCGTGGCCACCGATCTCGGCCAGACCGGCAATCCGGTGCATCCGGACGGCATGGTCGAGATGGTCAACGGACTGATGAATGCCGGCATCTCGGAAGCCGATATCGGCAAGATGGTGCGCTCGAATCCGGCCAGGCTGCTGGGTCTCGATTGAGAGGCCACTGCACGCAAGCGTTGCGGTCGCTGGCCGACGAACTCGAAGGCATCTCGTCTGGAGTTGCCAACCCATGCGCATCGGCCTGATCTCGGACACCCACAACCTTCTGCGTCCGCAGGCACTTGCATTACTCGCGGGCAGCGATCACATCATCCACGCGGGCGACATCTGCGACGCCGACGTGCTGGATGCATTGCGACGGATCGCTCCGGTTACTGCCGTCCGCGGCAACAACGACCGCGGCGCATGGGCTTCGTGCCTGCGGGAGACCGAGTTGATCCGGCTGGGCGCGGCCTGCCTCTGCGTCATCCACGACCTGGCCCAGCTTGACATCGACCCCCCGGCCTGCGGCGTTCAGGTCGTCGTCTGCGGCCATTCGCACAAGCCGCTGGTGGAGCGGCGCGATGGCGTCCTGTACGTGAACCCCGGCAGCGCCGGGCCGCGCCGGTTCAAACTGCCGATCTCGTTGGCTGAATTGTGGATTGAAGGCGATGGGGTGTCGGCACGCATCATCGAGATGCCCCTTCCCTAGGCAGCGAGCGGTATGCCGTGAGACCGGCTGGGCACGCGCGTCCATGCACCGCGCAACAATCACGCATGTTCAAGTCCGGCATGCGCTACACCCGCAACGACATCCACGACCAGTTGGGCGGCAGCAAGGTGTCCTGCCTGCCGGTCAAAGACGGCATGATCGTGGCCGCCTGTTTGCTGAAATCGTTCAGCCCCGAGGCGCCGCAAGTGATGCTCTGCGGTGTCGGCCCCAGAACCACACCGGCCAGCGAGCAGTTGACGCAGCACAAGGGACCACTGCCGATCTTCATCAAGCAGGCGCCCAATCAATGGGAATATGCGGGAAGGTTCGAGGTGGTTGAATCCTTGAGCGACGGCGCGCGCTTCGAGCGGTTCATCTCGGGCTCGGGTCGCAAGAAGAGCGAAGTTTCATTCGTCGTGCGGTTCGAGCGCGTCGACGATTGACCGCGAATCTCCGCGTGCTCAACCGCGTGGACGCTCTTCGAGAAATGCCGAAGTTCCGGTCAGTTGTCGGCTCGACTTTTGAGCACCCGCTGCAACCAGGTCCCCAAGTCCACGATCTCCTCCATGCAGACCGAGTGCTCCATCGGATACGCATGCCACTCCACGTCGTAGCCCAGCGTCTTCAACGCATCGCGTGACGCTTCGGCGCGCGCGATCGGGATCACGCCGTCGCGCTGGCCGTGCGCCTGGAAGATCGGCACGTCGCGATTGGCTTCGCTGCGTTCGGCTTCCGTCGAAGCCGCCAGTGGAAGATAGCCGGACAGCGCGGCGATGCCGGCGAGCCGCTCCTTGTGCCGCAGGCCGGTCAGCAGCGCCATCGCGCAGCCTTGCGAAAAACCCGCGATGACGATGCGATGGGCCGGGACGCCGCGTTGCTTTTCGTGTTCGATCAACCGCTCGATCGATGCCAGCGAGCGGCGCAGGCCCACTTCGTCTTCGCGCTGCACGATGTTCGGGCCGAAGATGTCGTACCAGGCCGGCATCGAATAGCCGTTGTTCACGGTCACAGGCATCACCGGCGCGTTCGGGAACACGAAGCGCACCGGGCCGAGGCCGCTCAGGTCGAGTTCATTGCAGATCGGCACGAAGTCGTTGCCGTCGGCGCCCAGGCCGTGCATGAGGATGACGGCGGCAGTGGGGTTGGCGCCGGTTTCGATCTCGATCGGTGGATGGCTCATGGAAAGTGGGTGAAGCGGGTTGGATGAAAGCGCCCCAGACGAAGGCACGAGCGTCGATTACACCGCAACGCGACGGCGCGCCGCTCCACCGCCGAGGTCTACAGCAACCAGTCGATTGGCAGCACGGAAAGCAGCCGGACCAGCAGCCGCTGCCAGACGCTGGTGCCGGGTTCGGTCCGGTGCACGATGGTCTCGTCGCCCCGCTGCTCGACCCATTCGAGCGCGCCGTCGTCCGCCAGCCGCACACGGTACGCGCTGGCGAGCAGGCCGCCTTCGAACGCTTCGGCAATCTGGTGCGCGATGTCGGCACTCTGGATCGCGAAGCCCATCTCGGTGTTGAGCCTGGCCGAGCGTGGATCGAAGTTGAACGAGCCGATGAACACGCGCTGGCGGTCCGCCGAAAATGTCTTGGCATGCAGGCTGGCGGCCGAACTGCCGCTGACCTTGGCGCTGCCGCCACTGCCGCTCGCAAGGCCAAGCCGGCGTGTTCGAGCAGCCGGTCCCAGCGCTGCCCGTTGCAACTCAAACAACGTGACGCCGCCTTCGAGCAACGCTCGGCGGCGCTTTGCGTAGCCGGCATGCACGGCGGCCACGTCGGTCGCTTCGAGCGAGTTGGTCAGCACCGAGACTCGAACCCCCTGGGATGCGAGCCGCAGCAGGTTGCCGGTACCTTTTTCGGCCGGCACGAAGTACGGTGAGACGATCTGCAGCTCCTGCTCGATCGGCCCCAGCGCAGGCTTCAGGCTGGCCACCAGCAGTTCCTGCGGCGGCGCCTGGCCGAGCCCCTTGGCCGGATCGTCGCTGAGCATCCGCGTGGGCGCCCAGAGCAACTCCAGTTCGTGGTTCACCAGCCGCTCGACGAACGACGAAGTACGTACGGCTTCGACGTAGGCGGCGGCGCGCGCGTCGGCCTCGACCTGGGCTGCGCGCTGCGTCAATTCATCCAGCGCACCCGCCTCGGCCGCAGGCAACAGCCGATCGGCGGGATAGGCCGAGCCACTGGCCCAATAGCGGTCGAAGTCGCTCGAGACAGCCTGCACCACTGGCCCGATCGCCAGCACGTCCAGGTCCGCAAACCATGTGCCGGTGCCAGCGCCGAAATATTCGTCGCCGATGTTGCGGCCTCCGACGAGCGTGGCCTGGTTGTCGGCGGTGAACGACTTGTTGTGCATGCGCCGGTTCAACCGGGAAAAATCGGTCAGATAGCCGATCGCACGCGGGTTGCGCACCGCAAACGGGTTGAACAGCCGCACTTCGATGTTCGGATGCGAATCGAGCGCGGCCAGTGTGCCGTCCAGCCCGCTGGTGTTGTTGTCGTCCAGCAGCAGCCGCACGCGCACGCCGCGCCCGGCCGCCCGGTGCAGCGCCTCGAAGAGCAGCGTGCCGGTCAGGTCGTTGCGCCAGATGTAGCACTGCACGTCCAGGCTGCGCTCGGCCCGGTGCGCAAGCAGCATGCGGGCGGCGAAGGCGTCGTTCGAGTCGTCGAGCAGGTGGATGCCGCTGAGCCCCGGGTGGCGTTGCACGCGCGGCTGAATGGCCTGGCCCAGTGCGGTGCCAGCCGTGTCCTGCAAGGCGGCGGACACGGTGCGTCCTCCTTGAGAGGGCAGCTCGGCGCAGCCGGCCAGCAGCCCGATGCCGATTGCCACAGCCGCAAGCAGCGCGCTTGCGCCGCTGCGGCCACGCTGGCTGCCCGAGGCATCGATCATCGCGCTCTCCACGGTCATGACGGGCGATGGTGCCAGAAAGCGCTGCGGCGTCTTCGCCGGCGCAGCGCTCAGCCCGACTTGACCAGCACCGTCTGCGTCGGGAACGCGATGCTCGCACCGAGTTCGGCGATCTTGTCCATGATCTTCAGCAGCACCTGCTCGCGCATGCCGAGCGACAAGCCGTAATCGAACGTGTTGATGTAGGCAAAGATTTCGATGTCGAGCGAGTGCGCGTTGAAGATTGACGAAGCGCACGCGCGGCTCGTCAGCGACGTTGTCGTCTTCTTCGAGCACCTGGCGAATGCCGTCCAGCACGCGGCGCATCAACGCCGCATCGGTGTCGTAGGTCAGCCCGATCGTCGGCGCAAACAGGTAGCGGTCCCGGCGCGAGTAGTTCTCGATCTGCTGCGAGGAGAACACGCCGTTCGGGATCGTGACCACCGTGCGCTCGTTGGTGCGGATGCGCGTGGAGCGCATGCCGATGTCCTCCACCGTACCGAGCACGTCGCCGACCTTGCAGAAGTCGCCCACGCGCACCGGTTGGTCCGCAATCACGGTGACGCTGCCGACCAGGTTCTCGATCGTCTTTTGCGCGCCCAGCGCGAGCGCGAGCCCGCCGATGCCGAGCGCCGCGATGCCGGTCGTCACGTCCACGCCGAGCGTGTCCAGCACCGCGCCGAGCGCGACCAGCACCAGCAGCGTCTTGGCGGTGCGCCGGCCGAACACCAGCGCCGAAAGCGCGCGGCGCCGGTCCGAACGCGCCATGCGCTGGGACCACATCGCCGCGCCCAGGTCGATCAAACGCCAGAGGAACCAGGCCAGCGCGATCCAGCCGACGATGCCTGCATAGCGCAGCAAGGTCTGGCGCGCGACGATCGCGACCTGCACGCTTTGCGTGACGATGAAGAACGCGATCACCGACAGGTACAACGACAACGGCGGCGACGCCACATGCAGGAACTGATACGCCCGGTTCTTGCGCGGCTCCTCGATCAACGCGCGCAGGCCGCGCAGCACCAGCGCGAACAACAGCCGGATCAAGCCAAAGGCGGCAACGGCCAGGCCGATCACGATCAGCCAGTCGGCGATCGATGCGCCGCCCACGTGTTTTTCGCTCAAGGCTTCCGGCAGCTTGTCGGCCAGCACCGGCGCGGCGGGCTGAGGCGTCTGCCTGGCGACCATCGCCAGCGTCTGCGCGGAGATCACCCAGCGCGGTGGGTCATCGCCGGCGGCGACGTTGTGCGCAACGATCGGCAGCTCGCCGGCTGGCGCCTTGATCGTGCCGATGCGCTCCTGATCCGCTGGCAGGCCGTCGCCGAGCAGCCCCGCGATCTCGCTGGACAGCGTGGCGAACGGGGCCAAGCTGCCGCGGCTGTCCAACAGCTGGTGCAATTGACGTGCCAGCAGCGTCTTGGGCCTGCTTTCCTCGCCTTCCAGGTAATGCGCGGCGCGCTCGTAGTCGCTCGCGGCGAAAGCCGCCACCAGCCCGGTAGCCAACGCGCGCGGAGAGCCACGCGTGTAGGGGTCGGTCGGTGCCGACGCCTTCTCTGCCGCCGGCTTGGCGGCGGGCACTGCAAGCTGGGCGTACCCATTGGCCGCGCCCAGGGCGGCTGCGGCCAGCAGCCCCGCCGCCGCCAACCGAATGAAGACGCCTCGCCCTCGCCTGCTGTCCGTCGTTGCCCAAACACGCGACCCACCGCTTACCAGCCCCAACCCCCACATCAAGCAACTCCCTTGGCATCTTCTGCGTCTTCACCAATTGCACCACGAGGCGGCTGCACCACCAGGCGTCCCAGCTTCGGCGAAATCCACCGCTCGAAGTCATCGATCAACTCATACACCACCGGTACCGGCACCAGCGACAGCACGGTCGAGCTGATCAGGCCGCCGATCACGGCAATCGCCATCGGCGCGCGGAACTCAGACCCTTCGCCCAACGCGAGCGCGGTCGGCACCATGCCGGCGGCCATCGCCACGGTGGTCATCACGATCGGCCGCGCACGCTGAGTTCGGCGAGCCGTACGTTGCCTGCGGCGCGCTGCACCCTTGCAAACGCCATCCGCACGTCGGGCCGACGCACCAGCAGGTCGCCCGGCAACGCGGCTGGCACCGCAGGCACAGCGCCGAGTCGCGCCTCGACATCGAGCGCGGCCAGCGGCTGCGTGCCGGTGCCCAGCACGACCAGCAGCGCGCGGCGCGAAGCCAGCAGCGCGGCATCCAGCGTTCGGCCTGCGCTTCGGCCTGCGCCACGTCGGTCGCCACGCGGTCGAGTTCGGACGACGGGGTCAGCCCGCGGCGCGCGCGCTCGGCCACGACGGTCTGCACTTCGCGCTGGATGCGCACGGTCTCCAGCGCCTCGCCCGCCTGCACCTTGAAGCCGCGCGCCTGGAACAGCGAGCGCGCGACTTCGGCCGCGATCGCCGCGCGTGCGGCTTCCACGTCGAAGCGCGCGGCGACCACGTCGGCTCGTGCCGCCGCACCCGCCGCATCCCGTCGGCCGAACAAATCGAGCTCCCAGCTGACCGGCAGCGACAGGCTCGCCGACTTCGTCGCGCCGATGCCGGCCAGGCTCGCACCGGCGCCTGCTGCGGGTGTCGCACCAGCCGTTGTCGCACCGCTGCTCGGCGCGTCTTCGAGGTTGCGCGTGTCGCGGTAGTCGGCGCTGCCTTGCAGATTGCCCTGCGGGTCGAAGCGCGCCAACGCAACCGAACGCAGCGCGCGGGTTTCTTCGAGCCGGGCCAGCGCACTGCGCACCGTGAAGCCTTGCGCCAGCGCTGCCTGGATGAGCTGCGTCAACTGCGGGTCGTCGTAGAGCGTCCACCAGCGGTCGAGCGACGGCTGGCGGGTGCCGTGGGGCAAGGTGTCGTAGCTCGCGGGCAGTGCCACATCGGCCATGCGCGGCGGCGCACCGGTCGCGCAGGCGGTCAGCAGCAAGGCGGCAGCGAGCGCGCCAGCCAGCGCCAGACCGTGCGAGCCTGTCGGCATGGAACAACGCGGGCGCGCCTGCAGCAACCCGCATCGGCGTGCCAGCGCGCCAGCCCACAGGCGTGCGCCGCGCCCAGCCGATCGACATTCCATGCTGCGCATGTTCCAAAACCGGTAGCCGAACGCCGCGCTCACGCCGCTCACGTGGCGTTGCTGCACGACGGGGCTGTCGGCCGCTTGCGCGCCGAGCCGGTCGAACGTGGCGCCCACGGTGGAAAACCCGTTCGGCGTGATGCGTGCGTCCAGGCCGCGCGCAGGCCGTAGCGGCGGATGCCGGAGCCGGCGCTGTAGGCAGCCAGGCCGGAGCGCGCCGACTGCGCGCCGCTGACACCGAAGTACGCCTGCATGATGTGGCGATCCGCCCAGTCGACCGCCAAGTCGAGCAGCAGGCGGTCCGGGCGGCTGAGCGCCGTGCTCCGGCCGCCGCCGAGCCGCACGCTGGTGCCGTTCACATCGCCGCCGATGCCGTGCTTGATGCTGCCGTGCATGAAGAAAGGTCGCAGATTCCAGCGCGCGAAGATGCCCGCATCGGCGCTGCCATCCACGTCGCCCAGGCCGCGCAACCGGCCCGAATCGTCTTCATCACGCCCCGGCCGCCACGACACACCACGGGGCCGAATTCGAGGTCACGGACGGGCGAGAAGTGGTAGCCGATGCCGTTCAGCGCGCCTGCGAAGAAGCGCCCGTTGCGGTAGTTGACGAGTGGCAACGCACGCAGCCGGCGCTCATCGGCGCCTTCATAGCGCGGCAGGCAGGCGACGCCAAGGCCGATGCTGAATTCGCTGCCCCAGCGTGGCTCGGCGGCCGACTGGACCATGGCTTCGACGTCGGCTTCGACGCCGGTGGGCACCTGGGTCTGGATGCGCTGGGCCAGGGCCTGGCCGCCCGAGCCGAGCACGAGGGCTCCGGCCGCCAGGGTTGCAGCCCGCTTCGGCAGGGATCGAGTGGTTCCGCTGCTGCGCGCGGCACGAACGGGCGGACGGTTGCCGCGTCCGGCGGTGGCGCCTGGGTGGTGGTCTGGCTTCATCGGGTGTTCGGTTTCTTCTTCTACTTCGGGGCCGCCGGGCGGGCTTTCGTTCCTCGGTTGCTGAATATTCATCGTCGGCGCGTTCGATTTACAGGGGGACCTGCCCGCCGGTCGGCGCCTGCAACGGCGTCATACGCGTTCGACCAGCAGCGCGGTGGGCTGCTGCGCGCGGCGGATCAGCTCGGCGTCGTGATAGATCAGCCCGGCCAGCAAGGAGGGGGGCAGGCTGTCCAGCTGACCGGCACGGTCGCCCTCGGTCAGATAGCCGCTCCAGACCAGCTGGATCGCACCCCAGAACGCGGCCTGCGCACCGAACAGCAGGGTCGGCAGCGGCTTGTCGGCAAAGATGCCTTGCTCGATGCCACGCGCGATCAGCCGTCCGGCCGGCGCCGCGACCTGTTGCTCGATCCGCTGCCACTCGGCCCGCGTGTCCACGGCCAGCCGCATGCGGAACTCGGTACGGCTGCAAAACAGGAACACCCGGTGCAGGTCCTTGCGCGACAGATGCCTCTCCCAGGCGACGTGCAGGTGCTGCCGCAATGCCTCGATCACCGGCAGCCCCGCATCGATGCCGTCGAAGTGGCACAGGATCTGGTGCTGAAAGTCGATCGCTAACTGTGCGTGGATGTCGTCCTTGCTCGCGAAATGCTTGTAGCTGGTGCCCTTGCCGACCTCGGCCTTGTTCGAGCGCGCTTTTGATCGCGCCGTCGAGCGGCCGGAACTGCGGCCCGATGCCCAGCGAGATGATGATCGACGGCATGATGAGGCTGGCCACCGTGACGAAGAACAGCGCGTTGCCGCCTTTCAGAGACTTGCGAAACGCGAGACCGGCCAGCACCGACAGCAACACGGTCAGCAACATACACCATGCCCAAGGTGGTGCTTTTGCCGCAGCCGGACGGTCCGAGCAAGCAGCAACAGCTGCCGCTTGCGATGCGCCGGTCGATCCGGTCGACCGCGGCCGGCCCGGCCACGCCGTAGCGTTTGGTCAAGGCAATCGGCTCGACAGCGGCAGGCGGTGGCGTGGTGGGGTCCATTGAGGGCTGAAAAGCAAAGACCGCACCAGGCAGCGATGTAGCGGATCGGTGCGTCGCAAGAAGCCGCAACCGGACGGCGGCTTTGCCGCACCGGGCAGGGCAGAATCGGGCTTGCGCAATACCGCGGACTTCACTTTGCGTAGCGCTTGCTGGCGCGCTCGCCTGCTTGGTCCGCCTCCCCCATCTTCGTCCGGTCGGCCGGACCGCAGCTTATGGCCGAATCGAAGTTTGCCGTCTACGGCGCCATTGCCGCCAACACGGCGATCGCGATCACCAAGTTCATCGTGGCCGGCGTCACGGGCAGCTCCGCGATGCTGTCCGAAGCGGTGCATTCCACGGTCGACACCGGCAACGGCATCCTGCTGCTGATCGGCCTGCACCGCAGCCAGCGGCCGGCCACACCAGACCACCCGTTCGGCCACGGCAAGGAGCTGTACTTCTGGAGCCTGATCGTCGCGGTGCTGATCTTCGGGCTGGGCGGCGGCATCTCGTTCTACGAGGGCGTGCGGCACGTGCTCGATCCGGTGCCGCTGGAGGACCCGTTCTGGAACTACATCGTATTGGCCGCCGCCGCCGTGTTCGAAGGCGCAAGCCTCGCTTACGCGCTGCACCAGTTCAATTCAACCAAAGGCCCGCGCCCCTTCTGGCGCGCGTTGCACGCGAGCAAGGACCCGTCGACCTACACCGTGATCGCGGAAGACTCGGCCGCCCTGCTGGGGCTGGCGATCGCTGCTGCCGGCGTCTGGGCGAGCCACGCGCTGGAGTTGCCGGTGCTCGACGGGGTCGCATCGATCCTGATCGGGCTGCTGCTCGCGGCCGTTGCGGTGCTGCTGGTGTCCGAAGCGCGCGGCCTGCTGATCGGCGAAGGCGTGCGGCCCGAGACGGCCGAGCAGTTGCGCCAGATCGCATTGCGCCCGGCCGAAGTGCGCAGCGCGTCAAGCCCGCTCACGATGTACATGGGGCCGGACGACGTGCTGCTCGCGATCGACGTGGCGTTTCGAAGCGGCACGCCGGCCGAGCAGACCGCGCGCGTGATCGATGCGATCGAGCGGGACATGCGCTCGCAGTTCCCGCGCATCCGGCGCATCTACATCGAGGCGCACGAGGAGCGCGACGCGCCGAACGGCATGCCGCGGTCGCCACCCGCCGCCTGAACCGCCGCAAGCAGCGCCCATCGCGCTATCTGGCGGCCGGGCCGGCCGCCGTCACGCGCCAGACCTTGTTGCCGACGTCGTCGGCCACCAGCAAAGCGCCGCGGCCATCCAACGCCACGCCCACCGGGCGGCCGTAGGCCTTGCCCTCATCGCTGCGGAAACCGGTCAGCACATCGGTCGGCTGTCCGCTCGGCCGACCATCCGGCTGCGTGCCCTGGAACGGCACGAAGATCACCTTGTAGCCGCTGGCCGGTTTGCGGTTCCAGGAGCCATGCTGACCGATGAACATGCCGCTGTGGAACGCGGCCGGCAAGCCCGGGTTTTCGTTGCCCGACCACGCCAGTCCGAGCGACGCGGTGTGGGGCCCGAGCGCATAGTCCGGCGCCACCGCCTCGGCGACCAGCTCGGGCCGCTGCGGCTGCACACGCTCATCCACATGTTGGCCGTAATAGCTATAGGGCCAGCCGTAGAACGCGTTGTCCTTCACGGAAGTCAGATAGTCGGGCACCAGGTCGCTGCCGATCTCGTCGCGCTCGTTGACCACCGTCCAGAGCGCACCGGTCTGCGGCTGCCAGGCCAGCCCGTTCGGGTTGCGCAGGCCGCTGGCGAAAACGCGGTGGCTGCCGCTGGCGATGTCGACCTCCCAGATTGCGGCGCGCCCAGCTTCTGCCTCCATACCGTTTTCCGCGACGTTGCTGTTCGAGCCGGTGGTCACATACAGCTTCTTGCCGTCCCTCGACGCGATCAGGTTCTTCGTCCAGTGGTGATTGATCGGGCCGGCCGGCAGCTTTACGACTTCGCGCGCGGCTGCGTCGATGCGGGTCGCGCCGGCGGTGTACGGATAGGCGACCACTGCATCGGTGTTGGCCACGTACAGCGTGTCGCCGACGAGCTGCATGCCGAACGGCGAATTCAGCCCTTGCAGGAACGGCGTCGACAGGTCGGCGCGGCCGTCGCCATCGGTGTCGCGCAGCAAGGTGATGCGGTTCGCGCTCGGCACGCCCGCGCCCGCGCGCTTCATCACGAGCTTCATGATCCAGCCCTTGATGCCGTTGCCGTCCTCGGGCCGCTGCGGGGCGTTCGTCTCGGCGACCAGCACATCGCCGTTGGGCAGCACGGTGAGCCAGCGCGGATGGTCGAGCCCTTCGGCGAACGGCTGCACGGCCAGGCCCGCGGCCGCCTGCGGCATCGCGTTGTCGGGCCAGCCGACGGCGGGCGCGATGTTCACGGTCGGGATCAACGACTTGGCGGGCGCGGGCAGCGTCGGGTTCGGGCCGGTGCCGGCTGCGACCGGGAGCGACGCGGGCTCGGCGCAGCCGGCGACCCATGCCGCGCACGCCAGGGTGATGCAGCACAACGCAAGCGGCGGACGGTGCGTGCGGACGGTGGCTGGAGAAGATTTGGCTCGGATGCTCATGAAGGTGACAACGGCGACGGACCGCCGCGCAAAAAAAGAAGGAAACCCGCAATGTTGCCGCCGGCATCGTCGCCGCCGTGGGGTGCATGGCCGGCGACCCTGCTCGGGCAGGGGCTACACCGGCCGCCCTGCAGCCGCAGCCGCTTGTGCGCGGCTCTGCGTTTTGGTCGATCGTCATGCTGGTCGATTCGATGATGCGTGCATAGCGTTCGCGCTGGCTGGCGAGCAATTCTTGCGCCTCCCTGCCGCTCACGCTCTCGCCGAACAGGTCGAACTGCGCGAGTTTGTCTCTCATGTCCGGGGGTGCGAGCGCATCGGCAAACGCTTTGGCGAGTGCGGTGCGCGTTGGCGGGCGGTGTGCCGGTCGGAATCATCGCGACGTACAGCACTTCGACCCGCAGGTCTTTCAGCCCGGCTTGTTCTCGATGACGACGATCTGCTTGAGCGTGTGTTGCAGCTTTTCCGCCACCAGCCGCGACATGATGTCGGACGGCCCGCCCGGCGGGAACGCATCGACGATCCGGATCGGGCCGGTCACGGGCGACTGCGCATGCACAGGGCTGGCCGCGGCCAGCGCGCCCGCACAACACAGCGCGAACAGGGCGTTGCGGCGGGCGGATGCTTGCTGCTTCATCGATGTCTTCTTGATGGGTGGTTGCGGCGGCCCGTGGATCTCGCCCGGCGCAGGCGTCTTTTGCAAGCGGCCCCGGGGCAGTTGTCAGGACAGCGAACGACCCAGAAGCAGACGGGGCCCGGGCATCGATGCGAATCGCATCGATGCCCGGGCTCCGCAAAGGCAAGCCAGCGTTCTAGCGCTGCGCGGCTGGGCTCACGGCTCTATCTGGTCGCGAATCTCGCCGCCCTTGTGCGCTTCGCTGTGCACGTTCGCGTACAGATTGCCGGCTTTGTAGGCCTTCATCTGCTCTTCGGTCAGCTTGGCGCCGTCGTTGGGCACCCATTCGCCGGCGTTTGCGCCTTTTTTCAGCGGCACGATGACCGGGCCATTCGCGCCTTTGGGGGCCATATGGATGTGCGCCATGGTGCCTTCGACGCCTTGGGTGGTGACCTTGCCGGTGACCATGCCGTCGGCGCCGATCTTGAGCATGTTCTCACCCGTGGCCGAAGTCTGCACCGGCGGCACTTCCTCGCCGCCCGTGAGCTTGTTGTCGTCGGCAAAGGCCGGTGCGGCGGCCAGGCCGAAAGCCAGTGCGGCGGCGGCGAGAACGCTGTGTTGGCGGGAAATGAAATGTCTGGATGTCATGGTCGAGTCTCCGGTAGCGATGAATTGAGAGGAAAAGCGAATTCACTGTGCGAAACGGGTCGAACGGCCCGCTGCCAGCCTCTACATCATGCCCGCAGCGGCAACGGGCACGCAACCACGCGGGTTTTCTCCCTCTTTTCTTACTGCAGCAGCCAGAGCACGCGGCCGGGCTGCGGCTCGACGCGTGTGCTGGTGTCGGTCCCGACGGTGAGCGTCTCGACCAGCGCGCCGATCGGCTGCGCACCGGAGGCGGGCCCAGCCCAGTTCACGAGTCCACCGAGCCGGCGCAGCGCCTGCCGCTCGACGCCGCCGACCCACAGCGGCACCTGAACGGTCGCATCAGCAGCGGCGCGCACCGAGTACGACGTCGACCACAGTTGCAGCACCAGCCGGTGGCCGGCGTCCACCTCGCGCACGAAGCGCAGCGCGGGCAGCTCGCCGTTGTGGAATTCGGGCTGCACCGGCAGCGCCAGGATGTCGGGCTGCGACGCGAGCATCGCCGCCGCCGAGTGCTGCCCCAGCGGCGCTGCCGGCTGCCAGCCGGCGGCGCGCAACGCCTGCTGCACGCGATCGGCCGATGCGGCCCACTGCAGCGTCATGGGCTCGCGAGGCTCGCGCTCCAGACCGATGCGGCTTGTCGGCAGCCGGCGCCAGCCGCTCACGCGCCAGTCGGCCAGCGGCACGAGCGGTGCACGCGCCTGCACCGCATAGCGCTGCATGTCGCGCGCGTGCTCGAGGGCGATGTAGACCGTGCCCGCAATCGCCAGCGTGGCGGCTGTGACGAGCGCCAGCGCGCGCTGCGGCACCACTTCACGGCGCGCATGCCAGCTGAATGCGACGCTCGCCAGCGCGACCCAGGCCGTGCCGAGGGCCAGGCTGCCGAGCACATCGGACATCCAGTGCGCACCCAGATACAGCCGCGAAAACGAAGTCAGCAAGATGATCGCCGCCGAGCCCAGCCCGATCGCGATGCCCTGCGACCGAGGCCGGCCGCGTGCAAGCAGAAACGCCAGAAAACCGTACAGCACGATGCTCGACGCCGCATGCCCGCTCGGAAACGAGAACTGGTCCACCACGCCGTCGTAGAGCGACTGGTTCGGCCGCGTGCGCTGCACGCTCGACTTGAGCACCCAGACCAGCGCGCGCCCGAACAAGATCGTCGCGACCCAGTAGCCGAGGGTGCGCCAGCAGCGCCTCCATGCAAGCAGCGCGCCGACGGCCAGCACCACGGGCACGATCACCGGCGCGCTGCCGAGTTCGGTGACCGCCACCATCGCTTGGTCGAGCCAGCCTGTGCGCCAACCCTGCAAGACGCTGAACACCGCGTGGTCGAGCAGCACCAGCGGATCGTTTTCCAGCACGTCTTCGAGCAGCGCGAGAAACGCCCAACCGCCGCCGAGCACGAGCATGGCGGCTGCCAGCAACCCGGCCAATTCGGGCCGCGTCGGGTCCAGCAACGACACCACGAGCAGCGCCACCGGATTGCGCGGCTTCGGTCGGGCCCAACGCACGAGCCGGTCGCGCATCCGGATCAACCACGGCCAGCCCCAGCCGACCAGCCGCGTCGCGCACCAGACGCAGGCCGCCAGCAACAGCAGCGCGCCGATTGCCGGCAGCGCCAGCTGCCAGTTGCCAGCCGACTCGACCCATGTCCTTGCTTCGCGCATTCAACCCGCCGGGTACGGTCCGGCCTTGACGAACGCACCGCCCTGAAAGCGTTTTGCTGGATCGTCCTCGGGCAGTGCCGGCTGCGCGGCCTCGACCTTCGCGCGAAACGGCTCCGAGCTGTCTTTGGGCTGAAACCCGATCTTCGCGGCGCCCGCGTTGTCCCACCAGACGTCGCGGTTCGCCGACACGCCCCAGATCACCGTGTACCCGAGCTCCGGCGCGACCAGGCAGCAACGCACCAGTTCGGTCAGGTCGGCGTAGCTGAGCCACGTCATCAGCATGCGGCGGTCCCTCGGCTCGGGAAACGCCGAGCCGATGCGCAGGCATGCGCTCTCGATACCATAGCGGTCGAAGTAGAACCGCGCGACGTCCTCACCGAACGATTTGGACAAGCCGTAGCAGCCGTCCGGGCGGCGCGCGCAGTCGGTCTGCAGCAGTTCGCCCTGGGGGTGAAAGCCGATCGTGTGGTTCGAGCTGGCGAAGACGACGCGGCGCACGTTGTGGCGCCGCGCGGCTTCGTAGATGTGGTAGACGCCCACGATGTTCGGTCCCAGCACGGCCTCGAACGAATGCTCGACCGAGATGCCGCCCAGATGCAGCACCGCATCCACACCCTGGCAGAGCGCGTCGACGCCGGTCTTGTCGGCCAGGTCGCAGATCACGATTTCTTCGCGGTCGCCCTCAGCCGGCGCCATCGGCGCGATGTCGGACAGCCGCATCGACCGCACATAAGGCTTCAGACTTTGCCGCAACACCTGGCCCAGCGCGCCGGCGGCACCGGTGATCAGCAGACGGTCGACGATCGGAGTGGACGAATTCATGGCTTCCTTTGAGGGTGAGGTGATGGCGAGGGACGGCAAACGCGCGAATCGCAGAAGTTGCCCGGCACCTCACGGGCGGGCCACCAAGGCACCGATTCTGCCCATCCACCCGCCTCGGGGCTGCGCTGCAGCTGGGTTGTGTGAAGCAGTGCACACGATGCACGCGCATCACCGTCCTGCGGACCTCGCGAAGCGCGCACCGACTCCTAGAATTTCGGCATCTGGCACACCGTGCGGCGCCTGCTTCCTGCCGGTCGAAGCAAAAGGATCGAAGTGTTCGAGGATACGCAACCGGAGCCGGCCCCAGCGCGCAAAGCCAAGTCGCGCGGTGTCGGCGCGCCGCTGGAGGAATTTCGCAACCGACTGCTGAACCGGCTGTACCGCGCGGCTGCGATCCTTGCCCTGCTCTACGCACCGGTGCTGGCATGGCGCATCACCGAGGTGCGGTGGCACCCCCAGCTCGTCGTACATCTGGTTTTCGTCGTGTTGGGCATCGGCCTCTGCCCTTTCCTCAAACGAATCCCGCTGAAGGTGAAGTCGGCGCTTGCGTTGTTCAGCATGCTGGCGCTCGGGACTTCCGGCTTGCTGACGGTGGGGCTGATCGGCACGGGCTATCTGTGGCTGCTGGAGGGCATCGTGGTTGCCGCGGTGGTTTATTCGCTTCGCAGCGCGGCGATGGCCGCGCTGTACGGCGCGCTGGTGCTGCTGACGGCAGCGGTCGGGTTTCCCGCTGGCCTGCTGGTGCTGCCGATCGATGCGAACGCGTTCGTCGCCAGCACGTCGGCCTGGCTCGGGTTTGTCATCGTCGTCGGCTTCGTGCCGGTTACGCTGCTCTTCACGCTGGCGAGCCATCAGGCAACGACCGAGGAGCTGATGAGCCGGATCGAGGCGCAGCGCAGGCAGCTCGCCGCGTCGGTCGGCCACGACCAGTTGACGGGCCTGCCGCAAAACACCCTGGCGATGGATCGCCTCGAGGTGCAGCTCGCCAGAGCGCGCCGGACCGGCCGGCGTGCGGCGCTGCTGTTCATCGATCTGGACGGCTTCAAATCGATCAACGACCGGCACGGGCATCTTGCCGGCGATCACGTACTGGTCACCGCTGCACATCGGCTGCGCGCGGCGCTGCGCGAATCGGACACGGTGGCGCGGGTGGGCGGCGACGAGTTCATCGTGATCCTGGGCGACCTCGCAGCCGCCGTCACGGCAGCCGAAGTGGCCGACAAGGTGCTCGGCGAGATCGCTTGCGTGGTCGATTGGAACGGCACCGCGCTGCACGTCGGCGCGAGCGTCGGCGTCGCGCTGTTTCCGGATCATGCGCTGACCACCCAAGCCCTGCGACAAGTCGCCGACACCGCCATGTACGAGGCCAAGGCCCAGGGCAAGAACCGTTACCGATTCGCACCGGCGACCGCGCAGCAACCGCTGACCGGCTGAGTGCCGGCACGCGGGCGGCATCCACCGCAAAAGATGGTGCCTGCGACCTGCGCGCGGTCGACACCGACCCCATGACCGCGCAAGCCGGCGGCTGCCAAATCCTGTGATCAACCGCCGCGCCATTGCCGAGCCGCAGACGTCGTGGACAATATCGGGTTGCGCGCCGCAGGCAGCCGGTGTCGGCCTCGACGCTTGCGTCGCGCCCCGTGCGTGCCTTGTCATTTCTCACCGCCACGTCAACCGCCATGCCCGATCCGACCGAGAACCCGTCTGAAGCAATCCGCCTGAACAAGCGCATGGCCGATCTTGGCCTGTGCTCGCGGCGCGAAGCCGATGACTGGATCGAAAACGGCTGGGTCAAGGTCGACGGCGAGATCGCCGCGATCGGCTTGAAAGTCGGGCCGGATGCGCGCATCGAAATCGACCGCCGAGCCCATGGCCAGCAGTCGCTCGCCACCACCATCCTGCTGAACAAGCCGGTCGGCTACGTGAGCGGGCAGCCCGAGGACAACCACAAGCCGGCCGTCTCGCTGATCGGCCAGCGCAGCCACTGGATGGGCGACTCGAGCCATACCCGATTTGCCGCCGCGCAACTGAAAGGGCTGGCGCCGGCCGGGCGGCTCGACATCGACTCCACGGGCCTGCTGGTGCTGACGCAGGACGGCCGCATCGCGCGCCAGTTGATCGGCGAGGACTCCCAGATCGAGAAAGAGTATCTGGTGCGCGTGGCGCTGGGCGACCTCACGCAGGACGTGCAGAAAGCCGTCAAGCCGGCGCAACTCGCGCGGCTGCGGCACGGGCTGGAGCTCGACGGCGCGGCGCTGGAACCGGCGGAAGTCGACTGGCAGAACCCGGAGCAACTGCGCTTCGTGCTGACCGAAGGAAAGAAGCGCCAGATCCGGCGCATGTGCGAGCAGGTCGGCTTGAAAGTCACGGGCCTGAAGCGCGTGCGCATCGGCGGCGTCGCACTCGGGCCGTTGCCGCTCGGGCAGTGGCGGTATCTGGGCGCGAACGAAACCTTCTGATTCGGGCTGCGTTGGCCCCGGGTTGAAAATCGGGCCCTGCGGCCCCAGTTGACCAGCGTGGCGTCCCGTGTGGCCCCGATGGGCCGCGCTTGCCGATCGCCCGCTTGTTTCTCGGTAGGTTGGCGCGCCCTCGGTGTGTTGCCACCCTCGCCCAACTCCCTTCATCTCCATTCAACCAACAATTCCATGAGCAAGCAAACCCTGTCATTCCAGGCCGAAGTCGCGCAGCTGCTGCACCTCGTCACGCATTCGCTGTATTCGAACAAGGAAATCTTCCTGCGCGAGCTGATCTCGAACGCGTCGGACGCGTGCGACAAGCTGCGCTTCGAGGCGTTGAACGAGCCGGCCCTGTACGAAGGCGCGGGCGACCTGCAGGTGCGTGTCGGCTACGACAAGGACGCCAAGACCCTGACGATCACCGACACCGGCATCGGCATGTCCGAGCAGGAAGCGATCGACAACCTGGGCACGATTGCCAAGAGCGGCACGCGCAGTTTCCTGAACCGGCTGAGCACCGAGCAGAAGACGACCGCGAGCGACCAGGGCCAGTTGATCGGCCAGTTCGGCGTGGGCTTTTATTCCGGCTTCATCGTGGCCGACAAGATCACGGTCGAGTCGCGCCGCGCGGGCCTGGCCGCTGCCCAGGGCGTGCGCTGGACCAGCGGCGGATCCGGCGACTTTGAAGTCGAGACGATCGAGCGGCCCGAACGCGGCACCAGCGTGATCCTGCATCTGCGGGACGATGCGCTCGACTACATGAACCGCTGGAAGCTCAAAGAAATCATCAGCAAGTATTCCGAGCACATCTCGCTGCCGATCCTGATGCGCAAGGAAGAATGGAAGGAAGGCGAGAACAACGAAGGCGGCGAGATGGTCGTCACCGACGAATGGGAGACGGTGAACCAAGCCAGCGCCTTGTGGAGCCGGCCGAAGAAGGACATCACGGCCGAGCAGTACGAATCGTTCTACAAACAGCTCAGCCACGACTACGAGGCGCCGCTGGCCTGGAGCCACAACAAGGTGGAAGGCTCGACCGAGTACACGCAGCTGCTGTATCTGCCCGCCAAGGCGCCGTTTGACCTCTGGAACCGCGACAAGGCTGCCGGCATCAAGCTCTATGTAAAGCGCGTGTTCATCATGGACGACGCCGAGGCGCTGCTGCCGAACTATCTGCGCTTCGTCAAAGGCGTGGTCGACTCGGCCGACCTGCCGCTCAACGTGAGCCGCGAACTGCTGCAGGAAAGCCGTGACGTGAAGGCGATCCGCGAAGGCAACACGCGGCGCGTGCTGACGATGATCGAAGATCTGGCGAAGCAGGACGGCGCGCAGACCACGGCCGCCGAACCGGCGAAGGCAGCGGAAGCCGCATCGGCCGACCCCATTGCAGAGACCGAGGACGGACGAATCGACATCGGCTCGGGCGAGTCGACGCCGGCGCCCGAGCCGACCGAATCGAGCGACACCGGCGACGCAGCGGACACGGACGCGAGTGCCTCCGCGGCCGAAGCGGCGGCCGAGTACGCCGAGAAGCATGAGGACGACGTGCAGGACGTCGAAGCCAAGCCCAAGTCATCGGAAAAATTCGCGACGTTCTATGCCGAGTTCGGCGCGGTGCTGAAAGAAGGCCTGGGCGAAGACTTCGGCAACCGCGACCGGATCGCCAAGCTGCTGCGTTTTGCGTCCACCACGTCGGATGCCGTGACGGTGGGCCTGGCCGACTACAAGGCCCGCATGAAGGAAGGCCAGCAGGCGATCTACTACATCACCGCCGACAGCCTGGCGGCTGCCAAGAGCAGCCCGCAACTCGAAGTCTTCAAGAAAAAAGGCATCGAGGTCTTGCTCATGAGCGACCGCGTCGACGAATGGGCGCTGAGCTACCTGACCGAGTTCGACGGGACCTCGCTGCAAAGCGTGGCCAAGGGCGCGGTCGACCTCGGGAGCCTGCAGGACGAGGCCGAGAAAAAAGCCGCCGAGGAAGCCGCCGAACAGTTCAAGCCGCTGTTGGCCAAGCTGAAAGACGCGCTGCACGACAAGGCTGAAGACGTGCGCGTGACAACCCGGCTGGTCGACTCGGCCGCTTGTCTGGTGGTGCAGGACCAGGGCATGAGCAACCAGCTCGCGCGCATGATGAAAGCCGCCGGCCAGAAGATGCCGGAGACCAAGCCGGTGCTCGAAGTCAACCCCGATCATCCGCTGATCAAGAAGCTGATCGACACGGAAGCGTCGGCGCCGCGCTTCGATGACCTCGCGCAGATCGTGTTCGACCAGGCACTGCTGGCCGAAGGCGGCCTGCCGGCCGACCCAGCCGCTTACGTGCGTCGTGTCAATGCGCTGCTGGTCTGACAGCAGGCTGCCACAGGGCCGAGCGGCCGCGCCAGCCGCTTTGGTGCTGGCGCTGCTGACCTTGGCTGGCTGCGCTGCGCGCACGAACGCGCCGCCGGCCGTACACCCAGCGGTGGCCGCAAGCCTTGCCGCCGCCGGCAGCAACGGTGGCGTGAACACCGGGGGCGGGCCCGAGTCGATCGGCGTCGGTGTCGCGCGCCAGATGCGGCTGGTCAGCGGCGATGGCGCGCTGGTGGGCACCAGTGCCGGGCCCGGCACTTCCGCATTGAACCTCGGCATCCTCGGGCCCGCAGTGGAAGCGCTGCGCGCCGACGCGCGTGCCCGAGAGCGGCTGGCACCCGGCGTCACCGGCGTGCCGGTCGCGCCGCATGAGCCGGGCCGCGGTGTGGACACCAGCGCGGCAGGTGCGCCACTGTTTCGGCGCGGGGCGGAATAGGTTTTCCAAAATGGATCGCTGGCCTCGATTCCGCTGCGTGGTCGCATGATCTCGACGCCGAACGCCAGACCGCCAGCCGAGCGGTCTGCACCGAAGCGCTCAGTGCGGTCGATGCGGCATCAGACCCCCGCCAGCTCGTACCGCCCCGACAACAGCGCACCCGCGTTCGGCACCGCGGTTTTCAGCCCCAGCGTCTGCAGCATCCGGTAGGTGGTGCAGACGGCCGCCGACAGCACCGGCAGGCCGATGCGGTCCTCGACGGGCTGGATCGACGGCAGCGACGGCATCTGCACGCAGGCCGACAGCACCACCGCGTCGCAGTTCGCGGTGTTCAGCCGCTTTGACAGCTCGATCGGCGCGCGGGGGTCCTGCGCGCCGACCATCAGGTTGTCCGCAATCTCGAGCGAGAGCGCGTCGAGCACCTCGAAGCCTTCGTGCTCGATGTAGTCGACCACCAGCGCGGTCAGCGGCTTCATGTAGGGCGTCAGCACCGCGATCTTCTTCGCGCCGATCGCCTGCAGGCCTTCGATCAACGCCCCGGCACTCGTCACGACCGGCGCCGGGTTGCCGTTTTCCACCGTGCGGCCATGCAGCCGCTGCTCCGACACGCGGTGGTAGCCGCGCCCCATGCTCATGATCGCGACCAGGCAGGCATAGCCGAGCACATCGACCCGCGCGTCCGACAGCTCGAGCGCGCAGCGGTCCGAGTCGCCGTCCATCTGCGCAAGCTCTTCTTTCGTCACTTTTTTCATGCGCATGCGCGACGAATGGAACGTGAATCGCTCGGGCTCGACCACCTCGCGCGCACGCAGCATCGCCGGAATTTCGGTCTCCATCGTGGTGTTCGAACTCGGCACGATCTGGCCGATGCGGTAGTGGGTCTGGTTCATGCCAGGTCCTTTCGACAATTGAATTGAAATCGCGGCCCGCACGTCCACTCGGCCGCGTCGGACCGCCAGCCCGAACCGAGCGCTGCGTCGCGAGACACCAGCAGGCGCCGTGGAGCGGGATTTGCCGGGCCACTGCCACCGCCCCCGGGGTCGAGGGGGAAGGCGAAAGCCGACCGAAGGGAACGGAGCCTTGGGGGCGAGCCGGAGCTAATCTTCGGTGATCCCCTTGGCCTTGATGATCTTGCTCCAGTAATCCGTGTCTGTTTCGACCAGCTTCGCCAAAGCGTCCGGACCCAGGTAGCGCGGCTCGATGCCGAGGGTTTCAGCCCGTTTCTTGACTTCGGGTGTGTCCAGCGCCTGCTTGACCGCCGCCGACAGCTTGTCGATCACGTCCTTGGGCGTGCCGGCCGGCGCGAACAGGCCGACCCAGGCTTCGAGCTCGAAGCCGGGCAGGCCCGCTTCGGCCGTGGTCGGCACGTCGGGCAGCATCGGATGGCGCGTCTTGCTCGTGACCGCCAGGGGTTTGAGTTTGCCGGCCTGGATGTGGCCGATCACGGACGGCGGCGTCGTCATGAACACCTCGACCTGACCCGAGAGCACGTCCTGGATCGCCTGGCCCGAGCCCTTGTACGGCACATGCGTCATCTCGGTGCCAGTGGTCTGCTCGAACAGCGCCGTGCCGACGTGCGACAGCGACCCCTTGCCTTGCGACGCGTAGTTGACCTTGCCCGGATTGGCTTTCAGGTAGGCCAGAAAGTCTTTCAGGTTGTCGGCCTTCAGCTTCGGGTTGATCGTGATCACGTTGGTGGCGGCGGCGATCAGCGCGACGGGCGTGAAGTCCGCCTGCTTCCACGGCAGCGAAGCGAACAGGCTGGGATTGCCGACGTGATAGGCCGAGTAGGAGATCAGCAGCTGGTAGCCGTCCTTGGCCGCACGCGCGACCTGGCCGTAGGCGATGTTGCCGCTGGCGCCGCCCTTGTTGTCGATCACGACCGCCTGGCCCAGGATCTTGGACATGGTGTCGCTGACCAGCCGCGCGGATGAGTCGACCACGCCGCCGGGCGGGTTCGGCACCACGAAGGTGATCGGCCGGGTCGGAAAGTCAGCCGCCGTTGAGGCGGTGGGTGCGGCAGCAGTCGCCAGCAAGGCAAGGGCAGGAACGAGTGCTGCGCGTGTAACGAGGTTGCGGATCATCGGACAAGGTCTCCCTGGGTGGTTGGTGGATGAACAAATGGATGGATGAAGCGACCAAAACGGTACGCGGCCAATCGATCGAATGCTTGGTCGGTCAAGCCGGCTCCGACAGTTCGATCAGGTTCAGGTCCGGATCGCGCACGTAGACCGAGCGGATGCGCTGCGTGGCGCCGGTGCGCAGCACCGGCCCTTCGATGATCGGCCAGTTCTCGGCCGCAAGCCGATCGATGGCTTGCTGCAGCGGGACGCTGAGCAAAAAGCACAGGTCGAGCGATCCCGGCACCGGCAGATGCGCCTTCGGCTCGAACTCCTTGCCTCTGACGTGCAGGTTGAGCTTCTGCTGGCCGAACCGAAACGCCTTGCGCTCGACCGGCGGCATGCCGCTGACGAAACGCTCGAGTGCCATCCCGAGCACGCGGCAATAGAAATCCACGCAGGCGGACTCGTCGTGCGTGGTCAGCACCAGATGGTCGAGGCGGTCGATCATGCCGAGGGCCAAAAAAATCGAACCGCGTCAGCCCATCTGCGCGCGCAACTCGGCCACGGCGGGCGGCGCCGGATGCAACTGGCTGGAGCGCCCGGCCTTGGCAACCTGCCCCGGCACGTCATGGCCGACGATCTGCGGCATCCGGCGCGCCACCGCGAGCAGCTTGTCCAGGTTCATCCCGGTGTCGTAGCCCATCTCGTCGAGCATGTTGATCGCGTCTTCGCTCGAGATGTTGCCGCTGGCGCCCGGCGCATACGGGCAGCCGCCCAGGCCGCCGAGCGAGCCGTCGAAGCGGTCGATGCCGTGCTGCACCGAGGCGAGCACGTTGGCCAGCCCCATGCCGCGCGTGTTGTGAAAATGAAAGGTGCGCTGCAGACCTTCGAAGCGCTGGTTCACCGCATCCGCGATGCGCATCACCTGCGCCGGCTGCGCCATGCCGGTGGTGTCGCAGAAACTGATGCCGCGCACGCCGAGGTCGGCAAAGCGCTGCGCCCAGCCGAGCATCTGCGTCTTGCGGCACGTCGCCTTCCATCGGACAACCGAAGCTGCACGACAAAGACACGTTGATCGGCGTCTTGCCGTCCACCTGCCGGATCACGTCCGACAGCGCCGCGAAGCTTTTCTCGCGCGTCATGCGCAGGTTCGCCAGGTTGTGCGTCTCGGACACCGACATCACGAGGTTCAGCTCGTCGGCGCGGCTTTCCATCGCGCGTTCGGCCCCGCGCAGGTTCGGCACCAGCACGGTGTACTCGACTCCCGGCACGCGCTGGATGCGGCCCATCACCTCTTCCGCGTCGCGCAGCATCGGGATCGCTTTCGGCGACGTGAACGAGGTGACTTCGATCTTCGCGTAGCCGCATTCGGAGAGCGCATCGACCAGCGCCACCTTGGTGTCGGTCGGGATGAAATCGGGCTCGATCTGAAAGCCGTCGCGCGTGGCGACTTCGTTGAAGTGGATGCGTTGCTTCATGGTCCCGTCCTCTGTCGTTTCACTGCACCAGGCCGCGCTCGCGCAACGCCTGGACCTGCTCTGGTGTCAGGCCGATCTCGGCCAGCACCGCGTCGCTGTCCTGGCCGACGGCGATCGGCGCATTGCGCCGATGCCGGCCCGGCGTGCGCGACAGTTTCGGCACGATGCCGGGCACGGCCAGGTCGGTGCCGTCGTCCATGCGCACCGTGTCGAGCATGCCACGCGCCTTGTAGTGCGGATCGGCCGCGATGTCGGCCACCGTATAGATGCGGCCGGCCGGCACCGACGCCTTGTCGAGCGCCGCGAGCACGTCGGCGACCGGATGCCGGATCGTCCATGCGCCGATCGCGGCGTCGAGTTCGGCCACGCGCTCCACGCGGCCCGCGTTGCCGGCCAGCGCCGGGTCGGCCGCGAGATCGGCGCGATCGATCACGCCCATCAGGCGCCGGAAGATGCTGTCGCCGTTGCCAGCGATCAACGCATAGCCGCCGTCGGCGCACCGATACGCGTTGCTCGGCGCGATGCCCGGCAACGCGCTGCCGGCCGCTTCGCGCACCGCGCCGAACGCGCTGTATTCGGGCAGCAGGCTTTCCATGCAGTTGAACACCGCCTCATACAGCGCGACGTCGATCACCTGCCCTTTGCCGGACCGTTGCCGCTCCTGCAGCGCCAGCAGGATGCCGATCACGCCGTGCAGCGCGGCCAGCGTGTCGCCGATGCTGACGCCGACGCGCACCGGCACGCGGCCCGGCTCGGCCGTCAGGTGCCGCAGGCCGCTCATCGCCTCGGCCACCACGCCGAAGCCGGGTCGGTCCCGATACGGACCGGTCTGGCCATAGCCGCTGATGCGCAGCATGACGAGGCGCGGATTCAGCTCGAGCAACTGGTCCGGCCCGAGTCCCCAGCCCTCCATCGCGCCGGGCCGGAAATTCTCGATCAGCACGTCGGATTCGGCCGCGAGCCGCTTCACGATGGCCTGCGCATCCGGTGCCTTCAGATCCAGCGCGATCGAGCGTTTGTTGCGCGACTGCACCTGCCACCAGACCGAAGTGCCGTCTTTCAGCAGCCGCCACTTGCGCAGCGGATCGCCCGCGCCGGGCGGCTCGATCTTGATCACGTCGGCGCCGAAATCGGCCAGCGTCTTGGCCGCGAACGGGCCCGCGATCAACTGTCCGAGTTCGAGCACCTTGAGGTCCGTGAGCGGGCCGCGCGCGGGCGGTTGCCGGTGCTGATGCGCGTTCGACTGGGGTGGTGGTGGGTGTTGCATGGGCGGCGGTGTCTTATGCGGGTCGGCTGGGACAGATTACGGACTGCGGTGCGGGGTGTTTGCGTTTCTGAAAGCCCGACGGGCGCAATGGCTCCAAGCCCCGTTGCCTCTCATCCGGCTGGGCAATCCGATGGCGGTGGCTGCGTCGCGCAAGATCCTGCCAAGCCCGACAGCGGTCGCAATACCCGAGCGATGTCGAAGGCCAATCGAGACGCTTTCTGCGTCTTTATGCGCCAGATTGCTACCCTTTGTCTTTACTTGACCAGCGCTCCACGAATGGATTTCCCCATGCCGACCGCATTTGCTTCCGTCAAACTCTCCGGCGTCCTGGTCGACGAGGCACGGCTCGCGGCCCAGCCCATGCGCCGATCGGTTGCCAGCCAGATCGAATACTGGGCCACGCTGGGCCGCGTGGTGGAGCACGCGGGCCTGACGGTGCAGGAGGCGCAAAGCGCGATCGCCGCTTACGAAAACGGCACGCGAGTCGATGCGCACGGACGCACCGTGGCCGATCTGCGCGAACGCATTCGCGCGGCCAGCGTGAAGAACGGTCCGCTGTCCGTCGAGTTGCAGCAGGTGATCGCGAACAATCGCGCGGGTGCTGCCTGATCGATCGACCGGCCAACCCCCCTCTTTCCTGATCTTTCGTTGATTGCTGCAAGCCGGTGACCCGGCCCGGCGAAAAGCCCCGTGCCCGCAGCGCCCGCCTCGCCCGTTTTTCATCTGTTCGCCGGCCCGAACGGCGCCGGCAAGACGACGCTGTACCGCGCGCTCGCGGCCGGCGGGCTGATCGACCCGGGCCTCGAGTTCGTGAACGCCGATCTGCACGAACGCGCCAGCCTGCAGCACATCGCCGATCCGGCCGACCGGTCCCAGGCGGCGCGCCGATGGGCCGACGCGCGGCGCAGCGAACTGCTCGCCGCCGGACACGCGTTTGCGAGTGAAACCGTGTTCTCGCACGAATCCAAGCTCGAACTGGTGGCCGAGGCACAGCAGCGCGGCTTTGTCGTCGCGCTGTACGTGGTCGCGCTCGACGACCCGGCGCGGCTCGTGCAGCGCGTCGCCGCGCGCATCGGCGAAGGCGGCCACCCGGTGCCGCCCGAGCGCATCCTCGCGCGCTACCCGCGCAGCCTGGCGCTGCTGCAGGCGGCGGTCAGCCATGCGGACATCGCGTTTCTGTACGACGCGGTCGACATCGAACACGGCGGCCATCAACTCGCCGCGATCGTGACCGCGGGCCAGCCCGAGCCGTTGCTCGACCCGCTGCCGCGCTGGGTGCGCAGCATGCTGATCGGCCGGCCCGCGACGCCGTTGCTGGCGCCGGGAGTGAGGAAGAACCCGCCGGGCGGCCGGCAGCAGACGGGTCGGTGAATGGCGCCGAAATCGGCCGGCGTCCTGGCCGCGCGCGGACGCTGCGCCGGGGGACGGCGTGGGTTGCGGCGCTGCGGCTGGTGCTTGCATGGACGGCAGTGTCGCGCGCAAGGCGGCGGCCTGTCCATCACCGTTTTCGCACGCGAGCTTTCGCATTTTGCGAAGGCTCGGCGAGGTGGTCGCGCAGCGCGACGATCGCCGCATCGGCCTGGCCCGAGCGCTGCGCGACCAGCAGCCGCCGCCGCGCCCAGCCGTCGGCAAGCGGCCGGGTCGCGAGCTTCAACGCGCGCAGCGTGGGCTGCACCGCCGCGCGCGGCAGCAGCGCCACGCCGAGGCCGGCCGCGACCATGTGGCAGACCGCATCGAAGCTGCCGAGCTGCATCCGGATCCTGAGCGGCCGGCCCGCGGCAAGCGCGGCCTGCTGTTGCTGCAGCAGCAGCGAAGCACCGCCTTCGAGGCTGATCCAGTCCTGCCCGAGCAGGTCGGCGAACGCGATCGGGCCGGTTGCCGGGCTGCCGAGTGGATGGCCGCGCGGCACCACCAGCACCAGTTCGTCGCTGCGAAACGGCAGCAGGTCGAGCCCGGCGCTGTCCGGGCCTTCGGCCAGCAGGCCGAGGTCGGCCCGGCCTTCGCGCAGCGCGGCCACCACGCCTTCCGAGACGTGCTCGTCGACCGCGACCCGGATGCCCGGCTGCAGTTGCTGATAGCGCGCGAGCAACGGCGGCAGATACGGATTGAGCGCGGCGCTGCTCGCGGCGAGACGGATGTGGCGCGACAGCCCAAGCCGCAGATCGGCGAGTTCGCCGCCGAGCCGGTCCATCGTCTGCAACAGCGCCGAGCCGTGGCGCGCGAACACGCGCCCGGCCGCCGTCGCGATGAGCCCGCGCGCATGGCGTTCGAACAGCGGCTCGCCGACCGCGTCTTCGAGCTCGCGCAGGCGCCGGCTGGCCGCGGCCAGCGCCAGGTGCGAACCGCGTGCGGCGGCGCTCAGCGAACCGAACTGCGCGCAGGACACCGCGAGCCGCACCGACACCAGGTCGAAGCGTGCGAGGTTGTAGCGGCCGCTCAATGTCGCCGCGGCTTGCGGCACGGCCGCGTCGGTGCCGCGCTGCTGCGAATCGTTCTGATGCGGGCGGTCGTTCTGTGCGGTCATGCCGGAATTGTTGCGGCGGCTGCGGATCGCGCACCGCTGTGCCGGATCGCCGCAGCCTTGCACGGCGCACGCCTGGGGGACCCGGGGCGCCCGTTCCGCCGCGACGCGAGCGCAGGACGGTCCCACCGGCGATAGGACTTTTCGACTATTGCGCGGAGCTTTCAATTGCGAACGCCTATTTCGTAGTTGTTTTGTCCTGCCGGGCCGCCCGCGAAACAGTCGGTTTGTACCAGTGCGAAAGTGACAAACCTCCCATGGCCGCGCGTGCCTCGTTTACTACATTAACTCCACACACACCTGGTTGAGCCGGTCATTCAACCGGCGTCGGGTTTCAAAACGAATGGAGCAGCGCTTGGATCGAGCAAACCACTTTACGCACCCGCTCGCGCATTTGTGGATGGACGACACAGGCGCGTCGTTGATCGAAGTCGCACTGGTCGGCACCTTGATTCTGGTGGTCGTCCTGTTGGCGGTGCTGGCCTTCGCAAAAACCGTCTGATCCGCCGATTATCGAAGTTTCAAAACTTGAAAGCCAAAGCACCTCGATCATGAATACGCAGGAATTCAACGCGCTGCTCGAACTGTTGACGATGATGGCGACCGATCTGCGCACCGTCGTGCTGTTCGTGCTGCTCGTCATTGCCGCCGTGATCGACTTCCGCACCTATCGCATTCCCAACTGGCTGACCGTCGGCGGCACGCTGTTCGCGCTGATCTACGCCACGTTGAACTCGGTTTCCGCCATGTCGGGACTGCTGGTCGCACTCGGCGGCATGGCGATCGGCTTCCTCGTGATGCTGCCGACCTACCTGTTGCGGCTCATGGGCGCCGGCGACGTCAAGCTGATGGCGATGGTCGGTGCGTTTCTCGGCATGTACAGCGCGTTGCAGGCCACAGCGTTTGTTTTCGTCGTGGGCGGAATCGCCGCCATCGCATTCTCCCTGTTCAGAAAGAACGCGGGCCGGATGTTTTCCAACATCAAGAACATGACGCAGCGGCTGATCTATATCGGAATGGCCGGCGTGAAGCCCGACATCACGATGAGCAAAACCCAATCGGTCGGGAAACTGCCTTATGGCGTCTGCATCGGTGTCGGCACCATTTTGTTCGTGGTCGGGCGGCAACTCGGCTTCGCCTGACGCGCCGGCCATCCGCTTATCCAGGGGAAACCAATGAGAAACATCAAGGCGCTCGGACTGTTATTTCTGGCTCTTTTGACCGGCCTTGCGGCGGCCGTCTACGCCTCCGATTGGGTCGCGAGCCGCGGCGGCGTTTCCTCCAACAAGGTCGTCGTGGCGGTGGTGGACATCCAGTTGGGCAGCAAGATCAATCCGCAGATGCTGAGCACCATCGACTGGCCGAGCGGCTCGATCCCCGAAGGCGCGTTCAGGGAAGTCAAGGATGTCGAAACCCGCGTCGCCAGGGTCGGCGTGCTGCGGGGTGAAGCGATTCTCGAAGGCAAGCTCGCGCCGGTCGGCACCCAGGGCGGGCTCTCGGCCGTGATCGCCTCCGGCAAGCGTGCCATGACGGTGCGCGTCAACGACGTGGTCGGCGTGGCCGGCTTCGCGCTGCCGGGCAACTACGTCGACGTGATGGTCAACGCCCAGCAGGACAAGGGCAAGGGCGGCGAAGACACCCGGCAGATCAGCAAGACGGTGCTCGAGCAGGTGCTGGTTCTCGCCGTCGCGCAGGAAGCCGGCCGCGACGACACGAAGCCCAAGGTGGTCAGCGCCGTCACGCTCGAACTGTCACCCGAGGACTCCGAAAAGCTCGATCTCGCGCGCAGCGTCGGCACGCTGTCGCTCGTGCTGCGCAACCAGGTCGACAAGGTCACGGTCGCCACCAGCGGCATCACCAAAAGCCAGTTGTTCGGCGAGAAAGAGGTTCCGCTGGCGCCGGTGCGGTTGATCGCGGCCGGCAAACCCCGCCCCGCCGCCCGGCCGGCACCAGCTGCGCCGTCGGTCGAATGCGTGGAAGTCGTCCGCACCGCGGGCCGCGCACTGAACTGCTTCTGAGCAAAAGAAAAGCAACAAGGAATCGTTGGTGAAGAAGCATAAGAATTTCCGCCTGGCGGCGCTGGTCGCGGCACTGGGCCTGACGGCTCCGGCGTTCGCAGCCGATGCGCCCGGCCGCCCGGCCAGCAACGGCCCGGGGTCCGAGTCCAAGCGCTGCACCTCGGTCACGCCGGATACGCGCCCGACCACGGTCACGCTCGGCAAATCCACCGTGATTCCGCTCGACGTGCGTGTGGTCCGCATCTTCGTGAGCGGCTCGGGCGGTGGCGGCCGGTCGGCGCCGGTGGACGTTCCGGCGCAGGCCGCAGGCAGCGCACCGGTGGCGGCCGTCGCCCCCGCCCCTGCACCACCGGCCGTGCCGTCGAACGTCATCGCGACCGACGGCATTGCCGACGTCGACGTGGTGCTGCTGAGCCCGACCGACCTGTTCTTTCGCGGCCGGACCACGGGCGGCATGAACGTGATCCTGCAGGACGCCAAGGGCGGGTGCCACATCAAGGACATCGTCGTCACGATCGATCCGCAGGCGCTGCGCGCCAAGCTGGCCGAACTGATGCCCGAGGAAACCCGGCTGCAGGTCCGGGGCGCCGACCGCGCCTACGTGCTGACCGGTGAAGTCAGCGACGCGCTCAAGCTCGACCAGGTCATGAGCCTCGCGACTTCCTACGGTGATGGCAAGAAGGTGGTCAACCTGCTGCGCGTCATGTCGCCGCAGCAGGTCATGCTCGAAGTCAAGATCGCCGAGGTCGGCAAGACCTTGCTGGACCGGCTCGGCGCGCGCACCGCGCTGGCCCGCTCGCGCAACAACGGCACCGACACCTTCTCGCTGATCTCGAACTTCCTCTCGGGCGGCGGCGCCTTCGTCGAGGCGCTGCGGGTCGGCCGCACCGCGTTCGGGCTCGACGCGCAGAAGGAGGACGGCCTGGTGCGCGTGCTGGCCGAGCCGAACATCATGGCGATCAGCGGCCAGCAGGCGAGCTTCCTGTCGGGCGGCAAGATCTTCATCCCGGTGGCTTCGAGCAACACCAGCGGCATCCCGGTCATCACGCTGCAGGAGAAGGAATTCGGCATCGGCGTCAAGTTCACGCCGACCGTGCTCGACGGCGGCCGCGTGAGCCTCAAGATGGTGTCCGAGGTGTCGGACCTGTCGCAGACCGGCTCGCCGTTCACGACGGTGGGCGGCTTCACCTCGGTGCTGCCTTCGTTCACGGTGCGCCGCGCCGACACCACGGTGCAGCTCAACGACGGCCAGAGCTTCGTGATCGCGGGCCTGATCAAGAACAACGTGGCGGAAACCGTCAAGCGTTTTCCGGGCGCGGGCGAGGTGCCGGTGCTCGGCGCGCTGTTTCGCAGCACCGAATTCCAGAACGACCAGAGCGAACTGATCTTCGTGATCACGCCGCGCCTGGTGCAGCCGCTGTCCGAAGTGCCGCGGCTGCCGACCGACAACCATGTGGTGCCGAGCCGCGCCGACGTGTACCTGCGGGGCGCGCTCGAAGGCGGCGCGCCGGCCCCCATGGCGCCGCGGGCGCCGGCAGACCCCGAGCCCGGCCCCCCGGTGCCGGCGGTGCGCACGCTGCCGACCGCGCCGATGCCCGAGGTCGCGCCCGCCGCGCGGCGCGCTGTGCCGGTCACCCGCCTCACGCCCGACAACAACTATTTCAACCAGCTGAGGGAATCCCTGTGAACCAGTTTGCCGCAACCGCGCTGCTCGCGGGCCTGCTCGCGGGTTGCGCGTCGACGACGACGCCGAATTACGACATGCGTTTCGGCGATGCGGTGCGCGAAGCGAAACGAAAAATGACGATCGACCCGGACGCCGGCAAGCGGCCGGACCCAGTCGCCGGCCTCGACGGAAAGTCCGCGCGCGAATCGATCCTGCTCTACCAGGAAACGTTCAAGGTGCCGCCGCCGGCCGTGAATGTGATCAATATCGGCGGAGGCCATTGGGAGTTCGAGATAAGTCCGCAGCACCGGAACCGATCACTCGTTTTCGTGAAGGGAAGACCTGCCTGACAAAACAGCATCAATTTATTTCATCCGACTTAATCGATCGATCGATTAATCCATCTCATTCTCTTTTTAATTACTTTTTATAAAGTAACACCATGAGCCACTTTCTTTCATGCTCCAGAATTTCTTCAAGTCCTTCATGAAGGAAGAAGAAGGCGCACAGGTCATCGAGTACGCGCTGATCATCGCGGTCGTCTCGATCGCGCTGATGCTTGGACTTCAGGGCCTCAACGGCAACTTCGCGACGTTCATCTCTCGCGTAGGAACCTGCCTGACCGGAGGTGCTGCAACCTGCCCCCACTCCCTGAAACTGTCCGGGGGAACTGGAAATAGCGGCGCCAAGCCCTCCTTCCAGCTCACGGGAATTGATCGCCCATCTACATGAAAGGAACCTGAGCTTACGAAAACCCCAGAAACCTACTTTTATCGATCGAGCTTTCATTTTAATCCGTTTCGATTTCGATTTCTTTTTTATCAAGGTAACACCATGAGCCAATTCATTTCATGCTCCAGAATTTCTTCAAGTCCTTCACGAAGGACGAAGAAGGCGCACAGGTCATCGAGTACGCGCTGATCATTGCGGTCGTCTCGATCGCGCTGGTGATTGGGCTTAAGGGCCTTAACGGCAACTTCGCTACGTTCATCTCGCGCGTAAGAACCTGCCTGACCGGAGGCGCCTGCACCGCCACCACCCCCTGACTAAAGTTTCGTCGAACTGGCAAATGGGAGCATGAAAGCCTTGCTTTCCAGCAGCCCGCCATTTGCCTGATTCTTCGGCCTCATTACTCGATGCAGAAACGTTTCGATGAATAGCACTTGTTTTCCGACCGCCTCGGACGGCAGCATGCACATCGCGATGCGTGCGCGGCTTTCGAGCGCAGGGCAACGCGCACCGATGCCCGGCCCGGCCCATGCCGGTCGCGTCGGTCCAGTCGGGCTTCGCATCAGGCCGCCATCGCACCGCAGCCTCTCCGGACCATCGCAGACGGCGCAACGAAGACCGCCCGTTGCTGATCGCCGCGGTCCGCACGTCTGAAGCGAACGCCGAATTCCCGTCCCACCCTGCCACCTGCAACCCGATCATTCGAAGTCATTACGATGCATCGCGCCGCTGTCCGCCCCCATCGCCCAAACCGCACGCAACAGCGCGGCGCGGTGATCATCACGACGGCGCTCACGCTGCTCTTTCTGCTCGGCTTCATGGGCATCGCGATCGACTTCGGCCACCTGTTCGTGGTCAAGACCGAATTGCAGACCGCGCTCGACAGTTGCGCGCTGGCTGCCGCGCAGGAACTCGACAGCCAAGCAAGCGCGCTGACGCGCGCACGCAGCGCCGGCAGGACCGCCGGCAACCTGAACCGCGTCAACATGCAGTCCGCGAACTGGAGCGGCCAGGGCCAGATCGACGACGCTGACATCACATTCCGCGACGCGGCCTACGTCGCGACCACCGCAGCCGCCGCCGCGCGCTATGCGCAGTGCCAGCGCACGCAGCCGAACGTCGCGATGATGCTGATGCAGTCGATGGGCGCGTTCACCGGCGATACCGCCACCTATCCGTCAATCCGCAGCGTCGGCGCGTTCGCGGTCGCGACCCGCGCGCCGCGGGCAGACGACCTGCCCGGTCCCGCTCGGCCATGCGGCCCAAGGCAGGCGGCGTCGCGCCGAACTACGGGTTCGCGGTCGGCGAATGGGTGACGCTGATCAACGCGCAGAACGCGGCCGCCGGCGGCCAGATCGGCTGGTCCAACCTCGACGGCAGCAACAGCGCGAGCGAAACCGAGGCCGAGCTCAAGGGCTTTTGCGGCACCAAGATCGGGGACACGCTCGGCACGCCGGGCGTGCAGACGACGGTCGCCGATGTCTGGAACGCGCGCTTCGGCATCTACAAAACACCGGCGACCATGCGGTCGATCGGCCCGACTTCACCGGCTATGCCTACACCTCGGCCAACTGGCCCGCGCAATCCAACGCCTACGACGGCGCGCCCGGTGCCGGCGCGCATGCGACCGCGCAGAATTTCGTGACCAAGCGCGCGTCGTTCGCGTCGTGCGCCGACACCGGCACCCGGGTCAAGGGCAACGGAAACCCGCCCAGTTGCGAAACGATCACCGGCCTGACTTTCAACGGCGGGTTCTCGACGGTGGCCACGCCGGGCAATGCGGCCGGCGGGCACAGGGATTACGGCCACAACCGGCGGCTCGTCGTCGTGCCGGTGATCAACGGGGCCAACAGCGTGACTGGCTATGTCTGCATGCTGATGCTGCAGCCACTGTCGATCCCGATGTCGAACGCCAAGCTCGAGTTCCGCGGCAACGCGAGCGCCGCGAGCAGCCCCTGCACGACCAGCGGTCTGCCGGGCGGCGCGTCCGGCCCGCTGGTTCCGGTGCTGGTGCGGTAGGCGGCCATGAAGACGCAGTCCACACAAAAGGGCGTCGCGCTGGTCGAGTTCGCGCTGGTGCTGCCGTTGCTGCTGCTGCTGACCTTTCTGGCCACCGAATTCGGCCGCGCGATGTACGAGTACAACGCGCTGACCAAAGTCGCGCGCGACGCGGTGCGCTATCTGTCGGTCCAGATGCCGGGCACGAAGATCACCGAGGCGCGCAACCTGATGGTCTACGGCAAAACGTAGCTCGTACCGGCGACAGCCGCTGGCGCGCGGCCTTACGCTGTCGAACGTGCCGACAGCGACCTGCTGCACGTGGCAGGTGACCCCTGCAGCCACCAACCCGGTGATCAATACCGTGACCGTGCGGATCAGCGGCTACACGTTCCGGCCGCTGTCCGCGAGCGTGTTCGGCACCGTCCTCGCGGGCGGCAACGGCAACATCGTGTTCAGCGACATCACCGCGACGATGAGGGCGCCGCTGCTGTGAACGTCGACCACACGGCAGACGGGGCGCGACGACCGTCGAGTTCGCGCTCGCGCTGCTGCTATTCCTGACGTTCCTGCTCGGCATCACGGACTTCGGCCGGATGCTGTTCACCTGGAGCGCGGCCAGCGAAGCGACGCGCGCGGGCGCGCGCTTCGCGGTGGTCTGCGACGACACGACGAAGCGGCGCAGGTGCTCGCGAAGATGCAGGCAATGCTGCCGCAGATCGCGAACATCGAGCACGACGTGGATCGCCGGCCGGATGCAACGCGGCGACCTGCCAGGGCGTCACGGTCACGATGACCGGGCTGAACTACCAGTGGATCTCGCCGATCGCGGGCCTCGCGGCGCAGCGCGCCAATACCAATGCCGACCTTTTCCACCTACCTGCCGCGCGAACGCATGCGGCAGGACCCGAACAGCGCTGCAATCTGCACCTGAAACCCGACGGACCCCGCCCATGAAAATCGCCATCATCTCCCCCAACGCGCAGCACCTGCAGACCATGAGCAAGGTGCTCGAAGCCCGCTCGCACAAGGTCACCTGCGTCGAAGGCGGCAAGGGCCGGATGCGGCAGGTCGCCGACCAGGAAAAGCCGCAGCTGATGCTGGTCGACGGCATGTGCTGCGACCCGGACGAGCTGACGCTGATCGAGGACGTGACGACGCGCCACCCCGACGTCGCGGTGATGCTGCTGTGCGCGAGCCAGACCTCCGAATTCCTGATCCACTCGATGCGCGCCGGCGTGCGCGAAGTGCTGCCTGTCGCCGGTCGCGCCGGAGGCGCTCGAAGCGGCCATCGACCGGCTCGCCGCAAAGCTCGCGGGCCGGCTGCGCGCGCGCTCCGGCAAGGTGCTGGCCTTCATGCCGTGCAAGGGCGGCAGCGGCGCGACGTTCATCGCCACCAACTTCGGCTACGCGCTGGCCGCAGGCCGCAAGAAGGTGCTGCTGATCGACCTGAACCTGCAGTTCGGCGACGCCGCTGTCGTACGTGCCCGACGCAGAAGCCGGCCAGACGCTGTCCGACGTCGCGGCCAGATCGAGCGCCTCGACGGCTCGTTCCTCGCGTCGAGCGTGGTGCACGTGGCGCCGAACTTCGGCGTGCTGGCCGCGCCCGGGCGATCCGGCCACAGGCGATGGACGTCAAGCCCGAGCACATCGACGCCATCCTGAAGCTGGCGCGCCACGCAGTACGACTTCGTGCGTGCTCGACGTCGGCCGCACGCTCGACCACGCTCGCATCCGCGCGCTCGACCAGGCCGACGCGATCTACCCGGTGCTGCAGCTGGCGCTGCCCGACATCCGCGACGCGCAAGCGCTGCTGGACAGTGTTCCGCTCGCTCGGCTACGCCGCGCGACAAGATCGGGCTGATCGTCAACCGCTACGAAAAGGGCGGCGAGATCGCGCCTGAAGGACCTGCGACGCGCGCTCGGGCCGGAGTCGCTGCACACGGTGCCCAACGCACTACATGGACGTCACGCATGTCGGTCAACCAGGGCGTGCCGCTGGCTGAGCTGCCGCCCGCAACAGCGCGGTGCGCGCAGCCTGGCCGAGCTGGCGCGCTCGCTGAACGCCGCGCCGCAGGAGGCCACGGGCCTGCTGGACCGCCTGTTCCGCCGGGCCAGCGCGCACACCGGCACGCCAACGCCTGACCCACCGCCAGCATCAAGGAGCCTACCATGTCTTCCGGAAAAACTCGATGCGGCCGCGCATCCGCCGCTCGAGCGCAGCGGCGGCGCAGGCCGCCGCCGCCGACGCCACCGCAGCGCGAGCGCGAGCAGCGCCTACCAGGAGCTGAAGGAGCGCATGCACCAGAAGCTGCTCGACCGAGTTCGACCTGGAGCGCTTGAAGCGCCTGACGCCCGACAGTTCGCGCCAGGAGCTGGCGCTGCATGGTCGAGCGCCTGCTCGAGGAGGAGCATGCGGCGCATCAACGACATCGAGCGCCGCACCCTGATGCGCGACATCCAGCACGAGATGCTCGGCTTCGGCCCGCTCGAGCCGCTGCTGGCCGACCCGACGGTCTCGGACATCCTGGTCAACACCTACGACCAGGTCTACGTCGAGCGGCGCGGCCGGCTGGAGCTGACCGACGTCACCTTCACCGACGACGCCCACCTGATGAAGATCATCGACAAGATCGTCTCGCGGGTGGGCCGGCGCATCGACGAGTCGAGCCCGATGGTCGACGCGCGCCTGCCGGACGGCTCGCGCGTGAACGCGATCATTCCGCCGCTGGCGCTCGACGGCCCGATGCTGTCGATCCGGCGTTTCGCGCACAACCCGCTGACGCATGGAAAACCTGGTCGACGACTGAAGAGCCTGACGCCGCACGATGGCGCAGATGCTGCGAAGGCCTGGGCCACGCCAAGGTCAACATCCTGATCTCGGGCGGCACCGGCAGCCGGCAAGACCACGCTGCTGAACATGCATGTCCGGCTACATCCCGGCAACGAGCGCATCGTCACGATCGAGGACGCGGCCGAACTGCAGCTGCAGCAGCCGCACGTGGTGCGGCTGGAGACGCGCCCGCCGAACATCGAGGGCAAGGGCGAGGTCACGCAGCGCGCGCTGGTGCGCAACGCGCTGCGGATGCGGCCCGACCGCATCATCCTCGGCGAGGTGCGCGGCGCCGAGGCGCTCGACATGCTGCAGGCGATGAACACCGGCCACGAAGGGTCGCTGGCGACGATCCACGCGAACACGCCGCGCGACGCGCTGTCGCGGCTGGAGAACATGGTCGGCATGGCCGGCGCTGAACCTGCCGCCCAAGGCGATGCGCCAGCAGATCGCGTCGGCGATCACCGTGGTGATGCAGGTGCGCGCCTGACCGACGGCAAGCGCAAGATGGTCAGCATCCAGGAGATCACGGGCATGGAAGGCGACGTGATCACGATGCAGGAGATCTTCGCGTTCCGGCAGACCGGCGTCGGCCCCGACGGCGAGGTGCTCGGGCACTTCCAGCGCCACCGGCGTGCGGCCGCGTTTCGCCGACCGCCTGCGCACGTTCGGCGTGACGCTGCCGGACGCGATGTTCGACCCGAACCGGCACTTCGAGTAGGCCGGGAGCCCAAAGCCATGTTGCAATCGATCGGCGGCAATTCGTTCCTGTTCATGTCGGTGCTGGTGTTCGTCGCCGTGCTGCTGCTGCTGCAGGGCCTGTATCTGGTCTGGAAGTCCTACAAGGGCCCCGACGCCAGGAAGCTCGAGCAGCGGCTGCAGGCGCTGTCGGCCTCGACCGACCGGACCGCGCAGGCGCAGCTGCTGAAGCAGCGCATGCTGAGCGACGTGCCGGTGCTGCAGCGGCTGCTGCTCGACCTTCCGCGCGCGCAGCATCTGGACCGGTTCCTGTTCCAGGCCGGGCTGGACTGGACGCTCTCGAAACTGCTGCTTGTTTGCGCGATGCTCGCCGCGATCGGATTCGTCACGGTGTCCGGCGTGCTGCACCAGCCGCCGCTGCCGGCGCTGGGCGCGGCGGCGCTGCTGGCGAGCCTGCCGCTGCTGCATGTGCAGCGCCTGCGCAAGCGCCGCCTCGCACGGCTCGAGCAGCAGTTGCCGGAAGCGCTGGACCTGATCACGCGCGCGCTGCGTTCCGGCCATTCGTTCTCGTCGAGCCTGCAGATGATCGGCGAGGAGATGAGCCGAGCCGATCGCCAACGAGTTCGCGATCGTCAGCGACGAAATCAACTTCGGCGTGTCGCTGCAGCAGGCGCTCGCGAATCTGAGCGAACGGGTGCCGATCACCGACCTGCGCTACTTCGTGGTGGCCGTGCTGATCCAGCGCGAATCCGGCGGCAACCTGACCGAGGTGCTGGGCAACCTGAGCCGGCTGATCCGCGAACGCCTGAAGCTGCTGTCGAAGGTGCAGGGTGCTGTCGTCCGAAGGCCGGCTGTCGGCCTGGATCCTGGGCGTCATGCCGTTCGCGCTGGCGGGCGTGCATGAACCTGTTCAACCCCGAATTCATGTCGCCGCTGTGGAACGACCCGATGGGGATCACGCTGGTCCAGTACATGCTGGGCCTGATGGCCGTCGGCGTGCTGATCCTGCGCCGGATCATCCGGATCCGGGTCTGACGCCGACAGGAGGCAAGAAATATGGAAACGCTGTTTTTTCCCGCGCTCGTGTTCGTTGCGGTGGCGCTGGCCGCGGGCGCCGTGCTTCATCTGGCTGTCCCCGAGCCCGACCGAGCAGCGGCTGCAGGCGCTGGCCGATCCCGGCCGCAGGTCGCAGTGGACCGAAACGGCGGTGAAGCTCGTCGGGCCGTTCGCGCAGTTGTCGTCGCCCACCGACGATGGCGATTCGTCGCCGTTGCGGCTGCGGTTCCTCAATGCGGGCATCAGGCATCCGGACGCTCCGTTGATCTACTTCGGGGCCAAGACCTTGTTGCCGCTGGGGTTCGCGGGCGCGGCGGCGTTCCTGCTGCAGGCCACCGCGCAGGCGGAGGGCATGACGCTGCTGCTGTACGTGACGGTGGCCGCGCTGGTCGGCTGTTATCTGCCCACGGTCGTCCTGCACCTGATGATCAGGGCGCGCAAGCGCGAGATATTCGAGAACTTTCCGGACGCGACCGACCTGATGCTGGTCTGCGTCGAGGCGGGCCTGGGACTCGACGCCGGCCTGACCAAGGTGACCGACGAGATCCGCATCAAGAGCGTGGCGCTCGCCCAGGAACTGCACTGGACCAACCTCGAGATGCGGGCCGGCAGCACGCGCGAAAAATCGCTGCGCAACCTCGCGCTTCGCACGGGCGTCGAGGAGATCGGCACGTTCGCGACGATGCTGACCCAGGCCGACCGGTTCGGCACGAGCATCGGGGATTCGCTGCGCGTGTTCTCCGACGACCTGCGCCACAAGCGCCAGGTGCGCGCCGAGGAAACCGCGGCCAAGGTGCCGACCAAGATGCTGCTGCCGCTGGTGCTCTGCATCTTTCCGTCGATCCTCATGGTGATCCTGGGGCCGGCCGGCATCCAGATCGTGCGCACCATGCTGCCCATGATCAGCGGGCAGGGCTGAGCCGCAGCGACTGCGAACTCAGGGCTCGAGCTTCTTCTCGAGCTGGTGCTTGAGCGCGTACACGTAGAGCTCGAGCCGGTTGTTGACGCCGAGCTTCTGGTAGATCGACGTCAGGTGGTTGCGCAGGGTGTGTTCGCTGATGAAAAGGCTCTGCGCGAGCGCCTTGTTCAGCGCACCGCTGCCCTTGACCACGGCCTGGATCACCTTGAGCTCGCGCACGGTCAGGCCGGCGTGCCGCTCCGCTTCGGGGTCGCGCGCAAGCGGCGTCCGGGGCTCGGTGAACTGGGAGAACACGCGCGCGAGCGTTTGCGGGTCGAGACAGAGCGCGCCCTGATGCACCTGCACGATCGCCTGCAGCACCTGTTCGGCCGGGACATCCTTGCGCAACACACCACGCGCGCCGCGCTTCACGGCCTGATCCAGCGCCGACTGGTTGCGCTCCGCCGTCAGCACGATGACGCGCACGCTCGCGCTCGATGCCAGCAGTTGCGGAAGGATGTCGAGCGAGCTGTGGCCGTTCAGATCCAGGTCCAGCAGGATCACGTCGGGCCGGAGGCGTTCGGCCTGCGCCAGCGCATCGGCGCCGTTGCCTGCGGTCCCGACCACCCGCATGCGCTCGTGTTCGCCGTCGATCAGGCGTGACAGGCCCCAGAGCATGGTCTGGTGGTCGTCGACCAGCATGACGCGGATGATGTTGGTGGGCAGTTGCGTCATGTTTTTCTACCTCAGATCGGTATCTCGACGTGCACCGCCGTGCAACCGTCCATCCCCCGACCGACGCGCGTGCTGCCCCCCAGGGTCTTGACGCGATCGGCGATCGATCGCGGCAGGAACTCGGGCCGGTCGGCGTCGTCGCGGGACTCGTTCTCGATGCTGATCCGGAGCCGGCCCCCGACGCATTTCAGCAACACCAGGCCGCGCTCCGCAGTCGAATGCTTGCAGATGTTGCTCATGCCTTCGCGCACGATCTGCATCACTTCGGCGGTCAGCCGATCATCCACCTTCAGGTCGCCTTCGACCCGCACTTCGATATCGACCCCGTAGAACTCGCGCAAACGCGCCGACTGCCGCTCCAGCACCTTGAGCAGAATCTGCTCGTTGATCGCCACCGAGTTCCGGACATCGCCCGCATATCGACGCAGATCGTCGATCACCTTGTCGGCCATGTCCTGCAGTTTCTCGATGTCGCCGATCAGCGGATTCGAATCGGCTGACTTCTTGCGCAACGCGGCCAGACCCAGTTTCAGGCCGATATAAGGCTGAATGGCGGTATCGTGCAGATCGAGCGCGATTTTCTGCCTTTCCTGCAGCGCCGCCTCGGACACCATCCGGTCCAGCAGTTCGATGTTTTCGATGACCGGAAAAGCCTGCGCCGTGATATAGCTCAGGAACATGGCATCCGACCGGTCGAACGACGCTTTGCCCTGCGAGCAGACATAAATGCGGCCTTCGCTGTTTCTGAGCGACAGCGGCGCACTGATGAACGAGCGGGCATTCAACAGGTCGGCAATGCGCTGGCACACCGACCCCGATTCCTTGCGCCAGAGCGGACGTTCACGCCGGGGCCGCCGCTCGTCGTCCGAAATATCCGAGATATTCAACACCGATGTGGTCCGGCCCCGATGGACAACGATCTGGTCGCGCGGCAGCGCCAACAGCGGCAAGGCGGCGGCGGCGCCGATCGACGTGGTCTCGACCGGATGCTTTTCGCCGTCCTGCCTGATCGTGCGCAGCGAATATTCATTGGTCTCCCGGTCGCGCAGAAGCAACATGCAGCCGCCGCCTTCGAAGAACGCCAGTGTTTTCTCAAGCACCGTCGCGATCGTGCGCCCGACACCGAAGCGCGGATTGGAAAGACGGCTGACGTCGCGCAACAAGGTCAACCGCCTTTGCAGTTCGACCTTGGAGCCACCCCAGTACGAACTGAGATAACCGAGCCCAAGCAGGAAACTGCAGCGCAGAAAAAGGCGCGACAGTTCATCGACGGAAATCGGCGACATTGCGCAGACTGTGAATATCGCCGCCGACGCGAGCGTGACTCGCGCTCCTTCCTTGTATCCCCAGCGAAAAGAAGCGGTCAGGATCGCGAAGAAGAAAAACAGGAAGTAAAGGCTGCGAGACCCGTCGGTGAACAATATGATCAAGCCGAACCAGAACAGGTCGAGCCAATGGAACAGTCTGTTTTGGTAAAAACGCCGCTCCGATTGCGCAAAACCACAGATGACGAGACTGTGGATCAGATAACCGGCAAAAACCAGCCATTGGCTCGTCGACACGCCGCCGGAATCCACGTGGTCGACAAAAACGCTCAGGGTCGCCGAGATCGCGAGCAACAGGCGCATGCGCGCAACGATCCTTGCGTCGGCGCCGTCGGGTGCGATGGTCGCTTCCGACTGGATGTTCCCGTCCAGAGAAAAGGAAATCATGCGGCTTTCAATGACCTTTTCAGAGGCAGGCGCCACTGCCGGGGCGCTTCGGTAGGTTCCAGATCCGTTTGTGACTGTCTGTCAGCTCGTCTGTCTGGCTGCGCGGCGGGTCTCCCAGTCCACCAGCGGGTTTTCAATCACTGCGACTTTTGCCAACGACCGTTGCGCGACGGGGCTGCCCGTCAGGCAGGCACGCCGATGTGCTGCGATCGGTTTCCACTTCGAATCATTCGTCACGCATTGGCACCGGTACGGACGGAAGGCAGGGCCGGACCAGCACCTCTCCAGGGTTGGGCCCGCTCGGACTGTTAAAAATTGTAGGTTTTGCTCAGGATATTACGACTGGTGAGATTCGACAACCGGTGCATCGCAAGCGGGCGCGCGCCGTGGTTGCGCGTCAGGGCCATGCCGGCGAGGCCAGCGGCCCATGGCGCAAACCCCGCAGTCGAGCCTCCTGCGCGTCGCGCCGGATTGCTGAGGCGCTGCTAAAAAGTGGGTCCCGGCGGGCTGAAGCCGCCTGGGATGCCGAAGAGTCGGCTGCGGATTCAATAGCAAGCCGTGCGTTGGCCTGCCCCAGGCCCCACTCAATCCCGCATCAACGCCTCGATCGCCTCCGCATCCACCGGCACCCCGCGCGAGATCAGCTCGCAGCCGTCGAACTGCGGATCGTCGCTGACCACCGCATCGTCCTCGATCCGGATACCGATGTGGTGGAACTGCTCCGGCACGCCCTCGCCCGGCCGCACGTAGATGCCGGGCTCCACGGTCAGCACCATGCCGGCTTGCAGGATTCGGCTCGGCCGGTTCTTGATGATCTCGCCGGACAGCGGGTCTTTGCGCTCGCTGATCTGGCCGGCTTGGGACGGCTCGACATAGCTGCCGCAGTCGTGCACGTCCATGCCGAGCCAGTGGCCGGTGCGGTGCATGTAGAACGGGAAGTAGGCGCGTTGCTCGATCACGTCATCGACGCCGCCGACCTTGTTCGCATCGAGCAGGCCGACGTCGAGCATGCCTTGGGCGAGCACTTTGACGGCCGCGTCGTGCGGATCGTTGAAGCGCGCGCCAGGGCGGATCGATTGGACGGCCGCCGCTTGTGATGCGGCGACGATGTCGTAGAGCGCGCGCTGCGGGCCGGTGAATTTGCCATCCGCCGGGAACGTGCGCGTGATGTCGCTCGCGTAGCTGTCGAGTTCGCAGCCGGCGTCGATCAGCACGAGTTCGCCTGCGCGCACCCGGCCCTCGTCGGCACGGTAATGCAGCACGCAGGCATTGGCGCCGGCTGCGACGATCGATGCATAGGCCGGGTACTGTGAGCCGTGCATGCGGAACGCGTGCAGCAGTTCGGCGTCCAGATGGTACTCGCGCAGGTCGGCGCCTTCGCGCAGCATCCGGGCCGAGAGCCGCATCGCTCGGATATGCGCTTCCGCGCTGATCACGCCGGCGCGGCGCATGGTCGCGAGTTCGTGCTCGTCCTTGACGAGCCGCATCTCGTCCATCAGCGTGCACAGATCGCGCTGCGATTCGGGGCACAGCGCGCCGTAGCGCACGCGGGCCCGCACGGCGGATAGCCAGCCGTCGATGCGGGTTTCCAGCCCTGGATGCGTGGCGAACGGATACCAGACGGTGTCGCGGTTTTCAAGCAGCTTGGGCAGCCGCTGGTCGAGTTCACCGACCGGGTAAGCCGCATCGACGCCAAGCGCATCGGGCGCCGCCTGTGGCCCGAGCCGGTAGCCGTCCCAGACCTCGCGCTCCGGGTCCTTCGGCGCACAAAACAGCGTTGACTTGCCGTCGCCGGTCAGCACGAGCCAGGCGTTCGGCTCGGTGAAACCGGTCAGGTAGTAGAAGTAGCTGTCGTGCCGAAACAGGAAGTCGCTGTCGCGGTTGCGCGGGCGTTCCAGCGCGGTCGGGATGATCGCGATCGCATCGGGCCCGAGTTGTTTGGCAAGCCGCGCGCGCCGGTCCGCATGGATGCGGGGCTGCTTCGTGAGGTTGCTGGTGGCGGTGGAGGTGTTCATAAGGAATGGTCCAGGCTCGAATTCAGTTGCTGCAGACGCTGCGGTGTGCCGACGTCGGCCCAGGCGCCGCTGTACAACTCGGCACTGACTTCGCCGCGTGCGATCCGCTTGCGCAGCAGCGGCGCCAGTGCGGCACGCACGCCGTGCAGGTTGCCGAACGGCGGCGCGCCGATGTCTTCGGCAAAGAATTCGGAACGATACAGTGCGATGGTCGAGAAGGTGTGGCAAGGGCCATCCGGCCCGGGCTCGTTCGACGCGAGGCCGAGGCTGTCGATGCCGAAATCGCCGTTCGGGTTGTGCGGCGGATTGGGCACCAGCCAAAGGTGCGCAAGCCGGCCGCTGGCGATGAAGCGGTCCACCGCTGCCTGGGCAAAGTCGAACGTCGGCACATATACGTCGCCGGCCGCGACCCAGAATGCGTCGCCGAGCAGCGGCAGTGCGCGGCTGATGCCGCCGGCGGTCTCCAGCGCATCGCCGAAGTCGCGGCCTTCGTGCGAGTAGCGGATGCGCAGTCGCTTGCCGCCGACCGTCGGCTGGTCCTGAAAATGGTCACCGATCTGCTCGCCAAGCCACGCGGTGTTGACGACGATGCGCGTGAAGCCGCCGGCGGCCAGCCGCTCGAGCGTCCACTGCATCAGCGGCTTGCCCTTGAGCGGCAGCAGGGGCTTCGGGCAGGTGTCGGTCAACGGGCGCATCCGGTTGCCTCGCCCGGCGGCGAGCACCATGGCGATGATCGGCAGGGCAGTGCCTTGTGCGATCGGAGAAGTGGCAGCGCTGGTGCTCATGCTGTCATGCTGCCACGGGACAGCCGCTGGCGTTCCAATTGCGCCGGTTCGAACCGGTCGATCAGCACGGTCAGCAACTGCTCGGCCGCGCTGGCGTGGTCGCGCCCCACATTGCAGACGAACACATCGAGCGTGACCGCGTCGTGTTCGGGCCACGTATGGATGCACAGGTGGGATTCGGCCAGCAGCACGGTCGCCGTGACGCCGCCGGGGCCGTGCGCGGTGGCAGCGAACGCGTGCGCAAGCTGGGCGACGGCCGTCAATCCCGCATCGATCGCCGCGTTGCGGCAGAACGCGACCAGCGCGTCCGCGTCGAGCAGCCAGCGCCGTTCGCAGCGGCAGCCGCGCAGGTCGGCGGTGAGGTGCAGGCCATTCATGTCGGACGACTTTAGCGTTCGGCCCGCACGGGCCTGGGCCGGGTATGCGGCGCTTCTTCGTCGGCAGACGAGGTGCCGAGCGGCCTCGCCTCGAGCAACGCGTGCGGGAGCGCCCGGCAGGCCATCCAGGCAAAGACGGCTGGCTCGTTAAAATCCCGGGTTGTCCCAGCGGGCACCCTGCAGTGCCTGTGCTCGCTCCTCCACGCGCTGCGTGCCCGTCCCGAATCAACGTTTCTTCCTCGACCGATGCCCAATTCCCAGATGATGGCGACAGCGATTCGCGCGCTCGCCATGGACGCCGTGCAGCAAGCCAATTCCGGCCATCCCGGCGCACCGATGGGCATGGCCGACATGGCGGTGGCACTCTGGGGGCGGCATCTGAAGCACAGCCCGACCAACCCACACTGGTTCGACCGCGACCGTTTCGTGCTCTCGAACGGGCATGGGTCGATGCTGCTGTATGCGCTGCTGCATCTGACCGGCTACGAGTTGCCGATCGAAGAGCTGAAGAACTTTCGGCAACTGCACAGCAAGACCGCCGGCCATCCGGAATACGGCATCACGCCGGGGGTCGAGACGACCACCGGGCCGTTGGGACAAGGCCTGGCCAACGCGGTTGGCCTGGCACTCGCGGAAAAGCTGCTCGCAGCCGAGTTCAACCGCGACGGCCACACGGTGGTGGACCACCACACGTACGTGTTCTTCGGCGACGGCTGCCTGATGGAAGGCATCAGCCACGAGGTCGCATCGCTGGCCGGCGCCTGGAAGCTCGACAAGCTGATCGCGCTGTACGACGACAACGGCATCTCGATCGACGGCGCGGTCGCGCCCTGGTTCATCGACGACACGCCAAAGCGCTTCGATGCGTATGGCTGGAACGTGATGGCGGCGGTGGACGGGCACGACGCGGACGCGGTGGATGCGGCGATCGCGAAGGCACGCATGTCGAAAAACGGCCCGACCCTGATCGTCTGCAAGACCTCGATCGGCAAAGGTTCGCCGAACCGCGGCGGCACCGCCAAGGCGCACGGCGAGCCACTGGGCGCGGAAGAAATCGCGTTGACCCGCACTGCGCTCGACTGGTCGCATGAGCCGTTCGTGCTGCCGGACGAGGTGTATCGGGACTGGGATGCGAAAGAAGCCGGCCAGCAATCGGAGAGCGACTGGAACGATCGCTTTGCGGCATACGAAAAAGCCCACCCCGAACTCGCCGCCGAATTCAAGCGCCGCATGAACGGCGAACTGCACAGCGATTTCCATGCGCGCGCGGCCGAGGCGGTGAACTCTGCGCACGGCAAGGCCGAAGGGGTGGCATCCCGCAAGGCTTCCCAGCTCGCGCTCGAAGTCTTTACGGCGTACCTGCCCGAACTGCTCGGCGGCTCGGCCGACCTGACCGGCTCGAACCTGACCAACACCAAGGTCACGCCGAACCTGCGCTTCGACGCCAACGGCGTGCCGATCAAAAGCGCCGAAGGCCTGAACGGCCGCCACATCAACTACGGCGTGCGCGAGTTCGGCATGGCTGCCGTGATGAACGGCATCTCGCTGCACGGCGGCTACATCCCGTACGGCGGCACGTTCCTGACGTTCAGTGACTATTCGCGCAACGCGATCCGCATGGCCGCGCTGATGAAAAAGCGCGTGATCCATGTGTTCACGCACGACAGCATCGGCCTGGGTGAAGACGGCCCGACGCATCAGTCGGTCGAACATGCGGCTTCACTGCGATTGATCCCCAACCTCGACGTCTGGCGCCCGTGCGACACGGCCGAGACGATGGTTGCCTGGGCGTCTGCACTCGAGAACGACACAAGGCCGACCGCGCTGCTGCTGAGCCGCCACCTGCTGGCTTACTCCCCGAAGACCGGTCTGGATGAGATCGCGCACGGCGGCTATGTGCTGGCCGAGCCGGTGGCGACGAAGCGCAGCAAGTCACCGCGCGCACAAGCCGTGCTGATCGCGACCGGCTCCGAAGTGCAGCTCGCACTCGCCGCGCAGAAGCTGCTGGCCGAGCAGCATGGCGTGGCCGTGCGCGTGGTCTCGATGCCGAGCACGACCACGTTCGACCGCCAGTCCAACGCCTACAAGCTGCGCGTGCTGCCCAATGGGCTGCCGCGCATCGCGGTGGAGATGGGCTCGACCGACGGCTGGTGGAAGTATGGCTGCGCGGCGGTGGTCGGCATCGACACGTTCGGCGAATCGGCACCGGCGCCGGTGCTGTTCAAGCATTTCGGCTTCACGCCGGAGAATGTCGCGGACACGGTGCGCGCGGTGCTGGCACGACAAGCAGCACCCACATCCCGCAAGTGAGGCT
>CAVXGG010000019.1:0-333320 GCA_963761295.1 uncultured beta proteobacterium
AAAAACGTATCCCATGTCCATCGATGAAGCAATCAAATCCTTTCTTAAAGGAAATCGCCCTCCTTCGTTTCGGGGATCAAAATACTGGTTCGTTCTTGGGCCAAACGGCGAACTGTTACCGGCAAAGGGAATTTGGTCATTAGCCACAGGTATCACTGGAGCGAAATCAATACTACTCATGCTGTATCCGGCCTATCTGATGCAGGATATTCAGTTGTAGACATACGCTATATTCAGACTTCAGAAAAATTTGATGACGATGTAGAAAAATCACTTGCAACTTCAAGTCAAGAGAGAAAAGATCGTCTCACAAACGCCCCAAAGAAGCCAGCCAAAAAGCTAACGATGGTTGAGCAATTTGTTAGGAACCCGGATGTAGTTGCTGAGGTCTTATATCAAGCGAACGGAGAGTGTCTGGAATGTGGCGCCAAAGCCCCTTTTAATCGCAAATCGGGTGGGAAACCATATCTCGAAGTTCACCACAAAAAAACACTAGCTTCTGGTAGTGAGGATACCGTTGCAAATGCGATTGCAATCTGCCCCAATTGTCATCGTAAAGCACATTATGGTTAACCCGGCGCTCAAGCCGACCCGCATTCTGCGACAGCTTACTTAGTCCGTTAGTCGTAGCAAGCGAAGCACTATGCGAAGCCCAAAAAACGATTGTCTGCGCGGCTCGGGACTTGCCGGACTTGAAACCGACGCTGCTGCGATTGCGCTGTGCCATGGTTTGCTCCATCATTCGTTATGGAATGTGGCGCCGCCTCGGGTACGTCGTCAAAGCTCACTCTCTTCAACGGGATATCGGCCCGGCGGTTCGTAAACCGCCAAGTCGATTCACCAATGTCGATGACGTCACCCCCGACCACGCTAACCCGCGGGCAATATCCACCATTGCTACATCGGTCTTGCCGCAGCGCCGCATTCGACCTTGCCACAACGCAGCGACCACGTGTTTCTGAGGCGCGATTTGCGGCAGCGGGCCCATTACTTCGCTAACCCTTCGTTCCAGCGGAGGGCTTCGCCGCCTGCTGAGTTTATTCGTTAGTCGCCACATGCCACTGTCCTCCACCATCCAACGTGCGTTTAAAAAATGGGTCGGCGTGCCGACTTGGCATACGGCTGATCCTCTTGATGAAGCGCGCTTCTATAAGTTTGTTTGGGCCGTTTGTATCTATTCTCGTAAGCGACCATCGGAGCATGAGTTGCAGCAAGAAATTACTACTTACTGGGCCAGCCAACTCGACGCTGAGTATCTTGAACACAAGGCACGTCAATACGCGTGTCTTTACAAGCATCTATGCTCTTTCGCTGACGCACGGCGCATGGCGCTGAGCGACTAACAACGGCGCCTAACTAGTCGGTCAAGCGGACGGCTTCGCCGCCGCTTAGCTATTTCGTTAGGCATCGCAGTTCGTGTCCGAGGAGGTGGCAGGCGATGAACGCAACTCGTGTCTCCGATACGTGGGAACGTGGCAGCCCGTATGAGCAGTACATCGGCCGATGGAGTCGCAGGATTGCGCCGCTCTTTCTGGATTGGCTGGATCAACCGGCCGGCAAGCGATGGTTGGATGTCGGCTGCGGCACCGGAGCGCTATCCGCGGCCATCCTCGATCGGTGCTATCCGAGCAGCGTAGTGGGCGTTGAGCCTTCCGAGGGTTTTCTCAGACTGGCGGCACAGAACCTCGGCAACAAGGGACGCGTCCATGCTGGAGATGCCGCGGCGTTGCCGCTTGACAGCGGAGCGTGCGATGTCGTCGTCTCAGGACTTGTACTGAACTTCGTTCCAACCTTGACAACGGCCCTCTCGGAGATGAGGCGTGTCACGGTCCGCGGAGGGACTATCGCTGCATACGTCTGGGACTACGCTGACGGAATGGAGATTATCAAGTGCTTCTGGGACACTGCAGCATCCCTTGACTCAGCGGCAGTTCAACTCCACGAAGGGAAGCGCTTTCCGATTTGCGATCCATCCGCGCTGAAAGCGGCCTTCGAGGACACCGGACTCACAAATGTAGCAACTGTCCCGCTCGAAGTGATGGCCAAGTTCGCCGACTTCGACGACTACTGGCGTCCATTCCTCGGGGGACAGGGACCCGCGCCGGCATATGCAATGTCACTCCCCGAAGGCCAACGCGCCAAGCTGAAAGACAAGCTGAGGTCGATCTTGTTTCCAGCAGCGGGCGTGGCTAACTCGCTTAGGGCGAAGGCTTGGGCGGTTTGCGGAACGACGCGCGTCGATGCCCAACCCTTCGCTCAAGCGGAGTGCCACCGGCATGTCGTGGCTTGGCCCGAAGGCGCCGTAGGTATGCTGGCACCTCGCGGGCCAGGCAACATGCCGGCGTCGCCCGCTTAGCTCAAACGTTAGAAGGCACAACCTGCCCTCCCATCATGCTCGAAGACTTTCTTCCAAAGCTTGCCTCAGCAGCAATTGGCGCAGCGGCGACACCCTTTCTCAAGGACTTCGTGTATCCGTGGATTATCGAATTACTCCGGGAGCCGACAAAATTGAAGCCCACCTTCATTGGTGCGATTAAATGGGCGGATGCTGGAGATCACAAGCTGACAGTACGCATACGGAAACTCGGCTACCGCGTGTCGGGAACGATTCTGTTCACCGAAGGAAAGCAAAAGGGCAAAGAGTACAAATTGGCAGGTCGGTACAGCCAGGGGCTTCTCACGTTCACGTATCACCCGAAAGACTCAGCAAGCACGAGTCAAGGCTCGGGGACGTTTCTGCGGCTCCGCGACGGCGAGTTGTTCCGAGGTCATTTCGCCTACTTCGGCCAAACGCATGGACATGTTGAAACGGTCGCCTGTGATCTCAGTGCCGTCTAACACCACGCTCAAGCGGAGCTCCAACGGCAGGCCACCAGGCCTGGGCCGGTGGCACAAGGTGGATTTTCACCAGCCCGCGCCTGGTGGCATGCCGTTGTCGCCCGCCGTGCTCGAACGTTAGGCGTCAGAGGCGCCACCGAGTCGACTCAGGCACAGAATGGCCCTACAGTGGTTCGCTCTTGACACTCTAAGGAGACGCGCTGTGAGCACCGACAATTCGTACGCAGGTAGCTGCTTTTGCGGCGAAGTGCAGTTCAAAGTCACCGGGGAGCCAGTGGCCATGGGCTATTGCCACTGTCAGTCCTGCCGGCACTGGTCGGCTGGGCCAGTCAATGCATTCACCCTGTGGAAACCGGATGCCGTGAAGGTGACCAGAGGCGCCGACAGCATTGCGACGTATAACAAGACTCCGAATAGCTATCGGAAGTGGTGTAAGACGTGTGGAGGCCATGTCTTCACAGAGCACCCAGGCATGGCGCTCACTGACGTATATGCAGCAGTCATTCCTGACCTCCCATTCGAGCCTGGTGTCCATGTGCATTACCAAGAGACTGTGCTGCACATCCATGACGGGATAACGAAGATGAAGGACGTCCCGAAGGAAATGGGCGGTTCTGGTGCCAGCCTGGCAGAGTAGCCGAGTAGAAGGTGTGCACCGCAAGTCCGATGCGCAGAAGCTGACGCCGAACCCCCCGCTCAAGCGGAGCGCCAACGTTAGACCGCAGAGGCCACACGCCCTTGGTTCCTGCCCCGCGCGTCGCTACTGGCTACATAGCCGTGAAGCGCTGGAGTTGTTGGGGCCATCAGCGTATCCTCAACGCCTCGGTCGAACGATTCAAAAAGACCTCTTGCTGAGGAGTCCACGAGTGTCACTGCGCCCCCTTCCACAGTTGGCTGGCGGACTCTTTCTCAGCGACGGTGGACTAGAAACCACTCTCGTCTTCCTGGATGGGATTGAACTGCCACACTTCGCCGCGTTTGTCCTGTTGGACGATGAACTCGGGCGCGAACGCTTGAAGCAATACTACGTCCCGTACCTCGAGATCTGTGCCGAGATTCCAGGTGCGGGATTTGTGCTGGAAACCCCGACCTGGCGTGCCAACCCTGATTGGGCCAATCTCCTCGGAGTGGACACAACAAGACTGCGGGAAGTAAACGTTGAGGCCGCGCAACTGATGCAGTCGATGCGAAACCGGTGGGCGCAAAGGCTCAGTGGGCCGATTGTGGTCAGCGGGATCATCGGGCCGCGCGGTGACGGATACGTTGCCACGGCGCCCGGCAGCGTTGAAGACGCGGCAACGTATCACGCGCTACAGGCGGAGGCACTGGAGAAGGGCGGTGTCGATATGTTGTCGGCCGTCACGATGACCACGTCGGCTGAAGCCTTGGGCGTGGCGTTGGCAGCGCAGCGCGTTGGTCTACCGGTATCCATCTCGTTCACGGTTGAAACGGACGGCCGCCTCCCGAACGGAGAACACTTGGGCGATGCGATCGAGCGCGTTGATGCGTCGGCGACGCCGGCATACTTTTCGATCAACTGTGCTCACCCAAGCCACTTCGCGCAAACTTTGGAAGTTGCAGGACCATGGGCGAACCGCATCCGCGGAGTCCGCGCGAATGCGTCAACGAAGAGTCACGCTGAGCTTGACGACTCCACGGAACTGGATATAGGCGACCCATCCGACTTGGCACAACGGTATCGCGGCCTGCGGGGCGCACTGCCAAATCTGAACGTGCTCGGCGGCTGCTGCGGAACCGACTGGCGGCACCTTCGTGCCGTGCGCGATGCTTGGCTGTCATAAACAATCGTCAGGGCCGCGCAAACCCACTGCGGTCCAACCCCTCACTCAAGCGGAGCGCAAACGGCAGGCCAAGCTCGGCCTAGCGGTACGCGGTACGCTTTCGCGAGCCCGGGCCTGGCGTCTTGCCGTCGTCGCCCGCTTCGCTCGAACGTTAGCGCCTGTTATGCACTTTGACCTTGCTGCGCCGGTGCCGGTTTGCGCTTGGCTGCATGAGCAGAAAGCCGTAGCCGAGTGATCTGAATCAGGAAGAGTGGCACTTCGGGGACTCGGCCGACGTCAGCGCCGCGCTGCTGGTGGCCAGCCGACGCGAGCACGGCGCGTTGCTGCAAGGCCCTGTGCGGGGGCTGTCGACCTGGGCGTCTGGAACCGGCCCAGGGGTATGACCTGCCGAACTTCAAGATCGATTCGAAACGCCAGCAAGTGCGCTGTCCCGAGGGCAAGCTCTGCGTGGGCTGGACGCCAGGCTTTGACGAGGCGCGCCAGCCGCGCATCCCTATGCGATTCGGCCGAGGCGACTGCCGTGCCTGCAACGCTCGGCCGCTTTGCGTCTTGAATTCGCGGACGGTATCTGACCTACATCCCGATGGCGCGTGGTTGGGTGTACCTGGTGGCGGCGCTGGATTGGCACCGCCGTAGGGTGCTTTCGCATCGGGTATCCATCACGATGGAGGCTGGCTTCTGCGTCGAGGCGTTCAACGAAGCCGTCGCAAGGTACGGCACACCCGAGATCGTCAACACCCATCAGGGCAGCCGGTTCGGTGACTGCCATTGCAGCCCGTTCGCGCTTTGACGGCATCTGCTTCAGCGTTTTCAGTGGATACCGTAAGGAATACCGTACTTTTGTCGGTAGGTCAGGGTAGCCGATGAAGCGATGTGGAACAAGGAAAAACCCGCTATGCAAGGCCACATGCGGGTTTTGAGACTGTCTGAAGGGTCTTGATGCCCCTGGATGGTGCCGGAGGCCGGAATCGAACCGGCACGCCTTGCGGCGGGGGATTTTGAGTCCCCTGCGTCTACCAATTTCACCACTCCGGCTGAGGTTGCTTCATGCGCATAACGAAGCCTTGAAATTATGGCACAGTGCCGTGGATGAACTATTCCACGATCGAGGACACGATCGGCCGAACGCCGCTGGTCGCGTTGCAGCGCATCGGCGCGCTGATCAACGCTGAGCGCCACAACGTGGTGCTCGGCAAGCTCGAAGGCAACAACCCGGCGGGCTCGGTCAAGGACCGTGCGGCGCTGGCGATGATTCGCCATGCGGAGGCGCGCGGCGAGATCACGCCGGGCGACACCTTGATTGAGGCGACTTCGGGCAATACCGGCATCGCGCTTGCGATGGCGGCGGCGATCCGCGGCTACCGCATGTTGCTCGTGATGCCTGAGGACCTGTCGATCGAGCGGGCGCAGACGATGAAAGCGTTCGGCGCCGAGTTGGTGCTCACGCCAAAGAGCGGCGGCATGGAGTACGCACGCGACCTGGCCGAGCAGATGCAGCGCGATGGCCAGGGCAGGGTGCTCGACCAGTTCGCCAACGCCGACAATCCACGGATTCATTACGAAACCACCGGGCCCGAGATCTGGCAGGACACCGGCGGCCGCATCACGCATTTCGTGAGCGCGATGGGCACCACCGGGACGATCACCGGCGTCTCGCGCTACCTGAAGGAAAAAAACCCTGCCGTGCGCATCATCGGCGCGCAGCCGCAGGAGGGCTCGCGCATTCCGGGCATTCGCAAATGGCCAGAAGAATACCTGCCGAAAATCTACGACCCACGGCACGTCGATGAGTTGGTCCTCGTGAGCCAGGATGATGCGGAAGAAATGTGTCGTCAGCTCGCCCGCGAAGAAGGCATCTTTGCAGGCATCTCCGCTGCGGGGGCGTGCTGGGTTGCGCAACAGATCGCGGCGCGTGAGCAGGATGCGACGATCGTATTCATCGTCTGCGACCGCGGCGATCGCTATCTGTCGACAGGGGTGTTCCCGCTTTGAGTGACCTGCGATTGCGGGGTTGTGTGCCCAGCGGCGTTTCAGACAAAACCGGTTGTTGCGCAGCGCCCGCCTGCGCAGCGCGCGCGTGAAAAGACAGCACCATGTCATCCGACTTCAAGTTCTGCCCACAATGCGCGACGCCTCTGCAATGGCTTGCACAGATGGAGGACGGCGGCGAGAAGCAGCGACTGCGTTGTTCGGCGTGCAGCTACACGCACTGGAACAATCCCACGCCGGTGCTCGCTGCGGTGGTCGAATATCGAGGCCAGGTCCTGCTCGCGCGCAATGCGGCGTGGCCAGGCAAGATGTATGCGCTGATCACCGGCTTCATGGAAGCGGGTGAGACGCCGCAACAGGGCATCGCGCGCGAGATCAAGGAAGAGACGAACCTCGACACATCCGCGCTCGATTTGATCGGCGTATACGACTTCCAGCGCATGAACCAGGTGATCATCGCGTTCCATGCGGTGGCCGATGGTGAGGTGCGTCTTTCGCCGGAACTGGTCGACTGGCGTCTCTACGACCTGAAGGATTTGAAGTGCTGGCCCGCGGGCACGGGCTATGCCCTTGCCGACTGGTTGCGTTCGCGCGGGTTCGAGCCGGAATTCATCGAGTTCCAACGGCGCTGAAGGCGAGTCCGGCCGCATTGACTGTATCGATCACAGATCGGGCGCTGGCTTCGACGGGCGGCGCGGGCGTTTTCAACGCGCAAGTCGGCAGACCGAGTTTTCGATTCACTGCGCTCGACACCGGCCCGATTGGCCAAAATACGCTCATGCACGAAATTGCCAAAGAAGTCGATACGCGCGGGCTGAACTGCCCACTGCCCATTTTGAAAGCCAAGAAGGCGTTGGCCGAATTGCAAAGCGGGCAGCTGCTGAAGGTGGTGGCGACCGATGCCGGTTCGCTGCGCGACTTTCAGGCGTTTGCCAGGCAGACAGGCCACGAACTGGTGGATCAGCAAACGATCGGTGTCGAATTCGTGCATATCTTGCGCCGTCGTTGACGGGCAGTGGCAGCGATTCGAGTTCGGACCACAGCCCGTGCACATCGTTTTTGCTGCGTGGGCGGTGGCCCTGGTGAACCGCGCTGGATAGTTCGAGTGCTGTCGTGGATTGTTGCCGGTCATGCGTGCTGACCGACGCGCCGACAGAAGCACTGCCCGATGTGTTGACGGATGCGCCTGCACCGATTTGCGATTGCTCCGGGTCGCCGCCTCGCACCGGGCCAGCGTCAAAATCTTGCGGCGCGTGATAACCCGGTCTCCCGGAACCTGCATGCGGGTGCAATCGACGCGAATCAACCGACGCTGGGTGATTGGGTCGCGGTCAAAGCCTTCCGAAGTCGCTGCTTTGAGACGCGTGTTTCGGCCCAGCGACATCATGGGATGCAGAACGGTGGCGCTGCGCGCCGTGCACGGACTGTGTCCGCCGCAGTTGCCTGAGCACCAGACCCAGATGTTCCGCGTCGCGCACTCCGAGCACGAAGCTCAATTCGGTCGCGTCCTGCGCGGGGCTGTCATCCATCATGACGTGATTGATGCTGGCCTCTGCGGTGGCCAGCGCGGAGGCCACTCGTGCGAGCACGCCCTTGCCGTTGCTGACCGTGGCGACCACGCCGACTTCGAACAGCCGCACCGGCTCGTCCGACCAGTCCACCGCGATGAAGCGTTCGCTGTCCTTGTGCTGGAGGCGTTTGGCGACGCTGCAGTCGGCCAGATGCACGGCAAGGCCCTCACCGCGGCCCAAATAACCGACCACCGCGTCGCCGGGGACCGGTCGGCAGCAGGTCGAGAAGCTGACCGAAGCGCCTTCGCTGCCGTCGAGCTGTACGGCACCCTGGCTTACGCTTTCATGTGCGGTGTAGCGCTCGCGGCTCAGCAGCAGTGGGTTCGGTTTCGCGCCGGCCTCCCCGAGCAGCGCAACCAGGCGCTTGGCCACGATGCTCGCGATGCGCTTGCCCAGGCCGATGTCGGTCAGCAACTCGCTGCGGCTTTTGCTGCCGGTGAACCGCAACAACTTGTCCCAGATCGGCTGCTGCACCGGGTCGTCGGTCGAAGGCAGGCTCTCCAGCCCGTCCGCACGCAGCGCCTGCGTAAGCATTTTTTCACCGAGGCTCTCGGACTCGGCCTGTTTCAGCGATTTCAGATGCTGGCGAATTTTCGAGCGTGCGCGACCGGTGCGCACAAACCCGAGCCAGGCCGGGTTCGGCTGCGGGATCGAGGTCGTCACGACCTCGACCACATCGCCGTTTTTCAGCTCGGTGCGCAACGCCGCCGGCTCGCCGTTGATGCGCGCCGCAATGGTACGGTCACCGACGTCGCTGTGAATGGCATACGAGAAGTCCACCACGGTCGCACCGCGTGGCAGCGCAAGGATCTGGCTTTTGGGTGTGAAGACGTAGACCGCGTCAGGAAACAGGTCGACACGCACGTATTCCCAAAATTCAGCGGCATCGCGAGTCTCCTGCTGAATGTCGAGCAGCGATTGCAGCCATTTGGTGCCGAGCTGGTCGGCGCCGGCTTCCGCCTCTTTTCGTTTGTACAGCCAGTGCGCAGCAACGCCCGACTCGGCCACCAGGTGCATCGACTGCGTGCGCAACTGGAACTCGACGTTCACGCCCGACGGACCCACCAGCGTCGTGTGCAGCGACTGATAGCCATTGAGCTTCGGGATCGCAATGTGGTCCTTGAAGCGGCCCGGCACCGGCTTGTAGGTCTGGTGCAGCAGCCCGAGTCCCGTGTAGCAGTCGATCACCGTGGGCAGCACCACACGAAAGCCGTAGATGTCGTTCACCTGCGCAAAACTCAGGTGCTTGTCTTTCATCTTGCGATAAATCGAGTAGAGCGTCTTCTCCCGGCCGCCGATGCGCGCCGTGATGCTGCCCCCGCGAAACACCGAATCGATTTCCTGCGCCACTTTTTGCACCAGATCCCGACGCCGGCTGCGGGCCTTGGCAACCGCTTTGGCCAGCACCTGATGGCGCCACGGATACAGATGCCGAAACGACAGCTCCTGCAACTCGCGGTACGTTTCGTTCAAACCCAGCCGGTGCGCGATCGGGCAGTAGATGTCGAGCGTCTCGGACGCAATCCGTGTCCATTTGGCTCGCGGCGCGTCACCGAGCGTGCGCATGTTGTGCGTGCGATCCGCGAGCTTGACCATGATCACCCGCACATCGCGCGCCATCGCCAGCAGCATCTTGCGAAACGACTCGGCCTGGTTTTCTTCGCGCGTGGTGAACTGCAGCTTGTCGAGCTTGGTCAGCCCGTCGACCAGGTCGGCAACCTGGGCACCGAACTTCTCGATCAACTCCGGTTTCGTGATGCCGCAGTCTTCGAGCACATCGTGCAGCAGCGCGGCCATCAGCGCCTGCGCGTCGAGTTTCCAGACCGCGCATTGCGCAGCGACCGCAATCGGGTGCGTGATGTAGGGCTCGCCGCTGTGGCGCATCTGCCCGAGATGCGCTGCGTCGGCGAAACGATAAGCCTGACGCACCTGCTCGACGTCGGCCGCATCGAGGTAGCTCAAGCTGTCGGTAAGCGCTGCAAAGCTCGCGGAAGCCGCGTTGGCAGCGGCCACAGTCGGCGGTAAAGTGGTGCCGACCGCGGCAGGTGATGCGCCGGCAGGCACATTGCATGGCGCAACGGTCTGCAGATCGGCTTTAAGAGCCGAGTGGATCACCTCGTTCATGCCACGCACTTTAACGCGGGCGGGTGGCGGACGAATCAGCCGGGGGAAATTGACCCGGCGACCACAGTGACAGCGTCGCCGCGCTGTCGACCGGCCCGCACGACGCGCCGCAAAAAGCAGCGCAGCCGCCGATGCGGCGTCCGGTCAGATCAGCCCGGGACTTTTTTCAACATCTCGAGCCCGATCTTGCCGGCCGCGATCTCGCGCAGTGCAGTGACCGCCGGCTTGTTCTTGGTCTCGATCTTCGGCGTGTGGCCCTGGCTCAGCATGCGGGCACGGTAGGTCGCTGCAAGCACCAGCTGAAAGCGGTTCGGGATCTGCTCGAGACAATCTTCGACAGTGATGCGTGCCATGGCGTAAATCTCGATAAAGGTTGCGAACGGGAGCCCATCGATCGAATCGCGATGCATTCGCCGATCCGATCAAGGAATATTCAGGGAGTGAAAGGTTTCAGCGCGAACGCGTTTTTGGGCGCTGAACTTGAGCCGTTGCGCATGCACGATGGTTTTCAGATCGAACAAGGCCAGCTCAAATAACTCGTTGATTATAACGAAGTCGAATTTGTGCGCCTGCACCATTTCGCTTTCCGCATTTCTGAGGCGCAGGGCGATCACCTCGTCGCTGTCCTCGCCGCGCCGCTCGAGCCGCGCGCGCAGTTCTTCCCAGCTCGGCGGCAGGATGAACACCAGCACGGCGTTGGCAAAGGTGCGCTTGATTTGCAGCGCACCCTGGAAATCGATCTCCAGAATCACATCGGCGCCTTGCGCGATGCGCTCTTCGATGCCGAACTTGGAGGTGCCGTAACGGTGCCCGTGCACCTGCGCCCATTCGACGAACGCGTCGGCTTCCACCATCGCGTCGAACTCCTCCGTCGACACGAAGAAATACTCGCGCCCGTCGCGCTCCTGCCCACGGGGCGCGCGCGTGGTGTGCGAGACCGACGGCAGCACGCGCGCGTCGAGTTCCATCAGCGCCTTGACCAGGCTCGACTTGCCCGCACCGCTCGGTGCAGCCACGACGAACAGGTTGCCGGGATAGTCCATCACGATGCTCAGAATTTCAGTTGCTGCAAGTAGCTGCGGAAGTGCGCACCCACCTGCGGGTGCTTTAACGCGAATTCGACGGTCGCTTCGAGAAAACCTTCCTTGCTGCCGCAGTCGTAGCGTTTGCCTTCGTATTGATACGCAAAGACCGATTCGGTCTTCATCAACCCGGCAATGCCGTCGGTCAACTGAATTTCACCGCCGACGCCGCGCGGTTGATTGCGAATCTGGTCGAACACGCCCGGCGTGAGCACGTAGCGGCCAGCCACCGCCATGCGCGACGGCGCGTCTTCGGGCGATGGTTTCTCCACCATGCCGCTGACCTTCATGAGCCGGTCGCCGGCCGATTTGCCCGCCACGATGCCGTAGCGCTTCACATGGGCCGATGGCACTTCCTGCACCGCAAGCACCGAACCGCCGACCCGCGCAAAAACTTCGGCCATCTGCTGCAACACCCCTTTGCCGCCCGGCGGGCCGATCATCAGATCGTCAGCCAGGATCACGGCAAACGGGTCGTTGCCGACCAGATGCTCGGCGCACAACACGGCGTGGCCCAAGCCCAGTGCGCGCGATTGCCGCACGAACGAGCAGACCATGTCGCTTGGCTGCACCGACTGCGCGATCTCGAGCAGTTCGGTTTTCTCCGCCGCCACGAGTTCTGCTTCGAGTTCGTACGCGGTGTCGAAGTGGTCCTCGATCGCGCGCTTGCCGCGGCCCGTGATGAAGATCATGTGCCGGATGCCGGCTTCGTACGCTTCCTCGACCGCGTACTGGATCAGCGGCTTGTCGACGATCGGCAGCATCTCCTTCGGGCTTGCCTTGGTCGCGGGCAGAAAACGCGTGCCGAGTCCGGCCACCGGAAAAACGGCCTTGTCGAGTTTTGTCGAAGCTTTCATGGCGGGCACTCTTTCTTGGGTCTTGCACGCATGTCAGGCGCGCGGGTCACTTGTTTACGGGGACAACTCGGCAAGCCGGGCCTGCTGCTGCTGCATTTTCTGCAGCGTGTCGGCGAACGCGGCGGCGCGCTGGCGCTCCTGTTCGATCACGGCCGGCGGCGCTTTCGCGACGAACGCGGCGTTGCCAAGTTTGGCTTGCGCCTTGGCCGTTTCGGCCTGCAGCCTGGCAATTTCGCGGCCCAGCCGAGCACGCTCGGCAGCCGCATCGATCTCGACCCGCAGGCAGATGCGCGCGGCACCGACGACCGCCACCGGCGCGCCCTGTGCGGCAGCGGCCCAGGCGGCTTCGTCGTCGAACACCTGCACATCGCTGAGCTTGGCAAGCGTCGCCAACAGCGCAGACGACGCGCGCAGGAAGTCGGCGTCGCCATGCACGAGCAGGGGCAGCCGCGTGGCGGGCGACACGCTCATCTCACCGCGCAGGTTGCGGCAGGCGTCGACCATGGCTTTCAACTTCACCACGTGCGCAATCGACGCCTCGTCGATCTTGTCCGGCTGCGCGGTCGGGTAGGGGGCGAGCGCCACCGATTCGCCGGCGATGCCTGCGACCGGTGCGACCTTCTGCCACAACGCCTCGGTGATGAACGGAATCAACGGGTGCGCAAGCCGCAGGATCGCCTCCAGCGTGCGGATCAGCGTGCGACGTGTGGCGCGCTGCTGATTGGGTTGGCCCGTCTGGATCTGCACCTTCGCAATTTCCAGATACCAGTCGCAGAACTCGTTCCAGACGAATTCGTAGACCGCGTTCGCGACGTTGTCGAGCCGGTAGTCGGCAAAGCCTTGCGCGACCTGTGCCTCCACCTGCTGCAGGCGCGAAGCGATCCAGCGGTCCGGCTGGCTGAACGACAGGTACCCGTGAAATGGCTGACCCGGTGCGCATTCGGCTTTCGTGTGCTGCTCGAGGCCACAGTCATGCCCTTCACAATTCATCAGCACGAAGCGCGTTGCGTTCCAGAGCTTGTTGCAAAAATTGCGATAGCCCTCGCAGCGCTTCGAATCGAAATTGATGTTTCGCCCGAGCGTGGCGAGCGACGCGAACGTGAAGCGCAGCGCATCGGCGCCGAACGCGGGGATGCCGTCGGGAAACTCTTTCTCGGTGTTCTTCTTCACCTGCGGCGCGGTCTCGGGCCGGCGCAGTCCGGTCGCGCGCTTCGCCAGCAGCGGCGGCAGTTCGATCCCGTCGATCAGATCGACCGGGTCCAGCACGTTGCCTTCGGACTTGCTCATTTTCTGGCCGTGCGAATCGCGCACCAGACCATGGATGTAGACGTCCTTGAACGGCACGCGCCCTGTGAAGTGCGTGGTCATCATGACCATGCGCGCGACCCAGAAGAAGATGATGTCGTAGCCGGTGACCAGCACGCTGGACGGCAAGTACAAGTTGTAGTCGGACGTGGGCGACTCATCCGCATCAGGCCAGCCCATCGTCGAGAACGGCACCAACGCGGAGGAGTACCAGGTGTCGAGCACGTCTTCGTCGCGGGTCAGCGTCTGGCCGGGTGCCTGCGCCACCGCTTCTGCTTCGGTCCGCGCGACGATCACCGCGCCATCGGCGGTGTACCAGGCCGGGATGCGGTGCCCCCACCAGAGCTGTCGGCTGATGCACCAGTCCTGAATGTTGCCCATCCACTGATCGAACGTGTTGACCCAGTTCTCGGGCACGAAGCGCACACGGCCATCCGCGACCGCATCGATCGCTTTCTGTGCGATCGATTTGCCGCTTGCATCCTGCTCGGACACTTTCGTCATCGCGACGAACCATTGGTCGGTCAGCATGGGCTCGACCACCTGGCCCGTGCGCGCGCAGATCGGCAGCATCAGCTTGTGCGGCTTGACGGCGGCGAGCAGCCCGTCGCGATCGAGATCGGCAACCACCGCCTTGCGCGCATCGAACCGGTCCAGCCCCTGATACGCGACCGGCCCGTTCTCATTCACTTTCGCATCGAGCGTGAAGATCACGATCATCGGCAGGTCGTGCCGCTTCGCGCAGGCGTAGTCGTTGAAGTCGTGCGCGCCGGTGATCTTCACGCAGCCGGAGCCGAAATCGCGGTCGACGAAATCGTCCGCGATGATCGGAATGCGCCGGTTGCACAGCGGCAGGTCGACGAACTTGCCGACCAGGTGTGCGTAGCGCGGATCATCGGGATGGACCGCGAGCGCACCGTCGGCCAGCATCGTCTCCGGCCGCGTGGTCGCGATCGTCATGCCGCGCTGCAGCGCACCGTCGATCGTCTGCGGCCCGTCCGTGAACGGATACAGGATGTAGTGCATCGTTCCGTCAGACTCGACGCTTTCCACTTCCAGGTCGCTGACCGCGGTCTTCAGCACCGGATCCCAGTTCACGAGCCGCTTGCCGCGGTAGATCAGGCCTTGTTCATAAAGCCGCACGAACGTCTCGGTCACGACGTTCGACAGCTTGTCGTCCATCGTGAAATATTCGCGGCTCCAGTCGACGCTGTCGCCCATGCGGCGCATCTGCGTGGTGATGGTCTGGCCCGACGATTCCTTCCATTCCCAGACTTTCGCCGAGAACGCCTCGCGGCCGAGTTCGTGCCGGCTCGTGCCTTGCGCCTGCAGCTGTCGCTCGACCACGATCTGGGTTGCGATGCCCGCGTGATCGGTGCCCGGCACCCAGACCGTGTTGCAGCCTTTCATGCGGTGATAGCGAGTCAGGCTGTCCATGATCGTCTGGTTGAACGCGTGGCCCATGTGCAGCGTGCCGGTCACATTCGGCGGCGGCAGCTGGATCGCGAACGACGGCGCATCGGCCTTCGCCTCGCCGGTGCCCCGATAACCCGCCTGGCCGACGCCGCGCTGCTCCCACCACGGCCCCCAGTGCGCTTCGAGCGCCGCCGGCTCGAACGATTTGGACAGCGACTGCAGGCCGGGCTGGGCAGGGGGCACGGATGGTTCGGCGGGCATAGGTGGGTCAAACGATGGGGGTGAACGAGTCGGCAGGGATCCCGAGCCGAACGGCAGCGGGGGGGCTGCACCGAGCTGTGGCCTCCGGTGCACTGGCCTGATGGAGCCCCCAGCGGACGAAGCAATGAATTTTACCGGTGCGGCCCGCCCATGCAGGCCCGTGGACGCGGGACCGCGAGTGCGTGCTTGCGGCGGTGGGATTTCAGATCAAAAGGCGCTGCGCCGCAGATTTGACAAGCCTCTTTTGCTGTGAATTCCATAGCGAGTGGTGTTGCCGCGCTGCGGTCCTTTTGTCACGCCTCGCCGCGGCTACGCCTTCGGCCCCGCCGGCAGCGCACGCGCCGCCGCGACGCATTCGCCGAGCAACCGCGCATCGCCGATCTGATTGGCCAGCAGCAGAATCAGCCGCGCGTTCAACAGCTCGGACTCGGCCGCGCTCAGACCCTCGTGGGCGTCGAGCAGCTGTTCATAGAACGTGTCGGCATCCTCGAAGTGCAGCTCGTGGTTCATCGACCCACTCCTGCTTGCACCGCTCCGGGCAAACCGAGCGCGGTGGCGACCGCCGAAATCAGGCCCGGGTCGATCGCCTGGCCACTTGCGGCCAGATAACTGTCGGGTCGCAGCAAGGCCCAGGCCGGGCCGCGGATCTGCGCCAGATGGCAGGCGGCGCGCAGATGACCGTCGGGGTCCAGCACCGATTCGAGCGCCCGCAAGCCGCGCCCAGCGCCGGGCGCCAGCACCTGCACGCAACGCAGCGGCGCGCTGCATGTCAGTTGTGCAAGCCGGGCCGCCTGCGCGCGGCCGGGCAGCGCACCGAACCACAGCAGCAGCAGCCGGCTGTCGCACCACGCAAGCAGCTCGTTGAGCCGGCCCGCGCTGCCATCGGCCCATCGAAGACCGACGTTCTGCACCGAGCGGCCGCCGTTGCCCTGCGTTGCGCAGACCGGCGTGCGCCGATAGCGATTGGCGACCGCCATCCGTCCCGTGTTGACCAGATGCCGCGCGAACGGGTATTGCTTGGCCAGGCTGATCGACGCACTGCGGAACGTGCGCTCGATGCCTTCGGCGGCGCGCAGATAGCGCGCGGTGCGATTCGTGACCCGCACGTTCTCCAGCGCCGCTTCGTGCCGCTCCGCGTGGTAGGCGTCGAGCAACGCGGGCGGCGCGAGCCGCTTGACGAGCGCCGCAAGCTTCCAGGCCAGGTTATCCGCATCGGCCACGCCGGTGTTGCCGCCGCGCGCACCGAACGGGCATACCAATTTCGCGGTGTCGCCGATGAAGAACACGGCGCCGACGCGCATCTGCTCGACGCACTGGCTGCGGTAGCCGTATGGTCCCACCCAGACGATCTCGACCTCGACGTCGGAGCCGAACTGGCGCGCGAGCCGCTCGCGCACCACGTCCTCTCGGCTCACATACGCAGGGTCCGCGTTCGGCGCCATCTGGTAGTCGATGCGCCAGACCTTGTCGGCCATCAGGTGTTGCCAGACCGCGCGGCCCTCGTTGAACGGCGCTTCGATCCAGGTGTGGCGTTCGGTCGGTGGCTGCTCGGCGAATCGCACGTCGGCGATGCACCAGCGGTCGTCGCCGCGCCTGGCCTGCACGGCCGCGCCGCACCAGGCGTGGAACGGCGTGGCGCTGCCGGTCGCATCGATCACATGCGCAGCCTCGATCCAGTAACTGCCGGCCGGCGTCTCGACCTGCAGCCTCGCGTGATCTGGCCGCTGCTCGAACCGTGTCACACGAGAGCACCAGCGCAGATCGGTCCTGCCCAGTTCGGCGATGCGCTCGACCAGAAAGCCCTCGATATAAAACTGCTGGATATTGATGAACGGCGGCTGCTGCGACAGGTTGTACTCGTCCTGGGTGCTCAGATCGAACGCATACACCTCCTCATCGCCCGCGAACGTGCGGCCCACGCTCCAGCGGATGCCCTTGGCCGCGATGCGCTCGTAGATGCCGAGCTTGTCAAAGATCTCGAGCGACTTCTGCGTGTAGCAGATGCCGCGCGACGACGCGCCTTTCACACCCACCGTGTTGTCCTCGTCGAGCAGCACGCACGGCACCCCGTGCCACGCGAGCGAGCATGCCAGCGTCAAACCCGTGATGCCGCCGCCGACGATCACGATCGGATGCCGATGCACCGCGCCGCTGGCCAGCTCGGGCGGCTCGGCAAACGCGTACTCGGGCAGCTGGTAGCCGCTGGCTTCGGTGAACGCATAGGCGGCTGAAACGGGTTCCGTGTTCGGCATTTCAAAGGCTCTTTCGGTGTCTGGAGCGGTGCTGCAGGCGGCGCGCCTGGCTCTGGCCGAGGCAGCCTGACGCATCCGTTCGTACAGCCATCTTCAGCGATTGGCCGCGCCTTGCACAATCCCGGCAGGCAGCGCCGACAAGACCGTCCCTTGTACCATCGTGCGCATGTTGCTGTTGCTGCTGTCGCCCGCCAAGTCGCTGGATTTCAAGACGCCGCTGCCGGCGACTGCAGTGACGTCAGGGCGCCTGCAGTTTCGCGCGCAAGCGGCCGAGTTGATGGCGCGGCTGCGCGAGCAGTCGCCTGCGCAGCTGGCGTCTGCGATGGGCCTGAGCGATGCGCTGGCGGCGTTGAACACGGCGCGCCATGCGAGCTGGTCGGCGCGCCACACTGCGACCAATTCGCGTGCGGCCGCGTTCGCTTTCGACGGACCGGTGTACCGAGCGTTCGACGCGCGCTCGCTCGATGCGGACGCGCTGGCCTGGGCCCAACAACATCTCGTCATCCTGAGCGGCCTGTACGGTGTGCTGCAACCGCTCGATCCGGTGCAGCCGCATCGGCTCGAGATGGGCACGGGGCTGGAAACTGCCGCCGGCCGCACGCTGCACTCGTTCTGGGGGCCGCGCGTGGCGCCCTGGCTCGACAAGCGCTGCAAGGCGCACGACGCGCCGTTGCTGGTCAACCTCGCGTCGACCGAATACTTCAAGGCCGTCGACCGGCAGGCGCTTCGCACGCCGGTGCTTGACTGCGTGTTCGAGCAGAGCCAGGCCGGGCAGCACCGCGTGATCGGTATACATGCGAAACGTGCGCGCGGGCTGATGGCACGCTGGGTGGTGCAACAGCGCGCGAGCCGCGCCGCACAGTTGCGTGATTTCGCGCTCGAGGGTTATGCGTTTGCGTCCACCGCGTCGACCGAATGCCGTTTCGTATTTCGACGAACCCTGGCTTGACCTTCGAGCCGGCCGCCGCGGTCCGGGGCGCCCCGCCGATTCGCCTGTATGCACGAGCCGTCAGCCACACACTACCGCACACCGCCTCATCGCCACACACCGTCGTATCGAAGGAAGTCGACATGAGCAGCTCCGACCGAACCCCGGCCAGCATCGTCCGCGTTGCAGCGCCAGCCGATCACCGCCGAACTGCGTCGGTGGGTCATCGAGCAGGCCAGGGCCGGCATCACACCCGACGCCATGCTGCAGGCGATGGAGGCGGCCGGCTGGGCCGCAAACGTCGCGCTGCATGCGATGGAGACCACGCTGGCCGAGCATCTGAGCGGCGTGCGCGAAGCCGACCGGCAGACGGGCACGCCCATCGCCGCCGATCTGCCGCCCGCGCTGGCGGTCCCCGATCCGTTTGGCGCGGAACAGGCGCTCTACCTCGATGCGGGCGATCGGCGCGTGCCGGTGCTCGCGGCCATGCACCAGCCGCGCATCGTCGTGCTCGGCAACCTGCTGTCGGATGCCGAATGCGAGGCGCTGATCGCGGCCGCCCGGCCGCGGCTGGCGCGCTCGTTGACCGTCGCGGTGGAGACCGGCGGCGAGGAGCTCAACGCCGATCGCACCAGCGAAGGCATGTTCTTCGAACGCGGCGCCGATGCGCTGATCGGCCAGATCGAAGCACGCATCGCCCGGCTGCTGAACTGGCCGGTCGAAAACGGCGAAGGCCTGCAGGTGCTGCGCTATCCGCCTCTGGCCGAATACAAACCCCACTACGACTACTTCGACCCGCAGCAGCCCGGCACGCCCGTGGTGCTGAAGCGCGGCGGGCAGCGCGTGGCCACGCTGATCGTCTACCTGAACGAACCGGAGCAGGGGGGTGCGACCGTATTCCCCGACGTGCATTTCGAAGTCGCACCGAAGCGCGGCAACGCGGTGTTCTTCAGCTACGACCGTCCGCATCCGTCGACCCGGTCGCTGCACGGCGGCGCGCCCGTGCTGCGCGGCGAAAAATGGATCGCGACCAAGTGGCTGCGGGAGCGCCGGTTTGATTAGCGCACCCCAGCCTTCGCTGCCTCCGGTCGGCTTTCGCCTTCCCCCACCGGGGGCGGCGCCTGCGGCCTGGCTTCAGCCGTTCCGCAGCCTCTGCTGGATTGCTTTGCCACATGCTGCTACGCAACCCATGCGACTTGCCCCCTGCCGCATTCCTTTCCCTTCGCAGTCGACGCCGAGCGATCGATGACAAAATTCCGGGCATGACACTGGCTTGGCGCTGGTGCTGTCATCATTTCCTGCTATGCAAATCAAAGCAAACGGTATTTCGATCGAGGTCGAGGATTCGGGCGGCAGCGGGCCGGCGGTGTTGCTCGTAATGGGCCTTGGCATGCAGTTGGTCGCCTGGCCGCAGGGCTTCGTGCAGGCGCTGGTCGAAGCCGGCTTTCGCGTGATCCGGCACGACAACCGGGACGTGGGCCTGAGCGCTCATTTCGACGAACTCGGCGTGCCGAATCTGATGTGGGCGCTGACGCAGGCGCGGCTCGGCTTCACGCCGCGGGCGCCGTACCAGCTCGCCGACATGGCGCACGACGCCATTGGCGTGCTCGACGCGCTGGGCGTCGAGCAGGCGCATGTGCTCGGCGTCAGCATGGGCGGCATGATCGCGCAGCGCGTCGCGCTCGCCGCGCCGCAGCGCGTGCGGAGCCTGACCAGCATCATGAGTTCGAGCGGCGCGCGCGGCCTGCCGAACCCGCGGCCCGAGGTGCTGCGCGCGTTGCTGGCGCGGCCGAAGAACGACACGCCGGCCGCCCGGCTCGAGCACGCGATGGCGCTGCTGCGCCTGATCGGCAGCCCCGGCTTTGCGACGACCGACGAGGAGCTGAAGCGCAGCGTGCTCGCGGCGGCCGCCCGCGGCGTCAACCGCGCGGGCGTCGCGCGTCAGTTGCTGGCGATCGGCGCCGACACCAGGCGCGCGGCCGCGTTGCAGCGGATCTCCGCACCCACGCTCGTGCTGCATGGCAAAGCCGACCCGCTGGTGCCGTTCGCGTGCGGCGCCGACACCGCGCGCCGCATTCCCGGCGCGAAGCTGGTCGCGATCGACGACATGGGGCATGACCTGGCGCCGGGCTTGTTGCCGCTGCTGCTCGCGCCGCTGCTCGACCATCTGGTGGCCGCCTCGAAATCGCAGCGCAAGGCGGTGGCCGCATGACGCCGCAGCAAGCCGCGCCGGGCGCCGATGCCGCCGCTCAAGGCTCGCCGCTGGGCCACGCGAGCAGGCCGTCCGATCGGTACGACGCGACGCTGCTGTTCCCGATCGCACGCGCCGAGCAGCGCGGCCAGCTCGGGCTGTCGGCCGCCGCGACGCTGCCGTTTTTCGGCGCCGATCTCTGGACCGCGTTCGAGTTGTGCTGGCTGAACCCGCGTGGCAAGCCGATGCTGGCGATTGCGAACCTCACGGTGCCGTGCGAGAGCACGCACATCGTCGAAAGCAAATCACTGAAGCTGTATCTGAACGGTTTTGCGAACACGCGATTTCCCGACGCCCAAAGCGTGCGCGACCGCATCCGCGCCGACCTCAGCGAAGCCGTCTGGCGCGGCGGCCCGGTGCGTGCGCAAGTCGGCTGCAGCCTGATCGCGCCCGAGCTGTTCGACCAGCAGATGGTGCATGAGCTGTCCGGCCTGAGCCTGGACCGGCTCGACGTCGAGTGCGACCGCTATACGCCCGCGCCGCAACTGCTGACCGCCGCGTTCGACGAGACGCCGGTCAGCGAAGTGCTGACGAGCAATCTGCTTAAAACCAACTGCCCGGTGACCGGTCAGCCAGATTGGGGCAGCGTGCAGATCGGCTACAGCGGCCCGCAGATCGAGCAGGGCGGGCTGCTGCAGTATCTGGTGAGTTTTCGCGATCACGAAGGCTTCCATGAGCACTGCGTCGAGCGCATCTTCCTGGACATCCGGCAGCGCTGCAGGCCGATCAAGCTGACGGTGCTGGCGCGCTACACGCGGCGCGGCGGCATCGACATCAATCCGTTTCGCACCAGCCAGCCGCAGACATTGCCGCGGAGCGTGCGGACCGCGCGGCAGTAATCAAACCTAGCACCGCCGTCAGGACAACCCGCGCGACAACCCGGCGGCCGTCGTGGCCTAGCGATAACTACTGTCTCAGTTGCGTTCGCGAAACGACTGCAGGGGTGCCAGCGCAGGAAATTCCGCCACGCGTTTCTCACTGCGCGCACGCACCGCCTCCTGCACATGCCGGTTGCTCCAGATCGCGCCCTGCAGCCAGCCCATCTGCTTGAGCGCATCCTCCACCGAGTGGTCCCGCGCATAGTTGATCGCCTGCTTGCTGCCCCAGACGGCGACCGGCGGCTTGGCGGCGATTTCGGCCGCGCATTGCAACGCCGCTTCGACGCAGGCCTGCGGCGTATCGAACACATCGTTGACCAGGCCGTGGCCGAGCGCCTTCTGCGCGGACAGCCGGCGTCCGGTGTAGGCGAGCTCTTTGACGACCCCTATGGGCATCAGCTTGGGCAGACGCTGCAGCGTGCCCAGGTCGGCCGCCATGCCGATGTTGATCTCCTGGATGCAGAAGAACGCGTCCGCCGACGCGTAGCGGATGCAGCACGTGGTGACCAGATCGACCGCGCCGCCGATGCAGCCGCCCTGGATCGCCGCGATCACCGGCAGCCGCAGCGCTTCGATCTTGTCGAACGTGGTCTGCATGTCGAGCAGTGTCTCGAACATCGCGGCGCGGCCTTCCGGACTCCGGTCGTCCATCGCGAGGTCGCCGTCGAACGTGTCGAGCGCCATGCCCGCGCAGAAGTGTTTGCCGGTGCTTGAGATCACCAGCGCGCGGGCTTCCGCGCCGCGCTGCAGCCGCATCAGCACCGCATCGAGTTCGCGCCAGAACAGCGGACTCATCGTGTTCAGCGCATCCGGGCGGGACAGCACGAGATGCGCGACGTGGTCGTGCAACTCGAATCGGAAACAGGTCATTGCGTTCATCGCCTGCAATGTAGCGAACATTCGCGGCCGGCCGCAAATGCGCGCGGCGGTTCGTTATGCTTCGACGAGAACCGCCGGCGCCGCTCTCGGCCCGGCGTCCCTTTTTTTATTGCCGTCTCACATTGCCGCCGGCACGGCAGCGACTTATGCACCCATCGATCCCGAACCGACTCGTTGCTTCCGTCTGCGCGTTGCTGCTCGCGCTGTGCGCGCTGCCCAGCGGCGCTTACGAACTGCCCCGTGCGCGGCCGGTGCCCGGCGGCATCGCGCTGGTCGATCTGGGGCCGGCGGCCACGCGGCCCACCGCGCAGTTCGACGGCGCGCCGTTGCTTGTGATCGGCGACGCGATCAGCTGGACCGCAGTGGTCGGCATCCCGCTGAATGCCACGCCCGGGCGGCACTCTGTGCGCGTCGGGCTGAGCGGTCGGTCTCATGAAGCGATCGACTTCGACGTGAAACCGCATCGCTACGCCGAGCAGCACTTGAAGGTCGCGCCCGGCAAGGTCGATCTGGCGCCCGCCGACATGACGCGCTATCAGCGTGAGAAGAAACATCTGGAGACGGTAGCCGGCACGTTCAGCGACGCCGCACCGGCCACGCTGCGCATGTTGGCGCCGACAGAGGGTCGGCGGTCGAGCTCGTTCGGGCTGCGCCGCCTATTCAACGGCAAGCCGCGCAACCCGCACAGCGGGATGGACATCGCCGCCGCCGCCGGCACGCCGGTGCGGGCGCCGGCGGCGGGCCGGGTGATCGACACCGGTGACTATTTCTTTAACGGCAACACAATCTGGCTCGATCACGGCCGCGGCTTGCTCACGATGGTCTGCCATTTAAGCGAAATCGTTGTGAAGCCCGGCGACGTGGTCGCCGCCGGCGCGCGCATCGGCGCGGTGGGCGCAACCGGTCGCGTCACGGGCCCGCACCTGCACTGGTCGGTGAGCCTGAACCAGGCGATGGTGGACCCGGCGCTGTTGCTGTCGACAGACCTCTGAGGCTGCGGTCTGGGTCGTTGCCTAGAACAGAAAGCGTCCGTCGCCGCCGATCACGGTCAGGTTGGTCAGACTGCCGCCCTGGTGATCGGACGGTGAGAAGTCCACCACGTAGCCGCCCATGTTGTAGTTCTGCATGGATTCCAGCGCGGTGACGAGACCGTCGCGGGTCAACGCAGGGCCGGCCCTGCGTACGCCTTCCACCAGCACGCGCGCGCCGATATAGCCCTCGAGACTTGTGAAGTCAAACGTTTTTTCGCCCGCCTGCGTCATGTGTTGCTGATAGTCGGCCACCACCGGCGAACGCGCATGAAACGGCGACGGCACCACCTGGGAGATCACGACGCCGCGGCCCGCCGCGCCGAGTTCGTCGGCCAGCGCTTTCGAGCCGACGAAGCTCACGTTGGCGAACTGGCCGGGGTAGCGCTTGTCGCGCGCGGCCTTGACGAACGCGGCGCTCGCCTTGTAGGCGCTGATCTGCACGATCGCATCCGGCGCGGCTGGCAAAATCGCCTGCAGCGCCTTGTCGATGGTCACCGTGTTGCGCTCTACCGTGCCGAGCGAGACCGGCTTCAACTGGCGCTTGGACAACGCGCGCTCCACGCCGGCCAAGCCCGTCTTGCCGTATGCGTCGTCTTGGTAGAACACCGCAATTTTCTTCAGGCCCAGCGTGTCGTGCAGGTGTGCGACGATCAATTCGGTTTCGTCGTTGTAGGTGGCGCGCACATGGAACACGTTGCGGTTCAGCGGCTCGCGCAGGCCCTGCGCGCCGGTGAACATGCCGACGATCGGCACCTTTGCCTCGTCCAGGATCGGCAGCAACGCGAGACCGGTCGGTGTGCCGACCGAGCCGGCCAATGCGAACACCCGATCGGTGGCGATCAGCGCCTTGGCGGCGACCACTGTGCGGTCGGGCTCGTAGCCGTCGTCACGCGAGACCAGCTTGATCCGGCGGCCATTCACGCCGCCTTGCGCGTTTATCGCGCTGAAATAAGCCTGCATGCCGGCGCGCAGACGCAGGCCCAGCTCGGCCGCGGGGCCGGTCAGCGCGGCAACCTGGCCGATCAGGATTTCACGATCGGTCACGCCGGGCGTGGGATCTGCCGCGGCAGCAAAGCCACTGAAAGCGGCGAGCAGGACCGCCGCAAGGCGGCGCATCGAAAGTTTCATCGCAAGGTCACTCCAGGACAGAGGCAAAAAATGGCGACTGGGCAAAACACCAGTTTCAGGCCTTTCGATGCGCTGAACCACCCTGGAAGGTGGACGCCGCCGGGCGAACGCGGCATTAGTCCGCACATGCCGCTGAAGTCGCCGTATGACGCGGTTTGGATCGATGCGAAACGGCGACAGGGTTGGCAGCAGCGACCCGGTCCGCCGGGCGGCGCGACATCGATCGCCGTGGCGGAAGCGGTGAGATTCGAACTCACGGATGTCGCAAAACATCGCCGGTTTTCAAGACCGGTGCATTCAACCGCTCTGCCACGCTTCCTTGCTGAAGGCCTGCGATTTTAGCCCGACGCCAGAGCTGAGCTGGAGCGTGACCCGGCTAACCCGCCGCAGCCAGCTGCTCGGCTGCGTCCAGCGTGTTGGACAGCAGCATCGCACGCGTCATCGGGCCGACGCCGCCCGGCACCGGCGTGATGTGCCCGGCCACTTCGCGCACGGCGGCGAAGTCCACGTCGCCGCAGAGCCGTCCCTGCGCATCGCGATTCATGCCGACATCGAGCACGATCGCGCCTGGCTTCACCATGTCGGCGGTCACGAGGTTTTGCCGACCCACGGCAGCCACGATCAAGTCGGCCAGGGCGCACTGCGCGGCCAAGTCCGGCGTGCCGCTGTGGCAGATCGTGACGGTCGCATCGCGCTGCAGCAACAGCAGCGCCATCGGTTTGCCGACCGTGTTGCTGCGGCCAATCACCACCGCGTGCTTGCCGCGCAGGCTGACCGGGCGGCCCGACGGCTCGAGGCTGTCGATCAGCTTCATGCAGCCGTACGGCGTGCAGGGCAGGAAACCCGGACGGCCGACCAGCAAGGCGCCCGCGTTCGCCACGTGAAAACCGTCCACGTCCTTGGCCGGATCGATCGCCTCGATCACGCGTTGCGGGTCGATTTGCGCGGGCAGCGGCAACTGCACCAGGATGCCATGCACGTGCGGGTCGGCGTTCAGCGCGTGCACGCGGGCGAGCAGATCGGCTTCGCTCATGCTGGCCGGATGCCGCTCGAGGAGCGACCGCAAGCCGGCTTCCTCGCTGTCGGTCACCTTGTGCCGCACGTAGACCGCGCTGGCTGGATCGTCGCCAACCAGCAGCACGGCCAGACCCGGGGGGTGGCCGTGCCGGCGCACGTAGTCGGCACAGCGCTGCGCGACTTGCGCGCGCACGGCACGCGCAACGGCCGTGCCGTCGATCAACGTGGCGGTCATAGGGGGCGCCCCGAATACACTGCGGGAGCCATCACGCCTTCACCGCGCCCGACTGCCCGAGGGCTGTCTTCAAAAGATCGGCGACCGTGTTGGCGTTGAGTTTTTCCATGATGTTGGCGCGGTGCGCCTCCACCGTCTTGATGCTGATGCCGAGGTCGTCGGCGATCTGCTTGTTCAAGCGGCCCGCGACGATGCGCTCGAGCACCTGGGCTTCGCGGGTGGTCAACCGCGCCATCAGCGCGTCGCGGCTCGCGGCCTGCTGCTGGTCGACGAATGCACCGCGCGCATGGTCGAGCATGCGCTCCACCAGGCACAACAGCTGCGTCTCGTCGAAGGGCTTCTGGATGAAGTCCATCGCGCCTTTTTTCATCGTGTCGACCGCCATCGGCACGTCGCCATGGCCGGTCACGAAGACGATGGGCAGCGGCGATCTTCGCTCGATCAATTTGTCCTGCAGTTCGAGTCCGCTCATGCCGGCCATGCGGATGTCGATCAGCACGCAGGCCACTTCGCGCGGATCGTAGCGGTGCAAAAACGATTCGGCCGACTCGAAGCAGCGCACGTAATAATCCTTGCCTTCAAGCAACCATTGCAGCGAATCGCGCACGGCCTCGTCGTCGTCCACCACGTAGACGGTGCCTTTTCGTGCGGTCAAACTCATGGGGTGGTGGCCTCGGTGGTGCCGGGCCGCAAGGCGTCGGGCGGGGGGATCTGGACGGCGTGTGGCGGTGCGGTCGCCGGCAGCAAGAACGAAAATCGGCAGCCGGAAATTTCGGCGCCATTGTAGAGATTGTCCGCGCTCATGCGCCCCTGGTGGGACTCGACGATGCTGCGGCACAGATTCAGCCCGATGCCCATGCCTTCGGCCTTGGTCGAGAAAAACGCTTCATAAAGACGATCGAGCACTTCCGGGCTCAGGCCCGAGCCGGTGTCGGTCACGCTGAACTCGATCATCGGCTGGCCCGACACCATGACCGCCGCCACGCGCAGGCCGACGTTGCGCCGCGCGTTCGGCCGCTGCGCATGGTCGATCGCCTCGACCGCGTTTTTCAGCAGATTCACAAGCACCTGCTCGATCAGGATCGGATCGACCCACAACGGCGGCAGGCGCGGCTCGATTGCGTGCGTGAGCCGCACGTGCCGGCGGCGCAATTCGATCTCGACGAGCTCGATCGCCTCTTGCACGATCGCCGACACGTCCGACGCGGTGCGGTTCGGCTCGCTGCGTTTCACGAACGAGCGGATACGCTGGATGATCTGGCCCGCGCGTTGCGCCTGGTGCGAGGTCTTCTTCAGCGCGGCCAGCAACGCGGCTTCGTCGATCTGCTTGGCATGAATCCGCGTGACCATGCCGTTGCAGTAGTTGTTGATCGCGGTCAGCGGCTGGTTCAGCTCGTGCGCGACGCTGGAGACCATCTCGCCCATCGTGATCAGCCGGCTCGCCGACTGCGCGCGCTCGGCCTGCGCGGCCGACAGCTCCTCGGCGAGCCGCCGTGGCGTGATGTCGGTGGCGATCACCATCTGCGCGAGCCGGCCGTCCACCCAGTTCAGATAGCGCGAACGCACCTCGAGCCAACGATCGAGCTCGGGCACGTAGATCTCCGCGCTGCCCGAGTCGGCCGCCGTCAACGTGCTGGACGGCAGGCCAGCCATCGAGTCGACGTCGTTCTGCGGTTGGTCCACATCGGTCGTCTTCGTTGGCGCGCCGGCCTCCAGGATCAGCGCGAGATGGCCTTGCGCCTGCGCGCCGAACCATTGCCGGTACAGCTTGTTGGCAAACACCAGTTCCGCACTGCCCAGCGGCGCGACCGACACCGACGCGTCGAGCGATTCGAGCACGATCGTGAAGCGCTCGTAGGAGGCCGACAACTGTTCGCGAATGCGGTTCGGCTCGGTGATGTCGGTCATCGACGTCATCCAGCCGGCCTGCACGCCGCGCGCATCGATCAGCGGCGAGACATACATGCGCGCATCGAACAAGGTGCCGTCGCGCCGCTGCACGCGCACCTGCATGCCGCCGGGGCCGGTTCGGCCATGCAGTTCGTCGTCGAGACGCGCGGCGAGCGCCTCGCGGTCGGCGTCGGGCCAGTACGGAAAAGGCGCAGTCTGGTTCACCAGCTCGGCTTCGCTCCAGCCGGTCATCTGGCAAAACGCCGCATTCACATACGTGATCCGGCCGTGCACGTCGAGCGCGCGCATGCCGGTCAAAATCGAGTTTTCCATCGCGCGGCGAAAGTTCGTCTCGGCCACGAGCGCCTGCTGCGCCTGCAACCGCCGCCGCGTATGGCGCGAGGTGGCGACCAGCATCCATGCGGTCAGCACGCTCAACGCGCCGACCAGCCAGAGCAGACTGCTGCCGATCACGCCTTGCGACGTTCGATAGGCCTGCGCGCTCAGGCGCAGCCCGTTGCCGACCGGAGAAATCGGCACGTCGTAGCGGTACGGCGCGCCGGCCGAGCCGATCCAGCGCGGCGGGTCCTGCTGCGGCAGCGCGGCGCCCGCGAGCACCGCGCCGTCGCGATCCAGAAACGACACCGCGTACTTGCCGGTAATGTCCGGCGAGACCGCATGCCGCATCAGACCGTCGAGCGAGATTTCCGCGAGCAGATCGCCGTTGTAGCGGGTCGTGCTGTAGAGCGGGATGTGCAGTTGCAGGGGCGGCGGCACCGGCGTGCCGACGGTGTCCTGCGCATAGACCGGTTGCTTCAGGTCGCGGGCCAGCGCGAACGCGTTCTCGGTTTCCACGTCGTGCAGCGTGCGGCCGGGCTGGCGGCGTTGCCAGGGCAGCACGCTCGCCGCCGCCTGCGTCGCGAGCACAACGCCCTGGCTGTCGATCCAGCTCAGCGAAAGCAGCTCCGGGTATTCCAGCAGCATGCGTTCGGCGCGTTCGCCGAAGCGCACCGGGCCGACCTGCACATTCACGATGTCGCGCGCCAGCAGCGCGAGCTGCTCCTGCCGTTCGAGCAACCGCAGCCGCACCTGCTGATGCGCGTATTCGACGTCGCGCCGCACCGAGTCCTGCTCGCGGTCGATTTCTTCGGCCCGCAAGTACCACAGCGCGGTCGCGACCGCGACCAGAAACACCAGCACCGAAGCCAACGGCGCGAGCAGCGCCAGATTGTCCTGCAGGGTCGGTGACTGGCGTTGCCACCAGCGCCGGCACCAATTGAGAAAACCCGGCGCCGGCGGTACGTCGATCTCCGGATGAAACACGGAATGGGCCATTTCGGCCAAGTTTAAGATGTGCGGCCGCCCGGGGCAGCGTGGCGGGCGGTGCGCGTCGCGCAGCCGCGCAAGGCAGGCGCACACCGACAGACGGATACATTGGAGATGTGGGCTGCGAATCGTCACAAACCTTTGCGCGCCCGCTTAACGAACCACAAGCTTCAGGAGATTTTCCGGATGTCAACGTCCCCACCCCAGGCTGGCAACGTGCCGCCGCAAGACAGCGACCCACAGGAGACGCGCGAATGGACCGACGCGCTGTCGGCCGTGATTGCCAGCGAAGGCCCGGAGCGCGCGCACTTCCTGCTGGATCAGCTGCTCGAAGCTGCGCGCCAGCAAAGCATCGACAAGCCGTTTTCTGCCAATACCGGTTATGTCAACACGATCGAGCCGGAGCAGGAGGCGCGCTCACCCGGCAATCTTGAAATCGAGGAGCGTCTGCGCTCCTATATGCGCTGGAACGCGATGGCGATGGTGGTCAAAGCGAATCGCTTGCACCCGGAGGACGGCGGCGACCTGGGCGGCCACATCGGCTCGTTCGCGTCGCTCGCGCAGATGTTCGGCGCGGGCTTCAACCACTTCTGGCATGGCGCGAATGAAAAGCACGGCGGCGATCTGCTCTACATCCAGGGCCACTCGTCGCCCGGCATCTATGCGCGCGCCTACCTCGAAGGGCGGCTCACCGAAGAGCAATTGCTGAACTTCCGCCAGGAGGTCGAAGGCAAGGGCCTGTCGAGCTACCCGCACCCGAAGCTGATGCCCGAGTTCTGGCAGTTTCCGACTGTCTCGATGGGCCTTGGGCCGTTGATGGCGATCTACCAGGCGCGCTTTCTCAAATACCTGCACGCACGCGGCATCGCCGACACCGAAGGCCGCAAGGTCTGGGTGTTTTGTGGCGACGGCGAGATGGACGAACCCGAATCGATGGGCGCGATCAGCCTGGCCGCGCGCGAGAGCCTCGACAACCTGGTGTTCGTCATCAACTGCAACCTGCAGCGGCTCGATGGCCCGGTGCGCGGCAACGGCAAGATCGTGCAGGAACTGGAAGGCGAGTTCCGCGGCTCCGGCTGGAACGTGATCAAGCTGCTCTGGGGCAAGGACTGGGACCCGCTGCTGGCCAAAGACAAGGACGGCGCGTTGCGCAAGCTGATGATGGACACGCTCGACGGCGACTATCAGGCGTTCAAGGCGAACGACGGCGCGTTCGTGAGGAAGAACTTCTTCGGCCGCGACCCGCGCACGCTCGAGATGGTGTCGCACATGACCGACGACGAGATCTGGGCGCTGCGCCGCGGCGGCCACGACCCGCAGAAGGTCTACGCCGCGTTCGATGCGGCCGTCAAGCACAAGGGCCAGCCGACGCTGCTGCTGATCAAGACCGTCAAAGGCTTCGGCATGGGCACGATCGGCGAGGGCAAGAACAATGTGCACCAGACCAAGAAGCTCGACGACGACGTGATCAAGGTGTTTCGCGATCGCTTCAACATCCCGATTCCAGACAGCCGGCTCGCCGAGCTGCCGTTCTACAAACCGGCCGACGACACGCCCGAGATGCAGTATCTGCAGGAACGCCGCAAGGCGCTCGGCGGCTATCTGCCCGCGCGGTTGCCGAAGGCCGACGAGAGCTTCACGATCCCGCCGCTGGAAACCTTTAAATCGGTGATCGAGCCGACCGCGGAAGGGCGCGAGATCTCGACCACGCAGGCATTCGTGCGCTTCCTGACGCAACTGCTGCGCGACAAGGCGTTCGGCCCGCGTGTGGTGCCGATCCTCGTGGACGAGGCGCGCACGTTCGGCATGGAGGGGCTGTTCCGCCAGGTCGGCATCTACAACCCGAAGGGGCAGATGTATACGCCGGTGGACCGTGAACAGGTCATGTACTACAAGGAAGACAAGGCCGGCCAGATCCTGCAGGAAGGCATCAACGAGGCCGGCGGCATGTCGAGCTGGATCGCGGCCGCCACGTCCTACAGCACGAACAACCGCATCATGATGCCGTTCTACGTGTACTACTCGATGTTCGGCTTTCAGCGCATCGGCGACCTGGCCTGGGCCGCCGGTGACATGCAGGCGCGCGGCTTCCTGCTGGGCGGCACGTCGGGACGCACCACGTTGAACGGCGAAGGCCTGCAGCACGAAGACGGCCACAGCCACATCCTGGCCGGCACGATTCCGAACTGCGTCAGCTACGACCCGACGTTCGCGCATGAAGTCGGCGTGATCATTCACGCGGGTTTGAAGCGCATGGTGGAAAAGCAGGAAAACGTCTTCTACTACATCACGCTGCTGAACGAAAATTACCCGATGCCGGGCCTGCAGCCGGGTACCGAGGAGCACATCCTGAAGGGCATGTACCTGTGCAAGCAGGCGCCGTCGATTCCCGCAGGCAGGACAGGCAAAGGAAAAGATGCACCCTCGGTGCAGTTGCTTGGCAGTGGCACCATCCTGCGCGAGAGCTTCGCCGCGCAGGAGCTGCTCGAAAAAGACTGGGGCGTATCGGCCGCGATCTGGAGCTGCCCGAGCTTCAACGAGCTTGCGCGCGACGGGCAGGACACCGAGCGCTGGAATCTGCTGCATCCGACCGAGGCACCGCGCCAGTCGTTCGTCGCGAGGCAGTTGCAGGCCAGCAGCGGGCCGGTCGTCGCGTCGACCGACTACATGAAGGCTTATGCGGAGCAGATTCGGCTGTTCATTCCGGACGGGCGGCGCTATCAGGTGCTGGGCACCGACGGCTTCGGCCGCAGCGACTTCCGCACCCGGCTGCGCCGGCACTTCGAGATCGATCGCCACTACATCACGCTGGCGGCGCTCAAAGCGCTCGCAGACGACGGCGTGATCGAGGCCAAGACGGTCGCCGACGCGATTGCGAAATACCGCATCGACGCCGACAAGATCAATCCGCTGTATGCCTGAAGCGCCGACCCCCACAAGACTATTTCCGGAGACATCCCCATGGCATTGGTAGAAGTGAAGGTGCCGGACATCGGCGACTTCGACGAAGTGGCCGTCATCGAGTTGCTGGTCAAGCCCGGCGACACGGTGCAGACCGAGCAGTCGTTGATCACGGTCGAGTCGGACAAGGCGTCGATGGAGATTCCGTCGAGTCACGCGGGCGTGGTCAAGGACTTGAAGGTCGCGCTCGGCGACAAGGTCAAGGAAGGCTCGATCGTGCTGACGATCGAAGCGGTGGGTGATGGACAAGCGCCGGCAGCAGAGCAGGCGGCCGTACCGGCCCCGGCGCCTGCGGCGGCTCCGGCTGCCGCTGCGGCGCCGGCAGCCGCCGCACCTGCACAGAGCGGTGGCGGCACGATCGAGATTCATGTGCCCGACATCGGCGACTTCACCGACGTCGCAGTGATCGAACTGCTGGTCACCCCCGGCGATACGATCCAACCCGAACAGAGCCTGATCACGGTCGAGTCGGACAAGGCGGCAATGGAGATTCCGGCCAGCAGCGGCGGCGTGCTGAAGGAGCTCAAGGTCAAGGTCGGCGACAAGGTGAATCAGGGCGATCTGCTGGCGATCCTCGAAGGTGCAAACGGTGCGGCGGCAGCGCCCGCGGCAACTCCGGCCCAGGCGCCGGCAGCCGCCGCACCGCAGGAATCCGCACCGAAAGCGGCTCCCGCGCAGGTGGTTGCATCACCTGTCGCTACAAAAAAGGAAGCACCGTCACACGATCCGAGCAAGCTCCAGCAAGGCCTGCCGCATGCGTCGCCGTCGGTGCGCAAGTTCGCGCGCGAGCTGGGTGTGCCGCTCGAGGAGGTCAGAGGAAGCGGCAACAAGGGCCGCATCACGCAGGAAGACGTTCAGAATTTCACGAAGTCGGTGATGTCGGGCGCGGCGCAGACGAAGGCTTCGGCGGGCAAGGCGCCGGCCGCGGGCGGCGGTGGCGCCGGACTCGATCTGCTCGCGTGGCCGAAGGTGGATTTCACCAAGTTCGGCGAAGTCGAGCGCAAGGAGATGGGCCGAATCAAGAAGATCAGCGGCGCCAACCTGCACCGCAACTGGGTCATCATCCCGCACGTCACGAACCACGACGACTGCGACATCACCGATCTGGAAGCGTTCCGGGTGTCCACGAACAAGGAAAACGAGAAGTCTGGCATCAAGCTCACGATGCTCGCTTTCATGATCAAGGCGGCGGTCGCGGCCTTGAAGAAATTCCCCGAGTTCAACAGCTCGCTCGACGGCGAGCAGCTCGTGCTCAAGAAATATTTCCACATCGGTTTCGCGGCCGATACACCGAACGGCCTGATGGTGCCGGTGATCCGGGATGCCGACAAGAAGGGCGTGATGCAGATCTCGCAGGAGATGGGTGAACTCGCGAAGAAGGCGCGCGACGGCAAGCTCGGTCCGGCCGAGATGACGGGTGGGTGCTTCTCGATCTCTTCGCTTGGCGGCATCGGCGGGCGCTATTTCACGCCGATCATCAACGCGCCCGAGGTCTCGATCATGGGCGTCTGCAAGTCGCAGACCGAGCCGCGTTGGGACGGCAAGCAGTTCGTGCCGCGGCTGATCCTGCCGCTGTCCCTCAGCTGGGACCACCGCGTGATCGACGGAGCCGCAGCCGCGCGCTTCAACGCGTACTTCGGGCAGATGCTGACCGATTTTCGGCGCGTGATGCTGTAAGCGAAGGGAACACAAAAAGATGGCACTCATCGACATCAAGGTTCCCGACATCGGCGACTTCGACGAAGTCACGGTGATCGAACTGCTCGTCAATCCGGGCGACACCATAAAGACCGAGCAAAGCCTGATCACGGTCGAATCCGACAAGGCATCGATGGAGATTCCTTCGAGCCACGGCGGCGTGGTCAAGGAGGTCAAAGTCAAGCTCGGGGACAAAGTGGCGCAGGGCTCGCTGGTCTGCACGATTGAGGCGGAGGAAGCGGCCGCTGCACCCGGTCCGGCCGCGTCGGCATCGACACCCGCGGGGGCGCCGGCAGCGAGCGCAGCTGCGGCGACTGCGCAGACCGCGGCTGCCGGCTTTGCCGCAACCCGGGGTGAGTCGCAGGCGCCCGCGCCGGCGCCCGCCGCAGCAGCACCCGCGCCGGCCGCTGCGAGCTACCAGGGCAGGGCCGATCACGACTGCGATGTGCTGGTGCTCGGCGCCGGACCGGGTGGTTATTCGGCCGCATTTCGCGCGGCCGATCTGGGTTTGAAAGTGATCCTCGTCGAGCGCTATGCCACGCTCGGCGGCGTCTGCCTGAATGTGGGCTGCATCCCATCCAAAGCGCTGCTGCACGTGGCGTCGGTGATGGACGAGGTCAAGCACTTCGAGAGCCTCGGCGTCACGTTCGCCGAGCCGACCGTGAACATCGACAGGCTCCGCGCGCACAAGGAAAAAGTCGTCGCCAAGCTGACCGGCGGACTGGCAGCGATGGCCAAGATGCGCAAGGTCACGACCGTGCGTGGCTACGGCAGGTTCGTCGGCGCAAACCATGTCGAAGTCGAGGAAAGCACTGGCACGAGCTGGGAGCTGACCGGCAAGAAGCAGGTCATCGCGTTCAAGAGCTGCATCATCGCCGCGGGCTCTCAGGCGGTGCAGTTGCCGTTCATGCCGAACGACGATCCGCGCGTGGTCGACAGCACCGGCGCACTCGGCTTGAAGGAAGTGCCCAAACGCATGCTGATCCTGGGTGGCGGCATCATCGGGCTCGAGATGGGCACCGTCTACAGCACGCTCGGCGCGCGGCTCGACGTGGTGGAAATGCTGGACGGACTGATGCAGGGCGCCGACCGCGATTTGGTCAAGGTCTGGCAGAAGATGAATGCGCCGCGCTTCGACAACATCATGTTGAAGACGAAGACCGTAGGGGCCAGGGCGACGGACAGCGGCATCGAAGTGACCTTCGAAGGCGAGGGCGCGCCAAAGCCGCAGACCTATGACCTGGTGTTGCAGGCGGTCGGTCGCAGCCCGAACGGTGGCAAGATCGGCGCGGACAAGGCTGGTGTCATGGTCACGGACCGAGGGTTCATCCCGGTCGATATTCAGATGAGGACCAACGTCGCGCATGTGTTTGCGATCGGCGACGTGATCGGCCAGCCGATGCTCGCGCACAAGGCCGTGCATGAGGCGCATGTGGCAGCCGAGGTCATCGCGGGTGAGCTGCAGGGCAACAAGGAACTCGCGTCCGCAGCGTTCAATGCGCGTGTGATCCCGAGCGTGGCATACACCGATCCGGAAGTGGCCTGGGTCGGCCTGACCGAAGACCAGGCCAAGGCACAGGGCGTCAAGGTCAAAAAAGGCTTGTTCCCGTGGTCCGCTTCGGGCCGAGCAATCGCGAACGGTCGCGACGAGGGGTTCACCAAGCTGCTGTTCGACGATTCACCGCAGGCGCAAGGTCATGGCCGCATTCTCGGCGGCGGCATCGTCGGCACGCACGCAGGCGACATGATCGGCGAGGTCGCGTTGGCGATCGAGATGGGCGCGGACGCGGTCGACATCGGCAAGACGATCCATCCGCATCCGACGCTCGGCGAGAGCATCGGCATGGCGGCTGAAGTCGCGCACGGCAGTTGCACCGACCTGCCGCCGAGCCGCAACTAAGGGGGTAAAGCGCGGATCGGCGCGCGGGTGGACGACGGCAGCCGCAATCGGCAGCAATGCGTTTACCGGGACCCCGATGCAAGACTGTCAGTGAACTGTTGAGCCAAAGTGAAAAGCCCGGGTGCCTTACGGTCCCCGGGCTTGGTCGTCGACAGCCTTCATGGGCTGCCGACGATGGGCTGCACGATCGGTGCCGCGAAAAACCCACGCAAGCAGAGAATCGGCACCCGCTTTCTTTGCTTACCTCAGCGGCGGCTGCTGCGGCGTCGCTTTGCGCTGTTGCATCGAACGCTGCTGCATCGAGCGTTGCTGCTGCTGCATGGGCTTTTGCATCGTGCTGCGCGCCGGGGGCTGATTCATCGAAGCGCCATTGGTCGAGCCAGCAGGCACGGTCTGTGTCGCTTCGTACAGAATGCCGCCTTCGGTGACGCTGCCGCTCACGCTGGAAGGCTGCGCCATGCGCGCCACGCAGGCGTCGCGGTCGCCGGCGGGCAGGCCCTGGCAACGCAAGGTGCGGTTGCGCTCGAAGTTCGCGTCTTCGCCGGTGGCGAGACGGTTGCGCTGCTCGGCGTCTTTGGCTGCCGCAGCTTCCTTGCGGCAGGTCTGCGTGTCTTGCCAGGTGCCGCCGCCGTCACAGGTGCCAGACGAGCGCGCAGCTGCCTTTTTCATGGAATGGCCCTGGCTGTTTTTGGCCTTGCTCTTCATGTGATGGTCGGCAGCAGCCGGGCCGGCTGCGGTCAACAGCAGCGCGGCGGCAGCGGCAGTCAGCACATGACTGAGGGATATGGGCGATTTGATTTTCATGACTGGGTGGCTCCTTGGCATGGGATCTTGATATGAACGGGTTCTCGCGGCGCAGTATCAGTGCGCCGTGCCCCCAGGCGAACGATACCGCATGCGCCTGGACACCGGTCCCTCAAGCGTTGCCTCGGTTGCCGCTTGTAACGCTTGGTCCGGCGTCAGGTGGTGAGTTATCCGGCGCCGTCTGCTCGATCGGTTCGGCCCGAACGCCGTGCGCCACCGAGATGCGTTCATCGAAGACGAAGCAGTCGCCGCGCCAGCGGCTGGCCGCCAAAGGCACTTCCGCAAGATAGCGCAGGATGCCACCCTGCAATTGGTAGACCGCATCGAACCCCTGCGCGCGCAAATGCGCGGTCGACTTCTCGCACCGGATGCCGCCGGTGCAGAACATCGCCACCGGCGGCTTGTCCGCGAGCAGTCCGCTGGTGCCGCGCTGTGTCTCGATCCATCCGGGCAGATCGGAAAACGCCGAGATGCCCGGATCGACCGCGCCCATGAAGCTGCCGGCGGCCACTTCGAACGCGTTGCGTGTATCGATTGCGACCAGACGCGGTACGGACTCGAGCAGCGCGTTCCATTGCAATGGCGCCAGCCGGATGCCGGCCAGCGCTTCGGTCGGCACCATGCCTTGGCGAAAGGTGACGATCTCGGGCTTGACGCGGACCTTGAGCCGCTGAAACGGCGCGATGTCGCACGGCAGCGCGGTGTAGCCCAGGTTGTGCAGCCGCGCGTCGGCACGCAGCCACTGCAGCAGCGCCTGCAGCGCCGGCACGCTGCCTGCCACGGTGCCGTTGATGCCTTCCGACGCGAGGATGACGGTGCCACGGATTGCGAGCGTCTCGCAACGCACGCGCAGCGCTGCGGCAAATGCAGCCGCATCGGGCAGCTCGACGAATCGGTAGAACGTGACCGCAAGCCGGCGTTCGGTGTGAGGTAAGGTCGTCACGGAATGTCGGTCGCGCGCTGGGCGGGGGGTCCAGCAGGCGCGCGCGGTTGCGCTCAGTCCTGCGCGTTGCTGGCCAGCAGCACACGGCGCGCGCCGTCGAAGCGGGATTGCCAGTAGGCGCCGCCCATGTCTTCGACGCGCACCACCGCGCCGGTGCGCGGCGCGTGAATGAATTTGCCGTCGCCCATGTAGATGCCGACATGGCTGAACGCACGGCGCGCCGTGTTGAAAAACACCAGATCGCCGGGTTCGAGCTCACTGCGGTCGATCGTCTGCGTGGCGGCCGCCTGTTCATCCGAGCGGCGGGGCAGCGTCAGCCCCGCAGTCTGCGCATACATCGCACGCACGAAGCCGCTGCAGTCAAATCCGTTGATTGCGGTGTTGCCGCCGTAGCGATACGGCACGCCGAGAAATCCGAGCGCGGTCACGACCAGGCTGGATGCGCGCTCCGACATCGCGGATGCGGTCTGCGCGAAGCTCTCCCGCACCTGTTGCAACTGCTCGGCAAGCGTGCGGTCCCAACCCTGCTGCGCGATGAGTCGATCGAGCGGATCGTCCGGCGCGGCGGTCGCCAATGTGCATCCGGCCGTCAAGAGCGCGCAGGCCAACAATCGTTTTTGCATCAGGAGTTGCGTGCCCCGGGGCAACGTCGAGCTTCGGAAGCGCAGATGATAGTTCAGTTAACTTACGGATGCAAACTGTTGATTTTTATAGGTTTTTCGCCGATTGTATGCGCTTTCCCTGCGGTGCCGCGGTCGCTCTGCGGATGCCCTCGGCAGCCGGCCGTGCCGCTCAGGCATCATGAAAGACTCACGCAATGCCCCATTCCGAAGGAGACCCACGCATGTTCAGCGCCCTGTTGCTCGAGAAAAAAGACGATGTGTTCAGTGCCCGTGTGGCCGAACTCGACGAATCCCGACTGCCGGCGGGTGACGTGCTGGTGCAAGTCGACTACTCCACGTTGAACTACAAGGACGGGCTGGCGATCACGCAGCGCGGCCCGGTGGTGCGCCAGTGGCCGATGGTCGCCGGCATCGACGGAGCCGGCACGGTGCTCGAGTCATCCCATCCCTCGTGGAAGGCCGGCGACCGCTGCGTGCACAACGGCTGGGGTGCCGGTGAAACCCATTGGGGCTGCCTGGCGCAGCGAGCGCGGCTCAAGGGCGATTGGCTCGTGCGGCTGCCTGCTGCTTTCGATGCACGTCAGGCCATGGCGATCGGCACCGCCGGCTACACCGCAATGCTGTGCGTGCTGGCGCTCGAGCGGCACGGCCTGCAGCCCGGCGATGGGGAGGTGCTGGTAACGGGTGCGACCGGCGGCGTCGGCAGCGTGGCGATCGCGTTGTTGAGCCAGCTCGGCCATACGGTGGTCGCCGCCACCGGCAAAGCGTCGGAAGCCGATTATCTGAAGGCGCTCGGCGCGGCCCGCATCATCGACCGGGCCGAGATTGCCGCAGCCGGCAAGCCGTTGCAGAAAGAACGCTGGTCGGCCGCGGTCGATGCGGTCGGCTCCCACACGCTGGCGAACGTGCTTGCGCAGATGCGCTACGGCGGCGTGGCGGCCGCCTGTGGGTTGGCCCAGGGCATGGATCTGCCGGCCAACATGGCTCCGTTCATCCTGCGCGGCGTGACGCTGCGCGGGATCGATTCGGTGATGGCGCCACTCAGTGACCGGCAAGTCGCGTGGGAGCGCCTGGCAAGCGATCTGGACCCGCAACGGCTCGAGTCGATCACGACCGAGATTGCGCTTGCGCAGGCCATCGACAAGGCCGAGGAGCTGATGACAGGAAAAACGCGCGGGCGGCTCGTGGTGCGCATCCCCAGCTAGGTGAGCCAGCGCCTGTGGTGTGAACCGGCTTCGACGCAGCCTGGGCGCCGCATTGGCGGCGCTTGCGCGTTCGGCGGCTCAACGGCTCTTGACGCCGTCCTTCCATTGGCCGACCGCGATCAGTCGGTCCCGCAGCCCCGGAAGTTGAAAGCCGAGCGCATATGCCTGGTGCGCCATATCGAGCGCTTCGTCGTACTGCTTCAGGTCGGCATACACCATGCCGATGTTGTAGTAGGTGAACGGGTTGCCGTCGGTGAATTTGCTGGCGTCTTTCAGCTGACCCTTGGCATCCGCGAGTCGGCCTTGTTTGCCTAAAAAGGTCGCATAGATCATGCGTGGGATCGGATCGTCGGGCTGAAACCGTATCGCCCGCTCGAAGTAGCACTCGAACGAGTAGTTCATCGACATGTCGCGCGGGCCCGGCGTCTTCTGGGCCAACTTCATCACCGACAGCAGCGCGCGATGGTGGTTGGGAAACGCGCGCAGCGTGTAGTCCAGATCGCCTCCGAGGTAGCCCGAGTGGCCCTTGATCAGCGCCTCGACCTGTGGTGTGAAGTGAAACCGCTCGACCACGTTGAGCGTAGCGCCGCGTTCGGTCCGGTAGTCGAACGGCCCGTAAGCGTTGTTCAGCGACCCGCAAGCGCCCTCTTGCGCAAACGCTTGCGGCGCAGCGAACGTCAATGCGGATATCAAAACGAGCCACGAGGTGAGGCCGCAGCGCGCAGACGCGCCGTGCGGAGGCAGCGGTGGGGCCGTCGACAAAGCGACGCGGTTGTCTTTCATGGACCAACTCCTGCAGGCAAACGGAAATTCATTCGGGCGCATCGACTGCGCCGACCGAGGTGGAGGCTATTTTGGCGGTCTGTTCATCCATTGTCAGCCAAGAAACCACGCGGCGCTCCATCGACTTCGCATGGATGGTGTCGGAAAACGTATGGTCGGCACCGACAAGCTCATGGCGCTCCAGCCGGGTGTGCAACAGTGCTTTCTGCCAGGCCGGATCGCTGTCGGCCAAGGTGAGGAACTCCTTCGCGGTGAAGTCTCTTTCACTGAGCAACAAAAAGATGCTGCCATCGAATTGCGTCCAAGCCTGCGCCATGCGCGCAGGGAACGACTGGGCAACCGATGGCTGACTCGGCGAGGCTCGGCGCAACAGCACGGTCCGGACCGCGCCTGCGAGCTCGGTCAGCGCACTGCGCGCCACCCGGCCACTCAGCAGCTTGGCCCAGAACGCGGGCTCGAGCAGGCGCTGACGGTAGTAGTGTTTCACCTGCATGTGCGCCAGCCCGTGCGCGGAGCGCACCCACGGGTTCAGCAGCGCGAGCCGCTCGACGCGGGCATCGCGGGTCTGGCCGCAATACAACAGCACCGCGGACGCGGCATCGCATAGTCCCCAAAGCGCCACGCGGCGCACGGACGGCGCTGCCACCTGCAATGCGTCGATCGCCGCGCCGATGTCGTCCTGGATGCTCAGGAAATCCCGCGCCGCGCCGCTGCTGTCGCCCATGCCGCGGCAGTCGAAGCGCAGCACGGCGTAGCCCGCGTCGGCCAGCGTGCGCGCAAGCGAGACAAATTGCCGGTGGCTGCCGGCCCGGTACTGCGGCCCGCCCACGACGACCACGACCCCAAGTGAACGAGGCTTCCGGCGTACGGCAGGTCGCGCCAGCACGCCGACCAGCGTCTCTCCTGCGCAGTCGAACAGGAGCGCGTCCTCCTCGAAATCGAGCGGGGCGGTGGTGGGTTCAGGGGGCATCGTGCGATGCGCTGACGGCCGGTTTCACGTCTCGACGGAGCGCGGCGACGGTTGCCTGAATCAGCAGCGGTGCCTCCTCGATTTCGGTGGTTTGCCAGAACGCGGGGCCTGCGACCACCTGTGCTTCCACGACATGGCCGGCGGCGCGCCAGCGCTCTGCCGATGCGGTTGCAGCCGGCGACAGCGCGGCATCCGGCTGGCTCGAGATCTCGATCCACTCGACTCGTCCCGGAAGGTGTTTTTGGCCGGAGTGAGAAAGCGTCGCTGCTTCGAAACCACGGACCAGCGCAGGCGACAGTTCGTAGCCAGCGACCTCGATGCGAGCGCCCGAATCAAGCCGTTGCCGCAGTTCGTTGACCACCCCCTTGCCCTCGCCGCTTAGCAGTTCGTTTGCGGCCTTGAGACGCAGGAACTGTTGCACCAGCAACTTACCGGCATTCGCTGGTTGCCAAAACAAATAATTGCGGGGCTCGTCGACGCGACCAGCAGCCTGCGCGGCGAGCAGACATCCTGCGCGCAAACCCCAGAACCAACTCGGCCCCGCAGCATGTGCCTGCAGCCAATCGTGTGCGACCACGAGATCGTCGACCCAACCCTCCCAGGTTGCGTCCCCGGACGTGCCGCTGCTGTCGCCACAGCCGAACAAGTCGATCTGCAGCACCGCGAAGCCGGCGACTGCCAGGGCGCGCGACTGCAGCGCGGCCATCCGCCGCGACTTGTTCATTTCCTCGGCAAACGGGTGCGCATAAAGCACACGGCCGAGTGCGTGTTCGCCTTGTGGCGCATGAAACAGGCAGAAGCGGCCGCCCGATGGGGCCGGGAGATAGAAGGCCTGCAAACCGGCGTGGGCAGTCAAGTGGCCGCCGATCGATCGAAGCCCGCGCGGTCGGCGGCTGCGGCAGCGAGCGGCTTCTCAGTGAGCAAGGACGATACAAGGAGTTCGAAGAAATGCATAGAACCGCACGATTTTAGAAGGGGCGCGGGCCATCCGCCGGACTTTCTCCAGCAGGGGGCTGTGCGATACTTTCCAGCGTCATTTCCCCGCTGCACGACCATTCTTCTTTGTCTGGCGGTCCACTCGACTGTCGTTATGCCCGAATCCAATCTGCTGCACGAATTGATCGACGTCGCGGCCCTGCGGACACCGACGGCGGCGGCATTGACCCATGGCGCGGGCACGCTCGGCTATGACCAGTTGCGCAGCGCCGTGCAGGCGTTCGCCGGGGCGCTGATGCAATTCGGTCTGGCGCGCGGCGACCGAATCGGCATCTATCTCGAAAAGCGGTTCGAAACCGTGATCGCGAGCTTTGGCGCGCCCGCCGCTGGCATGGTGTTCGTGCCGCTCAATCCGCTGCTGAAAGCGGAGCAGGTCGGCTTCATTCTGCGCGACTGCAACGTGCGTGCGCTGGTCACGTCGCCCGAGCGCTTTGCTGCACTGCAGTCCACGCTGGGCGACTGCCCGGACCTGCGGCATGTGATTATGACGGTGGGTGAGCGCAGCGCGTCGTCTGCTGGCGCGTCGCGACTGGCCGTGCACGACTGGCAAGCGTTGCAAGACACACCGGCGCAGGGCGGCCACCGCGTGATCGACACCGACATGGCCTCGATCCTCTACACCTCCGGCAGCACCGGCCGGCCCAAGGGCGTGGTGCTTTCGCACCGCAACATGGTGGCGGGTGCCAAAAGCGTCGCGTCCTATCTGGAAAACGATGCCGACGACACGCTGCTCGCCGCGCTGCCGCTGTCGTTCGATGCGGGCTTCAGTCAGCTGACCACTGCGTTCCACAGTGGCGCCCGTGTGGTGCTGCTGAACCATTTGCTGCCGCGCGACGTGCTCAAGTGCATGCAGCGCGAGAAGGTGACAGGGCTGACCGCGGTGCCGCCGCTCTACATCCAGCTGGCGCAACTCGACTGGCCAGCCGAGATCGACCGGGATCTGCGCTATTTTGCAAACACCGGCGGGCGCATGCCGCGCGAGACGCTGAATCTGCTGCGCCAGCGCGTGCCGAACGCCCGGCCGTTCCTCATGTACGGTCTGACCGAAGCGTTCCGCTCGACCTATCTGCCGCCGACGGAAGTCGACCGCCGGCCCGACTCGATCGGCCGCGCGATTCCAAATGCCGAGATCCTGGTTCTGCGCGAAGACGGCACGCGCATGCGACGCCGAAGAGCCCGGCGAACTGGTGCACCGCGGCGCGCTGGTCGGCATGGGTTACTGGAACGACGCGGAGAAGACCGCCGAGCGGTATCGACTGCTGCCGGCGGGTGCAGGCGGCCGTCAAGCAGGTCTGCAGTTGCCCGAATATGCGGTGTTCTCGGGTGACACCGTCCGGCGCGACACGGACGGTTTCCTCTACTTCATTGGCCGGCGCGACGAGATGATCAAGACTTCCGGCTATCGCGTCAGTCCGACAGAAGTCGAAGAGATCCTGTATGCCACGCGCCGGATTGGCGAATGCGCAGCGTTCGGCTTCGAACATGCGGCGCTCGGCCAGGCCATCCAGGTGATTGCGACCGCGCCGGAGGGTCAGACAGCGGTAGACCTCGACGCACTGCTTGCCGATTGCCGCGCCCGCATGCCGGCTTATATGGTGCCGGCTGGCATCGACGTGGTGTCCGGCCCGCTGCCACGCAACCCGAACGGCAAGATCGATCGCAAGCTGCTGACGAGCCAATGGGTGCCACCGGGCGAACGGTGAGCGAGGTCATGTGCCGGTGATCGAGTGGGCGCGGCGCAGCTGGCGCCGGGCGACCGGCCCGCTGCACGAGTTCGGCTTCGTGGACGGGGCGGTCTATGTTGTCGGTCGCGTACTGCGCGGCCGGGCAACCGGCTTGTACGTCTATGACCTGATGGCGCAGCCGATCGGCGGCCACCCGTTGCTCGCACCGAACCGGTTGAAAAACATGCGGTTTGCACCGATCGGCCGCGGCCACCCCGATATAGACCGCATGCCGGCGCGCGACGACATCAAGGCGCAGCGGTTCGAGCAGGGCGCGGAGTGCCTGGGCGCTTATCGCAATGAGGTGCTGATCGGCTTCGTCTGGTTCTCCACACCTGTCTATGAAGAGGACGAGGTGCGCTGCACCTTCCAGCTCGTGCAGCCTGAGCGATCGGTGTTCGACTTCGACATGTACGTGTTTCCCGAATACCGCATGGGCACGGCATTCATGGCGGTATGGCATGGCGCGAATGCCTTACTGCACGAACGCGGTGTGGCGTACACGTTCAGCCGGGTGAGCCGATTCAATGCCGGCTCGCGGCGCGCCCACATGCAGCTCGGCGCAGTCCGCATTGGCGTTGCTAGTTTTCTGAAGCTCTGGCGGCTCGAAGCGATGGTGGCTTCGGTCGCGCCATGGATCGCCTTGAGCTGGGGTGCTTCGCAACGCGTCGTCTTGCGACTCGCGCCACCCGATGTGCAGCAACAACTCGACGCCTCGAACGGCGGACCGTCGGTCGAACAGCGTTCCGGCACGGGCCCTTGACCACGGCACTGCAGATTCGTTGCCTGACATTCCATTCTCCGTCGCCGTTCTTTTGAGAAGCCCCCGTATTCATGTCATCCCCCGCCCGCATCGCTCCGGTCCACGCACCACGCGAACATCTTCAAACAGCCGACGATGGCGAACTGCTGATCGCTGGCCAGCGGTTGGGCCTGCTCGCCGCCCGCGTCGGCAGCACGCCGTTCTACGCCTACGACCGGTCGCTGCTGAGACAGCGCGTGGTCGAGTTGCGCGCCGCGCTGCCCGCATCGATCAAGCTGCATTACGCGATGAAGGCGAACCCGATGCCTGCGCTCGTGCAATTCATGGCGGGTCTGGTCGACGGCATCGATGTCGCTTCCGCCGGCGAACTCAAGGTCGCGCTTGATGCCGGTGCCGACCCGGCCGAGGTCAGCTTCGCCGGCCCCGGCAAACGCGAGGCGGAGCTGCGCCAGGCGGTGGCCGCGCGCGTGCTGATCAACGTCGAGTCGATGCGCGAGGTCACGCTGCTCGAGTCCATCGGGGCTGAGTTGGGGATGTCGGCCCGCATCGCGGTGCGGGTCAATCCTGACTTCGAACTGAAAGGCTCGGGCATGCGCATGGGCGGCGGGCCGAAGCAGTTCGGCATCGATGTCGAGCAGATGCCCGAATTGCTGGAAGCGGTCGGCCACAACGCGCATGTCGCGTTCGAAGGTTTCCACCTGTTCGCGGGTTCGCAAAACCTTCGAGCCGAATCGATCTGCGAAGCGCAGTTGAAGTCGTTCGAGCTGGCGGTTCGGCTGGCTGCGCTGGCGCCCACAGCGGTACGCTTTCTGAATCTGGGCGGCGGCTTCGGCATTCCGTATTTTCCGGGTGAGCAGCGGCTCGATCTCGGCCCCATCGGCGCGAACTTGGCCGAACTCGCGCGACGTGCCGAAAGCGAACTGCCGCAGGCGTCGCTCGTGATCGAGCTCGGCCGCTACCTGGTGGGTGAAGCCGGCATCTACGTGACCCGCGTGGTGGACCGCAAGGTGTCGCGCGGGCAGGTGTTTCTCGTCACCGACGGAGGGCTGAACCACCACCTGTCCGCGTCAGGGAATTTCGGCCAGGTCATCCGCAAAAACTATCCGGTGGCCATCGGCAGCAAGCCGAAGTCGGATCGCCGCGAAACGGCATCGGTGGTCGGGCCGCTGTGCACGCCACTGGATCTGCTCGCCGACCGGATGGAGTTGCCGGTTGCGCAGGAAGGCGATCTGGTCGTGATTTTTCAGTCGGGCGCCTATGGGCGCAGCGCGAGCCCGGCCGAGTTTCTCGGGCACCCAGCCTGCGTGGAGGTGCTCGTTTGACCGCTCACCGGGTGCGCTTCAGAATCCATCGGAACAAAGCGCTGTAATTCAGTTCGGGGAAACCGCATGGCGACGTTGTCACGCACGGAGGTCGACGCTTACGAGCAGCAGGGATGGGTCGTTCCGCAGTACCGGCTGCCGCCCGAGCGCGTCGCGACGATGCGCGACGCGCTGGACGAGCTGATCCGCAACAACCCCGGCGTGCGGCCCGAGAAGCTCGTGTCGGCGCACATCGCGGGCGACAACGGCGAGGGCGTGCGCGGCAGCAGCGCGTTTCTCGAACTGGCGCGCGATCCGGAGATCGTCGAACTGGTCTCCGGCGTGATCGGCGAGGATGTGGTGCTCTGGGGCTGCCACGTGTTTTGCAAGCCGCCGGAGCAGGGCTTTGAGACGCCGTGGCACCAGGACGGTCACTACTGGCCGATCCGGCCGCTGGCCAACTGCACGGTCTGGGTGGCGCTCGAAGCGTCGAAGATCGAAAACGGCTGTCTGCGCGTGATTCCGAGGTCGCACCTCGGCCAGCATCTGCACCCGCATCTGCACGAAGACCGCGACGACCTCACGCTGAACCAGCGCATGGCAGTCCGGCAGCTTCGACGAGGCCGAAGCGGTCGACATCGAGCTCGACGCCGGGCCAGATGTCGCTGCACGACGTCTACATGATTCACGGCGCGAAGGCCAACACGTCGAGCAAGCGACGCACCGGCGTAGCGCTGCGCTACATGCCGTCCACGTCGGTATTCGACCGCACCTTGCGGCCGGCCGACGGCAAGACGGGCGTCGCGGTGAATTTCGCGCACCGGCCGTTGTGGCTGCTCAAAGGGGTGGACCGCAGCGGTGGCGGAACAACTTCGAGATCGGGCACCGGCGCGCGGCCTGACAGCGCATCTGCCCAAGCTCATCGGGCCGGTTAAAACAGCGCGAGCGCTTCCAGGCAGCGCTGGCGATGCGCCGGCCCGCTCGCGGGTGCGATGCGTTGACCTGGCAGGCGCAATCCGTAGTCGAGCCCCTGCGCTTCGGCGCGCAGCAACCAGGCGCACAGCCGTGCCAGCCGGTCCTCCGTATCGATCAAGCCGGTGGCAGAGAAGTCGAGCCAAAGTTCTTCGCGCTGCAAAGGCGTCGCCTCGCGGGTGATCAGTTCGCCGGTCTTGGCCGCTTTTTTCCAGACCACGTGTTTGAGCGAATCGCCGCGCCGATAGGCGCGCACGCCGTCGAATTCATCGTTCGACGGCTGACTCGACGCCGCGGCGCCCGCGCGATGCGATCCGCCGAACGGCAACGGCGGCGGACTCGGCTCGATCGCCGGGTAGATCATCACGTGGGCAGCCGGCCGCCAGACGCTCCAGACGCGAAACGTGCCGAGCGGGTACCGCGTCTCGGCGTTCAGCGCTGGCAACCGATGGCGACCGCGCCGGCGTGGCTGAAACGCGATGCGCACGCTGCACATGCCCTGCGCGGGCACATCGGTCCAGGCCCAGTGGCCGAGCAGCGCCTCGTTCAGCACCGCAAGCCCGATGCCGTAACGCGTCGAGCGGCGCCGGTTGGTCAGCGTCACGTCGAACGACGCGCCGCCCCCCATGTGCTGCGCGGGCGGCGCCGACACGCTCAACTGCAGCGCGCGCAGCGTGCTGTGCGACACATGCATGCCGATCACCGCACTGCCGGCCAGCAGGAACGTCAACAGATAGCCGAGATTGAGCTGGTAGTTGATCGATGCAACCAACAGCACCAGCAGCGTCGCGCCCAACATGAGCCCGGCGCGCGAAGGCAGGATGTAGATGTTGTTCTGCGCCAGCGTCAGCGTGTCGGTAATCGGCAGACGCGCCATCGCCCAGGCATGAAAGCGGCGCCGGACCGCCTTGAGCGGATTGCGCCAGCGGCGCCCATCTTGAGCCGAACGGTCGAGTTCGCCCAACAGTGTGGAGGGAACGCTCATGGCGAACCTTCCAATCGGCCGTGCCTCGAACAGCCCGGCGAGCCGCGCTTCAACGCCATGCGCCATTGCCCGGGATCACACGACGAAGCCGGCATGCCCGACCGCGAGTCAAGCGCCGCAGACCGTTCGAACGAGCGCGCCAGCCGGGCTCGGCCCGACCGGATGCGCCGCGCCTGGCCACGGAACGGCGAGACTCGAGCGATGGGAGCAAACTCTTGAGGAGCGTTCACTGAATAGCGACTGCGTCGATCATCGCACTGACCTGCTCGCGCGGCCCGCGGCCGGCGCTGCCGACCGGCACCAGTCGATGCGCGACCGTCTGCGGCAGGATGTCGCGCACGTCGTCCGGTGCCACGTAATCGCGGCCGGCCAGCAGCGCCTGGGCTTTGGCCGCGCGCAGCAGCGCGATGCCCGCACGCGGGCTAAGGCCTTGCGCGAACCAGCGGCCCGAGCGGGTGGCAGCCAGCAGTTCCTGCACATAGTCAAGCAGCGGCTCGGCGGTATGGATGCTTTGCACCAGACCCTGCAGTTCGACCAATTCGTGGGGCGTCAGCACGGCCGGCATCCCAGCCACCAGCTCCCGCCGGTCGTTGCCGGCCAGAAGCATCCGCTCCGCCTTGCGGTCTGGATAGCCGAGCGAGATGCGCATCAGAAAGCGATCGAGCTGCGACTCGGGCAACGCGAAAGTGCCGATCTGGTCATGCGGGTTCTGCGTGGCGATCACGAAGAACGGAGTAGGCAACGGCCGTGTCTGGCCTTCGACGGTGACCTGCTTTTCTTCCATCGCTTCAAGCAGCGCGCTTTGCGTCTTCGGGCTTGCACGGTTGATCTCGTCGGCGAGCAGCACTTGCGCGAAAACCGGGCCCGGGTGGAACACGAACGTCTCCTTGGCGCGCTCGTAGACCGACACGCCCGACAGGTCGCTCGGCATCAGATCGGCGGTGAACTGCACACGCGAGAACTGCAGCCCGAGCGCACCGGCCAGTGCATGCGCCAGGGTCGTCTTGCCGACACCCGGCACGTCCTCGATCAACAGATGGCCGCCGGCCAGCAGGCAGGCCACGCAGTCGCGCACCTGCACCGGCTTGCCCACAATCACCGTGTTAAGCTGATCAAGCAAGCGTTTCAGTTTCTGCGAGACGTTCATCGAAGCATGCGTTGAATGGAAGGCGGAAGGCTTGCTGCCAGATGCTGAGAAGGCATCACAGGCTTGCACGAGCCGCAGAGCGCGAGTCGTCGTTTGACCATACCCGAAAACCCCCCACGGGGCTGTGCAGCAGTGACCAATACCGCATATTTCAACCCCGCCGCCTGTCTGCGGCACGAGATGGGCGCGGGCCATCCGGAGCGGCCCGAGCGGCTGACCGCCATCGAAGACCGGCTGCTCAGCAGCGGTCTGGACATCGCACTCGACCGGCGCGAGGCGAAGCCGGCAACAGTGGCCGACCTCATCCTCGCGCACGATCCGGCCTATGTGGCCCGGCTGCAGGCAATGCAGAAACGGTTGCTCGCACACGCTCTGGCCAGTGGCTCGGCCTATGAATATCTGGACCCGGATACCGCGATCAATCCGCACAGCCTGGACGCGGCGCTGGCCGCGGTGGGCGCGGCAGTGGGTGCGACCGATGCGGTGATCGCCGGCGACGCGGCGAACGCGTTCTGCGCGGTGCGGCCACCCGGCCACCATGCGTGTCACGACCGCGCGATGGGCTTCTGCATTTTCAACACGGTGGCGATCGCCGCGCGCCACGCGCTCGAGCGACACGGCCTGCAGCGGGTCGCCATCGTCGATTTCGACGTGCATCACGGCAACGGCACCGAAGACATCTGCGCGGGCGATGAGCGCATCTTGATGGTGAGTTTTTTTCAGCATCCTTTTTATCCCCATTCGGGCACCGAGCGGCCGGCCGACAACATGCTGAACGTGCCGGTCGCGGCCTACAGCAAGGGCGATGCGGTGCGCGCGCTGGTCGAGCAGCAATGGCTGCCGCGGCTCGAAGCGTTTGCGCCGCAGATGATCTTCATCAGCGCCGGCTTCGACGCACACCGCGAAGACCAGCTCGCTCAGCTCGGCCTGGTCGAGCAGGACTACGCATGGATCACGCAGCGGATGAAAGACGTCGCCGAGCGGCACGCGCAAGGGCGCATCGTGTCGTGCCTCGAAGGCGGCTATTCGCTGAGCGCGCTCGGCCGCAGTGTCGAAGCGCACTTGCGCGTATTGGCTGGCGTTTGACGTACAAAAAAGGGGACCACTCGAATGAAAACATCCGACGATCTGCTGCTGACAAGCCGCGATGCACGGGGGGTGGTCACATTGACGTTGAACCGGCCAGCCGACTTCAATGCGTTGAGCGAATCGATGCTGGATGCGCTACAGACGGCGCTCGACGAGGTCGCTGCGGATGACGAAGTACGCGTGGTCGTGCTTGCGGCGTCCGGCGCCGCGTTTTGCGCCGGGCACGATCTGAAACAGATGATGGCCGAGCCGTCAAAGGACTACTACCAGCGCCTGTTCGGGCAGTGCAGTCGTGTGATGCACACGATCCAGCGACTGCCGGTGCCCGTGATCGCCCGAGTGCAAGGGATGGCCACGGCAGCGGGCTGTCAGCTGGTCGCCCAGTGCGATCTGGCTGTCGCGTCGACTGAAGCGCGTTTCGGCGTCAGCGGCGTGAAGCTCGGGCTGTTCTGCTCGACGCCGAGCGTGCCGCTGGTACGCAACATGGCCGCCAAGCATGCGATGGAAATGCTGCTGACCGGCGACTTCATTTCGGCGCCTCAGGCGCTCGAGCGCGCGTTGGTCAACCGGGTCGTGGCACCCGACGCGCTGGACGCCGAAGTCGAAGCGTTCGTCGCATCGATCGTTGCGAAACCGCGCGTGGCCATCGCGCTCGGCAAAGAGCTTTTCTACCGTCAGCGCGAACTCGGCACGGAAGCCGCCTACCAGCTCGCGGGCCAGACGATGGCGGTCAACATGATCGATCCAGCCGCGCAGGAAGGGGTGCAGGCGTTCATCGAGAAGCGCAAGCCGGCCTGGGCAGCCGCGTCGAGCACGCCGGGCGCCAAGTCCCTATGAAGACATCGGGTTGATGCCCGGCTGCATACAATGAATTTTTGGTCAGTTGCGGATGTGTCCGAACGGTTCGGCGCCCGGCGGCAGGCTCGATGACAGGCAACAGGAGACCCCAACATGAAGATTCTGGTTCCCGTGAAGCGGGTGGTGGACTACAACGTCAAGGTGCGCGTGAAGTCGGACGGCTCGGGCGTGGACATCGCCAACGTCAAGATGAGCATGAATCCGTTCGACGAGATCGCGGTCGAGGAAGCCGTGCGTCTGAAGGAAAAAGGCGTTGCGACCGAAGTGATCGCCGTCTCCTGCGGGGATGCGAAGTGCCAGGAGACGCTGCGCACCGCGATGGCGATCGGCGCGGATCGCGGCATTCTGGTGGAGACCACCGACGAGCTGCAGCCGCTTGCCGTCGCCAAGCTGCTGAAGGCGCTGGTCGAGAAGGAGCAGCCGCAGCTCGTCATCCTCGGCAAGCAGGCGATCGACGACGACTGCAACCAGACGGGCCAGATGCTTGCCGCGCTGTGCGATCTGCCGCAGGCCACGTTCGCCTCGAAGGTCGAAATCGAAGGCGACAAAGCCAAGGTCACGCGCGAGATCGACGGCGGCCTCGAGACGATCTTGATCGATCTGCCCGCGATCATCACGACCGACCTGCGGCTGAACGAGCCGCGTTATGTCACCTTGCCGAACATCATGAAGGCGAAGAAAAAGCCGCTCGAAAACCTCAAGCCGGCCGATCTCGGCGTCGACGTGGCGCCGCGCCTGAAGACGATCAAGGTGTCCGAGCCGCCGAAGCGCAGCGCCGGCATCAAGGTGCCCGATGTCGCCACCTTGGTCGAGAAACTCAAGAACGAAGCGAAGGTGATCTGATATGACAGCACTCGTAGTGGCCGAACACGACAACGACACGCTCAAGGGCGCGACCTTCAACACCGTGACTGCGGCGACGCAGTGCGGCGGCGAAGTGCATGTGCTGGTTGCGGGCAGCAACGCCGGCGCGGCAGCCGAAGCGGCGGCAAAGATCGCCGGCGTATCCAAGGTGATCCACGCGGACGGCGAATCGCTTGCGCACGGCTTGGCCGAGAACGTCGCGGCGCAGGTGCTGGCGATCGCCGGGGACTACAGCCACATCCTGTTTCCGGCAACCGCGGCCGGGCGCAACGTCGCGCCGCGCGTGGCTGCCAAGCTCGACGTGGGCCAGATCAGCGACATCACCGCGGTGCAAAGTCCCGACACGTTCGAGCGCCCGATCTACGCAGGCAACGCGATGGCCGTGCAGCAAAGCGGCGACTCGGTGAAAGTCATTACCGCACGCGCGACCGGCTTCGATGCGGCGGCGGCGGAGGGCGGCAGTGCGTCGGTGGAGAAAGTCGACGCCGTGGCCGACAGCGGCAAGTCGAGCTTCGTCGGCTCCGAGATCGCCAAGAACGACCGGCCCGAGCTGACCGCGGCCAAGATCATCGTGAGCGGCGGGCGTGCGCTGGGCAGCTCGGAGAAGTTCGACGAAGTGCTGACGCCGCTGGCAGACAAGCTCGGCGCCGCGCTCGGTGCGAGCCGCGCGGCGGTGGACGCCGGCTATGCACCGAACGACTGGCAGGTCGGGCAGACCGGCAAGATCGTCGCGCCGCAGCTCTACATCGCGTGCGGCATCAGCGGTGCGATCCAGCATTTGGCCGGCATGAAGGACAGCAAAGTGATCGTGGCGATCAACAAGGACGCCGAGGCGCCGATTTTCTCGGTGGCCGATTACTCGCTCGAAGCGGACCTGTTCAACGCGGTGCCGGAGTTCGTCGCGGCACTGTGAACGCTTAACGGGCGCGTTCGCTGTGCAACAAGCCCTGCGCGCCCGAACCCGGCTGGAAAACGACGGAGAGTTTCGATGAGCTATCGCGCGCCCGTGAAAGACATGTTGTTCAACCTGCGGCACATCGCGCGCATCGATGAGATCGCGCAGATGCCGGGGTTCGAGGAGGCGGGATATGAAACCGCCGAGGCCGTGCTCGAAGAATGCGCGAAGTTCAACGAAGGCGTGCTGGCGCCGCTGAATATCGAGGGGGACAAGCATCCTTCGAGCTGGAAGGATGGCGTCGTCACCACCACACCGGGCTTCAAGCAGGCGTTCCGGCAATACGCCGAAGGGGGCTGGCAGGGCTTGCAGCATCCGGTCGACGTGGGCGGGCAGGGCTTGCCGAAAGCGATCGGCTCGGCTTGCGGGGAGATGCTCAACTCGGCCAACATGGCGTTCGCGCTGTGCCCACTGCTGACCGATGGCGCGATCGAGGCGTTGCTGACCGCGGGCTCCGACGAACTCAAGGCCGTCTATCTCGAAAAGCTCGTGAGCGGTGCCTGGACCGGCACGATGAACCTGACCGAGCCGCAGGCCGGATCCGATCTGGCGGCGGTGCGCACGCGCGCGGAGCCGCAGGGTGATGGCAGCTACAAGGTGTTCGGCACCAAGATCTACATCACCTACGGCGAGCACGACATGGCCGAGAACATCGTGCATCTGACGCTCGCGCGCGTGGCCGGCGCGCCCGAGGGCGTGAAGGGCATCAGTTTGTTCGTGGTGCCGAAGTTCCGGGTCAACGAGGACGGCTCGGTCGGCGAGCGCAACGACGTGCAGTGCGTGAGCATCGAGCACAAGCTCGGCATCAAGGCGTCGCCTACCGCGGTGCTGCAGTTCGGTGACGCGGGCGGTGCGACCGGCTATCTGGTCGGTGAAGAAAACCGCGGCCTTGAATACATGTTCATCATGATGAACGCGGCGCGCTACGCGGTCGGCGTGCAGGGCGTGGCGATCGCCGAGCGTGCCTACCAGCAGGCGGTGGCTTACGCGAAAGACCGCGTGCAGAGCCGACCGGTCGACGGCAGCGCGAAGCAGGCGGTGGCGATCGTGCAGCACCCCGATGTGCGGCGCATGCTGATGACGATGCGCGCGCACACGCAGGGCGGCCGCGCGATGGCCGCGTCGGCTGCCGCCGCGTACGACGCGGCGCACCACCATCCGGATGCGGAAGTCAGAAAGCAGCACACGGCGCTCTACGAGTTCCTGGTGCCGCTCATCAAGGGCTACTGCACCGAAATGAGCCTGCAGGTGACGTCGCTCGGCATCCAGGTGCATGGTGGCATGGGGTTCGTCGAAGAAACCGGTGCCGCGCAGCATTACCGCGACGCGCGGATCTTGCCGATCTACGAGGGCACGACGGCGATCCAGGCGAACGATTTGGTGGGCCGCAAGACCGTACGGGACGGCGGCCAGACCGCTCGCGCGATCGCGCAACGCATCGAGAAGACCGAGCAGGCATTGTCGGCGTCGGGCAGCGCGGACGCGAAGGCGGTAGCCACGCGGCTGGCCGCAGCGCGGCAGGCATTTCTGGCGGTCGTCGAGTTCATGGTGGAAAACGGCAAAGCGCAGCCGAACGTGGTGTTCGCGGGCTCGGTTCCCTATCTGATGCTTGCGGCCAAGCTCGTATCCGGCTGGGACCTCGCGCGTTCGCTGCTGGCCGCTGAGGGCATGGTCGAGCGCGGTGAGGACACCGCGTTTGCGCAGGCGAAGATCGCGACGGCGCGCTTCTATGCCGAGCATGTGCTGACCGACTTGCCGGGGCAGCGAGATGCGATCGTGCAAGGTGGCCAGAGCGTGCTCGCGCTGGCTCCCGAGCAGTTCTGAATCGCTTCCCGGGTGGCTATATTTTTGATAGCAAACTTTGCACACCAGCCATGCGCCGGTGCTCTATTTGACTAATCCCTAATCGCGGCTCGACCGTGGTCGACCTTCGCATGTCCAGACTTCCCGCTCCGCTCGACCGCTTGCAGTTTCCGGTGATCGGCTCGCCGCTTTTCATCATCAGCAATCCGAAGCTCGTGATCGCCCAGTGCATCAACGGGGTGATCGGCTCGATGCCCGCACTGAATGCGCGGCCGGCCGCGCAGCTCGACGAATGGCTCGCTGAAATCACCGAGGGACTGGCGGCCTGGGACCGCGCCAATCCGGACAGTCCGGCAGCACCCTACGCGATCAACCAGATCGTGCACAAGAGCAACGACCGGCTGCAACACGACATGGACATGTGCGCGAAGTACAAGGTGCCGGTCGTCATCACGAGCCTCGGCGCGCGGGAAGACGTGAACCAGGCCGTGCACGGCTGGGGTGGCGTGGTGCTGCACGACATCATCAACAACAAGTTCGCGCACAAGGCGATCGAGAAGGGCGCCGATGGCCTGATTGCGGTGGCCGCCGGTGCTGGCGGCCATGCGGGCGTGAAAAACCCGTTCGCGCTGATCCAGGAAATCCGCGAATGGTTCGACGGACCCATAGCGCTGTCGGGATCGATTTCCACCGGTGGCGCCGTGCTCGCCGCGCAGGCGATGGGCGCGGACTTCGGCTACATCGGCACCGCATTCATCGCGACCGAAGAGGCGCGTGCGTCGCAGGAATACAAGGACGCGATCGTCGCTGGCAACTCGGACGACATCGTCTACAGCAACCTGTTTACCGGCGTACACGGCAACTATCTCCGCCCGTCGATCCTCGCGGCCGGGCTCGATCCGGACAACTTGCCGCTTAGCGACGCGAGCGCGATGAGCTTCGGCGGCGGCGAAGGTTCGAAGAAGAAAGCCTGGAAGGACATCTGGGGCAGCGGCCAGGGAATCGGTGCGATCAAGCACGTGGCGACGACGGCGGACCTGATCGAACGGCTGAAGCGGGAATACAGCGAAGCTCGCGACCGATTGGGACTTGGCCCAGCGGCCACCGCCTGACCACTTCGTCACGGTGACCGATGTCTGCGCGGCCGCTCGAGTCGCATGCGTTGCCGGAGCGAGTGGCGGCGCGAAGCAGCGCCTGCCGGCGGCGATCTTTCGGCGGCTGTCGGTTGCAACGCGCGACGACGGCGTCGTGCTTCGGCTGCAGCCAGGGTGCGTGCGGGATGTCGCTGTCGAGATGCGGCGGCCCCGGCGTCCGTTTGCCTGAATCGGAGATCGCCGCGCGGCACACCCGGGTGGGGGGTGAGATTCAATTCCCGGTGCAAGGCTTGAACAGATCGAGCGCCGGCCGACGAACCGATGTGTCGATGTCGATCAGCCCGAGCACCGAATGGAAATAATTGTCGTGTGAAAGCGGCAGATCGGTGCGGCTGCGCAGACAGTCGATGTCGACCTGGCTGCGGGCAACGAAGTCTCTCGACAGCCAAGTGATCCACGGTACCTGTTTTTGCACGTCCGGCGCCATACGATAGGGCAGGCCATGCAAGTACAGGTGATTCTCGCCGAGCGACTCCCCGTGATCGGCCAGGTAGAGCAGGGCGCCGTCGAACCGCAGACTCGCAGCCTCGAGCCAGCGGACGGCTGATGAGAGGAAGTGATCGGTGTAGGCGATCGTGTTGTCGTATGCATTCACGATCTGCTGCTGCGAACACGCCTGCAGCGCGGTTTGCGTGCACTCGGGCAAAAACGGCTTGAACGCGGCGGGCGAACGCCGGGAGTAAGCGGGCCCGTGGCTGCCCATCTGGTGCAACACCACCACCACGCCGCGCGCCACCCGCTGCGGCGGCAGCGCGGCAATCTGCACGTCGAGTTGCCCGAGCATGATCTCGTCGAAACATTCACCGTCGGCGCACAGGCTCGGATTGTCCAACGCCGCGGTGGACGTGTGGGCGATGCGGTCGCAGACACCCTTGCAGCCAGACTGGTTGTCGATCCAGAGCACCGCAAGGCCGGCGTGCTGCAGGACGTCCAGCAGGTTCTCGTAATTCGCCGTGCGGTCCTCGTATGCAGCGCGGCCCAGATGCGAAAACATGCAGGGCAGCGACGTGGCGGTGTTGGTGCCGCAGGACCAGACGTTGCGCTGGCTCACAAGTTTTCGGGCCTTGTCCAACGCGGACAATTCCGGCGTGGTCGCGCGCGGGTAGCCGTTCACCCCGAAGTTGCCGGCCCGCGCGGTCTCTCCCAGCACCAGCAGGAGCAGTGGGGGGCGGGTCTGCGTTGCAAAGCTGGGGCCGAGGCGCGCGTCCTGTCCGATCTGCACCCGTGGTCGGCCCTGTGCCTGATGCAGTTCGACTTCGGCCGTGATCAGTGAAAAGATCGAGTTGAACGGGTTGACCTCGTAGCGCAGTTGCGGATGGTTGCGCATCAAGGAGGAGAAGTCCTGGAACATCGCGAGCACCGCCGCCGCAAGCAGTGCGACCGCAGCGAGCGCGAGGCCGATGTTGCCGAGCGCGCGGCGCAAGATGGCCGGCCTCTCCAATCGCACGCGCCACGCCAGCCAGGCCGGCAGCACACCGAAACCGGCGACCAGCGCGATGAACCGCCAGCCGAGCAGCGGGCCGGCCTCGGACGGACTGCTTTGCACCACGCTGGTCATCATGGTCGGGTCCAGCACCACGCCGAATGCAAGCATGAAGTGCGCGCCGATGGCGGCCGCGACCAGCAGGAACGCGATGGCCGGTTTGAGTGTGCCGCGCCAGTTCAGCAATGCCAGCATCGCCACCGTGCCGCTCAGAATCACGACGAAGAACGAGACCCCGAGCGCGAAGCCACGAGCGTTTTGCAGTTCCGGCAGTGCGGCGAGATGACCCCACAGCGCCAGGTTGCCGACGCTGGCGATCCAGCAGCCGGCCAGCACGATCAGCCATACCGGACGATGCGCACGAGGCGGGTCCCAGGCGCGGCGAGCGCGGCGCGTGGTCAGCACGCGTCGCGCATTTGCGAAGTCCACCGCGAACGCATCCGCATCAGGATTCGAGCCCCAACACGCGCGCGTGGTGGCGAAGATGGTCTTCCATGAACGTGGCGATGAAGTAGTAGCCGTGGTCGTAGCCGTCGTGTCGGCGCAGGGTCAGCGGCTGCGCGACCAGGTCGCATGCGGCTTCAAACCGCTCGGGCAACAACTGGCTGTCGGCCAGAAATTTGTCGGCCAACCCCTGGTCGACCAGGATTCCCTCGGGGAAAGGCGCCGCGCGCTGCGCCTGCATCAGCGCGCTCGCATCGTGGGCCAGCCACTGCGCGCGGTTGTCGCCGAGATAGCCAGCGAACGCTTTTTCTCCCCACGGGCACTGCGACGGCGCGCAGATCGGCGCGAATGCGGAGACCGACTGGAATCGCCCCGGATGGCGCAGTGCGAGCGTCAGCGCGCCGTGTCCGCCCATCGAATGGCCGAAGATGCCGATGCGCTCGGCATCGATCGGGAAATCCTCCGCCACTGCCGCGAGCAACTCGTTCATCAGCCAGCTTTCCATGCGCCAATGGGTGGCCCACGGCGCTTGGGTCGCATCCAGGTAGAACCCCGCACCGACACCGAAATCCCAGCTAGCGGCGGCGCCCTCGATCTGTTCGACCGCTGGCCCACGCGGGCTGGTGTCGGGAGCGATCAGCGCCAGGCCAAGGTCGGCGGCCACGCGTTGAGCGCCGGCCTTGGTCATGAACGTGTCTTCGTTGCAGGTCAGCCCGGCCAGATACAGCAGCGCGGGCACGGCGCACTGTTCGGCCTGCGGCGGCAGGTACAGGCTGCACCGCATGGGCAGGCCGATCTCGGCCGAGTCCTGCTCCAGCACCCGTTGCACGCCGCCGAAGCAGCGCGTTTGCGAAAGCGTCTTGATCATGATTCGTCTCCGATTGCGTCTGCGTGCGTGGCCCGCAACTCGAGCACCGCACGGGCGAACGCCGCAGGTTGCTCCTGCGGCAGATTATGGCCGGCCGATGCAATCACACGGTGCGAGCGCGGGCCGGTGAAATGGTGGGCGTGCCGCTCGGTGCCGACCTCTGCGGCGACGCCGTCCGCCGCGCCGTCCAGCGTGATCGACCGAACAGAGATCGACGGCTGCGCGGCCAGTCGGCGCTCGATCCCGTCGTACGCGGGGTCGCCCGCGGCGCAGTTGTGCCGATGCCGATAGGAATGAATCACGACATCGACAAAGTCGGGGTTCTCGAACGCTGCGGCGCTGCGCTGAAAGGTCGCCTCATCGAACGCCCAGCCGGGCGACCAGCTGTGCCACAGCAATCGGCACAGCGCCTGCCGGTCGCGCGCCAGAGCGCAGGCGCCCCGCTCGGTCAGGAAGTAGTACTGATACCAGAGCCGCTGTTCGTCCGCGGGCTCGAGCGGCTCGGCGGCCCGCGCGAGTTGCTGGATGTTGTAGCTGCCGAGGGATACCAGCCCGCTGCAGCGCTCGGGCCAGAGCGCCGCCACCACGCAGGCCGCGCGACCGCCCCAGTCGTAGCCGGCCAGCACGGCGCGTTCGATCCGCAGCGCGTCCAGCAACGCCAGCAGATCGGCGCCGAGCGCGGCCTGCTGGCCGGATCGCATCGTGTTGTCGTCGACGAAGCCGGTCGGCCCGTAGCCGCGCAAGTAAGGCACGATCACACGGCAGCCAGCTTCGGCCAGATGCGGCGCGACCTCGGCGTACGCGTGCACATCGTACGGAAAGCCGTGCAGCAGCACGACCGGCGTGCCGTCCGCCGCGCCGATCTGATGGAACGCGACGTCCAGCACGCCAGCGCGCACGCGGTGCAGCGGACCCAGCAGCGCAGCTTCGATCATGCTGCGGCTCCTTCGATGCGGGCGGTGGTCTTGCGGCTGCGCCAAGGGGTGCGTGCGCGAGGAATGCGGATTTTCATCGGTGCGGTACGGGGTGGATTGTCAGGTGGTGGTCGGCGTGAAAGCGCTCGCCTATCATGCGCCGTGATGGACAGCAGCAGCACTTCGTCGGACCTCCGCTCGGACGAAGCGGCCGAGTGGCCACGCGCGCCCGGCGTTGGCGGCGTGTTCGCGCGGCTCGGCGCGCGCGGGCGGCGCGCGGGGGTCGTCGCGCAGCGCGCGGCGATGCTGGCTGCACTGCTGCTGTCGCCATCGACCTATGCGACGCACCGCGCACGACGTCGCTTTGCGATCCGAATCTACCGCGCAACCACCACCGGACTGCTCACCTTCCTGCTGCTGTCCACGAGCATGAGCGGGGTACTGGTGTGGCTGGTCGCCTCGGCGGCCCGCGCGTACGGGCTGTCACCGCTCGCGCTGGAGGGCATCGTGCGGGTGCTGCTGCTCGAGCTGATTCCGTTGTTGGCAGCCGTGTTCGTGCTGGTGGAGGTGACGCTGCCGGCGGCGGCGTTGCTGTCCATGCGGCGGACTGGCGGCGGCTTGCAGCTCCAACGCATGGAGCCGTTGCCCCGGTACGACGACGAGGCGCTGCGCGTTGCCGCGCTGCCGCGCGCGCTGGCCGGCATGTTCGCCCCCCTCGTGTTTTGCGTGCTCGCGAGCTGGCTCACGCTGGCGCTCGGCTACCTGACGCTGTACGGCACCACGCCGTGGGCGCTGCAGCGCTTTGCGCGCGTGCTCGGCAACGTCTTCGAACCCGCGGTCGCGATCGTCTGGTCGCTCAAGACGATCGCTTTCAGCGTCGCGCTGTCCCTGCTGCCGATCGCCGCGGCCATCACGTCGCCGCGCGACCAGCGCGCGGACCCGGTCGACCTCACGTTGACCACGTTGGTGCGTACGGGCGCGTTGCTGCTGGTGATCGAGTTGATCGCGCTGCTCGCGATCTATGCGTAGCGGCGAGGGGGTTCCGTGACCGGTTCGCCGCGCCAGCGCAGGGGCAGCCGGCTCGAATTTCGGGCTGCGGTGCTGCTGTGCACGGTCGGCCTGCTGCTGGCTGCATCGCTCGCCTATCTGATGATCGCACGCGGGGTCTTCAATCCGACCGGCACGCTGGTGCTGACCACCGACAACTCCGAAGGCGTCGAGCCCGGCATGGACCTGACGTTCTCCGGCTTTCCGATCGGGCGCGTGCGCCGGATCGAACTGGCGCCGGATGCGAGCGTGCGCATCGTGGTCGACGTCGAGCAGGAGAACATGCATTGGCTGCGCAGCTCCAGCGTGTTCACGCTCGAACGCGGCATCGTCGGCGCCACGCGCATCCGGGCCTTCAGCGGCATCCTCACCGACCCCGCGCTGCCCGCAGGCGCGCAGCGCGAACTGCTGCGCGGTGATGTGCAGGCCGAGATTCCGCGGCTCGTCGTGACGCTGCGTGAGCTGATCGAAAACCTGAAGGACGCCACCGCAAGCGACTCGGCGCTGTTCGCCACGCTCGGCAACGTGCGCCGCTTGAGCGACGGCTTCAACCAGCCGGGCGGCGTGGTTGGTGCGCTGCTCGGCGACGACGCGAACAGTGAACGACTCGGCTCGGTGCTGGAGCGCACCGACGCGCTGCTGGCCCGCGCCGACCAGCTGCTGGAGCAGGCCGGCACGCAGGTGTTCGGCAAGAACGGCGTCACGCGGGAAGCGCAGGCCACCGTGTCGCAACTGAACAGGACGCTGCAGTCGACGCAGCGCAGCCTGGCGCGCGTCGATTCGGTGTTGAAGGAGGCACAGGGCATCGCCGCCAACACGCGCGGCGCGACCGAGGACCTAAGCCTGCTGCGCGGCGAAGTGGAGAGCAGCCTGCGCAATCTGGACCGGCTCGTCAACGAGGTGAATCAGCGCCTGCCGTTCGCGACCGAACCGCGGGTGCGGCTGCCGTGAAGCGGCACCAGGTCTTCGCAGCAGGGCTGTGTGCGGCGGCGCTGCTGCTGGCGCGGCTGCGCCGCGACCGAACCGCCGCCACGTTGGCAGTCCGATGCGGCGACCGCGTCCGAGCGGTTCGTCGACGCATGGCTGGTCGGCGATCAGCGCGTTGAACAAGTCGAGTTCGAGCGTGCGCGGGAACGCGTGGCGCGTACCGGCCGGGCCGATCTGGTGGCGCGCATCGAACTGTTGCGCTGTGCGGCGCGAATCGCCACTTTGGTGATCGAGCCTTGCACCGGTTACAACAAGCTCGAAGACGCGCTCACGCCGGGCGCCGAAACCGCGTATGCCGCCTATCTGGCGGGGACGCTTTCCTCGACCGAGTCGGCACGCATTGCGTTGCTGCCAGCCGGTCAGCGTGCGGCTGCGACGCTGCCGGAGACTGCGGCAACCAACCGCGAGACTGTCGCGGTGCTGGCGTCGATCGACGACCCGTTGTCGCAACTGGTGGCCGCTGGCGTGCTGCTGCGTACCGGCCGCGCGACCGATGCGGTCGTCACCCAGGCGGTCGATACCGCATCACGGCAGGGCTGGCGCCGCGCGTTGTTGGCCTGGTTGATTCTGCAGACCCGGCGGGCGGAAGCCGCAGGCGATGCGGCGGCCGCCCAGCGTGCACAGCGCCGGATCGAGTTGATCGCGCCAAAGCGAACGCCCGCCGAACCACGTTGACCTGGCGGCCAGGGAGCCGGCTTCGCGGCCGCCTTGGCCGCGTCGCGTCAGTCGCCGAAAAAGCTCTTGCGTAACTTCTCTTTCCAGCTGTCACCCGCCGGCGAATGCTTGCTGCCGCCTTTCTTCAGCGACTCGTCGAACTCCTTGAGCAGCTTGCGCTGGTGTTCGGTGAGCTTGACCGGCGTCTCCAGCAGCGACGTGGCAATACAGGTCGCCCGGCATAGCTGGAGCGCACGCCCTTGATGCCCTTGCCGCGCAGGCGGAACTGCTTGCCGGTCTGCGTGCCTTCGGGAATGTCGATCGCGGCCTTGCCCGCCAGCGTCGGCACCTCGATCTCGCCGCCGAGCGCAGCCGTCGCGAAGCTGACCGGCACCGCGCAGTGCAGGTCGTCGCCGTCGCGCTCGAACATGTCGTGCTTCTTCAGCCGGATCTCGATGTAGAGATCGCCTGGCGGCCCGCCGTTGGTGCCCGGCTCGCCGTTGCCGACGCTGCGGATGCGCATGCCGTCGTCGATGCCGGCCGGGATGTTGACTTCCAGCGTCTTCTGCTTCTTCACCTTGCCCTGGCCGCGACAGGTCATGCAGGGATCGGGAATGATCTTGCCGCTGCCGCGGCAGGTCGGGCAGGTCTGCTGCACGCTGAAGAAGCCCTGGCGCATCTGCACCGCGCCCGCGCCCTGGCAGGTGCTGCAGGTCTTGGCCTGGTGCCCGGCTTGGCGCCGCTGCCCTGGCAGGTGTCGCAGGCCTCCCAGCTCGGAATGCGGATCTGCGCTTCCTTGCCGTCGGCCGCTTCCTCGAGCGTGACCTCCATCGCGTAGCTCAGGTCGCCGCCGCGAAACACCTGCCGCCCGCCGCGCGCCCGCCGCGCCCCCGCTGCTGGCCGAACATGTCGCCGAAGATGTCGCCGAACGCTTCGGCAAATCCGCCGAAGCCTTCCGCGCCCGGTCCGCCGCGCATGTTCGGGTCGACGCCCGCATGGCCGTACTGGTCGTAGGCCGCGCGCTTCTGCGGGTCGGACAGCATCTCGTAGGCTTCCTTGGCCTCCTTGAATTTCTCTTCCGACTGCCTTCTGCCGTCGCCCTGGTTGCGGTCGGGGTGGTGCTTCATCGCAAGTTTGCGATAAGCCTTCTTGATTTCCTCGTCGCTCGCGTTCTTCGGAACGCCGAGCGATTTCGTAGTAGTCGCGCTTCTGGTTGGCCATGGATGAAATCGGTTCGAGGCGAAAATACGGTGAGCGAACGGATGCCGGCTGGTGCGGCAGCGCGCAGGTCGGCGCCGCCGCGCGGGCAAAACTCCAGCGCCGACCGCCCGATGAACGCGGACGGCCGGCGCGGTGTCGGCGCGCAGGATGCGGATCAGCCCTTCTTGACTTCCTTGACTTCGGCGTCGACCACGTTGTCGTCGGCGGCCTGACCGCCGCGTGACGATGCGCCGCCGGCTGCCGCGCCTTGCGCCGCGGCGCCCATGCCGGCTGCCGCGCCTGCGGCGCTGCATCGGCCTGCATGTCGGCATACATCTTCTCGCCGAGCTTCTGGCTCGCGGTCATGAGCGGCGTTGGTCTTTTCTTCGATCGCGGACTTGTCCTCGCCTTTGAGCGCTTCTTCGACGTCCTTCGATGGCCGCTTCGATCTTTTCCTTCTCGCCGGCGTCGAGCTTGTCGCCGTGTTCGGTCAGGCTCTTTCTTCACGCTGTGCACGCTGGCCTCGCCCTGGTTGCGGGCCTGCACGATCTCGAGCTTCTTCTTGTCGTCGGCGGCGTTCAGCTCGGCGTCCTTCACCATCTGCTGGATCTCGGCTTCGGACAGACCCGAATTGGCCTTGATGGTGATCTTGTTTTCCTTGCCCGTGCCCTTGTCCTTCGCGCCGACGTGCAGGATGCCGTTGGCGTCGATGTCGAACGACACCTCGATCTGCGGCATGCCGCGCGGAGACGGCGGGATGCCTTCGAGGTTGAACTCGCCCAGCAGCTTGTTGCGCAGTGGCGATCTCGCGCTCGCCCTGGAAGACCTTGATCGTCACGGCGGGCTGGTTGTCGTCGGCGGTCGAGAAGGTCTGCGCGAACTTGGTCGGGATCGTCGTGTTCTTCGTGATCATCTTGGTCATCACGCCGCCCAGCGTCTCGATGCCGAGCGACAGCGGGGTCACGTCGAGCAGCAGCACGTCCTTGCGGTCACCCGAGAGCACCTGGCCCTGGATCGCGGCGCCGACAGCGACCGCTTCGTCCGGGTTCACGTCCTTGCGCGGCTCCTTGCCGAAGAACTCCTTGACCTTCTCCTGCACCTTCGGCATGCGCGTCATGCCGCCGACCAGGATCACGTCGTTGATGTCGCTGACGTCGACGCCGGCGTCCTTGATCGCGGTGCGGCACGGCGCGATGGTGCGTTCGATCAGTTCGTCGACCAGCGATTCGAGCTTGGCGCGGGTCAGCTTGATGTTCAGGTGCTTCGGGCCCGATCGCATCCGCCGTGATGTAGGGCAGGTTGATGTCGGTCTGCGAGCTGTTCGACAGCTCGATCTTGGCTTTTTCGGCCGCTTCCTTCAGGCGCTGCAGTGCGAGCACGTCCTTGCCCAGGTCGACGCCCTGGTCCTTCTTGAACTCGGCAATGATGTAGTCGATGATGCGCTGGTCGAAGTCTTCGCCGCCCAGGAACGTGTCGCCGTTGGTCGACAGCACTTCGAACTGCTTTTCGCCGTCGACGTCGGCGATCTCGATGATCGAAATATCGAACGTGCCGCCGCCCAGGTCATAGACCGCGATCTTGCGATCGCGCTTGTCCTGCTTGTCGAGGCCGAACGCCAGCGCGGCCGCGGTCGGCTCGTTGATGATGCGCTTGACGTCGAGGCCGGCGATGCGGCCCGCGTCCTTGGTGGCCTGGCGCTGGCTGTCGTTGAAGTAGGCCGGCACCGTGATCACGGCTTCGGTGACCGGCTCGCCGAGGTAGTCTTCGGCGGTCTTCTTCATCTTGCGCAGGATTTCCGCGCTGACCTGCTGCGGCGCGAGCTTCTTGCCGCGCACATCCACCCAGGCGTCGCCGTTGTCGGCCTTGACGATCTTGTAGGGCATCAGGTCGATGTCCTTTTGCACCTCTTTCTCGTCGAACTTGCGGCCGATCAGGCGCTTGACCGCGTAGATCGTGTTCTTCGGGTTCGTGACGGCCTGCCGCTTGGCCGACGCGCCGACGAGGATGTCGCCGTCTTCCTGATAGGCCACGATCGACGGCGTGGTGCGCGCGCCTTCGCTGTTTTCAATCACGCGTGTGGTGTTGCCTTCCATGATGGACACGCAGCTGTTGGTGGTGCCGAGGTCGATGCCGATGATTCTTGCCATGTTGATGAAGCTCCGAGAATTGTGGGTCGTTGAATTTGCGAACGAAACGTGTGACTGGTCTGCAGGTAGGGATGCGATGCTGCAACTTCAAGAGCAGCATGCGCCTGCGCGCACGCTGCTCTGGTGTATCTCAACTGGGCGCCGACACCGTGACCAATGCCGGGCCGCAGCACGCGGTCTGCGATCGTGTAGCCCTTTTGCAGCACCGCGACCACGCTGTTCGGCGCAACGGCCGACTGCCCTGCCGGCACCGCCGCAACGCTGATCGCGTGATGGCGATCCGGGTCGAATTTCTCGCCGGGCTTCGGCTCGATCGGCACCACCTTGTTGCGTTCGAGCGCGGCGCTCAATTGCTGCAGCGTGCCTTTCGAGCCTTCGCGAATCTGCTGCACCGTGGCTTCCTTGATCGCAAGCCCGGCTTCAAGGCTGTCGAGCACGGGCAGCAGGCTCTCGGCAAATGCTTCCACCGCGAACTTGCGCGCCTTGGAGACTTCGTCGTCCGCACGGCGGCGCGCGTTTTCGACATCCGCTTTGGCACGCAGATACTGATCGGCGAGTTCACCGCTTTTCGCTTTCAACGTCGCCAACTCGGCCTGAAGCTGCGCAATGGTCGCGCCGTCGCCCTGAGTGGACCCGGCGGCCTCGGCGGCCTCGGCGTGATCCGGCGACGGCGTGCCCGCAGCACCAGCGGGACCAGGGGTCGGGGTGCCCGATGGGGGCAAAGCCGAGCCGACCACAGCCGGTGCGTTGGCGGTCGGCGGTTGCTGTGGTTGCGCATGATTCGCCGCCGTGGCGGGAGATGCCGGCCCCGGAGGTTGCGGGCGCTGCCAGGCGGGCTGGGAGGGTCGACCAGAATCGGTCGGCACAGGATCGGTCATTGTCTTTCTCTCGAAGTTCTCGGTTTTTGGTCTTACAAAAAGCGTGCCGGGTCCCAGCGGGTCGGAACAATTTGCCACCGCCGTTCAGCCATGCGTCGGGCGCGCCATTGCACCGCGTGCGCTGTCGACCCGCGCGCGCAGCGCGGCCAGCAGATCGGGCGGCAACAGCTTGGTCGAAAGCTGCAGCAGCAGATAGGCGATCAAGCCGTCGTCCAGCCAGCCGATGAACGGGATGTCCGGCACCAGATCGAACGGCATCACCACGTACAGCACCGCCGCCGCGATCAACAACTTGGACGAAAGCGGTGCGCGCGGATCACGCACGAGCGCGAGGCCGAGTGCGATCTCTTTTTTGAAGCGAAGCCACAAACGCGCGAAATTCCACATGGCAAGTCCTGGATCTGACTGGGAAGAAGCTGCCAGCCGTTCGGTTTCGGTGGCCCAGTGGAGAAGCTGGGGACGCTCTCGGGGCTTTCAACCATGGACGCGGCGTACACGTAAAAAAAATGCCTCGCAAGAAGCGAGGCACCGAAGCGGCCGCCGGCACCGCAGTGCCGACGACGAACCCTCATGATCGTCGGCGTGCGATCAGTCGTCGCCGCCGCTCGTGATGCCGAGCAGCATCAGCAGGCTCTGAAACACGTTGAACAGGTCCAGGTAGAGACGCAGCGTGGCGCTGATGTAGTTCGTCTCGCCGCCGTCGATGAATCCTGCTTCAGGTCATACAGCATGAATGCGCTGAAGATGCCGATGGCCGCCACCGAGATCGCAAGCATGCCGGCGGTGGAGCCGACGAACACGTTGATCACCGCACCGACAACAAGCACCAGCGCGCCGACCATCAGCCACTTGCCCATGCCGGACAGATCACGCTTGATCACGCTGGCCAGGCTCGCCATCACGAAAAATACGCCGGCGGTGCCGCCGAACGCCGTCATGATCAGTTGCGTGCCGTTGGGACAACCCGAGCACCGTCGCAATCAGCCGCGACAGCATCAGGCCCATGAAGAACGTGAATGCGAGCAGCACCGGCACACCGGCCGCCGAGTTCTTGGTCTTCTCAATCGCATACATGAAGCCGAACGCGCCGCCCAGGAAGACGACCAGGCCGAGCCCGCCCGTCAGGCTTTGTGTGATGCCGGTGGCCACACCCACCCAGGCGCCCAGCACCGTCGGCAACATGCTCAGCGCAAGCAGCCAATAGGTGTTGCGCATCACGCGGTGACGTTCGGCCGGCAGCGAGCCGCCGCCATAGCCGGCGCGCGCGGTCGATCGTTTGCAAGTTCTCGTTCATGGAATGGCTGTCTCCTTCGGTAGGAATGGATTGCACTGACCAAGCATGTCGGGGCGAACTGTCGCTTTTTCAACTGCAGTGTTCATTCTAAGGAGGTCCCCTGCACCGCCGAAGTTCCCATGCGGGAGGCAGCAGCGGATCCAGGGGGCTTGCCGGCTTCGCTATGCTGCGCGCTTCATCGGACGCTGCGCTCGGTCGGTTCTGTCGAGCGCCGGGGGGCACTTCCCCCTCACAGCTTTCGTAGCCTCTACAGCACCTATATGAAGACCAAATTCTTTCTCGAACTCGCCGACGTCAAGGCGATTGCCGCCGCAGCCGAAGCGTGTGCAGCAAAAAACCAGTGGGCCGTCGCGATCGCGGTGGTCGATGACGGCGGCCACCTGCTCTGGCTGCAGCGGCTCGATGGTGCGGCGCCGATCGCGGCGCAGATTGCTATCGCGAAAGCCACCACGGCGGCGCTCGGCCGGCGCGCCTCGGCCGAGTACGAGCAGATGATCAACGGCGGCCGCAACGCATTTTTGAGCGCGCCGGGCTTGGTCGGCATGCTCGAAGGCGGTGTGCCGATCCTGCGCGACGGTCAGTGTCTGGGCGCGGTCGGCGTCAGTGGCGTGAAGGCGCCGGAAGATGCGCAGGTTGCCAGCGCGGGCGTGGCGGCCGCCGTGCAGCCGGAAGCCTGAGCGTCCGCGCCGCTTTGCACCGAAGCGGCAGCGAATGCTGTGCGCCGGTGGCAGCGGCTTATTGACGATTACCGGTCGTCAGGGTTTTACCGGCTCCGTCACGAACCCGAGCCGGCGCACTCCGGCGCGTTGCGCCAGCGCCATCGCCTGGGCCACACGTTCGTAACGCACGTCCTTGTCGCCGCGGATGTGCAGCGCGGGCTGCGGCTGGGCCTGTGCGAGTTGCTCGAGTCGCGTGGCGAGTGCCGCATCGGCTGTCGGTTCACCGTTCCAGAAATAACCGCCCTGCGCATCGACCGTGAGCTGCACGGTCTCGGGCTTGTCCACCTCGCGCACGTTGCTCGCCGCCGGCAACTCGATGTTGACCGCGTGCTTGAGCACCGGTACGGTGATGATGAAGATGATCAACAGTACCAGCATCACGTCGACCATCGGCGTCATGTTGATTTCGTTCATCACCTCGTCGGTGTCGTCTTGTGTTCCGAAAGCCATGGCGCGTCAAGGGTTGTGGATCGGGTGCGGATTCGGTGCCGCCACCCGGTCGCTGCGGCCATTGCTCGAGGTGATTCGTGCACCGGTCACAAGCAGCGCGTGCAGGTCGTACGCGAAGTGGTTTAGCCGGCCCAGCACCGACTTGTTGCCGCGCACCAGCGCGTTGTAGCCGAGCACGGCGGGGATCGCAACGACCAAACCGAGCGCGGTCATGATCAGCGCCTCGCCGATCGGGCCGGCTACCTTGTCGATCGTCGCGGTGCCGGCCAGCCCAATGGCCAGCAGCGCGTGGTAGATGCCCCAGACGGTGCCGAACAAACCCACGAACGGCGCGGTCGAGCCGACCGAAGCAAGGATCGCGAGGCCCGACTGCAGTCGCGCGGTGAACGCATCGATCGCGTTGCGCAGCGCGCGCGTGACCCAGTCGCTCGGGTCCAGCTCGGCCTGCAGCTGCGCGCTGCCGTTGCGCTGGTGCAGCACCGCTTCCCGACCCTCTTGTGCGAGCAGGCGAAACGGGTTGTCCGACCCACCGCCCAAGCTGGTCAGACCCGCCGCGAAGTCCGGGCTGCGCCAGAACCGCTCGGCACGCCGCGCGAGCCGCCGGTACTTCAGCAAATCGAGCGTCTTGAGCGCGATCACGCACCAGGAAGCGATCGACATCACCAGCAGCAGCACGGCGGTGATGCGGGTGACGACGTCGCCTTGGGTCCAGACGTGGATCAGGCCGAATTGCGAATCCATGGGGAAAGAGCCTCTCAGCAGAAGGTACAAAAACGAATTCAGGAAAGCGCGAACGCGATCATTCGAGAACGAAATTGATCGGCACGTTGAACCACATCGCCTCCGGCACGCCGCCGCGCTTGCCCGGCACGTAACGCCAACGCAGCGCGGTCTCCAGCGCGGTGCGGTCCAGCCGGTCGAATCCGCTGGAGCGAGCGATTTCGGCATTCGCCGCGCGGCCGTCGGTGCCGATCAGCACACGCACCATCACCTTGCCCTGCTCACCGAGTCGCCGGCTCATCGCCGGATAGGCAGGTGGCGGATTCTGCAGATAACTCGCATTGCTCGAAGGCAATTCGATTTTCGGGGCAGCCACGGCGCCGGCCGGCGCCGGGACCGCCACGGGGGCCGGCGGCGCCACTGGAGCGGGCGCCGTCGGCACGGCCACGGAAGCCGGTGGTGCCGTTGCAGGCGCCGGTGCCTCCTCAACCGCCGGCACGCGTGGCGCAGGCGGTGGCTGCGGCGCAGGCCGTGGCTTCGGCGGAGGCTTGGGCGCGGGTGGGGGCGGTCGCTTGGGCGGAGGTGGAGGCGGAGGCGGAGGGCGGAGGTGGAGGTGGAGGTGGAGGTGGAGGTGGAGGTGGAGGTGGAGGTGGAGGTGGAGGTGGAGGTGGAGGTGGAGGTGGAGGTGGAGGTGGAGGTGGAGGTGGAGGTGGAGGTGGAGGTGGAGGTGGAGGTGGAGGTGGAGGTGGAGGTGGAGGTGGAGGTGGAGGTGGAGGTGGCGGTGGCGGTGGACGGCGGTGGCGGTTCGACGGTGGTGCGCGTTGGAGCCTCCAGCACAGATGCAGCGGGCGGCGCTGTGGCTGGGGGGGTTGGCAAAGGCGGATTTACCAGCTCGGCGAGCACAACCACGGGCTCTTCAACCTCTGGAGGTTTACGAATCAGCCCTTGCTGCAATCCCCATAGCACCGCCGCGTGCAGCAGTGCCACGCCGCTGACCGTCGCAAGCGTTCGCCCGATGGACGGAGTGGTGGGTTCGGACGAAGACACGAGCGACTTGAAAGGAGATAACCAGCGAAACGGATGTCGATCGGCTTGCGCTGAACAAAGCTTTCTCTTCGAAGCGCAGATCACAGATGGATTTGAGGAGGGGAAATGTGCAAAACGCTGCTCAGCCAGTCCCTTCGCGGACACCCGTGGCCCCGGAGTGTGAACCATCGGCTTGGCTGTCTGCCTGCTGGCGACCCGGGCGCAGGACGACCGACCTCGCAGGGCGTCGCGGCGCAGTCCAGCATGATCGATCAGGACATCGCCCTGCTTTCGTTGTCAGCCGCCGCACCGATTGGCATCTCTCGCTGCGAATTCGATAGCATGAATGGCACGGGACAGGGAGGCGCCAGGCGTCTGCAGCGCGCAGGCGCGTCCGGCATGCCGGACGGCAGTGGCCCTTGACTTCAGGCCGCAGTGCCCAGCCGAAGCCAGAACATCGGCGAAATGTTCGCAGTGTGCGCTGGGTCGCTGCGCTGCTCAGGGTCCGTCCGCTCCACGGCGCAAGCGGGCCGCAAGGCCGAGCATTGATCCACCACATCACGCGCACAACGCTCGCAGCTGCCGCAGACCGTGGCCACGCCCAACTCGAGCTGGATGTCGTCGAAACTCATGCCGGCATGCGCATGGCGGGCGATTTCGCGGTCGGAGACTCGGTTGCAGACACAAACAATCATGGGTGGTCGCAGCTGGTTGAAAGGGCAGACGTCCATGGAAGACGCCTGGCTCCAGTCAGTATAAATGCGAATCGCTCGCATTTGCAATTGGCGGGCGTCGAAACCGCACTCAGGCCAAGCCCTAATTGTGGTCACGCGAAGTGCCTGCGATCATGAAGCGAACAACAACAAGTACTTCTCGCTGCCTGCCTTGCGGCAATCTTGGCGGCATATCGAAACAAACGCACCGGGAGACACAAACCATGCAAACCCCTCGCAAGCCTTTTTCTTCGCTCGCGCTCGGCGCATTGCTGTGCTGCGCCGCCGCAGCAAGCCAGGCACAACAGGTCAAGCTCATGACCGGCCCACAAGGCGGCTCTTGGTACCCGCTGGGCGGCGCGATCGCCAACATGGCGGACAAGGCCGGCATGAAGGTGCAGGTGCTGCCCGGCGCGGGCATCGCGAATGTGAAAGCGGTGCAGGGCGGCAAGGCCGACATGGGCTTTGCCAACTCGATCTCGACCGTGGATGGGGTGGCCGGGCGGGCCCCGTTCGATGCGAAGGCCGACAACGTCTGCAACGTGGCGACGTTGTACCCGCAATACTTCCAGGTGGTGGCGAACGCGGATGCGGGCATCAACTCGATGGCCGATTTCAAGGGCAAGCCGGTCGCCGTGCAACCCAAGGGCAACACGGCCGAGTTCATCACGCAGCAGGCGCTCGAGGTGTACGGCTTGAAGTATCCGGAGCTCGGCCGCGTGAGCTTCGTCTCCTACACCGATGCGGTGTCGCTGATGAAGGACAACAATGCGCAGGCGTTCACGCTCGGCACCACCGTGCCGGCGTCCTCGATCATGGACCTGGCGTCCGCGCGCGACATCAAGCTGGTGCCGATCGGCGACGACAAATTCCAGGCGATGAAGAAGCTGAACCCGGGCTACACCAAGCTCGTGATTCCGGCCAACAGCTACCCGAAACAGACGCAGGACGTGCAGACGATCGGCTACGCCACCCACATGATCGCGCGTTGCGATCTCGATGAGAAGGTTGTCTACCAGATGCTCAAACAGATGATGGCCAACAAGGCCGATCTGGTGTCGATCGCCAAAGCCATGTCCGCCACCACCCCGAAGATGATGGCCGAGGACATCGGCGTGCCGATGCACAAAGGCGCCGAGCGCTACTACAGGGAAGCCGGCGTGCTCTGAGCGCAGATGCCGTGCAGCCTTGACGCGGCCATGCGGTCGTGTCGCGCCTTTTCAGCCAGTCCGGTCGCTTGTCCATGACCCTGTCCCTGCCTGCAGCAGCCACGCAGCGTGTGGTCACCGTCGTCGCGGTCGCGATGGCGGTGTTTCATCTGTACGTGGCGTTCGTCGGCCCGCCCGACGCGTACGTGTTTCGCGGATCGCACCTCGCCTTCGCACTCGTGCTCGCATTCCTGTTGATGCCGAGCCGCGCCGGGGACACCGGGCGCGTCGCGTGGTTCGATCTGCTGCTCGTCATGGTGGCTGCGGCGTGCGCGCTGTACCCGAGCGCCGTGCTCAGCTACATCCAGAACCGGATGTACTACGTGGACGATCCGCGCGCGGCCGACTACATGTTCGGCATCGGGCTGATCGTGCTGGTGCTCGAAGCGACGCGGCGCGCGACCGGCTGGGCGCTGCCGATCACGGCTGGCGTGTTTCTGCTCTACGGCCTCACGCTCGGCAATCAGTCTTTCGGCATGATGCTCGATCAGCTGTATCTGACGACCGAAGGCATCTTCGGCATTCCGCTGTACGTGTCGGCCACCTACGTGATGCTGTTCATCCTGTTCGGCGCGTTCGTCGAGAAAAGCGGGGCGGGTCAGCTGTTCATGGACTTCGCGCTTGCGCTTGCCGGACATACATCGGGCGGGCCGGCCAAGGTGGCCGTGATCACGAGCAGCCTGTTCGGCACGGTGTCCGGCAGCGCGGTCGCCAACGTGATGACGACCGGCACATTCACGATTCCGCTGATGATCCGCACCGGCTACCGGCCCGCGTTCTGCGGCGCGGTGGAGGCGGTGGCGTCCACCGGCGGCCAGCTGATGCCGCCGATCATGGGCGCGGCCGCGTTCGTGATGGCCGAGTTTCTGGGCGTGTCGTACCTGACCGTGGCCGCGTTCGCGCTGCTGCCCGCGCTGCTCTACTACGTGGCCGTGTTCATGGCGGTGCACTTCGAAGCGCGCCGCATCGGGCTGGTGGGTTTGCCAAAGGCCGACCTTCCACGGCTGAAGGAGGTGCTGGTCGAGCGCGGGCATCTATTTTTGCCGTTGGTCGTGATCGTCGCCGTGTTGCTGTCGGGCTACAGCGCGGCGTTCTCGGCACTCTGCGGCATCGGCTCGGTGATCCCGACGACGTGGCTGCGCGCCAGCACCCGGCGGACGTTCACGCTGTCCGTCGTCGTCGACGCGCTGGCCAGTGGCGCGCGCAACACGCTGGTGGTGGCGCTGGCCTGCGCGTCGGCCGGCATCGTGATCGGCACCATCACGTTGACGGGTCTCGGGCTTGAGTTCACCGGCGTGGTGCTCGCATTCTCCGGCCATTCGTTGCTTGCGGCGCTGGTGCTCACGATGCTCGCGGGCATCCTGCTCGGCATGGGGCTGCCCACCACGCCGGCCTACATCGTGCAAGTGGCGCTGCTGGTGCCGGCGCTCGTCAAGCTCGGCGTCGCGGTGGAAGCCGCGCATCTGTTCGTGCTGTACTTCGCGGTGCTGTCGGCGATCACGCCGCCCGTGGCGATGGCGGTTTACGCGGCCAACGGCATATCACGCGCGAGCCTGATGCAGACGAGCTGGGCGGCCGTGAAGCTCGGGTTGACGGGCTACATCATCCCGTTCATGTTCGTGTTCGCGCCGTCGCTGTTGCTGATCGGCGACTGGCCGACCGTCACGCTGGCCGCGATCACCGCGACGGTCGGCGTAATTTGCCTGGCCGGCGGGCTGCACCGCTATTTCTTCTTCGGGCCGACGCGCATCTGGGAGAGCGTGATGCTGGTCGCTGCCGCGCTGGTGCTGATCAAGCCGGGCTGGCTCAGCGATCTGATCGGTGTGGCGTTGATCGGGCTGACCGTCGCCAGCCAGCTCTGGCTGCCGCGACGCTTACTTGCCGAACCGGCTGCCAAACCGCGCTAGCGCATGCAGCGCGGCTTTGCGTGACCGTTCAGCCCAGTTCCTCCATCTGGCTCTGCAGATAATTCTGCAGGCCGACCCGGCCGATCAGATCGATCTGCGTTTCCAGAAAATCGATGTGCTCTTCGGTGTCGTCGAGGATGCGGCGCAACAGGTCGCGTGAGATGTAGTCGCGTGCGGTCTCGGCGGCGGCGATGCCGTCCTTGATGGTGGCCTGCGCGCCTTGCTCCATGCGCAGGTCGCATGCGAGCATTTCCGGCACGTCTTCTCCAATCATCAACTTGCCCAAATCCTGCAGATTCGGCAGGCCGTCAAGCATCAGGATGCGGTCCATCAGCCAGTCGGCATGCTTCATCTCACCGATGGACTCGTCGTACTCCTTCTTCGCGAGTTTCCCGAGGCCCCAGTGCTTGAGGATGCGGTAGTGCAGAAAATACTGATTGATGGCAGTCAGTTCGTTTTTCAGCTGGGCTTGCAACTGCGCGATGACTTGGGGATCACCCTTCATGTCGATTTCCTTGGATTTTGTCGGTACGTGAACCGCGAGGGGCTTGCTGCCTGAGGCGGGCAAGCACGAATCCGCGGAAGGTGTGTCGATGGTGCCGAGGTCGGCAGGCACAGGCCTGACAGATGCCCTGCAACGCCCAGCAACGAACCCGCCGATTGTCGTCGGTTGACGAGCAGTGGTTCGGGCAGGGCCGCGTGGCCAAGCTCCCGCCGGCACCGCGCGCATGGCGTTGCAACTCCTGCGCACCTCGCGTCGCGATGGATGCAGGCGAACTCGTGACATTGGCAAACCACGGCGCGGTTTCGGCTTTCGTCGAAACCGTTGGCAACCGTCTGCTCCCACGGACGAGGTGCGATAGGCGCGCTAAATTTAGTCCATAACTATTAATAATGATAAATCGATAGTGTTTAGCATATAATTGCTTTCACCGGCGGAACAGAAAACGGTCTTCGTTTTTTTTTCGTTCCGCTTCATCGTTTCTCAGCAACCGAAAGGATTTCCTCCCATGTCATTGATCAATTCCAAAGTCCAGCCGTTTCAAGCCACCGCCTACCACGGCGGTAAATTTGTGCCTGTCAGCGACGAGAGCATGAAGGGCAAATGGTCCGTGCTGGTGTTCTATCCGGCCGACTTCACGTTCGTCTGCCCGACCGAACTGGGTGACGTGGCCGACCACTATGCAGAGTTCCAGAAGCTCGGCGTTCAGGTCTACGGCATCTCCGGCGACACCCATTTCACGCACAAGGCGTGGCACGACACCTCCGAGACGATCGGCAAGGTCACCTATCCGCTGATCGGCGATCCGAGCCACCAGCTGGCGCGTGCGTTCCAGGTGCTGATCGAAGAGGGCGAAGACGCCGGCCTGTGCTATCGCGGCACGTTTGTGATCGATCCGCAAGGCGTGATCAAGACAATCGAGATTCATGACAACGGCATCGGCCGCGATGCCACCGAGTTGCTGCGGCGCGTGAAGGCAGCGCAGTATGTCGCAGCGCATCCGGGTGAAGTCTGCCCGGCCAAGTGGACCGAAGGCGCCGACACGCTGAAGCCGTCGTTCGATCTGGTCGGCAAGATCTGACCCGCTTCCATCAAGTGCTCGAAGCCCGGGCGCGTGTCGCGTGCCCGGGCTTTTTGCATTGCTGCTGCGCGGCCCCGGGTCGGTGTCGACTGCGCCGACCGTATTGTTTTCATTCCCCATTTCGTTGAAGGATCTTCGTCATGCTCGACGCCGCCACCCAGTCGCAACTCAAGAGTTACCTCGACCGCATCAGCCAGCCGGTCGAGATCGTCGCCTCGCTCGACGACAGCAAAGGCTCGGCCGATCTGCGTGCGCTGCTGGCCAGCGTGGCGGACGCGTCCAGGCTGATCACGGTCACGGAAAGCCGCGACGACATCCAGCGCAAACCGTCGTTCTCCATCAACCGGCCCGGTGAGAACCACGGCCCGCGTTTTGCGGGGCTGCCGATGGGCCACGAATTCACCTCGCTCGTGCTGGCACTGCTGCAGATCGGTGGCTATCCGCCCAAGGTGGACGACGCCGTGCTTCAGCAGATTCGTGCTCTCGACGGCGATTTCGAGTTCGAGATCTACATCTCGCTGACCTGCCACAACTGCCCGGACGTGGTGCAGGCGTTGAACCTGATGGCAGTGCAAAACCCGCGCATCAAGGCCACCATGATCGACGGCGCGCTGTTCCAGGAAGAGATCAAGGAACGCCAGGTGATGGCGGTGCCCACCGTCTATCTGAACGGCACCGAGTTCGGCCAAGGCCGCATGAGTCTGGAGGAAATCCTGGCCAAGATCGACACCGGCGGCGTCGAGCGCGAGGCCAGGAAGATCGCTGCGAAAGACCCGTTCGACGTGCTGATCGTCGGCGGCGGCCCGGCCGGTGCGGCCGCTGCTGTGTATGCCGCGCGCAAAGGCATCCGCACCGGTATCGCGTCCGAGCGTTTCGGTGGTCAGGTGCTCGACACGCTCGGCATCGAGAACTTCATCTCGATCAAGGAAACCGAAGGCCCGAAGTTCGCGCTCGCGCTCGAAGAGCACGTGCGCAACTACGACGTCGACATCATGAACCTGCAGCGCGCCAAGGCACTGGTGCCGCGCAACGGCATGATCGAAGTGCAGCTCGAGAGCGGCGCCTCGCTGAAGAGCCGGTCGGTCGTGATCTCGACCGGCGCGCGCTGGCGCAACATCAACGTGCCCGGCGAGCACGAGTTCAAGAACAAGGGCGTGGCCTACTGCCCGCACTGCGACGGCCCGCTGTTCAAAGGCAAGCGCGTGGCGGTCATTGGCGGCGGCAACTCGGGCGTCGAAGCCGCGATCGACCTGGCCGGCATCGTCGGCCACGTCACGCTGGTTGAGTTCGACAAGCAGCTGCGCGCCGATGCCGTGCTGCAAAAGAAACTGCACAGCCTGAAGAACGTCACCGTGCTCACGAATGCGCAGACCACCGAGATCACCGGCGACCAGAAGGTCAACGGCCTGACCTACAAGGATCGTGCGACCGACGAAGTCAAGAGGGTGGAACTCGAAGGCGTGTTCATCCAGATCGGCTTGGTGCCGAACACCGATTGGCTGAAGGGCACGATCGAACTGTCGCGCCACGGTGAGATCATTGTCGACAACAAGGGCGCGACCTCCCTACCGGGTGTGTTCGCGGCCGGCGACGCCACCACGGTGCCGTTCAAGCAGATCATCATCGCAGCCGGTGATGGCGCGAAGGCGGCGCTCGGCGCGTTCGACCATTTGATCCGGACGCCGGTGCCGGCCTGACCGCGGACCGGGGACCCGAGCGGCTGGTTCAGTAATCCAGCCGTTCGGGGCGAATTTCCTGCAGGATCGTGGTGGCGATCTCCTCGATCGATTTGGTCGTGGTCGACAGCCACCGGATGCCGGCGCGCCGCATCATTGCTTCTGCCTCGCCGATCTCGTACTGGCAGTTTGTGAGGCTTGCGTACTTCGAATCGGGTCGGCGTTCGTTGCGGATTTCGCTCAGTCGTTCCGGCTGAATCGTCAATCCGAAAATCTTCTTGCGGTGCGGCAGCAGCGCAGGCGGCAGTTGGCGCCGGTCGAAGTCCTCCGGGATCAGCGGATAGTTGGATGCCTTCAGCCCGTGCTGCATCGCCAGATACAACGACGTCGGCGTTTTGCCGCTGCGGCTGACGCCAACCAGGATCACGTCGGACTTCTCGAGATCCCGGTGCGACTGGCCGTCATCGTGCTCCAGGCTGAAATTGATCGCTTCGATCCGGTCGTGATAGGCCTTGCTCTTGCTCACGTCGACGAAGCGGCCGACGCGGTGGTGCGATTTGACGCCGAGTTCCTGCTCGATCGGCCGCACGAAGGTGCCGAACATGTCGAGCACCATCGCCTTCGCTTCGGTCTCGATCACCTGCAGGATGCGCATGTCGACCAGCGTTGTGAACACGATCGGCTTTTTGCCTTCGTGCTCGGCCCGGTGGTTGATCTGCCGCACCACCTGATGCGCTTTGTCGACCGTGTCGATGAACGGCAGTCGCACGTGATTGGGCGTCAGATCGAACTGCGCGAGGATCGCGTTGCCGAACGTTTCGGCCGTGATGCCGGTGCCGTCGGAGATGAAGTACACGGTGAGGCTCGGCATCGGTTGGAGTCCGTTGTCTGCAAGGGTGGGCAGGGATCGGCGCAGTGTAAGCGGCTGCCATCGGTACACGCTGCAGCCGCACCTGCGGCAGGCTCGAGGCCGCGGGAGCGAAGCCTAAAATCGCGCGCTACCGCGTCGAGCCCTCGCGCACGGTCGGGCGCATGCAGGCGCACGTGCCGGCACTGGCTCTGCGCAAACCCTTTCCCCATCTGGAGCACCCCCTCATGTCCGATCTGTTCAGTCCCGCCGACTTGGTCGTGCCTTTCGAGAAACTGCGCATGACGGATGTGGACGCGGTCGGCGGCAAGAACGCGAGCCTCGGCGAGATGATTTCGCAACTGCCCGACGGCGTGCGAGTGCCGACCGGATTTGCAACGACCGCCCATGCATTTCGGCAGTTCCTGCAACACGACGGGTTGGCCGACCGCATCAATGCGATGCTGCGGGCGCTCGACACCGAGGACGTGCGCGCATTGGCCAAAGCGGGCGCCGACATCCGTGCAATGGTCGAAGCACAACCGTTCCCGGCCGATCTGCAGCGTGCAGTCGAGCAGGCCTTTGTCGAACTGACCGCGGACAGCGCGCAGGCCAGCTTCGCGGTGCGCTCATCCGCTACCGCGGAAGACCTGCCGGACGCATCGTTTGCGGGCCAACAGGAAACATTCCTGAACGTGGTCGGCATCGACGACGTGCTGCACAAGATGCGCGAAGTCTTCGCTTCGCTCTACAACGACCGCGCGATCAGCTACCGCGTGCATCAGGGCTTTGCGCATGCGGACGTTGCGCTCTCCGCCGGGGTGCAACGCATGGTGCGGTCGGATCTGGGCGCAGCTGGCGTGATGTTCACGCTGGACACCGAGTCGGGTTTCGATCAGGTGGTGTTCATCACGTCGAGCTATGGCCTCGGCGAGACGGTGGTGCAGGGCGCCGTCAATCCGGACGAGTTCTATGTGCACAAGCCGATGCTGGATGCCGGCAAGCGCGCGGTGGTGCGCCGCAACCTCGGTTCCAAGCAAGTACAGATGGTGTTTGCTTCTCCCGAAGAGAAGGCGGCGACCGGCAAACTGGTCAAAACGATCGATGTGCCGACGGATCAGCGCAACACCTACTCACTGAGCGATGACGACGTCGAGCAGCTCGCCCGCTATGCACTGGTGATCGAACGCCACTACGGACGGCCGATGGACATCGAGTGGGGCAAGGACGGCAACGACGGCCAGCTCTACATCCTGCAGGCACGGCCCGAGACGGTGAAGAGCCAGAGCCGCGACAAGGCCGAGCAGCGCTTCAAGCTCAAGGGCAAAGGCCTTGTGCTCGCCGAAGGCCGCGCGATCGGTCAAAAAATCGGCAGCGGCCCGGTGCGACTCGTTGCCAATGTGAGCGAGATGGATCAGGTGCAGCCCGGCGATGTGCTGGTCACCGACATGACCGATCCGAACTGGGAGCCGGTGATGAAGCGCGCGGCGGCCATCGTCACGAACCGCGGCGGCCGCACCTGCCATGCGGCGATCATCGCGCGCGAGCTTGGCATCCCGGCGGTGGTCGGCTGCGGCGACGCGACCGATCTGCTCAAAGACGACACGCAGGTCACCGTGAGTTGCGCCGAGGGCGACACCGGCTATATCTACGAGGGCTTGCTGGAAACCGAAGTCACCGAGATCGAGCGCGGCACGATGCCCGAGATCGCGACCAAGATCACGATGAACATCGGCAACCCCCAGCTCGCGTTCGACTTCTGCCAGTTGCCGAATCACGGCGTCGGCCTGGCGCGGCTCGAGTTCATCATCAACAACAACATCGGCGTGCATCCGAAGGCGATCCTCGACTATCCGAACATCGATGCGGATCTGAAGACGGCGGTCGAATCGGTGGCGCGCGGTCATGCATCGCCGCGTGCGTTCTACGTCGACAAGGTGGCCGAAGGCGTGGCGACGATCGCCGCCGCGTTCTGGCCGAAGCCGGTGATCGTGCGGCTGTCGGACTTCAAGAGCAACGAATACCGCAAGCTGATCGGCGGCAGCCGCTACGAGCCCGAAGAAGAAAACCCGATGCTGGGCTTCCGCGGCGCCGCGCGCTACGTCAGTGAGGAATTCCGCGAAGCCTTCGCGATGGAGTGCGAGGCACTGGTGCGCGTCCGCAATGAAATGGGCCTGACCAACGTCTGGGTCATGGTGCCGTTCGTGCGCACGCTGAGCCAGGCCGATCGCGTGCTCAAGCTGCTGGCCGAGCAGGGCTTGGAACGGGGCCGCGACGACCTCAAGATTGTGATGATGTGCGAGGTGCCGAGCAACGCCGTGCTGGCCAAGGAGTTCCTCGAATACTTCGACGGCTTTTCAATCGGATCGAACGATCTGACGCAGCTCACGCTCGGCCTGGACCGTGACTCCGGGCTGGAGTTGCTTGCCGCCGACTTCGACGAGCGCGACCCGGCCGTGACGGCGCTGCTGTCCAAGGTGATTGCCGAATGCAAGCGTCAAGGCAAGTACGTCGGCATCTGCGGACAAGGCCCGAGCGATCATCCGGACTTCGCGCGCTGGTTGGCGGACCAGGGGATCGAGTCGATTTCGCTGAATCCGGACAGTGTGATCGAGACCTGGAAGGGTCTGGCCAGCGACTGACCGTCGCAGCCAGGGTCACGACGGCCCGGCGGCCGAAAACCCGCCGAAATGCGACAATTGCGGGTTAATGACAAATTCCTTTTCAAACCTTTCCCTTGCCGAACCCTTGGCCCGTGCCGTGGCCGAGATGGGCTACGAATCGATGACGCCGATTCAGGCCGAAGCGATTCCGGTGGTGCTGGAAGGCCGCGACGTGATGGGTGCGGCGCAGACCGGCACCGGCAAGACGGCGGCGTTCTCGCTGCCGCTGCTGCAGCGGCTGCTGAAGCACGAAAATTCTTCCGCATCGCCTGCGCGCCATCCGGTGCGTGCGTTGGTGCTGCTGCCAACCCGCGAACTCGCGGTGCAGGTCGCGCAACAGGTCGAGCTGTACGCGAAGCACACGTCGCTGCGCAGCACGGTCGTGTTCGGCGGCATGGACATGAAGCCGCAGACGCTCGAGTTGAAGCGCGGCGTCGAGGTGCTGGTCGCCACGCCGGGACGCCTGCTCGATCACATCGAAGCGAAGAACGCGGTGCTCAATCAGGTCGAGTACGTGGTGCTCGACGAGGCCGACCGCATGCTGGACATCGGCTTTCTGCCGGACCTGCAGCGCATTCTGAGTTTCCTGCCGAAGCAGCGCACCACGTTGTTGTTTTCCGCGACGTTCTCGCCGGAGATCAAGCGGCTGGCGAGCAGTTATCTGCGCGATCCGGTCACGATCGAAGTGGCACGGGCGAACATCACTGCGTCCACCGTCGAGCAGCACTTCTACAGCGTGATCGACGATGACAAGCGGCGCGCATTGCACCAGATTCTGCGCAGCCGGCAACTGAAGCAGGCGTTCGTGTTCGTCAACAGCAAACTCGGCTGCGCGCGGCTTGCGCGCTCGCTCGAGCGGGAAGGGCTCAAGACCACCGCGCTGCACGGCGACAAAAGCCAGGACGAGCGACTCAAGGCGCTCGAAGCGTTCAAGTCCGGCGACGTCGACCTGCTGGTCTGCACCGACGTGGCCGCGCGCGGTCTCGACATCAAAGACGTACCGGCGGTGTTCAACTTCGACATCCCGTTCAACGCCGAAGACTACGTGCACCGGATCGGCCGCACCGGCCGCGCGGGGCAGTCGGGCCTGGCGGTGAGTTTCGCGGGCGGCAAGAACGATGTGCGGCTGGTCGCCGACATCGAGAAACTGATCGGCCGCAAGATCGATCTGGAACCGATCGAGTACGACGAAGACCGACCGCGAAGCCGCATCAACGACGGCCGGCGCGCCTGGGGTGGCGACGATCCGCGCGATGTGCTCGATCAGCCGCGCGAGTCGTCGCAGAGCGTGCGACCGCCGCGCGCCGCAGGCGCACGGCCGATGCGGTCGGCGCCGGCCGATCCGTTTTTCGACAAGCCGTACGAGCCACCCGAAACGGTCGTTGAAGCGCCAGCTTGGGAGGCGGCACGCACGGCGCCGACGGCAAGCCGCGGCATCTCGGCCAACATCAAGTCGCGCCGCAAGGTGCCGGCGCTGTTCAAGTCCGAAGCCTGACCGCGCGAATGCCCGCGGCAGCATGGCCGCAGGCACCCGGTCAGGGCAGGTCTTTGTTGGGTGGAGCGTCCGAGCCGGGCCGCGGGCCGACCTCACCGAGCCGCTTCTTCAACGACTGCGGCTGGCCCGTCAGGATTGCCGCGTACATCGTCGTGTTCGCGAGCACCTGCTTGACGTAGTTGCGGGTTTCGTTGAACGGCACGTTCTCGGCCCAGATCGCGGCGTCGAGCACCGGGCCATTGCGCCAGCTGCGCGGCCGTCCCGGTCCGGCGTTGTAAGCGGCCGCCGCCAGCGGCAACGAGCCGTCGAGGTCGTCGAGCGCAAGCTTCAGGTAATTCGTGCCGATCAGGATGTTCGTGTCCCGATCGTTGATCTGGTCCGGCGTGAAGCCGTCCAACCCGATTTTGCGTGCGGTCCAGCGCGCGGTGGCCGGCATCACCTGCATCAGGCCCGATGCGCCAACGCCACTCTTCGCGTCCATGATGAAGCGGCTCTCCTGCCGGATCAGACCGTAGACGTAGGCCGGGTCGAGCCCGATGTTGCGGCTCGACTGCACCACCGTGTCCTTGAACGGCAGCGGAAAGCGCTGCGTGTGGTCGAACACTTCGCGCGTGCGCTCGCTCGTATTCACGCAGCGGTCGTACACCTGCCGCTCGCACGCGAGCTGCGCGGCCGCCAGCAGTTCGCGGTCGCTCATCCCACCCAGCTGCCCGCGCGAATCGACGAAGTTGGTCGCGTAATTCCACTCGCGCACGCCTTCGCTGCGCAGCCCCACGTCCACTGCGTAGAGCGCCCGCTGCAACAGCGGATTGTCGCGCGCCGCCTTCATCTCGGCCGCCGCCAGAGGCGCCGGACGGATCGGTACCGTGATCTGCTGGCCGAGCTCTTCGAGTGCGAGCTGCTCGTAGAACCCGCGCACCGAAGCGATCGCACCGAGCAGCGTGGCCGCCTCGCGTTTCTGTGCCGCCGACGCTGCCGTCTCGACGCGGATGCGCGCTGCTTCGGCACGCAGCGCGCGGGCGCGCCAATAGGCCCAGGTCGGCTCGCGGCGGCCGTCACCGCTCATCGCGGCGGTTGCACCCAGCACGGTCTTCCAATCGGGCCGATCGCCAGCGCGCAGCGCGGCGCGCACTTTCCAGCCGAGCAGGTCGTCGTTCAGGTCGCGGTCGTTGGTGACCCGGTTCGCATAGAGCAGCGCGTCGGGCCGCAGCTTGGTCGCGAACTGCTTGGCGATCACCCCCCAGACCCAGTTTTGTTCCTCCGCCGACAGATGAGGCGACCATTTGTTTTCGAGCAGCGCCGCCGCCTGGTCCGGATCGCTCGCGGCGAGCTTGACCAGCGCCAGCGTGACCAGTTCCTTTCGCGTAGAAGCCAATGCAGTGGCGCGTGCGAGCAGGAACTTGGTGGCGCTCGCGTTGATCTGCGCCATCTCGGGCAGCACTTCGGGCGCGATCAGCTCCACCGCGTTGCGGGCGGCCTGATAGCGGTTGCCTTCCATCGCGAGCCGGGCCTTGCGCCAGACATCGGCGTCGGCGATGCGCTGCGACGAGCCCGCGCCGTTGCCGACCAGACGGCGCGCCGCCTCGGTGCAGCCGTCGTCGGCGTCGCGCAGTTCGAACCAGTTGTCGCGCACCTGCTCGGCCAGTGTCGGCGTTTGTGCCGCCCCGCGCGTGATGTGCTCGACCAGCAGCGCGTAACAGCGCACCTCGCGGTCGTCCTGCATGCGGAACTGCGGGTGGTAGAGGCCGAAGCGCTCCCAGTCACGCCGCTTGCCGAGCAGCAGCAGCCAGTCGTTGCGCAGCCGGTCTTCCTGATAGGTGCCCGCCCAGCGCTGCAGAAAAGCGTCGATCTCGTCCGGCTGCGCGTCGTCGAGTCGCGCTTTCAGCTCCCAGTACGCCGCCCAGGGCTCCAGCGGGTGCCCGCGCGCAGCCGGCAACAGCTGCGCCAGCCCCGCCTTATCGCCGCGCCGAAACGCGGCGCGCATATCGAGCAGCACGTCGTCGACAGCCTGCGGCTGGGCCGCCAGAGGAAGCGGCAACGTCAGAGCGCACACGATCAATGTAAGAATCAGTCGTAACAACATGTGGGAGATTATGGACAAGTCCGAGGCCAAGAAAGCGCTGCGCAAGCGCCTGCTCGAACAGCGTCTGGCGCTGCCGGACCGCGAGCAGCGCAGCGACATGCTGCAACGCGTGCTGCGCATCTGGCTGTTCGACCGGCCCGACACCGTGATCGGTGCCTACTGGCCGATCAACGCCGAATTCGATCCATTGCCGGCGCTGCACCGCTGGAAAGAAGACGGCGAACTGGTGGAGGCCAGCGAGCCGCGGCGCATCGGACTGCCGGTGGTCGACAAGGTGCATAAGACCTTGACGTTCTGCGCGTGGTGGCCGGGCTGTCCGATGGAAGACGACGCCTACGGCATCCCGAAGCCGAAGGACACCGAGGTGATCGTGCCGACGCTGCTGTTCGTGCCGTGCGTGGGCTACGGCCCCGGCGGCTTTCGACTGGGCTATGGCGGCGGCTTCTACGACCGCACGCTGGCGACGCTGCAGCCGAAGCCTTACACGGTGGGGCTCGGTTTCACGGAAGGTTTTGTCGACGATCTGGAGCCGGAGTCCCACGACTTGCCGCTGGACGCGATCCTGAACGAAAACGGGGTGGTCTGGCCGATCTGAGGCGCCGGGAGTCGGGAGCTTTCGTCGCTGGCGGTGGACCCGCGTGTCCGGCTGGCTCGGCCGGGCGGACGTTCACATCACGGCGACGTGATGCGTGCCTGTCTCGATCAGCCGTCCGCGCCGCTGTGATCCCGATCGTCGCGCAACGCCGGACCCCGCACCTCCCCGATCGTCACCCGTGTGATCTGCGCCTGCAGACGCAGCCAGTCGCAAACGCGGCGACTTCCGCGCGGTCGCGGCTTTGCTGGCCGACCATCAGCCAGTAGGCGAGCGGCGTATCGAGTCGCGTGGCGGGCAGCAGCTCGACCAGGTCGCCGCTGGCCAGGCTGTCGGCCACCAGCGGCAGGCGGGCAAGCGCGACGCCCTGGCCGGTCAATGCAGCCTGGGCGATCTGGTTGGCATAGTTGAAGTACAGCCAGCGCCGCGGCTCGAAACGCTTCGGGGCGTGTTCGCCGAATCCAGCGTCGCCAGCTCAGCCAGTCCCTGTGCAGGTGCGCTGTAGTCGTCGCTGGCTTCGATCAGTGTGAACGCGGCAAGGTCGGCCGGCTGGTCGACCCGCGTGCCGCCTTTCAGCAGCCACGGGCTCGCCACGACGGCGTAGCTGTTCGCCGAACAACCGCTCGGCCTTGGCCGGCACGCGCGCCGGGTGCGGCGTAGCGCAAGGCCAGGTCGATGTCGGCGGTGTCCAGGTCGACCGTTGCATCGCTTGCATCGATGCGGATGTCGATGTCGGGGTGCTCGCGCTGGAACGCTTCGAGCCGCGGGATCAGCCACATCGAAGCAAACGATGCCCAGGTCGTGATCGCGACGCTCTTGCGCCCCGCGCTGTGCCGAATCTGGCGCACCGCGCTGTCGATGCGCTCGAGTGACGGTTGCAAGGCGCGCAACAGCGAAGCGCCCGCGCCGGTCAGCTCGACCGCGCGGGTGTGGCGGCAGGAACAGTGCCACGCCGACGTCTTCTTCGAGCGCCTGGATCTGCCGGCTCACTGCCGACTGCGTAAGCGCCAGTTCCTCCGCCGCTGCGCGGAAGTTCAGATGTCGCGCCACGGCGTCGAACGCGCGCAGCTGGCCCACGGCAATCGGGCGCGAACGCAAGCGGCCAGGCGGTCGCGGTTCGCTGAAACGGGCCATCCACCGGCTCCTCGATTGATGCAGGAAGGTTCTCAATAGCGTAGCTCGTTTTCATTGGACCGCGCAAGCGCCTCGCCGCACCATCGGGCTTCGATGCGTCAACAAACTGCGAGGAGCGAGCGATGTCTGCAACCACCCTGACCTGTCCATCCGGCACGGCACCCACACCGATGAGCGCGGCGGCATGCCGCACAAGCCGGGCGTCGGTGCTGACCACGCCGCCGATCAACCGGGCGCACCGGGCCGTGCTGTTGCCGCGGGGCCGGGGGATGACGTTCGCGCCGCGCGAAGACACCCGGTTGAACCTCGCCACCGGGCGGCTCTGGATCACGTTCGAAGCGCCTGCGAACGGCCTTGCGCCGCGCAACGGCGATCACTTCATCGCAGCCGGCGACCGCATCGATTTGCTGGCCGGTGAAGCGGCGGTGCTGGAAGCGGTGGGGGACGAGGCCGCCGCGCTGTTCGATCTCGATCCCGTGCTCAGCCTGCCCTGGCACGCGGTGGCGCAACAGTTGTGGGCGAACGTGGGGCCGATTGCCGCACATGCGCGGGATCGCTTGCGGCGGCTGATCGATCTGCCGAAGGAGTAATCAAGGTTAGCTATAAATTAAATAGCATGCAATGAAGATCCGGTAAGAGCTTGCGGTCGATTGGGCTGAAAATCTGCCGCGGACGATGGCTGCTTCTTGGAACAAGCCGGGCCCGGCCCCGCCGCTGCGGTAATCTCCGAATCGCCGACCGAATAATTTTCCAGTTGCGCTGCAGCCAGGTGCTGCGACCCGGCCTTCGGGCAGGCGCGCATCCCGGATCTATCGCCGGACCCGCCGCAGCGCCAACCACCCTCATGCACATCCGACGCGACGACCCGAGCAGCTTCGAGATCCGCGCACTTCCGGTGGAACATCTGCAGAGCGTGCACGCGATTGCGCCGTCTGAGAGCGTGCACGCGCTCGGTCTGGCGGGTCTGCGTGCGCCGGACATCACGTGGTGGACGAGTTGGGAAGCCGGTGCGTTGCTCGGCCGTGGCGCGCTGCGGCAGACCGATGCGCAGCACGGCGGGATCAATTCGAGTGCACCCAAGCAGAACAACGGCGCCGGGGCGTCGCGCGCGATGCTCATGCAGATGATTGAAGAGGCACTGCAGCGCGGCTGCACCCGGCGCAGCCTCGAGACCGGCACGCCAGTCGAATCCGCGCCCGCGCGGCACTTGTACCAACGTTTCGGCTTCGACCATGCCGCGCCGATCGACCGGTACCGGCCGGACCCTCGCAACGCGTTCCCGTGCAAGGCGCTTGTGGCGGACGTGCCTGCGAAGCCGCTGGACCAAGGACGCGTTGAAGAATGACCGAGCCGATGCACCTGGTTGTGATGGGCGTCGCCGGTTGCGGCAAGTCGGCGGTCGGCCAGCGGGTCGCGCGGTTGCTCGGCGTGCCGCTGATCGAAGGCGACGACTTTCACCCGGCGGCAACGTCGGCAAGATGGCGCGCGGGCAGGCGCTGGACGACGAGGACCGTGCGGGCTGGCTCCAGGCACTCGGGCACGAGCTGCAACGGCGTCCCGGCGGTGCGGTGCTCACCTGCTCGGCGCTCAAGCGCCGCTATCGCGAGACGCTCAGGCAGGCCTTGCCGACGCTCGCGTTCGCGCAGTTGGCGATCACACCCGCCGAGTCGCAGCGCCGCGTGTCGTCACGGCCTGGGCACTTCTATCCGCCGAGCCTGGTCGCGAGTCAGTTCGAAGCCCTGGAAGACCCGTGCCACGAGCCGCGCGTGCTGGTGATCGACGGCACGTTGTCGATCGATGCGCTGGCCGTGCGCATCGCACAATGGCTGCTCGACCCGGGCTGCGCGGAAGCGTCTGCCACCGCGTCCTGAGCCATTCATTCGCAACCGAAGAAGGGATTCAAGATGTCCAGCAAAGCATTCGCCAGCCAGGCCGACCTGGCCGACAAGAAGATCACGTTCGAGCAGCTCAGCGCGCATTGCTGGGCCTACACCGCCGAAGGCGACCCGAACTCGGGCGTGATCATCGGCGACAAGTTCGTCATGGTCAGCGACGCCACCGCCACGCCCGACATGGCGCGCGACCTGATCGCGCGCGATCCGCAAGATCAGCGACAAGCCGATCAAGTACGTGCTGCTCACGCACTACCACGCGGTGCGCGTGCTGGGCGCGAGCGCGTACGTCGGCCGAAGGCGCGACCGAAGTGATCGCCAGCCAGGGCACGCTCGACTTGATCATCGAGCGCGGCGAGCAGGACATGCAGTCCGAGATGGAGCGCTTCCCGCGCCTGTTCCGCGGCGGCGACCAGGTGCCGGGCTTGACGTGGCCGACGCTCGTGATCGGCGGCGGCGACGCAACGAAAGGCGAAGTGCCGGGCAAGCTCACGGTCGACCTCGGCGGCGTCAAGGTGCAGATCTGGTCGCCCGGGCCACGGCCACACGCGCGGCGACACCATCGCGTGGGTCGAGGAGGAGAAAGTGCTGTTCTCGGGCGACCTGGTCGAGTACGAGGCGGGCGTCTACACCGGCGATGCGCAACTCGAAGAGTGGCCGGCCACGCTCGAGGCGCTGCGCGCACTGAACGCCGAAGCCATCGTGCCGGGCCGCGGCGAAGCGATGAAGGGCAGCGCCGACGTGAACAAGGCGATCGACTACACCAAGCGCTGGGTCGAGACGCTGTTCACGGCCGGCAAGGAAGCCGCTGCCAAGGACATGGACCTGAAGGCTGCGATGGCCCACACGCGCAAGGCGATGGACCCGCTGTTCGGCCATGTGTTCATCTACGAGCACTGCCTGCCGTTCGACGTGAGCCGCGCGTACGACGAAGCCAAGGGCATCAAGAATCCGCGCATCTGGACGGCCGAGCGCGACAAGGAAATGTGGGCCGCGCTGCAGGGCTGATCGCGACCCGGGTCGAACCACGCGTGGCGTTGCGACCGCGCGTGCCCGTCTGCATGGGTCGGATGCGCACCGACGTCCCGCCCGACAGCGGCACCGTCATCGAGAAGTTCTCGCTGCAGGTGAGTTTTGGCTCCCGCAGCAGTCGAACCGCGACCTCTTCTCCGAGCCGAAACGACTCGATGTCGTCCGAGTCATGGTGCACGCCGCCCCGGTTGCGCCCGATCGCGATGTTCGCGGCCAGTTTGTTGAGCTCGCCTTCGATCGTGTGCGGCGCAGCCAGCCCTGCGCTGATATCGACCAGCACACTGCCGTCGTTGCTGGCGACGAATGCGACACGCGCCTTGTTGTGATCGACGAGCGGCCGGCCGCAGTCGAACCAGGCTTTCCGGATCGTCACGCACGCACCCGCCACCGCCGCGTGGCCGGCGCCATAAGCTGGATGCACTGGAGAGCCTTCAGCAATCGCCATCGGCAGCAGCCGGTTGTTCGGCCCGTTGGCCAGGTCGAGCCGGCCCCCGATGCCGGAGCTGCCCGCAACCGCCACCTCCATCGCCTGCAGCGAAGCCAGCCGCTGCACCACCTCCGTGCTGCCGTTGTGGCGCTGAAACATTCAGCCGTCGACCGCCGCCGGGCGCAGCCGGCGACGCACGTTGTACTTCTGGAACCGCACCGCTTTGAGCGCACATGTCGCGACTTGAGTGATCCAAGGGAGGATGTGCGGCGCGCAAGCGGCGTCGCCGGCAGATCGGGCTCCCCCGTCCGTGCGGAGGTGCGGTCACGGCGGAACCACCCGAGCCGCGCCAACGAGTGACCGGCCGCATCGATCAGCGGATCGGTCGGCCGGTCGATGAACGGCACATTGCGGCATATCGCGGCACAGCGCCATCCAGCACAGCCCGCCCATCTCGCCGATCGGCTCCTGGCTGTCGAGCGACGGACACGGCGGCACCATAAGACGTTGCGCGTCCGGCCCTTCCAGGTCGAACGTGGAGCCCGCACCCTGGCTCTCCCAGGCGCGCAGTGACGGCGGCTTGTCGTCGCTGGCCTGCCAATTCAGCACGGGCGTGGAAGCCGGGTCCGTCGGATCCACGTATGTCGGCCTGCCGTTCGCCCGGAACGCCCCGGGGCCGATGCGCAAACTTTTCATAGCGCGCGGATCGGCCGGGTCGATCGAGCGCAGCCAGGCCTCGTAGTCGGCTGCGCCGCCATCGCCTATCCCGCAACCTGGCTAGGGGTGCCGCGCCTCCATGCGATGGGCCGAGCCCACAGCACGCGCCGCGCCCCTCCTTGGCGCGCGGCGCATCGTCCGCCCGTGGCAAGATCAAGCGCAACAACAAGGAGATTTCCAGTCCATGGCCGATTCCGCCATTTCCGCCGCGAGTGCCGCTGCGGTTTCCGCCGCCAGCAAAGCGTCCGTGTCGCTCAACGTGCTGCCGGGTGCGACCGATTCCGATTTCGGGCCCGCGATCGCGCGGCTCAACAACTGGATCGACGGCGCCATCCGGCTGCTGCCGAACATCGCGGTCGCCGTTGTCGTGTTCTTGATCTTCTGGGGTCTGGCGCTGCTCGCGCGGCGGCTGATCAACCGGTCTTCCGTGCGCCGCAACCGCGACAACCTGGGCGAGGTGCTCGGCGGCTTCGTCAAGTGGGTGGTGCTGCTGCTCGGCTTGTTGCTGGCGGCGACCATCGTGATTCCTTCGTTGAAGCCGGGCGACCTGATCGCGGGCTTGGGCGTCAGCTCCGTCGCGATCGGCTTTGCGTTCAAGGACATCCTGCAAAACTGGCTCGCGGGACTGCTGATCCTGCTGCGCCAGCCGTTCGAGGTGAACGACCAGATCCTGGTCAACAACTTCGAGGGCACGGTGCGCCGGATCGAAACCCGCGCAACCATCATCGAGACCTACGACGGCCAGCGCGTCGTGATCCCGAACAGCGACATCTACACGAACTCCATCGTGGTGCGCACCGCGCACGAGAAGCGCCGCAGCCAGTACGACGTCGGCATCGGCTATGGCGACGACATCGAAGAAGCTTGCGCGGTGATCAGAAAAGCGATCGCCAGCGTGCCGGATGTCGAGGCCGATCCGGCACCGGAAGCGTTGCCGTGGGACCTGGCTGCGAGCTGGGTCTCGATCCGCGCGCGCTGGTGGACGAACAGCCGCCGCGTCGATGTGGTGCGTGTGCACGCAGCGGTCATCACGGCGATGAAAAACGCGCTCGACGAGGCCGGCATCGACATGCCGTACGAGACCGCGGTCCACTTGTTCCACGACCAGACCGAAGCCGACGAGGGCGATCGCTCGAAACAGCGCGAAGGCTGGCCGGCGGCGACGGTCGGCGCGACCCGGCCGCGCTGGCAAGCAGCGGCCGATCGCCGGTCTGAACGCGGTGCGAACCAGCACGGCGCCGACGCATCGGACGGGCCCGTCAACCCCCCGCCGCCGCGGGGTTGAGCGGGTTCGCCCCGGAGACCATCGGACGCCAGCCCAATAGCTGGACTACCGGATTCATGGGATGGACAGCGCCGGGTCGCGCTTCTAGGATGACTTTGAGGAGGGGGGTGCATCCCCCCTTTTCTCAAAGGAGACATCCGATGAAGTCCGCACGCGTTTCGATCATCCTGGCAGCGGCATTCCTCACCTTCCTGCAGAGTCCCGCAGCCCACGCGCAGGTTCCCCAGGCAAGGCCGGGTGAAATCTGCATGGCGGGAAAGATCTGGTGCTGGAAGAAACCCCCGGGCAAGCCCGGTGCGGCGTGCAGTTGCCCGTCGCCGTTCGGCATGGTTGGCGGCACGCTGCAGTAGCCGCAGGGACGCCGAGGCAATGGAAGCTTCATCGATCCTCGATCGCAACTCGCTGCTCGCCGACCTGCGGCTCGCGGCCGGCTACGCGTCCCGCGCCGGACTGCTGAGCGACCCGGCGTTGCTCGACCGGCTGCGGGCGGTCGAGTCAGACAGCCTGACCGAAGGCAACTCCGTGAATCCGCACGCGCTGACCATCGCACTGAACGATCTCGCGCAGGTGATTCAGCCGATGACCTTGGCCGACCTGCGCTGCGGTCGCGATCCGTTCGAGCGGGCCAGTCAGCGTCGCGCACGCACGCTGCAATTCTGGCTGGCGATCCTGGCGCTGTGCACGATGGGCGTGATCGGCCATTCGATGAGCGCGCTGGGCGCAGAGAAGGCTGGCTTGCAGGCGATGCTGCAGTTGCAGCTGACGCAGCCGATGCAGCCGATGCAACAAATCAACGCGCTGCGCCGGATGGCGCAGCTCGAGGACCCACTGGCCCACCGTGATGCGTCCTCAGAGCTCTACCGCCAACGCCTTGCCGAATGGGCAGCTCAGTACCAGGCGCGGTCATTGATCGACGTCAAGATGGACAACGCACTCAACAACTCGTTCTTGCCAGGGAGTGACTGGGTCCTCGCGCGATGGAATGCGGCAGTCGATCGATGGAGTCAGACGGCTGCCAGCTCAGGCAGCGGAACGTCCAGTGGTCAAGCTCCGGCCAGCGCCGAGCCTTCGCAGCAGCCGACCGGCGCCTCTGCCGCAATTCAGAAGACGGCAATGTCCTCCAGTTCCGCGGACAGGCAACCGCAACCATCGAAGCCATCCGTCGCCAGCGATCAAGGCGGCCCGGCATACGGTGATTACGACGAGGCGTGCCGGCTGAATGAGAGCGGAGCGATCACGCTGCCTGACGCGATGGCCGACAACCCGAGCTGGCTCAAACGCCAGCAGGCGGAGTTGATCAACGACTTCTGTTTTCAGTTCCGGGTGCTGTTGCCGATCACGGGCGGACTGAACTTTTCAGCCCAGAACATCGGGCGGGTAGGCCAGATCCCCGGCATCGAATACAGGGTCGCGGTGCGTTCGAATTGGATCCTGCCGCTGCTCTTCGGCATGCTCGGCGCAACCATTTTCGTGATGCGCAACATCGCCAATGTCCGCACGCCCGCGATGGAGCTGTTTCCGATGTTCATGCGGATTTCGCTCGGCGGTGTGGCCGGCATCGTGGTCGGGTGGTTTGCGACCCCCGCGGTGCCCGGCATCGAGGCGACCAACGCGCTGTCGGTGCCGTTCGCGCTCGCGTTTTTGACCGGCTACGGCATCGACGCGCTGTTCAGCGTGCTCGACCGTTTGAGCCGGGTCGCCGCGCCGGGCGCCCAGCCGTCACCGCACTGACCAGAGACGACGGTGGCCTGGCCGGGCGGACGCGGCCCCGTGGGGAGCTGTCCGCAGGCGCCCGCCGATACCGCGTCAGCCCGGGCGGCCCAGTTCCGAGAAATCCCGTGCGTAGTCCCGCAGCACGCCGGCCGCGTGCGCGCGTTGCGCTGCCGTGGTGCTGTTGTGCAATGCCGCGATCTGCATACAGCTTTGCGCACGAAAAGCGTCCTGGCGCGCGCGCTGCGCCGCGTCCGGTGAGATCTGCATCTGCTCCAACCAGTCGCGCGTCACGGCCCGCAACGCTTCGGGCGACTGCGCGGTCTGCGCGGCTGTGCGCAGCGCCTTCAAGGTGGCGCGTTGCCGGCGCTGCGTCTCGACCAGTGAATGGGCCGGGTCGTAGGACGAATGCTTCAGGTTGTCGCGCAGCACCGTGCGTTGCGGCTCACCGAGACGTCCGTAGAACCGCTCGGCCTGTTCGACCGCACGCTCAAGCCTCGCTTCGAACGCTCGCACGGGCGGCGTGTCGATCCATTTTTTCCGGTAAGCCGCGTTCTGCTTGGCGAACTTGCGCTCCACGTTGCGCAACTGGGCGGGCGACAGGTCGGCCGCCAGCGCACCGATCGGCGCCTGGGCTTGCGCCAGCAGCGCGCTGAAACGCTCCTGCACATCCCGCTGCACCCGGCAGACCGAGTCGGGCAACCAGTCGTCGGGCGCGACCTGGGCGACCCGCTCCAGCAAGGCGGTGTAGCGCGGCAGCTCCTCGGCGCGGTGCCAGCGCTGCAGTTGTGCCACGTCGGCCAGCACGCGCGGCTTCTGCGCGTCGTCAAAACCGATGTAGTCGTCGAGCCACCAATAGACCAGGTCGGGCGCGTTGTTGTAGCTCGCCTGCACGAAACCACAGGCCGAGACCAGCGCGCACAGAAGCAGCGCGCCGATAATTCGCACTCGCGAAGCGATGGATGAACGAGGAGCAACGATGGCGGCGGTCGATGTGGTGGTCATGGCGGCGGGAAGAGGCACCCGCATGAAAAGCGGTACGCCGAAAGTGTTGCACAGGCTGGCCGGGCGGCCGCTGCTGCGCCACGTGGTCGACACGGCGGCGCGGTTGCAGGCGCGCCAGGTGGTCGTGATCACCGGTCACGGTGCTATCGAAGTCGAAGCATACCTGGCAGACGGGACAAGCGCCGACCAGGGTTTCGACTTGAAGTTCGTGCGCCAGGAGCCGCAGCTCGGCACCGGCCACGCGGTGCAGCAGGCGCTGCCCGTGCTGGCCGACGACGGCGTCGTGCTGGTGCTGTCCGGCGATGTGCCGCTGACGCAGGTCGACACCTTGAAGGCGTTGCTGGAGGCGGGCGGCGGCGACAAGCTCGCGCTGCTCACGATCGCGTTCGAGGAACCGACGGGCTACGGCCGGGTGCTGCGCGACGGGCCGGACGGCGCCGTGCTTTCGATCGTCGAGCAGAAGGACGCCACGGCCGAGCAACTGCGTGTGAAGGAAATCTACAGCGGCATCATGGCCGTGCCCGCGCGGCTGCTCAAAGGCTGGCTCGCGCGGCTCGACAACCGGAACGCGCAAGCCGAGTACTACCTGACCGACATCGTGAAGTTCGCTGCCGAGGACGGCGTGGTGGTGGTCGCGCACCGGATCGACGACGCGCCCCAGGTGGCGGGCGTGAACAGCCCGGTGCAGCTCGCCGCACTCGAGCGCGAGTTTCAAAAGCGCTTTGCGCACCGGTTGCTGGAGCAGGGCGTGCGGCTGGCCGACCCGGCGCGCATCGACGTGCGCGGCACGCTCGACTGCGCGCAGGACGTTGAAATTGATGTGAACTGCGTGTTTGAAGGCGACGTGCGGCTCGGCGCCGGCGTGCGCATCGGGCCGAACTGCGTGATCGCGAACGCTCAGATCGAAGCCGGTGCGCAAATCCGCGCGTTCACGCACATCGATGGTGAGCGGCCGGGCGGCGTGCGGATCGGCGCCAGCGCATCGATTGGTCCGTTTGCGCGGCTGCGGCCCGGTGCGCAGTTGGGCGCGGACGTTCATATCGGCAACTTTGTCGAAGTCAAGAACTCGACACTGGCCGCCGGTGCCAAGGCGAATCATCTGGCCTACCTGGGTGACGCCACCGTCGGCGAACGGGTGAACTACGGCGCGGGCAGCATCACCGCGAACTACGACGGCGCGAACAAGCACCGCACCGTGATCGGCGCGGATGTGCACGTCGGCAGCAACTGCGTGCTGGTGGCGCCCCTCACCCTGGGCGAGGGGAGCACGATCGGCGGTGGCTCGACCATCACACAGGACGTGGTGGCCGGTCGGCTTGCGGTGGCGCGGGGGCGGCAGCGCGCGGTCGAAGGCTGGAGCCGGCCCGTCAAAGTCAAAAAAAGCGGCTGAACGTGGTCGGCGCGCACGCGCCGCCCGCGCGCTCCGTTCAGATCACCTCCAGCGGCGTCGCGCGCGTCGGCGCGGGAAAGAGGTGTTCGAGCGCGCTGCGTTCGTCGGCACTCAGCGGCTCTGCGAGCACCTGCACGTTTTCGCGCAGGTGTTTGCGCTGCGCACACTTCGGGATTGCAATCAGGTTGTCCTGGTCGAGCACCCAAGCCAGCGCAAGCTGCGCCGCGGTCCGCCCATGCGCCTGCGCAACCTGAAGGAGTGCGGGGTGGTCGGCCAGCCGGCCCTGCTCGACAGGCGAGTACGCCATCACGGTCACCCCGCGCTGGCGCAGCCACGGCGCCAGATCCCACTCGATGCCGCGCCGCGTCAGGTTGTACAGCAGCTGATTCGCCGCGACCTGCCGGCCTGCCGTCAGGCTCATCAGCTCCCGCATGTCGCCCAGGTCGAAATTGCTCACGCCCCAGTGCCGAATCTTGCCGCTGCGCACCAACGCCTCGAACGCGGCCACCGTCTCGGCCAGCGGCACGCCGCCGCGCCAGTGCAGCAGATACAGGTCGATCGTGTCGGTCTTCAGGCGGCGCAGGCTGCGCTCGCACGCGGCGATCGTGCCCGCCTTGCTCGCGTTCTGCGGCAACACCTTGCTGACGAGAAACACCTGCTCGCGCCGCCCCTCGATGGCGCTGCCGACCAGCTCCTCGCTGCGCCCGTTGCCGTACATCTCGGCCGTGTCGATCAGGGTCAGCCCCTGGTCTATGCCGAGTTGCAGCGTATGGATTTCCTCCTGTCGCGCGGCCGGGTCGTCGCCCATCATCCAGGTGCCCTGGCCCAGGGCGGGAACGGCCATGCCGGACGGCAGCTGAACGGTTTTCATAGGAAGTGGCTGGCAGGAATTGACGGGTCGACATCAGGGGATCGACGCCCGCGGATGCGCCTTCGCACAGCAAAACACTTGCCTGAACCGTGCAAAACGCAGGCCATTCGCTGTACGGCGCGGCGAACAGTCTGCGTATCATTTAGGGTTTTCCCTTCGACCCTCTTTTTCCTGCGAACCCTTGCCAGACAAGGGGTACACACATGTGCGGCATCGTCGGCGCGGTCTCCCAGCGCAATATCGTCCCGATCCTGGTGCAGGGTCTGCAACGGCTCGAGTACCGCGGCTACGACTCGTGCGGCGTGGCCGTGCAGGTGGCGGCCCAGGACAGTGGCGGCAAACCCGGCACCGGCCTGCGGCGCGCCCGCAGCACGGCGCGCGTGGCCGAACTGGTCGAGCAAATCCGGCTGGAGGATTTGACCGGCGGCACCGGCATCGCGCACACGCGCTGGGCCACCCACGGCGCGCCCGCGGTGCACAACGCGCACCCGCATTTCAGCGAAGGCCCGGGCGTCTGGGACGGCGTGGTGCAGCGTTCGGGCCGCGTCGCGCTGGTGCACAACGGCATCATCGAAAACCACGACGAACTGCGCGCCGCGTTGAAGCGCGACGGCTACGAGTTCGGCAGCCAGACCGACACGGAAGTGATCGCGCACTTGGTCGATTCGCTCTATCGCGGCGATCTGTTCGAAGCGGTGAAAGCCGCGCTGCCGCGCCTGCACGGGGCCTATGCGATCGCGGTGTTCTGCAAGGACGAGCCGAACCGCGTGGTCGGCGCGCGCTCCGGCTCGCCGTTGATCCTCGGCGTGGGCGAAGGCGGCAGCGAACACTTTCTGGCCAGCGACGCGATGGCGCTGGCCGGCGTGACGGACCAGATCGTCTATCTCGAAGAAGGCGATGTGGTCGATCTGCAGATGGGCAAATACTGCATCGAAGACATGCAGGGCCGCGCGGTGGAGCGGACCGTGCGCACCGTCGTCGCGCACAGCGGCGCGGCCGAACTCGGGCCGTATCGACATTACATGCAGAAAGAAATCTTCGAACAACCGCGTGCGATCGGTGACACGCTCGAAGGTGTGCAGGCGATCTCGCCCGAACTGTTCGGCGAAGCGGCGGCCGACGTGTTCGCGCAGATCGATCAGGTGCTGATCCTGGCTTGCGGCACGAGCTACTACAGCGGCTGCACCGCGAAGTACTGGATCGAAGCAATCGCCGGCATTCCGACGCAGGTCGAAGTCGCAAGCGAATACCGCTACCGCACCTCGGTGCCGAACCCGCGCACACTGGTCGTCACGATCACGCAGTCCGGCGAGACCGCCGACACGCTGGCCGCGCTGCGGCACGCCCAGTCGCTCGGCATGAAGCAGACGCTCACGATATGCAACGTGTCGACTTCGGCCATGGTGCGTGAATGCCGGCTCGCGTACCTGACCCGCGCCGGTGTCGAGATCGGCGTGGCGTCCACCAAAGCATTCACCGCGCAACTCGCCGGCCTGTTCCTGCTGACGCTGGCGCTCGCCAAGCAACGCGGCAAGCTGACGGCGGAGCAGGAAGACCGGCACCTGAAGGCGATGCGGCACCTGCCGGTCGCGCTGCAATCGGTGCTCGCGCTGGAGCCACAGGTGATCGCCTGGGCGGAAGACTTCGCAAAACAGGAAAACGCGTTGTTCCTCGGCCGCGGCATGCACTATCCGATCGCGCTCGAAGGCGCGCTGAAGTTGAAAGAGATCAGCTACATCCACGCCGAGGCGTATCCGGCCGGCGAACTCAAGCACGGCCCGCTCGCGCTCGTGACCAGCGCCATGCCGGTCGTCACCGTGGCGCCGAACGACACGCTGCTCGAAAAACTCAAGAGCAACCTGCAGGAAGTGCGCGCGCGCGGCGGCGTGCTCTACGTGCTGGCCGACGCCGATTCGCGCATCGAAAGCGAAGAGGGCATCCACGTGATCCGGATGCCCGAGCATTACGGCCCGCTGTCGCCGATGCTGCACGTGGTGCCGCTGCAGTTGCTGGCATATCACACGGCTTGTGCGCGGGGGACGGATGTGGACAAGCCGCGGAATCTGGCGAAATCGGTGACGGTGGAGTGAGCGCAGCTGCCGATACCTGACGTTGTTCTGTAGGGACGAGGTCTGTCGGAAACCGCGTCAGCCACCTTGCTTGTTACAGATTCTTGTCTCAGGGTACGTCGGGAGGCTCCGGCAAAGGAAGCTGCGTATCCAGTCAGATCTCGCCGTGGCGCACCGCGGTCTCACGCCCGATGACGGTGGTGAGCCTGCGCATGGGCATCGGCCTCTGCACATTCGACAAGGCGCGTGATCTGGCCGATCCCGTCAGATCAAGGATTCGGCCTCGCTCTTCAGCAAACCGGCTGGTCGTGGCCGATCGGCGATCGATCCAGCCGCACGCGACTGGTTCGTGGAACCGCCGCGGCGGCACCGCCGGCTCGCGATCGATCGTGCTGGGCATTGAGGGTATCGAGCTTGTCGGCTGCACGAACGGCAGTCTTGCCGGATGGCCGCACGGACCTTGATCTTGCTCGGCAGGCAGTTGCGACACAAAGGTACACGATGCTGCTCAAGCCGTTGCCGGTTCATCATCAGGTCCTTGCCGCCACTTCAAGCTTGGGGCAATCGATGACCTGCTTGAAACCGGCTCTAGGCGATGTGCTCAAGCGCCGCCAAGCCGGCCACCGGCTCGGTCAGCATGTCGCGGGTCCTTGCCAAAACCCGATCGAGCGGCTTGCCGCTGCGCTGCACCCGTGCCAGCAGGGTGGCCCCCAGCCACTGCTGGTAGAGCCCCTCGGCGCTGGCTGCCGCGTCGGTGGCCGGGCTGAACTCACCAGCCTGGATGCCCTGGGCATAGCAGGCGGCCAGTCGCGCCAGCACCTGCTGCGTGCCGCGTTCGAGCGCCGCGCGCATGGACTCCGACAGGTCACAGACCTCGGCGCTGAGCTTCACGACCAGACAGCGTGCCTGCGGGTCGTCGCCCGACTGGGACCCGTGCCACTGCTCGAAAAAGCGCAGCAGCCGCATGCGCGCCGGCTGGCTCGGGTCTGCCAGGCAGGCGTCGACCTGCGCCAGGTAGCCTTCGAAATGGCGTTCGAGCAACGCCTCACCGAACTGCTCCTTGGAGCGGAACCAGTGGTAGAACGAGCCCTTGGGCACACCGGCAGCCGCCAGGATCTCGCTCAAGCCCACCGCCGCGAAGCCCTTGCCCACGATGATGCCCCGGGCCGTGTCCAGGATTTGCTGGCGCGTGTCGGATTCAGGGTTCGGCATAAGAAGAGCGGCAGGGGCGGCAAGGGGTGCGTCAGGCGCCCGCTGCGGCGGTGTCGAGCGCCGGATAGTCATCGTAACCCTCTGCGCCACCGGCGTAAAAACTGTCGGGCCGCGGCGTGTTGTACGGGCCAGCACGGCGCAGTCGCTCCGGCAGGTCCGGATTGGCGATGAACAGCTTGCCGAAGGCAACGAAATCGGCCTGCTCCTGCTCCACCGCGGCGATCGCCGTGTCGCGTTCGTAGCCGCCGTTGGCAATGTAGGCGCCGTTGAAGATCTGGCGCAGCCGCTGGAAATCGAAGTCGCTGGTGCGGTCCTCGACCACATGCAGATAGGCCAAGCCGTACGCGTTGAGCTGCTTGGTCACCGCTTCGAAGGTCGCCTGCGGTGCGCTGTCGGCGATGTCGTTGAAGGGGTTGACCGGGGACAGCCGTACGCCGACCTGGCCCGGCTCGAACACCGTGAGCACCGCCTCGGTCACCTCGCGCAGCAGCCGCGCGCGGTTGTCGACCGAGCCGCCATACGCGTCATCGCGCCGGTTGGTGCCATCCCGCAGGAACTGGTCGATCAGGTAACCATTGGCGGCGTGGATCTCGACGCCGTCGAAGCCAGCCGCCTTCGCATTGACCGCGGCCTGTCGGAAGTTCTCGACCAGGCCGGGCATCTCCGAGGTGGCAAGCGCGCGCGGCTGCACGAAAGGCTTCATTCCCTGGGTGGTGTAGATCTCGCCGGCCGGCTGCAGCGCCGACGGCGCGACCGGTAGCCCGCCATTGGCCAGGGTCAGCGGATGCGAGATCCGGCCGACATGCCACAACTGCAGGAATATCTTGCCGCCGCGTTCGTGCACGGCGCGGGTCACGCCCTGCCAGCCGGCGATCTGGGCCACACTGTGGATGCCGGGGGTACCGGGGTAGCCCTGGCCCTGCGGCGTGATCTGGGTGGCTTCCGAAATGATCAGCCCGGCACTGGCCCGCTGCGCGTAATAGCGCTCATTCAGCGCATGCGGCACGTTGCCGGCCGCAGCCCGGCTGCGCGTCAGCGGGGCCATGACGATCCGGTTGGCAACCGGCACGGTGCCGAGCACGGCGGGGTTGAACAGCGCCGGCACGGCGGAACGGTCGATAGTCTTGCCCATGAGAGAGAGGTCCTGTGAGTTGAAAAGGGACTCATTGTATTAGACCGGTCGTCTAGCGTTTGCGAGGTGCTGTTGAATCCCTGACTGGACCAAAGGTTTGCGGCCGTTCGATACCACCTCGACATCAACGGAGCCCGCCTCATCAACGTCGCGTCCGGCGCGGCTCGCGAAGTTCACAGCTGAGTGATATTGCATGGAGCGGCGCAGCAGTTGCAAGGTCAATGCAATCGTCGCAGCGTTGACAGCCTCACCGGTCAACGGGCCGGTGCAAAACTGGTCAGTCAACTCCTCGGGTACGAGCGGCGACGCCGTAGCGGCAGCAATGGAACGCTGCGTTCTGGTGATCTTCGTCGGCATAGATGTTCCGTTCGGTCGTGCTTTGCCTCGCACAAGCAATTTAGGACGGGCTCGCTGGCCTCGATCTCCCACAACGCCATAGCCGGACTGCATGCCTGGAGCGTCCTGATTAAGAAATTTGGGCTCTCATCCTCATAGAGGACCTAATAAAGTCGCCGCTACTCCATCCCTGATCTAGCGACCAGCGTAACTTTAGGTGCCGCCGGCCCGATGCCTGATATTTCGGACCATGCATACAGTCCGATCCTGCGAGAGCACTGAACGGCAAGCACGCGCGTTGACACACCACAGGATCGGCGCTAACCGGAAACTGAATTGCAACCGCAAAACTCGCTGGCGGATCGCCGAAGCACGCTGCGAGGGGTTGCACTGGAGAGCGTGCTTCGGTAATCACATGACCATCAGGAGATCGATATGCAGACAAAGTTGCTACAAGCCGCAGCCGCGGTTTCCGTGTTGCTTGGGGCACCGATTGCCCGAGCTGATTGCAATAGCCTGCCGAGCTGGAGCCAGTTGAAAGGGGCGCTTGTCGCCGCAGTCGCTGCCGAGTCGAGCGGACTGGACTTTCAGATGTGGGCCACGCTGGTCGATCGCGATGGCGTCGTCTGCGCCGTCGCATTCTCGGGGGCGGATCGCGGCGATCAGTGGCCGGGCAGCCGCGTGATCTCGGCCCAGAAGGCCAACACCGCCAACGCCTTCAGCCTCGACAAGCTGGCCCTCTCCACCGCGAACCTTTACTCGGCGGTGCAGCCGGGCGGCAGCCTGTATGGCCTGCAGCACAGCAACCCGGTCGATACCGACGCGGCCTACGGTGGCAACTCTGCCCACTATGGACAGCACAACGACTTCATGGTCAACAAGAAGATCGGCGGCGTGAACGTGTTCGGCGGCGGCCTCGCGCTCTACAACGCAAAGCACGAAGTCGTCGGGGGTGTCGGCGTCAGCGGCGACACGTCATGCGCGGACCACATGATCGGCTGGCGCGTGCGAAACAACCTGCGACTTGACCACATGATGGGCGTCGGCGGCGTGAGCGGTGACGCCGCACACCCGGACAACATCATCTACGACATCGTGCCAAATCCCTACGGTGGCACGGGTGTCAGCGCCGGCGGTTTCGGGCACCCCACTTGCCTGAACGGCGACAAAGACAAATATCCGCCGGTCGGACTGCCACCCGTCGTGCGTTGAAAGGTGCGCCGGAGCCGGCCACACTACCCGACCCGGCGCGCGGGATTGGACCACGCTTTGCCTTTGCCGGCAGGCAGTTCGGCACATCCAAAGCTGAGGAGGTTGGGTCGCGAGTGTGTTTTCGGGAGAAAACGTCGTGGGACCGCAGTCGCCGATTGCCATCGTTCGGGAATGCCCGCCTTTGGCCGAATGCAGGCCCACACCATGGCAACTCCAAGCTTGGCTGACGGTCCCATTGCTGACCTTCGAACCGCGTGCCCCCGAGCGCTCACTCCGGGTCGAGATGCCACTCCCGCCAGCGGCAGCATCGAGACCACGGTGGCAGCGATTGCGGTAGCCAAGATCGCCTTGAGCACCTGATGACCTATGGAATTTCGATTCGGTTGCAACCTCCAACGGGTCTTATCCTGACAATTCCAACGGACAGGATGTTTCTTGCGGCCCATGACATGGGATCAACGGGTTTACGAGGGACATGCTCCTCATAGGCAGGGGCTCGACAACATCCATTCCTACGGATCAACGTCGAGCGTTCGCGTGGGCGACTGCCAGTTTCAGCACCTTGAGGCGGTGATCTGAGCGGCGCACCGCAGCTACGGCACCCGCTGCTTGACCTCCGGGACCGCGGGGATGTGCGCAGTGCCATCGCGCCAAGGCGCCTCAGCCTCAGTCATGCATGTGCTTGTCCTTCTTGTGCTTGTGCTTTTCCTTCTTGTCCTTGCCGTGACCTCGTTCGTCATGCCCGTCGTGGTAGCGATCGCCACTGTGGTCATCGCGAAGGTCGGCGCGCCGTACGTGGCTGTCATACCAGTCGTCCCGCACGAAGTACACCGGCACGCTGCAGGCGTCGTAGTCGCGGCAGTGCTTCTTCCAGTTCTTGCGATGGCCGGGCGGCACCCAGAGATATACCGGATCGGGGCGTTGCACGATCACCGCAGGGCGCTGCACGAAGACAGGCTGCGCGACCACGACCTGAGGCTGCGGAAAGCGCCCGATATCGACGCGGCCATAGGCGCCCGGTTGACCGATCTGGATGGACACGCCGACATCGGCGGCGAAGGCCGGTACAGCCAGGATCAGCCCGGCTGCAAACAGGACGTTCTTCATTGCGGATCTCCCAAAACTTGAGGGTACTGCACCCGAACGCGCCGGGGGCCGCTGCCGATGTCAGGGCAAGCTGGACTTTTCATTCGTACACATCCGTTATCAGCCGTCGATCGGCCGCGCCTTTCATGCGGCGTTGCGCACCGAGTTCAATGCGGCGTAAGCGGCAGCCTTCCATTCGAACCAGAACGGATTCCAGAAACCAAAGTGGCGTTGCGTCATGAGCACCAGCACTTCTTCGGTGGCGGGCGAGATTGCCCAATGCGTGCCCGCCAGCCCGCCCCACTGCACTTCCCCGACCGGCGTGTTGGGCTCTAATGTGGACACCTGCCGCGTGACCGCGCCGGCGAGGCCAAACCCCAAGGCGGGCATCGGCCCGCTCTGCAGGAACTGCACGCACCGCTGCGCGGGCAACTGGTCACGACACATCTCCTTCAACGTGGCGTCGGCGAGTGGCCCGCCGCGGCCGGGGAGCAACCGGGACAGAAGGGCCAGCATGTCCGGCTGCGTGGTGAACAGGCCGCTGGCGCCCGCCTCGCGCGCCACCGGGGTCAGGAATGCACCGGGCCAGGGCAGGTCGTCCAGACGCCGAAGTCCCGGCTCATTGGGGTCGGCGACATTGCCGCCATACAAGGCCGCCAGCCGCGGCACCTGCTCAGCTCGCAGCACGTATCCCGTGTCGACCATGCCCAGGGGCCTGAAGAGCCGCTCCTGGAGGGCGTCGATGTAGCGCTGGCCCGTGATGATCTCCACCAGCCGCGCGAGCACGTCAGGTCCCATCGAATACTCCCAGCCTTCCCCGGGCTGGAACAGCAGCGGCAGCGCAGACAGCCGCTCGGCAATCATCGTCGTGCTGCAATCCGGCCGGCGCACGCCGCTGGCGCCGTAGGCCTCGAAGATCATCGTTCCCGGATCGAAGACGCCGTGGCTCAGGCCCGACGTATGCGTCAGCAGGTGGCGCACGGTGATGTCCCGGGCCAGTGCCTCGGTATCGTCGAGCGACGTCGCGCCGAGCCGCAGCACGCGCGTCGCGCCAAAAGCAGGGATCCACTGCTTGATCGGCTCGTCGAGCGCGATGCGGCCTTCGTCCACCAGCATCAGCGTCATCACGGCGGTGATCAGTTTGGTGTTCGATTGCGCCCGGTGGATGTGGTCAGGCCGCATCGGCTCGCCCCGTTCGATGTCGGCTTCACCGGTACAGAACGCGTCGACCACAGCGCCGCCCCGGAATATCAGCGCCGAGGCACCGGCCAGGCGGCGCTCGTGTTGGTGGCGGCGCAGCACAGCGTGCGCAGCGGAGAAATCAGGTTGCCGCATCGAAACACTCCTTGGGTCGATCTCGATTCTGCATCCAGCCAGAATCGCTCTTGAGCCAGAACGGCCGTCGCTGGGCGGCTGCTTCCGGCCGCCGAGATCGGCCGACGGAGGGCGCCGATCGTCCCGTTCCTTGGTCCGGGTCGACGTCCACTCGGTGCTTGGTCCGAGGTTTTGATGGTGCAATCTTTTCCGTTGAATGGAAGGAGATCCTATGAGCCAGGTTCTTCACCGCTGCGCCACCTGGGCAGGCGCTGATCACGCTGGCAGGATCGCTGCTTTGGATTTCTGGACGGCACAGGGAGGCGCGGTCATGACGTGGCAGCGGGGAGCAAGCGTATGGACAGGACTTGCGTGACCGGGTGCTGGCTGCAAACGGCTCGATTCGCGGGGTCGCCGAGCGCTTTGCGGTCGGCAACTCGTACGTGGCGACGGCGCGGGGCAAGCGGCGCCGGCTGGGTGAGGACGGTGCGGGCGTGCAGTGCAATCACGTGCCGCGGCGGCTGGCGGGGCTGGAGACAGCACTGGGCGCTCAGGTGGCGGTTGAGCCGGATCAGACGCTGGCGCAACTGTGCACATGGGCGCAGCGCGAGCACGGCGTGCGGGTGGGTGTCACCACGATGTCGTGCGTACTTCACGGCGCCTGCCTGCCAAAGTACGCTGCGGGCTTGTTTTAAGATTTTCTTCTCCAGCCTGAGCTTCGTGTACTCCTGCCGCAGCCGGCTCAGTTCGGCCTCCGGCTGCGCCGGTGCTCGCTTTCAGGTCACCGTTGGCCAGGACGGCAAGCCAGCCTTCGTGGTGGTGCAATATGAACGGGTCCGCCGCATGCGGGGGGGTTCACACACGGTACGGTCCCGAACGAGGGGGTGAACCTTTTCCTTTGAGCGAGGCATTTCTGCAATGGCGGCGTGGCGTGGAGATTGAGCAACGCCGCGGGGGGGCGCGAATGCGGCGACGTCCAATCAATCAATTTGAGCAGATCGCAGCGTAAAAATTTAAAGAAAAAATGTCGTGCCGCCGATGTTGTCTGTGTAGTGCGCTCTAAATTCAATAGCAAACCGCGCTGCCAGGTTGTCGCAGCGCAGTCCCGCGGTGCGGCTTACTCCTCCACCCCCGCCACCGCCAACACCACCCCCAGCGACGTGACCACCGCCTTCACCATCGGCGCCTTCTCCACGTCCACCCATTCATCCAGCGAATGCGCGCGGCCGCCTTTGCCGGGGGCCATGCGGCCGATGGTCAGCGCGGGGATGCCCAGGCTCATCGGCATGTTGGAGTCGGTCGAGCTCCAGCCGTAGCTGACCTTGTAGCCACCGGCCTCGATCGCGGCCTTGGCGGCCTGGGCCATGTCGGACTTCTCGTCGGTGCTGCCGGCGGGGCGGTCGCCGATCAGCTTCAGGTCGACGGTGATCTTGCCTTCCCTGGTGGAGCGGGCGGCGTTCTCGCCGTCGGCGGCCTGCTGCACGATCTTCAGAAAACGCGCTTCCAGCTCGTTCAACTGCGGTGGCGCTTCGGAGCGCATGTCGATCTCCATCCAGCCGGACAGCGGGATCGAATTGACCGAGGTGCCACCGCCGATCAGGCCGATGCTGTAGGTGGTCTTCGGCTTGGCCGGCACCTGGATGCGGGAGAACTGATCCGCCGCCTGCGCCAACGCGAACATCGGATTCACCAGGCCGAACGCGCTGAAGCTGTGGCCGCCCGGGCCGTTGAACGTGGCGCGGTAACGGCGCGAGCCGACGCCGCCGTTGGTGATCTTGTTGACGTCGCCGGATTCGACCGAGAAGAATGCCTTGATCTTGTCCTTGTATTCACCCTTGTTGAACAAGTAGCGCACGCCGCGCAGGTCACCCGGGCCTTCTTCGCCGACCGTGCCGACGAACAGGAGGTCGTCCCGCGTCTTGATGCCAGCCGCATCCATCGCGCGCGCATATGCCAGCATGACCGCCAGGCTCAGCGAGTCGTCTCCGATGCCCGGGCCCGCCAGCCGCGTGCCTTCGCGCTTGACCTTCACATCGGTCTCCGGTGGGAACACGGTGTCCAGATGACCGGAGACGACGACGAACTTGCCGTCGCTCTTGGCCCCTTTGCGCACGCCGAGCACATTGCCTTCGGCGTCGATCTTCACATCGCTCAAACCCACTTCCTTGAACATGCGCTCGTATTCCTTTGCGCGCGCTTCCTCCTTGAATGGCGGCGCCGGGATCTCGGCCAGCTTGATGCCTTCTTCGACGATGCGGCCGTGCTCCTTGTCGATGGTGGCGGCTGCGGTCCTGAAGGCGGGGCTGGCGAGGATGCGGGCGACGTCCGATGCGGCGTCCTTGGTCTGCGCAAGGGCGGGGGACAGCAGGCAGGCGGTGCCCACGGCGATAGCAAGTGCGGAGAATGGGGCGGGAAGTTTCATGTCGGGGGTCTCTGTCAATTCTTCAGGTTGATGAAGCGGTTTGATCATCTTGCCATGAGGCTTGAGCTGTGCTGCGCTGTGCTGCGCTGTGCTGCGGTGCGCACAGTCACAGGCCGCGGGTCGAAACGCTGGCGCGTTCAGGGCTTGTCATTCACCGCGCTGCGTGGTTTGCCCTGCGACTGTGGGAGCGCCGCCGCAATGATCCGTACGCCCGCATCGATGCGGTCCAACGCGATCGATGAATAGCCGATGCGCATCCGGCTGCACGGCTGACCGGCGGCTGGATAGAACACGGCACCGGGCTCGACCACCACGCCTGCGCCGTACAGGCGCTCAGCCAGCGCAGCCGTATCGAGCCCGGCTGGCCCGGTGAGCCACAACGCGGAGCCGCCCGACGACTGCGCGGGCTGAAGCTGCGGCGCGTGCTCGGCCAGCGCGCACCGCAGGGCTGAGGCGCGGTCGCGGTAAGTGGTTATCAACCGCCGCACATAAGCTTCATGAAACCCATGCGCGATGAAGCTGGCCGCCGCCTGCTGGTTGTTCGACGACACGTGCCGCATCATGAGCCGGCGCAGCGCGCGCAGTTCACGAATCAGCGGTTGCGGCGCGACGACGAAGCCCAGGCGCAGGCCGTGCGCGAGCGTCTTCGACAGGCTGCCCAGGTAGATCACGCGCTGCGCGGTGTCCAGGCTCTTCAGCGCCGGCGTGGGCTTGGCGGAGAAGTTCAGCTCGCTCTCGTGGTCGTCTTCGATCACGATGAAGTCGTGCCGCTCGGCGTGCTGCAGCAGCGCCTGGCGGCGCGGCAGCGGACATCGTCACGGTGGTCGGGCACTGGTGGCTCGGCGTGACGTAGACTAGTCGCAATGCGCGCAGTCCGGGCGCTGGCACGAGGCCTTGCGCATCGACCGGCATGTCGTGCAGGTGCTGCGTCCGCAGCGCAAAGTTGTTGCGCGCATCCGGGTAGCCAGGCGACTCGATGCCGACACGCGTGTCATGGCCGATCAGCAGTTCGGACAGCAGGAACAAGCCTTGCTGCGCGCCACTGGTGATCAGGATCTGGTCGCGTTCGGCCCAGATGCCGCGCGCAGGCAGCAGGCGCTGATGCACCTGCTCGACCAGCGCATCCTCGTCGCGATCGATCTGGTCCGGCGCCCAGCGGCAGACCGAGCGCGCCTGCAACGATTCGAGCACGCAGCGGCGCCAATCGCGGAACGGGAACAACGTGGCGTCGAACTGTCCGTAGACGAACGGATAGGGCTGCTGTTGCCAGTCACGGGGTTTTTCGATGTTGCGCTGCGCCGATGGGGTGTGCTGGATGCGGTGCGCCCAGCGGTCATCGACGATTGGCATCGACGTTGCCGCGGCGCGGTGGCGGCGACCGAACGCGCATCGTCACCGACGAAGTAGCCGCTGCGCGCTCTCGAGTGCAGCCAGCCGTGCTGCGCCATGGCATCGAGCGCCAGCGTAACGGTGGTGCGGGACACGCCCAGCCGGCTTGCCAGCAAACGGCTCGATGGCAGCGCCGCGCCGGGCTGCAGCAGACCGTCCAGCACCGCCTGCACGATCATGTCGCGCAGCTGGCCTTGCAACGTGTCGGCCCGATCCCCGAAGCGGCGGAACAGGCGCAGCCACATCAGGTCGGCGGTGCGGGCGTTGCGGGGCATGGCGGTCGTGCGGCGTGGTCGGGACGGGGCCTTCATTCTGGACTCAATGCTGTGCGTCAACTGGCTATACGGGTTCGTCGTGCTGCGACCTAGCATCGCCGAAGAAGCGCTGTACCCGCATGGCGCAACCGCCCACCAGCCACCGCAAGGAACCCGTCATGGCCGAATACCTGAAGAAAGTCCGACGCGCGCACCGCGCAGATCGATACCGACACCGGTGCCACCGTGCAGCGCATGCTGGCCGACATTCAAGCCGGTGGCGAGGAGGCCGTGCGCCGCTATGCGCGGGATCTCGACGGCTGGCACGGCGACATCGTGCTCGGCGAAGACGCATTCGCGAAGGCCGAGCGCGCGTTGTCCGAAGGTGTCAAGGACGACATCCGCTACGCGCGCGACCGCGTCTGCGGCTTCGCGCAGCTGCAGCGCGATTCGCTGCATGAGTTCGAGAGCGAACTGCGCCCGGGCCTGATCGCCGGCCAGAAGCTGATCCCGGTGAACACCGCCGGTTGCTACGTGCCCGGCGGGCGCTATGCGCATGCGGCCAGCGCGATCATGAGCGTGGGCACGGCCAAGGTCGCGGGCGTGAAGAACGTCGTCGCCACGTCGCCGGCGCACAAGGAAGCCGGCGTGAATCCCGCGATCCTCTACGCGATGAAGCTGTGCGGCGCCGACACCGTGCTGGCGCTCGGCGGCGTGCAGGCGGTCGCGTCGCTCGCGTTCGGGCCTGTTCACGGGCCACAGCGCCGACGTCATCGTCGGGCCGGGCAACCGCTTCGTCGCCGAAGCCAAGCGCACGCTTGTTCGGCCGCGTCGGCATCGACGTGGTCGCCGGCCCGACCGAGTCGGCCATCATCGCCGACGAATCGGCCGATCCCGACATCGTCGCCGCCGATCTGGTCGGCCAGGCCGAGCACGGCGCCGACTCGCCGGTGTGGCTGATCACCACGTCGCGCGAGCTGGGCGAGGCGGTGATCGACGCGCGTGCCGGCGTTGATCGCAGCGCTGCCCGACCTGGCGCGCAGCGCCGCCACCGCATCCTGGCGCGACTACGCCGAAGTCGTGGTCTGCGACAGCCGCGAGGAAGCGGTCGAAGTCAGCGACCGCTACGCCTGCGAGCACCTGCAGGTGATGACGCAGCGACCTCGACTGGTGGCTGGCGAACCTGACCAACTACGGCTCGCTGTTTCTCGGCGAGGAGACGACCGTGGCCTACGGCGACAAGTGCAGCGGGCCGAACCACATCCTGCCGACCAAAGGCGCGGCGCGCTACTCGGGCGGGCTTGTCGGTCGGCAAGTTCATCAAGACCGTGACCTGGCAGCGGCTGGACCGCAGCGCCTCGCGCGAAGTCGGCCAGGTGGCGGCGCGCATCTCGCGGCTCGAAGGCATGGAAGGCCATGCGCGCACCGGCGACGTGCGGCTGAGAAAGTACTTTCCGGACGAGACGTTCGAACTGCGGCACGCTGCGGTCGGAATGCACACGATGGCTGATGCGACCACGACCACGGAAGCCCGCGCGCGCCGCCGACGACCTCTGGTTCGGCAAGGACCTGAGCCAGCCCGAGCCGATTCCCGAGGCCGGCATCGCACGCGTCGGTCGAGCTGATGCGCAGCGGCCGGCTGCACCGCTACGGCGAGACCGGCGGCAAGTGCGCCCGAGCCGTCGCTGCTCGAGCAGGAGTACGCGGCGTACGTCGGCGCGCAAGTACTGCGTGGCGATGAGTTCCTGCGGCGCGACCATGTTCGTCGCGCTGAAGACCCTCGGCGTCAGCCGGGCGACAAGGTGCTGACCAGCACGTTCACGCTCGCGCCCGTGCCCGGCGCGATCGCCCATGCGGGCGCCGACCCGGTGCTGGTCGAGACCACCGCCGGACTACACGACCGACCTGCGACGACCTCGAGCGCAAGGCCGCGACCAGCGGCGCGAAGGTCGTTCCTGATCTCGCACATGCGCGGCCACATCACCGACATGCAGGCGGTGCGCGCGATCTGCGACGCGCACGGCATCGCGCTGGTCGAGGACTGCGCGCACACCATGGGCGCGCGCTGGGCCGGGCAGGCCCACCGGCACCTGGGGCAAGATCGGCTGCTTCAGCACGCAGACCTACAAGCACATCAACTCGGGCGAGGGCGGCCTGCTCGTGACCGACGACGACGACGTCTGCGCGCGGGCGATCCTGCTACTCGGGCAGCTACATGCTGTACGGGCAGCACCTGGCCAAGCCGGCCGAGCGGAAGTGTTCGAGCGCTGGCGCTACGAGACGCCGAACTTCAGCCTGCGCATGTCGAATCAGCGCCGCTGCGATGCTGCGCCCGCAGCTCGCCGATCTGCCGCGGCGGGCTGTCGATCTGGAACGCGCTGTATGCACAGGCTGGCGGAGGAGCTCGCGGGCTCGCCGCATCTGACCGTGCCGCCGCGCGACGCGAAGGAAGAGTTCGTCGCCAGCTCGATCCAGTTCACGCTCGACTTGCCGGCCGCGCGCATCGAACGCTTTCTGGCTGGCTGCGACGCGCGCGGCCTGCACATCAAGTGGTTCGGCCGCGACGAGCCGCAGGGCTTCACGAGCAACTACACGCATTGGCGCTATCTGCGGCAGGCGCAGCAGTTGCCCGCGTCGCTGCCGTTGATGGCAGGCTTGTGCGACATGCGCATTCCGCTGTCGCTGACCGAGGAAGATTGCGTGATGATCGGCCGCATCGTGCGCGTTGCGCTGAATGAAGCATGAAGGCGGATATGCAACAAGGAACACCGACGCGGTCAATGAACACCCCACCCGAACCTTCACTTGATCCCACCGACTGGCCCGCATTCCGGGCGCTTGCGCACAAGATGCTGGATGCTGCCATCGACAAGATGGAGCACACGCGCGAAGGACCGGTCTGGCGCGCGGTGCCGGACGCGATGAAGGCGTCGCTGCAGGCGAGCCTGCCGGAAGAAGGTCTCGGCGCCACGGAAGTGCAACAGCGCATCGAGGCCTTGCTGCCCTACGGCGTCGGCAATACGCACCCGCGCTTCTTCGGCTGGGTGCACGGCTCGGGCACGCCCGGCAATCTGATCGCCGAGATCGCAGCAGCTGCGATGAACGCGAACCTGGGCGGCCGGGACCACGGCGCGATGTATGTGGAGAAGCAGGTCGTGCAGTGGTGCCGCGAACTGTTCGGTTTTCCCGAGCCGGCCAGCGGGCTGATCGTCTCCGGCACGTCGGTCGCGACCATCATCGCGCTGAAAGTCGCGCGCGATCGGTGCCTCGGCTTCACCACGCGCAAGCAGGGGCTGGGCGACGCCAGGCTGGTCGGCTACACATCGACCCAGACGCACTCCTGCGTTGCGCGCGCGTTCGACATCCTCGGCCTCGGTGCGGATGCTTTGCGCAAGATTCCCGTGAACGATCGGTTCGAGATCGACACGGCAGCATTGCAGAGCGCCATCGACAAAGATCGGGCGGCAGGGCTGGTGCCGTTCGCAATCATCGGCACCGCGGGCGCGGTCAACGTCGGCGCGATCGATGACTTGGAAGCGGTTGCCGACATCGCGCAGCGGGAGCAGCTCTGGTTCCACGTCGACGGCGCGTTCGGCGCCACCGGCGTGCTCAGCGAAAGGCTGCGCCCGCGTCTGACGGGTCTGCAGCGCGCCGACTCGCTCGCGTTCGACTTTCATAAATGGCTGCACGTGAACTACGACGCGGGCTTCGTGCTGATTCGCTCGGAAGCAGCGCACCGGCAGTCGTTCTCCGAGCGGCCGGACTACTTGAAGGGTGCAGAGCGCGGGCTGGCAGCGGGCAATCCGTGGCCTGTCGAATACGGGCCGGAACTGTCGCGCGGTTTCCGCGCACTCAAAATCTGGACGCAACTGGCCGAGCACGGCACGAACAAGCTCGGCGCGATGATCACGCGAAATTGCGAGCAGGCGGCTTACCTCGCTGGGCAGGTGTCCGCTTCCGCGGACATGGAACTGCTCGCGCCGGCCGCGATGAACATCTGCTGCTTCCGTTGGGTCGACTCCGCATCGGATGCCGCCGCGCTGGACCGGCTGAACGACGAGATCGTGATCCAGTTGCAACTGCAGGGCATCGCCGCGCCTTCGACGACGATCCTGCACGGCAAGACCGCGATCCGCGTGAACATCACGAACCACCGCACGACGGTCGCGGACCTGGATCTGCTGCTTCGGGAGACGCGCCGGATCGCTCGGTCGCTGGTGCAGCACATGCGCACTGCCTGACGCCGTTCAGGCCGAAGCGAGCGCCGCGCTGAATACGCGGACCTGCGAAGGATCGATGCCGATGCACACCGGCGCGCCGGTGGCAAAAGCAGGTGTTCCGGTGCGGTGCGGCAGATCGACCGACAAGTGCTGCGGGCCGACCGCCACCCGGTAGCGCGTGAAGCCGCCCTGGAACTCGCTCGCTTCGATCCGGCCATCGGCCCAGGCGGCGTGCGGGTCGAGCATCGCACCCGGCGGCTCCATGCGCAGCGTGTGCGGCCGCGCGCCGAGTTGCACCGTGCCGCTGGTTGCGGCGCTTGCGTCCTGCGCGATCTGCAGCGCGCCGAAGCCGTCTACATCCAGCACCGCGCCTGCGCCGTTGTGCGAACGCAGCGTGCCCGCCAGCAAGTTCATCGTGCCGACAAAACCCGCCACGAACGGATTGACCGGCGCGTCGTAGAGCGCGGCCGGCGGGCCGACCTGCTGCAGCACACCGTGGTTCAACACCGCCATGCGGTCGGCGGTGCACATCGCCTCTTCCTGATCGTGCGTGACGAAGATCGTGGTCAGGCCCAGGCGGCGCTGCAGGGCCAGCAGCTCTTCGCGCATCTGCACGCGCAGCGAGCGGTCGAGGTTCGACAGCGGCTCATCCAGCAGCAGCACCTGCGGCTCGATCACGATGGTGCGCGCGAGCGCCACGCGCTGCTGCTGGCCGCCGGACAGCTGGTTCGGCCGGCGTTTTGCGTAGGCCTGCAAGCCCACCAACTCCAGCACGGCGCCGACCTTGGCTTTCAGCGTCGCCCTGTCGGTCTTGCGCTCGACCAGCCCGAACGCGACGTTGTCCCAGACGCTCAAATGCGGCCACAGCGCGTAGCTTTGAAACACCATGCCGACGTTGCGCTGCCACGGCGGCTTGCGGCCGATGTCGACGCCGTCGATCAGCACCTCGCCGTGCTGCTGGCGGCTGAAGCCTGCGATCAACCGCAGCAGCGTCGACTTGCCGGAGCCGGATGGGCCCAGCAGCGCAAAGAATTCGCCGGGTTCGATCTGCAGGTTGATCTGCTTGAGGACTTCCGTCTTGCCGTAGGCCAGGCGGATGTCGCGGCATTCGACGGATAATTTTTTCATGCTGGGCAACGGGGCAAAAACTTCAGTTGCGGCTGCCGGGCGGCGACAACGGAGAGGGCACCGCAGACACTTGCAAGCCGACGTCGGGGCCGCCGTCGATGGGGGCGGGCGTGGAAGCAGCCGTTGCGAGGGCCGGTCCGGCGATCGGCTCGGCCAGCGCGAGCGGCGGCAGCGCGGCATCCTCTTCAGGCGCATGCCGCGTCAGCCGATTGCCGGCGCGCTCCACCACGCGGTGCGATAGGTAGGTGCCGAACGTGACCACGACGATCGCGAGCACACCGAGCGCCGCGCCGGGGCCGCGCCCGGCGATGCTTTGCATGTACAGATAGATGCCGTAGCTCATCGGCGCCTGCGACTCCGAAGACGTCAGCAGGATCGTGGCCGACAGCTCCACCGCGGCCGTGATGAAGCTCGTGACGAAGCCGGCCAGGATGCCGCCGGCCATCAGCGGCAACAGCACGCGCTGGACGGTGCGCAGTTTGCTGGCGCCCAGGCTCTCGGCCGCTTCTTCGAGCGAGACATGCACCTGCTGCAGCGCCGCCACGCAGGCGCGCAGCGCATACGGCAGCCGCCGCACCGCATAGGCCAGCATGATCAACAGCCAACTGCTGGTCACGAGCGTATCGGTGCCGGGCCAGGTCACGCCCTTGAACAGCCGCAGGTAGCCGATCGCGAGCACGACGCCGGGCACCGCGAGCGAGGCGCTCGCGATCCAGTCGAGCCACTTCGCGGCCGGCAGCGTGCTGCGCAGCATCAGGTAGGCGATCGCCACGCCGAGCAGCACGTCGAGCCCTGCCGCCAGCCCGCAGTACAGCAGCGTATTGCCGATCATCCCCCCGGCGTTCTCGAACACGGTCGCGTAGTGGGCCAGCGTGTAGGCATCGGGCAGCGGCGCGAAGCTCCAGACTTTCGCGAACGACAGCAGCAGCACGCCGATGTGCGGGCTCAGCACCAGCAGCAGCACGATCCCGATCCAGCCGTGCGCAGCCAGCGAGCCCAGCGGCGACAACCGGCGCCGCGCGATACGCGCGCCGCCTCGCTGGATCGTCGAATAGTCGCGCCCGGCCAACAGGCGCGCCGACAGCGCCATCGCGAGGATCGAAAAGCCGATCATGATCACGCTGATCACATAGCCGAGCGGATCTTCGAGCCCGACTTGCGTGATGCGCAGATAGGCCTGCGGCGCGAGCAGGTTGGTCTGCCCGAGCACCAGCGGCGTGCCCAGGTCGTCGAACACTTTGACGAAGACCAGCGAAGCGCCCGCGACGAAGCCCGGTGCCGCAAGCGGAAAGATCACACGTCGGAACAGCCGCCAGCCGGTGCAGCCAAGATTTAACGCAGCTTCCTCCATCGCGCCGTCGATGTTGCGCAACGCCACCGTCAGGTTCAGCAGGATGAACGGAAAGTAGTGGATCGACTCGACGAAGATCACGCCGGCCAGCCCGTCCATGATCGGCAGCGTGAAGCCGAACGCGTCGCCCAGCAACAGGTTCACCGAGCCGGAGCGGCCGAAGATCAACTGCATCGCCGCCGCGCCGACGAACGGCGGCATGATCAGCGGCAGCACACCGAGCGTCTGGATCAGCACCGCGCCGCGGAACTCGAAGCGCACCGTGAAGTAGGCGAGCGGCACCGCGATCCATGCCGCGAACAACGCCGACATGCCCGCGACGAACAGGCTGTTGAAGAACGACTCGCGCATCAACCCCTGGTCGAAGAACGCGCCGAAGTGCCCGAGCGTGAAGCCGCCGTCCGCGTCTTGAAACGCGGTGACGAACACGCGGCCGACCGGCAGCACCAGGAACAGCAGCAGGAAGCCGAGCACCAGCGCCCCGGCGATCCAGGCACCGGCGGGCACCCGTACCCAGCCGCTCGCGCCGGTCCAGCGCGCGGCCGGCGCGTGTGCAGCAGTCGTCATCGCGGTGGCGCGATCGGCAGCAGCGGGATGCGGGCGCGGTCAGCGCGCGGCGCTTGCCGCCTGCTGCGCGAGCTGTTGCGCCTGTCGGTAGTTTTCGCGCGCCTGCGAGTTCCAGCGGTCTTCCAGCGTGGTCAGGTGCTTGTTCGCAGCCGCGTCCTTCTTGTTTGCGGTGAACACGGCGAGAAACTCTTTGTCGGCTGCGCGATCCTTCGCAACGACGGGCGTGAACGCGAGTTCGCGCGCCTGCTTCAACAAGTCTTGCCCTTGCGCATTCGGCTTCTTCGCCAGCGCGGCGGTCGCCTGGTGAATCGCCTGCGTGGCGGCCTGCAGCTCTTTCAGTCGGAACGTGATGGTCTGGTCGAACAGCGAGGCGACGACGTTGTAGCGCGCTTCGGACAGGTCCGAGTCGAATTGCACTTTGGCACGTTTGGCAAGTTCGAACGGGTCCGGATAGCCCTTCGGCGCCTTGCCTTCGAGCGCCGCTGTCGGCAGCACCGGCAGGCGCGAGATCTTCGGGTCCAGCAGCAGCAACTGGCCTTCGGTCGACAGGCTGTAGCGGATGAATTTTTTCGCTTCTTCCGGATTTTTGCCGCCGCTGATCAGGCCGATGTTGGCGGGCACCACGGCGGTCAGGTCCGGATAGACGAACTCGACCGGAAAGCCCGAGTACTTGCTGGCCAGCCCGAAGAAGTCGATGACCAGGCCGATGCCGAACTGTCCGTTGTTGACACCGTCGGGCACACCGAAGCTGCGCTCGGTGATCGCTGCGCTGTTGCCGCCGATCTGCAACAGCTCGCGCCAGCCTTCGTCCCAGCCCGCGCCCTGCAGCAGCGTCTCGACCGTCAGGTGCGTGGTGCCCGAGCGCGACGGCGCGCTCATCGCCACATGGCCGAAGTAGACCGGCTTCATCAGGTCCGCCCACTGCGCGGGCGCCGGCAGCTTGTTGGCGGCCAGATAGCGCGTGTTCCACATCAGCCCGTAGCCGGCCAATGCCTGGCCCAGGTACAGGCCATCCGGATCGTTGATCGGATAGTTGCCGGCTTTCGCAGGCACCGCCGGATTGGCCAGGGTCGCGATGTTGTCGAGCAGCTTTTGTCCCGCCAGCACTTCGAATGCGTCCGGCGCGGATGCCCAGAAGATGTCCGGCCGTTGGCCTTGCGGCAGCTCACGCACGTAGGCGATGCCCTGCACCGTGTTCTTGTTCAGGATTTCGAGCTTGGTGTCGGGGTTGGCTTTTTCGAACGCGTTCTTGTAGGTCGTCGTGAGCTCTTTGGGGAACGACGTGACCACGGTGACGGTGCCGGCCCAAGCGCCGCCTGCGGCAACCGCGAGCGACAAGCTGAGCGTGCGAAGCAGCGGATGGGGGCGGTTCGGCATCGTGGTCTCCTGAATGGTTGTTCTGCAATTCGGGTGGGGTCTGCAACGCGGCCGCGCCGCGCCTCGACGCCGGTGCCCGCTCTAGCGCGATGCGTCCGGGTCATCCACCGACGCACTCCAGCGGTCGTTCCAGCCCTTGATGTCGCGGCGGTCGCGTTTGGTCGGGCGGCCTTGCTGCAGCGCGAGCGCTGGCTCGACGCCGAAGCGGCGCTGCTGCGCGGCGTCTTCCCGCGCAGCGATGCTCTCGGGCGTCTCTTCATAGAGCTGCTGTGCGATCGGGGCCGAGCCGCGCACGCCGGACAAGCCGCGCACCGTCACGATGCGAACCACCGCGCCCTGACGCAGCCGGACCGTGTCCCCGATCCTGACCTCGCGCGCGGGCTTGATCTCTTGTTCGTTGAGGTGGACACGGCCTTTCGCCACTTCCTCGGTGGCCAGCGACCGGGTCTTGAAAAACCGTGCGGCCCAGAGCCACTTGTCGATGCGCAGGCCGTCCATTCAGGCGTGCAGCCGCAAGTCGGCCGGGTGTGTGGTCCGGGTGCGCAGGCGGCGTGTGGGTCTCAATGGGTGAGGTGCGGGGCCATTACGGCGTCCATTCTGGCGCAGCTTTCTGCCGATCGCCTTGTCCGTAGATACCCTGATGAGCGCGGTGCACACCGCGTTGCAGACCGGCGCCGGGTCGCCAAGTCGGTGTTGCATGCGGCTTGCAGGGATCGCCGTCGGCTCGCTGTGGCCGTCCCGTCAGAAGCACCGAGGCGCCGGAGCAAAGGGCGCCGTTCGGTCGCTGCCCAGCGAAGGCCGCCGCAGCGGCGAGACACCTCCCGATACGCCTGTGCCCCGGGGCCCTGGCTGTCCGGCGGTGCGGATCCGCTCGGCTAACATCGGGTCGGTGGCGACCTCGTGCAGCGCAACGATTGCGATGCCGCGTCGAGCTTCTGCCCTGCTGTGCGTGTGCCGGCCTGCATCGCTCCCCTTGCTGGGCGGCTGCGATCGTCGGCAACCCGACTTCCCTCACTCATCTATTCCCTTTTCGACTTCCGTGCGCCTGAGTTCCCTCAAACTGGCCGGCTTCAAGTCGTTCGTCGAGCCGACGAATCTGGCGCTGCCGGGCCAGCGGCTTGGTGTGGTCGGGCCGAACGGGTGCGGCAAGTCGAACCTGGTCGACGCGGTGCGCTGGGTGCTCGGCGAATCGCGCGCGGCCGAGTTGCGCGGCGAGTCGATGCAGGATGTGATCTTCAACGGCACGAATCTGCGCAAATCGGCTTCGCGTGCATCGGTTGAATTGGTGTTCGACAACGCCGCGCAGCGCGCGGGCGGTCAGTGGAACCGGTTCGCGGAAATCGCGGTCAAGCGCGTGCTCACGCGGGACGGCACCAGCAGCTACTACCTGAACAACCAACCCGTGCGCCGCAAGGACGTGCAGGACGTGTTTCTCGGCACCGGCCTGGGGCCGCGCGCCTACGCGATCATCGGACAGGGCACGATCAGCCGGATCATCGAGTCGCGTCCCGAAGACCTGCGCTTGTTCCTCGAAGAAGCCGCGGGTGTGTCCAAATACAAGGAGCGCCGGCGCGAAACCGAAGCCCGCATGGCCGACACGCGCGAGCACCTGACCCGCGTCGACGACATCCTGCGCGAGATGCAGGGCCAGCTCGCCAAGCTCGAGTCGCAGGCCGAGGTCGCGACGCGCTTTCAGGCGTTGCAGGCCGAGCTGACCGCGCGGCAGCAGCAGCAATGGTTCTTGAAGCGTGCCGAGGCGCAAGCCGACGGAGCCAGGACCGGCGCGGAAGCCGAGCGCGTCAAGACCGAGCTCGAAGCGCAGACCAGCGCGCTGCGCCGCGTCGAGGCCGAACTCGAGACCACGCGCCAGGCCCACTATGCCGCGGCCGACGCGATGACGCATGCGCGCGGCCAGCTGTATGAGAGCAGCGCCGAAGTCGGCCGCCTCGAAGCCGAAATCCGCCACGTGGCCGACAACAGGCGCCGGATCGATCAGCGGCTGACCACACTTGCAGCACAGCTCACGCAGTGGGCAGAGCGGGGGCGGCAGGCGGGTGCCGAGCTTGAAACGCTGAACGCCAGCGCAGCCGCCAGCGCCGCACTGGCCGAGGAGCTGGCCGCGCAGGTCGCGCAGCATGCCGACGAACTGCCCCTGGCGCAGCAGGCCGTGCAGGATGCCCGCCAGCAGGCCGGTGGCGCCCGGGCCCGGCTGAACGACTGGCAGCAGCAGCTCGGCGTGCTTGCGGCCGAAGCGCGCCACATCGATGAGCAGCAACGCCAGCTGCAGCAACGCCAGACCCGGCTGCAGGCCGATCGACAGGCACTCGTGCTGCCCGGGGAGTCGCGGCTCGCCGAAAGTGCTGCAGCGCTCGCCGCCGCATCGGCGCAAGCCGAGGAGGCCGATCGCGTTGTCCTCGCGTTGCAGCAGGCGCTGCCTGAACTCGAGCAGCAGCGCCGCAGGGGCCAGCAGACCGCGAGCGCCGAGAGCGCACGGCGCGTCGAGTTGTCCGCGCGACTCGACGCGTTGACCGCGCTGCAGGCCAAGCTGCGCACCAGCGAAAAACTGAAGCCCTGGCTGATGCGCCATGGGCTCGATCAGGCGGCACCCCTGTGGAGCCGCATCGAGGTCGCTGCGGGTTGGGAAAACGCCATCGAAGCGGCGCTGCGCGAACGCCTCGGTGCGCTCGAACTGCCCGAAGACACCACAAGCCCGATCGGCTATGCGGTCGATCCGCCGCCGACTCGGCTCGCACTGCTGTCCGGTCCGACCGATGCCGGCGCCGCGCCGACGGCTGCTGCGGTGCCCGCCGGCTGCATCCCGTTGCGCGAGCGGCTGCGCTCGGTTGCGTCCACGCATCTGCAGGCGCCGCTGGCCGATTGGCTGGAAGGCTGTTTCGCCTGCGACAGCCTCGGAGGCGCCTGGGCTGCGCGCGCCGAGCTGCGCGCGGGACAATCGATTTTTGTCGCGGCCGGTCACGCGGTCGGCGCGCACGGCGTCACTTTCTACGCGCCGGACTCGGAGAGCGCCGGGCTGCTCGCGCGTGCGCAGGAGATCGAGCAGCTGGGCCAGCGCCTGCAGGCCCAGGCGCAACGGGCCGATGCGGCGCGCGACGCACTGGCGCAAGCCGAACGCGCCAACGCCCAGGCAGCCGAAGAACTCGCCACCGCGCGGCGCGAAGGCGCGGAACGTCGCAATCAGGCGCACCGGCTGCAGCTCGATGCGCAGCGGCTTGTGCAGCAGGCCGAACAGGCTCAGGCGCGCAGCCAGCAGCTCGATGCGGAATTGGCCGAGATCGCTGACCGCGCGCAGGTGCTCCAGCAGCGGCACGCGGCCGTGCATGCCCAGTCGGCCGACCGCGCTGCCCAGCGCGACAGCGCGCAGCGTGAACAGACCCGGCTCGACGTGGCCGTGCAGACGGCTGAGCGCGCACTGTCCGATGCGCGCGACGCGCAACGCGCGCGTGAGCAGGCGGCCAGCGAAGCGGATTTCGCGCTGCGCAGCCTGCGCGCGCGGCGCGAGGAGCTGCTGCGCGCGGCCGACGGCGCACGCGCGCAGCACGAAGCGCTGTCGGTGGAGCGCCAGGGTGTCGAAGCCGAGCGGCAGACGTTCGACGACGCGGCCAGTCAAGCCGCGCTGCAGGACGCGCTCACCCGGAAGGTGGAGCGCGAGGCGCTGCTTTCGATAGCGCGCGAAGCGCACGACGCGCTCGGCACCGAGCTGCGCGCGGGCGAGGAGCAACGCATGTCGCTGCAGTTCGCGCTCGAGCCGCTGCGCGCGTGCATCACCGAGCTGCAACTGAAAGCACAGGCCGCGCAACTCGGCGTCGAACAGTGGAGCCAGCTCCTCACGGAAGCCGAGGCCGATCTCGACGCGCTGGCCGAATCGATGGCCGCCAACCGGGTTCGGCTGCCTGGCCTGCAGGGCGAGATCGACCGGCTGCAGCGCGCGATCGATGCGCTGGGCCTGGTCAACCTGGCGGCGCTGGCCGAACTCGCGCAGCAGCGCGAGCGTGAGCAGTTCCTGCAGGCGCAAGCCGGGGACCTGCGCGAGGCGCTGGGCACCCTCGAATCCGCGATCCGCAAGATCGACGCCGAGACGCGCGAGCTGCTCGCCAGCACCTTCAAATCGGTCAACGAGCACTTCAGCGAGCTGTTTCCCGAGCTGTTCGGCGGCGGCCAGGCCCGGCTGGAGATGACCGGCGAGGAAATCCTCGACTGCGGCGTGCAGGTGATCGCGCAGCCACCGGGCAAACGCAACCAGACGATTCACTTGCTGTCGGGCGGCGAGAAGGCGCTGACCGCGATCGCACTCGTGTTTGCGATCTTCCTGCTCAACCCGGCGCCGTTCTGTCTGCTCGACGAAGTGGACGCGCCGCTCGATGACGCCAACACCGAGCGCTATGCGAAACTCGTCACGAGAATGAGCCGAGCCACCCAATTCCTTTTCATCAGCCACAACCGGATCGCAATGGAAATGGCCGAACAACTGATAGGCGTCACGATGCAGGAGCCCGGTGTGTCCCGCGTGGTCGCTGTCGATATGGAGTCGGCCGCGTCGCTGCTGGCCGAAGCCGCATGAACGCGATGCTCGAACATTTGCCGGTCAGCCCGCTGCAGCTCGGCCTGATCCTCGCCGGCGTGCTGCTGCTGGTGCTGCTGGTGCTCTGGAATGGCTGGAAGACACGCCGCAACACGCCGAAACAGCCCGATTCGCAATTTTTCCCGCCCGATGCGGCGGGTTTCCAGGCTGGCCACGCGCACGACGGCAACCGGCGCGATCCGGTGTTCGAGCACTCGGCGCCGCGTGAAAGCGCGCTCGTGGGCAGTGATGACAGCGGGCGCAGCGACCGGCTCGAACGCACCGAATGGGTCGACGCATCCGATCAGGCGCCAGCCGCGCCGGACGGCACGCGCCCGGGTGCTGTGGGCACACCGCTGCCGCCCCCGACGGTCACCGTACCGGCGACTGCAAGCATCTCCACGACCCCGCCGCCGCCCTTGGAGCGACGCCCGGTGCTCGATCCGCTGATCGACGTGATTGCCACCATCACGCTCGACACGCCGATGTCGCACGAAGCCGTGCTGCAGGCGATGCCGCCGACCCGGCGCGTGGGCAGCAAGCCGTTTGCGGTCGAAGGCCAGACAGTCGGTTCGGACTTGTGGGGCGCGCTGCAGCCCGGCGAGCGGTATCGCGCGCTGCAGGCCGGCGTGCAGATGGCGAACCGCACCGGCGCGATGAACGAAATCGAGTTCTCCGAGTTCGTCGTCAAGACCCAGGCGTTCGCCGATGCGCTCGGCGGCGCGTGCGAGTTTCCCGAGATGCTGCACGAAGTCGCGCGCGCTCGTGAGCTCGACCAGTTCGCGAGCGACCATGACGCGCAGCTCGGCCTGCATGTGCACGCTCAGGGTTCTTCCTGGAGCCCCGGCTATGTGCAGCAGCAGGCGATCCGGCTCGGCTTTCAGGCGGGCCCGATCCCGGGACGCATGGTGCTGCCCGGGTCCGAGGCCGGACTGCCGCCGCTGCTCACCTTGTCGTTCGACACGCAGGCAGCGCTTGCCGAAGACCCGACCCAGGCGGCAATGCGCGAAGTGCGCCTGAGCCTTGACGTGCCGCAAGTCGATCGCGGCGCACAGCCGTTCGCGAAGATGCGCGATATCGCCACCAAACTGGCAGCCGCAATGGAAGGGGTGGTGACCGACGAGCGCGGCCAGCGCCTGCCCCCGGCCGCGATGGACCAGATCCAGACCGAAGTCGAGCGGCTCTACGACAAGCTCGACGGACGCGACTTGTCGGCCGGCTCGCCGCTCGCGCGCCGGGTGTTCAGCTAGGCCGTGCGCAGGCCGTCAGCGGTTCGCGACTTTGCAACCGAACACCGACCGCGAGGACAGCGGCGACCCGGCGCTGCGCGCGGCTGGTCTGCGCGAGGCGCTGCACGCGCATGCGCACGCCTACTATGTGCTCGATGCGCCGAGCGTGCCGGACGCCGAGTACGACCGGCTGTTTCGGCAGTTGCAACAACTCGAGCAGGAACATCCCGAACTGCAGACGCCTGACTCACCGACGCAGCGGGTCGGTGGCGCGGTGCTTGCCGGCTTCACGCCGGTGCGCCACGCGCAGCCGATGCTGAGCATCCGCACCGAGACCGACAACGGGCCAGCCGGCGCCGAAGCGTTCGATGCGCGCGTACGCCGTGAACTGGGCCTGGGCGAAGCCGACCCACCGATCGGCTATGTTGCCGAGCCGAAGTTCGACGGTTTGGCGATGAGCCTGCGCTACGTCGACCGCGTGCTGGTGCTGGCCGCCACGCGCGGGGACGGCGAGACCGGCGAAGACGTCACGCAGAACGTCCGCACGATCGGCCAGGTGCCGCTCAGGCTGCCACGGGCCGCGCCGCCGCTGCTCGAGGTGCGCGGCGAGGTCTACATGCGGCGTGCCGACTTCGATCGGCTGAACGCGCGCCAGCGCGACCGCATCGCAGCCGGCGAAAAAGGCGAAAAAACCTTTATCAATCCGCGCAACGCGGCGGCCGGCGCGGTGCGCCAGCTCGACCCGGCGATCGCCGCGCAGCGCCCGCTGAGCTTTTACGCGTATTCGATCGGCGCGATCACGCCAGCCGCCGAGGGCGGGCCGGCTTGGAACAGTCACTTCGACGCGCTGATGGCGCTCCAATCCTGGGGTTTTCCGGTGAATGCGCTTGTCCAGCGTGCGTCCGGTGCTGCGGAATTGATAGCATACCACGCGCATCTCGGCGGCTTGCGGGATGCGTTGCCGTTCGACATTGACGGCGCGGTCTACAAGGTAGACAACTATGCGCTGCAACGTCGGCTGGGTTTTTTGACGCGCGAGCCGCGTTGGGCCGTCGCGCACAAGTACCCGGCCCAGGAGCAGTTCACCCAGGTGCTCGGCATCGACGTGCAGGTCGGCCGCACCGGGCGGCTCACGCCGGTCGCCAGGCTGGAGCCGGTGTTCGTCGGCGGCGTGACCGTCACGCACGCGACGCTGCACAACGAGCTCGAAGCGCGCCGCAAGGACGTGCGCATCGGCGACACCGTGGTGGTGCGCCGCGCGGGCGACGTGATCCCCGAAGTGGTGTCGGTCGCGGTGCAGCACCGCGCAGCCGACGCGCAGCCGTTTTCGATGCCGGCGACCTGCCCGGTCTGCGGCAGCGCGGTGCTGCGCGAGGAAGACGCGGCAGACCATCGCTGCACGGGAGGCCTGTTCTGCGCCGCGCAGCGCAAGCAGGCGTTTTTGCACTACGCGCAGCGCCGCGCGCTCGATATCGAAGGGCTCGGCGACAAACTGGTCGACCAACTGGTGGATCAGCAGGTCGTGCATACGTTGCCGGACCTGTATCGACTCGGGCTCGCCCCCCTTGCCGCGCTCGACCGCTTTGCCGAGAAGTCGGCTGCGAATCTGCTTGCCGCGCTGGAAGCTTCGAAGCAGACCACGCTGCCGCGCTTCCTGTTCGGGCTGGGCATTCGCCACGTCGGCGAGGCGACCGCCAAGGCGCTCGCGCAGCACTTCGGTGCGCTCGATGCGGTGATGCAGGCCAGCGAAGCGCAGTTGCTCGAAGTCGGCGATGTCGGCCCGGTGGTGGCGACCAGCATCCGGACATTTTTCGAGCAGCCGCACAACCGCGAAGTGGTCGAGCAACTGCGTGCCTGCGGGGTGCAATGGGCGGAAGGCCCGCCAGCGGAGCGCGCGCCGCGCCCGCTCGCGGGCCAGACCTGGGTCGTGACCGGCACGCTGCCGACGCTGAGCCGTGACCAGGCCAGGGAACGCCTGGAAGCCGCCGGCGCAAAAGTCGCCGCCTCGGTCAGCAAGAAAACCGATGTGCTGGTGGCCGGCGCGGACGCCGGCGGCAAGCTGGAGAAGGCGCGCAGTCTGGCTGTGCTGGTGATCGACGAGCGGGAGATGCTGCGCCGCCTGCGCGCCGTGGACGACGACACAGACATCAAAAGCTGACGAGCCAGCGGCTCGAGCTGCTGGCAACCGGGTCTGCCTTGTGCATTTCTGCAGCGAACTTTACCTGCGCGCAACACGGTGCCGGTGGGTCCGAACCGGCGGTTCGCACGTTGTATTCAATGGCCTTGGCACGCGCGTGCAGAGGCGAACCGTGTCACGATGACATGCAATCGAGATGAAGGAGCGTGCTGCGATGAATTTCCCAAGCTTTCGTCCGCTGTGGCTTGCCGGGGCGATCGCCATCGGCGCGGTCATGAGCGGCTGCGTGGCCACGCCGGTCGATCCATATTACGGCGGCACGGGGTACGGCTACGGCGCCGATTACGGCTATAGCAACTACGGATACAGCGGCTACGGCTACCCTGCGGGGGCCGGCTTCGGCTATTACGGCGCGGCACCGGTCGTGGTCGCGCCGGTCGGCATCGGCTTCAGCGGCGTGTTCGGCTCGGGCGGTCACCGCGGTCACTGGAACGACCGCGGCTATGGCCACGGCCACCAGGGTGGCTACCGGCCCAACTACGGCGGAGGCTGGCGGCCTGGCTACGGCGCAGTCAAGCCGCAACCTGGTCCCGCTGTCGGCGGCTGGGGCGTGCGGCAGGGCGGCGGCGGCGCAGGGCGCGTCGGGGGCGGTTGGGGCCGGCGTTGAGGCGCAGGCGTTGAGCAGGGGCATCGTCCGATGACCGTGCGTGAGATTTTGAAGATGGGCGACGCGCGGCTGCTGCGCGTGGCCGAGCCGGTGACCGAGTTCGACACCGACGCGTTGCACCGGCTCGTGGCCGACATGCTCGAGACCATGCACGCCGCCGAAGGGGCCGGGCTGGCCGCACCGCAGATCGGCGTCAACCTGCAACTGGTGATCTTCGGCAGCGGCGAGCCGAATCCGCGCGATCCGGCTGCGCCGCCGGTGCCGCGCACCGTGTTGTGCAACCCGGTCATCGAGCCGCTGGCGTGGGGTGAGGACGCGCAAGCGCAGCAGGAAGACGGCTGGGAGGGGTGCCTGTCGGTGCCGGGCCTGCGCGGACTGGTGCCCCGTTTTCGGCGCATCCGCTATGCGGGCTTCGATTGCTACGGTGACCCGATTGCCGCGCGCGTCGCCGAAGGTTTTCATGCGCGCGTGGTGCAGCACGAATGCGACCACCTGATCGGGCGGCTGTATCCGACCCGCATGCGCGACCTGACACAGTTCGGCTTCACCGAAGTGCTGTTTCCGGGCCTGCACTCGGCAGACGATTGACGGCCGGCGCGCGGGCGCATGGGACGCCGACGCCTCGCTCGAACCTGTCGGGTCATCGGTCCGCTCGGCGATGCAGAGCGAACCGCATGGCGAAAGCACCCAGCCTCCGGCAGACCGATTCGGCAGCGCCGCTCGCCGCGCCCCGGTGGCTGAATTCGCGCTCAGCGCGCGTCGGCGGCAGCCAGCGCGTGCAGCAATTCGGTTTCGATCTCGAGCTGTTTGCGATTCGTGCCCAACTCGCGCCCGCCGATCAGAAACGTGTCCTCCACCCGCTCACCGAGCGTGACGATCTTGGCGAGTTGCACGTCGAGCTGATGCGCGGCCAGCACGCGCGCAACCGAATAAAGCAGACCCGCACGGTCGCTGGCCGAGATGCTAAGCAGCCAGCGCTGGGCGTGTTCATCGGGCAGCAGCTCGACCCGCGGTGTAATCGGAAAACTCTTTACCCGGCGCGAGACGCGGCCACGGCTCGGCACCGGCGGTGGCGCCTCGCTGCGCAGCGCCTGCGTAAGCCCGGCTTCGACCATCGATGTCAGCTCCCGATAGTGTTCCGGCAGCATGGTGGTGACAATCTGGAACGTATCGAGCGCCCAGCCGTTTTTCGTGGTGTGGATGCGCGCATCCAGGATGTTGAAGTCGGCCGAATCGAAGTAGCCGCAGATGCGTGTGAACAGATCCATCCGGTCCGGCGTGTAGACCAGCACCTGCAGCCCCTCGGTCTGCGGCGAGTGGCGCGCCCGCACCACGAGCGGCAACCCGGCCGCGCCGACGGCCGAGGCACCGACAGCCGCGGCACCTGCTGCCGCGGTGGCGCCGCCGCGGTGACGCGGCGCATCGGCGCGCTGCACGAATCGCGACAGCTGCCGCGCGTGCCAGGCGATGTCGACCGCCTCGTGCCGCATGAAGTAACCCACGTCGAGCGTGGCCCAGAGCGCCTCGTGCGCGCGGTGCGGCTCGCCGTGCAGTTGCAGCAGCACCAGCGCCTCGCGCTTTTTCGCGCTGACCTGGGTCTGGGCGTCGGGCAGGTTGCCTTGCAACTGACGCAAGGTGGAGCGATACAGGTCTTCCAGCAGCTTGCCTTTCCAGGCGCTCCAGACCTTCGGCGAGGTGCCGCGGATGTCGGCCACCGTGAGCAGGTACAGCGCGGTCAGGCGCCGCTCGCAGCCGACCAGCTCGGCAAACGCAGTGACCACGGCCGGATCGCTCAAATCTTCCTTTTGCGCGACGCGGCTCATCGACAGGTGCTGCAGAACCAGAAATTCGATCAGCGCGGTATCGTCCGGCGCGACGCCGTGCTGTCCGCAGAAGTCCACCGCGTCGCGCGCGCCGAGTTGCGAGTGATCGCCGCCGCGGCCCTTGCCGATGTCATGAAAGAGGGCCGTCACATACAGCAGCCACGGCTTGTCCCAGCGCTCGGCCAGCTCCGAGCAGAACGGATATTCGTGCGCGTGCTCGGCCATGAAGAAGCGCCGCATGTTGCGCACCACCATCAGGCAGTGCTGGTCCACCGTGTAGACGTGGAACAAGTCGTGCTGCATCTGGCCGACGATGCCGCGGAACGCCCATAGGTAGCGGCCCAGCACCGACGTCTCGTTCATGAGCCGCAGCACATGCGTGATGCCCGAGCGCTGCCGCAGCATCTGCATGAACGTCGAATGGTTCACCCAGTCGGCCCGGAATGCATCGTCCATCACATGCCGCGCGTTGTAGAGCGCGCGCAGCGTGCGGGCCGAGAACCCGCGCACCACGTGGGTCTGAAACAGCAGGAAGGTCTCGAGGATCGCGTGCGGATCGCGGATGTAGAGGTCGTCGCTGACCACCTCGATCAGATCGGCGCGCGCATTGAAGCGCGCATTGATGCGCCGCACGCCGCCCGACTGCAGCCCGAGTCGCTCCTCGATGTTGAGCATCAGGATGCGGTTCAGCTGCGTGACCGCCTTGGCGGCCCAGTAGTAGCGTTTCATCAACGCTTCCGATGCGCGGATCGGCAGCCGCTGGCCGTCAGGCGTGATCGAATGAAAGCCGAACGACTCGGCCACCGCCGTCTGCAAGTCGAACACGAGCCGGTCCTCTCTGCGGCGCGCGAGCAGGTGCAGCCGGCTGCGGATCAGCGACAGCAGCGACTCGTTGCGCTTCAACTGGCGCACTTCGAACGGCGTGGCCAACCCGTTTTCCGCAAGTTCCTCCCAGCTTGCGCCGAAGCCTGCCGCCTTGGCTGCCCAAAGAATCACCTGCAGATCGCGCAGGCCGCCGGGTGACTCCTTGCAGTTCGGCTCCAGCGCGTAGGGCGTGTCCTCGTACTTGCCGTGACGCTGGCGCATCTCGAGCGTCTTCGCTACGAAAAACGCCTGCGGGTCCAGCGCGGCGAAAAAACGCGCGCGAAACGCTTCGAACAAGGCCGGGTCGCCGGCCACGAGCCGGGACTCGAGCAGCGAAGTCCGCACCGTCAGGTCTTTGTCCGATTCGACCAGGCAGTCGTCGATGCTGCGCACGCTGGAGCCGATCTCCAGGCCCACATCCCAGCAACCCGTGACGAACGCTTCGAGCCTGGCCGTGAGTTCCGGGTCGGTGCCGGGCTCGGCGCCATCCGGCAGCAGCAGCAGCACGTCGACGTCCGAATGGGGAAAGAGCTCGCCGCGGCCGAATCCGCCGACCGCAACGAGCGCGAACGGCGCAGCCAGCCCGACTTCGTGCCAGACCGCGCGCACCGCTTCGTCGGCGAGCACAGCCAACTGCCGCAGCGTCGAACGGATCACGCGCGCTGCCGACGCATGCGTCTTCACCGGCGCGAGCAGCTCGGCCTTGGCCGCGACATAGTCGCGCCGCCGGTCGGCCCGGCTGGCCAGAGCGGCACGCAGCACGGCGCTCAAGACAGGCTCAGCCCAGAGCGGAAGCGCTCACCGCAGCGGCCACGGCCGCCACCGCGCCGGTGGCCTGGCCGGCCGGCCGCCGCACGAAATCGGGCACCGCGGGGCTTCCCGCAGACACGGTCAGCACTTCGTAGCCGGACTCGGTCACGAGCACCGTGTGCTCCCACTGCGCCGACAGCGAATGGTCGCGCGTGACGATGGTCCAGCCGTCGCCGAGTTCGCGCACGTCGCGCTTGCCCAGGTTGATCATCGGCTCGATCGTGAAGGTCATGCCCGGCAGGATCTCCTCCAGCGTGCCGCGCCGGCCGTAGTGCAGCACCTGCGGCTCTTCGTGGAACTTGTTGCCGATGCCGTGGCCGCAGAACTCGCGCACGATCGAGCAGCCGTGGCCTTCGGCGAACTTCTGAATCGCCGCGCCGATGTCGCCGAGCCGCGCGCCCGGGCGCACCTGTTCGATGCCGTGCCACATCGCGTCGTAAGTCAATGCGGCGAGTCGCTTGGCCGCGATCGAGCCTTCGCCGACCATGAACATCCGGCTCGTGTCGCCGTGCCAGCCGTCCTTGATCACCGTGATGTCGATGTTCAGCGCGTCGCCTTTTTTGAGCGGCTTGTCGTTCGGAATGCCGTGGCAGACCACGTGATTGACCGACGTGCAGATCGACTTCGGATACGGGATGTAGCCGGGCGGCTGGTAGTGCAGCGGCGCGGGAATAGCGCCCTGCACCTGCGTGATGTAGTCGTGCGCGAGCCGGTCGAGTTCGTTCGTCGTGACACCCGGCTTCACGTGCGGCGTCAGGTGGTCGAGCACTTCGGAGGCAAGCCGGCCCGCAACGCGCATGCCTTGCACGCCTTCGGCGTCTTTGTAGGTAATGGCCATAGGAGACGGATTATCTCAGCCGGCCCGGTGATCGGCACGACAGCGTGCTGGGAGACAACATGCGCTGCAGGCTCTCATGCGAGCGCAAGCTCGCCGACCCGGGCCCTGCCGCACCGGCCCTCGCGCTGCTGAGCAGCCATCGAGGCGACGGATCCCTTGCGAAAAGCAGCGGGGGCTCGGGTTACTAAAATTGCCGGCTTTGACCACAGGCAGGTTCACGCAGCCTGTTCGGCTTTGATCCTGCATCCCCAAGACCCGAATGCTTCCCGCCACCTGACCGCAATCGAAGGCGGCAACGCGCTGTCCGACTTTCGTGCACAGCGGCTGCTGCCCGCGTTGAAACGCGTGCACGAGCGCATCGACAGCGTGGCGGCCCGCCACGTGCATCTGGTGCTGGCCGACGCGCCGATCGATGCGCGCGAGCGGGCGCGTCTGGCCGCGCTGCTGGGCGGCGGCGCGCCGTATGCGGAACCGCAGGCCGGGGCATTGATCATCGTCACGCCGCGGCTGGGCACCGTGTCGCCGTGGGCGTCGAAGGCGACCGACATCGCGCACAACTGCGGGTTGCGCGTGCGCCGCATCGAACGCATCACCGAGTACCACGTGTCGGTCAAGCAGCCGATGCTCGGCAAGGCCGTGCTGTCCCGGGCGCAACAGGAAGCGGTTGCCGCACTGCTGCACGACCGCATGACCGAGAGCGTGCTGTGGCAGCGGCAGGAAGCATTCGCGATGTTCGATGCGCTGGACGCCGCGCCGATGGAGACGGTGGATGTGCTGGCCGGCGGCCGGCAGGCGCTGGTGCAGGCCAACCGGCGCTTCGGCCTGGCGCTTGCCGAGGATGAGATCGATTACCTGGTCGACGCGTTTCGCGACATGTCCCGCAACCCGACCGATGTCGAACTCATGATGTTCGCGCAGGCCAACAGCGAGCATTGCCGGCACAAGATCTTCAACGCGTCGTTCCTGATCGATGGAAACGCGCAGGAGCGCAGCCTGTTTTCGATGATCCGGCACACGCACGCGGTGAGCCCGCAACACACGGTCGTCGCGTATTCGGACAACGCGTCGGTGATGGAGGGGCACGACGTCGAGCGATTCATAGCCAAAACGCCAGATGGCGCAGATTCAGCAAGCGCCTGGAGCTATCAAAAACATAGCGAAACCGACCATGTGCTCATGAAGGTCGAAACGCACAACCACCCGACCGCGATCTCCCCGTTCGCGGGCGCCGCGACCGGCGCGGGCGGCGAAATCCGCGACGAAGGCGCAACCGGCCGCGGCAGCAAGCCCAAGGCGGGTCTGAGCGGCTTCACGGTGTCGAACCTCTGGGGCGGCGACTTCGGCCGGCCGGATCACATCGCGTCGCCGCTGCAGATCATGACGGAGGGTCCGCTCGGCGCGGCCGCATTCAACAACGAGTTCGGCCGGCCGAATCTGTGCGGCTATTTCCGCGCCTACGAGCAGACCGCAGTGTCCGACGTCGACACTGTGCAGCGGGGGTACCACAAGCCGATCATGATCGCGGGTGGCCTTGGCGTGATCGATGCGCGCTTCACGAGCAAGATCGCGTTTCCAGCCGGTAGCCTGCTGATCCAGCTCGGCGGCCCCGGCATGCGCATCGGCATGGGCGGCAGCGCGGCGAGTTCGATGGCCAGCGGCGCGAACGCGGCCGAGCTCGACTTCGATTCGGTGCAGCGTGGCAACCCGGAGATCGAACGACGAGTCCAGGAAGTGATCGACCGCTGCCGCGCGTTGGGCGAGGCGAACCCGATTCTTGCGATTCACGACGTCGGCGCGGGCGGTCTGTCGAATGCGTTTCCCGAGCTCACGAACGACGCGGGCCGCGGCGCGCGGTTCGATCTGTCCGCGGTGCCGCTCGAGGAAACCGGTCTGGCGCCCAGGGAGATCTGGTGCAACGAAAGCCAGGAGCGCTATGTGCTCGCGATCGCGCCGGAATCGCTGGCGCAGTTCCGGGCCTTCTGCGAGCGCGAGCGCTGCCCGTTCGCGGTGGTCGGCATTGCGACCGAAGCGCGGCAGCTCGTGGTGACAGCGGGCGTGTCCTCGGTCGACACCCCACCGGTCGACATGCCGATGGCCGTGCTGCTCGGCAAGCCGCCGAAGATGCGGCGCGATGTGCAGACCGTCGCACGGCGCTTTCCGGCGCTCGACTTGTCCGACACCACGCTCGAGCAGGCCGCGATCGCTGTGCTGGCCCATCCGACCGTCGCCTCGAAACGTTTCTTGATCACGATCGGTGACCGCACCGTCGGGGGCTTGAGCCACCGCGACCAGTTGGTCGGGCCATGGCAGGTGCCGGTGGCGGACTGCGCCGTGACGCTGGCCGACTTTGCGGGCTTTGCGGGCGAAGCGATGGCGATGGGCGAGCGCACGCCACTGGCCGTGCTCGATGCGGCCGCATCGGGCCGTATGGCGGTCGGTGAGGCGATCACGAATCTGCTGGCCGCGCCGATTCAATTGGGCAGGGTCAAGCTGTCCGCCAACTGGATGGCCGCGTGCGGTGAGCCGGGCGAGGACGCGGCGCTGTTCGAGGCCGTGTGCGCGGTCGGCATGGAACTGTGCCCAGCGCTCGGCATCTCGATTCCGGTCGGCAAGGATTCGTTGTCGATGCGCACCCAGTGGCAGGCAGGCGACGGCGCGCAGAAGAAAGTCACGTCGCCCGTCAGCCTGATCGTGAGCGCGTTCGCAACGCTGGCCGACGTGCGCGGCACGCTGACGCCGCAGCTCGATGCGGGTGAGCCCGACAGCACGCTGATCCTGATCGACCTGGGCCGCGGCCGCAACCGCATGGGCGGCGGCATCCTTGCGCAGACGCTCGAGCAAGTCGGCGCAGAGGCGCCCGATCTGGATCATCCAGAGGACTTGGTCGCGCTCGTCTCGGCGGTGAACGAGCTGCGCGCGCAGCAAAAAATCCTGAGCTTCCACGACCGCAGCGACGGCGGCCTGTTCGCGTGCGCTTGCGAGATGGCGTTTGCGGGCCATGTCGGCGTGGCGCTCAACGTCGACCTGCTGATCACCGAAGGCGACGGCATCAGCGACAGCCGCGCCGACTGGGGCGACAGCAAGAACTGGGCGACGCAGGTCAGCGCGCGGCGCGACGAGATGACGCTCAAGGCGCTGTTCAGCGAGGAGCTCGGTGTGCTGCTGCAGGTGCGCACCAGGGAGCGCGACGCGGTGATGCAGATCTTGCGCACGCAGGGTTTGTCCAAGCACAGCCACTACGTCGGCAAGACGCGGCCGGAGTGCTCGACGATGGCCGCCGGCAAAGGCGAAATCCAGGTCTGGCGCGATGCGAGAAAAGTGTTCGGCGCGCCGCTGGCCGACCTGCACCAGGTCTGGGACAGCGTGAGCTGGAAGATCTGCCAGCAACGCGACAACCCGGCCTGCGCCGACGCCGAGCACGCATCCGTGGGCGAGTTGACCGATCCAGGCCTGCAGGTGTCACTGAACTTCGACCCGGCCGAGGACGTTGCTGCGCCGTTCCTGAACCTGGCGCGCCCCAGGGTGGCCGTGCTGCGCGAGCAGGGCGTCAACTCGCACGTCGAGATGGCTTATGCGTTCGACGCGGCCGGCTTCGAAGCATTCGATGTCCATATGACCGATCTGCAGACGGGCAGGGCGAAGCTGTCCGACTTCATTGGCGTGGTCGCGTGCGGCGGCTTCAGCTACGGCGACACGCTCGGCGCGGGCGTCGGCTGGGCGCGCAGCATCCTGTTCAACCCGCAGCTTGCCGACGCGTTCCAGGCGTTTTTTCAGCGCTCGGACACCTTCGCGCTGGGCGTCTGCAACGGCTGCCAGATGTTCGCCGAGCTCGCCGACATCATCCCGGGCGCGCAAGCCTGGCCGCGCTTCACGACCAACGTCAGCGAGCGCTTCGAAGCGCGGCTGTCGATGGTCGAAGTGCTTGATTCGCCGAGCCTGTTTTTCGCTGATATGGCGGGCAGCCGGCTGCCGATCGCGGTGTCGCACGGCGAAGGCTTTGCGAACTTCGCGCGGCGCGGCGACGAGCAGAACGTCGTGGGCGCGCTGCGCTTCACCGACCACCACGGCGCACCGACCACGCGCTATCCGTTCAACCCGAACGGCAGCCCCGGCGGCCTCACGGGCGTGACCACCGCCGACGGCCGCTTCACGGCACTGATGCCGCACCCGGAGCGCGTGTTTCGCAATGTGCAGCTGAGCTGGACCCGCGGGGACATCGCGCAGGCCAGCCCGTGGCTGCGGCTCTGGCGCAACGCACGGCGCTGGGTCGGCTGACGTGCAGCCGGTCGCCGAGGTTTGCCGGCGATATGGCTTGGCCGAGCGCGGGCGTATAAGCTGGTGGCAGATCAAAGCGGCCCGCCGACTTCGGTGCCGACCAGCGCCCCAGCCAGCGGGACCGCACACACCAAGAGGAGACAAGTTTTCATGTATGCGCATCACAAGTTCTGGCCGGCCCGGCTGCCCCACGCGATTCGCCCGCCGGTTACGCCGCTGTGGGACAACCTCGCGGTCAACGCGCGGCGCTATCCGGACAAGCCCGCGCTGGTGTTCTTCGGCACGGTAACGACTTATGCGCAGTTGATGCAGCAAGTGGAGCGGCTGGCCGCGCGGTTGCACCTGCTCGGTGTGCGAAAGGGCGACCGCGTGCTGCTGAACATGCAGAACTGCCCGCAGCTCGTGATCGCGCATTTTGCGAATTCTGCGCGCCAACGCGGTGGTGGTGCCGGTCAATCCGATGAACAAGGCCGAGGAGCTCAAGCACTACATCACCGACCCGGATGCGAAGGTCGCGATCACGACCGCCGATCTCGCAGCGGAACTCGCCGCGGCCAACAACCAGCTCGAACCCGCGGTGCGGCTGGCGCATCTGATCGTCACGCAGTTCACCGATGCGTTCGATGCCACGGTAGCCGGCGAAGACGCCCCGCCGGCCGTCTGGCGCGACTGGCTGCTGACGCAGCATGAGCTGCCAATGCTTGACGGTGGCAACGCGATGCGCTGGACCGACGCGCTCGCCACCGACGCGGCGGCGCCCACGCCCGACGTCGGCGCCGAAGACCTCGCGATCCTGCCCTACACCAGCGGCACCACCGGCCTGCCCAAAGGCTGCATGCATGTGCACGCGAGCATCAACCACAACACGGTGGCGAGCGCCCACTGGGGCAACGGCACGCCCGAGAACGTGACGCTGGCCGTGGTCCCGATGTTCCACATCACCGGCATGGTGAGTCTGATGCACACGAGCATCTACGTCGGCGCAACCTTGATCATCATGCCGCGCTGGGAGCGTGAATTTGCCGGACGCGCGATCTCCAAGTGGCACGTCACGCACTGGACCAACATCCCGACCATGGTGATGGACCTGCTGGCCAGCCCGAACTTCGACAAGTACGACCTGACGAGCCTGGTCTACATCGGCGGCGGCGGCGCCGCGATGCCGCAGGCGGTCGCGCAGCGGCTGCTGGAACTCTACGGCCTGCGCTACGTGGAGGGCTACGGCATGACCGAGACGGCCGCGCCGTCGCACAGCAACCCGCCCGATCACCCGAAGCAGCAGTGCCTCGGCATTCCTTACATGAGCACCGATGCGCGCGTGATCGACCCGGAGACGCTGCAGGAACTGCCGGCGGGCGAATCCGGCGAGATCGTCACGCATGGCCCCGAAGTGTTCCGCGGCTACTGGAAGCGGCCCGATGCGACGCGCGATGCGTTCATCCTGTTGGACGGCAAGCAATTCCTGCGCACCGGCGACCTCGGCCGCGTCGACGAGGACGGCTATTTCTTCATGACCGACCGGCTGAAACGCATGATCAACGCGAGCGGCTTCAAGGTCTGGCCGGCCGAAGTCGAAGCACTGATGTTTCGCAACCCCGCAATTGCGGAGGCCTGCATCATCTCGACCAAGGACGACTACCGCGGCGAATCGGTGAAAGCCGTGGTGGTGCTGCGCGCCGATGCGAAGGGCCGCGTGAGCGAGCAGGACATCATCGACTGGTGCCGCGAGCACATGGCGGTCTACAAGGTGCCGCGGTTGGTGCAGTTCGTCGATGCGCTGCCCAAGAGCGGCAGCGGCAAGGTGATGTGGCGTGCGCTGCAGGAAGCCGAGCAGCCCGCGCCGCAGGCTGCCAAAGCCTGACGGGCCGCGGCCGGCCGCCCCGCGCGCGGACGTGCTGCGGCTATATTCGCATCGGTGACGCATCGAGCAAGCCAGAAACGGCCTACGGCGCCGGGCGGATCGGCGTGACAAACCCCTATCTTGGAGACCCCGACATGAGCAGTTCCATCGAATCCGTGCTGGTTGAAAACCGCGTGTTCCCGCCCGATGCCCGGGCCACCGAAGGCGCTCGCATCTCGGGTATGGATGCCTACCACGCGCTGTGCGCGGAGGCCGAACAGGACCCGCACGCTTTCTGGAGCCGCCTTGCGCGTGAGAACGTGGTCTGGAGCAAGCCGTTCACACGCACGCTGGACGAATCGAATCCGCCGTTCTACCAGTGGTTCGACGACGGCGAGCTCAACGCGAGCGCGAACTGTCTGGACAAGCACATGGGCACGCCGGTCGAGCAAAAGACCGCGATCCAGTTCGAGGCCGACGACGGCGCGGTCACCAAGGTCAGCTACCGCGAACTGCTCGACCGCGTCGCGCAGTTCGCGAACGCGCTGAAAGCCCGTGGCGTACAAAAAGGCGATCGCGTGCTGATCTACATGCCGATGACGGTCGAAGGCATCGTCGCGATGCAGGCGTGCGCGCGCATCGGCGCGACGCACAGCGTGGTGTTCGGCGGCTTCTCTGCGAAGGCGCTCAACGAACGCATCATCGACGCGGGCGCGGTGGCCGTCGTTACGGCGAATTTCCAGATGCGCGGCGGCAAGGAGCTGCCGCTCAAAGCGGTCGTCGATGAAGGCCTCGCGATGGGCGGGTGCGAGTCGATCAAGACCGTGTTCGTCTATCAGCGCACGAAGTCGTCGTGTGCGATGCAGGACGGCCGCGACCTCACGTTCGAGCAGGCGCTGAAAGGCCAAAGTACCGAGTGCGCGCCGGTCGCGGTCGGCGCGGAGCATCCGCTGTTCATCCTCTACACGTCGGGCTCGACCGGTAAGCCCAAGGGCGTGCAGCACAGCACCGGCGGCTACCTCCTGTGGGCCAAGCTCACGATGGAGTGGACCTTCGATCTGCGGCCCGACGACGTATTCTGGTGCACCGCCGACATCGGCTGGATCACGGGCCACACCTACATCGCGTACGGGCCACTGGCCGCCGGCGCGACGCAGGTCGTGTTCGAAGGCGTGCCGACCTATCCGAACGCGGGGCGCTTCTGGCAAATGATCGAACGGCACAAGGTCAGCATCTTCTACACCGCGCCGACCGCGATCCGCTCACTGATCAAGGCGTCGGAAGCCGACGACAAGGTGCATCCGAAGAGTTCGGATTTGTCGTCGCTGCGCATCCTGGGTTCGGTCGGCGAGCCGATCAATCCGGAAGCCTGGATCTGGTACTACAAGTACGTCGGCGGCGAGCGCTGCCCGATCGTGGATACCTTCTGGCAGACCGAAAACGGTGGCCACCTGATCACGCCGCTGCCGGGCGCGACGCCGCTGGTGCCGGGAAGTTGCACCTTGCCGCTGCCGGGCATCGCGGCCGCGATCGTGGATGAGACGGGCAAGGATTTGCCGAACGGCGCGGGCGGCATGCTGGTTGTCAAGCGCCCGTGGCCTTCCATGATCCGCACCATCTGGAACGATCCCGAGCGCTTCAAGTCCGCTTACTTTCCACCCGAGATGGGTGGCAAGATCTACTTGGCCGGCGACGGCGCGGTGCGCAGCGAAGACCGCGGCTACTTCCGCATCACCGGCCGCATCGATGACGTGCTGAACGTGTCGGGTCACCGCATGGGCACGATGGAGATCGAGTCGGCGCTGGTGGCCAAGACCGATCTGGTCGCCGAAGCGGCCGTGGTGGGCCGGCCCGACGCGATGACCGGCGAGGCAATCTGCGCGTTCGTCGTGCTCAAACGCCCGGTGCCGACCGGCGACGAGGCCAAACGGATCGCGAAGGATCTGCGGGACTGGGTCGCCAAGGAAATCGGCCCGATCGCGAAGCCGAAGGAAATCCGCTTCGGCGAAAACCTGCCGAAAACCCGCTCCGGCAAGATCATGCGGCGGCTGCTGCGTGGGCTGGCCAAGGGTGAGACGGCGGTGCAGGACACGTCAACGCTCGAGAATCCGGCGATTCTCGAGCAGCTCGGCCAGGCGTACTGATCCACGACCGCAGTCCGCGCTACTGGAAAGCCAGCGGGCCGCGCTGACTGGACGAGCGCTTTCGGCCGTTTTGGCCTGGAGCGTCCGGCTCGGCAACAAAAAAAAGCCCGGCAGATGCCGGGCTTTTGCTTGAGGTGCGGGTCCGTGCGTGCCTATTTGACCGTCAGCACCCAGCTCGCGAGTTGCTTCGCTTCCGCATCGTTCACATTCGCGTTCGCCGGCATCGGGATTGCGCCCCAGACGCCCGCGCCGCCCTTTTGAATCTTCTGAGCCAGTCGGTCGGCCGCGCCTGCATCGCCCGCGTACTTCGCCGCCACATCCTTATAGGACGGACCGACCAGTTTTTTGTCCATCGCATGGCAGGCCATGCAGTTCTTCGATTGGGCGAGGGCCAGATCGGCAAACGCCGGGCCGGCAGCGGCAGCCGCCACCAGCAGTATCAAAATTGTCCGCTTCATCGTGTTTTTTACTCCTCTGCTTTTGTCGGTTCGCACTACATTGACCCAACGGGTCGCGCCCCGCTGCCGTTGACCTGCGCCGGGTCTCGACGGGTCTGCGCAACCCCTTCACTGTAACCATTGAATCGAGAGGCGCCGCGGATGGGCATGCTGATGTTGGGGATTGTCCTGTTGCTGTGCAAATGGCTCGAATTCGGCTGGCCCGCGCAGTGGTCGTGGTGGATCGTGCTGGCGCCGTTCGGTCTGGCCGTCGTCTGGTGGAGTTGGGCCGACGGCAGCGGCTACACCAAGCGCCGCATGATGGAGCGCGAAGACCAGCGCAAGCAGGACCGGATCGACAAAAGCCGGGAAGCCCTCGGCACGCTGCGGCGAAACCGGCGCTGAGGCAGGCCGCTACAGCGCGGCATCTGCCGCAAGTTCAGAAGTCGTCGAGCACCGCGCCGCGGCTTGCGCTCGACACGTTGAACGCGAACTTCGCCTGTACGCCGCGCGTGTAGCGGGGTTTCGGTGCGGTCCAGGCGCTGCGGCGCTTCTCGATTTCGGCCGCATCGACGTTCAGTTCGAGCTTCAACTCGTGCGCGTCGATCGTGATGCTGTCGCCCTCGTGCACGAACGCGATCGTGCCGCCAGCGGCTGCTTCCGGCGCGACATGGCCGACCACCATGCCCCAGGTACCGCCAGAGAACCGCCCGTCGGTGATCAGGCCCACCGACTCGCCCAGGCCCGCGCCGATCAATGCGCCGGTGGGCGCCAGCATCTCGGGCATGCCGGGGCCGCCCTTCGGCCCGAGGTAGCGCAGCACCATCACGTCGCCTGCCACGATCTTGCCGTCGAGAATTGCCTTCAATGCAGACTGCTCGTCGTCGAACACGCGTGCGGGGCCGGTAATGACGGGATTTTTCAGCCCTGTGATCTTGGCGACGGCGCCTTCCGGGCTCAGGTTGCCTTTCAGGATCGCAAGGTGGCCCTGGGCATACATCGGCTTGTCGATCGGGCGAATCACATCCTGGTCGGCGCGCGGTGCATCGGGCACGTCGGCAAGCACCTCCGCTATGGTCTGACCGCTGATCGTCAGGCAGTCGCCATGCAACAACCCGGCCTTCAGCAGCACCTTCATGACCTGCGGAATGCCGCCTGCCTGATGCAGATCGACCGCGAGGTATTTGCCAGACGGCTTCAGATCACAGAGCACCGGCGTTTTCTGCCGGATGCGCTCGAAGTCGTCGATGGTCCATTCGACTTCGGCCGCATGCGCGATCGCCAGGAAGTGCAGCACCGCGTTGGTCGAGCCGCCGGTAGCCATGATCACGGCCACGGCGTTTTCTATTCCCCTGCGCGTGACCAGGTCGCGCGGCTTGATGCCTTTGCCGATGGCCTGGACCAGGACGCGCGCCGATTCCTTCGCCGACTCGACTTTCTCATCGTGTGGATTGGCCATCGTGGACGAATAAGGCAGCGAGATGCCGAGCGCCTCGAACGCGCTCGACATCGTGTTCGCGGTGTACATGCCGCCGCACGAACCCGTGCCGGGGATCGCGCGCTTTTCGATCTGCGTCAGGTCTTCGTCGCTCATGTTGCCGGCCGCGTTCTGGCCGACCGCTTCGAACACGCTCACGATGTTCAAGTCCTGGCCCTGGTAGCGGCCCGGCAGGATGGTGCCGCCGTAGACGTAGATGGCCGGCACGTTCGCGCGCACCATGCCCATCAGGCCACCTGGCATGTTCTTGTCGCAGCCGCCGATGACCACCACGCCGTCCATCCACTGGCCCTGCACGCAGGTCTCGACGCAGTCGGAGATCACCTCGCGGCTGACCAGGCTGTACTTCATGCCTTCGGTGCCCATTGCCATGCCGTCGGAGATGGTCGGCGTGCCGAACACCTGCGCGTTGCCGCCGGCTTCTTCGATGCCCGCAATCGCGGCGTCGGCGAGCTTTTGCAGGCCCGAATTGCAGGGCGTGATCGTGCTGTGGCCGTTCGCCACGCCGACCATCGGCTTGCCGAAGTCGCTTTCTTCGTAGCCCATCGCGTAGTACATCGAGCGGTTCGGCGCGCGCGCCTTGCCATCTGTGATGTGGCTGCTGCGCTCGTTCAGGCGCGTGATCGGGATGACTTTGGAAGTGGCCATGGGTTTGCGTGCGGGTAAGTGAATCTGAAGGGGGAGACGCGCAGGGACGGCGCCGATTGAAGCGGACAGCGCGCAACCGTTGCCGCAGGTGGTCAAGTATGTCGCGCGGGCAAACGTCTTTCCAATATATTTTTGAGAGACCATTGATATGCTGGACAGATGAGTTCCGTGTTTCCGCTCGATCCGTGGATCGAACTTCGCGTCTGGCGTCAGTTCCTGGTTCTGGCCGAAGAGCTGCACTTCGGGCGTGCCGCGTTGCGGCTGCACATGACGCAGCCGCCACTGACGCAGGCCATCGCAGGGCTGGAGCGCTCGCTCGGCTGCCGGCTGTTCGAGCGCAGCAAGCGGCGCGTCGAGTTGACGGCCGCCGGCGCCGCGTTGCTGCCTGCCGCGCGTGAGCTGCTCGCGGCGGCGCAGGCGCTGCCGGCGCGTGCACAGGCCGCGGCGGCAGGCGAAGCGGGGCGGCTGCGCGTGGCGTTCGTCTCCACCGTCGGCTTCGAATTGCTGCCGCGCTGGGTGCGCGCGTTTCGCGCCGCCTGGCCGCAGGTCGCGCTCGAACTGATCGAAGCCACCGGCGACGTGCAGTTGCCGCTGCTCGGCAACGGCGGCGCGGATGCGAGCTTCATGCTGCATGCGCCGGGTTTCGCACCGGCCGGCTTCGCGGCGCGGCGGGTAGCCGTCGAACCGCTGGTGCTGGCGTTGCCGGAACCGCATCCGCTGGCCACCGCGCCATCGGTGTCGCTCAGGCCCGTGCTCGCCGAGCCGCTCGTGTGCTTTCCGCGCCGCATCCTGCCTTCGGTGCACGACGCACTGTTCGCGCTGTATCACGCGGCCGGCACCGAACCGAAGATCGAACAGGAAGCGATCCAGATGCAGACGATCGTGAACCTCGTGGCCGCCGGCCTGGGCGTGGCCTGGGTGCCGGAGAGCATGCGCGAGTTTCAGCGGCGCGGCGTCTGCTACCGAAGCGTCGAAGCGGGGGCGCGCGGCAGGCTTTCGGTGCCGTTGTGCGAGACCAGTCTGGTCTGGCGCGAGCCGGCGGTTTCGCCCCCGCTGGCACGGTTCATCGAGTTCGCAAAGGCACAATCCAGCACATGCTGATTCACCCCCAAATCGATCCCGTTGCGCTGCGGCTCGGGCCACTGGCCATTCACTGGTACGGGCTGACCTATCTCGCTGCGTTCGGCCTCTTCATGTGGCTGGCTTCGAAACGCCTGCAGCACCAGCCTTTTGCGTCCGCCGCCACAAGCCCGGCGGGTGCCTGGAGCTGGCGCGATGTCGAAGACATGCTGTTTCTCGGCGTGCTCGGTGTCGTGATCGGCGGGCGGCTCGGCTACTGCCTGTTCTACAAACCCGGCTTCTACCTGGCCGAGCCGCTGAAGATTTTCGCGGTCTGGGAAGGCGGCATGAGTTTTCACGGCGGCATGCTCGGCGTGTTCGCGGCGATGGTCTGGTTTGCGCATTCGCGCGGGCGGCGCTGGCTCGAAGTCATGGATTTCGTCGCACCTTGCGTGCCGCTTGGCCTTGCGATGGGCCGCGTCGGCAACTTCATCAACGGCGAACTTTGGGGACGGGTGGCCGATCCGTCGCTGCCCTGGGGCATGGTGTTTCCCGGCGCCGGACCGTTGCCGCGCCATCCGTCGCAGATCTATCAGTTCCTGCTCGAAGGTGTGCTGCTGTTTGTGCTGCTGTGGCTTTATGCACGCAGCCCGGGTCCGGACGGCCGTGGGCGCCGGACGGGGCAGGTCAGCGGCATCTTTCTGATCGGCTACGGTGTGTTTCGCTTCATCGCCGAATATTTTCGTGAACCGGATGCGTTTTTGGGCCTGCTTTCGCTGGGCCTGTCGATGGGGCAGTGGCTTTGCGTGCCAATGATCATCGGGGGCATTGCACTTTGGCGCTGGGCGACGATGCAACCGGTGACACCAGCCCACCCCCAGCAGGTGGTGCGGCAACGCTAGACATCTGCACGCCTCGCAGCGCGGATCGGATCCGCGCTGCACGACTCATCCGGACGAAAAAAAACCTGCCCGATCTCTCGGGCAGGTTTTTTGTGCTTTCGTCACCGGGCCCGGGCAAGCCTGCGCAGGCAACCCGAGTCTTCAGCTAGATCAAAGCGGTGCGAGACCGACTGTTGCGTCGTCGCCCTGCTTGACTACCACGCGCACGCCGGTCACGTTCGCGGTGCCCGGTGTAACTTGAGGAATGGTCACGATCAGGACGTTCTGACGGTCACGGATCGTGTAGCGGCCTTGGGCCAACACGTTCTTGGTGCCAGCCGTCGTCACGACGATCTTGTAGTCGCCACCGCGGCGGTTCAGCGAGTCGGTGCCGTCACGCGGGCCGGCTTGCTTGAAGCCCACCGTCGCCAAATCCGGGTTGCGCGAGTCGATGGTTTCGCTCAGTCCGATCGTGTAGACGTCGACGCTCTGCGCGTTGGCCGAGGCATTGAACACACGCACACGGGCTTCGTCGTTGACCACGCCCTGGTTCGTCGGGTCGTTCAACACGGCCAGGCTGGTCGCACCATTTGCTTCAGACACCGCGAAGATCGTGTACTTGCGGCCACGCTCGGCGTCGATGCTCACGTTGCCCACCGGCGCGCCGGTGCCCGCCACGCGCACGTCGTAGCTCGCACGGTCGTTGTCGGTGTTGAAGTAGTTCGTGATCGTCGGAAACGGCACGTTGGTCGCTTCGTTGCGGTTCTGACTATTGCGCTGCAATGTCACGGCCGGGGCCCCCGGAGCAACGTGCGCGAGGCGCACTTGCGGCTCGGCCGTGCCGATTACGTTTGCGACGCCGCTGTCACCACAGGCGGTCAGAGCAACCAGAGGAATAGCAGCCAGCAACAGTTTGTTCATGGTGGATCGGTTCATCGGCAGGTCCTTTCAAGGGGTAGGTTTTGAACCGCATGACCTTAACACAGCGTCCGCGGTGAAGCGTTGTGGGGAGCCGCGGGCTTTGTGGGCCGAGCGCGGTGCAGGCTGTAGGCAAATCTCCGACACACCGGGTCCGGCTGGCAAACGCACCGATGGGCGCACCAGCGGCAAGCCGCGCAGGCTCAGACTTTCGGCTCGGGCGGCGGACCCCCTTCGGGCGTGGGCGGCACGGTGGGCAGGCTCGGGCCTTTGTCGGGCTCCACCGGCATCGAACCTGGCACCGGTCCGGCTGGTTCATCGCCGGGTGGATGTTGCGTGGCGTGGTTCGTCATGGGTCGATTTCCTTGGTTTCATGTGGATGGATAGGAGGCGTTGGACTGACAGCTTGCTCAATCCTGCCGCAGCAGGCGGCGCGCCTGCCGCGCCGCGCCGGGTTTCAGCAGCACCACCAGCGCACCGGCACCGCCATCGGCCGGCCGCGCCTGCACGAACGCGAGCACTTCGTCTTTCTGCACCAGCCAGCTTTGCACGCGCGACTTGAGCACCGGCATCTTGCCCGGCGAGCCCAGCCCCTTGCCATGCACCACGCGCACGCAGCGCAGACCGGCCTTGTGCGCTTCGCGGATGAACGCCGACAGCCGGTCGCGCGCGTCGTCGCGGCGCAGGCCGTGCAGGTCGAGCTGGCGCTGGATGCTCCAGTCGCCGCGCCGCAACCGCCGCGCCACCTCGGGCCCGAGGCCGGTGCGGCAAAAGCTCAAGGCTTCGTCGGTATCGAGCAGGGTCGACGACGTCGAAGCCGTCGCTGAGCGCCTCGCGCAGCACGGCCTGCTCGTCGCGTTCGCGCTGCGCGGCGATCGGCTCGGGCGGCTGCTTCGGATGCTCGGCCCTGGGCGAGGCCCGCAGCGGCACCACCTTGCCGACCGCGTGCTCGAACAACCAGCTCGCGGCCTTCGCCTGCCGTTCGGCGCTCGCCGTTGCGCCGCTTCGGCGGCTGCGCGCTGCGCCGCCGCCCGGGCGTCGCGTGCAGCGGCTGCCAGTTGCTTCAGTTCTTTCAGCGAATGCATGCGCGTCTTGTGGGGGTCGCCGCTCATGTCGATGGCACCTTACAGAGCCCGTGCTCGGCCATCGACAGCGACTGCGCCGGCGGCCGACGATGACATGGTCGAGCACCCGCACATCGACCAGCGCGAGCGCGCTCTTCAGCGTCTGCGTGAGCGCTTCGTCGGCGCGCGACGGCTGCACCGAGCCGCTCGGGTGGTTGTGCGCCAGCACCACGGCGGCGGCGTGGTGGTGCAGCGCGCGCAGCACGACTTCGCGCGGGTAGACGCTGGTCTGCGTCAGCGTGCCGCGAAACAGTTCTTCCATCGCGATCAGCCGGTGCTGCGCGTCGAGGAACAGCACCGCGAACACCTCGTGCGGGCGGGCGCCAGGTGCAGCTGCAGATAGTGCGCACCGCGTCGGGCGTCTCGAACACCGCGCGTTCGCGCAGGCTGCTGGCCAGCGCGCGGCGCGCCAGTTCCAGCACCGCCACCAGTTCGGCGCGCTTGGCCGGCGCCAGGCCCTTGACGCGCTTCAGGTCGGCCGCGCTGGCATGCAGCAGGCCGGCGATGCCGCCGAAGCCTGCGGCGGCGGCTCGAGCAGCTCGCTGCGGCCATCTGCAGCACGCCCTTGCCCTGGATGCCGGTGCGCAGCAGCAGCGCCAGCAGCTCGACATCGCTCAGCGCGGCTGCGCCACGCGCCAGCAGCTTCTCGCGCGGGCGGGCGTCTCGGCGGGCAGATCAAGCAGGGGCATGGCGTCGGGCGGGCAGGGCGACGGAGTCGGTGCGACGCGGTAGGGTCGGCCCTTGTCGAGGAGAGAGCGCGGGCTTTCTACAATCGAGGCAGATTATGTGGCGCCCGCTGCGGGCGTCGGTGCCCACGCGCTACTGGCCGAATCGTCCCTCCACTTCGAAGCATGTCCACCCCCATCGTCGTCGCCGACTCCTTTCTGACGCTGCACTACCGGCTCGCGGGGCCGCAAGGCGACGTCGTGAACACGTTCGGCGGCAAGCCGGCCACATTGACGCTCGGCAGCGGTGCGCTCGCGCCGGCGGTGGAACAGGAGTTGCTCGGTCTGCGCGAAGGCGAGCGCCGGCAGGTCGAACTGCCGGCCGGCGCCGCGTTCGGCCAGCCCAATCCGGACATGCTCCAGTGGGTCGCGCGCGACCTGCTCGACCGGCTCGGTGCGCCGCAGGAGACGTACCAAATCGGCGAAGTGATCGAGTTTCCGACGCCCGACGGCAGCGCGGGCTATGCGGGCACCGTGCGGCAGGTCGGCAACGCGACGAGCCCCGACGCCTTGCTGTTCGACTTCAACCACCCCTTGGCCGGCCAGCCCGTCACGTTCGAAGCGCTCGTGATCGGCGTGCTTTGAAGAATCACATGTCATCCACGATGCAACCTTCCACCGATATCCTGCTGGCCGAGCCGCGCGGCTTTTGCGCCGGCGTCGACCGCGCGATCGAGATCGTCGAGCGCGCGCTCGACAAGTTCGGCGCGCCGATTTACGTGCGCCACGAGATCGTGCACAACACCTACGTGGTGGACGACCTGAAGGCCAAGGGCGCGATCTTCATCGAAGAACTCGCCGACGTACCGCCCGGCGCAACGCTCGTGTTCAGCGCGCACGGCGTCTCCAAAGCCGTGCAGCAGGAAGCCCGGGCGCGCGGCTTCACGGTGTTCGATGCGACCTGCCCGCTGGTCACCAAAGTGCATGTCGAAGTCGCCAAGCTCGCCAAAGAAGGCTACGAATTCATCATGATCGGCCACAAGGGCCATCCGGAAGTCGAAGGCACGATGGGCCAGCTCGACTTCGGCATCCATCTGGTCGAAGACGTGGCCGATGTGGCCCGCGTGGCGCCGGCGCAGACCGATCGGCTCGCGATGGTCACGCAGACCACGCTCTCGGTCGACGACGCGGCCGAGATTTCGGCCGCCATCAAGGCGCGCTTTCCGTCGGTGCGCGAGCCGAAGCAGCAGGACATCTGCTACGCCACGCAGAACCGGCAGGATGCGGTCAAGATCATGAGCCCGCAGGTCGACCTCGTGATCGTGGTCGGCAGCCCCACCAGCTCGAACAGCAACCGGCTGCGCGAACTCGCGCAGAAGCTGCACACCACGAGCTACATGATCGACAGCGCCGACGAATTGAAGCCCGAATGGTTCGGCGACGGTGCGTCGATGCGCGTCGGGCTGACGGCCGGCGCCTCCGCGCCAGAAGTGCTGGTGCAACAAGTGATCGCGCGCATCCGCGAGCTCGGCGCGGTGTCGGTGCGCGGTATGGACGGCATCGTCGAGACCACCAAGTTCCCGTTGCCCAAGGGGCTGCGCGCCGACGCGCCGGCCGCAGGTCACTGAGGCGCCACTTGGAAGCCGAACCCGCCATGCTGCTCGACGCCGACGATTCGCAACTGGTGCTGATGTGCTGGCAGGCGGCCGCAATGGCCGACGCCGAAGAGGCGGATGCGGCGCAGCAGCAGGCACGGCGGCTCGCGCAGATCGCTGTGCTGCTTGGGGTGCCGGTCTGGGCTGTCGAGCAGGCTGGATGGGGCGCGTTCGATGCGCAATTGAAGCGGCTTGCGGTTCGCACGGTCGAGACCGATTCGTTCAACGCCTGCGACGCCGCGCTGCCGGCCCTGTTGCGGCCGCCTGCCAAGCCGCCGTCCGGCAACGCGCGCAGCCTGCCCAGGCATTTGCTACGTCCCGCGGCCGAGCCCGCGCCCGGCCGGCAGCAGATCGTGCTGGCCGGCGGCGCGGCGCATGTGGGCGTGGTGCAGACCGCTTTGGGACTGCTCGAAGAAGACTTCGAGGTCTGGGTCGTTACCGATGCGAGCAGTGCGCGCAGTGCGCGCGACCGCGACGCCGCCTATGACCGTCTGGCGGGAGCCGGGGTCGAACTCGTCACGACCGAGATGGTCGCGTTTGAATGGCTCGGCGGCAGCAGGCATCCGGCCTACGAGAGGGCGCTCGCGCTGCTGCGACCCGGTGCGCGCAGCTGAACGGACAAAGAACACATCGGGCTGCGCGTGCGACAGCCCAAACATCAGGAGACCGGGATGTCGGACTACCGCGATTTCTACCGCCGCTCGATCGAGGAGCGTGACGCGTTCTGGACCGAGCAGGCGCGGCGGATCGACTGGCAGACGCCGCCCGTGACGATCTGCGACGACAGCCGCGCACCCTTCACACGCTGGTTCGCGGGCGGCACCACCAACTTGTGCCACAACGCGGTCGACCGGCATGTCGAGGCGCGCGGCGACCAGCCCGCGCTGCATGCGGTGTCGACCGAGACGGGCACCGAGCAGAGCTATACGTTCGCCGAACTGCATACGGAAGTGCAGACGCATGGCCGCCGCGCTGCAGTCGCTCGGCGTCGGCCGCGGCGACCGCGTGCTGATCTATATGCCGATGATTGCCGAAGCCGTGTTCACGATGCTGGCCTGCGCGCGCATCGGCGCGATTCACTGCGTGGTGTTCGGCGGCTTCGCGTCGCAGGCACTGGCCAGCCGTATCGACAACGCGGCGCCGGTCGTGATCGTCAGCGCCGACGCGGGTTCGCGCGGCGGCAAGGTCGATCGCCTACAAGCCGCTGCTCGACGCGGCGATCGAGCAGTCGAAGGCGCCGCCGAAAGCCGTGCTGCTGGTCGATCGCGGGCTCGCGCCGATGCAGCGCGCAGCAGGTCGCGACCACGACTGGGCCACGCTGCGCGCGCAACATCGAAGGCGCGCAGGTGCCGTGCGTCTGGCTCGACGCAACCGACGTCAGCTACACGCTCTACACCAGCGGCACCACCGGGCTGCCCAAAGGCGTGCAGCGCGACGTGGGCGGCTACGCCGTCGCACTCGCTGCGAGCATCCCGCACATCTTCGGGGGCAAGCCTGGCGAGACGTTTTTCTGCACCAGCGACATCGGCTGGGTGGTCGGCCACAGCTACATCGTCTATGCGCCCCTGCTGGCCGGCATGGCGACGATCCTGTACGAAGGGCTGCCGACCCGGCCCGACGGCGGCATCTTCTGGCAACTGGTCGAGCGCTACCGGGTCAGCGTGATGTTCAGCTCGCCGACCGCGGTGCGCGTGCTGAAAAAGCAGGACCCGGCGTTGCTTGAGGCGGCATGACCTGTCGAGCCTGCGCGCGCTGTTTCTGGCCGGCGAGCCGCTCGACGAGCCGACCGCCAACTGGATCGGCGACGCCTTGGAAGTGCCGATCGTCGACAACTACTGGCAGACCGAAAGCGGCTGGCCGATCCTGTCACTTTGCAACGGTGTCGAGCCGCAAACAAGCCGCTACGGCAGCCCGGGGTTCGCAACCTACGGCTTCGACGTGAAGCTGATGGACGAGACCACGGGACAGGAGTTGACCGGCTCAGGCGAGAAAGGCGTGCTCGTCATCGTTGGCCCGACGCCGCCGGGCTTCATGCAGACCGTCTGGGGCGACGACGAACGCTACGTGAATACCTACTGGCGCACCATTCCCGGCCGGCAGGTCTACAACACGTTCGACTGGGCGATTCGGGACGAGGACGGCTACTTCTTCATCCTCGGGCGCACCGACGACGTGATCAACGTGGCAGGGCACCGGCTCGGCACGCGCGAGATCGAGGAGTGCATCGCAGGCCATCCGAACGTCGCGGAAGTCGGCGTGGTGGGCGTTGCCGATGCGCTCAAAGGGCAGGTCGCGCTGGCGTTCGTGATCGCGAAGGACAGCGCCGCGCTGCACGCTGCGGCGGGCCGTGCGGCGCTGGAGGCCGAGCTGATGAAGCGGGTCGACGGCCAGCTCGGTGCGGTCGCGCGGCCGGCGCGCGTGCGCTTCGTCTCGGCGCTGCCCAAGACGCGCAGCGGCAAGTTGCTCAGGCGCGCGATCCAGGCGGTTTGCGAAGCGCGCGAGCCGGGCGACCTCAGCACGATCGAAGACCCCACCGCCCTGCACCAGATCAGCGAATCGTTGATCGATCGGCCCCAGGATGCTTGATGCGACTGTGCATGCAGCTATAAAAAATATAGTAGAGCGTGGCGTTGTCGAAACGGCGCTGTCGCTCGGCGATGCACCAGAAGTGGCACAATCGCCGGTGACAGTTCAAGGCCCTTCCTTTGCCACCGTCGCATCCGCCAACCGGTGAAGCCGTGTCGCGGAAGGTTTTTTTGACCAGCTAAAGAGGCGCCCCGGAGGGCACCTGAAAGGCGAAGCGAGATCATGAGCGCGCAACCCCCCGGTTCGGTGTACCAGTCGTTTCTGGGCAACACCTATCTGTTCGGCGGCAACGCCCCGTACGTCGAGGAGATGTACGAAAACTACCTGGCCGATCCGACCAGCGTCGACGACAACTGGCGCGATTATTTCGACGAGTTGCAGCATGTGCCGGCCACCGACGGCAGCAACGCGAAAGACGTGCCGCACCTGCCGGTCATCAACGCATTCAGCGAACGCGCCAAGCAGGGCACCACGCGCACGGTGCAGGCCAGCGGCGCGAATTCCGAGCTCGGCCGCCAGAGCACCGCGGTGCAGCAGGTCATCGCGGCCTACCGCAACATCGGCGCGCGCTGGGCCGACCTTGATCCGCTGAAGCGCGCGGAGCGGCTCGCGGCGCCGGAGCTGGAGCTGTCGTTCTACGGCTTCTCCGATGCGGACCTGGAGACCGTGTTCAACACCAGCAACACGTTCTTCGGCAAGGACACGATGTCGCTGCGCGACCTGCTGAACGCGCTGCGCGAGACCTACTGCGGCACGATCGGCGCCGAGTACATGTACATCACCGACCAGGTGCGCAAACGCTGGTGGCAGGAGAAGCTCGAGAGCGTGCGCAGCAAGCCCAAATTCTCGGCCGAGAAGCAGCGCCACATCCTCGACCGGCTGACCGCGGCCGAAGGCCTCGAACGCTTCCTGCACACCAAATACGTCGGCCAGAAACGCTTCTCGCTTGAAGGCGGGGAGAGCTTCATCGCGTCGATGGATGAGCTGATTCAGCTCGCCGGCGCGAAGGGCGTGCAGGAGATCGTGATCGGCATGGCGCACCGCGGGCGGCTGAACGTGCTCGTGAACTCGCTCGGCAAGGTGCCGGCCGATTTGTTCGCCGAGTTCGATCACACAGCGCCCGAGGAGCTGCCGAGCGGCGACGTGAAGTACCACCAGGGCTTCAGCTCGGACATCAGCACCGAGGGCGGCCCGGTGCACGTGACGCTCGCGTTCAACCCATCGCATCTGGAGATCGTGAATCCGGTGGTGGAAGGCTCGGTCCGGTCGCGGATGGACCGGCGTGGCGACCCGGACGGCATGCAGGTGCTGCCGGTGCAGGTGCACGGCGACGCCGCGTTCGCGGGCCAGGGCGTGGTGATGGAGACGCTCGCGCTGGCCGAAACGCGTGGCTACCAGACCGGCGGCACGGTGCACATCGTGATCAACAACCAGATCGGCTTCACCACGAGCGACCCGCGCGATGCGCGCTCCACGCTCTACTGCACCGACATCGTGAAGATGATCGACGCGCCGGTGCTGCACGTGAACGGCGACGACCCGGAAGCCGTGGTGCTGGCCACGCAGTGGGCGCTCGAGTACCGCCTGACGTTCCACAAGGACGTGGTGGTCGACATCGTCTGCTTCAGGAAGCTGGGCCACAACGAACAAGACACGCCGGCGCTGACGCAGCCGCTGATGTATTCGAAGATCGGCCAGCATGCGGGAACGCGCAAACTCTACGCCGACAAGCTGCAGCGCCAAGGCCTGGGCGACTCTCTTGGCGACGACATGGTGAAAGCCATGCGCGCCGCGCTCGACGCCGGCAAGAACACGTTCGATCCGGTCATCACGAACTTCAAGAACCGCTTTGCGGTCGACTGGACGCCGTACCTGAACCAGAAGTGGACCGACGCGGCCGACACCGCGCTGCCGTTGTCCGAATGGAAGCGGCTGGCCGAGCGCATCACGACCGTGCCGGAAGGCTTCACACCGCACCAGCTCGTGAAGAAGGTGCTCGACGACCGCGCCGCGATGGGCCGCGGCGAGACGCGCGTCGACTGGGGCATGGGCGAGCACATGGCGTTCGCATCGCTGGTGGCCAGTGGCTACGCCGTGCGGCTGACCGGAGAAGACGTCGGCCGTGGCACCTTCACGCACCGGCATGCGGTGCTGCACGACCAGAAGCGCGAGAAGTGGAACACCGGCACCTACGTGCCGTTGCAGAACCTCGGCGACACGCAGGCGCCGTTCAACGCGTTCGACTCGATCCTGTCGGAAGAGGCGGTGCTCGGCTTCGAATACGGCTATGCGTCGAACGATCCGAACACGCTGGTGATCTGGGAAGCGCAGTTCGGCGACTTCGCCAATGGTGCGCAGGTGGTGATCGACCAGTTCATCGCATCCGGTGAAGTCAAGTGGGGCCGGGTCAACGGCATCACGCTGATGCTGCCGCACGGCTACGAGGGCCAGGGGCCCGAGCACTCTTCGGCGCGGCTCGAGCGCTTCATGCAGTTGTCGGCCGACACCAACATCCAGGTGGTGCAGCCGACCACCGCGAGCCAGATTTTCCACGTGCTGCGCCGACAGATGATTCGCGACCAGCGCAAGCCGCTGGTGCTGATGACGCCCAAGTCACTGCTTCGCAACAAGGACGCGACATCGCCGATCGGTGAATTCACGAGCGGCGGCTTCCAGACCGTGATTCCCGAGCAGAACGCGGCGATCACGGCCAAAGCCGACAAGGTCAAACGCCTGATCGCGTGCTCGGGCAAGGTGTATTTCGATCTGGTCAAAAAGCGCGAGGAGCGCGGTGACGAGGACGTTGCGATCGTGCGCGTCGAGCAGCTTTATCCGTTTCCGCACAAGGTGTTCGCCGCCGAGCTCAAGCGCTACAAGAGCGCGACCGAGATCGTGTGGTGTCAGGACGAGCCGCAGAACCAGGGCGCCTGGTTCTTCGTGCAGCACTACATCCACGACGACATGCTCGACGGCCAGCGCCTCGGCTACGCAGGGCGCGCGGCATCCGCATCGCCCGCGGTCGGCTATTCGCATCTGCATCAGGAACAGCAAAAAGCGTTGGTCGAGGCAGCGTTCTCCCGCTTGAAGGGCTACGTGCTGACCAAGTGACGACGCGCGGACCGCGGCCTGTCCCCGAGGCCCGGCGCCGCACTTAGAAGAACCAAGGAAAGTGTGAAGAAACATGGCTATCGTAGAAGTCAAGGTCCCGCAGTTGTCCGAATCGGTGGCCGAGGCGACCTTGCTGCAATGGAAGAAGAAGCCCGGTGAAGCGGTCGCGATCGATGAGATCCTGGTTGAGATCGAAACCGACAAGGTGGTGCTCGAAGTGCCGGCACCATCCGCCGGGGTGATGGCAGAACTGGTCGAGCCCGACGGAGCAACCGTGATGGCCGACCAGCTGATCGCGAAGATCGACAGCGAGGGCAAGGCCGGCGACGCGGCACCCGCGCCGCCGGCCGCAGCGAAAAACACTGCGGCACCTGCGGGCCCGGCGCGTGCGCCAGCCGCGACACCGTCTCCTGCACCGGCTCCGGCGGGTGGCGCCAAGTCCGGGGTCGCGATGCCCGCCGCCGCCAAGATGATGGCCGAGCAGGGACTGGCAAGCGGCTCGGTCGCCGGCACCGGCCGCGATGGCCGCGTGACCAAGGGCGATGTGCTCCAGCACGGCAAGGACGCTGCCAAGGCCCCCGCGCCGTCGGCCGCACCAGCGCCTGCTCCGGCACGCAGCGCCGCGCCGCCGCTGCCGCAGGTCGCGCGCGCCTCCACCACCGACCTGGGTGACCGGCCCGAGCAGCGGGTCCCGATGAGCCGCCTGCGCGCGCGCGTGGCCGAGCGGCTGATTCAGTCGCAGTCGACCAACGCGATCCTGACCACGTTCAACGAAGTGAACATGGCGCCGGTCATGGAGATGAGAAAGCGTTTCCAGGAGCGCTTCGAAAAAGAGCACGGTGTGCGCATCGGCTTCATGAGTTTCTTCGTGAAGGCGGCGGTGCATGCACTGAAGAAGTACCCGGTCGTCAACGCGAGCGTGGACGGCACCGACATCGTCTATCACGGCTATTTCGACATCGGCATCGCGGTCGGTTCGCCGCGGGGTCTGGTGGTGCCGATACTGCGCAACGCGGATCAGATGAGCTTCGCCGAGATCGAGAAAAAAATCGCCGAGTACGGCGCCAAGGCGCGGGACGGCAAGCTGGGTCTGGAAGAGATGACCGGCGGCACGTTCTCGATTTCCAACGGCGGCGTGTTCGGCTCGATGCTGTCCACGCCGATCATCAACCCGCCGCAGTCCGCGATCCTCGGCGTGCATGCGACCAAAGACCGCGCGGTGGTGGAAAACGGCCAGGTCGTGGTACGCCCGATGAACTATCTGGCGATGAGCTATGACCACCGCATCATCGACGGCCGCGAAGCGGTGCTTGCGCTGGTCGCGATGAAGGATGCGCTCGAAGACCCGGCGCGGCTGCTGTTCGACATTTGACGTGTGCTGCATAGGCCCGGTGCGCCAACGCGCGCCGGGCGCGCAGGTGCTCGGGCGCCGTGGAACCCTACCGTGCGTCGTGGATTTTCAGAAAGTGAATCAGTGATGGCTACAGAATTCGACGTGGTCGTGATCGGCGCCGGCCCCGGTGGCTATATCGCGGCGATCCGCGCGGCGCAGCTCGGCCTGCAAGTCGCCTGCATCGATGAATGGACGTCGGCCAGCGGCGGCCCGGCGCCGGGCGGCACCTGCACCAACATCGGCTGCATCCCTTCGAAAGCGTTGCTGCAGTCGTCGGAGCAATTCGAAGACGTCAGCAAGCACTTTGCGGAGCACGGCATCCATGTCGAGGGCGTTTCGCTCGATCTGCCGCGCATGCTCAAGCGCAAAAACGTGGTGGTCCAGCAGAACAACGAGGGCATCCTGTACCTGTTCAAGAAGAACAAGGTGACGTTTCTGCACGGCCGCGGCAGCTTCGTCTCGGCCGGCGAAGCGGGCTACCAGATTCAGGTCAGCGCCCGCGGCAAGGGCGACGACAGCACGATCACCGGCACGCATGTGATCGTGGCGACCGGCTCCAACGCGCGGGCGCTGCCGGGCTCCGCGTTCGACGAAGAGCGCATCCTGTCGAACGATGGTGCGCTGCGCATGGACGCCGTGCCGGGCAAGCTCGCGCTGATCGGCTCGGGCGTGATCGGGCTCGAGATGGGATCGGTCTGGCGCCGGCTCGGCGCGGACGTGACGGTGCTCGAAGCTCTGCCCACGTTTCTCGGTGCGGTCGACGAGCAGATCGCGCGCGAGGCGAAAAAAGTGTTCGACAAGCAAGGCCTGAAGATCGAACTCGGGGTCAAGGTCGAGTCGGTCGAGCGCACCGAGCAAGGCGTGCGCGTCGCCTATCGGGGCGCCGACCAGTCGGCCAGGACGCTCGACGTCGACCGGCTCATCGTGTCGATCGGCCGCGTGCCGAACACCACCGGGTTGAACGCCGAGAGCGTCGGCTTGAAGCTCGACGAGCGCGGCTTCGTCGAAGTCGACGCGGACTGCAGGACCGAGTTGCCGAATGTCTGGGCGGTCGGCGACGTGGTGCGCGGGCCGATGCTCGCGCACAAGGCCGAGGAAGAAGGTGTCGCGGTGGCCGAGCGCATCGTCGGCCAGCAGCCGCACGTCGACTTCAACACGGTGCCGTGGGTGATCTACACGCATCCGGAGATCGCCTGGGTGGGCCAGACCGAGCAGCAGCTGAAAAAAGACGGCCGCGCCTACCGCGCCGGCAGCTTCCCGTTCCTGGCCAATGGCCGTGCGCGCGCATTGGGCGACACCACCGGCATGGTGAAGATGCTCGCGGATGCCGAAACCGATGAGATCCTCGGTGTCCACATGATCGGCCCCGGTGTCAGCGAGCTGATCGCGGAAGCCGTCGTCGCGATGGAATTCAAGGCCAGCTCGGAAGACATCGCGCGCATCTGCCACGCGCATCCCTCGTTGTCCGAAGTCACCAAGGAGGCAGCGTTGGCGGTCGACAAACGCGCGCTGAACTTCTGAGCATGCAGCTCGATCGGTTGCGCTGCGGCCGCGTCAGGCGATGAGCGTCGAGGCGCGCTACCGGCGCGAACTGGTCGAGCGTGGCTTCACGGAAGATCCCGCGCAGCTCGCCGCCGTGGCCGCGCTCGAGCGCTGCGCACAGGACTGGGCGAACTACCGCCGCAAGCGCGCGAACCCGCTCAAGAAATTGCTGGGTCGCCCGGAAGTGCCGCGCGGTGTCTACATGTACGGCGGGGTGGGTCGCGGCAAGAGCTTTCTGATGGAGTGTTTCTTCGAGGAAGTGCCGCTCAAGCGCAAGACCCGGCTGCACTTCCACGAGTTCATGCGCGAGGTGCATCGCCAGTTGATGGAATTGTCGGGCACCGCAGATCCGCTGGACGTGCTCGGCGCGCGGATTGCCAAGCGCCATCGGCTGATCTGCTTCGACGAGTTTCACGTGGCCGACATCACGGACGCGATGATCCTCTACCGGCTGCTCAAGTCGTTGTTCGAGCATGGGGTGGGATTTGTCACCACATCCAATTTCCAGCCCGACGGCCTGTACCCCGACGGTCTGCACCGCGACCGCATCCTGCCCGCGATCGCGTTGTTGAAGGAGCGGCTCGAAGTCATCAGCGTAGACAACGGCACCGATTACCGCCGTCTGACGCTCGAGCAAATCGCTATGTATCACACACCGAACGGCGAACAGGCCGATGCGGCGATGACGCAAGCGTTCGATCGTCTGGCCGAGACCAGCGACGAGCCGCCGGTGTTGATGATCGAGTCGCGCTCGATCGCAGCGCGGCGCAAGGCAGGCGGGGTGGTCTGGTTCGATTTCAAAACGCTGTGCGGTGGCCCGAGATCGCAGAACGACTATCTTGAGATCGCCACGCAGTTCCACACGCTGCTGTTGTCCGACGTGCCGCACATGCCGGTGCGGATGGCTTCGGAAGCGCGCCGCTTCACATGGCTCGTGGACGTGCTGTACGACCGCCGGGTCAAGCTCATCCTGTCGGCCGAAGTGCCGCCCGAGCGGCTTTATACGGAAGGGCCGCTCGTGCATGAATTTCCGCGCACCGTGTCCCGTCTGAACGAGATGCGATCGGCTGCGTTCGTGGCGTCCGCACATCGGATGGTCGACACCGCATTGATCTAGCAGCAGCCCACTATGAATTTCGATCGCATGAAGAGCCTGGGATGGCGTTCTGCCGACCGGCGCGGCGCGCGGACGACCGTTGCAGCGCCGACACGGTGGCTGCGGCCGATGACCTCGGCGATGTGTGCCGCGTTGCTTGCCGCTGCGGCGCATGCGCAGCCGGCTCCGAGCGAGCCGGAACCCGCGCGGGCCGAGCGCGTGCGCATCGCGGCCGAGCGCAGTCGCATCGATGCCGAATACGCGGCCGAGCAACAGCGCTGCTTCAAGCGGTTTGCGGTCAACGACTGCCGCAACGAGAGCCGGCGGCGTCGCGACGCCGCGCGCGGCGCACTGCGCAAACGCGAGATCGAACTCAACGACGCGGAGCGGGCGCGACGGGCTGCGGTGCAACACGACAACATCGAACAACGACAGCGTGAGCTCGAGCAGCGAGAAGCCGAAGCGGGCGCCTCGGCACGCGGCATGCCGCCCTCGGCCGACCGGGCGGCGCCCACGCAGATGGTGCCGCGCAGTGCGCGCGGTCCGCGCGACAGCGGCCCGACCGGTCCGATGGCACCGCGCGGCAAGCCGCGAGAGGACCGGCGCGAGCGGCGCGCCACGGCGGCTGCGGAGCGCGCCGAGCGCATCGCGCAGGAGGCAGGCAACGTGGCCCAGCGCGAACGACGGCTGCGCGAGGCGGCCGAGCACAAGGCCGAAGTGCTCGAAACCGACGCGGCGCGCCAGCAGCGTGCGGCCCCGCTGCCGGTCCCGGAAGCAGCCCGTCCACGCTGACGTTCACGTTGGCCCCCGGGCAGGTGGTCAGCTGCCCTGAGGCCGCCAGGCAAGGCCACTTGCCGACCGATCTTGTATTGGCGCGACGAGTGCGCGCCTCAGCCGTTCGACTTGCGTGTCGGCGCAGCCGGGTTCGCGACCGATTTCGTGGCATTCGGGGCGTTGGTTGTGCTGCGTGCGGTGGGGTCTTGAGCGCGGTTGCGCGGACCGGCAAGGGGGGCGCTCGTCGTATGCAGGCCCGCACCGACCGAAGCCTCGAGTGGCTCCACTTTCAACACGGCGAGCGACAGGTTGTCGCCGTTGCCCTGGCTGCGCACCCGTGCCTTCTCGATCAGCAACTCGGTCGCGTCGCGGGGGCTCAGGACAGCCAGCAGGTGACCCAGTTCGTCCTCGGTGAAGTAGTGCCAGACGCCGTCGCTGCAGGCCATCAGCACGTCGCCCGGTTCGAGCTGCGAGATCAGGTGCGACTGCAGCGGCGGCGGTTCCTCGGTGCCTAGGCAGCCCACCAGGATGTTCGACTGCGGATGGTCCCTGGCTTCGGCCGCCGTGATCTCGCCGCGATCGACAAGGCGCTGCACGTACGAATGATCGAGTGTGCGACGGCGCAACTGGCCGAGCCGGAAGTGATAGATGCGCGAATCGCCCGAGTGAATCCAGTGGCAGTCGCCGCCGGGATTCACGACAAACGCCGCCAGCGTGCTGTGCGGCTCCTGCTCGGAAGAGATCGCGGTGAGCCGGATCACGGTATGCGACTCGTGGCCGAGCTGGCGCAGCAGGCTGTTCGCGTCGTCGGTGGCCGGGTCGTAGCGTTCGAACAACTGGCACGCGGTCAGCATCACCTGGTCGGACGCCTTGCGCCCACCGCTGCGCCCACCCATCCCGTCGGCCACCACCGCGAGCAGGCATCCGTTCGCGTGGCGATGCGGCAGCAGCATGACCTGGTCCTGCTGATAGTCGCGATCGCCTTTGTGGATGCCGGTCGAGCCGGACAGGCGGTAGCCCCGAACGGACATGGCTCAAGTGTCAGCGCTGCGGCATGTCCGCGCTGGAATAACCGAGGCTCACGGTCGCATCGGCCGGAATGGCCGGCATCGTCGCGGCCCAGGCCTCCCAGTCGGCCCGCATCGCGGCAAGCCGTTCGGGCTCACGTTTTGCGCGGTTCGCGCGCTCGCGCTGATCGGCGTCCAGGTCGAACAGGTAGTCGTGGCCGTCGACGCGCAGGTATTTCCAGCGGCCTTCCCGCAGCGCGCGCTGACCCCGGTGGTTCGTGCGCCAGTACAGCGGCCGCTCGAATTCGCTGCCCGGCGCGCGCAACAGCGGCAGCAACGACTGGCCGTCGAGCGCGTGCGCCGGGTCGGCCGCAACGCCCGCCGCATCGAGCACGGTGGCCGACCAGTCCATCGTCATGCAGCGCTGCGTGCTGGTGCGGCCCGCGCCGATCACGGCCGGCCAGTGCGCGATCCAGGGCACGCGAATGCCGCCTTCGGTCAAGTCCATCTTGCCGCCGACCAGCGGCCAGTTGTCGGAAAACCGCTCGCCGCCGTTGTCGCTCGTGAAGACGATGAGCGTGTTGTCGAGCAGGCCGTGGCGCGTGAGCGCATCCACCACCGCGCCGATACCCTCGTCCATCTGCAGGATCATGCGGCGGTAACTGTCGATGTTGCCGCCGTCCAGATGAAACAGATTGCTCGCGACCTCCGGCGCAATGTCCGCGTCCTCGCGGGTCTCCCACGGCCAGTGGGGTGCGGTGTAGCAGATCGACAGATAAAACGGCGCCTCGCCGCGCGCCGCCCTGCCATCTGCCGCCATGCGGTCGATGAAGTCCACCGACCGCTGCGAGATCAGATCGGTCAGATAGCCATCTTCGTGCAGCTCGTCTTCGCCGAACCACAAGTCGTGCGTCCGGGTCGAGTCGCAATGCGTGAAGTAGTCGACCCCACCGGCCATCGGGCCGAAGAATTCGTCGAAGCCGCTGCGCAGCGGCCCGAACGCGGGCGGGTAGCCCAGATGCCATTTGCCAATCAACGCGGTGCGATAGCCGCTGGCTTTGAGCAGCGAAGGAACGGTCGGCACCTCGGGCGGCAGGCCCAGTGTGGTGCTGCCGCGGCTCTTGCTGTGGATCGGCTCTTCGAGCGCGCCGCGCAGACGGTACTGGTAGCGGCCCGTCATCAGCGCGAAGCGGGTGGGGGAGCACACCGGCGCGTTCGAATAACCGTCGGTCAGCAACAAGCCGTCGGCGGCGAGCCGGTCGAGCGTCGGCGAAACCGGCGCGCGTCCGCCGTAGCAGCCGAGGTCGGCATAGCCGAGATCGTCGGCGACGATGAAGACGATGTTCGGACGGACGGTCGGCTGTTCAGGCATGAGGGAAAGCGGTGTCGGTCGTCAACGCGGCAAGGCAGGCCGAGCGCATCGAAAGGGCGGCCTCGGGCCGCGGTCAGACGTTCATGATCGAGACCGACTTCGTGTTCAGGTACGCCTCCAGCGCCTCCGGGCCGCCTTCGGAGCCGTAGCCCGAGTCCTTCACGCCTCCGAACGGCATTTCCGGCCACGCCATCGCAGGCTGATTGATCCACAACATGCCGAGTTCGAGCTGCTGCGCGAGCTGGTGCGGCGTTCTTCAGCGAACGCGTGAACGCATAGCCGGCCAGCCCGTACGGCAGCCGGTTCGCTTCTGCGATGGCTTCATCGAGCGTGTTGAACGGACGCACCGCGGCCATCGGCCCGAACGGTTCGTCATTGAACACTTTGGCTTCGAGCGGGACGTCCATCAGCACCGTCGGCGAGAAGAAGTTGCCCGCTTCACCGATGCGCTTGCCGCCGGTGGCCACGGTGGCGCCCTTCGCAATTGCGTCCTCGGTGAACTCGGCCATCGCGGTGAGCCGGCGCGGGTTGGCCAGGGGCCCCATGGTCGATTCTTTTTCCATGCCGCTGCCGACCTTCAAGCCGCTCGCATACTCCGACAGTGCTTTGCCGAATTCTTTGGCAATGCTTTCATGCACCAGAAAGCGTGTGGGCGAGATGCAGACCTGGCCCGCATTGCGGAACTTCGCGCCGCCAGCGGACTTGACCGCAAGCGTGATGTCCGCGTCTTCGGCCACGATCACCGGTGCGTGGCCGCCCAGCTCCATCGTCGCGCGCTTCATGTACTTGCCGGCCAAAGCGGCGAGCTGCTTGCCGACCGGCGTCGAGCCTGTGAACGTGATCTTGCGGATCACCGGGTGGGGGATCAGGTATTCGGAGATTTCGGCCGGGTCGCCGTAGACGAGGCCTACCACGCCGGCCGGAACGCCCGCATCGACGAACGCGCGGATCAGCTCGGCCGGCGACGCCGGGGTTTCTTCGGGCGCTTTCACGATGATCGAGCAGCCGGTGGCAAGCGCCGCCGACAATTTGCGCACCACCTGGTTGATCGGGAAGTTCCACGGCGTGAACGCGGCGACCGGGCCGACCGGCTCGCGCAGCACCATCTGGCGGGTTGCCGGGTTGCGCGCCGGCACGATGCGGCCGTAGACGCGCATTCCTTCTTCGGCGAACATGTCGATCGTGTCGGCGCCGGCCATGATCTCGCCTCTGGCTTCGACCAGCGGCTTGCCTTGCTCCTGCGTCATCAGCTCGGCAATGCTCGCCGCTGCGCTCGCGCAGCAGGGCGGCTGCTTTGTGCATCAGCTTGGTGCGCTCACGGCCGTCGTGTTTCTCCAGATCGCGAAACCGTCGGCGGCGGCGGCGAGCGCGCGATCCAGGTCGGCCTTGCCGGCTTTTGCGACGCGGCCGATTTCCTTGCCGGTCGCCGGGTTGAACACCGCGAGCGATTCGCCGGCGGCCGGGTCGCACCACTGGCCGCCGATCATCAGTTGCGTATTCGGGTATGAGTTGCTCATCGGGCTATCTCTTTCGTTGCAATCGGGTTTGCCCATCGGGGTGCTCGTTCGGCCACCGATGGCTGGTCTGCCATCATAGGACACCAGCGCGGGAGTCGGCCTACTCGAGGCAGCCATCCACTGCAATGTGCACGCGTGAATGGACACTGCGACCGGATGAGCTTGATTGAACGATTTTCCTGATGCGTGAATGTGCCGACACCGAAGCCGAATCAAACCCCGGCTGGTCATGCCGCGTTGCCATTGCTTTGCTGCTGGCAATGGCGCTCGGTGCGCTCGGTGGGTGCGGAGGGCGCGGCGGCGAAGGTGCCGGGCCGGACCGTCGCGCGGCCACGCAACGCCACTGGTCGGGCGTGGTCACACGCGTGACCGATGGCGACACGCTCTGGGTCAAGCCGGCGTCCGGCGCGCCGCGCAAGGTGCGCATTGAAGGAATCGACGCGCCCGAGTCCTGCCAAGCGGGTGGCTCAGCGGCCACCACTGCGCTGCGACAGAAGGTCCTGCGCCAGCCGGTGCAGGTCGCGACCCATGCGATTGACCAGTACCGGCGCGAAGTCGCCACCGTACGGCAGGGCAGTCAGGACGTGGGCGGATGGATGGTCGAGCAAGGCCATGCGTGGTCCTATCGCTATCGCAGCGATCCGGGGCCCTACCAGCGTGAAGAGCAACAGGCCCGACGCGCCAGGCGGGGCGTATTCGCGCAAACCCGGCCGGTCAATCCGCGCGAATTCAGACAAGCGCATGGGCCTTGCTGATGGATTTCAGTGCGGTGGGCGTCGCAGGCGACGCCGCGCGTAACCAAACACGAGCAGCGCGCGAACTGAATTCCTGAGAGGATCGAAGCATCAGACTCAGGCGCCCTGGACACCGCCGCCGTGCGGTGAGCCCCTTTCGATCCCCCGATCTGTTCTTGTCAAACCCCCACCACCAAGCCGTCCAACCCGCCCATGCACGCCACGCTCCCACTGCTTGCCAACACCGACTTTCCCGCGCTCAGGCGCCGTGCGCTCGACACGCTGCAGGTCAACCTCGGCTATCGCTGCAACCAGAGCTGCCTGCACTGTCATGTAAATGCCGGCCCGAACCGCACCGAGGAGATGTCGCGCGAGACGATCGACACGATCCTCGAGCTGCTGCGTGCCAACCGATCGATCCAGACGCTTGATCTGACCGGTGGTGCGCCGGAACTGAATCCGTACTTTCGGTATCTGGTGGGGGCTGCGCGTGCGCAGGGCGTGCGCGTGATCGACCGCTGCAACCTGACGATCATCGAGGAGCCGGGTCAGGAAGGCCTCGCCGAGTTCCTGGCCGAGCAGCGCGTGGAAGTGGTTGCATCGATGCCTTGCTACATGGAGGACAACGTGGACAAGCAGCGCGGCAAGGGCGTGTTCGATGCGAGCATTCGCGGGCTGCAGCGGCTCAATGCGCTCGGCTACGGGCTACCGGATTCGGGTTTGTCACTGAACCTGGTCTACAACCCGCAGGGTCCGAGCCTGCCGCCGCCGCAGCAGGCGCTCGAGCAGGACTACAAGCAGCACCTGGCCGCGCATTTCGGCGTGCTGTTCAATCAGTTGTTCACCTTGGCCAACATGCCGATCCAGCGGTTCGGCTCGACCTTGGTCAGCAAAGGCCAGTTTGCGAGCTACATGGAGTTGCTCAAAAGCGCGCACCGCGACGAGAACCTCGGCCAGGTGATGTGCCGCACACTGGTGAGCGTCGATTGGCAAGGACATCTGTCCGATTGCGACTTCAACCAGCAGCTCGGCTTGCCGATCCGCATCGCCGGCAAGTCGCGCATGCACGTGCGTGATCTTCTGACCCACCCGCTCGAGGGCAACGCCGTTCGTGTGGCCGACCACTGTTTCGGCTGCACCGCCGGACAAGGATCGAGCTGCGGCGGCGCACTCGACGAAGAGGCGGAAAGCGCGAACGCAGCGTCCTGACCGTTCCCCAGGTCGGTCGGCGGGACACGGGGCCATAAGGCTGTGCGCGTCCCGCTTTCGTTTCCTTCTCGTTTCCAATTCCCTCGAACTTTCTTCCCAGGAGATTTCTCATGCGTTCAATGCGTGCGTTCGGCCGCGCCGTGGCCATCGGCGGCCTTGTGGTGCTCGGCCTTGCCGGCTTCACGAGGCCCGCAGTAGCCCAGGCACAGGAGCCTGCCACGCTCAACTTCGGCGTTGGCCTCTACCAGCCGGACAAGGAGAAAAACGACGCGACCTATCGCCCGCTCGCCGCGCATTTGTCCGAGGCGCTCGGCCGTCCGGTCAAGCTCTATACGGTGGACAGTTGGGAAGGTCTGGCCAAGTCGCTGGCTGCCGGTGAGACCGATATCGCGTTGATGGGACCATGGGGTTACGTGCTGGCCAATCACGTGGCCGATGCGCAGGCGGTGGCCTCGATCCTGTACGACGGCAAGCCCGAATACCACGCGATCATGATCACGCATCCGAATTCGGGCATCGAATCGATCGCCGACCTGAGGGGCAAAACGTTCGCGTTCGGCGACAAGGGATCGACGTCCGGCTATCTGATCCCGTTTCATCATTTCCAGAAAAACGGCATCGACCCGGAGCGGTATCTCGGCAAAGTGCTCTACACCAAACATCAGGCCATCGAGATGCAGGTCACGCGCGGCGACCTCGACGCCGGCGCGGACTACAACCGCAACCGCGACGCGATGATCGGTGAAGGTTTGATCAGGGCCGCCGACAGCGTCGTGTTCTGGACCTCGGACCCATTGCCCAACGACGCCGTTGCGGTCCGCGCCGGTCTGGCGAAAGACGCAGTGTTCGTTGCGAAGCTGCGCGGCGCACTCGAATCCGTCGGCCCCGCGCTCGCGCAGCAGCCGGGCCTGCTGCCGCCGCGCTACACCGGCTTCGTCGCCAAGGACAACGACTACTACCGGCCGATTCGCGACGCCGGTCTGGCCACCGGCAAGCTGATGCCGCGATGAGTCCGGGCGAGGCCGCGGCTTTCGGCGGTTGTCCACTCAGGTCCTCCGGCACGGGCGGCGGCTGGCAACGAGCGGCCAACGCCGGCGCGAGCGGCGCGCGGCTGGGTATTGCCGCTGTTGCTGGCCACTTGCGCGATGCTGGTGATGGCAAGCGGCTGGACGCTCGCGCGCGACGGCGACTTGAGCTTCGGCCGCCGGCCCTGGCAGAACCTGCAGCGCACCGCCGCCGAGCTGTCCGAGCCGAGTTTCCTGCGCGTCTGGTTCGGCGATCCGCAGCTTGAGGTGCGGGATGGCGGCGGCCGCCTGCTGCGCACGGAGGACCAACGCGCCACCGAACGCCGCTACCTGGACGGGCTGGGCCGCGCGCTGTGGACGACGCTGCGCATCGCCACGCTCGGCACTGCGCTGGCGGCGCTGCTCGCACTGCCGCTGGGCCTGCTGGCTGCGCGCAACCTGCAGGCGCCGCCGCCGATTGCCTGGGCGGCAAAGGGCGTGCTCGATGTGCTGCGCGCGATCCACACGCTGGTGTTCGGGCTCTTTCTGGTCGGCATCGTGGGTCTCGGCGCAACCGCCGGCATCCTCGCGGTGGCGCTGCATTCGGCCGGCAGCCTCGGCAAGCTGCTTTGCGAATCGATCGAGTCGCTCGACATGCGGCCGATCGACGCGGTGCGCGCCACGGGTGCACGTCCGGCCCAGGTGTTTTTCCTGGGCGTCTGGCCGGCGGCGCTGCCGCAGTTCGTCTCGCAACTGCTGTATGTCTGGGAGTTCAACCTGCGCGACTCGACCATCCTGGGTCTGGTCGGCGCCGGCGGCCTCGGGCTGCTGCTGTCGGAAGCGATGTCGCTGTTTCAGTGGGGGCGGCTCGCCACCTTGCTGATCGCGATCGTGCTGATGGTGACGCTGTTCGATGCGCTCAGCCGCGCGGTGCGACGGCGCATCGTCTGACCGATGGACAGCGCGCACATCATGGTCGAAGCCAGCCGCCTGCAGGTGAGTGCTGCCGGCAAGCCGCTGCTGCACGACATGACGTTGACGGTGGAGGCTGGTGAATGCGTGGCGCTGGTCGGACCCAACGGCGCCGGCAAGTCGACCTTGCTGCGCGCGCTCTCCGGGTTCTGCGACGTGACGGGCGGCAGCCTGCATGTGCACGGCTTGGAGCTGACGGCGCGGCGCCGGGCCGGCGCGTCGGCGATCCGGCGGCTGCGCCGCCGGATCGCCCAGGTGCACCAGGGGCTGCATCTGGTCGATCGCCTGAGCGTGCTGGACAACGTGCTGGTGGGCGCAGCAGGTCGCTGCAGTTCGCCGCTGACGTGGCTGCGCCGCTGGCCGGCTGTCGAACGCGCCGAGGCGCATGCCGCGCTGGCGCGCGTCGGCATGGATTGGGCAGCCGCGCGGCGCGCCGATTCGCTCTCGGGCGGCGAGCGTCAGAAGGTCGCCATCGCGCGTGCTCTGCAGCAGCGCGCTCCCATCCTGCTGGCCGACGAGCCGACCGCGAGCCTCGACGTGCAGGCCGCGGACGCGGTGCTCGAACTGCTCGGCGCGGTCGTGCGCGAGCGCGGCAGCACGTTGATCTGCGTGCTGCACGATCTGGAGCGGGTGCCACGGATCGCCACGCGTGCGATCTGCCTGCGGCACGGCCGGGTGATTGCCGATCTGGCGGCGACGCCGGATATGCCGCGTCAACTGACGTGCCTGTTGTCTTGAACGAAAAATCCGACCTCGCCGCCGGCACCGCCGGCCGCATCTGCCCGCTGCGCTACCGCTATGGCGCGGCGGCGTTGCAAGGCGCCGCGCTGCGTCCGGCGCACACGCTCTACGTGGTCGGGGGCCTGTACGGCAACCTGCCCGCGCTCGACGCGGTGGAGCGACTGGCCGGCGCGGAAGCCGAGGCCGCCACCCTCTGCTTCAACGGCGACTTCAACTGGTTCGACGTGGATGATGCGCTCTTTGCCGAGCTGAACCGGCGCGTGCTGAGGCACGATGCGATTCAGGGCAACGTGGAAGCCGAACTCGGCACCGAGGGGGAGGATGCCGGCTGCGGTTGCGCCTATCCGGCCGACGTCGACGAGGGTGTCGTGGCACGGTCGAACGAAATTCATCGCACGCTGAAAGCCACGGCCGCACGCCACCCGGAGTGGCTGGGCCGCATCGAGCAACTGCCGATGTTCGCGCGTTACGCCGTCGCCGGCCTGACGGTCGGCGTCGTGCACGGCGACGCGGACGCGCTGGCGGGCTGGCGCTTCGATGGGGCGGCGCTGCGTGACGACGCGAATGCGGCCTGGCTGCGGTCGGCCCTCGACGCCGCGGCCGTCGATGTATTCGCCAGCAGCCACACCTGCCTGCCCGCCGTGATTCAAATCGCGCGGCGTGCGGGCCGTGCGGCTTGCGTGATCAACAACGGTGCGGCGGGCATGCCGAACTTCGCCGGCGATTCGAGCGGGCTGTGCACACGCATCGGCAGCACCCCGTCGCCGCATCCGGCGGTGCACGAGGTCCGCATCGGCCACGCCCACATCGCGCTGTTGCGCGTGGCCTACGATTCGGCGCGCTGGCGCGCGATGTTTCTGCAGCAATGGCCGCCGCAATCGCCGGCCTGGACTTCGTACTTCGAGCGCATCGAGCGCGGTCCGCACTTCACACCGGAGCAGGCGCTGTTGCGGTCGGTGCCGCTTGCCTGATCGTCAGCGGCCGAACACCAGGCACAGATTGTTGGCAGGCAGCGCATGGCGCCGTTGCAGCGTCAGGCCAGCCGCCCGGGCTTCCCGCTCGACGTCGGCCAGCTCCCGGATGCCCCACTGCGGATCGCGTGCGCGCAGGTCGGCGTCGAACGCGACGTTGCCAGGCGCAGGCGGCACCGCGCGCGCCGTCTCGAAGTACGGCCCGTAAGTGATCAATAAGCCGTCACCTGCCAGATGGCGCGCGGCTCCCTGAAACAGCGCCGTGCAACACGCCCATGGTGCAATGTGCAGCATGTTCGCGCAGAACATCGCGTCGAAGGTACCCAGCGGAGGCCACGGCGTGGCCAGCACATCGAGCGCGACCGCAGGCAGCACATGCGCCCGGTTGGCGTGTTCCAGCCCGCAGTAGTGCCCGATGTCCGCGTCGAGCGCGGTCAGCGCGTCTGCGCACTCGGCCCGATCGCTCGGCTGCCAGCGCCAGCCGGGCAGCCCGGCCGCGAAATGCGCGACGTGCTGACCGGTGCCGCTGGCCACTTCGAGCGCGCGGCCGGCCGGCGCGAGCACCGCGCGCAGCACGGCCAGAATCGGCGCCTTGTTGCGCTCGGCGGCTGGGCTGTGACGTTCGGGCGGGGCGGCGGGTGTGCGCATTGGAAGCGGAGTGGGCGTGCGCTTCAGGCGATCAGCCGGTAGTGCTTGCGACTCAGGTCGAGTCCGGTCCAGCGCTCGACGTGCATCGCGAGCCGATGTTTGCGCTCGCGCCGGGTCAGCACGTGATCGGCCGCGGGCGCGAACGATGCCTGCGCATCGGTTGCGAGCCAGTCGCGCATGACGGCAGGGTGCGTGCCAGTGAACGGTGCCAGCGCGCGGCCGTCGATGCGCGTGTAGTCGACGGTCGGCGGCGCGCCTTGCCAGTAGCGGCTGACCTGGTTCAACTTGCGCTGCATCGCATCCTCCTGCCGTACGTGGCCGTAGTGAAAAATGCGCGCTTGCGCAAGCGCCGCGCGCGGTGGCCGGCCGCGCCGGTGCCGGTCCATCACGACCCAGTACTGCCCGTCTGGCGCGTACGAGCGGATCGTGTTGCGGATCAAGCGGCACTCGCGCCGGTACCAGGCCGGGCTGATCGCAAGCCAGTCGGGCGAGCCGTAGAAGTGCAGGTAGTCGAACACGACCGCTTCCACCGCGGGGTTGTCATGCTGCCGGTCGATGCTCGCGCGGATCGCGGGCAGATCGTCTTCGTGCAGCACCTCGTCGGCTTCCAGATAGAACGCCCAGTCGCCCAGGCACGCATATTGGGCAATCATCTTCTGCTGCGCATAGACGAAGCCGCGCTCGGCCATGCGTTCGTTCCAGACGGTCTCGATGATGCGAATCTTCGGGTCGCCGATGTTGCGGACACGCTCGAGCGTCTCGTCGCTGCCGCGGCCCAGAGCGATCACGAATTCTTCGACCAGCGGCAGCAGCGAGCGGACCGACTCGATGAACGGGTAGCCGAGTTCGACCCCGTTGCGCAAGAAAGTGAAGCCGCTGATCGAAGCCCGCGTGCTCATGCCGCCGCCACGCTGGATACCGGCTCGGCTGCCGCTTCCGGTTGCGCGAAACCGCTGCGGTGCAGTCGCGCGTACAGGCCGTGCTGCCGAGACAACTGCGCGTGCGTGCCGACTTCGACGACGCGGCCGCCCTCCAGCACGACGATCCGGTCCGCATGTTCGATCGTCGACAGTCGGTGCGCGATCACGAGCGTGGTGCGCCCGGCCATCAGGCGTTGCAGCGCATCCTGCACGAGTCGTTCGCTTTCGGTGTCGAGCGCCGATGTCGCTTCATCGAGGATCAGCACCGGCGCATCCTTGTACAGCGCGCGCGCGATTGCAAGCCGCTGGCGCTGCCCGCCCGACAGCTGCGCGGCGTTGTGGCCGACCAACGTGTCGATGCCCTGCGGCAGCGCGGCCACGTGCGCGCCGAGATTCGCGGCGTCCAGGCAGGACTGCACCCTGGCGCGGTCGATCAGGTCGGCGTGGTCGGCGCCCAGCGCGACGTTCGCGGCCAGCGTGTCGTTGAGCATCACCACATCCTGGCTCACGAGCGCGAGCTGCGCGCGCAACGCTTTCAAGTCCCAGTCCTCGAGCGCAACACCGTCGAGCAACACCCGGCCCTGCGTCGGCTGCACGAAGCGGGGCAGCAGGTTCGCCAACGTCGTTTTGCCGGCACCGGACGGCCCCACCAGTGCAATCGTCTCCCCGGGTTCCACCTCGACACTGACATGGTCGAGCGCCGGTGCGCCATCGGCCTGCCGATATAGCACGGATACCTCGGCGAAACGGATATGGCCGAGCGCGCGGCCCGGCGCATGGTCGCCGCTCGACTCCGCCGTGGTGTGGTCGACCAGTTCGGTACCGCGCTCGAGCGCGGCGAGCCCGCGCGTGATCGGGTTCGCCACTTCGGACAGGTGCTTGATCGGCCCGACCAGCATCAGCGTTGCCGTGATGAACGCGACGAAGCCGCCGACCGTCACGCCCGACGTGCTGCTCTGCCAGAGCGCCATTGTGATCACCGCCGACAGCGCGGCGGCCACCACCATCTGCGTCAGCGGCGTCATCGCGGCCTGCGCAGTGGTCGATTTCATCGCGAGCCGGCGCAGCGCCTGGCCGAGCGACATGAACCGGTTCGTCTGAGAGGTTTGGGCCGCATGCAGCCGCACCATGCGGTGCGCGAGCACGTTTTCTTCCACCACGTAGGCGAGCTGGTCGGTCGCGAGCTGGCTCGACTTGGTGATCTTGTACAGCCGCCTGGTCAGCAGCCGCATCACGATCGCCACGGCCGGAAACAACAGGCCGACGATCAGGGTCAGCTTCCAATTGAGATACAACAGATAGCCGAGCATCGCGACCACCGTGAGGCTGTCGCGCGCGAGCGTGATCAGCGCATGCACGAGCAGCTGGGCGCCGTTTTGCACTTCATAGACGACCGTGTTCGACAACGCGCTGGCCGACTGACGTGTGAAGAGGGCGAGCTCGGCGTCCTGCAGCCGATCGAACATCGCGCGGCGCAGCCGCAGCATGCCGTCGTTGGCGATCTTGGCCAGCGCGTACTGCGCGACGAAGTTGCAGGCACCGCGAATCGCGAACAGCGACATCATCGCGAGCGGCACCCACCACAGCGCGATGTCGCCGGCTTGAAAGCCGCGGTCGAGCAGCGGCTTCAGCAGCGCCGGCATCAACGGCTCGGTCGCGGCGGCAAGCACGGTGGCCGCCGCTGCCGCGCCCCAGATCCAGCGGGGGCGCCCGAAGAACGGCAGCAGCCGGCGCATCCGCGCAAGCAGCCGCAGGTTGCCATCGGCGACAGCGTCCGTGGCTGTCGACGGGCTGGCTGCATCAACCATCGATTCGCTTTCGCTGCGGGCCGCTCGCGCCGTAGGCGAACAACACGCCTCCGACGATGCAATAAAAACTGCCTTTTGACGAGTCGAACAGCGCCGAATTGAAGAGCGACGCCACCGCGAGCGACACCATCATCACGAGAATCGCACGGGCGCTCGGCCGGTCGTAGCGGCGTGCATCCCATGCGGTCGCGAAGATCCAGCCAACGAACAGCAACACGCCGAACACGCCGAGCTGCACGCCGATCAACAGATACTCGTTGTGCGGGTTGCGCGTCTTGCGCGTGAACTCGGGCGGCTTGCCCTCTTCGAGTTGCAGATAGCGCGTCTGCCAGCTGCCGACCCCGGTGCCGATCCAGGGCGCCGTGCGGATGCTCTCGACGGAGCGGCGCCAGAAGTTGAGCCGTTCGCCCGACGACGAGTTCTCCGCGCCTTGCGCGACAAAGCGATTGGTCTCCGTCACCAGGTCGGTAAGGCGCTCGCGGCCGGTGGTCGAGGTGACCAGCAACAGGCCGGCCACCACCACCGGCGCCAGCACCGCCGCCGCCCGAAAACGCCGCGGCAGCGCCCACCAGGCGATCAACGCGGCCAGCGCCGCTGCCACCGCCCAGCCGCTGCGCCCGGGCAACAGATAGAGCGTGTCGAATACGGCCAGCAGCGCAAGCAACAGCAGGGCCAGCCGCGCGCCGCGCCGCTCGGCGGCCAACGCGTCGCGCGCAACCCAACACAGCGCCGCAAACGTCGCGGTCATGATCGATTGGGTGATGTAGTCGGAGAACACCGAGCCGGTCGACAGCCGGTGCTGGTTCCACACCCAGGGCAGATCGAGCCCGGTGCTCAGCAACATCGAACTCAGCAACACGAACACCTGCGCGGCCGCGTAGCAGCCGAGCGCCCAGAGTGCCTCGCGCCGGCTCGCGAGCAGCAGCATCATGGTCGGGATCAGGATCAGCTTGCCGTACTTGGCCACGTCGGCCACCGCGCGCGGCCCGTCGGCCACGGTCCAGCCGATGCTGATCGTGAACCAACCGAGCAGCACCAGCAGCAGCGCCACCGAAGACAATTCGACCCGGCGATACGCGTGCCGGTCGTGCGGCCAGAGCAGAAACACCAGCGCGAAAATCAGCATCAGCACCTTGCCGATCGACGCCGCCGCGGTCGAGATCGGTGTGGCCAGCGCGGTAAAGCAGGCAATGCCGGCGCCGGTCTTGCGCAGCCAGCCCGGCAGGTGGTCGTTGGGCGAAAGAGAGGCCGCTTCGGCGCGAGGCGCAGCCGCCTGGGGGCAGGCCAGCTGGGCAGTCGTCATCAGCGGGCGGCCCGCAGGCGCTGGCATTGCGGTGTTGCAGACCCAGCCGTTCTGGCCAGATATTGCGCGCGGAGAAAGCCAGGCATCAGTTCTTGCCCTGCTGGCGGCGCATCATCCACAGCCTCAGGTACTTGTAGTAAGTGGTCTGGGCATTGTAGATGGCGAGCACCAGCCCCATGCGGCCGTCGCGGAAGCCTTGGCGCAGCAGATAAGTGCGCACGAACGCCCACAGTCCCTTGCCGATTGCCTTCGCCAGGCCCGCCGATTCGCCGCGCGCGGCCAAATCGAGCGCGCCGGCCCGCGAGTACCGATCGAGCTTGACCAGCACGTCGTCAAGATCGCGGTAGCTGTAGTGGATCAGCGGCGTGCGCAGGTCGGCCGTGCGGCCCGCGTTTGTCATGTGCTCGTGTACCGCGTGGTCGGAGAACCCCGCGAGTGTGCGGCGCACGAGCCGCAACGTGTAGTCCGGGCGCCAGCCGCCGTGCTCGATGAAGGTCCCGCACAGGCTGGAGCGGCGCGGCAGGCGGTAGCCGTCGGCCGCGCCGGATTGGATCGCGAAAGTGATCTCCTGCCGCAGCGCGGCGTCCACGCGCTCGTCGGCGTCGATCACGAGCACCCAGTCCGAATGGGCGAGCGCGATGCCGCGGCGCTTTTGCAGGCCGAACCCCGGCCAGTCTGTCTGGTGCACGACCGCCCCAGCCTGTCGCGCCAATGCGACGGTGCCGTCCTGGCTGCCCGAGTCGAGGACCAGCACTTCGTCGGCGAATGCCACGGTCCGGATGCAACTCTCGATCTGGTGGGCTTCGTCGCGGGCCGCGATAATCACCGACAACGTCGCTCGTTTTTTCCCCATATCGATGCAATTTTCCATGACCAATCGTGTTGTCTTCACCGCCCCGGGCGCGTGGTGGCGTGTTTGCGTGCTCGCGTTTTCGCTGCTGCTGGCCAGCCTGCCGGCCGCCGCGCAGTTTCGCGTCGAAGTCTCCGGCGTCGGCATGACGCAGCTGCCGATTGCACTGCCCGCGTTTCGGGGCGAGGCGCAGTCGCCGCAGAAAATCAGCGCCATCGTGCAGGCCGACCTCGAGCGCAGCGGCCGTTTTCGGCCGGTCGATGCGTCGGGCGTCGCACTCGACGAAACGTCGCAGCCCGATCTGGCGCTCTGGAAGCAGCGCGCTGCCGATTCGCTCGCGGCCGGCAGCGTGAGAAAGCTCGCGGATGGCCGCTACGAGGTGCGATTCCGTCTTTGGGACGTGGTGAACGGCCAGGACCTCGGCGGCCAGAGCTACACGGTGCCCCAGGTCGATCTGCGGCTCACCGCGCATCGGATCGCCGACTACATCTACGAAAAGCTGATCGGCGAGAAGGGTGCGTTCTCGAGCCGCATCGCCTACATCACGAAGGCCGGCGGACGCTACGTGTTGTGGATCGCCGACTCGGACGGCGAAAACAGCCAGACTGCGCTGTCGAGCCCCGAGCCGATCATCTCGCCGGCCTGGTCGCCGAACGGCGACCGTGTGGCCTACGTGTCGTTCGAGTCGAGAAAACCGGTGGTCTACGTTCACGATGTGGCGACCGGCAAGCGCCGGCTGATCGCGAACTTCCGCGGCTCGAACAGCGCCCCGGCCTGGTCGCCCGACGGTCGCACGCTGGCGGTCACGTTGAGCCGCGACGGCGGCTCGCAGCTCTACACGATCGATGCGAACGGCGGCGAGCCGCGGCGATTGACCCAATCGGCCAGCATCGACACCGAGCCCGCCTACTCGGCCGATGGCAGCCTGATTTATTTCGTCAGCGATCGCGGCGGCGCCCCGCAGATCTACAAAATGTCGTCGCGCGGCGGCACGCCGGAGCGCGTCACGTTCACCGGCAGCTACAACATCTCGCCCGCGATCAGTCCCGACGGCCGCTGGCTCGCGTACATTTCCCGCATCGGCGGCGCGTTCAAGCTGCAGGTGATGGACCTGAGCAGCGGCAGCGTGAGTTCGATCACCGACACCGGTGTCGATGAGAGCCCGAGCTTTGCGCCGAACAGCCGGCTGATCGTCTACTCGACGCGCGAAAACGGACGCGAAGCCCTGATGACGACCACGCTGGACGGAAAGATCAAGGCGCGGCTCGCCAACAAAGGCGGCGACATCCGCGAACCCGACTGGGGACCTTTTCCGCGCTAGCGCACCGTCGGCCGGCTGCCAGCGTGGCGGCCCCTTTTTTTCTGACATGTTTAATTGATTCCAACTGGAGTGTGGGTGATGACGACAAAACGGTTTGTGCTGGCTCTCTCGCTGTTCGCGGCGCTTGCCGGGTGTGGCTCGGATGTGAAACTCAACGACGTGCCGATCGAAGACCGCACCAGCAGCGGCAGCGGGTCGGACGGACGCGGCGCGAACGGCACCGGCACCGGTCAAAGCTCGGTGGCGCCGATCGATCTGGCGCGTCCCACCGATCGTGAAGACGGGCCGCCGTCGAGCGTCGGCCGGCTCGTGTACTTCGACTACGACAGCTACGTGATCAAACCCGATTTTCAGAACCTGATTCAGGAAAACGCCCGCTTTCTGCGCGCGTCGCCGAACCGTCAGGCCACGCTCGAAGGCCACACCGACCAGCGCGGCGGCAGCGAGTACAACCTGGCGCTCGGCCAGCGGCGTGCCGAAGCCGTCAAGCGCGCGCTCGAGCTGCTCGGCGTGTCCAGCGGCCAGCTCGAAGCGGTGAGTTTCGGCAAGGAGAAGCCGGCCGATTCGGGCAGCGATGAGCAGGCCATGGCGCAAAACCGCCGGGTCGAGATCGGATACCGGCGCTGAACCCGGCGCCATCGCGTAGGAGCCGATCGCCATGACCGCTGTGTTTCGAACGCTTTTCGTTGCCGCGTGGGCATCGCTGGCGCTGGGCAGCGCGCACGCCGCGCTGTTCGGCGACGACGATGCGCGCCGCGCGATCCTCGAGTTGCGCCAGCGCGTGGACGCCACCCAGTCGGCGCTTGCGGCGACCGAGCAACGCCTGGCTGCGGAGAACGCGCAGCTTCGGCGCAGCCTGCTCGAGCTGCAATCTCAGATCGATGGCCAACGCGGCGAAGTCGCGACAGCCAAGGGCCGCGAGGAAGAACTGAGCCGCGCAATCGCCGACCTTCAACGTGCGAACAAGGATCTGCAGCAAGGTTTCGAAGAACGGCTGCGCAGGGCGGAAGCGTCCCGTAGCGCCAGCCCGGATGCCAGCGGCGAGCAAAGCGCGGCTCCGGGCGAACGGGGCGACTTCGACCTTGCGCTCGCCGCTTTTCGCAAGGGCGACTTTGTCGCGGCACAAGCCGGCTTCGCGGAATTCACGCGCAAGCACCCGAAGAGCAGCCTGCTGCCGATGGCGCTGTTCTGGCAGGGCAACTCGCAATACGCGACGCGCGACTACCAGAACGCGGTGCTGAACTTCCGCGCGATGCTTTCCGCCGCACCGGATCATCCGCGGGCTTCCGAAGCGGCGCTGGCGATTGCGAACTCGCAGATCGAATTAAAGGAAGTCCGCGGTGCGCGCCGCACGCTGGAAGACCTGATCAAGGTCTATCCCCAGACGCCGGCCGCGGCTGCCGCAAGCGAGCGGCTCGCCAGCCTGCGCTGATCAGAGCAGTCTTTCTTTCGCAGCGCGATGACGCCGAAGGCGTTGGCGGTCATTCCTGATCTGGAGCGCCGCTTCGGCGGCTTGCAGCGGTTGTACGGCCGTGCAGGAGCCGATCGAATCCGCGGCTCACACGTCGCGGTGGTCGGCATCGGCGGCGTCGGCTCCTGGGCCGTCGAGGCGCTCGCGCGCAGCGGCGTCGGGCGCCTCACCCTGATCGATCTGGACCACATCGCCGAGTCGAACGTGAACCGGCAGATTCATGCGATCGACAGCACGCTCGGCCAGGCCAAGGTGGACGCGATGCGCGACCGCATCGCGCAGATCAATTCGACTTGCGTGGTTGCCTGCGTGGAGGCGTTCGTGCAGCCGGACAACTGGCCGCAGTTGCTGGCCGAGCCGGTCGACGCCGTGATCGACGCGTGCGACCAGGTACACGCCAAAGTCGCGATCGCGGCGTGGGCCTGTCGCAGCCCGCGTCGAATCCAAAAAACCTCGTGCTCGGTGTTGGTGCCGCAGGCGGCAAGCGCGCCGCGCACCGCGTCGACATCGATGATCTGTCGCTTGTCACGCACGATCCGCTGCTTGCGCAAGTCCGGCGGCAACTGCGCAAAGACCACGGTGCGGCGGCGGTCGGCCGGCCGATCGGCTTGCCTTGCGTGTTCAGCCGCGAACCCGTGATGCGCCCTGACGCAGTCGAGGGCGACGTCGGTGCGGCCACCGACAGCACCTTGAACTGTCACGGCTACGGCTCGGTGGTCACCGTCACCGCGACGTTCGGCCAGTGCGCGGCGGGCTGGGTGCTCGACCGGCTCGCGCGACAGGCCGCGTAGAATAATTCTCACAGTTGGTGCTCGCGGCCCGTGGTTCACACGGACGCAGTTCAACGGGAAGCAGGAACGGGCGCTCCACCTTCGCGGCAACACCAGGCCGCGAGAGGCACCGAGATCACCGAAACCTGCGCTGCCCCCGCAACGGTCAAACGGCCGGAGCGCCCTTCACGGGTCGCTCCAGCGAGAGCCTCACACAGCCACTGGGCGCACCGAACAAGCGCCTGGGAAGGCGAGGATTTTTCGCCGTGCCGCCAGCCCGGATACCGGCCAACGAAGGGGTTGCCGTCATTGCATCGCCCGCACGCATTCGCGTCGTCGACTGCACGGGCGGCAACCGTTGTGCCCCTATTCGCTGGCGGGGAAGCCATGCGCGGGGCGTATTGCTCGAGCTTTTGGCTCGGGCGCCTGCTGGTGCTTTTTCGTGCGCAAATTTTCCAATCGTGTTTTGGGCCTTGTCCGTGGTCGAGTCGTGTGCGCGCATGGCTGCGTCCGATTTGGTTTGACTGCGACAGCGGCCGCCGCTGCGTCGGTTGCCTTCGGTCCGCCGGTCCGGGCGCAGGTTCCGACGCAGCCGACGCTCGCCGCGACCGTCGTCACCGCGAACCGCACGCCGCAGCCGCTGGCCGACGTGCTGGCCGATGTCAGCGTGATCGACCACCAGACGATCGAGCGCAGCGGTGCGCGCGGCGTGGCCGATCTGCTGGCACGCCTGCCTGGCATCGAGTTCACCCGCAACGGCGGCCCGGGCACCGCCACCTCGGTGTTTTTGCGCGGCGCCGAGACGCGCCACACGCTGGTCTATGTCGACGGTGTGCGCATCGACAGCCAGGCCACCGGCGGCGCCACCTGGGAGAGCATTCCGCTCGCGCTGATCGACCGCATCGAGGTGCTGCGCGGCTCGGCCGCGGCGATCTACGGATCCGACGCGATCGGCGGCGTGGTGCAGATTTTTACGAGACAAGGCGCGGGCGCACCGAAGCCGTTCGTCGGCATCGGCGGCGGCACCTACCGTACCGCGCAACTCGAAGCGGGCGTGAGCGGTGGCACCGACACCATCGACTACGCGGTCAGCGGCGCACACCAGCGCAGCAACGGTTTCAATTCGCGAATTGCACCCAAGGCGAACATCGACTCGGACGGTTATCGGCAAACTTCCGGCACCGCGCGCGTCGGCTTCAAGCCCGTGGCCGGCCAGCGCATCGAAGCCACACTGCTGAGCAGCGAGACGAATTCGCAGTACGACGGCTTCACTCCCGGCTTCGATGACCGCAACCACTACCGGCTGCAGACCTACGGCCTCGGCTGGAACGCGCAGTGGAGCGAGGCCTACCGCACGCGTGTGCTGCTGAATCAATCGAGCAGCCGCTACGAGACCAGCCCGCAGGCCTATCACACGACCACCCGGCTGCGCAACTATCTGTGGCAAAACGAGCTGCGGCTCGGCCGGCAGTTGCTGACCGCCGCACTGGAGCGGCGAGAGGACCATCTGGAGAGCGCGCCGATCGACGCCGGCCGATCTCAGAACGCGCTCGCGCTGGGCTACGGCTTCCACGGCGCAGAGCACTCGCTGCAGTTGAACGCACGGCACGACCGCGACAGCGAGTTCGGCGGCCAGACCACGGGCGGCGCGGCGTACGGTTATGCGCTGACCAGGGCCTGGCGCGCTTCTCTGTCGGCCGGCACCAGTTTTCGCGCACCGACGCTCTATCAACGCTTCAGCCAGTACGGCATCGCGGGCCTGGAGCCCGAGTCCGGCCGCAACATCGAAGCCGCACTGCGCTGGCGTGACGGCGCGAGCGAGTTCGGCGCCGTCGCCTATCGCAACCGCGTGACGAATCTGATCACGTTCGGCGCGGCTGGGCCGTGCGCGTCGAAGTTCGGCTGCTACGAAAACACCGCGAGCGCCGACCTGCGAGGGCTGACGTTCAGCGGCGCGCATCGCATCGGGCTGCTCGCGTTGCGCGCGAGCGTGGACTTTCAGGACCCACGCGACCGCGACAGCGGCCACCTGCTCGCGCGCCGGGCCAAGCGGCACGCGACGCTCGGCGCCGACTACGCGTTCGCGGGCTGGTCGCTCGGCGCCGAGTCGCAGGCATCGAGTCCGCGCTTCGACGATACGGCCAACAAGGTGCAGTTGGGCGGCTACACGTTGTTCAACCTGTACGCGAGCCGGCGGCTCGGGCGCGACTGGACGCTGCTTGCGCGTGTCGACAACCTGAGCGACAAGAACTACCAGCTCGCCGAAACCTATGCGACGCCGGGCCGCGCGTTCTTTGTAGGGCTGAAATGGGCGCCGCTTTGAGCGAATCACCGACGGCCGGCCTCGCGGCTGTTCAAGTCGGCCGCGGGCCCGAGCGCATCGTCTGCCTGACCGAGGAGGCCACTGAGTGGCTCTACCTGCTCGGCGAGCAGTGGCGCATCGTCGGCATCTCGGGCTACACGGTGCGCCCGAAAATCGCGCGCCAGGAAAAACCCAAAGTCAGCGCCTTCCTGACCGCGAAGATCGACCAGATCCTCGCGCTCGAGCCCGATTGCGTGTTCGGTTTTTCTGACCTGCAGGCGCCGATCGCGGCCGCGCTGATCGGCCGCGGCGTGCCGGTCACGATCTTCAACCAGCGCAGCGTGGCCGAGATTTTTCAGGTGCTGCACCAGGTGGGCGCGATGGTCGGCGCGGCCGAGCGCGGCGCGGCGCTGCTGACCACGATGCGCGACGAACTGATAGCGATCGAGCGCGTCGCCGCCGCGTTGCCGAGACGGCCGCGCGTCTATTTCGAGGAATGGGACGAGCCACCCATCAGCGCGATCCGATGGGTGTCGGAGCTGCTGACCATCGCGGGTGGCGACGACTGCTTTCCCGAACTCGGACGCATGCCGATGGGCAGGGACCGCATCGTCGCGGACCCGGCCGAGATCATCCGGCGCAATCCCGACATCGTGATCGGCTCGTGGTGCGGGAAGAAATTTCGGCCCGAGAAAGTCGCTTTGCGGCCCGGCTTCGCCGACGTGACCGCCGTGCGTGAAGGCGCGCTGTTCGAGATCAAGTCGGCCGACATCCTGCAGCCCGGCCCGGCCGCACTGACCGACGGCGTGCGCCAGTTGCACCGGATCGTGCTCGACTGGGCGGCACGGCATGGGTGAGCATCGATCGATTTGCCGGCAGGCGGATGCTGCAGCCTTTCGAGTCTGTGAAGACCTGAATTGCGTTCGATGCCGGGCACCTTCACTTCGCCGTGGTCAGCACGCCATCGAAACTCGCATGCACGGCTGGGCGCCATGGCCCTCCAGCCGCCCTCGCGCGATCGGACGCCGCATGCGCGAACGGATCCCGGGCGGCCACAACAGCGGCAAGTCGCGCGCGGCCGAGGAACGTGCGCGGCAATGGCTTGCCACGCCCGGTCCGGATGCGCAGAAGGGCAGGTGGGCCATATCAGTCGCCGACGCCGATGGACACGGGGTGGCGGTCTCCAACGAGATCGCGCCCGGCGTGGTGCCTGTGCAGGCCAGGGCCCGCCGCTTCGTCGCCCTGCCGGGTCTGCTGCATCGGCGCATCGCCGCCGTCTGCGAACGCGTGACGCCGCCCGTTGCGGTTCTGCGAACCCGCCGTGAAAGGGCCCCATTGACGGCGTGCGCACGGAACAGACGCGGGCGCGTTGCAGTCGGCGCATGGCTGTTGGCCGGGGCCGGTCTCCTTGCAGCGCCGGGGGCCGTTGCCGCCGAGCCCACACCGGTTTCGATCACCGACGACCGCGGCGTGGCGGTCGCGTTCTCGCAGCCGCCGCAACGCATCGTCACGCTGCTGCCGTCGCTGACCGAGACCGTCTGCGAACTCGGCGCGTGTGGTCGCCTTGTGGGCACCGACCGGTTTTCCAACTGGCCGCAATCGGTGCAGGTACTGCCCAAACTCGGCGGGCTTGGACGATGCGCAGGTCGAGCGTCTCTATGCGCTGAAGCCCGACCTGGTGCTCGCGGCCAGGTCGGCACGCGTGCTGGATCGGTTGGAGGCGCTGGGGCTCAAGGTGCTCGCGCTCGATTCGCAGAGCCTGTCCGACGTGCGACGCACGGTGCTTGTGGTCGCGACGCTGCTGCAGGCTCCGCAGGCGGGTGCTGAACTGATCGCGCGCATCGATGCGCAAACGCAGGCGGCAGCGGCCCGCATCCCGACTTCGTGGCGCGGTGCTCAGGTCTACTTCGAGATTGCGAGCACGCCCCATGCGGCCGGCACATCGTCGTTCATCGGGGAGTTGCTCACGCAGTTGGGCCTGGGCAACGTCGTGCCGCCAGCGCTCGGACCGTTTCCGAAATTGAACCCCGAATTCGTCGTGCGCGCCAAGCCCGACGTGATCATGGCGTCCGTGCGCAACCTCGCCGAGATGGACGCGCGCCCGGGCTGGGACACGATCCCCGCGTTGCGCGCAAACGATACCTGCGGCTTCGCTCCGACGCACTATGAACTGCTGACCCGGCCTGGACCGCGGCTCGGCGAAGCCGCCGGGGCGCTCGCCGATTGCGTGGCGGGCCTGCCGGCGCGCAGCGGCGCGCGATGAGCGCTGTGCCGGCGCTTGGCCAGACGCAGTCGCCTGAGCCGGCGGCGCGCTGGACCGCGGCGCGTCTTGCCGGCGCTCTGGGTGCAGTGAGCCTGCTGCTGATGGCGTGCGGCCTCGCGGCCGGCAGCGAAGGCTGGTCGTTCGCGTGGGCGCGCGACTGGGAATTGATCGTCGCGATCCGCGCACCACGCACGCTGGGTGCGTTCGGTGCGGGCGCGTTGCTCGGCTTGGCCGGCGCGCTCGCGCAGGGGTTGTTTCGCAATCCGCTCGCCGATCCGTATCTGCTCGGCAGTGCGGCGGGCGCGAGCCTGGGCGTGGTGCTGACAATCTTGGCGGGCAGCCAGGTGGGGGTGCGCGTCGGGCTTGCGAACGTCGGTTGGCTCATGCAGATCGGTTTGGTCGGTGCCGCGTTTGCGGGCGCGTTGCTGGGTGTGTCCCTGACCTTGCTGCTCGGCGGCGGCGCCGCGCGGCCGTTGATCCTGCTGCTGGCCGGTGTGGTGGTGGGTGTGCTGCTGGCGGCCGTGGCGGACCTCATGCTGCTGCTGTCGCCCGAGGCGCTGCGCGGCAAGCAGGCGTTTTTGCTCGGCACCACCGGGTTCCTGGGCTGGAGCAGTGTCGTCGTGCTGGCCGTGTCGCTCGCGGTGGCGGTGCCGATCGGCGTGCGCTTCGCGGGCGTGCTCGATGCGCTGGTGTTGGGGGAGGCGAGCGCGAGCAGCCTCGGCCTCGACTTGCCGCGGCTGCGGCTGATGCTGGTCGCGCTGATGGCGCTGGCCACCGGCGTGGCGGTCGCGCAGGCGGGCCTGATCGCGTTCGTCGGGCTGGTCGCGCCGCATCTGGTGCGCCGCCTGGTGACGGTGCGCCACGGCGCGTTGCTTGCCTTGTCGGCACTGTCGGGCGGCTTGCTGCTGCTGGCCGCCGACGTGGCCGCGCGCAGCGTGATCGCGCCGCAGGAGTTGCCCGTGGGTGTGCTGACGGCGGTGGTGGGCGGCGGCTATTTGCTCGTGTTGCTGCGCCGGCGCGCGAAGGCCGGCCATGCCTGAGGCGGTCGCGCTGCTGCAGGCCGAGCGGTTGCGTCTGCAGCTCGGCGGCCGGCGCGTGGTGGATCGGGTGTCGGCCACGCTGTGGGGCGGCCAGTGGGTGGCTGTCGTCGGCCCGAACGGCGCGGGAAAAAGCAGTTTGCTGTCGCTGCTCGCGGGCCTGCGCAAGCCGCAGGAAGGTTCGGTGCGCCTGAGCGGGCGGCCGATCGATGCGTGGAGCGCCGCCGAGCGCGCGCGGCGGATCGCCTGGTTGGCCCAGCAAGGCGAAGCCGAAGGCGAGATTGCGGCGCGCGACGTGGTGCGGCTGGGGCGGCTGCCGCATCACGGTCTGCTCGGCGCGCCGGGGCCGGCCGACGAGGCGGCGGTCGATGCGGCCATGGCCGAGACCGAATGCAGTGCGTTCGCGGCGCGGCGCTTGAGCCAGCTGTCGGGCGGCGAACGCCAGCGCGTGCTGCTGGCCCGGGCGCTCGCCGTGCAGGCGCCGGTGCTGCTGCTGGACGAGCCGACCGCGCACCTCGACCCGCCGCACCAGCGCGCATTGCTGCGCAGCGTGGCGCGGCGCGCCGCGGCGGGCGCAGCCGTGGCGGTGGTCCTGCACGACCTGACGCTGGCACTGGCTGCGGACCGTGTCTGGCTGATGGATCAGGGCCGTTTGCAGATCGACGCCGCGCCCGACGACCCGGCGCTGCACGCCGCGCTGATCGCGGTGTTTCAGCAGGCGGTCGCGATCGAGCGGCTCGAGCGCGACGGGCGCGTGCACCACCTCGTGCGGCCGCTGCTTTGAACGAACGGACGAGGACCATCCATGCAGATCGAAGCGCCGCTGGCGACCCGGGATGCGCGCAAGCCGAAACGGCAAGCAGCGCGGCCGGCGCTTCGTTCACGCCGACTGCGGCGAGCCCCGGTTGTTGGAGCGAACGGGCCGGCCGATCGAAGGCCTGGGCGACGGCCGGGCGCGGGCCGCAGCGCCGCTTCGAGCGGACAAACCCTTTGCGGTCGTGCTCGAGAAGACGATGGATTTGCTGCGTTGCATTGCGCGCTGCCGCGAGTGGTTGCTTCGGGCAGGCGGCTCGCAGTCTTTTCCGGGCTTGGGTCGACAGCGCAAAGGGCCGATGGGTGAAGGGCCATTCGTGGACTTGACGCGCACGTCGGTTTCCGACGCACCGAGTCTCCCGCGCATCGCACTGAGCTGGAGCGCGGGCAAGGATGCGTGCCTGGTGTGGCTGCGCTTGCGCGAGCAGGGGCTGGTCGTCCGCACGTTCGTGACGATGTGCGAGGACGCACTCGGACCGAGCTTGTCGCATGCGCTGCCGCGCAGCTGGCTTGCGGCGCAGGCGGCGGCTTGCGGGGTGGCATGGCGGGCCGTGGATGTGCCGCGAAGCCATGCGGGCAGCTATGCGATGGCGTTCGATTGCGCGCTGGAGGCGCTGCGGCAGGGTGGGCACACGCACATGGCGTTCGGCGACATCGATCTGGAAGCCCACCGCGCCTGGATTGCGCCGCGCTGCGAAGCGGCGGGGCTGGTGCCGCTGTTTCCGCTCTGGGGTGGGGGCCGCGCGGCACTCGCCGACGAGGTGATTGCGCGCGGCATCCGGGCACGCATCGTCGCGCTCGATACCGTGCGGCTCGATGCGCGGTTCTGCGGCGCTGCGTATGACCGGGCGTTGTTGGCAAGCCTGCCGGCAGGCGTGTGCCCGTGCGGCGAGGACGGCGAATTCCACACGGCCGTGACATTTGCGCCCTGCATGTCGCACCCGGTGCCGCTGGCGGATCGCGGGATGGCGGTGGTGGCTGCGCAGCCGCCGCTGGCGCCTACGCGCATCGCGCGGCTTGTGTTCGCATGAAGCCGTCGGAGGTGCGCAGCGGGCGGTGCCGATGCCGCGGCTTCAGGACGTTTCTGCGCTGCGGCAAATGCCTGCGGCGACGCAGCTGTCAAGTGGGCCGAAACCGCCACCGTGGCCGATGCCGCTGCGGGCAGTCGAAGGCAATTCGCAGGGCACGGCAAGCGAATGCTTGCTTGCCCGCGCAACGCCAACGCCGCGTCCGGGCGCGCCCTCCAGCCATCCGACGATAGCCGGCCGCGCGGCCGGATTCGGTCCCTTGTGTGGTGCGGGCACTGTCCGGGGCGGGCGCGCCGACACCGAACGGGGCATTCGAACACCTTGCCGATTGTGTCGAGGCGGCGTTCGATCCCGGTGTGTTGCAGGCGTTGAACAAGCCATCGGACTGAGGTGGGCCGGATGGGTTCGTTGCGAGCGGCGGAACGGTGCGTCGAATACGACTCGGCCGCTTGCGGGCAGAGCGTGCATTGCTATCTTTCGAGTAGTGATTTTTCGCGGCTCCGCGGCCGGTCCTTCCTGCTTGTCGACCGCTAAAATCAACCGGCTCGTTCCCCGCTTTCGTTTTGGAAGTACGCCACCCGTGAAATCGACGTCGATGTTTTGTCGCCAGCCCGCGCGCGCGCTTGCCGTGGGTCTGTTTGCCGCGGCGCTGTGGGGAAGCGTCGGCGCGCAGGCGGCCGCATCGGCAGCGGCTGCCTCGGCGAGCGCGCCTGCGCCCGCGGCGAAGTCGCCGATCTTCGTGCTGAACTCGCTCGACGCGAATGTGAGCGTGATCGACCCGGTCACCTTTGCCGAGATCAAGCGGATTCCAACCGGCAAGGAGCCGCATCACGTCTATCTGACGCCGGACTCGAAGTCGCTGATCGTGGCGAGTTCGGCCGGGGACTCGCTGATCTTCGTGGACCCGAAAACCGCCGAAGTGCAGCGCACGGTGCGCGACATGGTCGATCCCTATCACCTGCGGTTCTCCCCCGACATGAAGTGGTTCGTGACGGTGGCGAACCGGCTGAACCACATCGACATCTACCGCTGGGACGGCCGCGATTTCACGCTGGCCAAGCGCATCCCGTCCGCGCGCACGCCGAGCCACGTCTGGATCGACAGCAAAAGCACGACGATGTATACGACGATGCAGGACAGCGACGAGCTGGTCGCGGTCGACTTGGCGACGCAAACGATTCTGTGGCGCACGCCGACCGGCCGGATGCCGGCGGACGTGTTCGGCACGCCGGACGACAAGCTGCTGTTGGTCGCGCTGACGGGCAGCGACGGCATCGAGGTGTTCGACGTCTCGGGCAAGACGCCGCAGCAGATCAAGCGCATCAAGACCAGCAACGGCGCGCACGCATTCCGTGCCGCGGGCGATGGCCGGCATGTGTATGTGAGCAACCGCGTGGCCAACACGATCAGCAAGATCGATCTGCGCACATTGGCCGAAGTCGCCACCTATGACGCGCCGGGCGGGCCGGACTGCATGGATGTGAGCGCGGACGGCAAGACGCTGTTCGTGACTTCGCGCTGGGCCCGAAAGCTCACCATGATCGATCTGGAGCAGAAGAAGGTGGTGCGGCAGGTCAACGTGGGCCGCTCACCGCACGGCGTCTGGACGCTCGACCATGCGGCGAGGTAGCTTTTTGCTTGCCCTCAGGCTTCGCTCCCTTTTTTCAGTTCCCGCCTTCCCCCGACCGGAGGCGACGCGGATGGACCGACGGAGGCGGACCCCTGGCATCCGCCGGGATGGGTTTCGTCGGTCTGCTCAGATCGTTGCTGCTGTTTTGATAGCGGGAAGTGCAGTTCCACTAGGCGCCTCGGCTGCAAATGGCTGTGAAACACCGCTCTATCTGACGTTCGACACCGGCCATATGGGCGTGGCTCCGCTGATCGCCGATGTACTGAAGCGCAACGACGTGAAGGTCACGTTCTTTGGAGCACAGGAGCGCACGCAGGAAGGCGACGGCAGCCTCGGGGATTACTGGGCGCCCTGGTGGAAGGCGCGGGCGGCGGAAGGGCATGCGTTCGCTTCGCACACGTTCGAACACACCTACTGGCGTGCCGATTCGAAGCCGGTCGGGGGCCAGACCGCGTTTCGCGTGCGGCCGTCTGCCGGGCCGCATGCGGGCGTCGAGTCGATCATGACTTCGGCCGACTATTGCGCCGAGATCAAGCGCGCCGGTGACCGGCTGCAGGCGATCACCGGGCAGAAGCCCCTGCCGCTGTTTCGCGCGCCGGGTGGCAAGACGTCGCCCGCGTTGCTGGCTGCGGCGCGCAGCTGCGGTTACGCGCACGTCGGCTGGGCGCCTGCGGGTTTTCTGGGCGACGAGCTGCCGAGCGACAAGTACCCGAACCCGGCGCTGCTCACCAAGGCACTTCGTGATGTGCGCGTGGGAGACGTGCTGGTCGCGCATCTGGGCATCTGGTCGCGCACGGACGCGTGGGCGCCGGCGGTGCTCGAGCCGTTGATCCGGGGCCTCAAAACGCGCGGTTTTTGTTTTCGCACGCTGCGTGAGCATCCCGACTATTCGGGCTGGATCGCGCAACGCCGCTGACCGAGGAAGGGGCCAGGTGATGGATGCGTTCGGCAACGCTTTTTCGGCGTTGCAACAGGTCTTGTTCGAAGCCGTGGTGCAGCCCGTGGTGTTCGGCATCGGGCTTGGCAATCTGGTCGAAGACGCGTTCGATGCGACCGGCTGGTTGCTTGTCGGCCTGCTGCAACTGCTGGTGCTGGTCGCGGTGATCGGGCCGCTGCAGCGCTGGTGGCCGGTGGAGCCCGTGACGGACCGAGCGGCGATCCGCACCGATGTGCTGTATACGCTGATCCACCGGCTCGGGCTATTTCGGCTCGGTCTGTTCTTCGCGGTGGGTCCCTCGTTCGACGAGCTGTTGGGCTGGGCGCGCACGAACGGCTGGCAGACGTTCCACCTCGATCAGCTCTGGCCGGGCGTGACCGATCTGCCGCTGGTCAGCTTGTTGCTCTATCTGGTTGTGTTCGATTTCGTCGACTATTGGATTCACCGCGGTCAGCACCAATTCCACTGGTGGTGGCAGCTGCATTCGATGCACCACGCGCAGCGTCAGATGACCATGTGGAGCGACAACCGCAACCACCTGCTCGACGACCTGCTGCGCGACGTACTGCTGGTGCTGGCCGCGCAATTGATCGGCGTGGCGCCCGGGCAGTTCATTGCGATCGTCGCGATCACGCAGTTGGCCGAGAGCGTTCAGCATGCGAACCTGCGCGTCTGGTTCGGGCGCGTCGGCGAGCGGCTTTGGGTCAGCCCGCGATTTCACCGGCTGCATCACGCGATCGGCATCGGGCACGAAACGCGGGGCAGGCAAACGCTCGGCGGCCACAATTTCGGCGTGCTGCTGCCGTGGTGGGATTCGCTGTTCGGCACCGCCAATTACGAAAAACGGTTCGATGCCACCGGCGTGCGCGATCAGGTCGAGCCAGGCGCGGACGGCTCGGTGGTCGACTACGGCACGGGATTCTGGCAGCAGCAGTGGTTCGGGTGCAAGCGCTTGTTCGGCTTTCGCAGGGCGGCCACGCGCGTGGGCGAGGCCGTGCCGGACGGCCACAGCCCCTCTTGAGGCTTTTTCCAATGCCGCGCATTCCTTTGTTCCGATCCATGTTCCAACTTTTGTTCTCCGCCTGTTCATGACCCTGCTCGTCGACTCTTTCTGGCGCGCCACCGAGCAAACCTTTCGGCCCAAGGTGATCGGCCTGTCGCTGCTGCCGCTGGTGCTGATGACCGCATTGGCCGTCGGCCTTGGCTACTTTTTCTGGGACGCGGCCGTGCAGTGGATGGTCGGCGTGATCGACGGCTGGCCATGGCTCGCATCGGTCTGGGGCTGGCTCGGCAAGCACGGCACCGGCGCGACCCTGCATGCGTGGGTCGCTCCGATCCTGCTGCTGCTGCTTGCGGTGCCGCTGGTGGTGCTGGCGATGCTCACGATGGTGGCCACGATGATGACGCCCACGCTGGTCGCGATGGTCGGGCGCGCGCGCTTTCCGCAGCTCGAGCGCAAGAAGGGCGGCGGGCTTGTCGCAAGCGTCTGGTGGTCGATCAGCGCCACGGCGATCGCGCTCGTGCTGTTGTTGCTGTCGATGCCGCTGTGGCTGATCCCGCCGCTGATCCTGTTTCTGCCGCCGCTGATCTGGGGCTGGCTCACCTACCGCGTGATGGCGTTCGACGCGATGGCCGAGCACGCGAGCGCGACCGAGCGCAAAGCGATCTTCAAGCGGCACCGCACGTCGCTGCTGACCATCGGCATCATCAGCGGCTATCTCGGCGCGGCGCCGGCCGTGGTGTGGGCTTCGGGATTGTTGTTTGCCGCGGCTTTTTTTGTGCTGGTGCCAGTCGCGATTTGGATCTACACGCTGGTGTTCGCGTTCTCGTCGCTATGGTTCACGCACTATTGCCTGGCGGCGCTCGAACAGCTTCGCGGCGGCGACGGACGCACGGCGCGTACGGACGGCCCGGTCGTCTCATTGAATGAAAAAACAGGAAAGCGGCTTCGCGATGACTCCAGCCCCGTCGACTCCCACCCCCGTCAGCAGCCCAGCTCGAGGCAACTCCCCGGGGGCTGAGGCGCCGCCCACGTTCGGCCTCATCATCGTTGGCGACGAGATTCTGTCGGGCAAGCGCGTCGACAAGCATCTGCCGAAATTCATCGAACTGCTCACCGCACGCGGCATCCAGCTCGGCCTGGGCAGAATACGTCGGCGACGCCCGCGCGCGCATCACCGCGACGTTGAAACGCGCGTTCGCATCGGGCGACATCGTCTTCAGCACCGGCGGCATCGGCGCCACGCCGGACGACCATACGCGGCAAGCCGCGGCCGAAGCGCTCGGACTCCCGTTGCAACTGCATGCGGACGCCAAGCGGCTGATCGAAGAACGCATGCGGGACGTCGCGGCCGAGCAGGGCGTGCCGTACGAGGCCGATCGCGCCGACAACGTGCACCGGCTCAACATGGGTGTGTTCCCGGCCGGTGTGCGCATCATCCCCAACCCGTACAACAAGATTCCCGGCTTCAGCGCCGAGGGCGCGGGCGGCGGCAGCGTGCATTTCGTGCCCGGTTTTCCGGTGATGGCCTGGCCGATGATGGAGTGGGTGCTCGATACGCACTGCAAGCCGTGGTTTCAGCTCGGTGCCTGGATCGAGCAATCGGTGATCGTCTACGGCTCCATGGAGGCGACGTTGACGCCGCTGATGGAGAGGCTCGAAGCCGACCATCCGGGCGTGCGCGTGTTCAGTCTGCCGAGCGTCGATCACCCCCAGCATGGGCGGCACATCGAGTTGGGCTTGAAAGGGGCGCCGGAGGCGGTGGCCGCTGGCTGGCCCGAACTGCTGGCCGGGCTCCATGCGTTGGATGCCAGACTCGGCGCCGAGTTGGTGCGTCGGTGATCGCACCATAAAAGTGCATGAGCGGCTGAGCACTTGCGTGGTGCACTGCTGCCGTTGTCCGGATCTTCGAGCCCCAAGTTTGCTGCTCATGTCGACCACCCCCGCCCGCAAGGATTGACCTGTCGGGAAATGGCACAAAATGTGCAATCTGGTGCATGACGGCCGGATGACCGACGTTTTCGCATCCACAGCGGGCCGGGTCGCCCAGCACGTTCATGCGCTCGACCGTTCCCCTGTCCATCAAAAACATTTTTTCCCCAACGAAACCCAAAGGAGCCTTGAATGGCGAAGAGCGTTGCAGACGTGATGAGCATGGTGAAAGACAACGACATCAAGTTCGTCGACTTTCGCTTCACCGATACGCGCGGCAAGGAGCAGCATGTCACGGTGCCGGTGTCGCACTTCGACGAAGACAAGTTCGCGTCCGGCCATGCGTTCGACGGCTCATCGATCGCGGGCTGGAAGGGCATCGAAGCGTCCGACATGCTGCTGATGCCCGATCCGGACACCGCCAACATCGACCCGTTCTTCGAAGAGCCGACGCATTTTCCTGACGTGCGACGTGCTCGAACCCGGTGACGGCAAAGCCTACGACCGCGATCCACGCTCGATCGCGAAGCGCGCCGAGGCCTACCTGAAGGCCTCCGGCTTCGGCGACACCGCCTACTTCGGCCCGGAGCCCGAGTTCTTCGTGTTCGACAACGTGCAGTGGAACACCGACATGCAGGGCGCCATGTTCAAGATCGACGAGTACGAGGGGGCCTGGAACAGCGGCAAGAAGATGGAGCAGGGCAACAAGGGACACCGCCCGACCGTCAAGGGCGGCTACTTTCCCGTTCCGCCGGTCGACTCGATGCAGGACATGCGCGCCGAGATGTCGACCATCCTCGAGTCGCTGGGCATCCCGGTCGAAGTGTTCCACCACGAAGTCGCGGGCGCGGGCCAAAACGAGATCGGCACGCGGATTTCGACGCTGGTGCAGCGCGCCGACTGGACGCAGATGCTGAAGTACGTGGTCTGGAACGTCGCGCATGCGTACGGCAAGACCGCCACGTTCATGCCGAAGCCGGTCGTTGGCGACAACGGCAGCGGCATGCACGTGCACCAGTCGATCTGGAAGGACGGCAAAAACCTGTTCGCCGGCGACGGCTATGCGGGCTTGTCCGAGTTCGCGCTGCACTATGTGGGCGGCATCATCAAGCACGCAAGGGCCCTGAACGCGATCACGAATCCGGGCATCAACAGCTACCGGCGCTTGGTGCCGCACTTCGAAGCACCGGTCAAGCTCGCGTATTCGGCCAAGAACCGCTCGGCTTCGATCCGCATTCCGTACGTGGCGAACCCGAAAGGCCGCCGCATCGAAGCGCGCTTTCCGGATCCGCTTGCGAATCCGTACCTGTGCTTCTCCGCGCTGATGATGGCGGGCCTGGACGGGGTGGAAAACAAAATCCACCCAGGGGAAGCCGCGACCAAGGATCTGTACCACCTGCCGCCCGAGGAAGACGCACAGATCCCGACCGTCTGCCACAGCCTCGATCAGGCGCTTGATTATCTGGACCGCGAGCGCGCGTTCCTGACGAAGGGCGGCGTGTTCACCGATACGATGATCGATGCCTACATCGAGCTGAAGATGACGGAAGTCACGCGCAGCCGCATGGCCACGCATCCGATCGAGTTCGAGATGTACTACTCGCTCTGATGCCGACGCCGTGACACGTCCTCGCAGCGGCGACGAGATACGCTGTGCCGGGGAAGCCGAATCGTGAAAAAGACCGTTTGCCGGTGCGCATGTCGCGCGTTGGCAAGCGGTCTTTTCACATGCTGCAACAGATGCGGGATACTAGCCGACCAAGTCCCATTTGCTCGACGCACCCTGTCGCAATCCACATGAAACCTGTTGTCCATGTGCTGGCCACCGCGCTGGTTTTCTCCTGCATCGCTGGCCCCGGCGTGGCGCAATCCCGTATCTACCGCTGCGGCAACGAATACACCAACAACCCGCCGTCCGGGCAGCAACGCAGCTGCACGCTGGTCGAAGGCGGCAACGTGACGGTGATCGAGGGCACGCGGCCGCAACCGGGCAACCCGCCGCCTTCCGGCGGCCCGTCCCGCGTGGTCACGGCGCCGCCGCAAGCGTCCAACGCGCCGCCGCGCGTCGACAACGCGGACCAACGTGCGCGCGACAACGACGCGCGCGGCATTCTCGAAGCCGAGTTGCGCAAGGCGGAAGCGCGCCGCACCGAGCTGCAGACCGAATACAACAACGGCACGCCCGAGCGCATTGCGGGCGAAGTCGGCAACGACCTACGCTACCAGACGCGCATCGCCGAGCTCAAGGCGGGCATCGAACGCATCGAAAGCGATCTGGCCGGCATCCGGCGCGAGCTCGGCCGCGCGACGCCGCGCTAGCGGCGTACACGGCAGGCTCTGCTGCTTCGCGCCGCTCCGAGCCAGCGCCTGTCGAAAGTCACGACGCGACGATCAACGTGCCAGCCGCCCCGACGCTCCCCGCCATCCTGCCTGCCCGCTTTGCGGCGTTTGATCTGCTCGCCACCCTGGTCGCGGTGGTGTCCGAAGACGGCTGCGTGCGGTATGCGAACGCGGCGCTCGAGGACGCGCTCGGCAGCTCGCGCCGCAGCATCGAGGGCGCATCGGTCTTCAGCCACGTGACCGAGCCGCACGAGCTGCAGCAGGCTATCGACGGCGCAGTAAGCAACGCCTATTCGAGCCGCCGCTACGACAGCTGGCTGCTGCGCCCGCACCAGGAGCCGATGCGGGTGCACGTGATCGTGGCCCAGACCGAACGCCCCGGCGAGGTCATCCTTGAGCTGCTGCCGCAGGAGCAGCAGTCGCGCAAGGACCGTGAAGACCGGCTGGTGGAGCAGGCCGCCTCGACCAAGGAGCTGATTCGCAACCTCGCGCACGAGATCAAGAACCCGCTCGGCGGCATCCGCGGCGCGGCGCAATTGCTCGAGATGGAAATCGACAGTGCGGAACTGACCGAGTACACCCGCGTGATCATTCACGAAGCCGACCGGCTGCAGACATTGGTCGATCGGCTGCTCGCGCCGCACCGCAACCCGCACGTGGTCGGCGACGTGAACATTCACGAGGTCTGTGAACGCGTGCGCTCGGTGATCCTGGCCGAGCATCCGCGCGGGCTCACGGTGCAGCGCGACTACGACGTGTCGCTGCCCGAGTTTCGCGGCGATCGTGAGCAGTTGATCCAGGCGCTGCTGAACGTGGTGCAGAACGCGGCCTACGCGCTCGCCGATCGGATGCCGGACGGGGATGCGCACATCGTGCTGCGAACGCGCATCGCGCGCCAGGAAACTTTCGGTCAGCGCCGCTACCGCTTGGCACTGGAATTGCATGTTATTGACAACGGACCCGGCGTGCCAGAAGCGATTCGGGACCGGCTGTTCTTCCCGTTGGTGTCGGGTCGGGTGGGCGGTTCGGGCTTGGGCCTCACGCTCGCGCAGACGTTTCTGCAGCAGCACGACGGCCTGATCGCGTGTGAAAGCGTGCCGGGCCGCACCGACTTCAAGCTGTTGATCCCGCTGCCTTGATCCGGGTTGAATGGCACGGGTCGGCAACGGCTGCGCGCCCGGACAGCCCGATGCGACAACGGTCCCGCGCGCAAGCGGCGCACAGGCAGCGAATCATGCAAGGAAGGCGAGTCGATGAAATCTATCTGGATCGTGGACGATGACCCATCGATCCGCTTCGTGCTGGAAAAAGCCCTGCAGCGCGAGCAGTTGCCGACCCGAAGCTTCGCCAGCGCGGCCGAGGTGTTGAACGCGCTGGCGGATGCGGACTCGTCCGATTCATCCGCAGCCGGCAGCCCGCAGGTGCTGGTCAGCGACATCCGCATGCCGGGCGAATCGGGCCTCGCACTGCTCGAGAAAATCCAGCGCAGCCACCCCACCTTGCCAGTTATCGTGATGACTGCCTACTCGGACCTCGACAGCGCGGTTTCGGCGTTTCAGGGCGGCGCGTTCGAATACCTGCCGAAGCCGTTCGACGTGCCTAAAGCCGTCGAGCTGATCCGCCGTGCGATGGAGGAAAGCCAGCGCGAGGACGTCACCGACGAACAGGTGACGGCTGCGCCCGAGATGCTCGGCCAGGCGCCCGCGATGCAGGATGTGTTTCGCGCGATCGGGCGGCTGTCGCAGAGCAACGTGACGGTCATGATCACGGGCGAATCCGGCTCGGGCAAGGAACTGGTCGCGCGCGCGCTGCACCGCCATTCGCTGCGCCACGCCGGGCCGTTCGTTGCCATCAACACCGCGGCAATTCCAAAGGATCTGCTCGAGTCCGAACTGTTCGGGCACGAGCGCGGCGCATTCACCGGCGCGCAGACGATGCGGCGTGGCCGTTTCGAGCAGGCCGATGGCGGAACCTTGTTTCTGGATGAGATCGGCGACATGGCCGCCGACTTGCAGACCCGCTTGCTGCGCGTGCTGTCGGACGGGCATTTCTACCGCGTCGGCGGCCACAACCCCATGAAGACGAACGTGCGCATCATCGCCGCCACGCACCAGAACCTGGAGCAGCGCGTGCTCGAAGGCAGCTTTCGGGAAGACCTGTTTCACCGGCTGAACGTGATCCGGCTGAGGCTGCCCGCGCTGCGTGAGCGGCGCGAGGACATCGCGATGCTGACCCGGCACTTTCTGCAGCAGAGTGCGCGCCAGCTCGAGGTGGAGCCCAAGCGCATCAGCGACGCCGCGCTCGCGCAACTCGACCGGTTTCCGTTTCCCGGCAACGTGCGCCAGCTCGAGAACACCTGTCACTGGTTGACCGTGATGGCGCCGGCGCAGGTGATCGAAGCCAAGGATCTGCCGCCGGATATCGCCGCCGCAGCGCTGCTTCGCGGCGACGGGGCGGCCAGCGAAAGCGATCCGCAGCGATCGCACACGCCGCCGCCTCTAGATAGCGCGAACCGGCATCGCACGGCGCCGGCGGCGCAGCCGGACGCAACGGCCGATCCGGCCGCGCCGCGCGCGTCCGCAACGACCACGCCGGTCGCAATGTCGCCGATCGACGGAACCGCGCCGGCCAACGATGCGGCCAGCGGCGCCGCCTGGGAAGCGGGGCTCGAGGCCGAGACCCAGTCACTGCTCGCAGACGGTCGGCACGACATCTGGGCGCTGCTGTCGCGGCGCTTCGAAGCGCGTCTGATCCAGGCGGCACTGCTCAGCACGCGCGGACGCCGCATCGAGGCCGCGCACAAGCTCGGCATCGGGCGCAACACGATCACGCGCAAGATTCAGGAGCTCGGCCTGGAGTAGCGCGGCGGAAGGGCGCAGCCAATGCCGGTGCCGGCTTATGCTCGGGCCATGATGAAGCTGCACAACTACTTTCGCTCGTCCGCCTCGTTTCGTGTGCGCATCGCGCTGGCCATCAAGGGGCTCGATTTCGCATACTTGTCCGTGCATCTGGCACGCGGGGAGCAAAACGCGCCGGCGTTCGCCGCGATGTCGGCCGAACGCCTGGTGCCTCTGTTCGAAGACGACGAAGGCAACCGGCTTTCGCAGTCGCTTGCGATCATCGAGTACCTCGACGAGATCCATCCGGCGCCGCGGTTGCTGCCGGCCGACCCGTTGGGTCGGGCCCGGGTAAGGGCGCTGTCGCAACTGATCGCGTGCGAGATCCATCCGCTCAACAATCTGCGCGTGCTGAAGTATCTGATGCGTGAGCTGAAGGTGGACGAAGAGGCCAAGAACAGCTGGTACCGGCACTGGTGCCGCAACGGCCTGGAAGCGTTCGAGCGGCAGTTGGTCGAACACGCGAGCAACGGCCCGTTCTGCTGGGGTGACGCGCCGACGCTGGCCGATTGCTGTCTGGTGCCGCAGATCTTCAACGCCGAACGCTTCCAGGTGGACCTGAGCGGTCTGCCGCGCACGATGCGCGTGTTCGACGAATGCATGAAGCAGCCGGCGTTCATCGCGGCGCAGCCATCGGCTTGTCCGGATTTCGAGGCTTGAGCCTGCCCGGCCATTTCGGCACGACCACGCCCGGCGATGCAGGCGATTGGCTCACGCCGCAATGGCCGGCGCCTGCGGCGGTGCGGGCTGTCTGCACGACGCGGTGTGGCGGTGTGTCCCGGGCCCCGTTCGATGCGCTGAACTTCGGGCTACACGTCGGTGATCGCGCGGATCACGTCATGGCGAATCGAGCCCGGCTGCATGCGGCGATCGGTGCGCGGCCGGTATTTCTCGAGCAGGTGCACGGCGTGGCCGATGTCTCCATCGCGCGGGACACGCCCGACGGGCTGCCGGCGGACACGTGCAGCACGACAGCGACTGGTGTGGCGTGCACGATCATGGTTGCCGACTGCTTGCCGGTGTTGTTGTGCGATGCGCGAGGTACGCGCGTCGCCGCGGCGCATGCGGGCTGGCGCGGGCTGGCCCGTGGGGTGCTTGAGTCGACGGTCGCGAGCTTTGTCAGACCGCAGGCAGATCAACGCTCGGACGCAAGCGAGCTGATCGCCTGGCTCGGCCCCTGCATCGGACCGCAGGCGTTCGAAGTCGGCCCGGAAGTGCGGCAGGCGTTCGTGCAAGCTGACCCAGCGGCAGAGCCGCTGTTCAAAGCCGGCGCGCCGGGCAAGTGGCTTGCCGATCTGGCCGGACTTGCGCGGTTGCGGCTGCGCGCGCTCGGGCTGCGAGAGTTCCACGGCAACGACAGCAGCGCGGCTTGGTGCACGGTCGGCAACCCGTCACGGTTTTTCTCGCACCGGCGCGACGGGTTCGAGGGCGGCGGCACCGGCCGCTTCGCCGCCTGCATTTGGCGCGTCGGTTGACGCGGTCGGGGCAGTGGGTGCCAGCTCCGTCGCCTGCTCCGCGGCTTTGCGCGAGCGACGTCGGCGCGGCGCGTCGAGCAGATAGGCGATCAGCCCGACCGGCAGCAACCCGTAGAGCACGAACGTGACGACGGCACCGAGCATGGTGCCGTTGGCCGCCGTGGCTTCGGCAGCCGCCATCATGACGGCCACATAGAGCCAGCCGATCAGCACCAAGTACATGAATCGATCATCGCAAAATGCAGGCGTGCGCGCTGATTGGAGCGTCTGCAAAGCTCGGCTACAGTAGGGTCTAGTGGGGCCGTGCCGCTCCACACGCCAAACGGGCCGCTTCGGACCCGCCAGTGACAGACGATGGGAGACACGCACCGATGAGTACCAATCCGATAGAACCGTGGAAGCAGGGCGCAGAGCAGTTCCAGGCTTTCCAGCAAGCACTGGGACAGAGCTTCGCGCAGGCGATGGAGGCGTTCAAGGGCCTGGACATCAGCGGCATGGGCCCCGGCCTGCCGCACGCCGGCGCGCAGTTGCCCAAGATCACGTTCGTGCCCGCCAAGCTGCAGGAGGTGCAACAGAACTACCTGCGTGAATCGGCCGAGCTCTGGAACAACTCGTTGACCGGCACGTTGAAGGCCGATGACAAGCGGTTCGCCGCCAAGGCCTGGAGCGAGAACAAGCTGGCCGGATTCACCGCCGGCGCCTATCTGCTGAACGCGCGCACGCTGCTGTCGCTGGTCGACGCCACCGACTGCGAGTTGAAGGTCAAGAACCGCCTGCGTTTTGCGATCGACCAGTGGATCGCCGCATCGGCACCGAGCAACTTCCTCGCATTGAATCCCGATGCGCAGATGAAGGCGGTCGAGTCCAAGGGCGAAAGTCTCGCCAACGGCATCAAGAACCTGCTGCACGATCTCCGGCAAGGCCACGTGTCGATGACCGACATGAAGCAGTTCGAAGTCGGCCGTAACGTCGCGACCACGGAAGGCGCCGTGGTGTTCGAAAACGACGTGTTCCAGTTGATCGAATACAAGCCGAGCACGGCGAAGGTGCACGAGCGGCCGTTTCTGATGATGCCGCCGTGCATCAACAAGTTCTACATCCTCGACCTGCAGCCGGAGAACTCGCTCGTCAAGTTCGCGGTCGATCAGGGGCACCACACGTTTCTGGTGAGCTGGCGCAACGCCGACAAGTCGATGGAGAAAAAAACTTGGGACGATTACGTCGAGGACGGCGTGATCAAGGCCATCTCCGTGGTGCGGGAGGTGACGGGCGCCGACAAGATCAATGCTTTGGGTTTTTGCGTCGGCGGCACGCTCACGACCTCGGCGCTGGCGGTGCTGGCCGCACGCGGAGAGAAGCCGGTGCAGAGCCTGACACTGCTGACCACGCTGCTCGATTTCTCCGACACCGGCATCATGGACGTGTTCATCGACGAGCAGATGGTCAAGTACCGCGAAATGGAGATCGGCAAGGGCGGCCTGCTGCAGGGCCAGAGCCTGGCTTCCACCTTCAGCTTCCTGCGACCGAACGACCTGGTCTGGAGTTATGTGGTCGGCAACTATCTGAAGGGTGAGACGCCGCCAGCGTTCGACCTGCTTTATTGGAACAGCGATTCGACGAATCTGCCGGGGCCGTTCTACACCTGGTATCTGCGCAACACCTACCTCGAAAACAACTTGATCAAGCCGGGCAAGACGACAATCTGCGGTGAGTCGATCGACTTGAACAACGTGGATTTGCCGGTCTACATCTACGGCTCGCGAGAAGACCATATCGTGCCGATCGAAGGGGCGTACCAATCGACCCAGGTGTTGCCGGGCAAGAAACGATTCGTGATGGGCGCCTCGGGCCACATCGCCGGCGTGATCAACGCGCCGGTCAAGAAAAAGCGCAACTACTGGACGCACGACGCGTTGCCCACCGACGTCGATGAATGGCTGGAGGGAGCGACCGAACACCCGGGCAGCTGGTGGACCGACTGGGCCGGCTGGCTCAAGTCGCAGGGCGGCAAGCAGATCGCTGCACCGACGAAGTACGGCAAGGGCAGCAAATACAAGGCGATCGAGCCGGCACCGGGTCGGTACGTGAAAGCCAAGGCGAAGCCGCCGAACGCAGCGCATTTCCTGCCCGCCTGAAACCCGCTGACAGGACCATGACACACGGGTTTCAGCCGCCGTGTCAGACACCAACTCGATTCATTGGAACGCTAGAAGGAGCAACTCATGGAAGACATCGTGATTGTGGCGGCCACGCGCACGCCGGTCGGCAAGTTCGGCGGCAGCCTGGCCAAGATTCCCGCGACGGCGCTCGGCGCCGCGGTACTCAAGGAGCTGCTCGTGCGCAGCAAGCTGTCGCCCGACCAGATCGGCGAAGTGATCCTGGGTCAGGTGCTCACGGCCGGTGCCGGCCAGAACCCCGCGCGCCAGGCGCTTATTCACGGCGGGCTCGCCAGGCAGACGCCGGCGCTCACGATCAACGCGGTCTGCGGCTCCGGTCTGAAGGCCGTGATGCTCGCCGCGCAGGCGATCCAGACCGGCGACAGCGAAATCGTGCTCGCGGGTGGGCAGGAAAACATGTCGATGGCGCCGCATGTGCTGCCAAACTCGCGTGACGGTCAGCGCATGGGCGACTGGAAGCTGGTCGACACGATGATCACGGACGGCCTGTTCGACGTCTACAACCGCTATCACATGGGCATCACGGCTGAAAACGTCGCAAAGAAATTCGGTGTCACGCGTGAGCAACAGGATCAGCTCGCGCTGAACAGCCAGAAGAAGGCCGCGGCGGCACAGGACGCGGGGAAATTCAAAGACGAGATTGTTCCGATCGCGATCCCGCAGAGGAAGGGCGATCCGGTTATGTTCGAGGCGGACGAGTTCCTGAACCGCAAGTCGTCGGCCGAGGGCCTTGCCGGGCTGAAGCCCGCGTTCGACAAGGAAGGCGGCGTGACGGCTGGCAACGCATCGGGCCTCAACGACGGTGCGGCCGGCGTGGTCGTGATGACGGCGAAGAAGGCCGCGTCGCTCGGCTTGACGCCGCTCGGGCGTATCGCCAGTTATGCGACTGTCGGGCTTGACCCGGCGATCATGGGCATGGGGCCCGTGCCCGCATCGACCGAAGCGCTGCGCCGCGCGGGCTGGTCGGCTGCCGACCTCGACGTGCTCGAGATCAACGAAGCGTTCGCTGCCCAGGCTTGCGCGGTGAATCAGGAAATGGGCTGGGACGTGGCCAAGGTCAATCCGAACGGCGGCGCGATCGCGATCGGTCACCCGATCGGCGCGTCCGGCTGCCGGATCCTCGTGACGCTGCTCTACGAGATGCAGCGGCAGAACGCGAAGAAGGGCATCGCTTCGTTGTGCATCGGCGGCGGCATGGGCGTGGCGATGACGATCGAGCGCTAGTGCGCGCGGTCGGATCACGCCAGGACAATCGAATCACCAACAATCACATCACATCGGGAGACAAACACATGGCACAGCAACGCACCGCATATGTGACCGGCGGCATGGGCGGCATCGGTACCGCGATCTGTCAGCGTCTGCATAAAGAAGGTTTCAAGGTGATCGCCGGCTGCGGCCCCACGCGCGATCACGTCAAATGGCTGGGCGAGCAAAAGGCGCAGGGCTACACGTTCTACGCGTCGGCCGGCAACGTCGGTGACTGGGACTCAACCGTCGAGGCGTTCACGAAGGCCAAGGCGGAGCACGGCACTTTCGACGTGCTCGTGAACAACGCGGGCATCACAAAAGACCGCATGTTCGTCAAAATGTCCCGCGAGGATTGGGACGCGGTGATCGAGACCAACCTGAACTCGATGTTCAACGTGACCAAGCAGGTCGTCGGCGACATGGTCGAAAAAGGTTGGGGCCGCATCATCAACATCAGCTCGGTGAATGGCGAGAAGGGCCAGGCCGGCCAGACCAACTATTCGGCGGCGAAAGCCGGCATGCACGGATTCTCGATGGCGCTTGCGCAGGAGTTGGCCAGCAAGGGCGTCACGGTGAACACGGTGAGCCCGGGCTACATCGGCACCGACATGGTCAAGGCGATCCGCGAAGACGTGCTGACCAAGATCGTCGCGACGGTCCCGGTCAAGCGATTGGGGGAGCCCAGCGAGATCGCCTCGATCGTGGCGTGGCTTGCGTCGGACGAGGGCGGCTACGCTACCGGCGCGGACTTCTCTGTGAACGGCGGCCTGCACATGGGCTGACGCAGACTCGGATCGATCGGGTGACGCACACTTGGCCGCCGTCCGATTGAAAGGCCGAATCGACCCTGCTGCGGCAGGGTCTTCTTTTTTTGAAGAGACGATGGTGCACGCAGGCCAGGACCGCTGGTTTCGCGTTGACCCTCTGGCGTCCGGTCATCGGCAACACTTCGAACGCACGCCGACCGCGAAGCGCTTCGGATGCGTTGCGATCCGTCAAAATCCCAGCACTCATGCCGAACGAAACCCCGTACCGCCCTCGTTTCTTCGCACTGATCCCCTGCGCAGGCTCGGGCGCGCGCGCGGGTGTCGGCGCGCCCAAGCAGTATCGCGAACTCGCCGGCCGGCCGCTGGTGCTGCACACGTTGGCCGCGTTCGCCGCCGTGCCGCGGATCGCCGATCTGCTCGTGGTCGTGTCGCCGGGTGATGAGGCGTTCGAGGCGTTCAGCTCTCCGTTCAGTGTGGCCGATTGCGGCGGCGCAACGCGCGCGCAGAGTGTTTTGAACGGGCTTGATCGATTGTTCGAATTCGGTGCGGATCGGCGCGACTGGGTGCTCGTGCATGACGCGGCGCGTTGCCTGATCCTGCCGTCGCAGATCGATGCGCTGATCGACGCGTGCGAGCACGATCCCGTGGGCGGGCTGCTTGCGAATCGGGTTGCCGATACGCTCAAGCAGGCAAGCCCCGAGGGTCGGATTGCGGGCACTCTCGAGCGAACCGGAAAATGGCTTGCGCAGACGCCGCAGATGTTTCGCTTGGGCGTCCTGCTGGAAGCGCTGCAGCGTGCCGGTGATCAAGTGACCGACGAGGCGGCCGCGATGGAAGCGGCGGGCCAGGCGCCGATGTTGGTCGACAGCAACGCGCAGAACATCAAGGTCACCTACCCCGACGACTTCGCGCTTGCGGAAGCGATTTTGCGGAGCCGCGCCGCATGAGCGCGGGTTTTCGCGTCGGCGAAGGCTGGGACACGCACGCGCTGGTGCCGGGCCGCCGGCTTGTGATCGGCGGCGTGGAGATCGCGCACCGGGCCGGGTTGCTCGGCCATTCGGATGCCGATGTGCTGCTGCATGCGATCATCGATTCGTTGCTCGGCGCGACCGCGCTCGGCGATATCGGCCGGCATTTTCCGGATACCGACGCGCAGTTCGCGGGCGCGGATTCGGTCGCGCTGTTGAGGCAAGTGGGCGCTCGCGTGCGCGCTGCGGGGTTCGAGATAGGGAACATCGACAGCACCATCGTCGCGCAGGGCCCGCGGCTGGCAGTCACATCCCGGCGATGCGCGCGCGGATCGCAGCCACGCTCGACATCGCGGTCGACCAAGTCAATGTAAAGGCGAAGACCGCCGAGCGGCTCGGGCCCGTGGGGCAGGGCGCATCGATCGAGGCGCGTGCGGTGTCGCTCCTCTTTCGATAGCGGGAAACAATGAAAGGGCCAGCGTGGCAGCCTGAAGAGTCTCGGACCACTGGCGGGCCACCGCCGGCTGCCATGCTTACTGCAAAACCGTTTGCGCGCGTGGGCGCGGCGCGAACTTTAAACTTTCGGACATGCTCGTTCTGGGAATCGAATCGTCGTGCGATGAAACCGGCGTGGCGCTGGTCGAAGTGCCGAAGGCGACGCCGTGCCCCGGCTGCTCTCCCACGCACTGCACAGCCAGGTCGCGATGCACGAGGCGTACGGCGGCGTGGTGCCTGAGCTGGCGAGCCGCGACCATATCCGGCGCGTGCTGCCGCTGCTGCGTCGCGTGTTGCGGCGATGCCGGACGCGACCTGGCCGGGGTCGATGCGTCGGCCTACACGCGCGGTCCGGGCCTGGGCGGCGCGTTGCTGGTCGGCGCGGGCGTGGCCTGCGCGCTGGCGGCGGCGCTGGGCCGGCCGGCACTGGGCGTGCATCACTTGGAAGGCCATCTGCTGTCGCCTTTTTTATCGGCCGATCCGCCTTCGTTCCCGTTCGTCGCGTTGCTGGTCTCGGGCGGTCACACGCAACTGATGCGGGTGCGCGCGGTGGGCGATTACGAACTGCTCGGCGAAACGGTCGACGACGCAGCCGGCGAGGCGTTCGACAAGTCCGCCAAGTTGCTCGGCCTGGGCTACCCGGGAGGGCCGGCGCTGGCGGCGTTGGCGCTGCTGGGCGATGCGGCGGCCTTCAAGCTGCCGCGGCCGCTGCTGCACAGCGGCAATCTCGACTTCTCGTTCGCGGGCCTGAAGACCGCGGTGCTCACGCAAAGCCGCAAGCTCGGCGCCGATCTGCCCGCGCGCAGAGCCGATCTGGCCGCCGCGACCGAGGCGGCGATCGTCGACGTGCTGGTGGCCAAGTCCCGCCAGGCACTGGACGCCACCGGCTGCGACCGGCTCGTGGTGGCGGGCGGCGTGGGCGCGAACATGCGGCTGCGCGAACGGCTGGATGAGGCTTGTCGGGCGCGGCAGGCGCGTGTGCATTACCCGGAGCTTGCGTTTTGCACCGACAACGGCGCGATGATCGCGCTGGCAGCGGCCATGCGACTGGCCGCCGGTGCCGAGCCGGCCCGGCAGGACTTCGCGTTCGATGTCAAGCCGCGCTGGCCGCTTGCTGAACTGACGGGCTGATGCGGCTTCGGCCTACAATGAAGCGGTTGGGCGTTCGAGCAAGATCGAAACAGTTGCCGGGTTGCCACCCGCGTATGCGGGCATCGTCCAGCGACACCCTGATTGCGTTCTTCGACCTGCTGCTCTGCTAGATGTCGAATGCAATTTCAATTCAAAAAATTTTCAGCAGGAGTATTTCCCCATGAACAGTATCGTCTGGCTCGTCGGCGCAGTCGTCATCGTGATCGCCATCCTCTCGTTTTTCGGACTGCGTTAATCCGCGTTCCCGGCCGTCCTAACCGGTTTGCGCAGTGCTGCTGCGTATGCCCGGAAATGTTCGGTCCGGCACGTCCAAGCCGGTTGCTTCGCCTGCGAACAACCGGCTTTTGTTCGTCCGCCCGGCCTGAGTCGGCCACGACTCGCCAGGCTTGATCAGGAAGGAATCGCACCGTGGATCCGCAACACTTGACGCTCGCGCGTCATGCCAACGCCGACGGCGCACTCGCGACAGGCGTCGTGACGCTGAACCGGCCCAAGCAGCTGAATGCCCTCAACGACGCGCTGATGGACGAACTCGGCGCGGGCGCTCGCCGACTTCGATGCGGACGACAGGCATCGGCTGCATGGTCATCACCGGGTCGGACAAGGCGTTCGCCGCCGGCGCCGACATCGGCGCGATGGCCGAGCTACGACTTCATGCGACGTCTACAAGAGCGACTACATCACGCGCAACTGGGAGCAGGCGTGCGCCAGGTGCGCAAGCCGGTGATCGCCGCGGTGGCCGGCTTCGCGCTCGGCGGCGGCTGCGAACTCGCGATGATGTGCGACTTCATCATCGCCGCCGACAACGCGCGCTTCGGCCAGCCCGAGATCAAGCTCGGCATCATCCCCGGCGCCGGCGGCACGCAGCGGCTGCCGCGCGCCATCGGCAAGGCGAAAGCGATGGACATGGTGTTGACCGGCCGCATGATGGATGCCGCCGAAGCCGAGCGCGCCGGGCTGGTCTCGCGCGTGGTGCCGGCTCGACCGGCTGATGAGCGAAGCGCTCGCCGCAGCCGCCACCATCTGCGCGTTGAGCCAGCCCAGCGTGATGATGGCCAAGGCGTCGGTCAATCGCGCGTTCGAAGGCAGCCTCGCCGACGGTGTGACCTACGAGCGCCAGCTGTTTCACTCGCTGTTCGCGACCGAAGACCAGAAGGAAGGCATGAAAGCCTTCACTGAGAAACGCCCGCCGAAGTTCGAGCACCGCTGAGCATCCGAGCGCGATGAAACCCGGCGTTTGCAGCCGCACATGCTGAACCGTCCGCCACGGCGCTTGGTGGGGGCACGCTCCGCCCTTGCATGAAGAACGGCAGCAGCGCCGACGTGCTGCGGCGCGTCAAGGAAATCGTGGAGCGCCATACGCGGCAGATCCTCACCGGCGCGGCCGAGGCGGAATTGAGTGACATGGTGCGCGGCGCATTCGCAAGCGAATCATCGTTCGGCACGCTGGCGCCGCAGGCGCGCCAGGTCACCATTTTGTTGGCCGACCTGCGCGGCTTCAGCACACTCGCGACCACCGTGCCCGCCGAGTCGCTGATCTCCCTGTTGAACCATTGCCTGGCGCGGCTCAGCGATGTGATCTATCAGAACCGCGGCACCATCGACAAGTTCATGGGCGACGCGATCATGGTGCTGTTCGGGGCGCCGGTGCAGCGGTCGGACGACGTGGCGCGGTCGCTGGCCTGTGCGATCCAGATGCAGCTCGCGATGGCCGAGCTGAATGCCGAACACGCGCAGCAGGGCTTGCCGCTGCTGCACCTGGGCATCGGCGTGCATACCGGCGTGGTGATGGCGGGCCGCTTCGGCGGCAGCGCGTACTCGGAGTACACCGTGATCGGCGACGAGGTGAACCTTGCTTCGCGCATCGAAGCCTTCAGCCTGCGCGGTCAGGTGCTGATCAGCGAGACCACCTATCGGTATTGTGCTGACCAAGTCGTCGTCACTCCGCCGATGGAAGTACACGTGAAGGGCAAGCCGCAGCCGGTGCGCCTGCGCGAGTTAATCGCGTTTCCTTCGCTCGGTCTCCAGGTGCCGCGTCAGGAGATGCGGCGAAGCCACCGGGTCGACGTGCAAATGCCATGCACGATTCAGCTCACGCAAAACAAGATCGTGCTGCCGAATGCGATCGCCGCCAGTGTGCGCGACATCGGCTACCACGGCCTGCAGTTGTCCGTGGACCGGCGCCTGGACAAGCATGCCGAACTGCGACTCGAGTTCGACCTGATGCTCGTCAACTACCGTGTCGCCGATCTGTATGCGAAGGTCGTGAACGTGAGCGACAGAGCGAGCGCCGGGCTCTGGCTGGTCGGCGTCGAGTTCACGTCGATCTCGGCCGAAGCGGACGAGAAGGTGCAAACCTTCGTGCAGCTTCGCGTGGCCGGCGCGTAGGCGCCGCAGACACCTAAGCCCGGGATTGCGTCGACTCGGCCGGCATCGGCGGCACACCACCCGCTTCGATCGCCTTGGCTGCGTCCAGGCACAGGTCTTCCCGAAACCGCGCTGCCACGAGTTGCACGCCGACCGGGCCCCGCGGCGTCATGCCAGTCGCAACCGACGCGGCGGGCAGCCCGGTCAGCGGCAACCCGATCATCGGCATCTGGGCCTGCCAGACCCGCGCGTAGTTTTCCGGACCCTGGCAGTCGAGATCGTCCGGAAACGGCAATTCGCCGCTGACCGGCAGCAGCGCCACCGCGTACCGCTGCAGAAATTCCTGCCACGCGCGCGTGATCGTTGCGCGCTGCACCAGCGCCTCGGAGAATCGCTGCAGCGTCATGCCCTTGCCGATGTGCGCCTGGCCGGCCAGCACTGCGATCGCGCCGGGGTCGCCTTCGCGTTCGGCTGCGGCGACCATCGCGTCGTAGCCGTCACCGAGCCACAACACGATCTGCGCCGCGCTGGCCGCCTTGAGCGGCGGCAATGCGCCGAGCTCGACCACCGTCCAGCCCGCGGCGCGCAGCCGATCCGCGGCGTCGAGCAACGCGGCTTCGACTTCATCGGCAATCGCCAGACCATCGGGCCGCAGGCACAGCGCGGCGGTGCGTGGCACATCGGAGCCGGTCAGCGGGGCGGGCACCCACCAGGGGTCGCGCGCGCTCGGCTGCGCCAATGCGGCAAGCGCGAGCCGCAGGTCATCGACGCTGCGCGCGATCGGGCCCGAGACGGCCGTGATCTGGCCGCCGATCGATCGCTCCGGGCTGCTCGCGTTGAACGCTGCAACACGTCCGAGCGAAGGCCGCAAGCCGTGTACGCCGCACGCATAGGCCGGATAGCGAATCGAGCCCGCGATGTCGGTGCCGTGACCGATCGCGCAGATGCCGGAAGCCACCGCGGACGCCGCGCCGCCGGACGAGCCGCCCGGCGTCAGCGTCGCGTCGCGCGGATTGCGCGTGCGCCCATGCAGCTGATTGTTCGTGAACCAGCGGTAGCTGAACGCGGGCGTGTTGGTGCGCCCGACGATCACCGCGCCGCTGGCGAGCAGGTTCGTCACGACCGGGCTGTCGCGCTCGGCGATCAGGTCCTTTTGCAGGCGCAAGCCGTTGCTGGTCACGCGGCCGGCCTGATCGACGTTGATCTTGACGGTGACCGGCACGCCGGCCAGTGGCCCGCAGTGCTCGCCGCGCGCAAGCCGCGCGTCGATCTCACGGGCGCGGTCGCGCACCGCGTCGGGCCGACAGTCGACCACCGCGTTCAGCCACGGATTCACCGCGTCGAGTCGCGCAAGTGCGGCGTCGGCCGCTTCCAATGCACTGGTTTCGCGCTTGCCGATCAGCGACCGGATTTGCGTGCCGGTAAATTCATGTAGTGCAGCCATAGGAGGTGGAGGGTAAGGGCAATGGACAGGCGCTGTAAAGCCGCTCGACCATGACGGCGCCGAAGCCCGCCGAGCCGTGGATCGACGGACGCGGGCCGGCCCACGCAGGCTGCTGTCGCGGCAGCAAGCCGCGGTGAGGGCGAGCGGGCAACACGCTGCCCACCTGCGATTCACGCATCGGCTTCCGGCAGGGACGCGGTGCCACCGACCGGCCGGACTCACCTGCTCGACCCAGCGTTTGCGGGTCAGCTGAGCAGATCGAGCAAGGTGCGCGCCACCACCTTGGTCGCGCGCCGCAGGTCTTCGAGCACCAGATGCTCGTCGCTGCGCTTGGCGTTGCTCTCCAGCACCGTGCGCGGGCCGGCGCCGTAGATCGCGGCGGGCACGCCGTGCTCGCCGAACAGGCGCACATCGGTGTAGAGCGGCGTGCCGGAGGTCGGAATCGGCTCGCCGAATACCGATTCACCATGCTTTTGCAGCGACCGAACCAGCGGCGCGTTGTCGTCGTTCGGTTGCCACGATCTGGCCAGCAGCAGGCGCCTGATGTCGACCTCGATGCCGTCGATCTGCATGGCCGCATCCTCGATCACGGCGCGCACGTCGGCTTCGACCTGGCTCGCGTCTTCCTCCGGGATCATGCGGCGATCGAGTCGCAGCACGACTTTTCCGGGCACCACGTTGGTATTGGTGCCGCCTTCGATGCGGCCGACGTTCAGATAAGGGTGCGTGATGCCTTCGACCGACGAGTGGATCGACTTGTACTTGCGGTTCAGGTTGTAGAGCGCATTCAGGATCACCGTCGCGCCCTGCAATGCATCGACGCCGGTGTCGGGAATGGCAGCGTGCGCCATCTTTCCGTGCACCGTGACCTCCATCTGCAGGCAGCCGTTGTGCGCGGTGATGACCTGGTAGCCGAAGCCGGCGGCGATCAGATAGTCGGGCTTGGTGTGGCCGGCTTCGAGCAGCCAGCCCGGGCCGAGCAACCCACCAAACTCTTCGTCGTAAGTGAACAGCAACTCGACGGCGCCTTTCATCGGCGCGTCTTCGCCGGACAGCGACTCGAGCGCGCGCAGCGCGAACGTGTAGCTTGCAAAGTCGCTCTTGCTGACCGCTGCCGCGCGGCCGTAGAGCTTGCCGTCGACGATTTCGGCACCGTACGGGTCGTGCGTCCAGCCTTCTCCGGGCGGCACCACGTCGCCGTGCGCATTCAGCGCAACGGTCGGGCCGCTCTCGCCGAAGCGACGGCGCACGATCAGGTTGGTGATCGATTGCAGGCCGTAGTCCTTGACTTGCTGCTCGGGCACCGGAAGCAGCTCGGCGGTCATGCCGAAAGCTTTCAGCAGCTCCGCGGTGCGTTCGGCATGCGGCGCGTTGTTGCCGGGCGGCGTGTCGGTCGGCACGCGCAGCAGCGCTTGCAGAAAGCACACTTCGTCGTCGAAATGCGCGTCGATCCAGGTGTCCAGTGCGGTGTAGCGGGCGGTGCGGTCGGTCATGATGAAAGCGCCTCGGCGGCGAGTTGTTCAAGCAGGGTTTGAAACGCACGCACGCACAGTTCGGCGTCGTCGTTGGTGATCGATTCGAGCGGGTTGTGGCTGATGCCCGCGTTCAGCCCGCGCATGAAGAGCATCGCCTGCGGCATCGCTTCGTGCAGCTTCATCGCGTCGTGGCCCGCGCCGCTGGGCATGCGAAAGAGAGGCAGGCCGAGCGTGTCGACCGCGCGTTCCCAGCGCTGCTGCCAGGCCGGCGCACTGGGGGCGGCGGCGGCCCGCATGGTTTCTTCCAAGCTGTGGTGCACGCCGCGGCGTTCGCAGATGCGGGCCAGTTCAGCGCGGATGTCGTCGGCGCACGCATCGCGCGCCTCGTTCGTGGTCGCGCGGATGTCGAGGCTGAACCGGCAGCGTCCCGGCACCACGTTCATCGAACCGTTCGGCACATCGAGCATGCCGACCGTGGCGACCAGGTCGGGCACCTCGCTCGCGCGCCGCTCGGCATAGAGCACGAGTTCGGCAGCGGCCACGCCCGCATCGCGCCGCGTGCCCATCGGCGTGGTGCCCGCGTGGCTCGCCATGCCGACGATCTCTCCGAGATAGCGCACGCTGCCGTTGATCGACGTCACGATGCCGAGCGGCAGATCGAGCGCGTTGAGCACCGGGCCTTGTTCGATGTGGGTTTCCACGAAGCCGAGATATCTGGCCGCGTCGCGCTTGAGCTTCGGGATGTCGTCCGGGCACAGGCCGGCATGCTCCATCGCGGCCCTCATGCTGATGCCGTCGGCGTCCTTCTGATCGAGCCAGGCCGAGTCGAAATGGCCGGTCAGCGCCCCTGAGCCGAGGAACACGGCCTTGTAGCGCTGGCCTTCCTCTTCCGCAAAACCAATGACTTCGAAGCCGTACGGCAGGCGTTTGCCCGCACGGTGCAGTTCGCGCACGCACGCCATCGGAGCGAAGATGCCGAGCCGCCCGTCGTACTTGCCGCCGTTTCGGACCGTGTCGTAATGGCTGCCGGTCAGCAGGCGTTTCGCAGCCGGGTCGGTGCCGTGATAGATGCCGACCACGTTGCCGACCGCGTCGATCTCCACCGAATCGAAGCCGCAGTCTTCGCGCATCCAGTGCGCGAGCCGCTGGGCACAGGCGCGGTGCGCGTCCGTCAGATAGGTGACGGTCAACTCGCCACGCTCGGCATAGCCGGGGTCGCTGTTTGCCGACAGCCGCTCGGCCCAGTCCCAGACCAGGTTGCCGAGTTGCGGCGTGTGCCCGAACTTGTCGTTCAGGCGCAACTCGGCGATGCGGTGGATGTTGCGCAGCGACTCCGCGCGCTCAAATTCCGGGTGATGCGCGAGGCGCCGCGCGAAGGTCGCGATGATCTCTGTCTTGCTCAAGCCTTCTCCGCGCGGGCCCCGCACCGCGAGGATGAACGGAAAACCGAACTTCGCGTTGTAGTCGCCGTTGAGCTTCTGAATGGTCGCGAACTCTTCCGGCGTGCAATCGGTCAAACCCGCCTTGCCTTGCTCATGCGTGGACTCGGCCGTCAGCGTCTTGCTGACCATCGCCTTGCCGGCAAGCTCGGGGTGGGCGCGGATCAGCTTCGATTGCGTTTCGAAGTCGGCTTCGCGCACCACCTCCACCAGCGCGAGCTTCAGTTGCGCAAGGCTCTTGAACGGACGCTTGGCTGCCGCGCGCGCCGCCACCCACGGCGAATGCTCGTAGATGCCGTCCAGCGCGGCCGCAAATCCATCGGGTGCCGCGGCGTTGATTTGTTCCAGCGTGATTGTCATGGCGTGGTCATTCCCAGATGAAGGCGCTCTCGGGTTGATAGGGATGGGTATCGCGCCAGTGCCGCGCGATGTCGGTGCGGCGTGTCACCCAGACACGCTCGTGCTGCTGCACATGATCAAGAAAGCGCTGCAGCCCGCGCAGCCGCCCCGGATGGCCGAGCAGCCGGCAGTGCATGCCGATACTCATCATCTTCGGCGCCTCTTCGCCTTCCGCATACAGCACGTCGAAGCTGTCGCGCAGGTAGGTAAAGAAGTCGTCGCCGTGGGCAAAGCCCTGCGGCAGCGAAAACCGCATGTCGTTGGTGTCCATCGAATAGGGCACCACGAGCTGCGGCTGCACACCGTCGTCCGCCGTCTTCACGTCCAGCCAGAACGGCAGGTCGTCGCCGTAATAGTCGCTGTCGTATTGGTAGCCGCCGTGCTCGACCACGAGCCGGCGCGTGGCCGGGCTGTCGCGCCCGGTGTACCAGCCATGCGGCCACAAGCCGCGCGTGAGACCCTGCAGGATCTCCGTGCCGATGCGCACGTGCTCACGCTCGACCATCGGGTCGATCTGCTGGTAGTTGATCCAGCGCCAGCCGTGGCAGGCGATCTCGTGGCCGAGCTCCATGAACGCCTCGGTCAGTTCCCGATGCCGCTGCAACGCCATCGACACCGCGAACACCGTGAGCGGCAGCCGACGTTTCTCGAACTCGCGCAGGATGCGCCAGACGCCGGCGCGCGAGCCGTATTCGTAGATCGACTCCATCGACAGGTGACGCATCGGAAGCGCCGGCGGGTTGAACATCTCGGACAGGAATTGCTCGCTGCCTGGGTCACCATGCAGCACGCTGTTTTCACCGCCTTCCTCGTAGTTCAGCACGAAGTTCAATGCGACTCTTGCCTGGCCCGGCCAGCCGGCCTGCGGCACCTCGCGGCCGTAGCCGCGCAGATCGCGCGGGTAGCGGGTGCCGGATCGATACACGGTGGTCATGACAACTCCATCGAAAGGTTCAGGGCTTGGCTGCCGCGTTGCGGCGCAGTGGGGGTCGTGCCGGGTTTCACGCTTCGAGCCGCAGCGCAACAGCCAGATCGGGGTCGCGCGGGTCCAGCTGCAGTTGTTGCTGCACGCTGACCAGGTGCGACTGCATCAGCGCCGCTGCCGCCGTGGCATCGCGCCGCTCCAGCGCATCAACGATCAACACGTGTTCCTGCTGCGAATGCGCGGCCGAGTGGGACGACTGGTACATCAGCGAGATCAGCTGCGAGCGGCTGAGCAGATCGGCCAGCATTTCGGCCAGCACCGCGTTGCGCAGCATGCCGGCCAGCACGATGTGGAAGTCGGCCAGCAAGCGCGTGCGGCCGGACACGTCGGTGCGTGCCACCGCGTCGTCTTCGGCCTGCAAATGGCTGCGCAACTCGGCGATCTGCGTATCCGTGATGACCGCGCACAAGCGCGTGATCAATGCGCCTTCGAGCATCTGGCGCAACTCGAACACCTGGCGCGCCTCTTCCACGCCGGGGGTCGCGACAAACGCGCCGCGGCCCGGCTCCAGCGTGATCAACCGATCGCGGCTCAACTGATTCAGCGCCTGGCGCACCAGCGTGCGCGAAACCTTGAACAGATCCGCCAACCGTTGTTCCCCGAGCTTGGTGCCCGGCATCAGCCGGCGTTCCACGATCGCTTGAGTGATCGATTCGACGATGCGCTGTGTCGCGCCGCGTGACGCGGCGGGCGCAGCCGCCCCCGCCGGACGCTTCCGCGCGGTGCGGGGCGGAGAGGGGGGCCGGCGGCGCGGGCGCGTGTGCGGCGCAGCAGATGAATCGGACGTCTCGGGCACTTGCATGTTGAATTTTGATGTGGCGACGTAAGTGTATACAATTTGTCGGGAAGCGCAATCGCGTGATGTTCGCCGCTTCGTGCAGCGTGCGGCCGCTCCACCTCCAACCGAAAGACATCATGGGCCACCTGAGCACCCACGTCCTCGACACCATGAACGGCTGCCCCGCCGCCGGCATGCGTGTCGAACTGCTTCGTCAACATGCAGACCGCCTCGAGCCGTTGCAGGATTTCCGATTGAACGACGACGGCCGCAATGCCGGCGGGCCTTTGCTGAATGCCGCATTGATGGCGGCCGGCCGGTATCGGCTGATCTTTCACGTCGCCGACTATTTCCGTGCGCACGGTGTCGCACTGCCGCAGCCACCGTTCATCGACGCGGTGCCGATCGATTTCGGCATCGCCGATGCGGCCGGGCACTACCACGTGCCGTTGCTGGTGAGTCCCTGGTCCTATGCGACCTACCGGGGTTCCTGAGCGCGCGTCGAGGAGCCGAACTTCCGCATGATCGACGCGATGTACGGGTTAATACCAATCATTTGATAACCCGTTTTGTATACAATTTGACTCGGTCGCAGCGGCGCTTCGGTGCGGACGGAACGGCGGGCAGCCGTGCCATCTGCAGCACCGAACACGCGACCTCCGATCCTCACAGAGCCCGCAGTGGTGAGGTGTCAGTGCAGCGCGCGGGTCGGCTCGGCCTGCGCATTGCCCCATTGAGATACCCCGGCATCCATGGACACTTCCTACTTGCTCGAATGGGCCAACCTGCTGCTGCGGTGGGCCCACGTCATCGTGGCGATCGCCTGGATCGGCTCGTCGTTTTATTTCGTGTTCCTCGACAACAGCCTGACGCCGCCGGAAGACCCGGTGTTGAAGGAAAAAGGCGTCAACGGCGAGCTCTGGGCGGTGCATGGCGGCGGCTTCTACCACCCGCAGAAGTACATGGTCGCGCCCCGACAGATGCCCGAGCACCTGCATTGGTTCTATTGGGAGAGCTATTCCACCTGGCTGACCGGCTTCGCGCTGTTCACGGTGCTCTACCTGTTCAACGCAAGCACGTTTTTGATCGACAAGAACGTGATGAACTGGTCGCCCGGTGCGGCCATCGCCTCGGCGCTGTGCTTTCTGGTCGTTTGCTGGTTCGTCTACGACGCGATCTGCCGCGCTTTCGGACAAAAAAAGAACGGTGACCTGATCGTCGGCGTGTCGCTGTTCGTATTCGTCACGTTCGCTTCCTGGCTCGCCTGCCAGTTGTTCGCGGGCCGCGCCGCGTTCCTGCTGGTCGGCGCGATGCTGGCCACGACGATGAGTGCCAACGTGTTCGTGTGGATCATTCCGGGGCAGCGCAAGGTGGTCGCGCAACTGAAGGCCGGAGAGCCGGTCGATCCCGTCTACGGCTGGCGCGCCAAGCAGCGCAGCGTGCACAACACCTACTTCACGCTGCCGGTGCTGATCGCGATGCTGTCGAATCACTACGGCTGGCTCTACACGGGCAAGAACAACTGGCTGGTGCTGGTGCTGCTGATGCTCGCCGGCGCGTTGATCCGCCACAGCTTCGTGGCGCGCCACAAGGCGCTGGTGCAGGGCAAGCGGGTGCCGTGGGAGCACGCGCTGGCCGGCATCGTCGCGATCCTCGTGCTGACGGTCTGGCTCGCGCCCGCGCCGCCGAGCGCCGCCGCCAAGCGGGCCGCCGCGCAGCCGGTCGACTTCACGCAGGTCAAGGCGGTGATCGACCAGCGCTGCGTGATGTGCCACAACGCGCAGTTGAACCAGAAGGGCGTGCGCCTCGACAGCACCGACGCCATCAAGCAGCACGCCCAGGCTGTTTATCAGCAGGCTGCCGTGCTCAAACTGATGCCGCAGAACAACGCGACGCAGATCACCGAGGACGAGCGCGGGCTGATCAAGCGGTGGTTCGAGACCGGTGCGCGCGTTCAATAACGCGGCGGCCGCAGGGCGCCAGGCCACTCCGTCACGTGACTGGCTGCCCCGGTGCCGTCACAAGCGTTCTTTCAACCTCGCTCCGTCCTGCACCTGGTCCGCGCGCCTGCGACGCAGTGCCGAGACGGTAGGTCGCCGTTTTCGTGATCCGAGCTTTTTTTCTCATTACTTCCCAACGTTCGAAGGAGCACCCCCGCCATGAGCACGCTTGCCGTCCACCCCGTGGACGAAGTCCTTCCCACCCCGCGGCTCGCCACGCTCGGCCTGCAACATGTGCTCGTGATGTATGCGGGCGCCGTTGCGGTGCCGCTGATCGTCGGGCGTGCGCTGCAGCTCACGCCCGAGCAGGTCGCGTTGCTGATCTCGGCCGACTTGTTCGTCTGCGGCATCGTCACGCTGATCCAGTCGTTCGGGATGACCCAGTGGTTCGGCATCAAGCTGCCGGTGATGATGGGCGTGACGTTCGCGGCCGTCGGCCCGATGGTCGCGATGGCGAATGCGAACCCGGGGCCGGACGGTGCGCGCGCGATCTTCGGCGCAATCATCGGCGCCGGCGTTCTCGCGATGTTGATTGCGCCGATCATGGGCCGGCTGCTGCGGTTTTTTCCTCCGGTCGTCACTGGCACCATCATCGCGATCATCGGCATCAGCCTGATGCGTGTCGGCGTGGGCTGGGCGCTCGGTGGCCCGGCGTTCCTCGCGCAGCGCACCGATGTGCCAAAGCTCGTCGCCATGGTGGACAGCGCCAAGGCCGCTGCGGCTGCAGCGTCGGCAGCGGGCACGGCGGCCGTGGTCAAGTTGGGCCCCATTCCGATGATCGACAACCCGAACTACGGCGCGCTCGACAACCTCGCGATCGCGGGCTTCGTGCTGCTGATCATTCTGCTTCTGGTGCGCTTCGGCCGCGGCTTCGTCGCCAACATCGCGGTGCTGCTCGGAATCGTGATCGGCTGCCTCGTCGCCGTGTTCCTCGGCAAGATGAATTTCGACAAGGTGGCCAACGCGCACTGGTTCGACGTGGTGCTGCCGTTCGCGTTCGGCATGCCGACGTTCGATCCGGTGATGATTCTGACCATGACGCTCGTGATGATCGTCGTCATGATCGAATCGGTCGGCATGTTCCTCGCACTGTCCGATATGACCGGCAAGCCTGTCAGCCAGACACAGATGAGTGCGGGCCTGCGCACCGACGGTCTCGGCACCTTGATCGGCGGCATCTTCAACACGTTTCCGTACACGAGCTTTTCGCAGAACGTGGGCCTGGTCGGCGTGACCGGCGTGCGCAGTCGCTTCGTCTGCGTGGCGGCCGGCATCGTCATGATCGGGCTTGGCTTGTTGCCCAAGATGGCCGCGCTCGTCGAGTCGGTGCCGACCTTCGTGCTCGGCGGTGCGGGCCTTGTCATGTTCGGCATGGTGGCGGCCACCGGCATCCGGATCTTGACCAACGTCGACTTCCGCGGCAACCGCTTCAACCTCTACATCGTCGCGATCTCGATCGGCGCCGGACTGATTCCGCTCGTTGCGCCGCGCTGGACCCAACAGATGCCGCACACGCTGCACCCATTGCTCGAATCCGGCATCTTGCTGACGGCCGTCACGGCCGTGCTGTTGAACTTCTTCTTCAACGGCAGTCGCGAAGACACCGCCGGCGCGATCGAGGCGGCAAAAACCGCCGAAGCGCACTGAAACCGCAGCGGCCGCGCGATGTCCAGCCCGCCCGATCGCCCCAAGCGCACCGAAGCCGAGGTGCGCGTCGATCTCGCAGCCGCTTACCGGCTCGCTGCGCTGAACGGCTGGGACGATACCGTCTACACGCACTTGTCGGCCACGGTGCCGGGTGAGCCCGGCGCCTACCTGATCAACGCATTCGGTCTCGGCTTCGACGAGGTGCGCGCCTCGGACCTGGTCAAGGTGAACGCGGCCGGGCAGGTGATCGACGGCTCCGGCCGCCAGGTGAATCCGACCGGTTTCACGATCCACGGCGCCGTGCACGCGGCGCGGCCGGATGTCGAATGCGTGATCCATCTGCACGCACCCTGGGGCGTGGCGCTGTCGATGCTGCCGGACGGGCTGCAGCCGACGTCGCAGTGGGCGATGCGACTGTATCGGCGACTCGGCCGTCATCGCTACGAAGGACTCGCGCTCGGCACCGAGGAAGAGCGGCGACTGGTCGCGAACCTCGCTGCGCTTGACGGTCTGATCCTCGACAACCACGGCACGCTGACGGTCGGCCGCAGCGTGGCCGAGGCGTACCTGCTGATGCACATTCTCGAGCGCGCGGCCCAGGCGCAACTGCGCGCCGCTGCGGCCGCCGCGGCGACGGGCGGGCAGCTGACGGTGGCGAGTCACGAGCTCGCCGAGCGCAGCTACCTTCAGTGGATCGGCGACGGCAGCGAATGGGACGGCGATGTCGAATGGCCGGCGCTGCTGCGCCGCGTCGACCGGCTCGCGCCGGGTTACCGCAACTGATCGTCCGCGGCCGCTTGCGCCAGACCGGCCGGCTGCTGTCGTCAGGCCGGCGTCCCCGTCCCAGATTACTTGCTCACCTGTTATTGTTCATCACCTTCAGGGAGCCGATCCATGCCCACACTTCGCGTCGAATTGTTCGAAGGCCGCACGGCTGACCAGAAGGCTGAGCTTGCGCGGGAGCTGACCGACGCCTGCGTGCGTGTGCTGGGTGGCACCGCAGACAGCGTCGACATCGTGTTTTTCGATATCCAGCGCGGCAACTGGTCGACTGGCGGCAAGCTGTGGAGCGAGCAGCCCAAGGCAAATCCGCCGACCGCTCGATGAGCGCGCGTCGGGCGGCCCGCGGTCGCGACCGGCCGTGTGGCCGCCGTCTCCTGCGCACCGATCGGGTTCAAACGTTTCGAGGATGCACGCGGAGCGGCAGCCAGCGCCGACGGCCGCTATTTTTTTAAGTCGCGTTCGAGATCACGGTTTCGACGCGCCGGTTTTGCCGCCGACCTGCGGCCGTGTTGTTGCTTGCAACCGGCACCTGCCTGCCGAAACCCCGGGCAGAGGAGGTCCGGCTCGAGGGTGGGCGTCGTTGGTGGTTTCCCCTCGTCGACAAGCCTGCGGTTGAACGCGCACGGATCGGTGCGGCGCAGCACCCGGCGGCTTCAACGTGCCAACGCATTCCGTATTCCCGCCGCATCCTCGCGCGAATCGTCTGCGCCGAGGTTGAGCAGCAACGAGCGCACCATCGCGGCGCGCGGCTCGATCGGGCCGAGGAAGCGAGGCACCTCGTCGGCCGCCTGCACCAGCAGGACCGGCAGCGTTTCAACCTCCACCTCCGCGATGAGATCCGCATGCTCCTCGATGTCGATCCAGACGAAGCAATCGCCCGCGAACTCCTGCGCCAGATCGGTGAATGCGCTGTGCCAGGCCGCACATGACGAGCACCAGCCCGCGCACAGGCACGCGACCAGCCGCTGTCCCTCGGCAAGCGCCGCGCGGATGCGTTCCCGGTCGCGGACCGGCTCGAGCAGGACGGATGCTGCGGATGCGGATGACATGGGTGCCGAGTGTGGGTCGATGGTTTCAGGCGCGACGCACGTTGGACAAAGTCGCGATGTCGCGGCCGTGCCCGTTGCCGTCACCGTTGTCGCTGCCGTTCCCGGGTCCACGTTTGATCACGCTGAACGATGCGTCGGTCTCAAGCACCACGGCCACCGCTTCTTCCGGGCGTTCCAGTCCGGCACTGCGCAATGCGGCGCGCACATCGGCTTCGGTGACGCGGGCGCGCCGCATCGTCTCAGGCTGCAGTTCACCACGCAGCAGCAGCAGCGATGGCTCGCCGGTTACCATTTTTCGCACCCACTGAACGCGCACGCTGGTCCAGGTGACGAGATATTGCAGCACGATCAGCAGTCCCAAGGCGAGGCCGCCTTGCACCAGCGTCACGTCCTTCGAGAGCAGGATCGACGCCAGCGTGGAACCGAGCGCGATGGTGACGATGAAATCGTACGCATTCATCTTCGACAGCGTGCGCTTGCCGGACACGCGCAAGAACACGATCAGCATCAAGTACGCGAGCACGCCGATCACCAGCGTGCGCAGCGGCCCGTCCCAGCCGTCGAAGAAATAGAGTTCCATGCAAATCCTCCTTGAAAGCCGCTTTGTCGGAGCAAAGCATGCTTCTATTTTTATAGCTGAGAGCTGAACAAGGAAGCGCCCCAGTCGAGCGCTTTTTGCCAAGCCGGTCGGTCGTTCCACTGCTCGAGCGAAATTCTGGCAGCCTGCTGCAGGTCGTGCTCGAACACGCCGATCTGCCGCTGCGCGAATGCCGCGTCGTAGACGTTCATGTTGGTCTCGTCGTTCACGCTGAACGAGCGGGCTGTCGAAGTTCGTCGAGCCAACGGATGTCCACAGGCCGTCGACCACGATCACCTTGCAGTGGAACATGGTCGGCTGGTATTCGTGGATTTCAATGCCCGCTTCGAGCAGCGGGCCCCAGTTCGCACGCGACGCATGGCGCACCACCGACATGTCCATGTGCGGCCCGGGCACGATGATGCGCACCCGCACGCCGCGCTGCGCCGCCTCGACCAGGCTCTGCGTGGCGACTTCGTCCGGGATGAAGTACGACGCCGACAAGTCGATCGACGTCTTCGCCGCCGTGATCGACATCAGGTAGAGCAGCTGCATCGTTTTGGAGCCGCCGCCCGGCGCCGCGCTGAACGCTTGCGCCCTGAGGTCGCCGACGGCCTCGAGCGGCGGAAAGTAGGCGTCGCCGCGCAGCACCTCGCCGGTCGCCGCGAGCCAGTTGTCCAGAAACGCCGACTGCATCTGGCCGACCACCGGTCCCTCGACCTGAAAATGCGTGTCGCGCCAGTGCCCGGGACCCTGCGCGTGGCCGCTCCATTTGTCGGCCAGGCCGACGCCGCCGATGAATCCGACGCGCCCGTCGACGACCATGAGCTTGCGGTGCGTGCGATTGTTGAAGCGCGCGAGGTTGTGCCAGACCGGCGCGTTGTAGCGTTGGATCTGCACGCCGCTCGCACGCATCTTCTGGAGCAGGGCGTCTTCCAGTTCGCCGCCGATCCAGTCGAGCAGCACATGCACCTGCACGCCGCTGGCGGCGCGTTCGCGCAACGCTTCGGAGAACTCGTCGCCGGTCGCGCCGGAGAAGTAGATGTAGGTCTCGAGCGTGATGGTGCGCTGCGCGGTGCGGATCGCGCCGAGCATCGCAGGAAATATCTGATCGCCGTTGAGCAGTTCCTGCGCGCGATTGCCGCCGGTCAGCGCCGGCGTCAGCACCGAGCCGACCGCGCGCTCGAACTGCGGATCGGCCACCGGGTAGACGTGCTCGAGCGCGACGTCGATCGGCTTGTCGCCCATGCTCAGATTGGCCACCAGCAGCACGGCCAGCACCGTGAACGCCAGCGTGGCAAAAAATATGGTCAGGCTTTTGCGCATCGTGGGAGTAGGTTAGCGCAAGCCGTTTGCAGCGCCCGCAACCGGCTCGCAAAGTCGGCAGCACAGCCGCATCGGGCTGTGGCCGAGGCTTAGGCGGGCGAACGATGCCGATCGTGATGCGGCGGGGGGGGGGCGAAGGGTCCGGCAACGCAGCCGAATGATGGCTCGGCGCTCGAGCATCGGCACGGTTGGCCTGTTCGCGGTTGCCGCACATACCCCGGGTTTCGACAAAACGTCGGTCGAACCTTAAAATCATGATCCTTTGCCGCGTGTCCGGCGTCACGGTCCAATCTTGCTTGCCGGCTTGCTCGACCGACCGGACCCTGCGGCGCAGCCGGCTTGTGCCGCTCTGCGCATCAGCGGCCCATCCCACAGTCCAGTCCAATGAACGCCCCGATCGACGTCTCTTTTTTCGCGCGCGCTGCCAAGCCGATCGACAGCTACAAGAAGCATTGGGCGTCACGCTTGGGCACCGCCCCCATGTTGCCGATGAGCCGCGCCGAGATGGATCTGCTGGGTTGGGACAGTTGCGACGTCGTGCTGGTCACGGGCGATGCCTATGTCGATCATCCGAGCTTCGGCATGGCGGTGATCGGCCGCGTGCTGGAAGCACAAGGCTTTCGTGTCGGCATCATCGCGCAGCCCGACTGGCAAAGCGCCGAGGCGTTCAAGGCGCTGGGCAAACCGAACCTGTTTTTCGGCGTCACGTCGGGCAACATGGATTCGATGATCAACCGCTATACGGCGGACCGCAAGATTCGCTCGGACGACGCCTACACGCCAGGCGACGTCGGCGGCAAGCGCCCCGATCGCGCGGCAATCGTCTACAGCCAGCGTTGCCGCGAGGCATTCAACGACGCCCCGATCGTGCTCGGCGGCATCGAAGGGTCGCTGCGCCGCATCGCGCATTACGACTACTGGTCCGACAAGGTGCGTCGCTCGATCGTGGTCGATGCGAAGAGCGACCTGCTGCTCTACGGCAACGCCGAGCGCGCGATCATCGAGATCGCGCATCGTCTGGCCAAAGGGGAGTCGGTCCAGCAGATCACCGATGTGCGCGGCACCGCGTTCGTGCGGCGCCAAAGCGGAGACGGCTGGTTCGAGATCGACTCCACGCAAGTGGACCGGCCGGGTCGCGTTGAAGACCACATCAATCCGTACCAGACCACATCGGAGCAGGCGCAGGCGCAGGGCACCACGTGCAGCAAGGACGACGAGCAGAGCCAACCGACGGTTGCCGACGCAACGCTGCAGCCGCTCAAGTTCGTGCCGAACCCCAACGCGCGCGCCCGGGTCGGCGCGCCGCCGCGCGACCGGTCCGTGATCCGCCTGCCGAGCTACGAGCAGGTCAAGTCCGACCCGGTGCTCTACGCCCACGCGAACCGGGTGCTGCACCTGGAGACCAATCCCGGCAACGCGCGCGCGCTCGTGCAGGCGCACGGCGAAGGCACGACTGCGCGCGACGTCTGGATCAACCCGCCGCCGATTCCGTTGACCACCGCCGAGATGGATTCGGTGTTCGGCCTGCCTTACGCACGCGCGCCGCATCCGAGTTACGCAGATGCCAGCGGCCGGCATGACGGCCCGACCAAGATCCCGGCCTGGGAGATGATCCGTTTTTCCGTGAACATCATGCGCGGCTGCTTCGGCGGCTGCACGTTCTGCTCGATCACCGAGCACGAAGGGCGTGTGATCCAGAGCCGGTCGGAAGATTCGGTGATCCGCGAGATCGAGGAGATCCGCGACAAGGTCGACGGCTTCACGGGCACCATCTCCGACCTGGGCGGGCCGACCGCGAACATGTACCGCATCGGCTGCAAGTCGCCCGAGATCGAAGCCGCGTGCCGCAAGCCGAGCTGTGTGTATCCCGGCATCTGCTCGAACCTGAACACGAACCACGACCCGCTGATCAAGATGTACCGCCGAGCCCGGGCCTTGCGCGGCGTGAAGAAGATCTTGATCGGCTCGGGCCTGCGCTACGACCTCGCGGTGCAGTCGCCCGAATACGTGAAGGAGCTCGTCACGCACCATGTCGGCGGTTATTTGAAGATCGCGCCCGAGCACACCGAGTCCGGGCCGCTCACGAAGATGATGAAGCCCGGCATCGGCAGCTACGACCGATTCAAGCAACTGTTCGAAAAGTATTCGGCGGAAGCCGGCAAGAAGCAGTACCTGATCCCATATTTCATTGCCGCGCACCCCGGCACGACCGATCAGGACATGTTGAGCCTCGCGCTGTGGCTGAAGAAAAACGGCTTTCGAGCGGATCAGGTGCAGGCGTTCTATCCGAGCCCGATGGCGACCGCCACCGCGATGTATCACTCGGCGAAGAACCCATTGAAGCGCATCGGCCGCGACAGCGAAGCCGTGCCGATCGTGCGCGGCGAAAAACAGCGCCGGCTGCACAAGGCTTTTCTGCGCTATCACGATGCGAACAACTGGCCGCTGCTGCGCGAGGCGTTGAAGTCGATGGGCCGGGCCGATCTGATCGGCAACGGCAAGCAGCATCTGATCCCGACGTGGCAGCCGATCGAGGGCAGCGGCTACAGCAGTGCGCGGCGCAAAAATTCGACGCCCACGCCGCCAGCCGGCCGGGTTCTGACGCAGCACACCGGGCTGCCGCCGCGTGCCGGCGTGGTGGCGAGACACGGCGCTGCTCCCGTGCAGAACCGCCGGCCGCGGATCGACGCTCGATAAACAACGGCCGGGCCGTCGTTTCCCGCCCGAAGGCCGTGGGCACTCGGCCCACGGGAAACCGCAGGCGCGGCCACCGGGAAAATGAAATTCTTGCTGGAGAAAACGACCTTGGCCGCTGATACAGTAATCGTTTGAAGCTATAGAAAACGCAGCAAACGCGAAGAGGGTCGCAGGGTCAGACCGTCAGCCCGACCCACCCCATCACTGCCCTGAACCCGAGCGCCACCACGTACAGCGCCGCGACGCTCAGCGCCCAGATCAGCGCCAGCCAGCCCACGCGTCGCAGCCAGTTCGGGCGCGGCCCGTCTTCGACCCGATCGGGTGAGTCCGGCAATGGTCGCATGTCGCTTCCCCCGCAGCGTTGGTTCAGTGATAGCTGGCCGACGAATCGACCTTGCCGCGAAACACGTAGTAGCTCCAGGCGGTGTAGCCCAGGATCATCGGGATGATCAGGAGCGCGCCGATCAACGTGAACAGCTGGCTCTGCACGGGCGCCGCCGCGTCCCAGATCGACACGCTCGGCGGCACCACGTTCGGCCAGACACTGATCCCCAGGCCGCTGTAGGCCAGAAACACCAGGCACAGCGTCAGGATGAACGGGCCGGCATGGCCTTCCCCTTTGAGCGACTGCAGCAGTCGCCAGGTTGTCAGCAGCACCAGGATCGGCACCGGCGCGAGCCAGAAGATGTTGGGAAAGCTGAACCAGCGCTCGGCGATCGCGGCGTGTTGCAGCGGTGTCCAGATGCTGATCAGGCCGACCACGCCGAGCAGCAGCAGCGTCAGCGGACGCGCGAAGCGGCGCATGCTGATCTGCAGCGGCCCATCGGTCTTGTAGATCAGCCAGGTGCAGCCGAGCAGCGCGTAGCCGAACAGCAGCGATACACCGCAAAAGAGCGAGAAAGGCGTGAGCCAGTCGAACGGCCCGCCGCCGTAGCTGCGCCCGCTGACCTCGATGCCACCGATCAGCGCGCCCAGGGCCACGCCCTGGAAGAACGTCGCGCAGACGGATCCGCCGATGAACGCGTAGTCCCACCAGTGCCGGCGCAGCTCGCTTGCTCGAAAGCGGAACTCGAACGCGACCCCGCGAAAGATCAGGCCCAGCAGCATCAGGATCAAGGGCAGATACAGCGCGCTCAGGATCAGGCCGTAGGCCAGCGGAAACGCCGCGAACAGCCCGGCGCCGCCCATCACGAGCCAGGTCTCGTTGCCGTCCCAGATCGGCGCCACCGTGTTCATCATCACGTCGCGATCGCCCCGCTCCGGGAAGAACGGATAGAGCAGCCCGATGCCGAGATCGAAGCCGTCCATCACGACGTACATCATCACGCCGAACAGGATGATCGCGGCCCAGACCAGCGACAGATCGACACCGAGATGAATCATGGCGGGTTCCTTGTCTTGGGTTGGCTCAATTGCCGGGCTGCAGGCGCGGCCCGTTGCCGCTGGTCGGCGAGCCGGGCTTGTCTCCGAGTGGCACGTTGTCGTCGTACGCGGCCGACACCGGGCGCGCCGGTGTACGCGACTGGCCCGGACCGCCTGGCGACGGCTGCGCGCCTTCGTGCGGCGTGGGGCCCTCGCCGACCAGCCGCAGCACATACACCGTGCCGGCGCCGAACACCAGCAGATAAACGATCACGAACAGCGCCAGCGAAACGCCCACCTGTGTGGCGCTGTTGGCCGGTGTCACCGCGTCGGCCGTCCGCAGCAACCCATAGACGACCCAGGGCTGGCGGCCGACCTCGGTGGTGATCCAGCCGGCGATGATGGCGGCCAGGCCGGCCGGCCCCATCAGCACCATCACGCGCTGCAGTGCGCGCGACTCGAACAAATTGCCGCGCCAGCGCGTCCACGCAGCCCAGAGCGCCAGCCCGATCATCGCGAAGCCGAGCCCGACCATCGCACGGAACGACCAGAACACGACGGTCGAGTTCGGCCGGTCCTGCGGTGCGAAGTCTTTCAGGCCCCGGAACTGACCGTCCCAGCTGTGCGTGAGGATCAGGCTGCCAAGGTGCGGGATCTGCACCGCGAAGCGCGTCTCCTCGGCCTCCATGTCGGGCCAGCCGAACAGCGTGAGCGGCACCGCCTCACCGGGCTTGTTCTCCCAATGGCCTTCCATCGCCGCGATCTTGGCCGGCTGGTGCTCGAGCGTGTTGATGCCGTGGAAGTCGCCCACCACCGCCTGGATCGGTGCAACCGCCAGCAGCATCCACAACGCCATCGACGTCATCGTCTTCACGGCCGGCGTGCGGTCGCCGCGCAGCAAATGCCAGGCGCCGGCCGCGCCGACGAACAGCGCCGTCGACAGGAAAGCGGCCAGCCCCATGTGCATCAACCGGTACGGAAACGATGCATTGAAGATCACCGCGAGCCAGTCCACCGGCACCACGCGGCCGTCCACGATCTCATAGCCGGCCGGCGTCTGCATCCAGCTGTTGGACGCCAGGATCCAGGTCATCGAGGTGAGCGTGCCGAGCGCGACCATGAGGGTCGAGAAAAAGTGCAGGCCCGGCCCGACCTTCTTCCAGCCGAACAGCATCACGCCGAGAAAGCCCGCCTCCAGGAAGAACGCGGTCAGCACCTCGTAGGCTAGCAGCGGCCCGGTCACGCTGCCCGCGAAGTCCGAGTACCCGCTCCAGTTGGTGCCGAACTGGTAGGCCATCACGATCCCGGAGACGACGCCCATGCCGAAATTCACCGCAAAGATGCGAGACCAGTAGTGATAGAGATCGCGGTAGACCTCTTTCTTCGTCTTCAGCCACGCGGCTTCGAGCACCGCAAGGTAGCTCGCCAGGCCGATCGTCAAGGCCGGGAAGATGATGTGAAACGCGATCGTGAAGCCGAACTGAATGCGGGCCAGCAGCAGGGCGTCTAGATGGTCGAACATGCGGCAGACAGATGATGCGGTGGAAGGGATGCGAACGTGCGACCGCACGCGCGCGACGTGCGGCGTTCCCGCTCACCGGCCGGGGACCGCGTCGAACGGTTGGCCGCTCGGGCATTTCGACGTCGGAAGGAAGCCGTTCGACGCCGACGCACCTTAGCACCTGCCGTCCCGGTTCCTGGCCGGTCGCTCTGCATACCTGTGCTCGGATTGCAGCCACCAGCCGACCCATCGCACCGGCCCGTCGGGTTCTCGTACTTGCCCGCCGTATTCTTGTAGTGGCCGTGCGACCGCGGGTTGCATGGCAGGGGGCACGCCGGCGCGCATGCCGAACGCACGAGCAGTGCCGGACAGGTCCGGTGTCCGAACACGACTCTCCGCTGCGGGCCGAGCTTCGGACAGGCCCGAGCGGCCGCTTCGACAGCCTGCCGCTCGCGACGCATGGCCGCGGTGGGTCGACGCAGCGGTCCATGGCCCCGGCTGCGGGGCGTCAGGGAGTGGTGGCGTCCAACGCCACGTTGGCACCGCGTTCCACCACGAACTCGGCATCGACCAGCCGGCGCGCGTGGTTCAAGTCGCTCTGCGCGATCAGCACCGAGATCGCGCTGCCCTTCAGGCCCGCGATCACGTCGCCGAGCCGCATCGACAACGCGGGCGCGACGCCCTCGAACGGCTCGTCGAGCAGCAGCAGCTTGGTGCCGACTGCCAGTGCGCGTGCGAGGGCGACGAGCTTTTGCTGACCGCCGGAGAGCAGCAGCGCGCGGCGTTCGCGCATCTCGGTCAGCTCCGGCAGCACCGAATAGACCAGCTCGAGCCGCTCGGACTGCTTCAAATTCTTGCTGACCCAGATCGGCACGAGAATGTTCTCCTCGACCGTCAGCTCGGGCACGAGCCCACGGTCTTCGGGCATGTAGCCGATGCCGAGGCTCGCGCGCGCGTGCGTGGGCAGGGCGCCGAGGTCCTGGCCGTCGAATGTGATGCGGCCCTGGCTTGGCGAGAGATGGCCCATCACCGACCGCATCAACGTCGTCTTGCCCGCGCCGTTGCGGCCGACCAGGCCGACCATGGTGCCGTCTTCCACGGTCAGCGACAGTCCGCGCAGCGCGACCACCGACTGGATTGCCACATGCAGGTCTTCAATCTTCAGCATGACGAGGTTCCTCGCGCGTTCATGCGGATGCCTCCTGCAACAGTTCGCCCGTGACGTAGCGACGCACGTCGTCCGCGCCCAGCGCCACGTCCGGCACATCGTCGGCGATGATCCGGCCGGCATAAAACGCGATCACGCGCGTCGAATAGCGCTCCACGATGTCCATGTCGTGCTCGACGAACAGCACGGTGGTGTCGGCTTCCTCCCGCAGCGCGTCCATGATGGTCTGCATCATCGGAAACTTCTCGTCGGCCGAAACGCCGCTGGTCGGCTCATCCAGCAGCAGCAGCTTCGGCGCGGCGGTCAAAGCCATCGCGATGTCGAGCAGCTTGCGCACGCCACCGGGCAACTCGGCCACGCGGCGTTCATGCAGGTCACCCAGGCGGAAGCGTTCCAGCAGCGCGCGCGCGCGGGAAACCGCTGCGGGTCTGCGTGCCGACTGCCAGAAGCTCAAGCGTCGGTCATGACACGCATTGGCGACCAGCATGTTCTCCAGCACCGTCAACTCCCCGTAGAGCTGCGGAATCTGAAACGACCGCGCCACGCCGAGCTGCGTGATCGTGCGCGGCGCCAGCGGGGTGATGTCCCGTCCGGCCAGCTGAATGCGGCCGGCGTCTGGTTTCAGATAGCCGGTGATCATGTTGACGAACGTGGTCTTGCCCGCGCCGTTGCTGCCGATCAGGCTGACCCGCTCACCGGTGCCGATGCGCACCTGCAGGTTGTCGGCGGCAACCACCGCGCCGAAGCGCTTTTCGATACCGGTCGCCTCGAGCAGTGGCGTGCTCATCGCTTGCTGCGCCCCATCCAGAGGGAGCCGATGCCGCCGGGCAGAAACCGGATCACGAGCAGCAGGAACAATCCGAGCACCAGCTGCCAGGTGTTCGGGAAATAGGCTGAGGAAAACGACCGCACCACCTCGAGCACCATGCTCGCCGCGAACACCGCCGCCACGCTCTGCCAGCCCGCCAGAATCGCGACGAACACGAACTCGCCCGACGTGGTCCAGAAGCTGAAATTCGGCTCGATGTGGCCGAGCGCCATCACCGCGAGCGAGCCGCCCACGCCACCGCAGAACGCCGCGATGATGAAGTTGATCGACATGGCTTCCCGCACCGAGCCGCCCAGGTATTCGACGCGCAGCTCGTTGTCCCGCACCGCCAGCGTGACGAGCCCGCGCGTGCTGTCGAAGTAGGTGCGCGCCAGCAGCGAAATGACGGTGGCGAGCATCACCGTGATTACATACAGCGTGTAGACCACGCTGTCATCGGCCAGCTCGCTGCCGAACAGCGTGGGGCGGCCCATGTTGAAGCCGTCCGAGCCGCCCATCCAGTCGACCTTGACCAGCAAGCCGTAGGTCACCATCGACAGCGCCAGGGTGAGCATCGCAAAGAAGATGCCCCGGTAACGTGACAGCAACGGCGCGAACGGCGCTGCGATCACCGCCGCCGTCAAGCCGCCGAGCACCGGCAGCAACACCGCATCCGTCAGTCCCAGCTGGTTGAAAGCAAGCGCAGCCGCATAGCCGCCCAGCGCGAACATCATCCCCTGGCCGAACGGCACCACGCCGCCGCGCATCAGCACCACGATGCCAAGCGATGCCAGCCCGTTGGCCGCCGCCATCGTGAGCAAAAACGTGAGCCAGCGCGGCATCACCAGCCCGGCCAGCACAAGCACCACGCTAGCAGCCACGCCAAGCCCGATCGATCGCCAGTGGCTCGGAGCCGCAGTCGCAGGCGTTCGCTGCGCATCAGGTTGCACTACCGCCATATCGCGCGAACCCCAAAGCCGGATGTCGATGACGCACGACACCACGCAAAGCGGTTTGTGTCTTGACCCCCCAGCGTCGGCTGCAAGCCACGCATTGAGCCTGCACCCGTGTCGCCCTCCGAAGCGGCGTGAAAAACATCAATCGAGCGCAGCGTGCTCCAGAAGGTGTCAAACCCCCATCCCAGCAGGCGCCGCAGAACTGGCTCCGCCAGTCCGCTGGGGGGCAGTCGAAAGCCGACTGAAGGGAGCGAAAATTGGGGAGGAGTCATATCTTCCGGGCCTGGATGCGCTGGAACAACCCTTCCGGCCGGAACATCAGCACGATCACCATCACGACGTAGATCGAAAACAGCTCCGCGACCGGCGCGACATGCACCGCAAGCGAACGAGCCAACCCCACGATCAGCGCGCCGACCGCTGCCCCCTCGATGCTGCCGAGGCCGCCGATGATGACCACCGCGAACGACACGATCACCACGCCGACCGAGATGCCCGGCTGCACCGAGATCATCGGCGCCGTGAACGCCCCGCCGAGCGCCGCCAGGAAAATGCCGACCGAGAACGCCACCATGTAGACGCGTGAGACGTTCACGCCCATGCTGGATGCGATCTCCGCGCTGTGAATCACGGCCAGCACGATCTTGCCCTGGCGGGTGCGGTTCAGCCCCCACCAGACCACCAGACCAACCACGACCGCAAGCACCATCAGCGCGAAGTCGTAGCCCACGTAACTCTGCACGCCCACCTCCACGTTGCCGAACAGGCCGTAGGGTTCGAACACGTAATAAGGGTTTGCGCCCCAGATCAATTTGGTCACGTCCTCCATGATCAGGAACAGCGCGTAGGTGACCAGCACCAGCAGCACTTCGTCGCGGCCGTAGAAGAAGCGCAACAGCCCGCGCTCGGTCAACGGCGCGACGATGGCGGCCACCGCAACCGCCGCCAGCAGCATCGCAATCAACGTGAAGCCGGGCGCCCATTTCATGCTCGCCGCCCAGCCGACGAAACTGGCTGCGGCATACGCGCCGAGCGCATAGAAACTTCCATGCGCGATGTTCAGGATCTTCAACACGCCGAACACCAGCGTGAGGCCGAGCGCGACGATGAACAGCCATGACGCGTAGGTCAGACCGTCGATCAGAATGGTGGAGAGGGCTGGCATGTCTTGCGCGATGTGGAAGCGAAAGGGTAAGGGCTTCGGCCCGACCCCCTCAGCCAGGCGATTACGGGCAGCCCTTCGCACCGGGGAAACCGGCCTTGATCCACTCCTCGGATTTCTGGTCGGCCGGGGGGTTCACGCATTCGGCCGGAAACCGCACGATCTCGTCGAGCACGACGAGCTTTCGTTCCTTGTCGTAGCGCGTCTTGCCGATCGCAGTCGGCTGAATCGCCTGGTGGCCGTTGCCCAACGCGAGTTCGATCTTGCCGGCTGGTGACTCCCAAGAACTGCCCTTGAGCGCGGAAGCGAGTTGCTCGTGCGTGGGCTTCTTGCCGCCATTGGCTGCCATGGCCTTCTCGACGGCGAGCTTCAATCCCAACAGCGCCTGCGCCATGCGGTACGGTGCCTGCACGGGATAGACGTTGTTCGCGTCCGAATACAGCTTCCACCACCAGTCGTTCAAATCCGACTTCGGCGCCATCAGTCCGTAAGCGCCGCGCGCACCCAGGATGGTGCCGTCGGGCATCTTGTCGCCGAGGTTCGGCAGCACGTGGTCGCCGGCCGACAGCAGCACCTGGGTGCGCTTGAACAGGCCGCGCGGCGCGGCCTGCAGGATGAACGCCTGCAAGTCACCACCCCAAAGGCTCGAATGCACGACGTCGGCGGGCTTGCTCATCAGCGACGAAATCTCGGTGCCGTACTGGCCCGCGCCGAATTTCGGGTTCTGGTCCTGCGCCACCTTGGCGTCCGGATAGAGCTGCGCCATCGACAGCGTGAAATCCTTTTTTGAATCCTGGCCCCAGGCATAGTCCTGGTTGATCAGGCTGATGTTGCCGACCTTGATGTTCTTGGCTTTCAGGTAGCGCGCCAGCGCGACGTTGTCCATCGTGCCGTGCGATGCGGTGCGAAACACGTAGTCGAATTTGTTGTCCTCGAAAATGCGCGGCGTGCCGCAGTCGTAGAGGATCAGAAAGCGCTTCATCTCTTCGGCCGCCGGGGCCACCGCGAGGCAGTCGCCCGAACTCACGTAGCCGACCACCGCATCGACCTTCTCGCGGTCGTACAGGTTGCGCAACTCCTGCACCTGCTTGGTGGCGCCGCCAGCTTCGTCGATGTAGACCGGCTCGATCGTGAGTCCGCCGAAGCCTTTTTTGTCGTACGGCGCAGGGCCCTTGCCTTCGTTGAACGCGGCGATCAGCGCCTTGGCACCGTTCACCGCGGGAATGCCGAAGCTCTCCGCCGCCTGGCCGGACAGGAAGCTCACGACGCCGAGCTTGAAGCTTTCCTTGCGCCTGGGCCGCGGTGCCCGCGCACAGCAATGCCGCACCGGCGGCCAGTGAGGTCAGCAAATGCCGGGGCCGCAAGGTCGTGCGGCGCTTCGATTCGGTCGGGTTCATGTCGTGTATCTCCGAAGTTGGTTGTTGTCGGTGCATGTGGTCGGGTCCGCACAGCTTGGGCCCATCTTAGTGAGCTCATCGATTTGGTCACTGATGGAAAACCCGCGCGGTGGCACGGCGCCGATGCGTCGCACGGATCACCGCACCGGTCGGTCCGCCCCGCCACAGCCGCGCGTGGTCGGGGTTGCAGGCAGGCCCCGCATCACAGACCCAGGTGCTGCGCCAGGATTTCCGGGCTTGCTCGCAACGCGTCGGACCTGCCCGAGAACACCACTTCGCCTTTCACGAGAATCACGTTGCGATCCGTGATCGCGGTCACGTGCTTCCAGTTCTTGTCGACGATCACGCTGCTGATGCCGGTCTCGCGGATCAGGCCGCAGATGCGCCAGATTTCCTTGGCGATCAACGGCGCCAGCCCTTCGGTGGCTTCGTCGAGGATCAGCACGTCCGGGTTGGTCATCAGCGCGCGGCCGATCGTGAGCATCTGCTGCTCGCCGCCGGACAACTGCTGGCCTCCGTGGCCGAGGCGTTCGGCGAGCCGCGGGAAGGTCTGCAGCACGCGGTCGTAGGTCCAGTCCCGCTGGCCGCGCGTGCCGGGGCGAGCGGCCATCTTCAGGTTCTCCACCACACTGAGGTTGCCGAAGATGCCGCGACCCTCGGGCACATAGGCGATGCCCAGACGTGCGACCTCGTAGGCCGGCCGCCCCGACATGTCGCGGCCCATGATCCTCACCTGTCCGACGCGTGGCCGCACCAGCCCCATGATGCTTTTGAGCAAGGTGCTCTTGCCCATGCCGTTGCGGCCCATCAGGCCGATCGTCTCGCCGCGGCCGACCGTGAAATCGACGCCGCGCAGGATGTGGCTTGCGCCGTAGTAGCTATGGATGCCGCGCGCATCGATCAGCGATTCGCGTGCGTTGGCCGGGTTCACGTTGCGTGGCCCTTCACGTGGCGTGATCGTCTTCGCCCAGGTAGGCGGACTGCACGCCGGCGTCGCTGCGTACCGCGGCGGGCTCGCCGCTCGCAATCACCTGCCCGTTGACCATCACGGTCAGCACGTCGGCCAGCGCGAACACCGCATCCATGTCGTGCTCGACCAGCAGCATCGCGTGATCGGGCTTGATCCTCAGCAGCAGGTCGACCATGCGATCGGCCTCGGCCACACCCATGCCGGCGAGCGGTTCGTCGAGCAGCAGCACTTGCGGATCGGTGGCCAGGGTCATCGCGATTTCGAGTTGGCGCTGCTCTCCATGCGAGACGGCGCCGGCCACCATGTGCTTCCGGTCTTCCAGGCCAGACAGTGCCAGGGCGCGCGCGCAGGCTTCGTTGGTTGGTCTCGACTCCGAAGCGCGAGCCAGCAGCCGAAACCGGCTCGGCCGGCGTGATTGGGCAGCCAGCCGCACGTTCTCCCAAACGGTGAACGGCGCGAAGATGTTGGTCTTCTGGTAGCTGCGGCCGAGTCGCTGGCGCGAAATCCGCTCCGGCGACCAGCCGGTCACGTCGGTGCCGCCGAGCAGCACCCGGCCCGATGTCGGTAGCAGGTCGCCGGACAGCAGGTTGGTCAGGGTCGACTTGCCCGCGCCGTTCGGGCCGATCACCGCATGGATGCGGTTGCGCGACAGATCGAGCGACACATCGTTGACGGCGGCCAGCCCGCCGAAGCGTTTGGTCAGGCCGCGGGCCGACAGCAACACGTCCACGTCATGCATCCGCTCGCTCCGTCCGCGCAGGGCGGTTGAACATCGTCAGCAGGCCGAGCAGCCCGCGCGGTGCGAACAGCACCACCACGACAATGAAACCGCCCATCAGGAGCTGCCAATACTTGGTGATGTCCTTGAACAGATGCAGCAGATATTCGAACGCAAAGGCGCCGAGGATGGCGCCCGCGAAGTTTCCCATGCCACCCAGGATCACCATCATGATCGCATGCGCGCTCAGGTGAAAGCCCATCAACTCCGGGTTCACATAGCCGCTCTGCGCCGCCCAAAGATAGCCTGCCAGGCCGGCCAATGCGCCGGCGATTCCGAAGGCCGTGAGCTTGTAGCCGAACGAGCCGAAGCCTAGCGCGCGCATCCGGTGCTCGTTCACCCGGATGCCGGACAGCGCGCGGCCGAAGGGACTCCAGAGCAGCCGCCGCAGCAGCGCGTAGACGCCCACCAGGCAGGCGAGCGTGAAGTAGTAGAAAGTCTGCCTGTCGTCCAGATCGAACAGCCCCGCTTCGGGCTTGAAGTTGATGTAGAGCCCGTCCGAGCCGCCCAGCGCGCGGTTGTCGAAGAACACGTAGAACACCATCTGCGCGAACGCCATCGTGACCATGATGAAGTAGATGCCGTGCGTACGCACCACGAAGAATCCAATCACGAGCGCGGCCGTACCCGACGCGAGCACCGCGAGCGGCAACGTCCACCAGAGGCTCACCGGTGCGCCGGCCGGCGTCAGGAATGCCAGCGCATAGCCCGCGAGCCCGAAATACGCCGCGTGGCCGAGCGACACGAGCCCCGTAACGCCTTGCAGCAGATCGAGGCTCATCGCAAAGATCGCCATGATCATCATCTGCGCGACCATGCCGGTATAGAACGTGTTGCTGCTGAGAAACGGAAAAGCCAGCAGCGCGATCAACGCCAGCACCAACAGAAGCCGAATGCTGCCCGGCAGCCGTTCGAGGTGTGCCCGGGGCGCGCTCATGTGGCAGACATCTCGCTCATTGCTTGAACAGTCCTTCGGGTTTCCAAAGCAGCACGGCGGCCATCAGCAGATAGATCAGCATGCCCGAGAGTTGCGGCAGCAGCACCTTGCCGAAGGTGTCGACAAATCCGACCAGCAACGCCGCGATCAACGCACCCCGTACCGATCCGATGCCGCCGATCACGACCACCACGAAGCAGATGATCAGCACCTGAGAGCCCATGTTCGGATAGACGCTCGACAGCGGCGCCGCCACCATGCCGGCCACGGCCGCCAGTGCGACACCCAGTGCGAACACGACCGCGTGGATCAGCCGAATGTTGACGCCGAGCGACTCGGCCATCTCGCGATTGAATGCGCCGGCGCGGATCTTCATGCCGAGCCGGGTCTTCGAGATCAGCAGGTAAAGGCCGAGCGCCAGCGCCAGACAAACACCGCCCACGAACAGCCGGTAACCGGGATAGGACAGGTTGTCGGTCAGTTGAATCGACCACCTGAGCGCTTCCGGCACCGGCACGCCGTGCACATCGTCACCCCACAGGATCGAGCGCAGCTCCTCGAAGATATAGATCAGCCCGAACGTGAGCAGCACCTGATCCAGATGGTCGCGCTGATAGAAATGCCGAAACAGCAGCCTCTCGAGCGCGAGCCCGAACACGATCGAAAGCGCCACACCGCCGATGATCGCCAAAGTCAAGCTGCCCGACAGGCCGACCAGCCAGTACGCCAGGTACGCGCCCAGCATGTAGAAGCTGCCGTGCGCCAGATTGACCACGCCCATGATCCCGAAGATCAGGGTCAGGCCGGCCGCCAGCATGAACAACAGCAGTCCGTACTGCACGCTGTTCAGCAGCTGAATCAAAAAAGTCGGAAGGTCCATCAACCACCGCGCGTCACGCGCACCCTTCAAACGGACGCCGCGGAGCAGGCTCCGCCAGGCCGCTGGCGACGCCCCCCGCCCGAGGGGGATGGCGAACGTCGACCGTAGGAAGCGAAGCCTGGAGGGGCTTCACATCTTGCAGCCAGCGCCGGAGTCGGCCAGCGCCTTGGCCGCCATGCCAATCACCTGGTTGTCGCCGTTTTTCACCTCGCGCAGGTAGATGTCCTGGATCGGGTTGTGCGACTTGCTCATCGTCCATTTGCCGCGCGGGCTGTCGATCGTTGCGCCTTCCATCGCCTTGACCAGTGCGGCCTTGGCCGACAGATCGCCTTTGACGGCTTCGGCGCCCTGCAGCAGCAACTGACCCGCGTCGTAGCCTTGGACGGCGTAGACATCGGCCTCCCCCTTGAACGCCTTGGCATAGTCGGCGCGGAACTGCTTGTTGCGCGGGGTGTCCAGCGTGTCGGCATAGTGCATCGCCGTAATGACGCCATTTGCCGCATCGCCGGCCGCAGCGACCGTGCCTTCGGTCAGGAAGCCGGAGCCATACAGCGGAATCTTGTCCTTCAGCCCGGCCGCCGCATAGTCCTTCATGAACTTGACGGCGCCGCCGCCAGCGAAGAAACATGCGACCGCATCGGGGTTGGCCGAGGCGATCTCGGTCAGCAGCGCCTGGAATTCGACATTCGGAAACGGCAGGCCCAGCTCCTTGACGATCGTGCCGCCGCCCTTGGTATAGCCTTCCTTGAAGCCTTCGAACGCTTCATCGCCGGCTGCGTACTTCCAGGTGATCCACGCGGTTTTCTTGATGCCTTTCTCGGCCATCGCCTTGCCCAGCGCGAACGTCGGCTGCGAATTGGTGAAGCTGGTGCGAAACACGTTCGGCGCACAGAGCGCCCGCGTGGCGGCCAGCACGCCCGCGTTCGGGATGATGCTGAGCACGCCGGAGTCGCGCGCGACTTTCTGAATGCCCATTTGCACGCCCGAGTGCACGGTGCCGACCAGCACATCGACGCCGTCGCGCTGCACGAGCTTGTTCGCGTTTTCCACCGCCTTGGCGGGGTTCGATTCGTCGTCGACCTTGAAGAATTCAATGCCGCGGCCGCCCAGTTTGTCGCCTTTTTCGGTCAGCGCCATGCGGAAGCCGTTTTCGATCGCGATGCCGAGTTGCGCGAAGGTGCCGGTGTAGGGAAGCATGAGGCCGACCTTGACTGGCGCTCCGCCTTGAGCAAAGGACAGGCGCGGCAGCAGCAGGCCGCTGGAGGCGGCGCCGAACAAGGCAGCGCTGCGCGCCAGGAGGTGTCTGCGGTTCGTCATGAGGATTCCGATCTGATTTGTAATGGACAAGCCGGTGGCGGCTCGAGGCAGCCGAGCGCGCGTCGATCAGGCAATCTAGCCCATTTGGACGCTGCGGCGCCACCAGACTTTCCCCGAGACGAAAGGCGTCGATTCGCGGCGTCGTGATGCCGATCCAGCGGCGCCATCCGCTCGCAAAGCGGGTCGAGCTTGCAGCTACGAAGTTGCCGTCGCGCGCGGTCCTTCGGGCCGTGCCGTTTGGTGAAGCGACGTTGTCGAGGCAGAATTCCCCTATGTGCCCATCCCAACGATCCGAGCTCTCTTTCGCCCCACAGACCCTGTGAAAAAAACTCCATCCGCGAAGTCTTTGCCTCCAGAGCGAGCTGTGCCGGCGGCGAAGACAGCCATCGGGCGCACCAGACGGCCTGCTGCCGTGCGCTTGTCAGCCGACGACCCGTCCGCACCGCCACAGGCCTGGCCGGAACCGCCGCAGCAAGCCGCGCCGCCGCTTGCTGCCGAGACGCCGCTGCCGGTCAGGCGCCGGCAGAAGGCGACCTTGGCCGCGTCCGACGCACCACAGGTTCAGGAGTCGGGAAAGAGCGCGCTGAATCATGTGCCCGAGCCTCGACCGATCAAGGCGCCCAAGCCGCCCAAGCTCAAAAAGCCGAAGCCGGTGCGCGACAGCTTCACGATGCCGAAAGGCGAATACCAGTTGATCGATCTGCTCAAGCAACGCGCGGCGGCCCGCCAGCGCCACGTGAAGAAAAGCGAGATTCTGCGTGCCGGGATTCTGGCGTTGGCCAACATGAGCGATGCGCAACTGTTTGCCGCGCTGGACAGCGTGCCGATCATCAAGACAGGGCGACCGCGTTCGGATTCGACGCAGTGAAGGACAAGGACCCGGCAGGGGCCGCGCAGCGCTGACCGAGACGATGCCCAAGCGACGCTTGCGGCTTGCCTATTCCATATGCGTCCGGACCGCGAGGCACGCCAACGGTCCGGCTACACGAGCTGCGGTCGGCTAAGCACGCGTCTGACCCGTCGGAAGCCCAATGCGCGACAGACGCACGACGGTCTCACGTTGCACGACAACGCCGCGCTTGCCGCGTTGCTGCGGCGACGCCGGATCGAAACCGATCGGGCCCCGATCCGACGCACACGCGCATCGGTCGACGCAACGACTCAGACCCGTGGCGGATCCGTCTCACGCGCTGGATGGCGGTGCTTGGCCATCGCGGCAAAGAACGGCTTGATCGCCTGCTCCGCGTCGTCGGCCAGCAGCAGACCAGGGTCCGCGCCGCCGTCGGGCAACTGCATCGGGATGCTTGCGGTGCCCAGCAACAGCTGCGATGCGCCAAGCGCCAGGATGGTCTTGCCATGCCGATATTGGTCGCGAATGAATTCCATCGTCTGACCGAGCGCCGCGAGTTTTTCAACACCCGCATCGCCCGCCGGCAACACCAGCGCATCGAACAGAAATCCAGGCTCGTTTTCCATCGACGCATCGGCCTGCAACAGGCTGCCATCCGCCGTGCGTACCGGCCCCACACGGGGTCCGACCACACGACCGATCGCACCCGCGTCCAACAAAGCGGACTGAATCTTCGCGACTGCTTTGCCGTCGACTCCGTCGGCCACCAGCAGCGCGACCTTGCGTGTCCGGATGCCACCGTCGCCAGGCCGCGCCATGAGCGACAAAGCAGGCGACTTCTCGACTTCGGGCTGCACCGGAGGCACCGCACGCGGCAACGGCTCGGGCAGTTCCATCGACAGACCTTCGGCCACCTTCTGCGCCAGCTCCATCGATACGTTCATCAGGCCGGCCACCATGCGTTCACGAATAGCGGGCACGGTCAGCTTGGACAGCTCGAAGCGGTAGCCGGCGACGATGTGCGCCTGCTCCCAAGGCATCTGGCTTTCGTAGAACAGCTTGGCCTGCGCGTAGTGCTCGGCAAACTTCTCCGGCTTGCCGCGCACCTTGTCGCCTTGCTCCGGCTGCGGAAACGAGACGAACCCCGTGGCTGCGCCGGCCTGGAACGGGCAGCCGCCGCCGAGCGAATTTGGCTCGTACGCCACCCGGCCACGGTTGATCGCCTGGCGACCATGCCCATCGCGCTGGTTGTTGTGCACGGGCGCCACCGGCGCGTTGATCGGCAGCTCGGTGAAGTTCGGGCCACCGAGGCGGCTCAACTGCGTGTCGAGGTACGAGTGGTGGCGGCCGGTCAGCAACGGATCGTTGGTGAAGTCGATGCCCGGCACCACATGGGCGGTACAGAACGCGACCTGCTCGGTTTCGGCGAAGAAATTGTCCGGGTTGCGGTTCAACACCATGCGCCCGACGATCTTCACCGGCACCAACTCTTCCGGCACGATCTTGGTGGCGTCCAGGAAGTCGAAGCTCCACTTCAGCGCGTCTTCTTCCGAGAAGATCTGCAGGCCGAGTTCCCACTCGGGGTACTCCCCGGACTCGATCGCTTCCCACAAATCGCGGCGGTGGAAGTCCGGGTCCGCGCCCGAGATCTTGACCGCCTCGTCCCAAACCAGCGAATGCGTGCCGAGCTTCGGCTTCCAGTGGAATTTGACGAGCTTCGATTCGCCTTGCGCGTTGACCAGACGGAACGTGTGAACGCCGAAGCCTTCCATCATCCGGTAGCTGCGCGGGATCGCGCGGTCGCTCATCTGCCAGACCGTCATGTGCGTCGACTCGGGCGACAACGAGACGAAGTCCCAGAACGTGTCGTGCGCGCTGGCGGCTTGCGGCATCTGGTGGTGCGGCTCGGGCTTGACCGCGTGGACCAGGTCCGGGAACTTCATCGCGTCCTGGATGAAGAACACCGGCATGTTGTTGCCGACCAGGTCCCAGTTGCCTTCGTCGGTGTAGAACTTGACCGCGAAGCCGCGCACATCACGCGCTGTGTCCTTCGAGCCGCGCTCTCCCGCCACGGTGGAAAAGCGCGTGAACAGTGGCGTGATCTTGCCCTTGCTCTTGAACGGCGCTGCCGCGGTGAGCGCGCTCAGGTCCTCGTAGCTTTCAAAGAAGCCGTGCGCGCCGGACCCACGCGCATGCACGACCCGCTCGGGGATGCGCTCGTGGTCGAAGTGCGTGATCTTCTCGCGCAGGATGAAGTCTTCGAGCAGTGCCGGGCCGCGCAGCCCGGCTTTGAGCGAGTTCTGGTTGTCTGCGATATGCACGCCTTGATTCGTGGTCAGCGGCTGGCCGCCCGAATTCACGCGGACCCGGCTCAACGGGCCCACGGTGGGGTTGGTGCCCGGCTCGTCGGCCGCGCCGTTGGTCTTGCCGTTTTCATTGCGCTCGGTCAACGTGCTTGCGCTGGCCAGCTTGGACGTCTTGTCGGCCTGCGCGCCTTCGGCTGGATGCACGGCGCTGTCGTGGCCGCTGTCTTTCAGGCTGTTCGGGTTGTGCGGCATCGAGGCAGAAATCTCCTGCGTATCGATCGCCTTTTGCACCAGCAGGTCGCCGTGCGCGCTGTCGGGCGCCTTGCTCGGACCGCTGTCGGTCACGCGTCCGGCCGTCTTGCCGGCCGGTTTGCTGTTCACATTGTCATTCTTCGCCATGGTCGTCTGTACTCCGTTTGAATCCGCCAACAAGCAAGCCTAGCGGGGGGCAAACACAGTGCCTGTCGGACAAAGCCCACACGACGAGTCGGTGCGTCTGACTTGACGCCGTGGCGCGTCGGACCGTCAAATCGCCGAAAACAGCACCGCCCACTGTGTCTTGCGCCGACGCGCTGCGAGTGGAGGCGAAGTCCGTATCGACAAGCCGCCAGGACTTCGAGCTGTACTTAAAACAATCCAGATGAATGAACGCCGAATGCCGATCGAGACCGCGTACCGCATGTGGGCTGCGGCGTTTCCGCGATGAGTGGCCCACGCGTCGCCTTCTTGACCGGCGCTGGCGGCACTGCGTTCGGCCGTCATGCAAGTCGCAGCGCGCTCGACCTGATGGCGCAGGCGGCCAGCCACGCGCTCGGCGCGGCCAGCAGATCGCGCAGCGACATCGACGGGCTGCTGTGCGGCTATGCGACCACGACACCGCATCTGATGCTCTCGACGCTGTTTTGCGAACGCTTCGCACTGAACCCGAGCTACGCGCACAGCTTGCAGCTCGGCGGCGCAACGGGTGCGGCGATGCTGATGCTGGCGGGTGAACTGGTTGCCAGTGGCCGCTGCCGCAATGTGCTGGTGGTGGCGGGCGAAAACCGCACTTTCCGGCCAGTCGCGCGATCAGTCGATCCAGACGCTCGCGCAGGTGGGCGATGCCGACTTCGAAGTGCCGAACGGCGTGTCGGTTCCCGCCTTCTACGGCCTGCTCGCATCGCGCTACATCCACGAGACCGGCACCACGGAGGCCGATCTGGCCGAGCTCGCGGTGCTGATGCGCACCCACGCGGCAGGGCACCCGGACGCCCATCTGCGAACACCGATCACGGCAGCCGAGGTGCTGGCTTCCAGGCCGATCGCCGCGCCGCTCAAACTGCTCGACTGCTGCCCGATCTCCGACGGGGCCATGGCGCTGGTGGTGTCGGCCGATTCGGAGAAGTCACCCAGCGTCGCGACTGGTTGGCAGCGGGCAGGCGCACCAGCACCAGCACTTGAGCGCGATGCAGCACGTGCTGCAATGCGGCGCCGGGCGCGCAGCGCAAGCCGCGTTCGGTTCACGCGGGTCTCATGGTGTCCGATATCGACTACCTTGCGATCTACGATTCGTTCACGATCACGCTGGCGATGCTGCTCGAAGAAATTGGTTTCGCTGCGCGCGGGCAGGCAGCGGGTCGGGTGCGCCGCGGCGACTTTGCGGCGCAGGGCCCGCTGCCACTCAACACGCACGGCGGACTGCTGTCGTTCGGTCACTGCGGCGTGGCGGGCGGCCTTGCGCATGTGGTGGAGGCGTATCGGCAGATGACCGCTCAAGCCGGCGCGCGCCAGATCGCGCCGCCGCGCCACGCGTTCGTGCATGCCGACGGCGGCGTGATGTCGTCCCATGTAAGCCTGATCCTGAGGCGGCCCGTATGAACCCACCCGATGAACCGAGCGGCGCTGCACCGGCCGCGCTGTTTCTGCAGGGGATCGAGCGGCAACAGTTGCGCTATCAGCGCTGTGCCGCGTGCGGTCAGGCCCAGTCGCTGGCCCGCTACGCATGTGGCCACTGCGGGTCGGAGGCGCTGCTGTGGGAGACGGCGGCTGCCACCGCGCACTTGTATGCGGTGACGGTCGTCTCGCGCGCGCCATCCGATGCGTTCCGCACTTTGGCGCCTTACACGCTCGTGATCGCCGAACTCGACGAAGGGCCACGGCTGATGGCACATGGGGTGTCGGGCGCGAGGATCGGCGACCGCGTGATCGCCCGGTTTTTCGAACACGACGGCCGCACGTTGATCCGGTTCGAGCCTGTGGCGGGCTGAACCGCTCGGCCCTGTGCACGCGCACGACACGTCTCAGCAAAGCCAAGGAATACCTGACCCATGATCGACTACGCCGCGCTCAAGGCCTGGACATTCGAAGACATCGTGCAGACCTATGGCACCGATGACTGCATCCGCTACGCGCTCGCGCTCGGCCTGGGGTCGGACCCGGTCGACCCGCATCAGTTGCGGTTCACGAGCGACGACGCGGCTGGCACGCCGTGGGCACTCCCGACGATGGCCGTGGTGCTCGGCTATCCGGGCTCCTGGATGCGCGATCCGGCCACCGGCATCGATTTCGGCAAGATCGTGCACGGCGAAGAGGGCGTCGTCTGGCACGCGCCGATTCCCGCGGCCGGTACCGTGCGCGCCGTGCACCGCATCACACGCATCGTGGACAAAGGACCGGGCCGCGGCGCCGTCGTGACCTACGACAAGGACTTGTTCGATGCGAGCAGCGATGCATTGCTCGCCACCGTCACGCACAGCACGTTTGCGCGTGGCGATGGTGGGTTCGCAACCGATGCGCAGCCCGGTGATGCGCCCGCGACAGCGCCGCCGCCCGTGCCGAGCAGAGCGCCGGCGCAGGTGATCGATGTCGCCACGCTGGCGCAACAGGCGCTGCTCTACCGCCTGTGCGGCGACCGCAACCCATTGCACTCGGACCCGCCGACCGCCCGGGCGGCCGGCTTCGAGCGGCCGATCCTGCATGGCCTGTGCACTTGGGGCATCGTCGGCCACGCGTTGCTCGCGCACTGCGGGGGCAGCGACCCGGCGCGGCTGCAGCGCCTGTTCGCGCGGTTTTCCGCCCCCGTGTTCCCGGGCGAGACGCTGCGCATCGAGTTGCACGAAGTCGGCAGCGACGTGCGTTTTCGCGTGCACAGTCTGGACCGCAACCGGGTCGTGCTCGACCATGGCCATGCGATGTTTCGCCCTTAGCGATTCTTTTCCCCTGCAGGAGTGTTTCTTGAACCCGTTGAAGTCTGCTCCCGATCGTCCGACGTTGCAGCGCCGCCAGTTGCTCGGCGGCACCGGTGCCGCGCTGGCAACACTCGCGCGTGCCCTGCCGATCTCGCCGCGGCCGTTCGGCAACCTGCTGCAGGCCGCGATCGGGAAGTGGGCCCGCGTCGTGCGTGCCGCACACATTCAGCCGAGCTGAGGACGACGCCGCATGTCCGATCTGCTCGAGTCCGCGCTGAATCCGCGCTCCATCGCCGTCATCGGCGCGTCCGAGAACCCGCACAAGATCGGCGGCCGTCCGATCCACTACATGCTGCGCTGTGGCTACGCCGGTGCGATTTATCCGATCAACCCCGCGCGCGCCGAAGTGCAGGGTCTGCCTTGCTTTCCGACGTTGGCTGCGCTGCCTGAAGCGCCCGACCTCGCGGTGGTGATCGTGGGCGGGCAGCCTGCCGTCGACGCGGTCGCGCAGTGCGCGGAGCGCGGTGTCAAGTCGGTCGTCGTGGTGGCTTCGGGGTTCGGTGAAACCGGCGCGCACGGCCGCGCGGTGCAGCAGGCGATGGTGGCCACCGCGCGCGCGGCCGGTATGCGGTTGTTCGGCCCGAACACGCAGGGCCTCGCGAACTTCGGCACCGGCGCGATCGCAAGCTTCTCCACCATGTTCATCGAAGCTCCGCCGCAGGACGGCCCGGTCGCCGTGGTCAGCCAAAGCGGCGGCATGAGCGCGATGGCCTACGGCCTGCTGCGCGCGCGGGGCCTCGGTGTGCGGCACGTGCATGCGACCGGCAACGAAGCCGATGTGTCGGTGGCCGATCTGGCCTGGGCGGTCGCGCACGACCCGCAGGTGCGGTTGCTGCTGCTCTACATGGAAAGCGTTGCCAATCCCGCGCTGCTCGCACGCACGGCGGCTTATGCGCGCGAACGCGACCTTCCGATCCTCTGCGTGAAGGCAGGACGCACCGCAGGCGGCCAACAGGCGGCCGCGTCCCATACCGGCTCGCTTGCCAACGAGGACCGCACGGTCGATGCGTTTTTTCGCCGTCACGGCATCCTGCGCGTGCGCGACCCGCACGCGCAGGCGCTGGCGGCCGAGACGTTCCTGAAAGGCTGGCGCCCGGCCGGCCGACGGCTCGTGATCGTGAGCAACTCGGGCGCGAGCTGCGTGATGGGCGCCGACGCAGCCGAAGGTTTCGACCTGCCTCTGGCCGAACTCTCGGCCCAGACCCGCGCCGACGTGGCCGCCAAGCTGCCGGGTTTTGCAACCGCCGTCAATCCCGTCGACATCACGGCGGCGCTGCTGTCCAACAGCGGGCTGTTCGGCGACGTGCTGCCGCCGCTGGCCAGCGACCCCGCGACCGATCTGCTGTTCATCCATATTCCGGTGGCCGGTGTCGGCTACGACGTCGACGCGTTCGCGCGCGACACGGCCGCGTTCGAGCAGCGCACGGGCAAGCCGGTGGTCGTGGCAGCCTGGCAGGAATCGGTGGCCGCGCCGTTTCGGCGACTCGGCATCCCGACATTCGCCAACGAACACGATGCGTTGCAGACGCTGTCCCAGCTCGCCGCGCACACCGAGCTGATGCGGCAGGCGCCGGTGGCCTGGCCATCGGTGCCGGTCGTCGAGCTGCCGCCCGGAGACGGCCGGTTCCTGAACGAAGCGCAGAGCCTCGCGTGGGCCGAAGCAGCCGGCCTGCCGGTCGTCGCGCATCGGCTGTGCACGAGCCCGGCCGAGGCGGCTGAGGCGTGGCGGTGGATCGGCGGGCCCGCCGTCGTGAAGGCATGCTCGAGCGACGTGCCGCACAAGTCCGAGCACGGGCTGGTCGCGCTCGGCGTCGGCAGCAGCGACGAAGCGGCAAGCCACTTCGATCGTCAGTGGGCCCGGCTCGCACAGCTCGGCGCTGCGCGGCAAGGCGTCATCGTTGCGGCGATGCGCAGGGGCGAGCACGAATTCATGCTCGGCGCACGGCTCGATCCGGTGTTCGGGCCGGTGGTCGTCGTCGGCGACGGTGGCAAGTACGTCGAGGCGCTGCCCGATGTGGCGGTGCTGCTGCCGCCGTTCGATGCCGCGCAGGTGCGCTCGGCGCTGCATGGCTTGCGGCTGGCGCCGTTGCTCGGCGGCGTGCGGGGCGACCCGGCGTTGGACATCGATGCGCTGGCGAGGCTCGTCGTGCAGATCGGGCAGTTGGCGGTGGCGGCGCAGGGCACGATCGCATCGATCGATCTGAATCCGGTGCTGGTCGGCGCAGACGGCGAAGGCGTGGTGGTGCTCGACGCGTTGATCGAGCGAAAAACGGCTGCTGCGCCCGCTGGTATTGCATCTGCCGCTACGAATTGAATAGCCAATAGCCGCGCATCGACATGGCTGAACAAGCTTCGGCACAATCGCGTTCATGCAGTTATTCGACGCTTTGATCGTGTTGGCGACCATTGCCGCGATGGAGTGGGTCGCTTGGGGCTCGCACAAATACGTGATGCACGGCTTCGGCTGGGGTTGGCACGCGTCGCACCACGCCAGGCGCACTGGCTGGTTCGAGAAGAACGACCTGTACGCGTTCGTGTTCGCGGGTGTGTCGATCGCACTGATCTGGTTCGGCACGCGCGGCGTCTGGCCGCTGCAGTGGATCGGCGCGGGCATGGCGGCATACGGCCTGCTGTACTTTGTCGCGCACGACGGCCTCGTGCATGGGCGCTGGCCGCTCAAGGTGATGCCGAAGGGCGGCTACTTCAAACGACTGGTGCAGGCGCATCGGCTGCACCATGCGGTGCGCACGCGCGAAAACGGGCTGTCGTTCGGCTTCCTGTGGGCGCCGTCGCAACCGCAGCTGGCCGCGCTGGTGCAGGCAGCCCGGAGGCGGCGCGGCGCCGATGCAATTCAGCCGGCGCCCGAACTGCCAGCTGCAGCATCAGTGCCCTGACAGCCGCGTCAGGCCTGCGGTCGCTGCCAGAGACTGTGGGCGCGCTGGGGTGACGTGCCCGCGCGCGTGGCCAGCGCCACCGCACCGCCGCGTGCGGTCAGCCAGATTTTTTCGAGCCCACTGGTCGCCACGCGCACGTCCCAGGCATGGCCGCCGCGGGCTTTCACATGGCGGCCGATCGCGCGGTAGACACCGCGCGCGGTCGCGATCGACCAGGCGGAGCGCAGTGGCAGCGCACCGATGCCGGCCAGGGCCGACGTGTAGTACGGTTCGGCGGCCTCCACCAACCGCGCCGCCACCCCCGCGAGCGCCTCGCGATGCGCGGGCAAGTCGATTTGGTCCGGCGCGACTCCGGCCTCGCTCAGCCATTCGGCCGGCAGATACACACGGCCGATGGCAGCATCCTCGACAATGTCGCGCGCGATGTTGGTGAGCTGAAACGCGATGCCCAGATCACACGCGCGGTCCAGCAGCGCCGCATCGCGCACGCCCATCACGCGCGCCATCATGAGCCCGACGACGCCGGCCACCCGGTAGCAGTAGAGCAGCGTGTCGGCCAGCGTCCGGTAATGCGCGCCTTCGATGTCCATCCGGAAGCCGCGCAGATGTTCCTGCAGCAGCGCAGGCTCCAGTCCGTGGCGCTGCACCACTTCGGCCAGGCCGGCAAATACCGGGTCGTTCGCATCGGGCGTGCCCGCACAAGCTTTCGCGGTGGCGTCCTCCAATCCGAGCCAGCCGCACCAGCGGCGGGTCCATCGCATCCGCTGAACGGTCCGGTGCGCGTGCATGCCCCGACGCCTGCGCGTCGATCACGTCGTCGCAATGCCGGCACCACGCATACAGCAGCAGCGTGCTCTCGCGCGTCGACACGTCGAACAGCCGGGCGGCCGTGGCAAAACTGCTGGAGCCGGCCTCGATCGCTTGCGAAGCGTGCGCGATCAGCGCAGGGTCGACCCGGTCGTTCATGCTGCTGCACCCACGCGGCCGCGCGTCGCTTCGAGCATCAGCCCGGCCGTCGCCTTGGCCGAGCCGACGACGCCGGGCAGCCCGGCGCCCGGGTGCGTGCCGGCGCCCACGATGTAGAGGTTGTCGATCGACGCATCGCGGTTGTGCGGACGAAACCACGCGCTTTGCTGCAGCACCGGCTCGAGCGAGAATGCCGAGCCCAGATGCGCGCCCAACTGCTGGTCGAAGTCGGCCGGAGTGAACACGCGGCTTGTCACCAGGTCCGCGCGCAGCCCCGGCAGGTAGCGCTGCTCCAGGTAGTCGAAGATGCGGCCCTGCCACCGCGGGCCGAGCACGGACCAGTCGACCGGCGCCACCCCCAGATGCGGCACCGGTGCAAGCACATAGTGGCTCGAGCAGCCCGGGGGTGCGAGTGAGGGATCGGTCACACACGGCGCGTGCAGGTAGAGCGAAAAATCTTCCGGCATCGGCCCATTGAAGATCTCGCTGATGAGATCCCGATAGCGCGCACCGAAGCAGACCGTGTGATGCTGCAAGTCGCCGGGCGGTCGCCGCAAGCCGAAATGCACGACGACGAGCGACATGCTGAACCGCTTCGCGCTGAGCCGGCGCGCTTCCGAGCGGCCGCGCGGCTCGTGGCCCAGCAGTTTTTCGTAAGTGCGAACCACGTCGGCGTTCGACGCCACCGCATCGGCCGCGATGCGCTCGCCATTGCCGGCCAGCACGACACCACGCGCTTGTCCCCGGTCGAGCTCGATGCGGGCGACCGGCGCGTTCAACCGCACCGTGCCGCCGATGTCCTCGAACAGGCGGATCATCGCGCGCACCAGCGCCCCGGTGCCACCGCGCGGAAACCATACGCCCCAGCGCCGCTCGAGCGCATGGATCAGCGTGTAGATCGACGACGTCGCGAACGGATTGCCGCCGACCAGCAACGAGTGAAACGAAAAGGCCTGCCGCAACTGCTCATGCTCGATGAAGCGCGACACCATGCCATAGACGCTGCGCCAAGCCTGCAGCTTGGCCAGCGCGGGGCCGGCCTGCACCATGCTGCGAAACGACAGGAACGGCACCGTGCCGAGCTTCACGTAGCCTTCTTCGAATACGGCCTGGGAATAGCTCAGAAACCGCCGATACCCCGCCACGTCGGCCGGGTTGCGCGCATGGATCTGCCGATCGAGCGCCTCTTGATCGTTCGCATAGTCGAAGTGCGAGCCGTCTTCCCAGCACAGGCGGTAGAACGGCGTCACCGGCAGCAGTTCGACGTAGTCCGAAAGCTTGCGCCCGCACAGCGTGAACAGCTCTTCGAGCGCGGACGGGTCGGTGATCACGGTGGGCCCGGCGTCGAACGTGAAGCCCTCGTCCTCATAGACGTAGGCCCGGCCACCGGGCTTGTCGCGCGCCTCCAGCAGCGTGGTCTGCACGCCGCCGGCCTGCAGCCGGATCGCCAGCGCGATGCCGCCGAAGCCCGCGCCGATCACGACGGCGGTCTTGGAGTGATCGGTGGCAGCAGCAGGGGTCGGCACGGGGCGGTGGGTCATGGCAGGCGAGGCGTCGTGCGGTCGGTCATCCATCGAGCATACGCAGGTCGAGCGCCGCCCGCAGCGCCGCGCCCAATGGCACCGGTGGCCGTCCGGTCAGGATGCGCAGCCGATCGAGCCGCGTGCTGCGCGCCGCGTAAAAGCGCGCGATCAGCGGCTCGCGCAGGCCATAGAACCGCTGCATCACGCGCCAGCGCTCGGTCGGCTCGGCCGCCTGGAACAACATGCGGTTGAGCAGGCGGTAGAACCCCTGCGCGCGCCAGCGTCGCAGCGCATGCGCGCGCACGGCGGCGAACAACGCGGGTGCGTCGAGCTGGGCCAGGTCGGGAAATGTCACGGCGATGTGCTCGGCAAGCGCCACCGCGGACGGCAGCGAGTAGCCGGTGGTCGGGTGAAACAGCCCGGCAGACAGGCCCGACCGCGGCACGCCCTGCGCGTCGTCCCAGAACGCTTCGCAGTCGCCGGCCAGCACGATCGGCAGCACGCCCTGCTCCTCACGGAGCACCGCGTCGATCCGCCAGCCCTGCGCGCTCGCGTAGTCGGCGATGCCAGTGCGCAGCGCGTCGGCATCGAGCGCGGCACCGTCGGTATAGAACGTGTCCTCGATCAGCAACGTGTTGGCCGACAGCGGCAGCACATAGACGAAGCGATAGCCTTCGCGCTGCTCGACCGCAGCGTCCATCAGCATCGGTGCGATCAGCCCATGCGCCGCGTCGGTGCGTACCTCCTGGCCCAGGAATTTTTGATACCCGAGGCGCAGGTGCGGCGATGGGCGTTGACCGCGGCCGTCGATCACCGCACGCGCGGCCAGCCGGGTGCCATCGGCGAGCGTGACCGCATCCGGCGTCACGTCGCGCACATCGACGCCGGTGCGCGCCCAGGTGCCCAGGCGCGCGTTCAACTGCGCGCCGAACCACTGCGAGCCGATCGACTGGTAGCCCCCGGACAACGTGCGCGTGCGGGCGGGGAAACGCACCTGGTGGGCGGCCCAGCGGTGCTCGACCAGCGGCGCGGTCCAGCCGTGTTGCGCTGCCGTCAGGTCGCCGTCGTGAAACGACCAGGTGTGATTGCCGCCGAGCGTCGGCTCGCGTTCCAGCAGCAGCACGCGCCAGTCGGGCCGGGCGGCCGCGAGATGCCAGGCGATCAGCCCATTCGCGAGTCCGCCGCCGACCAGAATCAGATCGGCGTCGGGCGGGCCGTCATCGGGCTCAGCCATGCACGGCGGTCGCCGCGGTGACGCCGGGCGCGGGCGACACGGCAGCGTGTGTGATCCGCGCGGGGCGGGATCGATCCATCGCTTCGATCAGGTCGGCCGCCCGGCGCGTGCCCGCATCGCCCACCGGCACCTGCCGCCCCAACGCCGAAGCCTTTTCGGCAAAAGCGGGCTCCGCGATCAATCGCTGCAGTGACCGTGTGATCGCACGGGTGCTCGCCAGCGCGGGCAGCAGCCGCAGTCCCGCTTCCGCATGCAGCACGCGCGCAGCCACGCCGGCTTGGTCGAACGCGATGGGCAGCAGCAACATCGGCGTGCCGGCCACCAGCGCGTCGAGCACCGTGTTCAGCCCCGCGTGCGTGACGACCACATCGGCGCGCGCGAGCGCGGCGCGCTGGGGCGCGAAGTCCGTGACCCAACGCGCGCCGAGGCGCTGGAGCGCGCGGCACTGCGCCGCATCGAGGCCGCCGCAGTGGGCGATGAGCAGTTGCACATCGAGCGCGCGGCAGGCCTTCGCGATGCGCGCGAACAAGCCGAACCGACCGCCCTGCAACGTGCCGAGCGAGGCGAACACCAGTGCTCGGCCGTCGTCGACCGGGTCCAGCACCAACGCGGAGTCGGCCGAAAGCGGCAGCCGCAGCGGCCCGACCGGATGCAACGCGGCTGGCGCGGCCCGACGCGGGAAGTCGAATGCCGCGATGGTCTGGCTCAACTGCAGGCTCGGCGACAGGCAGTCGTTCAGCCGGGCAGGGCCGCTCAGCCCCAGCGCCGCGGCCTGGTGCGCGATGGCGCGGTCGTGCGGGCGCATCAGCCAGTCGTAGATCCGCGCACTGACCGCGTTGCGTTGCAGCGCTGCCGCATCGTGGTCGGCCGCGGGTCCCCAGGGCATCACGGGAAGCGGCAGCGCTGGCTCACGGTTGATTGGCAGCGCGCAGGCGATCGACACCCAGGGCAGCCCGAGCGCGGCCGCGACGAGGCCGCCGGCGGCCTCCATCTGATCGGCGAGCACGACGTCGACGCCGTGCTCGCGCAGCCAGCGCGGCGCGTCTTCGCACAGCATCCTGGTCTGGCGCGCCATGTCGCGGATCACTCGACGCAGCCCGAGCGGTCCGCCCGGACGCGCCGCATGCGCGACGATGCGTGCCAGCGATCCAGCGGGAAACGCTTGCCGCCCGACCGCGATGAATTCGATGCGCGGCTCGCGCAGCAGGGCATGGACATCCGCCTGCTGCAGCCAGAGCACACGGTGACCCCGTGCAATCAATGCGGCTGCAACGGCTTCCAGCGCCCGAATGTGGCTTGTGAAGGGCGGGGCGATGACGGCGAAACAGGTCAAAAGCGGTGACAGGCGAAGCAGGTGAGCAGGGGTCTGGCGGCGGCCGATGGGTGATGCCCACCGCAGGGGCGTATTACGCCGCGCCAGCGCCGTCCGGCACGGCAGATGCTATCGGAAAGAATTGCGCAGACCACGGGCAGGGGATGCGGCGCGCGCAGCCAGCACAATCGACCCCATGGCGAACCCCCCGACCACAATGACCCGAACCGCAGACCGAACCCCCACCCAGGACGCCCGACTGGACCGTCGCGACGCCGAGCAGATGGCCGATGCGGCCAATGAAGGCGTCGACGCCGGGGCCGGCGTGGTGCCGATCGAGACCGAACTGCACTGCTGGCGCGACGCAATAGAACAGCGCCTGCACGAACTACTGCCCGCGCCGCCAGCCGGCAGCGACGCGGTCGCTGCCGCGATGCGCAATGCCGTGCTGACGCCGGGCAAGCGCATCCGGCCGCTGCTGGTCCTGATGGCCGCACGCTGCCTCGGCCGCGAGCCACAGCGCCTGCTCGACGCGGCTTGCGCTCTTGAGCTGATCCATGCGGCCTCGCTCGTGCTGGACGATCTGCCGTGCATGGACGATGCGCTGCTGCGACGCGGCCAGCCCGCGCTGCACCGCGCGTTCGGTGAGGACGTTGCGCTCCTTGCGGCCATTGCGCTGTTGAGCCGTGCCTACGGCGCGCTGGCCGCGGCACCTGCGCTCGACGCCGCCGCGCGCGCCGAGATGGTCGGCGCACTGGCCGACGCGGTCGGCCCGGCGGGGCTCGTGCGCGGGCAGTGGCGCGATCTGCGTGAACCCACAGGTACAACCGACACGACCGGCACGACCGGCGCCGGGCCAAACAGTGCTGCGGTGCGTGCGGCCGAAGAAACCAATCAACTCAAAACCGGTTCCCTGTTTGCGGCGGCGTTCGAGCTGGCCGCAGCCGATGCGCGTGCCGATGGCGCGGCACGCGCCGCGCTGCGCATCTGCGCGGGCCGCGTCGGCCAGGCGTTTCAGCTGAAGGACGATCTCGATGACTCGCCAGAGGCCGTGGTGCCGCAGCGCGACGCCGGGTTCGGTTTCCAGCCGGACAGCCGTCCCACTCTGGTCGCGCTGCTCGGCCGCGAGGAAGCGACTGCACGACTCGCGGCTCAGCTCGATGCGGCCGTACAACTGCTGCGCCAGACGTTCGGCGAGCGCAGCGACGGCTTGTGCCAGCTGATCGGTCGGATTGCGGCGCCCGCGAGCCCACCCGCTTGATCGAGCCGGCCTGGCGCGCCGCTACAGCGCGGCGAGCCGTTCGAGCGCGAGGTCGAGCGTTGCGTCATTCTTCGCAAAGCAAAAGCGCACCACGCGCTGATCGAACGCGGTGCCGTAGAAGACCGACAGCGGGATCGCCGCGACGCCGATCTCGGTCGTGAGCCAGCGGCAGAATTCCGGCTCGCGCAAATCGCTGATCGCGTCGATGCCGACGCACTGAAAGAAGCTGCCTTCGCACGGCAGCAATTCAAACCGCGTGTTCGCAAGTCCGGTACGAAACCGGTCGCGCTTGGCTTGATAGAACGCGGGCAACGATTCATACGACTGCGCATCGGCCATATAGCTGGCCAGGCCATGCTGCACCGGGGTGTTCACCGTGAACACGTTGAACTGATGCACCTTGCGGAACTCGGCCGTCAACGCAGCCGGCGCGGCCACCACGCCGACCTTCCAGCCGGTCACGTGGAAGGTCTTGCCGAAGCTGCCGACCACGAAGCTGCGCGCGCCCAGCGCCGGAAAACGCGCGGCGCTTTGGTGCTGCTGGCCGTCGAACACCATGTGCTCGTAGACCTCGTCGCTGATCAGCAGCACGTCGGTGCCGTCGAGCAGCGCTTCGAGTTGCCGCATGTCGGCCGCCGACCAGACGGTGCCGCTCGGGTTGTGCGGGGAGTTGACGATCATCGCGCGGGTGCGCGGGGAGATCGCCGCGGCGATGCGCCCGAAGTCGGGCCGAAACGTATGCGGCGTGAGCGGCACCCGGACCACGCTGCCGCCCGCGAGTTCTATGTTCGGCACGTAGCTGTCATAGCACGGCTCCAGCACGATCACTTCGTCGCCGGGGCGCACCACCGCGAGGATCGCGGTCAGGATCGCCTGCGTGCCGCCCGCGGTGATCGTGATCTCGTCGGCAGCGTCGTAGCGGCGGCCATAGACCGCCTCCATCTTGGCAGCCACCGCTTCGCGCAGCGCGGGCACGCCGGCCATCGGCGGGTATTGATTCAATCCGCCTTTCATGGCCGCAGTCACGGCGTCGACCAGCGCCGGGTCGCAGTCGAAGTCCGGAAAGCCCTGGCCCAGGTTCACCGCGCCGTGCTGCTGCGCCAGCGCCGACATCACGGTGAAGATGGTGGTGCCGACGTTGGGCAGTTTGCTGGCCAGCGCGGGCGTGCGCGGCGTGGCGGCGATCGAGGTGTTCATGGATCGGGTCATTCGTTTTGGCCTGGCGCGGGCGGAACCGGGCTGCGGCGACTTTGTATCAGAGCTCGTAGTCGCTGTCCGACTGACCGCTCATCGCCTTGTCGATCAGCGGGCGGCTCAGCCGGTCGCTGACCAGCTCGGCGAACTGGTAGACAAAGTTGCGCAGGTAAGCGCCGCGCTTGAACGCCACGCGCGCCACGCTCTGGCCGAACAGCTGGCGCGCGGGGCGCACGACGAGGTTGCTTTGCGGATCGTCCTGCACCGCCATCTCGGCCACGATGCCGACGCCCAGGCCCAGGCGCACATAGGTTTTGATCACATCCGAATCGATCGCGTCGAGCACGACGCGCGGCTTGAGCCGTCGCTGCGCGAACGCGGCGTCGATTCGGTTGCGGCCGGTGAACGTCGGGTGATACGTGATGATCGGCTCGGTCGCCAGATCCTCGAGCGTGATGCGGGGCTGGGCGGCAAAACGATGATCGGGCGGGAACACGAGCACGTGTTGCCATTCGTAGCAAGGCAGCGTGACCAGGTCCGCGTACGCGGCCAACGATTCGGTCGCGACACCGATCTCGGCAATTTCGTCCAGCACCATGCGTGCGACCTGATCGGGCGCGCCCTGGTGCAGGCTGATGTTGACCTTGGGGTATGCAGCCCGCAGTTGCGCGACCGGTTTCGGCAACACGTAGCGCGCCTGGGTATGGGTGGTGGCGATCGACAGGGTGCCGCTGTCCTGGGCGCTGTACTCCTCGCCGATGCGCTTCAGGTTGCCGATCTCGCGCATGACCAGCTCGATGCTGCGCAGCACGTGCCGGCCCGGCTCGGTGATGCGCTTGAGTCGCTTGCCGTGGCGCGCGAAGATCTCGATGCCGAGCTCTTCCTCGAGTTCGAGGATCGCCTTGGACACGCCCGGCTGCGAAGTGTGCAGCGCCTTCGCGGCTTCCGTCAGATTGAGCCCATGGCGCGCGGCTTCCTGGACAAAACGGAATTGGTGCAGGTTCATCGAGGCAGACAAAGAAAGGCGGTGCGGCCACGGATGGTGCGTTGGCGAGCGATTATGCGGGCTCGCGTTCCGCCGGGCGAAACGCGGCAGGTTTGCGACCTAAAATCCGTTTGCAGACACACCAACCAGGCATTTGTCGTGCCGCGTGCGGGCTGCATTTGACAGCGTCGTGTGTCGCGAACAGGCTTTTTCCCATTGCGCTTGGCGCATTCGCTTTCATGCTGCTGATCGATTCACCACTGACCTTCCTCGAGCGGCCCGCATCCAACACCGTGGTGCAACGGTGGTTGCTCGTGTTGCTGCATGGGATGGGCTGCAACGAGCGCGAAGCGTTTGCGCTGGTCGACCAGGTGCCCGATTGCTTTCACGTGCTGTGCGTGCGGGCGCCGGTCGTGGTGGGCCCGAACGCGTATCGCTGGTTCGACTTCACGCTGAACGCGGACGGCTCACGCACGATCGACCAAGCCCAGGAGCGCGAGGGTCGGCTGCAGCTCGCGGCGTTGGTCGAACAGGCCGCCACGCAACTCGACATCGACTTCGATTCGGTGGTGGTCGGCGGCATCAACCAGGGCGGGATCATGTCGTTGTCGCTGTTGCTGACGCGTCCCGAACTCGTGCGCGCGGCGATGGTAATGCACAGCCGGCTGCTGCCGGAGGTGATGCCCTTGATCGCGTCACCGCAATGTCTGCGCGGACGCCAGCTGTGGTTGAGCTACACCACGAACGACGAAATCAATCCGCTGCATTACGCGCACCAGATTCGCACCCAGATGGAAAAGCTGCCCGTGATATCGCACTATGTCGAATTTCCGGGCAATTCCGAGCTCAGCGACGCGGAACTCTTCGAGGCGCTGGAGTGGCTGACCACGCTGGCATCGATGGGATAGGTCGCCGCTGCAGCGATTGGCAGCAGGCCTGAGATCGGCGAGCGACTTGGTGCCGGCTAAGCCTGGAGCTGCTGCTCAGCGCGGGTGGAAAAACGCGTCGAACAGGGCGGACAGGGCCTTGAAGTCGGCGGTAAAGCGCGGTCGATTCACGAAATACGCTTCGCAAGCGACCGCGAAGAATTCGGCCGGTGCCTGTGCTCCATAGTCGTCGAGCCAGCTCGCGGGTTCGCCGAACCGCTCAGCCAGCACGGTCTGCTCACGAAACGCGTCGTATGCGGGTTCGAACACGGCCATCCAGGCTGCGCGTGCCGCACGCGGCGAGGCTGCCCCGAGAAAGCCGGTCGGCAGCGGCGGACAACCGTCCGCCACGCCGTCGCACAGGTCGATCTTGTGGATGAATTCATGCACCACGACGTTGTAGCCATGCGCGGCCGTGCTGTCGGCCGCCGCCACGTCGCGCCAGCTCAGCATGACCGGGCCGCCGTCCATCGCTTCACCGGTCAGCACCTCCTGGAAGCGGTGCACGACGCCGCTGTCATCGACCGTTTCGCGGCGCGCAACCACCTCGTCGGCATGCACCACGATGCCAACGAAATCGTGATACCAGCGCAGCGCGGCCGCCGGCGCGCGTTCGGCCTCGAGGTGCAGCAGCGGCAGCACGGCTTGTGCCGCGATCGATGCCGCGACCGCGTCGGTGATCGCAAACCCATGCGCGCCGTGGAATCGTTTGACGCGCAGGAATTCGACGGTCAACGCGCGCAGTCGCTGCGACTCCACCCCGCTTGGTTGCCTCAGGAAGCGGTAGCGCTGCAGCAGCGGCAGCCACAGCGCATCGGGCAGCAAAGGAGCCGGGCGTTGCCGGCGCAGCCAGTGGAGCATCGGCGGCAGGCCTGGGGAGACAGAAGGTTCGGCCCTCAGCGGCCGCGCCGCAGGTCGATGCGGCCAAGGCGGCTGGGCAGCCCGTCACCGCCGCGTTCCAGGCGCAGCACCTCGCAGCGCGGTGACTGGGCTGCAACGTCCCAGTCGCTCATGACCCAGCGTTCGAGCACGGCCGCCGAGTCGGCAGTCGGATCGGACACATGGCGGTCCGGCCGGTGGGTGTGGCCGTGGACCATTACCGGTGCATCGGCGGCTTCAAGCCAGCGCCAGGCGAGGCAGGGGTCGACGTCGGCGATGTCGTCCCGGCTGCCTTGATGCGCTTCGCTGCGTTCGCGCATCTTGCGCGCGACCTCGATCCGCCGTCCGATCGGCATCGACAGGAATCCCTGCTGAAAGCCGGGCTGGCGCACCTGGGCACGAAATGCCATGTAGGCATGATCGGTGGTGCAGAGCGCATCACCGTGCGTGAGCAGCCAGCGGCGCCGATCGAATGTGAGCACGCTGGGGTCGTCGAGCAGTGTGATCAGGCAGCCGTCGAGCAGTCTGCGGCCGACCAGGAAATCCCGATTGCCATGCATGAAAAACAGCGGCATCTCAGCCCCCAGAGACCGCAGCCAGTCGGCGCAATGCTGCGCAAACGGATCGATCGCCACCACGTCGTCGCCGATCCACGCTTCGAACAAGTCGCCCAGGATGAACAGCGCATCGGCCCGGTCGTCTTGTAGGTGCCGCATCAGCGGCGCCAGCGTCGCGTCGAAACTCTCGCGGGTCAGATGCAGATCGGAGATCAGGTCGATGCGCGACCAGCTCGCCGGTGCTGAGAATTCCGCAAAGGCAGTGGGCACCTGCCCGCGCGGAATATCGACCGGCGCGGCAGCCCAGGCGCCGAGCCCGTCCAGCGTGCCGGGCAACGGCGGATATGCGGTCGGCGGCGACGACACGACGGGGCCGGTAACGGTGCGGCCTCAGGCCTCGTCGACGACGGTGGCTTTCTCGATCACGACGTCGTCGCGTGGCACGTCGGCATGGCCCGACTTATGGCTGGTCTTGGCCGCTGCGATCTTGTCGACCACTTCCGAGCCTTCACTCACGCGACCGAACACCGCATAGCCCCAGCCGGAAGCGGTCGGCGACGTGTGGTTCAAAAATTCGTTGTTCGCCACGTTGATGAAGAACTGTGCCGAGGCCGAATGCGGGTCGGACGTGCGTGCCATCGCGACCGCGTAGTTGTCGTTGCGCAGGCCGTTCCCGGCCTCGTTTTGAATCGGTGCCTGAGCGTTCTTCTGCTTCATGCCCGGCTCGAAGCCGCCTCCTTGCACCATGAAGCCCGGGATCACGCGGTGAAAGATCGTGTTGTCGTAATGGCCGCTGCGTACGTAGCGCAGAAAGTTTTCCACCGAGACGGGTGCCTTCTCGGGCTCGAGCTCGAGCGTAATGACACCGAAATCGCGGACTTGCAGTTGTACTTTGGGTTTGCTCATGGACGAGTGGATGGCTGAACGGTTTGCTGGGGATGAAAGGAATTGGAGCGACTCACGGCGGTCGTCGTCTGCTATTTGACGACAACGGCCGACTCGATGACCACCGGTGTCTTGGGCGCGTCGGTCGGGAACGGGCCGCCGGCACCGGTGGGCGTTGCCTTGATTTTTTCGATCACGTCCATGCCGCTCACGACCTTGCCGAACACGGTGTAGCCATAGAGCTGCGGCGCCGATTCGAGCTTGGCGCGGGGCGTGTTCTCGTAGGTACGACCCTGGTACTCGAAGCGCGGCACCGGGTCTCCGGGCGGAATCACGACCGGGTCGAGAAACGCGTTGTTCGCGACGTTGATGAAGAATTGCGAGGTGGCCGAATCGGGATCGGCCGTACGCGCCATCGCCACCGTGCCGACCACGTTCTTCGCGCCGCCGGCGGCCAGCGCCGCGCGACCTTCATGGGCGACCGGCGCACGTGTCTTTTTCTGCTTGTAGTCGCTGTCGAAACCGCCGCCTTGCACCATGAAATTCGGGATCACGCGGTGGAAGAGGGTGCCGCTGTAATGACCGTCTGCGACGTAGTGCAGAAAGTTCTCGACCGTCTTGGGTGCCTTGTCGGGATACACCTCGATTACGAACGCACCAGCCGACGTCTTGAATTCCACACGCGGCGAATCGCCAGCCTTTGCCGGACCAGCGAACCACGCGGCCATCGTCAATGCGCCGGCGCCGACCAGCAAGGTTCGGCGTGCCGATTCACGAGAAGTAGCGCAGATCATGAGTTTGAGTTCCTTTGATTGAATGCCGGCGCACACGGCGACCGATGACAGCTGCGCAGAAGGCAACCCTCACTGTGATGTGCCTGTGCCGCCGAGCAACTGGCGCGCCAGCATCAGCTTCGGCGCGAGCCGCGGGTTGGCCTGGTCGAGTTGCTGCGCTTTCGCGTAGGACTCGGCAGCAAGCCGCGCGTAGACGTCGCCGAGGTTTTCATGAGCGACCGCGTAATTCGGGTTCAGCCGCAACGCGGACTCAAGCGCCTCGCGCGCCTTGCCGAATCGATTTGACTTGGCATAGAGCGCTGCGAGATTGTTGTACGGTTCGGGCAGTTCGGGATAGAGCCGCGTCAGTGCGACGAACGTCTGCTCGGCGGCATCGACCAGGCCCGAATCGGCCTGGATCACGCCCTGCAAAAAACGCAACTGCGGATCCTTCGGATTCTGCGCAATGCCTTTTTCGACCCGCACGAGCGCAAGGTGAAGTTGCCCCGCGCTCGCGAGACGCTGAATCTCGGTGTACTCCGATGCGCGTGCGCTGCCCGCTGCCAGACACAGCAGCAGGATCGACAGCGCTGTCGAGAGGCTCGCGCCCGGTCGAAGGAGGGCGGCAACAATATTCAAGTGCGACGGAAAGATCAGTGGGACCGTGGGGCAGCGAAGGCTTCGGCGACGTTGCCGAAGCCACACGAAGAAGGCTACAGCGGCATCTTGTGAGCGGCAGCGCGAAGCCGTACCGAAGCTATACTGAAAATTATTCTAGCCGAGGGGTTGCCGAGCGGCTGAAGCGCCGATTGCGCATCGAATGTGCGTTGGTGCCGCACGGACCCACACCCCTTGCACGTTCCTCGAACTGGTGTGCGCTCACGCATCATCGCGACCCGCAGCGGGCAGGGGTTATCAATGCCCGCGTGCCGGGTTGTACGTCGGTTGCCGAGCCCCCGCCTGATGCGTTCTAGCAACGTCGATTTGACCAAAACACAATCAAAATGCAAATCGCGCAGGCACCGCTTTTCACCACCGTAAATCGGTTTCAGACACGCGCATCGAGAGCCCGCGACGTGTTGACCATTCCCGCACCCGCCGCGTCATGACCCTACGCATCTACAACTCGCTGACCCGCCGATTGGAGACATTCGCGCCGATCACGCCAGGGCACGTGCGCATGTACGTATGCGGCATCACGGTGTACGACCTGCTGCATATCGGGCATGCGCGCGCGATGATTGCGTTCGACGTGGTGCAGCGCTGGCTCAAAGCGTCCGGCCTGACCGTCACCTACGCTCGCAACATCACCGACATCGACGACAAGATCATCCGGCGCGCTGTGCAAAACGGCGAGCCGATCCGGGCGCTGACCGAACGCATGATCGAGGCGATGTATCGGGACGCCGACGCGCTCTTCATCGAGCGGCCCACGCACGACCCGCGCGCGACCGACCACGTGCCGCAGATGCTCTCGATGATCGGGGCGCTCGAGCACAAGTCGCTTGCCTACCGCGCCGATGGCGGCGACGTGAACTTCGCGGTGCGCCGATTCGATGGCTACGGTCGGCTCTCGGGCAAGTCGATCGACGAACTGCTCGCCGGCGACCGCGCACTGGTGGCGGACGACAAGCGCGATCCGCTCGACTTCGTGCTCTGGAAAGCCGCCAAGCGCGACGAGCCCGCGGATGCGCAGTGGCCGAGCGTCTGGGGCGCCGGCCGCCCGGGCTGGCATATCGAATGCTCGGCGATGTGCAAGGCACTGCTCGGCGAGACCGTCGACATCCACGGCGGCGGGGCCGACTTGCAGTTTCCGCATCACGAAAACGAGCTTGCTCAAAGCGTCGGCGCCAACGGCGTGCCGCTTGCCAACATCTGGATGCACAACGGCTTCGTCAACATCGATGACCGCAAGATGTCGAAGAGCCTGGGCAACTTCTTCACGGTGCGGGAGGTGCTGCAGCGCTATGAGCCGGAGGTGGTGCGCTTCTTCATCGTCCGCGCCCACTACCGCAGCCCGCTCAACTATAGCGATGCGCATCTCGACGACGCGCAAGCGTCGCTGCGGCGTCTCTACACCGCGCTGGCGGAGGCACCCGTAGCAGACGTTTGCCTGGCCATCGATTGGAACGAACCGCGCGCGGCGCGCTTCAAGGCCGCGCTCGACGAAGACTTCGGCACGCCTGAAGCGGTGGCCGTGCTGTTCGATCTGGCCGGCTCGGTGAACCGAACGCGTTCCGCGCGCGAAGCGGCCTTGCTGCGCACGCTCGGCGGCGTGCTTGGGTTGTTGCAGGCCGAGCCGCGTGCGTTTCTGCAGGCGGGCCGTGCGGCCACCGGCGGCACGCTCGACCATGCCGCGATCGCGGCGCTGATCGATGCGCGTGCGCGGGCCAAGGCCGCGCGGGACTTCGCAGCCGCTGACCGGATTCGCGAGCAACTGCTGAGCCAGGGCATCGCGCTAAAAGATTCGGCTGCCGGCACGCAGTGGGAGGCCCTTACTTGACCACGCCGATGAGCCGCACCGAGCGCTGCGCCGCCGGCGCCGCAAACCCATGATCGACGCGCAGATGCTGTCAGGCGCTGCACCGACGCTGGATGCCGCGATGCAGCCGCTCTACTGGGCCGATGCGTGTGAGCATCTGCAGGCGAGCGACCGCGTGATGAAGCGGCTGATCCCGCAGTTCGAAGGCTTGTTCCTGCAATCACGCGGCGATGCGTTCACGACGCTTGCGCGAAGCATCGTCGGGCAGCAGATCTCGTTCAAGGCTGCGCAGACCGTCTGGGAACGCTTCGCGTTGCTGCTGCCGCCGCACGGCGTCACGCCCGAAGCCATGCTGCGGCTCAACATCGACGAGATGCGGGCGGCGGGGCTGAGTCCGCGCAAGGTCGAATACCTGGTCGATCTGGCGCTGAAGTTCGACTCCGGTGCGCTGCGCATCGAGCAGTGGGCGTCGATGGACGACGATGCGATCGCCGCAGAGCTGGTTGCCATTCGCGGCATCGGGCGCTGGACGGCCGACATGTTCCTGATCTTTCACATGCTGCGGCCCAACGTGCTGCCGCTCGACGATGCGGGCCTGATCACCGGCATCAGCAAGAATTATTTCTCCGGCGAAGCGGTCAGTCGCAGCGACGCGCGCGAAGTCGCTGCGGCCTGGGCGCCGTTTTGCAGTGTGGCCACTTGGTATATTTGGCGCTCGCTGGCGCCGCCGCCCGCATTGCATCCGAGTTGAGGTGCTCAGCCGGTCGCGCCAGCCGCGACCGGCTGCGCCACTGGGCACGGCGCCCGCAGGCGCAGCGGTTTCCCCTTCGCGTTTTTGCAGAAAGCCACGCATGGCAAAAAGATCCTTCCTCGACTTCGAGCAGCCGATTGCCGAGCTCGAGGCCAAGATCGAGGATCTGCGGGCCGTGCAGACCGACTCGTCCGTCGACATTTCGCAGGAGATCGAGCAACTCGCCAGCAAAAGCCAGCAGCTCACCCAGTCGATCTACAGCGACTTGAGCGCCTGGCAGATCACACGGGTGGCGCGGCACACCGAGCGCCCCTACACGCTCGACTACGTGGCGGAACTGTTCACCGATTTTGTCGAGTTGCACGGCGACCGCCACTTCGCGGATGACTTGAGCATTGTGGGTGGCCTGGCGCGTTTCAACGGCGCGCCGTGCATGGTGCTCGGCCATCAAAAAGGCCGTGACACGCGCGAGCGCGCGCTGCGCAACTTCGGCATGACCAAGCCCGAGGGCTACCGCAAGGCATTGCGCCTGATGAAGACCGCCGAGAAATTCGGCCTGCCGGTATTCACATTCGTCGACACGCCCGGCGCGTATCCGGGCATCGATGCGGAAGAGCGCTGCCAGTCGGAGGCGATCGGCCGCAACATCTTCGAGATGGCGCAGTTGCAGGTGCCGATCATCACCACCATCATCGGCGAAGGCGGCTCGGGCGGTGCACTCGCGCTGTCGGTGGCCGATCAGGTGTTGATGCTGCAGTATTCAATCTATTCGGTGATCAGTCCGGAAGGCTGCGCGTCGATTCTCTGGAAGACCGCCGACAAGGCGCAGGAAGCGGCTGAAGCGCTTGGCATCACGGCGCCGCGGCTCAAGAGCCTCGGCCTGATCGACACCATCGTCGCCGAGCCGATCGGCGGCGCGCAGCGTGATCACAAGCAGATGGCAGGATTTTTGAAGCGCGCGCTGGCCGACGCGTGGCGCCAGGTCGTCGAGCTTAGCCCGCAGGCGCTGCTGGAGATTCGGCATCACCGGTTGCGCGGTTATGGCCGGTTTGCCGAAGAGACAAGCGCTGCAGCTTGAACTCGAAAGCGTTGCTCGGCGGTGGTGAATACCGGGCACCGGGACCCAACTGCGCTGCACCCGGTACTGCACCGGACGAGAAGCTCGGCGCAGCAGATGATGTTTGCACGCGATGCAGCACGCCACACAGTCGTGCCGGCATGTACTGGTCGAGCAGATCACGACTGCATCGGCTCTGACCACAGGATTCCTGATCCCCCATGAAACCGTTCCTCCATCTGTGTCTGGGGCTGTGTGCGTGGTTCGTCGGCGCCGGACCTTGCACAGCTCAGCCCTCGTTGCCCGACCGCTCCACGTTCTACATCGCTCCGGTGGTCGAAGGGCTTGTCGAATGTCTGGGTGCGGCGCGCTATTCGGGCTACAAAAAGTTTTTCAATTCCGATTCCCGCTGTGTCCAGCAAGACTTCCACACGGCCGCCGCACTGTCGAAGCTGCTCGATTCGATCGAGCCCGGCGGCGCTGCCGGCAAGGTTCAGCTCGGCTATACGGCGACCATTCCGTTGTTGGGTCTTTACCGAAAGACGGAAGCGGACTTCGTGCTGGACGAAGGGCGCCTCGACGATTACATGGCCCTCATCCAGACCATGGACCGTCCGGTCGTGGTCTATCTGATCGCCGACCATTTCGACTCGCGGGGCCCGTTGCCGGAGGCGCTTGCCGGCGACAAGGACAACATGCTGCAGTTGGCAGACGGCGCGGTGCCGACAGCCGAATACTTCGGCAACAAGGTGCTGCCCTTCACGCTGCTTGCGGACGAAACGCTGCCCGTCAACCGCTACCGCTTCGAGGCCGCGCGCCGTGTGTCTGAGCGGATCGCAGCGCTGCCGGCAGCGGTGCAACGGCGCATCATCGCCGTCACGATGGCCGGCGAGCTGCATCAGATGTTTCGTGATTTCGAAAACGGCATGGGCGCATTTCAGGACGTGCAGGTGACCGACTACCATCCGCGCTCGGTTGCGTTGTTTCGCTCATGGCTGGCGCAGAAATACGGCGGCATCGACGCGTTCAACAAAGCCAACGGCTTCGACTACAGGAGCTTCGACGTCGTGCCCGCACCCGGCAAGGACATTCGCCGCGACAAGCTCGGCTCCTTCGGCGAGCATTACGACGGTTTTGCGCACGGCAAGCTGCCGGTAACGGGCTGGCTGTGGGACCCCGAGCGGCGCATCGACCGGCTCGAACTCTTCGTCGATGGCCAGTCGGCAGGCGACGTGGCGCGCGGGTTCAACCGGCTCGACGTCTACCGCGCCGTCGAAGAAGTCGATGATCCGAATGTGGGATTCCGGATCGATCTGCCGTTCGAGACGATGCCGCTCGGCAACCACGTCGGGCAGGTCGTCGCGCACACCCGGGACCAGCGTTTTCTGCTCGCACCGTTCGACTTCGTTGTCGTCGGGCGCGATCAGGCTGCGCCGGCGGCTGCGGTGCCGCATCGTCTGAGCGCTGTCGAACCCATTTCGAAGCTGGCGGGCGTACGTGCCTGGCTCGATCTGCCGAGGTCGCCGCAGGACATTTACTTCAACCCGCTTGCACGCGACTGGAATCGTTTTCGCGCCGAGCAGGTGCTGGCATTCCTTACGAAATTTCACGCGATCGCGCGCAAAGCCGGCATCGCCGAGGACAAGCTCTATTCGCACCAGATCGTGCCGCAAGTCAATTCGAGCTGGAATGCGCAGTTGTTTGCCGTGGATCAAACGCTGAGCGCGGATCTGCCGTGGCGCAGTGGCCTGAACATGTACGGCGGCGCTGCGGACAGCGAATGGATACGTCACTTCATCGCCGAACACCGCATGGCCGACTACGGCGTGCCTGAGTTCAACCCACAGCAGTGGAAGCGGCCCGATGTGCATGCGCAGGCGATGCGATCGCACTTTCTGGGCGGTGCGCGCTTCATCAGCCCGTACTTCCTTTCGATCTTGTCGCCGCGCACGGTCGTGAGCGTGAAAAACCTGGACCGCATGGAGATCCGGCCCGACAACCAGGAGGAAGGCTCAGCCGCGTTCTACCGCGCAATCCAGGCATTGGCACAGCAATGAGGGCCAGGGGATCGTCGCCTCCGGGTACGCGCTGCCCTTGAGTCAGAGCGAGCGCGTGGCCTGTGCCGGCACCGGCTTGATTGCGGCTGTGAGCCAGCGCTTCTCAAAGCCGTGCCAGCAAACGGCCGCCAGCAGAATGCTGCCGATGACCACTCCGGCCAGTAGCTGGCCCGCGCGCCAGGGCGTCGTTGCAAGCAAAGTCAGCAACACCGGCATGTGCCACAGATAGATGCCGTAGCTGATCTCACCCAGGTAGCGCAGCGGCCGCAGTGGCCAACCGCCGTCCCTCGGGCAGACCACCAGCGCTGCGAGCAGCGTCACGGACCCGGCGGCAAACAGCATGCGCCACCCGACGATCATGGCCGTGTTGTCCCAATACCGGGAATGCTGCCAATAGATGTCCCAAGCGAGCTTGAACAGCACGAGCGAACCAAGCGCCCATAACCCCGAGCGCATCCAGCCTGTGCCGAGCCGCCCCGAGAGCGCCATCCTTGCCAACACGATGCCAAGCCCGAATGCGTCGAGCACCCCTGGCAGCTGGCTCGATGCAATCAACTGGACAGCCGGATTGCTACCGCCTGGCGGCAGCACCAGCGTGGTGCCGAACCGCCACAGCGCAGCGCAACCCAGCCAGACAAGCAAAATCTGCCAGATGGATGCACGCACCAGCCAGCCGGCGGCCAGCGCGACGAGCAGGTAGAACTGCATCTCCAGCGCAATCGACCAGCTCGGGCCATTGATCGACCCATGCGTCTTGACAAACAGGTTGTGGACGAACAGCAAGTGCGTGCCAACCTGCTGTAGCGCGTCGGTCGAGCCGCGCAGAAAGATCGACGGGTCGACCAGCACGATGAACGCGGCGCTGGTCAACAGGTACAGCGGCACGATACGCCGCAGCCGTCGTTCGGCGAAGCGCCGGCGCCAGTGCGGATCACGGCCGCTGGCCGCGCTGAGAGCGGACATGCCGATCACGAATCCGCTTATCACGAAGAACATGTCGACCCCGACCCAGCCCGCGCTGAGACCGCGCAGCCAGACGTTGTCGGCAGCGCCGGGCCATTGTCCCAAATTGATCACATGTGAAGTCAGCACCAGCAGCGCGGCGGCTGCGCGCATCACGTCGATCCATGGATATCTGTGCACTTTCAGCGGTCCCGCATCGATGCGCAGGACGCGAATGGGCGACAAAAATCCCGGACTTGCAACGCCCCTGGACTGCTTCGCTGCCCAGACATCGCCGGTCCCACCGGTGGTACGCCTGCAGGCGCATTCAAAACGTCCAGAACGTCCGCTGGCATGCCGCCGCTTGCTGCGCGGTCCGGGCGGACGGACACCGAAGACGTGAGAGGAAGTAGCACTTCGGATTCACCGATCAAAGCGAGCGTGCCGCCTGCCGCGGCACCGTTTTTGGCGGCATCCTTAGCCACTGTTTTTCAAAGCCGTGCCAAGACAGCGCAGCCAGGGCGAATGTTCCGGCAAGCACGCCGGTGAGCAGCTGACCTTCTCTCCAAGGCGTGGTCTGAATCAAGGTCCACATGACCGGGACATGCCAGAGATAAATGCCGTAGCTGATGATGCCTAGATAGCGCAACGGCCGGAGGACCCAACCGCCGCTGGACGGGCACATGATCAGGGCCGCCAGCAGGGCAGCGGTGCCGGACGCCACCAGCACGCGCCAGAACACGATCATTCCGAAGTTGTTCCAGTAGGCCGAGCGCGGCCAGAAAAAGTGCCAGGCCAGACCCAGCAGCAGCAGCGCGGCCAGGGCCGCCAGTGCGCAGCGCGCCCAGCCTGGCTTCAAGCGGTCGGCCATCGAGAGCTTCGGCCAGAAAAATGCCGGCGCCGAACGCATCCAGCACGCCGGGCAACTGCATTGCCTTCATCACCTGCTTGTCGGGCGAACTCTGACCCGGCGGCAGCGCCAGCGTCGTGCCGAACCGCCATGCCACCGCGATGCCGACCCAGACCAGCAGGATTTTCCAGCCTGCGGTGCGTGACAGCCAGCCGCAACTCAGCAGTACCAGCAGGTAGAACTGCATTTCGAGACCCACCGACCAGGACGGTGCATTGATCGACGAATAGGTGCGCGGAAACAGGTTGTGAATGAACACCAGATGCGCACCGACGTCGATCGCAGCATGCTTGAGCCCTTGGGTAAGCGGAGTCGGATCGACGAGGAACAAATGGATGATGCAAGTCAACAAATAAAGCGGCACGATGCGACGCAGGCGCCGTTCGGCGAATTCGCTGCGCCAGTGCGGATTGGCCACGGCGCTTTGCATGGCCGACAGCCCGATGACGAAGCCGCTGACGACGAAGAAAAGATCCACGCCGATCCAACCCATGCGAAACAGCCGCACGAAGCCCTCGTGCGGAAACGCAGTCCATTGACCGCTTTCGATCACGTGATAGACAAGAACCAGCAGCGCTGCGAAAGCCCGCAGCACGTCGACCAGCGGATATCTTTGCATCGCTCTTATTCCGTCGCCTGAACCGTGGCAAATGCAGTTTTCAAATGGCGCGAGCAGCCTGCAACGGCACATTCTTCGGCGGCGTTGTGAGCCAGAGCTTTTCGAAGCCGTGCCAGGACAGCGCAGCCAAAGCGATGGTGCCGGCAAGCACGCCCGCCAGCAATTGCGCGTCGCGCCAGGGCGTGGTTTGGAACAAGGTCCAGATGATCGCTTGGTGCCACAAATAGATGCCGTAGCTGATGACACCGAGATAGCGCAGCGGCCAACTCGGCCAGCCGCCGCCGACCGGGCAAACCACCAGCGCCGCGAGCAGTGCAGCAAACCCCGCTGCGAGCACTGCGCGCCAGACCACGATCATGGCTGCGCTGTTCCAGTAGGTGGCGTAGCTCCAGATCGTGACCCAGGCAATCGACAACAGCAGCGCAGCCAGAGCCGACCAGAGCGAGAAGCTGCGCCAACCCGGCTTGAGCCGGCCCCCCATGCTGAGTTTGGCCAAGCCGATGCCCATCGCGAACGCATCCAGCACACCGGGCAACTGCATGGATTTCATCATTTGCTCGAGCGGCAGACTCTCGCCCGGCGACAGCGCCAGCGTGGTGCCGTAGCGCCAAGTCAGCGCCACGCCGACCCAGACTGCCAGCACCTGCCAGACCGCGGCATGGAGCAACCACTGGCCTGTCAGCAGCACCAACAGGTAGAACTGCATCTCCAGCGCGATCGACCAGATTGGGCCGTTGATCGAGTAGTAAGTACTGGGAAACAAGTTGTGAATGAATAGCAAATGCGCGGTGATTTCGATCGCCGCGTTCTTCAACCCATGCAAAAGAATGGATGGGTCGACCAGGAACACGCACACCACGCAGGTCAACAGATAAAGCGGCACGATGCGACGCAAGCGCCGCTCAACAAAGGGTTTGCGCCAATGTGCATCGGCCTGCGCGCTTTGCATCGCCGATAGACCAATCACGAAACCGCTGATCACGAAGAACAGATCCACACCGACCCAGCCGATCCGGAATACGGCCAATGGGCCGTCGTGTGGAAACGCAGTCCACTGACCGATTTCGACCACGTGGTAGACAAGGACCAGAAGCGCCGCGAAGGCGCGCAGCACGTCGACCAGCGGATACCTTTGCATCAGCGTTTGGCAAATTCGACGATCGCGTCATATAAGCGATTCGATCCGTCGCGCGTGTTCGCGGGACCGAGCTCCATGTTGTTCAGGCCATTGGCAACTGTCTTGGTCTTGAAGCGGTCGGGCACCAGCGAGAAATAGTAAGGGCTGACGAAGCGCGCGCCCGCATCGTAGTGCGCCTGCAGCGCGTGCAGCGCGACGCCGTCGCGCTTCCACTGCTGCGGGTTGAATTCGGGCACACCGTAGTCGGTGATGCCGCGCTCGGCCATGTAGCCACGCATCCAGTTGCTGTCGGTTGCGCCGCCGTACATGTTGAGGCCGGTCTTCCACGGCAGTTCGTGCCCCAGCGTCTTGCCGACCGCGAACAGTTGCGGGTTCCAGGTGGAATTGACATCCGGCACGATCTGGTGCGAATACAGCTTGTCGGCCGGCAACCCGGCGTCCAGCGCGACTTGATAGGTCATGGCCAGAAAGCGTTCGACCTGCCACGCGCGAAACGCATTCCAGTCGCGCGCAAGCGGATTGAAGTACACATCCTGCTGCGCTTTGGGCAGGTCGAGCCAGGAACGCACGCCCGGGAGTTCGCCGTCGAGCAGGTTCGAGCCGCGCTGCCTGATGCGTTCCCACAAGGTCCGCGCTCCGCCTTGCGTGCCGTCGGCACTGGAAGCCAGTTCACGCAGCGCGCCAGGCGGCGGAGGCGCCTGGTCGCGTGCGACCATGGTGAACTCGGCGCGCGCGAGCCGATGGCGCTTGCCCGCGCTGGATTCAGCAACGATCTGCGCGACGTGCCGCCCAGGCGACAGTGCGCTGAAGTCGTAGTCGATGCGAAACCCGATGTTCGGGTCATCCACCGCCTCGATCGCGCGATATACGTCGAGCCGGTTTTGCCCCCGCGGCACCTCTCCGACGCGCTGCGCGTCGACATAGAGATCGAGCCGTGCGACCTGCTTTGTCGGATCCCAGAGCCAGCCCGAGAACGGCAGCGTGCCGTCGGCGAATGCGTCGTAGTGTTCGCCGAAGGAGTCGAGCCGTTCACGCCGGATATCTTTCGAGGGCGCCGGAACCACATCGAATGACGCGTATGAAAAACCGCTCGCCGCGTTGAATGCGGCAATCGATCCGTACTTGGTTTTGAGCCACCCGCGGAACTGCGCAACCGAAGGGGCGCTGTAGTCGGTGACGCGAATATCCTCGTACCGGCCAACACCGTTCTCGAAGTCGGGATAAAGCTGATGCACTTCGCCCATCAGCGTGAATGCGATGATCCGCTTTTTGACGTTCTCCGGCAGTGCGTTGATGCGCTTTGCGAAGTATCGAAGCGCGTCGAACCGCAGACGATTGACTGGAATCTCGGGGTCGGCAAGCAGTGTGTAGGGAGCGATCCGGTAGCCGAAGTAACCGAGGTCCGGGATGGATCCGTCGGCGAAACGCATGAAGTTGCTTCCGTCTTTCGCGAGCTCCCAGGTGATGGGTCCGGTTGAATCGAAGTGTCCGCCCATGAAATACACGACGACAGGCCGCTCCACTTTCTCGATCACGCGCAGCACTTCGTCGACGGCCACTTCATCGATTTTCCAGCCACGCCCGTCTGACGTGGGTGTATAGAGTCCCAGCAGTTGCAGCGTCGCGGTGTAGCCGATCTGCACGTCGCCCTTCGGTCCGCCGGGTTCCAATTGGTCCAGCAGGTTCGCCACCGTCGTCGCGCCGTCGAGTCCGTGCGTCCTGCAAAACTCGAGTGCATGGACGAGCAGTTCAAGCTTCGAGTCGCGTGCTGCTTCGCTGCACAGCGTGATCCCTTCGAGCATCGTCGCGATTACGAGCGGTTTGCGCGGCGCCGAAGCGGAGGCAGCCGATGACAGCGGCAACGGTGAGGCCTGCTGCTGCTGCGCGGGAGCGGGTCGAGGCTCCTGGGCGGCGAGTTCGAGCGGCAGCAGGAATGCGCAAAGAAGCAGGACTGGAAACTTGTGCATGAAAACCAGGTTTGTGATCGATGCCCCGAAAAGGAGGCGAAACAGGAAAAGGAGCTGAATCAACCGCCCCCCCTGCAGAAGGACGTCCAACGGCCGGAAAAGTGCTAGGCGGGCGGTGCTGCTCGTGCATGAACGCTGCCGTGCTCCAATGCCAATGCATTTTCCTCGGCGCGGCCTCGGGGCTTCAAGGGAGGCGCTCCGATGATTGTCGGGCGTAGCGGACGCCATCGTTCCAGCACTACGTCGCGCACCAACCACAGTCAGCCGGTTTCGACCGATTCGCCGACCCGTGGATAGCGCGTAACTTCGACAGATCGGACTCGGCGCAGCGAAAGAGTCGATCGTAGGCCCTGGTAATTTCGGTCCGTACGCCCGCAAGCCGAAGACCAATGGCGCGATGGAAAAATACTCAGCCGGAAAGGCTGCGGTCACAGGCGGCATGCGGCCCGTGCTTGTCAGAAGTCTGCAACGCGCACGACGCATCCGCACAGCACAATGACGGTTTGCGATCTGCCTTTCGTTCATGAATGTTTCTGCACGGGACCATCGGACACACCGCGACTGGCCATTGTTCGATCGTGCGATGGCGTGCTTCAATCCCACGCTGCCGCTTGCCGTCGCTTACAGCGGGGGCGCCGACTCGACCGCGTTGCTGTTGGCATGTGCCCAGCAATGGCCCAGCCGAGTCGCTGCGATTCATGTGCATCACGGCTTGCAGGCTGCTGCCGACGATTTCGCGGCGCACTGTGAGGCCTTCTGTATGCACATCGGCGTGCCGCTTGAAGTGCGTCGCGTGCGGGCGAATCCCGCATCCGGCCAGAGTCCCGAGGATGCCGCCCGAATCGCGAGGTATGCCGCGCTCGCCGACCCTTGGCTCGCATCTTGGGCGACAGGGGCAATCCACTCGATCGCGCTGGCGCAGCATGCGGACGATCAGGTCGAGACGATGTTGCTCGCGCTGTCGCGCGGCGCCGGGTTGCCGGGTTTGGCAGCAATGCCTTCTGGTTGGGCCAAGGGCGATCTGACGTTCCATCGGCCGCTGCTGCACGTACCGGGTGCAGAACTGCGCAGCTGGCTTCAGGCACGCGGTGTGGGTTGGATCGAAGACCCGAGCAATACCGATCCGCATTTCACGCGCAACCGCATCCGCGCGCAGTTGTTGCCCGCACTCGAGGCCACGCATCCGGCGTTCCGCACGACGTTCGCGCGCAGCGCCGCGCATGCGGCGCAAGGTGCATTGCTGCTGGCCGAGCTGGGTGCGGAGGATCTGGTGCGTGTCGGCGATCCGCCTGTGATCGAGGGGCTGCGCGAGCTGTCTGCAGCGCGGCTTGCAAATCTGCTGCGGCACTGGCTGGGTTCGGTGCATCGCACCACGCCGAGCACCGCCCAGCTGACCGAACTCATCGCACAAATCCGCAACTGCGCGACGCGCGGCCACGGCATCCGTTTGAAGGTCGGCGCAGGCTTTGCACAGCGATGCGGTCGCACCCTGCATTGGTACAATCCGCTCGATCCGAAAGGCGGCGGGCCGACTTGAATGCAAGTCATCATGTGCCCTGAAACGGCAGGCGGCAAGCGGGCTGGAAAAGCTTGATGGCGCTGCCAAATCAATCAATTCATGGCACTCTATCGTTCACAAATACGGCGGCACGTCGATGGGCTCGACCGAGCGCATCCGCAACGTCGCCAAGCGCGTGGCCAAGTGGGCGCGGGCCGGCCACCAGATGGTCGTGGTGCCCAGCGCCATGAGCGGCGAAACCAACCGTCTGCTCGGGCTGGCCAAGGAGCTGGCGCCCGCCAAGCCGTCGCGCGAAACAATCGCGAGCTCGACATGCTGGCCGCCACCGGCGAGCAGGCGTCGTCCGCGCTGCTGGCGATCGCGTTGCAGGCCGAGGGCGTCGAGTCGGTCAGTTACGCGGGCTGGCAGGTGCCGGTGCGCACCAACAGCGCATACACCAAGGCGCGCATCGAGTCGATCGACGGCGAGCGCATGCGGGCCGACCTGGCCGCGGGCCGGGTCGTCATCGTGACGGGTTTTCAGGGCGTGGACGACGCAGGGCCATATCACGACGCTCGGGCGCGGCGGCTAGCGACACTTCGGCCGTGGCGGTGGCGGCGGCGCTCGAAGGCCGACGAATGCCTGATCTACACCGATGTGGACGGCGTCTACACGACCGATCCGCGCGTCGTGCCGGAAGCGCGCCGGCTGCACACCGTGAGCTTCGAGGAGATGCTCGAGATGGCGTCGCTCGGCTCCAAGGTGCTGCAGATCCGCTCGGTCGAGTTTGCCGGCAAATACCGGGTGCCGCTTGCGCGTGCTGTCGAGCTTCACGCCGTGGGACATCGACATCGCGCGAAGAGGCGAAGTCCGGCACGCTGATCACTTTCGAGGAAGACGAAAAAATGGAACAAGCCGTCGTATCGGGCATCGCGTTCAACCGCGACGAGGCCAAGATTTCCGTGCTGGGCGTGCCCGACAAGCCCGGCATCGCCTACCAGATCCTGGGCGCGGTGGCCGATGCCAACATCGAAGTCGATGTGATCATCCAGAACATCAGCAAGGACGGCAAGACCGACTTCAGCTTCACCGTGCACCGCAACGACTATGCACGCACGATCGACCTGCTGAAGATCGAAGGTGCTGCCGCAGGCTGGGTACCGAACGACATCGTAGGCGACACCAAGATCTGCAAGGTCAGCATCGTCGGCATCGGCATGCGCAGCCATGTCGGCGTGGCCAGCAAGATGTTCCGCGTGCTCGCGCGAAGAGGGCATCAACATCCAGATGATCTCCACCAGCGAGATCAAGACCTCGGTCGTGATCGACGAGAAGTACATGGAGCTGGCGGTGCGCGCGCTGCACAAGGCGTTCGATCTGGACCAGCCTGCCGCCTGACGCGCAGGCATGAGGCATAATCTCGCGCGTAGCCAGGAAACGTGACCGAGTGGCCGAAGGTGCTCCCCTGCTAAGGGAGTATGGGGTGTAGAGCCTCATCGAGGGTTCGAATCCCTCCGTTTCCGCCAGCTGAGCCCGCTATCGCCGCGGGCTTTTTTTCGTCTGGTGCTCCACTGAGGGCCCGCGCACGTCAACATCGCGTGTTCGTCGTGCTGCTGCGGTAAGCAGTGCCAGATCCGGATGCAGCTTGCAACGAACTGCGGGGTTTTCCCTGTTGCGCGATGCGACCCAGCACGTCGATAGTCCCTGGACAAGTTGTGCACACAAACACTACAGGGAGACTCGAATGACCGAATTCCATGCAAACACACCGTCCGCCACCGAGGAAGCGAGGCCGGCACGCCGGCGTTTCCTGGGAGCCGCGGCAACCGGTGCTGCCGGCGTGGCGGCGATGGCTGCGCCGATGATCTCGGTCGCACAGTCCCCCGTCGTGCTGAAGATGCAGGGCGCCTGGGGTGCCAAGGACATCTTCAACGAGATGGCCGAGGAGTACGTCAAGCGCGTCAACGAGATGTCGGGCGGGCGCCTGCGCATCGACTACCTGGTCGGCGGCGCGGTCGTCAAGCCGTTCGAGGTGATGGACGCGGTCAGCAGCGGCGTGCTCGACGCCGGGCACCAGCGTGCCGGTGTACTGGTACGGCAAAAGCAAGGTCGCGTCGCTGTTCGGCTCCGGCCCGATCAACGGCTGCGATGCGCCGCAGACGCTGGCCTGGATCTACCGCGGCGGCGGCCTGGAGATGTACCAGGAACTGCTGAAGAAGATTCAACCTGGACGTGGTCGGCTACTTCGCGATGCCGATGCCGACGCAGCCGCTCGGCTGGTTCAAAAAGCCGATCAAGCGCTGCCGACGAGCTGAAGGGCCTGAAGTACCGCACCGTGGGCCTGGCGGCCGACCTGATGCAGGAGATGGGTGTCAAGGTCACGCAGCTTCCGGGCGGCGAGATCGTTCCGGCGATGGACCGCGGCGTGATCGAGGCCTTCGAGTTCAACAACCCGACGTCGGACCGCCGCTTCGGCGCGCAGGACGTGGCCAAGTTCTACATGATGGGCAGCTTTCACCAGGCGATGGAGTTCTTCGAGATCATCTTCAACAAGAAGAAGCACGACTCGCTGCCGAAGGACCTGCAGGCGATCCTGCGCTATGCGGCCGAAGCCGCGTCGCAGTCGAACTGGTGGACCGCGATGGACAACTACTCGAAGGACCTCGACGAGCTGATCACCACCGACAAGGTCGAGGTGCTGCGCACGCCGAAATCGGTGTTCGAGAGCGCAGCTCAAGGCCTGGGACGTGATCACCAAGAAGCTGTCGGACGAGGACCCGATGTTCAAGAAGGTGGTCGAGAGCCAGCGGGCCTGGTCCAAGCGCGTGGCCAAGTACATGTTCCTGAACGAGGCCGACTACCCGTCGGCTACGAGCACATGTCACGGCAAGATTCCGGGGCATGTCGGCCTGAGACGCCGAGTCGGGCGAATCACTTTAACGTCAAGGGAGGCGAGCAGCCTCCCTTGTTTTTGAGGAGCAGCGGTTGATGCGCACAGTCATTCGCTAGATCGATCTGTTGAACAAGTCCGTCGGTCATGCGTTTGCCTGGTGCATCGTGATCCTGACGCTCGGCGTCAGCTACGAGGTGTTCGTGCGCTACGCGCTGCGCGACCCGACGAGCTGGGCGTTCGACTTCAGCTACATCCTGTATGGCGCGCTGTTCCTGATGGCCGGCGCCTACACGCTGTCGCGCGGCGGCCATGTGCGCGCCGACGTCTTCTCCCGGCGCTGGCCGCCGCGCTTCCAGGCCGGTCTGGAGATGTTCCTGTATTTCATCTTCTTCTTTCCGGGCGTGCTCGCGCTGGTGATTCGCTGGCTGGGGCTATGCCTATGAGTCCTTCGCCATCCGGGAAGTCAGCGTCAACAGCCCGGTCGGGCGTGCCGATCTGGCCGCTCAAGATGCTGATTCCGGCCGCCGGCGTGCTGCTGACGCTGCAGGGCATCGCCGAAGTGCTGCGCTGCGTGCTGTGCCTGCGGGAAGGCGCTTGGCCGCCGCGCATGCACGACGTCGAGGAACTCGAGACTATGCAGACCGCACGCTCGCATGCCAGCGCGCAGGCAAGCCGCAGCGCCGCTCCGGATGCAAGCGAGTGCGTCGCATGAGCAACCCGCAGCTCGCCCTGCTGATGCTCGGGCTGTTCATCTTCATCATCCTGCTCGGCTTTCCGATCGCCTTCACGCTGATGGCGATGGGCGTCGCGCTTCGGCTACTACGCCTACTACCATCGCCGGCCAGGCGTTCTTCGACAACCGCGTCTTCTACCTGTTCACGCAGAACACCTTCAGCGTGATGAACAGCGACATCCTGGTCGCCATACCGCTGTTCCTGTTCATGGGCTACATGATCGAGCGCTCGAACATCCTCGACAAGCTGTTCCTCAGCCTGCAGGTTGCGTTCCGCCGCGTGCCGGGCGCGATGGCGATCGCCGCGCTGGTCACCTGCGCCCTGTTCGCCACCGCCACCGGCATCGTCGGCGCGGTCGTGACGCTGATGGGACTGCTGGCGTTTCCGGCGATGCTCAAGGCGCGCTACGACGCAGCAGCATCTCGGCCGGCGTGATCTGCGCGGGCGGCACGCTGGGCATCCTGATCCCGCCGTCGATCATGCTGATCGTCTACGGCGCGACGGCCGGCGTTTCGGTGGTCAAGCTGTACGCCGCGGCGCTGATTCCGGGCTTTCTGCTCGCCGGCCTGTACATGGGCTATGTCGATGATCCGCGCGATCACCAAGCCCGGCCTGATGCCCGCGCTGCCGAAGGACCAGGCGCAGATGGGCTTCGTCGAGGTCGTGCTGCTGCTGGTCAAGGCGTTCCTGCCGCTGGCGGTGCTGATCATGTCGGTGCTCGGGGCGATCCTGTTCGGCCTGGCCACGCCGAGCGAGGCGGCCGCGATCGGCGCGCTCGGCTCGGTGCTGCTGGCGATCGCCTACCGGGCAATGTCCTGGGGCAAGCTGCGCGAGGCGGTGTACCTGACGGCCCGCACCTCCGCGATGGTCTGCTACCTGTTCGTCGGCTCGTGGACGTTCTCGTCGATCTTCAGCTATCTCGGCGGCGAAGGCTTGATCAAGGAATTCGTGCTCGGGCTGGATCTGAACACCGTCACCTTCCTGCTGCTGACGCAACTGATCATCTTCCTGCTCGGCTGGCCGCTCGAGTGGAGCGAGATCATCATCATCTTCGTGCCGATCTTCCTGCCGCTGCTCGGACACTTCGGCGTCGATCCGATCTTTTTCGGCATCCTGGTCGCGCTGAACCTCCAGACTTCGTTCCTGACGCCGCCGATGGCGATGTCGGCTTATTACCTGAAGGGGGTGGCGCCGCCGCAGCGTGCTGCTGGTGACGATCTTCAAGGGTTGCCTGCCGTTCGTATCGATGGTGTTCGTCGCCATGGCGGCGATCTATGTTTTCCCGGCGCTGGTGAACTGGCTGCCGGAGGTGCTTTACAGCCGCTGACACGCAATGAGCAGTGAACGAACAAGTCTTGCCGCACTGAGCGCTGCCGAAGCGCGCTGCCCGCATGGTCGCCGGCGAGATTTCGGCCGCCGACTATGCGAACGCGCTGCTCGCGCGCGTCGACGAGGTCGAGGAGCAGGTGCAGGCCTGGGCGCATCTCGACCGCGCCTATCTGCTCGCGCAGGCGAGCGCGGCCGACGAGGCGCACGCTGCCGGCGAGCCGCATGGCCCGCTGTTCGGCCTGCCCGTCGGCCTGAAGGACATCATCGACACGGCCGACATGCCGACCGAAGACGGCACCGTGCTGCACGCCGGGCGCCTGCCCGGCGAGGACGCCGCGCTCGTGCAGCGGCTGCGTGCAGCCGGTGGCGCTCGTGATGGGCAAGACCGTGACGACCGAACTGGCGACCTACGCGCCGGGCAAGACACGCAATCCGCACAACCCCGAGCACACGCCCGGCGGCTCGTCGAGCGGTTCGGCGGCCGCGGTCGCCGCCGGCATGGTGCCGCTCGCCGTCGGCACGCAGACCAACGGCTCGGTAATTCGCCCGGCATCGTTTTGCGGCGTCTACGGCTTCAAGCCGAGTGCCGGGCTGATCGGCCGGCACCGGCGTACTCACGCAGTCGCCGCCACTCGACGCGATCGGCGTGTTCGGCCGCACGCTGGAGGACGTGGCGTTGCTGGCCGAGGCACTGGCCGGCCACGACCCGAAGCGACGCGTCGACGCGGCTGCGCGGCCGCGCCGCCGCTGCTTGCCTGCGGCGCGTGCGGACGCCGCCGTTTCCGCCGACGCTCGCCTGGGTGGCGACGCCGCTCTGGGACCGCGTCGCACCCGATGCGCAAGCGGCGTTCGTCGAACTGGTCGACCTGCTGGCAGGCCGGATCGCGCCATTCGATCTGCCCGCGAGCTGCGGCCGACGCGATCGACTGGCACAAGACCGTGATGGAAGCGGATATCGCCGGCTCGTTCGCGGCCGAATACGAGCACGGCCGCGACAAGCTTGTCGGCTTCGCTGCGGGCCAGATCGAACGCGGGCGCGCCGTCACCGCGGTCGCTTACCGCGAAGCGCTGGCACGCGTGCCGATCCTGCTGCAAGGCTTCGAGCCGGTGTTCGAGCACTTCGACGCGCTCGTCACGCCGGCCACGCTCGGCACGGCGCCGGCCGGCTTGGGGGCCACCGGCGACCCGGTCGATGTGCACGCTGTGGACCTTCCTCGGCATGCCCTGCACTCAGCCTGCCGCTGCTGCACGGCGAGAACGGCCTGCCGATCGGCGTGCAGCTCGTCGGACGGCGCGGCGACGATGCCCGGCTGCTGCGCACCGCGCGCTGGCTGGTGCAGGCCGCGCATCACGCAGCCTGACTTCAAACGGAACGTCTACCGGAGCAACCCGATGAAACTGCTTGTTCGGCCTGATCGGCGCAGCGCTTGATGATCGCGTTCCTGGCGAGCTTCGTGATCAAGATTCGGGAGGTCCGCCATGATCGTCGTCGTGCTGATCGGCGTGGCGATGATGTTGGTCGATCTCTGGCAGGCGCGCAACGAGGCCGACACCTGAATTGCGCGTGTCGGGTTGACCGCATAAAACACTTCGGGCGCCCGCCTGACGTTCGTTCTTTGCTATGTAAGAGATAGCGAAGCAGATTCGGTGCAGGCAGCCGCAATGCGCACCACGAGAAACGTCGCCGTGCTCGCGACCTACTGCACATCCTTGGACCGTGCCTGAGTCACCTCGAGTTCCGTGACCGGCTGTGCTCGGTTCCCCCACGCTGTGCGAATGTGCGTGAGCACCGCGGCGATCTCGGTGTTGTCGAACTTGAGCACGTAGGGTGGCATGCCAAACGGACGTGGATTGCCGGCGGTGGCCGGGGCAAAGCCGCCGTACAACACGACCTGTACGAGATTGGTGGTCTGCGCGAGTTGCACCGCGCGGTTGCCGGCCAATGCGGGATAAGCGTTGACCACACCTTCCCCTTTTGCACCGTGGCACTGCGCGCAATGCTCCTCGTAGCGCTTGGCGCCGAGGTCGGCTTTGACCGCCGACGGTGCCCGTGCATCCGTGGCCGCGGCCGGCGGGGTGTCTGCGGGCAGTGCCAGTGACAGCAGATAGTCCGCCATCGCGGCGGTGTCTTGGGCGCTCAAATACTGCGTGCTGTGTTGCACGACTTCGGCCATGGGACCGATCGCCACCGCGTCGGATGCCACGCCGGTCTGCATCAACGCGGTGAAAGACGCCGCGGTGTCCTTCGTCAGCCCCGCTTCGTTTGCAGCGACAAGCGAAGGCGCATACCAGGGCTGCGCGGGCAGCTTGCCGCCGGACAGCGTCGTCCGGTCCCGCGTCCCGCCGAACGCGTCGCGCGGTGCGTGGCAAGCCGCGCAGTGGCCCAGGCCGCGCACCAGGTAGGCGCCGCGGTTCCACTCGGCCGATCGGTTCGGGTCGGCATCGAATGTGGCGGGCTTGAAGTAGAGCGCGCGCCACACTGCGAGCGCGGCCTGCGTGTTGTACGGCCAGCGCAGCTCATGCGGCGTGGGCGCCAGCGGCACCGCAGGCAGCGTTTGCAGCCATGCGAACAGCGCGTCGGCGTCCCGCCGGCTCACCAGCGTCAGGCTCGGGTAGGGAAACGCCGGGTACAGCAGCCGTCCGTCCTTCGACTTGCCGTGATGCAGCGCGCGCCAGAAGTCGTCTCGGCTCCAGGCACCCAGGCCGCTGGCCGCATCGGGTGTCAGATTCGTCGAATAGACGATGCCGAACGGGGTCGGGATTGCCCGCCCCCCCGCGTACGCGGCGCCGCCGCGCGCGGTGTGGCACGCCATGCAGTTGCCCGCCCGGGCCAGGTATGCGCCGCGCTCGACTTCTGCCGGGCCGCTCGCGGCCGCCGCTGCGGCTGGGTTGTCCGACGGACCTGCGGCGCCCTCGCTGCGCAACCACACAACGGCTGCAAGCACCAGCACAACGGCAATCGAAACAGCGCCAAACAGGCTCGGACGCCGGGTCATGGTGTCGACTCCGGCGGCATTGCGAGCGCCGCACTGCCACATTCGAGCGGCATCGCAGCCGGCAGGCGAAGCGCCGGATGCGGGTCGGCAGGCAGCGGTTGCGCCGACAGCCAGCTGGCAACCGCGTGGACATCTTCGGGCTGCATCTGCTGCGCGATGGACTTCATGCAGTCGGGCGACTGCGCGCGACGCTCACCGGTGCGCCAGGCGCCGAGTTGCGCGTTCAAGTAATCCAGTGGCAAGCCGAGCAGGCCCGGCACCGCAGGCAGTGCGCCGGTCATGCGCTCGCCGTGGCACTGCACGCAAGCGGGCAGGTCCCGCTCGGGCGCGCCGCGCCGCACCAACGCTTCGCCGCGAGCGAGCACCTCGGGCGTTGCACTCGTCGGCACGGGCGCGGGATACGACACTTCGAGCGCGCCGAAATAGCCTGCGATCTCGCCGAGATACGCATCGTTGAGCGGATCGACCATGCGCTGCATCAGACCGTAATGGCGCCGACCATCGCGGAAGTTGAGCAGCTGGTTGTACAGGTAGCCGGCCGGTTTGCCCGCAATGCGCGGGTAGTAGCCGTCCGGCGCGGCGCGGCCCTGTTTGCCGTGGCACGCGGTGCAGGCAAGCGTGCGCTGGGCGATGTCGTCCTGAAAGGTCGCAGCCGCGAGCCAGCCAGGCGGCAACCCCAGCGTCAGCAGGAACGCTGCGCGCAACAGGGGTCGTAGGAGGAGGGGCATCGCGTGGGATGATGCACGAAGCGCAGTCGCCGCGCATTTACAACGCTGCCAGCGGGGTTCCCACCCGCTCGGGGTCCGGTTGCCAGACCGGGTTGCTATCATGCGACTGACCCATTTTGACGGCCGAAACACCTGCAGGAGATCAGCGCACATGACCGAAAAGAAGGGCTCCCCAACCGAGAAGTCGCTCTACTGCTCGTTCTGCGGCAAAAGCCAGCATGAAGTGCGCAAGCTCATCGCCGGACCGTCTGTCTTCATCTGCGATGAATGCATCGACCTGTGCAACGACATCATTCGCGACGAGGTGCCCGGTGTGGCCGATGCCGCGCAGGGCGGCAAGGGCGAGCTGCCGACGCCAGCCGACATCAAGGGCAATCTCGACAATTACGTGATCGGCCAGGAGCCGGCCAAGCGCACGCTGGCGGTGGCGGTCTACAACCACTACAAGCGGCTTAAGCACACCGAAGGCGCCAAGCGCGACGATGTGGAGCTGACGAAGAGCAACATTCTGCTGATCGGCCCGACCGGCTCGGGCAAGACGCTGCTTGCGCAAACCCTCGCGCGCATGCTCGACGTGCCGTTCGTGATGGCCGATGCGACCACGCTGACAGAAGCGGGCTATGTCGGCGAGGACGTCGAGAACATCGTCTCCAAGCTGCTGCAAAGCTGCAACTACGAAGTCGAGCGGGCCCAGCGCGGCATCGTCTACATCGACGAGATCGACAAGATCAGCCGCAAGTCGGACAACCCGTCGATCACGCGTGACGTGTCGGGCGAGGGCGTGCAGCAGGCGCTGCTGAAACTCATCGAAGGTACGATGGCCAGCGTGCCGCCGCAGGGGGGCAGGAAGCACCCGAATCAGGACTTTCTGCAGATCGACACGACCAACATCCTGTTCATTCTGGGCGGGGCATTCGCGGGGCTCGAAAAGGTCATTGAAAACCGCACCGAAGCGTCCGGCATCGGCTTCGGCGCGGTGGTGAGAAGCAAGCAGCAGCGCAGCCTCTCCGACGTGTTCCGCGAAGTAGAGCCCGAAGATCTGATCAAGTTCGGGCTGATCCCGGAGCTGGTCGGCCGCATGCCGGTGGTGGCCACGCTGAACGAGCTGTCCGAAGACGCGTTGGTGCGGATCCTGACCGAGCCGAAGAATGCGCTGGCCAAGCAGTACGGCCGGCTGCTGCAGATGGAGGGCGTCGAGCTTGAATTGCGGCCCAACGCACTGAAAGCGATCGCACGCAAGGCGCTGGCTCGCAAGACCGGCGCGCGCGGGCTGCGCTCGATCCTTGAGCTGGCGTTGATCGACACCATGTTCGACCTTCCGACCGCGCACAATGTGGTGAAGGTCGTGGTCGACGAGTCCACCATCGAGGAAAGCAAGCCGCCGTTGCTGGTCTACAAGGAAGCGGCCAAGTCGGCCTGATCCTGCTGTCGGCCAGGCATGCAACCGTCTGAGCCGCGGTTGTGCCGTATCGCTGATCGCCGGCTGGCCGCATGGCCGGGTTTGACTGCGATGTCGCTTTGCGGCAGTCGCGGCTTTTCGCTTTGTTCGCGGGCGGCTTGAAAATCCGCCTGCATGCCTCCACCTCCAACAGGTCTTGCCCAAAAAGGTTCTACATGTCAGGTCAAAACCCTTTGCCTCCCACCGCCATTGAACTGCCGCTGCTGCCGCTGCGCGATGTGGTGGTTTTTCCACATATGGTGATCCCGCTGTTCGTCGGGCGCCCGAAGAGCATCAAGGCGCTCGAAGCGGCCATGAGCGCGGAGCGCCGCATCATGCTGGTCGCGCAGAAGACGGCCGCGAAGGACGACCCGTCGCCGGGCGACATGTTCGAGGTCGGCTGCGTCTCGACCATTCTGCAGATGCTCAAACTGCCGGACGGCACGGTCAAGGTGCTGGTCGAAGGCCAGCAGCGCGCCAAGGTGAACCGGATCGATGAGGGCCCCGAGCATTTCACCACCGAGGTGACCCCGATCGAGGTGGTCGAGAAAGCGGAACTGCCGAGCGATGTCGAAGCGCTGCGTCGTGCGGTGATGCAGCAGTTCGACCAGTACGTGAAGCTGAACAAGAAGATTCCACCGGAGATCCTGACGTCGATCTCGAGCATCGACGACCCCGGCCGGCTGGCCGACACGATCGCCGCGCACCTGCCATTGCGGCTCGAAGCCAAGCAGGCGGTGCTCGACTTGGACGATGTCAAGGCGCGGCTCGAAAACCTGTTCGGCCAGATCGAACGCGAAGTCGACATCCTGAACGTCGACAAGAAAATCCGCGGGCGCGTGAAGCGCCAGATGGAGAAAAATCAGCGCGATTTCTACCTGAACGAACAGGTCAAAGCGATCCAGAAAGAGCTCGGCGATGGTGAGGACGGCGCCGACGTCGAGGAGATCGAGAAAAAGATCAAGTCGGCGCGCATGCCCAAGGAGGCGCTGAAGAAAGCGGAAGCCGAATTCAAGAAGTTGAAGCTGATGTCACCGATGTCGGCCGAAGCGACCGTGGTGCGCAACTACATCGAGGTGCTGACCGGTCTGCCGTGGAGCAAGAAGACCAAGATCAAGCACAACCTGAGTTATGCGGAAGAAATCCTGAACGAGGACCATTACGGGCTCGAGAAGGTCAAGGACCGCATCCTCGAATATCTTGCGGTGCAGCAGCGCGTGGACAAGGTGAAAGCCCCGATCCTGTGCCTGGTCGGCCCGCCCGGCGTCGGCAAGACCTCGCTCGGCCAGTCGGTTGCCAAGGCGACCGGGCGCAAGTATGTGCGCATGGCCCTCGGCGGTATGCGGGACGAGGCAGAGATCCGTGGCCACCGCCGCACGTACATCGGCGCGTTGCCGGGCAAGGTGCTGCAGAACCTGAGCAAGGCCGGCACGCGCAATCCGTTGTTCCTGCTCGATGAGATCGACAAGCTCGGCATGGATTTCCGCGGCGACCCGTCGAGTGCATTGCTCGAAGTGCTCGACCCGGAGCAGAACCATACTTTCAACGACCACTATGTCGAGGTCGATTTCGATCTGTCCGACGTGATGTTCGTGGCCACCTCCAACACGATGAACATTCCGCCGGCGCTGCTCGACCGGATGGAAGTGATCCGGCTGGCCGGCTATACGGAAGACGAGAAGGTCAACATCGCGATCCGCTATCTGCTGCCCAAGCAGCTGAAGAACAACGGGGTCAAAGACGAAGAACTCAGCATTGCGGAAGACGCCGTGCGCGACATCGTGCGCTACTACACCCGGGAAGCGGGCGTCCGGTCACTGGAGCGTGATCTGTCCAAGATTTGCCGCAAGGTGGTGAAGGCGTTGCAGCTGAAGAAGATGACCGCGCCGGTCAAGGTGACGGCCGAGAATCTGGACGATTTCCTGGGCGTGCGCAAGTTCACCTACGGTCGCGCCGAAGCGCAGAACCAAGTGGGGCAGGTCGTCGGCCTGGCCTGGACCGAAGTGGGTGGCGATCTGCTGACGATCGAAGCGGCGCTGATGCCCGGCAAAGGCGTGATCCAGCGCACCGGCTCGCTTGGCGATGTGATGAAAGAGTCGGTCGAAGCGGCACGTACGGTGGTGCGTTCGAGGTCTCGTCAGCTCGGTATCCCCGATGAAGTGTTCGAGAAGAAGGACATGCACATCCATGTGCCGGACGGCGCCACGCCGAAGGACGGACCGAGCGCCGGCGCGGCGATGACGACCGCGATGGTTTCGGCGCTGACCGGCATCCCGGTGCGGGCCGATGTTGCGATGACGGGTGAGATCACGCTGCGCGGTGAGATCACGCAGATCGGCGGCTTGAAGGAAAAATTGTTGGCGGCTTTGCGTGGCGGCATCAAGACCGTGCTGATTCCGGAGGAAAACGCGAAGGATCTCGCAGACATCCCGGCCAATGTGCGCGACAACCTAGAGATCGTGCCGGTCAAGTGGATCGACAAGGTGCTGGAACTCGCATTGGAGCGCATGCCGACCGTGTTACCAGACGACGACGAGCCCTCGGTGCCGCTGTCGGTGGTGCCTGCCAAGCCGGCCGTCAAACGGCCGGGCAGTCGCGCGCCGTCGGTCAAGCACTGAAAAATGGCGCGACTTCATACCCTGTGCGGTCCGGCCGAAAACGGCCACTGGTTGCGCTATAATTTCGTCACACTGCGGGAATAGCTCAGTTGGTAGAGCGCAACCTTGCCAAGGTTGAGGTCGAGAGTTCGAGACTCTTTTCCCGCTCCAAATTTTGCAGAAAATGAACAAAAGGGAAGCCATCAGGCTTCCCTTTTTTCTAGCTGGCGGTTTTTTTGCGCCGGACAGTGTTCGGTCAGACTGCCGTCGGCAGCAACCCTTCAGGCGCGGTAGCAAAGCGGTTATGCACCGGATTGCAAATCCGATCAGCCCGGTTCGACTCCGGGCCGCGCCTCCATTACGATAAGCAACACACTCGGCCCGAGTGGTGAAACGGTAGACACAGGGGACTTGAGGCAGCAGGACGGTCAACGATCCAACTTGAGCCCCCGGCGGGGAAACCTCCGGGGTGAAGCCCGTCAAATTCGGTGAAGGCCCTGGAATCCGGCCGGTTCGACTTCCGAGTCGATCCGAACGGGTCCGCGCTGATGCCGAGCCAAGCCTGCACATTGCTTCCGGTCCGCCGGCAGTACAGGCAGGAAGGTGTAGAGAGCAGACGGCGGGCGCCTAAGGTCGATGCGGGAGGTCGCAAGGCAATGGCGAAGGCGTGCTCCAGACCACGAACGCAGCAACAGGCACCAGCACCGAGCAATGAAAGCCGGTGAAGCGACTGCGCAGCGGCGGCGAAAGCCGAAGTGGTACGAAAATCCCCCGGCCCTGATACGGCCGTGCCGGTTCGATCCCGGCCTCGGGCACCAGTCAAGTTCTGCATCCACGCTGGATGCCGACGGCCGAGCGTCGTCAGCGTGCAGCCGCTGCGCCGTGCTTGCCGATGTGCTCCATGCCACCTTGCAGCGCCTTGAGGAACTCTCCCATCCGCTTTTGGCGCAAATCCGGATCCTGTGTCGCTTGGATCTGACGCATCCTTGCGTCCAGGTTGTTCATTAACGCCCCACCTGGCGCGTTGGCCGGTGCGATGCGCATCGGCGCCTGGGTCGACGGATCGACGCCGGTTGCAGGCACGGCTGCCACGGCTGACATCGTCGTATCCACCGTACCATCGGCTTGCGCAGCCGCAAGTGTTGTGACCCCTGCAAGCAGTACGGCGATAGCCAGCCGGCAGCGCGCGTTGCCGTGAGGGATGCTTAATGAGGGTGGTGATGGCATGGGTGTTCGGGTCTGGCGGCCGGGCGCATCGCGCAACAACGGAGCATTGTCCGGGCCGATCCGCTCGATTCCTTCGCGCGTAGGGCTTTGGACGAGCCGAGAACGTGACAAAGTCCCCCCATGGCGCATATGCCGGCTGGCGCCTCTGCTGCTGACCCGATAGCCATCCCGGCAGGCCGAATTCGAGTCTGACGCCTAAAAATGTTGCGATGCAACAAAAAATTCGCTCGACGCCTCGTTTTGCGCGTACACTCGACCCATGTTGCAGTGCAACAAAAACGCGGTTTCAGGTTGAAAATGTTGCCTTGAGGAGTGCGTTTGCTGCCTGCAATCCGACCATCACCCAACGAAAGTAAAGCATGAACGAGATCTATCAAAGCTTCGCCAACGCCGCCAAATCCCACGTCGAAGGCTTTCAGTCCATGAGCGAGCAGATGCTCAGCTGTGTCGAACAACTGGGCCAGTTGAATCTGGCAGCGTCCAAAGCAAGCGTCGGCGAATCGGTGCAGCAAGTTCAGTCGATGCTCGACGTGCGCGACCCGCAGCAGCTCATTGCGTTGCAAGCCGGCATGATTCAGCCGATCGCGGAAAAGTCGGCCAGCTACCTGCGCCAGATGTTCGAGATCATCAGCAGCACCAATGTCGAAATCGGCAAGCTCGCCGAAGGGCAGATGAAGGACGCGCAGCAGTCGTTTGCCAGCATGATGGACACGGCCATGAAGAACGCGCCGGTGGGCACGGAAGCGGCAGCTTCGATGTTCCGCACTGCATTCGATGCAAGCCAGAGTGCGATCAACACGGCGCAGAATGCAGCGCGTCAAGCCGTGGCGACCACCGAGCAGAACGTGAGCGCGATGTCGGATCAGGCACTCAGCACCGCACGCAGCGCGACCGCACGCAGCAAGCGCTGAAATGTGATCGCCCGTCGCTGCGCCCGAAGAGCGGTGGCGATTGGGCTCCTCGGTCGATGAACCGGCCCGCTTGAAGAAAACGGCACCCTAGGGTGCCGTTTTCTTTTGTTCGTGGAATGCTGAGTTGCTCCGCGAACCCGGCGGGTGACTGAGAATCTGTCTGGCCTGTTCCCTTGCCCAGTTTTCCAGCATGCTGCACACCATCCGGTCCATCGAAGCCCGCTTGTTTCGCGTACCGCTGCCTGAAATTCTCGGCGACGCCAAGCACGGCGACCACTCCCACTTCGAACTCGTGACGGTCACGATCCACGATGCGGACGGCCTCTGCGGCACAGGCTACAGCTATACCGGCGGTCGGGGTGGGCATGCGGTGCTCGCAATGATCGAGCATGACCTGGCGCCCATGCTCATCGGGCGGGAGGCATCCGAAGTGGAACAGCTCAATCAGGCGATGCAGTGGCATATCCACTACGTCGGCCGAGGCGGCATCGCATCGTTTGCGATCTCCGCACTCGATATCGCGCTGTGGGACTGGCGTGGCAAGTCGCAGGGTCGATCATTGGTTCAGATGGCCAGCAGCGGCAGTGGCAGCGACCGCTGTCGGGCTTATGCCGGCGGGATCGATCTGAATTTTCCGCTTCCGAAGCTGCTGGGCAACGTGCGCGGCTATCTGGCGCGCGGCTTCCAAGCGGTCAAGATCAAGGTCGGCAAGCCGACGCTGGCAGAAGACGTGGAGCGGGTGGCTGCGGTGCGCGAACTGATCGGCCCGGACGTGCGCGTTCATGGTCGACGCGAACTACGCAATGAGCGTCGATCAGGCCATCGAAGCCGCGCACGCGTTCGCACCTTTCGATCTTCTGTGGTTCGAGGAGCCGATCGTCCCGGACGACTACGCCGGCTACGCTCGCATCGCTGACGCCACCGGCATGCCGCTCGCCATGGGCGAGAACCTGCACACGCTGCATGAGTTCGATCTGGCATTCGCACACGCTCGACTGTCGTTCATCCAGCCCGACGCATCCAATTGCGGGGGCATCACCGGTTGGCTGGCGATCGCGAACAGCGCGCGGCGCGCCGGTGTCGAGTGCTGCAGCCACGGCATGCAGGAGCTGCACGTGAGTCTGCTGGCTGCGCAACCCCAAGCTGGTTGGCTGGAAGTGCATTCGTTTCCGATCGACAGCTACACCTTGCGACCCTTGCGCCTGGAGGACGGGCTGGCGCTGGCTCCGACCGATCCAGGCATCGGCGTTTGCTTCGATTGGGACAAGTTGGCCGATGCGCACGAGCCAGGGTCCGAGCGCAGCGCGACGCATCAAGGATGGAAGTAGGTTGAATCAGCGTAGGGCGAAGGCAGTTATGGCGGCTTCACGAGTGACGCCGCCGTCGGACGCACCGCCTCTTGGCCTCGGCGTCCGAAGCACCATTCGTGCGCGCCTCGCAATCGGCGCGCGCATGAACGGACGGAGCCGCACAGCGGGCGGTGGGGCTTTTTTGTCGGTGCGCTCGTCCTGAATCCCATCGACGGAACAACCCGGGTTCGACCGATCAGCGGCCTACGCCAAGCAGTTCGACGTCGAATTTCAACGTCGCATTCGGCGGGATCGCGCCACCCGCCCCGCGTGCGCCATAGCCGAGCTCCGGCGGAATGATCAACGTGCGCTTGCCACCGACCTGCATGCCTTCGACGCCCTGGTCCCAGCCCTTGATCACCTGACCAGCGCCGAGCGAGAACTTGAACGGGTCGCCGCGGTCCTTGCTCGAGTCGAACTTCTTGCCTTGCTGGCCATCCTGGTAGAGCCACCCGGTGTAATGCACCGTGACTTGCTGACCGGCCTTGGCGGTATCACCGCTGCCGGTGGTGGTGTCCTCGTACTGCAGGCCGCTGGGTGTGGTGGTCATCGTCATCGCTGCTCCAGAAAACAAGAAAAACATCAAAGATACTATGAATTTCATAGCTGAGGATGATTGTAGCATCGCGGTTTCCGCCTTAAACTGTAGAAAATAATCCAGCCGTCAACGCAGCAGTTGACGGCGCGCCAGATCGTGCATCAGTCCACGCACACCGTAGGTCCAGGGCGGTGCCTTGTCGGACGTGGTGACCCAGTTGCTGAGCGTGCCAAGCTGTTCGGCGCGGATGTCCACCCGGTCGCCGATCGCATGCGTGAAGCCTTCGCCCGGCCCGTACCGGTCTTGAGTCGGCGCGAACATGGTACCCAGAAACAGCATGAACCCGTCCGGGTACTGATGGTTCGCGCCGATGGTCTGCGCAACGAGATCGAGCGGGTCCCGGCTGATTTTGGCAAGCGAGCTGCGGCCGGTCATCGCGAACCCATCTTCGCCGGCGACCGAAAGATCGACATCGCAACGCCGCACGTCGTCGATCCCGAAGCCCGCGTCGAACAACCGGATGAACGGGCCGATCGCACAACTCGCGTTGTTGTCTTTGGCCTTGCTCAGCAGCAACGCGCTGCGGCCTTCGAAATCGCGCAGGTTCACGTCGTTGCCCAGCGTGGCGCCTTTGACCGTGCCGGTGGAGTCGACAGCCAGCACGACTTCCGGCTCGGGGTTGTTCCACACGCTGCTCGGATGCAGCCCGATGAGTGCGCCCCAGCCGACCGCGCTCATCGGCTGCGCCTTCGTGAACACTTCCGCATCGGGGCCGATGGCGACCTCGAGGTACTGCGACCAGGCGCCTTGCGCAACCAACGCCGCTTTCAGCCGCGCAGCGTCTTGCGAGCCCGGCACCACGCGGGCCAGATCGGCCCCGATCGCGGCAGTCACAGCCGCGCGCACGCTGTCTGCGCGGCTCGCATCGCCGCGGGCCTGCTCTTCGATGACCCGCTCGAGCATCGAGCTCACGAACGTCACACCGGCCGCTTTCAGCGCCTGCAGATCACACGGCGCGAGCAGCCAGGGCTGGGCGGGATCGCGCGCGCCATGCAGCGAATTGCGCAGCAGCGAAGGCAGATCGAGCAGACGCGGGCCCGGATCGGCACGCAGCGCATCTGCAGGGTCGGCGAGTTCGAGCAGATCGGCGCAGGTCGGTGCGACGTGCGACGCGTCGTGCATCCCGTCGGCGTGCAGATGCGCAAGGACCGGGCCGCGAGCCGGGTCCCAGATGCGGCCTATGAGCTTGGCCTGCGCTGCGTCTCCCGGCAGAACCCGGTCGAATTCGATCTGTGACGGCTCGATCGGCATGGCAATCTCCTGTTGAATGCTCAGGACGCAGCCGCGGGCTTGCGCGTCTGCCCTGCAACCCATTTGCCGGCGAACGCCTGCAGATCGTTGAGCCGTTTGAGCAGGTCGGCGCCCGGTGGGGTGACGGTGTAGCCGTCACTCCCGTGCGTCATCAGGCCGGCCTCGCGCAGCTCCTTGATGCGGGTGTTCAGTGTGTTCGGTGTGATGCCGCCGACGCTGTCTTGCAGCAGCCGAAAGGTCTGCGGATGCCCATCCCGGAGCGCCCACAGCACCCGGATCGCATAGCGTGCTTCGAGCAGACTGAGCAGCTGGTAGACGGCGGCGTTTTCCTTGGAACTCATGGTCGGCTCTCCTCGTGCGGAAGGCTCGCCGGGGCGGCGGTGCACCCGGTTCGAAACCTGCGATTGGCGCTACACAATCAATAGCGATTGCACTATAGCGCAAATCCGCGGGCGCTACCACATTTGTAGCTGACAAGAGCCTTGTGTACTGATCCGGTCATCGATTCCGCAGCAGATCCAAGCAAATGAAAACGCGGCCGGAGCCGCGTTTTCATGCAGTGAGCGACGCGCGTCAGTTGCGCACAACGATCGCGTTTTTGACCGACTTCACACCTTTCACGGAGCGTGCGATTTCTTCCGCTCTCGCCTTCTCGGCAGCGGACTTGACAAAGCCCGACAGCAGCACGGTGCCGTTCATTGTCTCCACGCTGACGGCAGATGCCGAGACCCGGTCATCTGCTACGTAGTCGCCCTTAATTTTGCTGGTAATACCGGCATCATCGACATATTGGCCGGCAGTCGTCGTGCTGTCGCCGCGATCAAACATGCTGCAACCGGACAGCAGCAATGTGCCGACTGTCATGGTGGTGGCTACGAGGGTCTTGATACCGATGGTCATCATGATGGGGAATGCTCCTTGGATGTTGCTTGAAAGTTGAGCCAAGCCGAAACAGCCAGACCTACCGCACGATAGGGTCTTCGTGGATGCGAAGACGCTGCCAGGGTTCGCGGGTTGCCGTAGGACATCACCTCATGGCGCTGTCATCCAGCCTGCATGGTCAGCGATCGTCCTCGAACACGAACGTGGGATTGGTGAACATCCGGCGCACGTGGTCGAGTTCGCCGATCAACTGGTTCGCGTAGAAGCTGCTCTGCGAATCGGGCTCGAGCGCGGCCACGGCCAGACTGCCGAGCGGCTGATTCACGGGCACGTAGTAGCTGCCAGCCGGCGCGACCAGCGGCGCACGCAGCAGCCCGACCTGGATGTTGCGCAGCGGTGCTTCGCCGAGGATCACGCCGCGCACGTCTTGGCGACCCCCGGTGCTGCTGGATACTTCGCGATAGCCGTCCGCGATGAGCGACGCATCGGCAGCGAGTTTGAACACTTGGAGCCCGAGCAGCCGCAGCCGCTCGACTGCCTCTCCCTCATCAGCCGCCATCCAGTAACCGCAGGGCCGCATGCGGGCCTTGGTGGTCTGCAACTGCAACGCAGACAGCCACTCCACATCGACCGCTCGATCCGCCCCCGTGACCGGATCGAGCATCATCACCGACCGCCGCTCCGGCGTCAACGATGCCTGCAGCACGGCGTCTTTCGTGCAAGCCTGGCTGGCCACGTCGCGGTCGACAAACTCGCGCACCCGCTGCAGCTGTTCGGCACGCGCTGCCATGCTGCGCAGCACGCTGCTGATCGCCACCACCTGCGTATGCACCCGACGTTGGATGTGCAGCCGGCCGATGCCGACGCCGCGCGTCTCGAGTAGCAGGCTGACCGCGTTCTTCAGCCCGTTCACGTTGCGGCTGGTGTCGGGCTCGACACCACCCATCGACAGGCGTCGGTCGTTCGGATCGGTCGAGGTCGTGTAGTACCACTCGCTTGTCAGCCGTTCGCCTTCGAGCGCGGCAACCAGCGGCAGTCGGAACCATTCCTCCGCGGCCTTGGTCATGAACTCCGGCACGTTGGCGCCGGTGGCGTACTGCAGCAGCGCGTCGTAGCGCTGCACGGCTCCGAACTTCTCCAGGTAACGGCCGGCCACGGTGTATTCGTGTGCATCGACCACGGCAAGGGGCCGGTAGTCGCGCATCAACCGCGCGAGCGCGCGCGCCTCCGGCGTCTTCAGCAGCAGATGATCGCGGTTCATGTCGATGCCGCCCGCGGTCGCTCGCTGGTTTTCAGCCGCTCCGTCGGGGTTCGCACGCGGCACCAAGATCACGTTCACTTTCTGCAGCAGCGGCACGAGCAGCCCCTGGGTGAGCTCACGCGCGATCACCAGCAACGCCTCGGCCGATGCAGGCTCGTTGCCGTGCTGCTGTCCGATCAGCAGCACGGTCGGCAGCCTGCTGTCGGCCAGCGTGGCGGGATCGAGCGCGGCTGCCCGGGTCAGCACCAGCGCTTCGAGCGGGGTGCCGCGCTGCGAATTGCCGAGCGCGACCAGCCCGGTGCGCACGCCGGGGGCTGCGGCTGCCGGATCGGCCAGCGCGCGCAGCCAGTTCTGCACCTCGGCGTTCGAACTGAATGTGTCGCGCCCGGCTGCCAACCCCGGCGTGCTGTAGATCACCGCCGGGTCCGGAAAGCGCGCCGCCACGGCCGGGCTGTAAGGCAGCGCCGCGCCGGTGGCAGGGTCGAACGAATTCGGTGCATCGACAGCAACCGAACTCGGCAATGACTGTATCGGTTTGCTCCAACGCGGCAGCGGCACCGTGGCGCAACCCGCCAGCCAGACCGCGACCAGCGCGATGCACCAGCCGCCTTTCGATCGGCGATGCGTCGCTCGGCCGGCATGGGCGAATGACTTGCGCGTGGAGTAAGCCATGGGAGAGATTCCTGCTCGTTGAAGGATGAAACTGTCGGATGCGACAGCACGCTGTGGCTGCAGCGCGCGCCGGGCGGACGAAATGTTACCCGCCGCCGCCGCTGGCTTTCTGTGTCCCGTCGCCGTCGCCTACATTGCAAGCGAAAATCTCCGGCTCCCGAGGCCTCGACCCGCGTGCGCAGCCGAGCGCGCGGCGCAACGCGCCTGCCACGCTGTTCCGTACCCGCCACCAGCCGCTATCCGCATGTCCGTCACCGAACCCCTATCCCCCTGGCGCGCCTGCGTCGCGCCGATGATGGACTGGACCGACCGCCACTGCCGCTACTTCCATCGGTTGCTGAGCCGGCACGCGCGGCTCTACACCGAAATGGTGACGACCGGCGCGCTGCTGCACGGCGACGTGGCACGCCATCTGCGCTTCGATAAGGTGGAACACCCCGTGGCGCTGCAGCTCGGGGGCAGCGAGCCCGCAGACCTTGCCCACGCCGCGCGGCTCGGTGCACAGTGGGGCTATGACGAGATCAATCTGAACTGCGGCTGCCCATCGCCGCGTGTGCAGCGCGGCGCTTTCGGTGCCTGCCTGATGGCCGAACCGGCGCGCGTCGCCGACGGCGTGAAGGCGATGCGCGATGCGGTGACGCTGCCCGTCACCGTCAAGCACCGCATCGGCATCGACCGCGGCGAGGACTACGGCTTCGTGCGCGACTTCGTCGGCAACCTGGCCGACGCGGGCTGCAACGTGTTCGTCGTGCACGCGCGCAACGCCTGGCTGGACGGGCTGTCGCCGAAGCAGAACCGCGACGTGCCGCCGCTGCGCTACGAGCAGGTGTACCGGCTGAAAGTCGACTTCCCGGGATCGACGATCGTGATCAATGGTGGCCTCACCAGCGCTGCGGAGATCGCTGAGCAACTGCCGCACGTCGACGGGGTGATGCTCGGCCGCGAGGCGTATCACAACCCCTGGTCGTTGCGCGACTGGGACGAAACCCTGTTCGGCGCCGCACCGGGCAGGCCGACCCGGGAGCAGATCGAGCAGCGGATGATCGGCTACATGCTGCAGCAAGCTGCCGAGCACGGCACGCCGTGGCCGTCGATCGCACGGCATATGCTGGGCTTGCGAAACGGCTTGCCCGGCGCGCGGCGTTGGCGTCAGGTGTGGAGCGATCAGCGGCACAAGACGATGGACCCGCGTGCGGTGTCCGAGCTCGCGCGTCGCGCATCGATGCAGGCAGTTCCAGCCTCGGTGGACATCATGGACTGATAAACGGCTTGCGCACAGCGAGGGACTTCACCGATGGGCAGCCTGCGCAGCGGCGGCTAACTTCCGTGGTTCTGGCAACCGCCAAGCATGGCTGAACGAGGGAACAATGCATGAGCAACGGTATGGTGCAAGACAAGGTGGTCGTTGTGACCGGCGCGGGCGGCGGCATCGGCCGCGACATCGCGTTGGCGCTCGCGCGGGAAGGCGCGAAGGTTGTTGTCAACGACATCGGCGCCTCACTGTCCGGCGAGGTTGGCGGCGCGGGTGGGGGGATCGGGCCGGCGCAGACGGTCGTCGATGAGATCGAAGAAGCGGGCGGTCAGGCCGCAGTCAACACCGACAGCGTGACCGATGCGGCGGGCGCGAGCCGGATCGTGCAGACCGCGCTCGATGCGTTCGGCCGGATCGATGGTGTCGTGAACAACGCGGGCATCCTGCGCGACCGCTTCTTCCACAAGATGAGCGAAGGCGAATGGGATGCGGTGATCAAAGTGCATCTGTACGGAGCCTTCTACGTAAGCCGTGCGGCGGCGCCGCATTTCAAGGAGCAGGGCTCGGGCAGCTACCTGCACATGACGTCGACGTCCGGGCTGATCGGCAACTTCGGCCAGGCCAACTATTCGGCCGCCAAGCTCGGCATCGTCGCGCTGTCCAAGTCGATCGCGCTCGACATGCAGAAATTCAACGTGCGCTCCAACTGCATCGCGCCGTTCGCCTGGAGCCGCATGACGAGTTCGATCCCGACCGCCACGCCGGCCGAAGCGGCGCGCGTGGAGCGCATGAAGCAGATGACGCCGGCGAAGATTGCGCCGCTCGCGATCTGCCTGCTCAGCGACGCGGCCGCCGACACCAACGCGCAGGTGTTCGCGGTGCGCCACAACGAAATCTTTCTGATCAGCCAGCCGCGGCCCGTGCGCTCGGTGCATCGCGGCGACGGCTGGACCGCGCAAAGCGTCGCCGAGCACGCGCTGCCGGCGCTGAAGGCGCAGTATCACGAACTGGATCGATCGAGCGATGTGTTCAGTTGGGAGCCGGTGTGAGCCGCCCGCGCGGCTGGTCCTGACGCCGCGAGTTCGGGCGTGCGCTGCGTTTGCGGCCGGTAGGATATGCAGGATGAACACCCCGCCTCAGCCCATCGACGCCGCCACGCTCGACCACCTCAAAAGCTGGGTCGGCAAAAGCCAGACGCTGCAAGACGATGTCACTGCGGCGCCGGTGCGCGCGCTGTCCGCCACGCTGGACCGCGAAGACGCCGATCCCGTGCGCGGCACCGAGCTGCCGCCGCTGTGGCACTGGCTTTATTTTCTGCCGCATGAGCGGCAAAGCGGGATCGGCGCAGACGGTCATCCGCGCCGCGGCGGGTTCCTGCCGCCGGTGCCACTGCCACGCCGCATGTGGGCCGGCGGGCGGCTGCATTGGCACGCTCCGATCCGGGTCGGCGACGCGGTGCGGCGCGTATCGACCGTGCAGTCGGTCGAGCACAAGTCGGGCCGCAGCGGCGAGATGGTGTTCGTGCGGGTCCGGCACGAATTGAGCCACGACCGCGGCGCCGCGCTGACCGAGGAGCACGACATCGTCTACCGAGCGGCCGCGCAGCCGCAGGATCCGGCGCCGCAGCCGATCGAAGCCGAACGCGGCGCACCCTGGAGCCGTGTGATCCAAGCCGACGCGGTGCTGCTGTTTCGCTATTCCGCACTGACCTTCAACGGCCATCGCATCCACTACGACCGGCCCTACGTGATGGAAGAAGAAGGCTATCCCGGTCTGGTCGTGCACGGCCCGTTGATTGCGACCCTGCTGGTCGACCTCGTGCGCCGCAACGCACCCGACGCACGCATCGAGCGATTCGACTTCAAGGCGGTGCGGCCTACGTTCGACCAGCACCCTCTGAGAGTCAACGGCGCACCATCTTCCGACGGCAGCGCCGTGCGCCTCTGGGCCGAGGACCACAACGGCTGGCTTACGATGACCGCGACTGCAACCCTTGCTTGAGTATTCAACAGATGAAGACCGACATCCCGACCCCCGACGCGCACCAGGAGCTGCGTGAGGCGCTGCGCGATCTGTGCCGCGGCTTTGACTCGGCGTACTGGCAGCAGGTCGATCACGCGCGCGGCTATCCCGTCAAATTCGTCGATGCACTGACGGAAGCCGGCTGGCTTGCGGCGCTGATTCCGAGCGACTATGGTGGCTCCGGGCTGGGTCTCGCGGAAGCGTCCGTGATCATGGAGGAAATCAATTTTTCCGGAGGCAACGCGGGGTCGTGCCACGGCCAGATGTACAACATGGGCACCTTGCTGCGGCACGGCTCGGACGCGCAGAAGGACAAGTACCTGCCGAAGATCGCCACCGGCGAACTGCGGCTGCAGACGATGGCCGTGACCGAGCCCACCACCGGGACCGACACCACCCAGCTCAAGACCACCGCCGTCAAAAAAGGCGACCGCTATGTCGTGAACGGCCAAAAAGTCTGGATCTCGCGCATCCAGCATTCGGACCTGATGATCCTGCTGGCACGCACCACGCCGCTGTCGGAGGTCAAGAAGAAATCCGAAGGCATGTCGATCTTCATCGTGAGTCTGAACGACGCAATCGGCAAAGGCATGACGGTGCGGCCGATCCTGAACATGGTCAACCACGAGACCAACGAAGTATTTTTCGACAATCTCGAAATTCCGGCCGAGAACCTGATCGGCGAAGAAGGCAAGGGCTTCAAGTACATCCTCGACGGCCTGAACGCGGAACGCACGCTGATCGCCGCCGAGTGCATCGGAGACGCCTGGTGGTTCATCGACCGCGCGCGCCGCTATGCGTCCGAACGCGTCGTGTTCAATCGCCCGATCGGGCAGAACCAGGGCGTGCAGTTTCCGATCGCGGACAGCTACATCGAAACGGAGGCTGCGAACCTGATGCGTTTCGAAGCCTGCCGCCTGTTCGATGCGAACCAGCCGTGCGGCGCGCAGGCCAACATGGCGAAATACCTGTGCGCGAAAGCCTCCTGGGAAGCGGCCAACGTCTGCATGCAGACCCACGGCGGCTTCGGCTTCGCGTGCGAGTACGACGTGGAGCGCAAGTTTCGAGAAACGCGGCTCTACCAAGTCGCGCCGATCTCGACCAACCTCATTTATTCGTACGTGGCCGAGCACCTGCTGGGTCTGCCGCGCTCGTTTTGAAACAAGGAGCACGCTGATGACCCGACCGCTCGACGGCATCACCGTCGTCTCGCTCGAACATGCGATTGCGGCGCCGTTTTGCACGCGGCAGCTGGCCGACCTCGGCGCGCGCGTGATCAAGATCGAACGGCCCGGCGTGGGCGACTTCGCACGCGCCTACGACGAGCGCGTGCACGGCCTGTCGTCCCACTTCGTCTGGACCAACCGGTCGAAGGAAAGCCTGACGCTCGACCTGAAGAACGCCGATGCGCTGGGCGTGCTCAAAAGATTGGTGGCGCAAGCCGACGTGCTGGTGCAGAACCTCGCGCCCGGTGCTGCGGCGCGCATGGGCCTGGGCCACGAAACCCTGGCCGAAAAGCATCCGCAATTGATCGTCTGCGACATCTCCGGCTACGGCGACGACGGCCCGTATCGCGACAAGAAAGCCTACGACCTGCTGATTCAAAGCGAGTCCGGCTTCCTTTCGATTACCGGCACGCCCGACGAGCCCAGCAAGGCCGGTTGCTCGATGGCCGACATCGCCGCCGGCATGTACGCCTACACCAGTGTGTTGGCCGCGCTGCTGCAGCGCGGCAAGACGGGCAAGGGCAGCCACATCGATGTGTCGATGCTCGAATCGCTCGGCGAGTGGATGGGTTTTCCGCTTTACTACGCGTTCGAAGGCGCATCGCCGCCGCCGCGCAGTGCGGCCTCGCATGCGACGATCTACCCATATGGTCCGTTCGCGGCCGGCGACGGCGGCGTGGTGATGCTGGGGCTGCAAAACGAGCGCGAATGGAAGCTGTTTTGCGACCGCGTGCTCATGATGCCGGCCACCGCGACCGATCCGCGCTTCGTCACCAATTCGAAGCGCAGCGAAAACCGGGTCGAACTCAAGGCGCTGATTCTCGACACGTTCCGACCCCTGACGGCCGGGCAGGTGATCGAGCGGCTCGACCAGGCGCAGATCGCGAACGCGCGCATGCGCGACATGGCCGAGCTCTGGGCGCATCCGCAGCTCGAGGCGCGCGGCCGTTGGCAGGATGTTGGCTCACCTGCCGGGGACCTGCCCGCGCTGCTGCCGCCGGGGCGCAGCAACAGCTTCGACTACCGGATGGACCCGGTGCCCGCTTTGGGAGAACACACCGAACCGATCTTGCGTGAACTGGGCTACGAAGCGGTGGCGATCCAGGCGCTGCGCGACGCCGCAGCGATCTGAGCGAGGCCGGAGACAGACCAGAAGCCGACGAGAAGCCCACCAGAAGCCCACCAGAGACAAACGCCAGGAGCACAACCAATGAACGACCCACGCGATGCCACGCCATCGGCCACCTTGGCTGCCTTCGCCGCCAACCTGCGGTTCGACGCGATCCCCGAGCCCGTCGTGCGCAAGACCGAAGACCTGTTCGTCGACTGGTTCGGCTCCGCCGTGGCCGGCAAGGGCGCGCGCACGGTGGAAGCGATCACGCGCTTCGCCGCGGCGCAAGGCGCACGCACCGGCCCCTGCGAAGTGCTGATCGACCGCAGCCGCAACAGCCCTTACTTCGCGGCGATGGCGAATGCGGCCGCCTCGCATGTGGCCGAGCAGGACGATGTGCACAACGGCTCGGTGTTTCATCCGGCCACGGTGGTGTTCCCGGTTGCGCTGGCGATTGCGCAGGAGCGCGAATTGAGCGGGAGAGAACTGCTGACCGCAGCGATCGCGGGCTACGAAGTCGGCATCCGCGTCGGCGAATTTCTGGGTCGCTCGCACTACAAGGTGTTCCACACGACCGGCACGGCAGGCACGGTCGCCGCCGCCGCGACGGCCGGGCGCTTGCTCGGGCTCGATGCGGCAACGATGCTGCACGCGTTCGGCTCGGCTGGCACCACGGCGGCCGGCTTGTGGGAGTTTCTGCGCACCGCGGCCGACTCGAAGCAGCTGCACACCGCGCATGCGGCGGCCAGCGGCCTCATGGCCGCGAGCCTCGCGCAGGACGGCTTCACGGGCGCCGCGCAGATTCTGGAAGGCCCGCAGGGCATGGCCGCAGGCATGTCGAGCGATGCCGAGCCGGCGCGGTTGACCGATGGCCTCGGTACGCGCTGGGCCACCGCAGAAACCTCGTTCAAGTTCCATGCGTCGTGCCGGCACACGCACCCCGCCGCCGACGCGTTGCTCGAAGCCATGCGCGCCAACGATCTGAAGCCGGGTCAGGTCGAGCGCGTCGTTTGCCATGTGCACCAGGGCGCGATCGACGTGCTGGGCCCGGTGACCGATCCGAAGACCGTGCATCAATCCAAGTTCTCGATGGGCACCGTGCTCGCGATTGCCGCGCAGTTCGGCCATGCGGGCCTCACCGAGTTCGACGAGCACTACGCGAGCGACGCCACCCGCCAATTGCGCGACCGGATCACGATGGCGTTGGACAAGGAGGTGGACGCCGCCTACCCGCAGCGCTGGATCGGCAAGGTCACCGTGCACACCACCGACGGCCGCACGCTGCAGGCGCGGGTGGACGAGCCGAAGGGCGATCCGGGCAACACGTTGTCACGCGACGAGATCACGGCGAAAGCCCAGCGGCTCGCGGCCTGGAGCAAGGGCGCCACCGAGCACGAGATGACGCTGGCGATCGATGCGCTCTGGAACGTGGCGCGCTGGCCGAAGGTCGAGATGTTGCTTGGGGCGGGCTGACAGCGCGACCGCGGACGGCCGTGCGATCCCAGCCGTGTGCGCAGTGGCTACTCGTGTCGCCGCGCATGACGGTCCCGGCTGATGCCGCACGCTGCGCGGACCGACCGCCGCCGGCCCGGCGCACCGCACCCGCAGCCAGAGAAAACCGCACCGAATGAGACCACCCCAGGAGACGACCATGACCTTCATTCCTCCTTGCAGCTCGCCGGTCTGGGGGCGGTGGCTTGCCGCCGCGTCGCTCTCGCTGCTGTTCGCCGCGCCGGCTGCCCGGGCTGCCGATGCACCGGCGTGGCCGAACAAGAGGATCCGCATCGTCGTTCCGTTTCCGCCCGGCGGCAGTGTCGACAACACGGCGCGCCAACTGGCGCCGAAGTTGCAGGCAGCCCTGGGTCAGGCGGTGGTCATCGACAACCGTGGCGGCGCAGGCGGTTCGGTGGGCAGTGCGGAAGTCGCGCGGGCCGCGCCGGACGGCTACACGCTGCTGATGGTGTTCGACTCGTTCGCGACCTATCCACTGGTCTATCCGAAGCTCAGCTTCGACGTCGAGAAAGACCTGGTGCCCATCACCCGGATCGTGAGCAATCCGATGGTGGCCGTGGTGCATCCGTCCGTGCCCGCGCAGACCATCGGTGAGTTCGTCTCACTTCTCAAAGCCCAGCCGGATCGCTACAACTTCGCAAGCGTCGGGCCGGGTTCGAGCAACCACCTGACCGGCGAGTTGTTCAAGGCGGTCAGCGGCACCTCGATCACGCACGTGCCGTATCGTGGCGGTGGTCCGGCCCAGCAGGATTTGCTCGGCGGTCAGGTCGAAGTGATGTTCCTCTCGGGCTCGCTTGCATTGCCGCACGTGAAGGGCGGCAAACTGCACCCGCTGGCACAAACCGCCGCGACGCGTTCGCCCCAGTTTCCCGACACGCCGACCTTGGCGGAAAGCGGATTCGCCGGCTTCGATGTCGATTCCTGGAACGGCCTGATGGCGCCCGCGGGCACGCCGCGTACCGTGATCGATCGGCTGCAGTCCGAAATCGAGAAGATCGTGCGCGAGCCCACGTTCGCCGCCCGGCTCGCCGAGCAGGGTCTGACGCCGGTGGCCAGCACACCCGAAGAATTTGCCGCGCGCATCCAGAGCGATCGGCAGAAATGGACCCGGCTCGTGCGAGAGCGGGGTTTGAGTCTGGAGTGAGCATGGGTGCCGCAACGGTTGCGCCGGCCGCGTTGCCGGCGCAGCGGTAGAAGCACACGGTCCACTCCGGTTGAAGCCGAAGCCCACCAATTTTCATGATCAACAAGATTTCTCCCAGCATCGCCGATGCGCTGGCCGACACGCAGGACGGCGCCACCGTGATGATCGGCGGCTTCGGCACTGCCGGCATTCCGAACGAACTGATCGACGGGCTGATCGAGCAGGGCGCGTCCGGACTCACGATCGTCAACAACAACGCGGGCAACGGCGACACCGGCATGGCCGCTTTGCTGAAAGCGGGCCGCGTGCGCAAGGTGATCTGCAGCTTTCCGCGGCAGGCCGACAGTTACGTGTTCGACGCGCTGTATCGGGCTGGCAAGGTCGAGCTCGAGCTGGTGCCGCAGGGCAATCTGGCCGAACGGATTCGTGCAGCGGGCGCGGGCATCGGCGCGTTTTTCTGCCCGACCGGCTACGGCACGCCGCTGGCCGAGGGGCGCGAGACGCGCGAGATCGGCGGGCGCATGTACGTGCTCGAATATCCGATCCATGCCGACGTCGCGTTGATCCGCGCCGAAGCCGGGGATCGCTGGGGCAATCTGGTCTACCGGAAGGCCGCGCGCAACTTCGGCCCGGTGATGGCGATGGCGGCGAAGAAAAACGATTGCGACCGTGCATGACATCGTCGAACTGGGCGCGCTCGATCCGGAGGCGATCGTCACGCCGGGCGTGTTCGTCCAGCGGATCGTCAAGGTCGAGCGGGTAGCCACACAGGGCGGCGGCTTCAAGGCGGCGGCATGAAGGAGAACAGCATGAGCTATCAACGCCGCAGCAAGAACGAACTCGCCGCCCGCGTGGCGCAGGACATCGAGGACGGCGCGATCGTCAACCTCGGCATCGGTCAGCCCACGCTGGTCGCCAACTATCTGCCGGCCGGCCGAGAGATCGTGCTGCACAGCGAAAACGGCATCCTCGGCATGGGCCCGTCGCCGGCCGAAGGCAGCGAGGACTACGACCTGATCAACGCGGGCAAGCAGCCGGTGACGCTGCTGGCCGGCGGCTCGTTTTTTCACCACGCGGACAGCTTTGCGATCATGCGCGGCGGGCACCTCGACATCTGCGTGCTGGGCGCGTTCCAGGTCTCGGCCACCGGTGACCTGGCCAACTGGAGCACGGGCGAGCCGGGCGCGATCCCGGCCGTCGGCGGTGCGATGGACCTCGCGATCGGCGCCAGGCAGACCTGGGTCATGATGGATCTGCTGACCAAGAACGGCGAGAGCAAGGTCGTCGAGCGGTGCAGCTATCCGCTGACGGGCATCGGCTGCGTCAAGCGCATCTATTCGGACCTGGCGACCTTCGCCTGCACGCCGCGGGGGTTGCAGCTGATCGACAAGGTCGATGGGCTGGATCGAGCCGAACTGGAACGGCTGGTGGGGTTGCCGATCGCGGTGTGAATCGGGCGCCTCAGCGCTTGTCACTTCGAAATTCAGACTCGAAAAGGCTGCTCGCGATGAGCGCTGATGCGCTTCCAGCTATTTTTTATGTAGCGATTCGCAGCCAGCTCAACGTCGCCGAGACCAGCCCGGCCCCCGTCAGCGCGAGCAGCGACAACCGCAGGTTCCAGCCCCACGCCGCGGTCTTGGCGTCATAGCCGGTCAGCCGGCTCAACAACAGCGAGTTGGCCGACCACGGGGTGCCGGCCACGGTCAGATCCCCAGCCGCAGACGATGCCCACGCCGAGCCCGAGCACGGCCGCGGGCGGCCAGATCGGCGCGAGCAGGGTGCCGACCAGGTTCCGCTCACGATCGGATTCAGCCCGGCGGCACCGCCCGCGAACAGCGACCACGGGACCGTGAAGGCCACCAGCGGACAGGCCCACAGCGGCAGCGCGAAGTCGGAGCCCAACACCGACGCACCCGCCTGGCCGGCCAGTGCGCCGAGAAATGCCGAGCCGCCCAGCACGGCCAGCTCGTTGCCGATGTTCGCAAGCTGCGGAAGCTGCAACGGCTCGCGTCGCCATGCGCGAACAGCCAGGCCGATGACCGCCGCCGCCACGCAGCTGAAGGCCACGGCGCGTGCGTACTTCATCCCGCCGGCATGGCTGGCCACATAGGCGGCCATGCAGATGCCGGCGATGACGCCGCCGAAGCGCAGCCATGCGGCCCAGGGCGACAGGGGCACGGCGGGGGCTGCGCGTTCGGCCGGTCCGGTGCGACGCAACGTCCGCGGCCGCACCCGCCCCGTCTCCGGCTCGCGAAACCTGCGCCCGCCAGAATGAATGCGAGGGCGAACGGTGCGGCGGCGGCGATCAGCTCGAGCAATCGCAGCCCGGGCAACATCGTCAACGTCAGCACCACGGAGAACGACAGCGGCGAGCAGATCGACGCGAGCGCGAAGCCGCGCAACACGGCGCGGGCCGCATTGCGGGCCAGCACGCCGTCGCCCCCGTGCTGGCGCAGCCGGCCGACCATCGCGCTCATCACCGCGACCGCGCCGAAGTTCAGTGGAACCGCAAGCACGCCGGTCGCCAACGCCAGGCCCAGATAGCGCGCCAGCGGCCGGCCCGCCAGCAGGCTGCCGGTCAACAGCCGAACATCATGCGATGCGCCCAGCGTGCTGGACAGCAACAGCACCGCAACGACCAAGACACCGAGCTGCGCCGTGTTGCCGATCGCAAGCGCCAGCGCGGCAGGCGCTTGCGACGCGGCAACCAGGGCAGCCGCAGCGACCAGCGCCATGAGCACGCGCGGGATGCGCCGCAAGTCCGACCAGCCGAGCAGCGCGGCGACGGCCAGCAGCACCGCTGCGGTCGTCTGGGACGCCGGCGATGAAGGAAGCAGGCCGGCCAGCAGCGCCATCCACACGCAGAGCGACCGCGCGCTGAGAAACGCGGCTGGCGCGGTCATGAGACGCAATCGATGCGCGTTGAATGCGTGATCAGGGCTCGCGAGGGCCAGCTTCGTCTCGCAGCTCCGGCGCTGCGGCGCGACCAAACAACCGGTGCCCCAGATAGATCAGCACCACCAGCGCCATGCCGACCAGATCGCTGAAGTGCTCCGGATAGATCAGCGCAAGGCCGGCGACCAGCACCAGCGCGCGCATCGGCCAGCCGAGCCTTCCGATGCCGTAGAGGTAGCCTTCCATCGCGGAAGACAACACCCAGATGGCGACGATCGCGCTGAGCGATGCGGTCAGGATGCCGGTCCACGGCCCCTGCAGGATCAGCGCCGGGTTGATCACGAACAGGAACGGCAGCACGAACAGCACCGCGCCGAGCCGCATCGCGTAGAAGCCCGTCTTCACCGGCGCCGAGCCGGCCACGCCGGCTGCTGTGATCGCAGCCAGCGCCACCGGCGGCGTCAGGTACGACATCATTCCCCAATACAGGATGAACAGGTGGCTCGCCATCGGGTTCAAGCCCGCCGCGATCAGCGCGGGTGCCAGCAGGATCGACAGAAAGATGTAGCAGGCGCTGACCGTCATGCCCATGCCGAGCACGAAGCTCGTAATCGCGCCCGCAGCCAGCATCAGCGGGATACTGCCGCCCGCATACAGCAGCAGTTCGCGCGAGAACGCGCCGGCCACGCCGGTGTACGACAAGCCGCCGACGACCAGCCCGATGCCCGCGAGGATCGCGACCAGATTGGCGAGGCTGCTGGTCAGGTCCGTCAGGAACGCGAGGGTGCGTTGCCAGTTCAACCGATGACGGGGGTTGAACACCGAGATGCCGAGCAGCACCAGCGCCGAGTAGTACGGAGCGAACGCTTCGAGCCGCATGAAAAGCAGCATGTAGACCAGCATCGCGAGCGCAAGCAGGTAAGGCCAGCCGTCTTTCAGCGTGTCCCAGACGTTCGGGATTTCTTCGGCCGGCAGGCCTTTGAGTCCGCGCCGCGCCGCATAGATGTCGACCTGAAACAGCAGCGCCAGATAGAACAGCAGCGCCGGCAGGAACGCCGCGACGATGATCTCCGAGTACGGCACACCGAGGAACGACGCCATGATGAAAGCAACTGCGCCCATTACCGGCGGCATCAAGGTGCCGCCGGTCGATGCGCAGGCCTCTACCGCGGCCGCGTAGTGCGCCGGGTAGCCCGTGCGCTTCATGGTCGGAATCGTGATCGGGCCGCTGGTCAGGATGTTGGTGATCACGCTGCCCGAAAGGCTGCCGAGGATCGCGCTGGCCAGCACCGCGACCTTGGCCGGGCCGCCGCGGCTTCTGCCCATCAGCGCGGCAGCGAAGCGCATGAAGAATTCACCACCCCCGGTCGCCGTCAACGCGGCGCCGAACACGACGAAGCCGATGACCAGCTGCGCGACCACCTGCATCGGGATGCCGATGATGCTTTCCACCCCCATCACGTGGGCGCGGATCGTCTCACCGAAGGTGTACTGGGTGCCCCACAAAAAACCCGGCATGTGGTCCGCGAACAGCGGATACGCACCGAACAGCAACGCGACGCCGAGCAGCAGCGGGCCGCCGGCGCGGCGCACGCCTTCGAGGACGAGAGCCAGCAGCACGCCTGCGGCGATCGTGGCCTGCACAGGCGCGGAGTAGTCCCAGCCCTGCTGGATGATGGTCAGGCCGTTGATGCCGAGGTACAGACACGCGCCGAGCACGGCCGCGCACAGCAGCCAGTCGTACCAGGGCACATGATCTTTGGCGCCGCGCCACGCCGGCAGGCTGATGAACGCCGTCGCGAGGAAGAGGCCAATCAGGTAGTAGAGGTACGAGTTGCCGAGCGGCAGAAAACCGAACAGCGAGAGATTGAAGGTCTGGTTGATCGCCAGCACCATGCCGATCGCGCCGAGCGCAAGCCAGATCCACCGCGCGGCGCCGCGCAGCCGCGGCTCGGGGGAATGTTCGAGCGGGGCCTGCAAGGGCTTCCCGGGTGTTCGGCCGGCTGGCGGCAGCGCCGCCGGTGCGGCTGCGCCAGCCGCGTGGGGGTTGTGCGCCACGTCAGGCAGACCGGACGACTTCAGCGCTTCAGGGTTTGCAGCGCCGCTTCGCGCTGCTGGTCCCAGATCTTCGCGAACTCCTCGTCGCTCTTGCCGTCGCCTTCCTTCATCGCCTTGGGCCAGGCCGCACGCAGCGCTTCGAGCCGGGCCAGTCGCGCATCGTTCCACTTCTGGTGCTCGTCGTTCCAGATGCCTTTTTCCTTCAGGTAGCGGATCGCGCCTTCATGAAACGGTGCATCGATCGCGGGTGTGCCGGCCACGTCGAGCTTCCAGCGCGGCATCACCTTGGTGGCGTCCTTGTACATGTCGTAGGTCTCATCGACCGCCTTGGTGATCGCGTAGACCTCGTCGGCGCTTTGATCGGCGCGCACCGTCATGATCGGATAGCGATAGGCCAGGATGTTGACCGGCTTTTGCTCGCTGATGCCGGCGCCCACGGTTTCCTTGTTCGACTGGAAGAACGGCGCGATCGCCTTCAAGCGGTCCCAGCCTTCCTTGTCGTCCACAGGCATGTCGATCCAGCGGATGCCGCGTGGCGACTGTTCGAGCTCATACAACTGGCTCGGCGTGGTCGTGGTGCACGATGCGTCCGACTGGCCTTGCGCGACCGAACTCATCGCCGCGCCGTAGGTCGGGAACGTGACCGCCTGCACGTCGGCCTTGGTCATCCCCGCGAACGCGAGGAACGCTTCGCACTTGACATTCACGGAAGGATTGCCCGCGACGAACGCGACGCGCTTGCCCTTGAGGTCTTTCAACGTCTTGATGTTCGCGTCCGCTGCCGTGAACACGCCGAACGAACCGGGCCGCCCCGCGATCACGCGCAGGTCCTGCGGGCCCCAGCGGCGCGCGGCGAAATCCTCGATGCCCTCGGTCGCAAAAAACACTTCGGTCGCCAGAAAACCCACGTCCGCCCGCTTGGTCAGCACCGGCTGCAGCCGACCGATCGACGAGCCGGACGGCTGGATGCGGATGCGCGTGCCGTACTTCTTGCCAAATGCGTCGGCCATCGCGGACGCTTCCGCATAACCGGCCGAGCCGACGTCGTAGGCGGACCAGGTCATCGAATCGGGCAGCTTGTCGGCAGCCAATGCGGGGGCGGCGCCGATCGTGGCGACTGCAGCCAGCGAGACGAGAAGGGAAGTGCGAATCCTGTTCATGGGTGTCTCCATTTGATGTTGTTTGCGAACACCACCGCAGGCGCTGCGTATACGTGCAATGCAGCGGCTGTGCCGCGGTGGCGGTCCGTTGCAGGCGATCCCAACGCCGCCGGCCTTGACGTGTCGGTAGGGGCCGATTCGGTCGACAACGGCTGCGATCAGTATGCATCAACCGCCTGTAAAAGCCGATTGCTACCGGCCTTTGCCGATTCGCACCGGCTCATGGGTCTTCGATGCGCACGCGCTGCGCACGCGCGCGGTCGCAATCCCTTCGTGCATGATGGCCGCCCGCGGCACCTGCAGCCGGACGCTTTCAACTCATGACGCCTGCCACCTCCGCCGCGCCTGCCTTGCAGCAACGCGCCGTCGTCCTCACGGTGGCCGGTGCGTTCTTCCTGCTGCTGCTCGACAGCACGATCCTGAACGTCGCCCTGCCGCGCGTGGCCGAGAGCATGGGCGTGCTGCCGCTGGCGGTGAGTCCGACAATCACCGCCTACCTGTTGGCCTCGGTTGCGACGATGCCGCTGTCGGGCTGGTGCGCGGCGCGCTTCGGTGCCCGGCGCGTCTACTTCGTCGCGATCGCGCTGTTCACGCTGTCGTCGGCCGCGTGCGGGCTGTCCGATGCGCTGTGGCAACTGGTTGCGGCGCGCGTCGTGCAGGGCGCGGCCGGCGGCATGATGTTGACGGTGGGGCGCACGCTGGCCATGCGCGATGCGCCGAGGTCCGAGCTCATGTCGATCACTTCACTGCTGGTCTGGCCGGCACTGATTGCGCCGGTGCTCGGGCCGCCGCTGGGCGGCTGGATTACCACGTACGCCTCGTGGCACTGGAACTTTCTGTTGAATGTGCCGCTCGGGTTGCTCGGGCTTTTCTGTGTCGCTCGTTTCGTGCCGCGCGATGCGCCCGGTGTGCGGATGCCGCTCGACTGGTGCGGCGCGTTGCTGACCGTGGGCGGCCTCGGCAGCCTGTTCGGCGGGCTTGAGTGGACCGCGCAGGCACCCGACGATCCGCGCGAATGGCCACTTGCCTTGGTGTTGATGGGGGTCGGTGCGGCGACGTTGCTGCTGGCCGCGCGGCACCTGCTGCGCAGCGCACACCCGGTGTTGAGCCTGGCGCCGCTGCGGGTACGCACCTTTGCGGCATCGACCTTCGCCGCCGGCACCTACAGCACGATGTGCCTGCAGGCGACGCCGTATCTGCTGCCGTTGCTGTTTCAGCTCGGCTTCGGCAGCACGGCGGCCGAGGCCGGCGCGGTGCTGCTGCCGTACTTCTTCGGCAATCTGCTCATGAAGTCGGCCACCACGCCGCTGCTGCGCCGGTTTGGTTTCAAGTCAGTGCTGATCGCCGACGGCATCCTTGCGATGTTGCTGATTGCGGCGCTGGGTCTGCTCGACGCGCAGACCCCCTGGCTCTGGACGGCTGGGTTGCTGTTCGTTGCCGGCGCGGCGCGGTCCCTGCTGCTGACCGCGCTGAACACGCTGTGCTTTGCCGACATCGAACCGGCCGACCGACCGGCCGCAACGGCGCTGTTCTCGGTGTCCTCACTGCTCGGGCAGACGCTGGGCATCGTGGTCGCCACCTTGACACTTGCCGCAGCGAAAGCGGCGGCCGGGCGGCTGACGCTGCAGCCGACCGACTTCCAACTCGCATTCGTCGTGATTGCGGTGATCGGGCTGCTGCCGGTGCTGCGCTATCTGAGGCTGGCATCGGACGCGGGCGATGAGGTCAGTGGCCAGGTGCAGAAGTCGTCGGGTGGGCCGGGCAGGTAGCGAGCATGGGCCGCCTTCTGCATGCGAATGGTTGACGTAACACCCATCGACGTGGGCCAGTGGGGGTCGGTAGCCGTTTGTGCAGCGCGAAGGTCGGGCACCCCTACGGCGGCGGCGTTTTCGGCTTGTAGTCGCACCAACTCGCCACCGGACAACGCCAACACAGCGGCTTGCGCGCGATGCAGACATAGCGGCCATGCAGGATCAGCCAGTGGTGCGCGTGGGGTAGGTAGGCTTTCGGGACCCGTTCCAGCAACTTGAGTTCGACCTCCAGCGGGTCGGCACCCGACGCCAGCCCAGTCCGGTTCGCAACTCGGAACACGTGCGTGTCGACCGCCAGCGTCGGCTCGCCGAACGCGACGTTCAGCACCACGTTCGCGGTCTTGCGCCCGACCCCGGGCAGCGCTTCGAGTTCGGCACGCGTGCGCGGCACCTCGCCTCCGTGTCGCTCGATCAGGATGCGGCAGGTGGCCAGCAGGTTCTTCGTCTTGCCGCGATACAGGCCGATCGTGCGCAGGAACGGTTCGAGCCCGTCCGAGTCGAGCGCAAGGATCCGCCGCGGCGTGCTGGCCACCGCGTACAGCTTCTTCGTCGCCTTGTTCACGCTGACATCGGTGGCCTGTGCGCTCAGCAGCACGGCCGTCAGCAGTTCGAACACGCTGGTGTACTGCAGTTCGGTCGCGGGCGCCGGGTCGGCGGCCGCAAGCGTCGCAAAGAATGATTCGATGCTGGCGCGTTTCATGGCGTGATCTTGCCCTGAATCCTCAGTCGGACACCGGACGCACCGGCAGGCACAGCAAACAGTTGAAGACGCCGGTGGCCGGGCTCATGCGGAAGCTTGCGTCGACCACGCCATGCCGGGCTGGTCGCCGGCCTGCCGGCCGCTTTGCGGCAGCCATTGGCCGTACCGGTTCATCCAGACCTGATGGATATCGGCATTCGTGCCTTCGAACGGCACGCAGCAGTCGTGACGCAGCTTGTCGGCCGGGGTGATTTCGGGGTTGTCCTGGCCGATGCCGAACAGGTCGTGCTGCGGAGGCAGCAGGCCGCGCTGTGCGCACCATTGGCCGAAGCGCTCCCGGGTTCGGCCAATGGCAGGGCCGCCATGCGGCCCGGTGTGGCGCGGATAGGCGAGGCCGTGCGCGGGGAGGGTCTTGCTCTCGACCTGCACAGGTGTTCCTTCGATGGGTGTTGCCGGCCCGGCGGGTCGTTCCACTGCAGGGTCCGGGAACGCGGATGCACCGGCTTGATTCGGCAGCCGCAGGCGGCGCACGCAGTCGGCCACCGTTTCGCGGGTCACCGCCCGGAACACGCGGTCGAAATGCCAGCGCGAGAAATGCGCGATGGCTGCCAGAGACTGCAGATCGAGCGGATCGGCCGGGTGGGTGCCGATATGGTCCTGCACGCGGGGGATGCGCGCCAGATAGTGGCTGCGGGACGCGATGACTGGCGCGGCGGACGACATGGCGCCCTCGTTTGGGAAGGCGCGGCCGCTCATCGACCGCGCATATGGTTTTGGCGACAATGCCCGATCGCTTTCGCGCCGCCTCTCTGGAGAATCTTGCCATGCCGATGCAGTTCGCATCCCGCCTCGACAACGTCGAAACATCCGCCATCCGCGAGCTGTTCAAGCTGCTCGGCACCCCCGGCATCATCAGCTTCGCGGGTGGCTTCCCGGACGCAGCGATGTTTGATGTGGACGGCATCCGGCAGGCGGTGGATCACGCGCTGGAGACGGAGCCTGGCGGCGCGCTGCAGTACGGGGCCACCGAAGGCTACGGGCCGCTGCGCGAGCAGCTTGCGGCGCTGATGGCGGCCAAGGGCGCGGAGGTCACGCCCGACGGCTTGATCGTCACCACCGGCAGCCAGCAGGCGCTGGATCTGATCGCCAAGACGATGATCTCTCCGGGCGACAAAGTGATCATGGAGGGGCCGACGTTTCTGGCGACGATCCAGTGCTTCCGCCTCTACGGGGCTCAAGTGCTGAGCGCGCCGATCGATGCCGACGGTGTGCGCACGGACGCGCTCGAGCGGCTGATCATCGAGCATCGGCCCAGACTGATCTACCTGATTCCCACGTTCGGCAATCCGAGTGGCGTGCAACTGAGTCTGGAGCGCCGCAGGAAGGTGCTCGAACTCGCGGTCCAGCATCAGGTGCCGGTGGTCGAGGACGACCCTTACGGCGATCTCTATTTCGACCAGCCGCCGCCGCCTTCGATGCTTGCCTTGACGCGCGAAGTGCCGCGCAGCCGCGACTGGCTGATCCACTGCGGCTCACTCAGCAAGGTGCTGTCTCCGGGGCTGCGTATCGGCTGGCTGATCGGCCCAGCGGCATTGCTGTCCCGCGCCACCATGTGCAAGCAGTTCAGCGACGCGCACACCAGCACGTTTGCGCAAGCCACCGCGGCGCAGTACCTGAAGGCGGGCCGCATGGAAGCCACGCTGGCGAATGTGCGTGCCGTCTATGCGAAGCGCGCCGCCGCGATGGGCAATGCACTGCGGCGTGAACTCGGCGATGCGCTTACTTTCACGCAACCCGCCGGCGGCCTGTTCTTCTGGGCGCGGCTGACCGGCGCGAACGGCAAGGTCGCGGACGGCAACGTGTTCGCCAAGCGCGCGATCGAAAAGAAGGTGGCGTTCGTGCCCGGCACGCCGTTCTTCGCGGCAGAGCCGGATCATGCGACGTTGCGGCTGTCGTTCGCGACCGCCGACGTGGCGAAGATCGAAGAAGGCGTGGCGCGCCTGGGCGCAGCGCTATGACCGGCGCCGAGGCAACGCCCACACCCGCCGGCATCGCCTCGGTGCCTGCGCCGGGGTTGGCGCGCCTGCGCAAGCTTGCCGGGGCATTCACATTCGAGCCGACCTGCGATGCGTTCTATTTCCTGCGCCACGGCCAGACCGCGCGCAATCTGCAGAAGATTTTTCAGGGGCCGGAGGAGCCCCTGTCCGCACGTGGCATCGGGCAGGCCCAGGTGGCCGCTGCGTTGCTTTCCATGGAGCCCATCACGAGCATGGTCTGCAGCGACATGCCGCGCGCCATCATGACCGCGCGCATCGTGCTGCAGGCGCAAAGCGGCGCGCCGATGCCAAAGTTGCGAGAACAGGCCAGCCTGCGGGAGCGAAATTTCGGCGCGTTGATCGGCACCTCGTCGCGCGGCCTCGACTGGGACTGCACGCCCGATCACGGCGAGACGCTCGAGCAGTTCATCGACCGCACCCGCCGTGCGCTGACGGCGGCCCTGTCGGAGCCGCCATTGGTGCTCGTGGTGGCGCACGGCGGTACGCTGCATGTACTGGCCGCGCTGCTGCGGGTGCCGACCAGCGACGACTTGTTGGCGAACGCGCGACCGCTGCGCTTTGTGCGGCGGACGGACGCTCCATCGGCCTGGGCCGTGCAGCCTCTGGGCGAAGCAGCCGATCTCCAGGGCAGCCAAATTTCCTGAATTGGGCCGTGGCGACCGCGCAGCGGTCCCGGTCGCCTCGGTTTCAGCGCGCGTCAGGCCAGTCGCTGAACGGAAACGGCGCGCGGTCGCTGGCGAACGTTTCGTACTCCGCGATCTGGCGAAGATAAGTGCCGAGCATGCGCCCGAACCGGCTCAGACGCGGGTTCGGCGAATCGCCGCACAGCGTCAGGATCAATTGCGCAAGCGCGAGGATCGCGAGCAGGCTCACCGCAAGGTAGAACGCCACCGCCATCCCCAGCATCATGAGCAGTCGGCCCCAGATGCCACTGCTGGCGGCCTGCTTGAAAAACGGTATGTCGGTCATGGTTTATAGCTCGAGCCTGTTGCAGCCCGGGTGCAGTGAACGGGTGAGTCCCGAAGCATAGGGCGTGACGGCGCACCTGTCACGAGGGCTGCGCAACAGCCACACGCCCTCGGCTATTGAAATGTGCTCTGGCCGGCACCAACTGCCCAGCTATGAACAACGCACAAGCCTTGACCCCGAACCTGGTGCTGCTCGCGCAACTGCTGCAGCGCCTGGACCAAAGCCGTGAAGTCGTGGACGGCGCGCAGTACCGCCTGGTGGCGCAGCGCCTGGCCAGCGGACTCGAGCAGGCCGATCACGAATCCGTGCAGGCGTTGCTCGCGCTCAGCCCATCGGCTGCCGAGTTGTACGAGAACATGCAGTACGCGCACGCCGGCCTGTGCCGCTCGCCGCTCGATGCGGCGCTTGCCGCCGAAACGGCGGCGCGACGGGCGATCGCGGCGGCACAGCGCGTGGCCCGGCCGACCCCGGGCGCAACCCCGTGAGCGCAGCAGCGGCGGACCCGCTGCACGTCGTCTGTCCGCACTGCCAGAGCGTGAACCGGTTGCGCCATGCGGACCTCGATCAAGGCCCGAACTGCGGGCGTTGCAAAGCAGCGTTGTTCGAAGGCCGGCCGGTCGCGCTCGACGAGGCCGCATTCGAGCGGCATGTGGCGCGCAACGACATTCCGGTGCTGGTCGATTTCTGGGCGCCGTGGTGCGGGCCGTGTCGCCAGATGGCGCCTGCCTACGAGCAGGCAGCGGCAAAGCTCGAACCTCACGTGCGCGTGGTCAAACTCGACACCGAGCAGGCGCCGCAGCTTGCCACGCGCCTGGCGATCCGCAGCATCCCTACGCTTGCGCTGTTCCGGCAGGGACGCGAGGTCGCGCGTCAGGCGGGCGCACTCGCGAGTGCCGCCGCGATCGTGCAGTGGACGCGGCTGCAGCGGAGCCGCTGAACCGCTGACCGATCGGCTTCCGGCTGGGTCGGCGCGCTTACACTCGGCCACTTTCGGCCACCGGCATACATGCGGCAGCGTGGCGTCTGGCTGATCGAAGCGCCGATGGCGCGCGCATTGCCAATTCGCCTGCTGCTGCCGCGCCTGCTCCAGCGATGACTCCCAGCAAGCTTTTCTCGCTCACCAAGCGCAGCGTCTCTTCCTGGAGCGACGACTTCGCGCCCAGCATGGGCGCCGCGATCTCCTACTACACGGTGTTTTCGCTGTCGCCGCTGTTGCTGATCATCATTGCGGTCGCGGGGTTTGTCTTTGGTGAGGAGGCCGTGCAGGGTGAGCTCGTCGGACAGCTTCAAGGCTTCATGGGCCGGGAGGGCGCCTCCGCCATCCAAACCATGATCAAGGCTGCGCACGAGCCGACCGGCGGGGTGGTCGCGACCGTCGTTGGCGTGGTGTTGCTGCTGGTGGGCGCCACCACCGTCTTTGCCGAGCTGCAAAGCGCGCTGGACCGCATCTGGAAGGTGCCGGAGAAAATCAAGCCGAAGGGCCTGTGGCCGGTGCTGCGCGCGCGCGTGTTGTCGTTCGGGCTGATCCTGGCGCTCGCCTTCATGCTGATGGTGACGCTGGTGCTCAGCACCGTGCTGTCGGCGGTCGGCAGCATGGCCAGCGGCTGGTTGCCCGGCAGCGAATGGCTGCTGCAGTTGCTCAACATGGGCGTGTCGATCGGCTTGTCGACCGTGCTGTTCGCGATGATCTTCAAGTACATGCCGTCGGTGAAAATCGATTGGCGCGATGTCTGGGTCGGCGCATTCGTCACGGCGTTGCTGTTCGAGGCCGGCAAGTACCTGATCGGCCTCTACATCGGCAAGAGCGGCGCGACCGAGACGTTCGCCGCCGCCGGATCGATCGTCGTGTTGCTGCTCTGGGTTTACTATGCGTCGCAGATTTTTCTGCTGGGCGCGGAGTTCACGAAGGTGTATGCAAGCGACCGTGGCTCGCGCGTGGGTCAGCAGGCGGTGGCGGCGTCGGAGTTGCAAAAGCGCGTGGCAGACGAGGGGCTGGATGCAGTGAAGCAGCCGCGATCGGATGCAGCCGGATCCGGGCGGCGTCGGTAAGCGTTCCGCCCGCCGGACCTCACACCGGGCGCACCACCTCCAGCAGCCGATCGAGGCCGCCCTCGTTGATCGCCACCATCGCCTGCGCCCGCACCGCGGGCTTGGCGTGGTAGGCGACCGACAGGCCGGCCACGCCCATCATCGGCAGATCGTTGGCGCCGTCGCCCACGGCGATCGCCTGCGACGGCTCGATGCCGAGTCGCGCGCAGGTCTCGCGCAGCATCGTGCGCTTCTCGTCGCCGTCGCAGATGTCGCCCCACGGTTGATCGACGAGCCGCCCGGTCAGGACGCCGTCCCGGGTCTCGAGCACGTTCGAGCGCGTGAAGTCGATGCCGAGCCGATCGCGGACGCGGTCGGTGAAGTAGGTGAAGCCACCGCTGACGAGCAACGTCTTCAAACCGGCGGTCTTGCACGCGTCGACCAGCGCCTCCGCCCCCGGATTCAGCCGCAGCCGCCTTTCCCAGACCGCTTGCAGATGCGTGTCGCGCACCCCTTCCAGCAACGCAACGCGACGCCGCAGGCTGTCCTTGTAGTCGGTGATCTCGCCGCGCATCGCGGCCTCGGTGATCGCTGCCACCTCGGTCTTGCGGCCGGCCGCGTCGGCGATCTCGTCGACGCACTCGATGTTGATCAACGTCGAATCCATGTCGAACGCCGCAAGCCGGAAGTCGGCCAGCCGCAGGGGCGGCGTGAAACCGCGTACCGTGAGGCCGGGAGCAAACTCGGTGGCGGGGAAGGGAATGGCCTTCGTTGGGGCGGCAGTGGTGCGGTCGGTCATGTTCTTTCAATGGGTTTTCGTCTCGTCGAGGGGCGGTTTCAGGTGGAGCCTATCCGACCAGGTGGCCATTCATTGCGGCCGAAACGCGACCAGCACCGTGCACCGCAAGCCGGTCACGAACGCGTCGCCCCAGGCCATGAATCAGCGCACGACCTGCGACAACTCGCCCGAGCCGTTGGAAGGCAGCGGATGACCCAGCGCGTCGGACAGCGACAAGCCGACGAACACGCACAGCGCGGTGCCCATGAAAGTGCGGCCGGGCAGGTAGACGAAAAGGTGCTCGCCGAGCAATCGCCGGATTGACCAGCCCAGGCCCAAGGCACGCGTGGCCGGCACCATGCCTTGCCAGACCGCAAGGCCGACCGCTGCAGCGACCGAAAGCGGCGAGAGAGCGGCGCCCGCAGCGCGCCAACGACCGGCACCGGCACCACCCGTGGCCAGCCGAGCATCAACGGCACGAGGCAAGTGCCCGACCAGGGCCGCTGAAGCGGCATCGCATGCAGCGACGGCAGCGCCCATACACACGGCAACGCACGAGCACGGCGAGCAGCGGTGCGAGCAGCGTGTGGCCTTGGCCGAGCAACCGCCACGGCCGACATGAGCATGCCGCGGCCAGCGCGATCGCCAGCAGCACCAATTTTCCAGCCGCACGCGGTGTCGCCTCGCGCTTTGGCAGTCGATCAGGCAGCCAGCGCCGGTTGCACCGGCTCGACCCGCGGCTGGCCGAGATGTCGCAGCACGTCGCGCACCATCTGGGCGCGGTCGCGCGGGTTTTCCAACGCGCGTTCGATCCGCAGCTTCTCGTTGCCGACCGCGCGGATGTGCTTGTTTTTTTGCAGCAGTTCGACGAAGCGCAGCGGCTCGATCGGCGCGTCTTTCTTGAACGTGATGTGGATCACGCCGGGTGCGGCATCGACTTTCACCACACCGTAAGGCTTGGCAATCACGCGCAGCCGATGCACGTCGATCAGCGCCTCGGCCTGTGGCGGCGGCTTGCCGAAGCGGTCGACGATCTCTTCGAGCAGCGTGTCGATCTGGTCGGTCGTCTTGGCAGTCGCGAGCTTCTTGTAGAACGACAAGCGCAGATGCACATCGCCGCAGTAGTCGCTCGGCAGCAGCGCCGGGGCGTGCAGGTTGATTTCGGTCGTGACGGACAACGGCGCTAGCAGGTCCGGCTCCTGGCCGCTCTTGAGCGCGCGCACGGCTTCGGACAGCATCTCGTTGTAGAGCTGAAAGCCGATCTCCATCATGCTGCCGCTCTGCTTTTCCCCCAGCACTTCGCCGGCACCGCGGATCTCCAGGTCGTGCATCGCGAGGTAGAAGCCGGAGCCGAGTTCCTCCATCTGCTGGATCGCATCGAGCCTCGCTTGAGCGTGCTTGGTCAGGCTCTCGGTATCCGGCACCATCAGATACGCATAAGCCTGATGGTGGCTGCGGCCGACGCGCCCGCGCAACTGGTGCAGCTGCGCGAGGCCGAACTTGTCGGCGCGCGCGATCACAATGGTGTTCGCGGTCGGCACGTCGATGCCGGTCTCGATGATGGTCGAGCACAGCAGCAGGTTGTTGCGCTGGGCCACGAAGTCGCGCATCACGCGTTCGAGTTCGCGTTCCGGCATCTGGCCGTGAGCCACCGCAATGCGCGCTTCGGGCAGCAGTTGTTCGAGCCGCTCGCGCCGGTTTTGAATCGTCTCGACTTCGTTGTGCAGAAAGTAGACCTGACCGCCGCGCTTCAGCTCACGCAACACGGCTTCACGGATCACGCCGGCGCCTTCGCTGCGCACGAACGTTTTGATTGCGAGCCGGCGCTGCGGCGCCGTGGCGATCACCGACAGATCGCGCAGGCCCTCGAGCGCCATGCCCATCGTGCGCGGGATCGGCGTGGCGGTCAGCGTCAGCACGTCGACTTCGGCACGCATCGCCTTCATCGCCTCCTTGTGCCGCACGCCGAAACGGTGTTCCTCGTCGACGATCAACAGGCCCAGGTCCTTGAACTTGGTGGTCTCCGACAACAACTTGTGCGTGCCGACGACGATGTCCACGCCGCCGTCCGCCAAGCCTTTGAGCGACGCAGTGACTTCCTTGGCGGAACGGAAGCGCGACACTTCGGCAACCTTCACCGGCCACTTGCTGAAGCGGTCCACCAGCGTCTGGTAGTGCTGTTCGGCCAGCAATGTGGTCGGCGCGAGCAACGCGACCTGCTTGCCGCCGGTCACTGCGACGAACGCCGCGCGCAGCGCGACCTCGGTTTTGCCGAAGCCCACATCGCCGCAGACCAGCCGGTCCATCGGTTGCGGCGAGATCATGTCCTGGATCACGGCGTGGATTGCGGCGCGCTGGTCGGCGGTTTCCTCGAAGCCGAAGTCGTTGGCGAACGTCTCGTAGTCGCTGCATCGACAGCCGGAACGCATGGCCTTCGCGCGATGCACGGCGCGCGTAGATCGCAAGCAGTTCGGCCGCGGAATCGCGCACCTGCTCGGCAGCCTTGCGCTTGGCCTTGTCCCATTGGCCGCTGCCCAGGCGGTGCATCGGCGCTTCGTCGGCGCTGACGCCCGTATAGCGGCTGATCAGATGCAGCTGGCTGACCGGCACATAGAGCGTCGCCGCGTCCGCATATTCGAGGTGCAGAAACTCCTGCATGGCTGCGGAGCCATCCGGCATCTTCTCGCCCATGTCCAGTTCGACCAGCCCGCGGTAGCGGCCGATCCCGTGTGTCGCATGCACCACCGGATCGCCGACATTGAGCTCGGACAGGTCCTTGATCAGCGCTTCGACGTCGCTGACCTGTTCCTGCTTTTTGCGCCGGCGCGCGGCCGGCTGCTGCGCGAACAACTCGGTTTCGGTCACGAGGTCGATGCCGCGCGTGAGCCAGGAAAATCCCGTGGAAAGCGGCGCGGTCGCGATGCCCGCCGGTTCGGTGCTGGCTTCGAATTCGACGAGCGACTCGAACGCGGGCAGCGCCACGCCGCCCGCACGCATGAAGTCGTGCAGGCTCTCCGCCGGCCGTTGCTCTCGGCCAGCAGCAGCACGCGATGGGTGGCCTGCTTCAGATAAGCCTGAAACGGCGCGAGCGGCTCTTCGGCCCCGCGCTGTACGGTCATCGAAGGAAGCGGCGCGAATGCCGCTGGTTGATCGCGCCCGGCGCGTTCGCCCGCATCCACAGGGCGCAACGCGAGCTGCGCAAACGGCTTGGCCTCGATGTGAAACTGCTCGACGCTCAGAAACAGCGCAGGGGGTGGGAGCACCGGCCGCTCCGGGTCCCCCAGCATCAACAGATGGCGCTCGCGCGTGTCTTGCCAGAAGCGCTGCATCACGTCGTCCAGATCACCATGCAGCACCAGCGTCGGCGGACTCGTCGCGCCCAGGCTCAGGTAGTCGAATACGGTCGCCGTCTCGTCGAAGAACAGCGGCAGGTAGTACTCGATGCCGGCGGTGGCCAGGCCCGCGCCCATGTCCTTGTAGATGCGGCTCTTGGTCGGGTCGCCTTCGAGCCGGTCACGCCAGCGGCGGCGAAACGCCGCGCGCGAGTCCTCGTCCATCGGAAACTCGCGCCCCGGCAGCAGGCGCACCTCGTTCACTGGGTAGAGCGAGCGCTGGGTGTCCGGGTCGAACGTGCGGATCGAGTCGATCTCGTCGTCGAACAGGTCGACCCGGTAGGGCATGGGCGAGCCCATCGGAAACAAATCGATCAACCCGCCGCGCACCGCGTATTCGCCCGGGCTCGCGACCTGCGTTACGTGGTTGTAGCCGGCCAGCGTCAACTGCGCCTTCAGCTTGGCTTCGTCGAGCTTCTGGTGCGCGGTGAACTGGAACGTGTAGCCGGCCAGAAACGACGGTGGCGCAAGCCGGTACAGCGCGGTCGTGGCCGGGATCAGCACCACGTCCGCATCGTTTTGCGAGATGCGCCACAGCGTGGCCAGCCGCTCGCTGATCAGGTCCTGGTGCGGCGAGAACGTATCGTAGGGCAGCGTCTCCCAGTCCGGAAACACGACCGTGCGCAGGTCGGGCGAGAAAAACGCGATCTCGTCGGCCAGCCGCTGCGCGTCGCCGCCGTCGGCCGTGACGACGGCGGTCAGTCGCTTGTCTGCGCGGTCGCGCTCGGCGAGCGCGGCCAGCAGCGCCGCGTCGGAGGAAGCCGACCGGGCGGGGCAGGGCAAAACGCTTGCTTGGGGTGAGGGTGGGCAACTTCATGGAAGGTCGGTATTTTCCCTGACCTCGCACATCGACGTTCGGTGCACCTGGGCAAAACGCCCGCCTGTCGTAAGTGCATCCGGACATCCCCCGGAAAACTGCGTCTTGCCAAGCGGCAAAGGCCCGCGAACCCGCTTCGTCGATTCACCGATCCTGCGCAGACCAGCGCACATGCAACGTCCGACATGTTGCGCCGCCCCTGAGCCGAATCCGCGGCGAGCGCCCCTCTACATATGGGCGACGGAACTGGCTCCGCCAGGCCACGGGCGCAGCCCCCGGCAGGGGGAAGCCGAAAGCCGACCGCAGGGAGCGAGGGGTGGGGCGAGCGCTAGTCCACGCTGTGATGCACCCCCGGCGGCTGCAGCCGGATGTGCGCCGCCAGCCCGCCCGACGGTGTGTTGGCCAGCGTGAAGCGTCCACCCATGCGTTTGATTGCACGGTCCACGATCGACAACCCCAGGCCCGCTCCGGTGGCTGACGTGCGCGCCGCATCACCGCGAAAAAACGGCTGAGTCAGCTGCGCGAGATGCACCGGATCGACCCCGGGGCCGTGATCCGCACCTTCATCAACACGGCATCCTGCTGCCGCCGCGCGGTCACTTCGACGCGCGCGCAGTCGGTGTCGGGCGAACGTGCGTAGCGGCGCGCGTTCTCGAGCAGGTTCTGCGACCACGCGCGCCAGTTCGACCTCGTCGCCGAGCACCCACAACTCAGGTTCGAGCAGCAGCGTGATGCGCAGATGCGGATCGTTCTTCAACGCATCGACGCGTTTGCCGACCACCTGGTTCAGCAGCACCGGGGAGAGTTGGATGTGGTTGGGCCGCGTGTAGTCGAGAAACTTGTCGATGATCGCGTCGAGCTGCACGATGTCGGCCACCATGAATTTGCGCGCTTCCGCATCGGCCACGCTCATCTCGGTTTCGAGCCGCAGCCGCGCCAGCGGCGTGCGCAAATCGTGCGAGATGCCGGCCAGCATCATGGCGCGATCGTTGTCGAGCTTGGCAAGCCGCCGTGCCATCTGGTTGAAGCCGATGTTGACGTCGCGGATTTCGCTGGTGGCGGCCTGCTCGTCGAGGTAGCCGGTCGCGTAGTCGCCGTCACGCACGCGGCCGGCTGCGACCGACAGTTGCTTCAGTGGCTGGTTGATGCGGCGCGCGATCAGCGCCGCGCCGGTCAACGACAGCACGATCGCGATGCTGAACCAGAGCAGCCAGGTCTTGCCCGCCGTCGGTGCGTAGCGGTCGCCGTCGAGCCGCAGCCAGTTCGGATCGCCATTGATCGCAAAGCCGATCCACAGACCTTCCTTGCCGTTGACGCTGCGGGCAACGACGGTCTCCGGTCCCAGCCGCTCCTGCAACTCTTCGGCAATGCGCTGCGCGATCGGACTCACATCGAACGGCTCGAAGCGATCGGCCGGCTCCCGGGGCTGCAGGCGCACGTCCTCCTGTTCGGCCATCGTCTTGATCAGCAGCACGCGCGCGATCGGATCCGCATGCACCAGCGCCGCGCGGCTCAGGTTGACCAGCGACGCAATCTGCTCGGCCGTCTGCACCGCGCGCGGCTGCGACTCGACCACACGCAAGGTTTGCAGCCAGACCAGGCTGCTGCCGATCAGCAGCAGCGCCAGCAGCACGAAGGTGCGCCAAAACAGATTCAGATTGACATGGCCGGCACCGACTACGGAATCGTCGTCTTCATTGCGGCGAAGCAGCTCCAGCGGCACCGGGCTGGTACCGTCCGTGCTCGAGGCCGGGTGGACGGAACGCTTCACCGGATCAGGGGGTGGCCTGCTGCAGCGGGAAGCGGGTGCAGTGCGGATGGACGAGTGCTCCGGGCAGGCAGCATACGCATCAGGCAGGGGCTGGCAGTGGTCGTCAGCTGGCGCCGTCCGGCACGAACACGTAGCCGACACCCCATACGGTCTGGATGTAGCGCGGCGACGCGGCATCGACTTCGACCATCTTGCGCAGGCGCGAGATCTGCACGTCAAGGCTGCGGTCGAACGGCTCGAACTCGCGGCCGCGCGCAAGCAGCGCGAGTTTCTCGCGCGACAGCGGTTGACGCGGATGCCGCACCAGCGCCTTGAGCATCGCGAATTCACCCGTCGTCAGCGGCAGGTCTTCGCCGTTCTTCTGCAAGGTGCGCGCGCCGAGGTCGAACGTGTAGGGACCGAACGTGACGACCTCGTTGTCCGACGACGGCGCGCCGGGCGCTTCCTGCGGTGGCCGCCGACGCAGCACCGCGTGAATGCGTGCGAGCAACTCACGCGGGTTGAACGGCTTGCCCAGATAGTCGTCGGCGCCGACTTCGAGGCCGACGATGCGGTCGATGTCTTCACCCTTGGCGGTCAGCATGATGATCGGCGTGACGTCGTTGGCCGCGCGCAGGCGCCGGCAAATCGACAGGCCGTCTTCGCCCGGCATCATCAAGTCGAGCACGATCAGATCGACCGTCTCGCGCAGGATGATGCGTGACAGCGCCTTGCCGTCTTCGGCAAGCACGACATCGAAGCCCTCCTGCATCAGATATCGTCGCAGCAGGTCACGGATGCGCGAGTCGTCATCGACGACCAGAATCTTGTCGTTGCGTGAAGCAGCTTGGGTCATGGCGATTGGCGTGGCACGCTTTTCAACAAAAAGCAGCTCCGCAAAAGTGTAACAGCCGCAATTTTGCGGGCAGTCGAGTCATTTTGCGCCCTTTACAGGTCGATCCTGACATGACCTTACAAAGCAGGCTGGCTGGTCGTGCCACCATCGGCGCTTCAGAATGCGGCCGATCCGCGCTTCGAGCCCAGCGGCTCGGCAGCGTGGTTCGATTGCCGCCCGGCACCGCGAAGTCGAAGCGTGCGCCCCTCGCACACCGGCTGCATCCCTGACCATTGATCGGACCCCATGGAACCCATCCTGCGCATTCGCCAATCGATCGTTGCCGCGGCGGTGGCGGGCTTCGCGACGGTCGCTGTGGCCCAATCGAATCCGCCGCCGGCACCGCGCAACGTGGTACAGCTGTCGGCTTCCGCTTCGGTGGATGTGCGCCAAGATCTGTTGACGATGGTGCTGTCGACCACGCGCGAGGGCCCGGAGCCGGGCGCCGTGCAGACCGAACTGAAGACCGCGCTGGACGCAGCGCTCGCCGAAGTCAAGATGCAAGCGGAGCCGGGCCAGTTCGAAGTGCGCACCGGCAACTTCAGCCTCTATCCCAAACAAAACAAGGACGGCCGCATCACGACATGGCAAGGACGGGCCGAACTGGTGCTCGAAGGCCGCGACTTCGCACGCATCAGCGCCGCCGCGGGGCGCATCCAGACGCTGACGGTCGCCCAGAGCAGCTTCGGCCTAAGCCGTGAGCAGCGCGCCAATGCGGAGCGCGACGCCCAGCAGCAGGCGATCCGGAATTTTCGTGCGAAGAGCACCGACGTGGCGAAGAGCTTCGGCCTGCAGGAGGCGACGATCCGCGAAGTCAACGTGATGGCCAACGACCAATTCCCGCCGCCGATGTACCGGATGCGCAGCATGGCCGCGCCGGCTGCGATAGCGGCCGATGCGCCGATCCCCGTGGAAGCGGGCAACAGCACCGTGACGGTGACCGTGCAAGGCAGTGTGCAATTGAACTGACCAGGGCAGCCGGTCGCTCGCGCTTCGACACGCGAGAAGGCGGAACGCACAATCGTCTTTTCAAACTGAAACCAAGGTATCGATCATGGGCGGATCCACTTCCATCGGCAACAACCAACGCGGCGGCACAAAGCCCGGCGATCCACCGCCGGACGATAAGTCCACGCTGCTGCCCGGCAACGAAGTACTGCCCGGCACGGTGGTGACGGGCGCGGGGACTTGCAGTTGTTGTGGTGGGTCGGGGAAGATGCCCGATGGCAGCGAATGCAGGGATTGCCAAGGCTCGGGCAAGGCCGCAAGCACAGGCGGATAGTCCGAAGCCCTGCGCGTGTTCGCTACCGGATGCGCCACCGGGCTTAAGGTCGACCTGCGACAGAGGCCTCGCAGGTTGTGGACTCGATTGATTTGGTGGAGGAGGCGGCCGCCTGACCCCCAATGGGTCGCACAGCAACGCAGTCAGCCACAAAAACCCTTAGAGGGCGCGGCCTTGCGTGATTGGCAGTGTTTCACCAGCAATCAAATTATCGCGTCAAGGAAGGTCTGCATAACCTGATTCCAGCTGTGCTTCGGGCAACGTTTTCTGTAGTTGGTGCAATGGGTAGCCGGTTTGCTCAAGCCAGCGTTTGCCGCAGCCCCGAGGCGGGGCGGTTTGGAGGGCTGTTGCAGCGTTTTTCCGTATTGCAGACGCACATGTCCTTAGGCTGCCGCCAGCTTCTTGCGCACCCTCCACAGGTTGGCCAGCGCAAACAGCGTCTTGAGCTGCAGCGTGTGTTTCTTCAAGCCCCGGCAGCGCACCTTGACGTAGCCGAACTGGCGCTTGATCACCCTGAACGGGTGCTCGACTTTGGCGCGGATGCCGGCCTTGAGCTTTTGCATCTGGTCAAGCCGTGCGTGGCTGGGTCGGTTCTCCTTGTCCAGCTTCTTTCGTTTGCCCGGGCGCATCGCGATGTGCCACTCGATGCCTGGCTTGGCATCGGGGCGCTTGTGTACGCCCTGATAGCCCGCATCACCGAAGTCGTGGACTTCCTCGCCGTGCAGCAGCAGGTTGCTTTCCACCACATCGGCCACGCAAGCCTGAGGTGCCGCGCACGGAGTGCACCAGCCCTGAGTCGGCGTCGATGCCGATATGCGCCTTCATCCTGAAGTGCCACGCGTTGCCCTTCTGGCTCGAATGCATCTCGGGATCGCGTTGCCGGTCCTTGTTCTTCGTCGAACTGGGTGCCGTAATCAGCGTGGCGTCGACTGCCCTGCGCGGGGTCCGAGAGGCTGAACCACTGCTTCATGAAATGAATGCGCAGCATGGTATCCAGCGCGAAGGGCAGGCGGCCGCTCTTGCCTTCACAGTAGTGCGGCGCGATCAACTCGACCAAAGCGGTCCCAGGCACCACGCGCTCCATCTGAGCCAAAAACTCGCGCTTGCGGGTCTTCTTGGCAATCAGGTTCAGATCCAGACTTGCTTGTTTCATGGGACATGAGGACGCCGGGCAACATCGATGGCTAGCAGCGACGGGGGCGAGATAAGCAGAATTTCCTCAGCGGTGTCGACCTCCAAGCTGTTTTTCATTGCTGGGGGATTTTTGGGGGACGCTTTCCCCAAAAATCCCCCGGATTTGTGGCTTCGTGTTCCCGCCACAGTGTCCCCAATCACTTGTTTCAGCGACACATGTTTTTCCTGATCTTCTCCAACGCTGCGTGCAACTCCACGATTTGCGCCATGCTGTAGAGACGTGTCATTGACGGACTGCTGTGCCAGTGGATGTCGGCGACGGTGCTCTCCAGCACATCCGCTTCGCGCAGGCGCATGCCTGTGAGGCAGCGCAGATCGTGCATGTGCAGGTCCGCTAAAGCGGCTTCGCGTCGTGCGCGCTGCCATGGGTTGTTGTTCATCGTCCCGACTTGACATTGACCGACATGTAGGGCGACTCTCTGCTGCGCTTCTGGACTCGATCTTCGGTGGCGCTGAGTCAACGAGCGTTCCCCGGCCCGCCTCGAGGTGCGGGCAGCAACCGCTGCCATCGGCAGCGAACCACGACCCACGACGAGTTGGTGGCATTCGGTCGGTCGGTTCGATTTCTGCGAAGCGGCAACCGTTTCACAGCTCGAGCGTGACAGATTGGCACTTCGCCATCACCGATCGAACGGCTCGGCATCAGCAGGGCCGCGCCACTCTGACCCGCGCGCGGCTTTGTTGGAACCTGCGTTTGACTGACGGCCCGCAGGACGGGTGCGAGCCGTCAGCGAACGGTGTTGTCCTACAGAAGCGGCCCGGCACGGCCCCTACGATCGCCCCATGATTTTCGAACGCATCAAGACACCCGGCATCGCACACGTCGCCTACCTGATTGGCAACAAGGGCGAAGCGGCGGTGGTCGACCCTCGGCGGGACGTGGACGAGTACCTGACGCTCGCGCGCAAGCACAAGGTGACGATCAAATACACGATCGAGACCCATCGGCAGGAGGACTTCGTGATGGGCGCGGCGGAGCTGGCGCGTCAATGCGGCGCCAAGGTCATCAACGGCCGCCACGCAACGTTCGGGCACGGCGACATCAAGCTCGCGGACGGCGAACGATTCAAGCTCGCCAAGGGCATCGAGATCGTCGCGCTGCACACGCCCGGGCACACCCCCGAGAGCATGTGCTATGCGGTCTATCTGGAGGATTCCCCAGCCGACGCCTGGGCGGTCTTCACCGGCGACACGCTGTTCATCGGCGAGGCCGGCCGCACCGACCTGACCGATCCTGCGCTGACTTCCGAGCATGCCGGCCAGCTGTACGACGCGGTACATGCGAAGCTGCTGCCGCTGGGCGACCAGGCGATCGTGCTGCCGGCGCACGGCTCGGGGTCGGTGTGCGGCGGCAACATCGCCCAGCGAGACCACTCGACGTTGGGTCTGGAGCGTCGCTACAACCCGGTGTTCGTCAAGTCGCGCCAGGAATTCTTGCAGGCCAAGGTCGACGAGCGCATACCGCGGCCGCCCTACTTTCGCCACATGGAGCAGGTGAACTCGAATGGCGGCATGGGCGCGCTGAAGGCGGCGTCGGCGGTGCATGTGCTGCAGCCCAAGGAGTTTCAGTCCGAGTCCCGACGGGGCGTGGTGTTTGACCTGCGGCGGCCGGAAGCCTTCGCCGGCGGCCATGTGCCGGGCTCGTACAGCATCTGGTCCGAGGGGCTGCCGGTCTTCGCCGGCTGGGTTGCCGAGGCCGGCACGCCGATCTTCCTGGTGGTGGACGACGCCGACAAGGCGCTTGAGGACGCGGTCAAGGCGCTCGGCCGGGTCGGTCTGGACCACGTCGAAGGCGTGCTGGCCGGCAGCTTCGAGAATTGGCGCGACCACGGCCTGCCGCTGGCCGGCCTTGGAACCGTCGAAGCAAGCCAAATCGACGAATCGCCCGACGCGCGCAAGCCGAAGTTGATCGACGTGCGCGACGACAACGAGTTCGAGAACGAGGGGCACATCCCGGGCGCATCGCACCTGTATGTGGGCTACGTGGAACGCGAGCTCGGGCGGCTGCAGCCAGACTTTGATCCGAGTCATGCGTACGTCGTCACCTGCGGTGTCGGCCACCGTGCGAGCCTGGCCGCCAGCATGTTGTTGCGGCGCGGGGCGCGCGACGTGCGCAACCTGCTCGGCGGCATGGACGCCTGGGAGCAACTCGAGCGACGCCGCGAGTTCGGCGCGTCGGATCGTTCAGTGACCACGCCCGAGGTGGAAGGACTGCGCAAGTGACCACACGCGTTTCTCACCGGTCGCGGCCTGCACGCGGCTCCCCGGCCTCTGCTTCGCCCTATCTGATCGGTGCGGCCATCGGGCTGCTCAACATCGGCGCCTTTGCCGCCTTTGGCAAGGGCATCGGCATCAGCGGCGCCTATGAGAATGGCGCGGCCCTCGCGGCGCGCCGGATCGCACCCGATGCGTTGCACGTCAACGATTACGTCAAGGCACGCAAACAGGTGCCCAAGTTCAACTGGGAGTCGTGGCTGATGGTCGGCACCGTGCTGGGCGGAATGCTCGCAGCCCGGACGGGCCGTGCCGCAGGCGTCAGCGCATCCGATGGTTGGGCCGAGCCGCCGCTGCGTTCACCCTTGGCCAGCGTCGCGGGCGGCGCACTGCTCATGTATGGCGCGCGCATGGCCGACGGCTGCACCAGTGGCCATGCCCTGTCGGGCACCGCTCAGGGCGCTGCGTCGAGCTGGGTATTCACGCCGCTGATGTTCGTGGTCGGCTCCCTGGTGGCGCGTGGCTGGCGTACCAAGACAGGAGGCCGCTGATGGCCAGGATGAGTGACAGCACCCGCAACTTGCTCGGCTTGGCGACCGGCGTGGTGTTCGGCGCGTTGCTGCGGCGCGGCGGGCTGGACGACTCGCGCACGATCGTCGGCCAGTTGACCGGTCATGACTCCCGGGTCGCAAAGACCATGGGCAGCGCCGTGGTCGTCGGTGCGCTGGGCCACCGCTGGCTGGTCCAGCGCGGCTTGGCAACCACCGAGCCGAAGCCGCTGAACCCGGTTGCGCTGGTCGGCGGCGGGTTGCTGTTCGGCGTCGGGATGGCCGTCTCGGGCTACTGCCCGGGCACGGCGGCCGTGGCTGCCGGCAGCGGGCGGCGCGAGGGCATGTGGGCCCTCACCGGCATGCTTGCAGCGGCGGCGACCTTTGTGGCCACTTATCCGAGCCTGAAGGGCGCACTGGAAGCGGGCGGCGGCGGCAGAGCGACGCTGTCGGGCATCGCCTCGCCAGCGCGGCGACACCAGCCCCTGGACATCGTCGTGCGCCCAGGCTTGAGCGAGACACTCAGCGACATACCGGTCGCGGAGCGATCGCCCGGCACCTGACCGCTGGCGCCGGGCGGCAATGTGTGCGTAGTACCGACCCTGGCGTAAGGATTCTTGCTTCAGGCGCCTCAGCCCGAAGCGCTTGGTCGTAATCGCGTTGCCTGACGCCTAGGATGCACATCGGAGCAGTTGCGGCCCCGCACTGTTACCGCGATCGACAGCATACGACGCCTTACGCGGCATCATCGGTTTGGCTGCCCGCTACCTGCGATTGCCAAGCTGTCCTGATGCCCAGCCGACCGAAAGCACCTTTGGAGACGATCCGATGGCACAGTCTGTGTCCGAACTGGACCGATGGAACGACCGCTACGGGGGTGCCGACTACTGGTTTGGCACCACGCCGAATGCGTTCTTGATGGCTCAGCGCGAGCGCCTGGCGCCTGGCCTGAGCGCCCTGTGCATCGCAGATGGCGAAGGCCGCAACAGCGTCTGGCTGGCCGAACAGGGGTTGGCCGTGACCGCATTCGACTTCTCACCCGCGGGCTGCACAAAGGCAACCCGGCTTGCCGCCGAGCACGGTGTGCGGGTCGACCTGCGGGTGGCCGACGTGGACGGCTGGGATTGGCAAGCCGATCGATACGATGTCGTGGTCGCCATCTTCGTCCAGTTCGCCACTCCGGCCATGCGCGAGCGTCTGTTCGACGGCATCGTGCGCACGCTGAAACCTCAGGGCCTGCTGATCCTGCAGGGCTATCGGCCAGAGCAGATTGCCTACGCCACCGGCGGGCCGAAGCAGGTGGAGCACCTGTACACCGAGGCGCTGCTGCGCGAACAGTTCAAGTCCCTGGACATCCTCCAACTGGTGTCGCACGACGCTGTCATCGAGGAAGGACGGGGGCACAGCGGGACCTCGGCCTTGATCGACCTGGTGGCGCGCAAGCCTCGCCGAGGAAAGACGCTGGCCAGTCGCCCGTTCTGGGCCCCCGACTCGTGTGAGGGGCCACGCATCTCGTGATGGAGGCATATCGGGGCGTTAGCAAATAGTCGGCACTGCAGCTGCCATGGCGCGGGCCTCCACCGGCCACAACTCCAGCGCTTGGCTAAAGCGACCTGATGAGCGTCAGGAAGAAACGGCTAATGAACTGGTGAATCGCTGGATCCTGTCATGCACGCGAATGGGACTCGGCACAGCAGAGCAGGCAGGCCGCCATGGCGAATCGCGCCGGCTGTCTCACCGAAGGTGCCGTTCGTTGCTGATGCGCGCTCGCTGCGTCACACGGTCGGCAAGCACAACCGAGCTTCCAAGCCGCCATCGTCTCGAGCCAGCAGGCGCAGCTCACCGCCATGTCGCTTGGCAACCGCGTGAACAATCGACAAGCCCAGCCCGCTGCCGTTGCCATCGCCACGGCGCCAAAATCGCTGCCGTGCCTGTGCCCGTTCATCCGCAACCATCCCGGGGCCAGCATCGAGCACGCGGAACGCTACTTCGCCAGGCAACGCTTCGACGTGCAGGGTGACCGACCCCGGACGCGGCGAGTGGCGCAAGGCATTGTCAAGCAAGTTGCGCAGGGCTGACACCAGCAAGGGCTCCGGAACCGCAAGACTTGCGCGAACAAGGCTGGTCTGCAGGGTTGCCCGGCAGTCGGCAGCGACTTCTGCCGCCGAATCATCAATCGCCTGTCGAGCCGCATGCAGCGCGTCGGTCTCGGCCATCGGACCGGTCGGTGTGCTGCCCTCAAGCCGAGCCAGCACGAGCAATTGCTCGAGCGTGCGATGCAAGCGCGTGACGCCGTGCTCTGCATTCGAGAGTGCCTGCTCCGCAGCCTCATCCAACGCGATGTCGGCACATGCCAAACGCAATACCTGCAAATGGGTCTTGACGATCGTCAACGGCGTGCGCAATTCGTGGGCGGCATCGTCGGTGAAACGTCGTTCGCGCTCGATGGCCTGCTGAACCCGGTGCAACAGATGGCCGATGGTGTCGATCAGCGGCTGCAGTTCGGGTGGCGGATCGAGCGGGGGCAGCGGCGCTTCGGCATCGACACGACGCTGCGACAGCACCGCCCGTACGCGTTCGAACGGCACCAGGCCACGCCCGACGCCAATCCAGAGCAAGACAAGGCTTCCGAGCATGGCCACGCCGAATGGAACCGCCGCGCCGAGTGCGATCTCATGCAACAAGTCGGCGCGCGCATCGATGCGATCGGCCGTGGCGATGCGAATGTCGCCGTCCATAAGCACATAGGTGCGCCAAAGCTTTCCCCCCGCAAAGCGCGTGCTGAAGCCGGGTGTGGCTTCCTCAAGCCCGGGGCTGGTGACGGTTCGCGCGATCGGCTGGACTGCCACTTCGCCGCGAACCAGGCTGACTTCGCAGGCCAGCGCATCGCGTGCGATCACATGCAGCGGCAGTGCTCTCGGCCCGGCCACTTGCAGACGGTCCGGTGGCAACTGTGCGACAAGACCTGCCACCATGCGTGCCGAGGCAGCCAGTCGATCGTCGAGGGTCCCGTGCACCTGCTGGCGCACATGCATGAACATCCACACCGCGAGCACGCTCCAAAGCACGGTCAGAGACGCTCCGATGCCGCCGACGAGGCGCAGCCGCAAACTCGTCATGCCGGGCCTTCACGCGCTGCGGCTGAACCGAGCCGGTAGCCCAGGCCACGCACCGTTTCCACGATGGCTGCGCCAAGTTTGCGGCGCAGGTGGTGAATGTGGACGTTCACTGCGTTGCTCTCGACCTCGGTTTCGAATCCATAGAGGCTTGCCTGCAACTGCTCCGCGCTGAGGATGCGGCCCGGATTGTTCAGCAAGGCGCGCAGCAAGGCCATCTCGCGTCGCGACAGATCGATGGGCACGCCGTGCAGGCGAACCTCTGCGGCCGATGCGCTGAACGACAGGGCGCCGTGTGCCACGGTATCGCTGCTGCGGCCGCTGGCACGGCGCACCAGCGCATGCAGGCGCGCCACCAGTTCGTCGAGCTCGAAAGGCTTCAACAGGTAATCGTCCGCGCCTGCGCGCAGGCCTTCCACCCGATGCGCAAGGGCGTCGCGCGCAGTCAGCACCAGCACCGGAATCGACTGCCCAGAGGTGCGCCAGCTCGAGAGCAACACCATGCCGTCCTCGTCGGGCAGGCCCAGATCGAGCACGCAGACATCGAACGGCGACGCGGCAAGCGCCGCGCGAGCCCTCGCTGCAGTCGATACGGCGTCGACCGTCAACCCCAGCAACCTGAGTCCGGCGACGATCCCGCTGGCAACCAGGGGATCGTCTTCCACCAGCAACACATGCATGTCGATCGTCCTCTTGGTAAGCGGCGCATCGGGCAGCGCGCTGGTGTTGCCTATGCCATGCGCCTGCCGATGCGCCGATGGCGGTCGAAACCAGCGAGTCTGCAGCGTTTTCGATGCGGTGGCGTCCTGCGTGCTTCGCCGCAGACGCCCCCGTGCGCCGTCGGTCAAGCGGCAACGCTGCGGGCCGCGCTGCCCGCAACCATTTCGCCACCTTATCGAAGGATTGTGCGCGCCCGGACGCCGTGTGCATGCTTGCGGGGGGTGTTCAACAAGGGCTTTAACGTTGCCTTAATCCAGCCGCTGCAGCATGGCGCTTCGGTGACGTGATGTCACGCCTTGAAGCCAACCGATGAACCCCTGGACCGACTTGGCCCGAAGCGCGCTGAGAACCGCACTTGCTGCGTTGATGCTGTCCCTTGGCGCTGCCGGAGTGACGCAGGCAGCAGATTTTCTTCCGCCGGAGCAGGCCTTTCGCCTGTCGGTGGCGGGATCGGGCAGCGACACACTGGCGCTGACCTGGTCGATCGCCCCGGGCTACTACCTGTACCGTGACCGGCTCACCGCGGTGGCGTCGCCTTCCGGCGCCCGTTTGACGGTTCGGCTCCCGCCCGGCGTGCGCAAGGACGACCCAAATTTCGGCGTGTCCGAGGTCTATCACGACGCCGTGACGATGACCGTTTCTCCTGCCGGCGCAGCCGCGCTCGACATCACATGGCAAGGGTGTGCCGAGGCCGGGTTGTGCTACCCACCGCAACACCAGCGGATCCCCGTCGATGCCACGCCGACTGCGACCGCAGCGCCAGCAGCCACCTCGATCACCACGCCGTCGGGGACTCAGGACCGGCTCAGCACATCCGCCGGGCTGGCTTCGTGGCGAGCAGATATGGGCAGCGACGTGCAAATCACGCGGTGGCTCAGGGAACGGACGCTCGGTCTGACGTTGCCGCTCTTTTTTCTGCTCGGCATCGCACTCGCATTCACGCCTTGCGTGTTGCCGATGCTGCCGATCATCTCCGGCATCGTCGTCGGCAGTCAGGCGCCGCCGCGGCGCGCATGGGCGCTTTCGCTGGCTTTCGTGTTGCCGATGGCGCTCACCTACGCGCTGCTGGGCATCGCCGCTGCGCTGGCCGGGGCCAACTTGCAGGCCATGCTGCAGAATCGCTGGACGATGCTCATGCTCGGCGGTGTTTATGCCGTGCTTGCGCTCGGCATGTTTGGCGTGTTTACGCTGCAACTGCCGACGTTCCTGCGCAACCGGCTCGACAGCGCCAGCCGCGCGCAGACAGGCGGCACGATCGGCGGCGCAGTCGCCATGGGCGTGTTGTCGGCGCTCCTGGTCGGTCCGTGCATGACGGCGCCGCTGGCCGGTGCGCTGCTCTACATCGCCCAGAGCGGAAACGTGGCACAGGGTGCGTCGCTGCTGCTCGCGCTCGGGCTCGGAATGGGCATGCCGTTGCTGGTGGTGGGTACCCTGGGCGCGCGTTTCCTCCCCAAGCCAGGCCCCTGGATGGACCGCGTCAAGACGGCACTTGGTTTTGTGCTGCTGGCCACCGCGGTGTGGATGCTCGAGCGCGTGGTGGCCGCGCCTTTGGTGGTGCTGATGTGGGGCGCGCTGCTGCTCGCCGTGGCGCTGACGCTTTGGCATGAGGCGAAGCCCAAGGTCGACGGCGTGAGGCCGAGCCGTACCCCGGTGCAGCTGGTCACCCGAACGGTGGCTGCGGTGGCTGGCCTTTGGGGCGGTGCGATGGTGCTGGGCGCTGCGGGCGGGGCGGCCGATCCCGGCAGCCGTTGCAATTCGCCGGGGCGCCCATGGCTGTTGCGTCGGTGACGGCCACCGGCTCACGCTTCGAGTCGGTCGCCAGCGAGACCGACCTGCAGCTGAAACTGGCCGAAGCCCATGCCAAAGGTCAGGCCACGCTGGTCGATTTCTATGCCGACTGGTGCGTCTCCTGCAAGGCGATCGAAGCACACGTTTTTGGCGATCCGCAGGTGCAGCGTGCGCTGGCCGGCATGCGTTTGCTCCGCGCCGATGTGACCGACAACGCGCCGAGCCATCAGGCGTTGATGCGCGCGCACGACGTGGTTGGCCCTCCGACCGTGATGCTGTTCGATGCAGACGGACATGAGCAGCGCGATGCGCGCGCGGTCGGCGAACTCGGAGCGGCTGAGTTTCTGCAGCGGCTGGACAGCCTGAAGCGCGCTGGCGCAGGTGCCGCTGCCGGCGCAATTTCGGCGGTTCCGAGTCCGCTGGCGGCGGCATTGCCTGGCGGAGCTACGCGCTTTTCCGATCCCTTCGTTCAAGCCGCCAGCCGCGCTGACTCACCATGACGCAAAGCTTGCAGATCGGGCCCTTGGCGCTGCCCTACGGTGTGCTGTTGGCCTTCGCCGCCATTGCGATCGGTTGGGCCGTGGGCATCCGGTTTGGACGCGCGGCGGGCGCGGATGCAGAGCCGCTGCTGATGCGCATGCTCATCGTCGGCGTCGTTGCCGCACGGCTTGCCTACGTGTGGGAATGGCGGGAGGCCTACAGCATGGCGCCCTGGTCTGTCCTCGACATCCGCGACGGCGGCTGGGAGGCTGTGGCTGGCATCCTTGCCGCCGGACTGTATGGGGCCTATCGCACGCGCGTCAACCGTGCCTGCGGCGGACTGGGCCCCGCGACATCGACCAGCGGGCTGCCGCGCACGTGGGAGCCGCCGCGATCGCGCTCGGCGCGCCGGCGACGGCGGGGTCGGCGCAACTGACCCTGGCCTCGCTCGAAGGGCCGGCGGTGAAGCTCGGAGAGTTCACCGGAAAACCCACCGTGATCAACTTGTGGGCCACCTGGTGCCGCCCTGTCGGCGCGAAATGCCGGTGCTCGAGCAAGCCCAGGCGTCCCATCCCGACGTCCGCATCGTGTTTGCAAACCAGGGCGAGTCCGCCGACCAGGTTCACCGCTTTTTGAGCCAGCAACGGCTTTCGCTGAAGAACGTGCTGCTGTATTCGACACTTCAGGCCGGCGCTGCCATCGGCCACAAGCGCTGCCGACCACGCTTTTTTTCGATGCGCGCGGGCGCTTGATCGAAAGCCGCGTCGGTGAGCTTCGCAT
>CAVXGG010000020.1:0-68257 GCA_963761295.1 uncultured beta proteobacterium
ACGGCTACGTCGCCGCGCAGGGCCAGTGCCTGGGCCGCGCGGGCCGCGTGCAGATCGAGCGCGATGCACAAGGACAGGTCTGGGTCGGCGGTGCGAGCGTGAGCTGCATCGACGGGCACGTGACGATCTGACCGAAGTCGCCGCACGGCCTCCGTGGGTGAAGCCGGCCCCGGCGCGTCGTGCAGTGGGCGCAGGAATTGGTGAGAATTCCAGGCCGAATCCCCCTTTTATCCGTTCCCAGGAGAATTCCAGATGAGCAACCCGACCTTTCAAGAGTTCGAAGCCGACGCACTCGGCCGTGGCTACGACGAAGTGCTGGAGCGAAACTGGCAAGCCAACACCGTGCTGCAAGACCACGCGCATCCGTTCAAAGCCAACGCGCTCGTCGTGCAGGGTGAGATGTGGCTTACGGTCGGCGAGAACACGCAGCACCTGTTGCAAGGCGACACGTTCGAACTGGACCGCGACATTCCGCATTCGGAGAGGTACGGGCCGGAAGGCGCGACATATTGGGTGGCGCGGCGCAACGGTTGAGATACCCCCGCTGACGGATGCGTGCCGCTTCGAAGCAAGCAGCGTACCCTCAATCGCAGCGATTCAAGAGCGGCTGCCCGGCCAGCAGCCGCAGCACTTCATCGGCTGCGCCGTCGCTCATGCGCTTCATGCTCTCGACAGTCAGACCGGCCAGGTGCGGCGTCAGCAACACGTTATGTAGCTGCATGAACGGATGATCGGGCGCCAGTGGCTGCTGCGCGAATACGTCGAGTGCTGCGCCCGCAATGCGATGCTGGCGCAATGCTTCGACCAGAGCAGCTTCATCGACCACGGCGCCACGCGCGACGTTCACGAGCACAGCAGTCGACTTCATCAGCGCGAGTCGCCGTGCATCGATCAGATGTCGGGTCTCTTCGGTCAGCGGGCAGGCCAGCACGACGAAGTCGCTGGCCGTAAGCAGTTCGTCAAGCGGCTGGCGCTGCACGAACGCGGGCACGGCGTCGAGTCGCCTTTGGTGTCCCAGCACCTTCATGCCAAAGCCGTGGTGGCAGATCTCGGCGAGCCGGGTGCCGATGCTGCCAAGCCCAATGATGCCGATCGTTTTGCCGAACAGCTCCTGGCTGGCATCGGCAAGCACGCGCGCATCCCGCCAGCCATTGGCGCGCAGCTTGGCATCCATGCACGCGATGCGGCGGGTCAAAGTATCGATGCAGCCGGCCACGTGTTCGGCCACCGCGTGCCGGTTCGAGCCCGGCAGCCGTCAGCTGCTGCTGCCATTCCGATGGTGGCCCGGAAGCTGATGCGCACGTTGGTTCGCTTACCTACCAACCACATCGAGCGGGAGGCACGCAACCGGTCAATGGGCGCCGCGGGCAAGTTCCACGGTGAGTGCCTGAACAAGCACCGGATCGAAACGCTGGGCCCAGCCACACAGGCAGCCACGTGGTGGCGGTGCGCGTCTGACGAGGTCCGGCTGCACGGCGAGATCGACGGCATCCCGCGCGCGCCGTTTGCTGCTGCGCATCGACGTTGTTCTCGCCACAGCGGGAGGGGACATCAGCGCGGCTTGGCCGCGTCCATCGTCCAGTAGCTGCGATAGGTGCTGGTCGACGACGGCACGCAGGCCACCGCCACATCCTTGAAAGCCGGGTTCATGATGTTGGCGCAGTGGCCATCGCTGGCCATCCAGCCGTCCACCACGGCGTTCACGGTCGGGTAGCCGGCAGCGATGTTTTCGCCGACATTGCTCCATGTGTAGCCGGTCGCATTGATCCGGTCGACCATCGACCGCCCATCCTTGCTCGTGTGCGAGAAGTAGTTTTGCACCGCCATGTCGGTCGAGTGACCGGTGGCGGCCGTTTCCAGCTTGCTGTTCCACTGCAGCGGCTGCGCAGGACCGAACTGACCCGCCGCTCGGCAGCTGGCACCACGGGCGCGGTACTGGTTCATGAGCGCGAGCAGGCTTTGCTGGAAGTCGGGCAGCCCACAGGTCGCTGCTGTTGACGGTGCTGGAGCAGGAGCAGGAGCAGGAGCAGGAGCAGGAGCAGGAGCAGGGTAGGTGCAGGTGCAGGTGCAGGTGCAGGTGGGGTGTGGGTGCGGGTGCGGGTGCGGGTGCGGGTGCGGGTGCAGGTGCAGGTGCAGGTGCAGGTGAGGCGCGGATGGATATCTGATGAGCCACCATTGGCGCAGCCAAAGCTTGGCGGCCTCGGCGTCTTGGCCACCTTCTGCTGCGTCGGATACGGCGGCGTGCGGCAGCAAGGCCGTGTTGTCAGCCAACGCGCGCGCAGTCGGCTCGCCGGTGTCGCTGCCACCGCAGCCGACTGCAAGCATGGCGACCGCAAGGCCAGGGATCATCGGGCGCAACATGTGAGGGATATCGGCAAAACGTTCGGCAAGTTGTTTCATGACCAAGCATTCAAGTAAAGGGGCGCGCGATGGTAGCCAGCACCCCTTTCCGATCAACTTGGAAACCGTAAGCAGCGGTAAGCTGGACTGGCGGCTTCAACAACATCATTGGGGCGCCAAAGCGGGTCCTGGTTGGCAATGGCGGAGGCCTCGGAAACCGGCAGCCCTTGCGCACCATGGGCGCAACCGCTTCACGTTTTCACTCGATGGCGCGAGGGGTGATCCGGTCGATCCGGTGCAGCAGATCGGCCGATGATTTGAATGACGACCTTCAGCGGCGCGGAGCCGGCGCACAGAGTCAATTGGTAGCAAGTTGACTGCTGCCGCAACGTCTTTTCGAGAAATCGTTCCAACCCGCTCGAGGTCACTGGGCCGGGATCAAACTGTGCCTGCCCCGGCGTTCAGGCCAAGTGTTCGTTCGGTCGTTCGCGCCGCAGCGTGACTGTTGCGCGGCATGCCTGCAGGGTCCTTGATGACTGAGTGCTCTACAGCCGAGCGACGCAGCGCGATCAACCCCTGCCCGCCGCCACCGCACCTGTGGCAGAGTGCTCTCGACACTTCGTTCCCCTCCGCCCCACCCCAACGGACCCGCAGTCACAACGAGCGCCGCCATGCCTGAAATCCTCCTCCGCCGCAACGGACCCGTCGGCACGGTCGTGATCTCCAACCCGGCCAAGTTCAACGCGATGACCACGCAGATGTGGCGTGATCTGCCTGCGCGCATTGCCGAGCTCGACGCCGATCCAGCCATTCATGCAATCGTGCTGGCCGGGGATGGCGACCGCGCGTTCGTCTCCGGCGCCGACATCTCGCAGTTCGGTGCGGAACGCAGCGACTCGGCCTCGCAGCAGGCTTATGGCGAAGTGGTGGACGCAGCGTATCTGGCGCCGGTGCACGCGAGCAAGCCGGTGATCGCGCAGATCCGCGGCATCTGCTTCGGTGGCGGGCTCGGGCTGGCGGCCGGCTGCGACCTGCGCATCTGTGCCGACGATGCGCGCTTCCGGATGCCGGCCGGGCGGCTTGGCCTGGGCTACAAGCCGGCCGGCGTGCAGCGTTTCATGGCACTGATCGGGGTGCAGAACACGTTCGACATCTTCTATTCGGCGCGCGTGTTCGATGCGGCCGATGCGCTGCGCATGGGGTTCGTTGGCCGGGTCGTGCCGGCCATGCAACTCGACGACGAAGTGCAGGGGCTGGTCGCGCAGATCGCCGACAACGCGCCGCTGACCGCGCGTGCGGTGAAGCTTTCGATCAACGCCCGGCTCAATGACAATGACCCGGCCGCGCTGCAAGCTGCCGAGGCCGCAGCGGGCGCCTGCAATGCGAGCGAAGACTACCGTGAAGGCGTGCTCGCATTCGAGCAGAAGCGCAAGGCAGGCTTTCGCGGACGCTGAGCCGGCCGCCGTTCGATTTGATCAGCGCGCAGATCGGCCGAGCCGCTGCAGGCGAAGCCCCCCAGCCGACCGATGCAGGGCTGCGCGCAGAGGCGGATGATTGTCCCAACCACCAAGGAGAGCGTCGATGCCCCTGCCACTCGAAGGCGTCCGCGTGCTCGATCTGACGAGCGTCATGGCCGGACCGTACTGCACGATGGTGCTCGGCGACATGGGCGCCGACGTGGTCAAGGTCGAGAACTTTCCGGAAGGCGACGACACCTCGCGCCGTTTCGATCCGAAGGTCAACGGCGAGTCGTACTGCTTCGCGGTGCTCAACCGCAACAAGAAGAGCGTCGCGCTCAACATGAAGGACCCGCGCGGCAAGGAAGCGTTCATGAAGCTCGCCGCGAAGCGCCGACATCATCGCGGAGAACTTCCGCCCCGGCGTCGTGAAGAAGCTCGGCATCGACTACGACAGCCGGTAGGCAGATCAACCCGGGCGTCATCTACGCGTCGATGTCAGGCTTCGGCCAGACCGGCCCGTACGGCAAGAAAGGCGGCTTCGACATCGTCGCGCAGGGCATGTCGGGCATCATGATGATGACCGGCTATCCGGGCGGGCGGCCGGCGAAAGTCGGCATCGCGATGAACGACATCGCGAGCGGCGTCACCGCGCTCTACGGCATCCTCGGCGCCTACATCGGGCGGCTGCGCAGCGGCAAGGGCCAGTATCTCGAGACTTCGCTGCTCGAAGCGGGCCTCGCGTGGACGTTCTGGGAGTTCGGCGCTTATCTTCGGCGCGGCGAGATCCCGACCGCGACCGGCACGCGCCACCGCCGCTCGACGCCGTACCAGGCGTACAAGACCGAAGGACGGCTACGTCACCGTCGGCGCGAACAACAACAAGCTGTGGACCAACTTCTGCAACGATCGTCGTGCGACAAGCCCGAATGGCTCGACCGATCCGCGCTTCTCAATCCCTGCGCGCGCGGCTCGAAGAACATCGACGAGCTCGAGCGCGAGATCGAGGCGGTGCTCACCACCGCAGCCGACCGCGCACTGGGTCGAGAAGCTCGACGCGGCCGAGGTGCCCGGCGGCCCGGTCTACAGCTACGACCAGATCCTCGACCGATCCGCACATCAAGGCGCGCAAGATGGTGGTCGAGATGGATCACCCGAAGATCGGCCGCATGAAGGCGATGGGCATCCCGGTCAAGATCGACGCGGCGAGCTGCTCGCGATCCGGCAGGCCGCGCCGTGGCTCGGGCAGCACACCGAGGAAGTGCTGCAGGAGCTCGGCTATCGACAAGCGACGAGATCGCGAGCCTGTTCGAAGCCGGCGTCGTGTTCGACCGCTACCGCTAGCAATGCACCGATCGGCTTCGGATGCCGCGCAGACATCGTCCGACCGATTGCGGCGTCGCGTGTGCAGACCCATTCGCCGCATAGCCGGGAGCAATAATCCAGATCAATACAAACAATGGATTAAGTCCAGAATTTTTGTGCAAAATACGGACATGGACGACGCCATCGAACAGTTGCTGCGACAGCACCACATGCAGGTCACCGCACAGCGGATCGCGATCCTGCGCGCGGTGTCGGCGCGGCCGCATGCGACCGCCGACGAACTGGCCGACGACGTGCGCGGCGTGCTCGGGACCATCTCCCGGCAGGCGGTCTACGACACGCTGGCGGTGCTGGTCGACAAGAAACTGCTGCGCCGCATTCAGTCGGCTGGCTCGGCGGCGCGCTATGAGGACCGGGTCGGCGACAGCCACCGTCATCTGATCTGCCGCGCCTGCGGCAAAACCTTCGACATCGATGTTTCCGCACGGGCCGAAGGCACTGCCCCCGATGCGCTGCCTGATCGACAGGCGCTCGGCTTCGAGATCGACGAGGTCGAAGTCACCTATTGGGGACGTTGCTCGGCATGCGTTCGCGCGGCCGGCTCGTCCGAGCGGATCAAGGCGCGCAGCCCCGCGTCGGCGGCCCGCGCAAGAACGGACATGAAGCCGAGTACAAAATCCGCGCGTCCCCCGGCTCGCGGCGCGCCAAGGGGTTAGTCGACATGCGGCTTGGCAGCGCGCGTGCAGCGCATCACAGACGCCTGGCATGGCCCGGGTGCCGTCGGGCGCCTTGTCATTCATCCACGACCGATCGATTCTTCAACCACTGACTCTTGCAAGGAGCAACACATGTCAGATTCATTCGAAACCGTCAACGACACCGTACGCCAGTGCCCGGTGATGGCTGGCCGCCATGCGCCGATGGCCACCGCCGCGATGTCGAACCAGCACTGGTGGCCGAACCAGCTGAACCTGAAAGTGCTGCAATTCAACCCGCCGCAGGCCGATCCGATGGATGCGGACTTCGACTACGCGGCCGAATTCAAGACGCTCGACCTCGATGCGGTGCAACGAGACCTCGACGCGCTGATGACCGATTCGCAGGACTGGTGGCCGGCCGACTACGGCCATTACGGGCCGTTTTTCATCCGCATGGCGTGGCACAGCGCGGGCACGTATCGCGTGGGCGACGGGCGCGGCGGCGCCGCCTCCGGCATGCAGCGGTTTGCGCCGCTCAACAGCTGGCCCGACAACGTGAACCTCGACAAAGCGCGTCGGCTGCTCTGGCCGATCAAGCAGAAGTACGGCCGCAAGCTGTCCTGGGCCGATCTGCTGGTGCTCACCGGCAACCGCGCGCTGGAGACCATGGGCTTCAAGACCCACGGCTTCGCCGGCGGCCGCGTCGATGTATGGGAGCCGGAGGACGTGTACTGGGGCCCGGAAGACACCTGGCTCGGCGATCAGCGCTACAGCGGCGACCGGAACCTGCAGAACCCGCTGGGCGCGGTGCAGATGGGCCTGATCTATGTGAACCCCGAAGGCCCGAACGGCAACCCCGATCCGCTTGCGTCAGCCAAGGACATTCGTGAGACGTTCGCTCGCATGGCGATGGGTGACGAGGAAACCGTCGCGCTGATCGCCGGTGGCCACACGTTCGGCAAGTTTCACGGCGCGGCCGACCCGAAGGACAACGTCGGGCCCGAACCGGAAGCCGCCGGCATCGAAGAACAAGGCCTGGGCTGGCGCAACAAGTTCGGCAGCGGCAAGGGCGGCGACACGATCTCCAGCGGCCTCGAAGGCGCCTGGAATGCCACGCCGATCACCTGGGACAACGCCTATTTCGACACGCTGTTCGGCCACGACTGGGAGTTGACGAAGAGCCCCGCCGGTGCGCAGCAATGGCGGCCGAAGAACGGCGCTGCGGCGGGCACCGTGCCGGATGCGCACGATCCGTCGAAGCGGCACGCGCCGGCCATGGCCACCACCGACCTCGCGCTGAAAATGGACCCGATCTACGCGCCGATCTCGAAGCGCTTTCATGAGAACCCGGCCGAGTTCGCCGAGGCGTTCGCGAAGGCCTGGTACAAGCTCACGCACCGCGACATGGGGCCGCTGTCGCGCTACCTCGGGCCGCTGGTGCCAGCAGAGCCGGAGATCTGGCAGGACCCGGTGCCGCCGGTGGACCATGCGTTGGTCGATGCGCAGGACATCGCCGCGTTGAAGACGAAGCTGCTCGGCTGCGGCTTGACGACCTCCCAGCTGGTCAAGACCGCCTGGGCCTCGGCTTCGACCTTCCGCGGCACGGACAAGCGCGGCGGCGCCAACGGCGCGCGCATTCGGCTGGCGCCGCAGAAGGATTGGGCCGTCAACGAGCCGGCCGAGCTTGGCGCCGTGCTGCAGAAGCTCGAGCAGGTGCAGCGGGACTTCAATGGCGCGCAGCAGTCCGGCGGCAAGAAGGTGTCGCTGGCCGACCTGATCGTGCTGGGCGGCTGCGCGGCGATCGAGCAGGCGGCGAAGAACGCGGGCCAGGATGTGGAGGTGCCGTTCTCTGCCGGTCGCACCGATGCATCGCAAGAGCAGACCGATGTCGTATCGTTTTCCGTGCTGGAGCCGAAAGCCGACGGGTTTCGCAACTACTTGGCCGACGACCATGGCGACAAGACGGCCGAAGAGTTGCTGCTGACCCGGGCGCAGCTGATGACCTTGACGGCGCCCGAGATGACGGTGCTGATCGGCGGCATGCGCGTGCTGGGTGCGAACGTAAATCGGTCGAAGAAGCACGGTGTCTTCACGCAGCAGACGGATCGCTTGAGCAACGACTTCTTCGTGAACCTGCTTGACATGGGCGTGCAGTGGGCGCCAGCGGGCAACAGCCAGGAGGCGTTCGAAGGCCGCAGCCGCAACGGCGGTGAAGCCAAGTGGAGCGGTTCGCGCGTGGACCTCGTATTCGGCTCGAACTCGCAGCTTCGCGCGTTGGCGGAGGTCTATGCCAGCAGCGATGCGCAGCAGAAGTTCGTGCAGGACTTCGTCGCCGCATGGGTCAAGGTGATGAACCTCGATCGCTACGATCTGACCTGATTTCCCATCGGGCAGACCGCGACTGGCCAAGCCGGACAATTCGTTCGGCTTGGCCTTTTTGTTTGGTGCCAGACGCCCGGCTGCAGCGTGCGTTCATCGAACGGGTCCGCGGGTTGCTTGCACCCGAGTGCGCAGCCCATCGAGGCCTGACTTGCAACCCAAGCACTCTTGAAAGGGAAGACCCATGACGACGAAGCGCTTCACAAAGTTCGACATCGGGCGCGTGGCTGCCTGGCAGCTCGTCGTCGTGGCTGCGCTGGTGTCCGGGCTGACAGAGGTCGCCACTGCAGCCCTGTCGACAAGCGCCGATGCGCAGCGGCTCCACTGGCTCGGCAGCGCGCAGGCCGCAAGCAAAGCACCCACCCTGTCGGTCGGCGACGCGATCGTGATCCAGGCCAGCGACGGCAACCACTACTACGCCACGGTCGACCGGCTCTACCAGGAGCGCGGCGCCGACATGGTGGCGTTCAGCTGGCAGGCGGGCAATCGGTTCGGGCAAGGCTACATGCCCCTGCGCGGCCCGCGCGGCAAGGGACAGAACCCGAAGTTGTTGACGGTCGAAGCAGCGCGCGGCAAGCAGCTTGCGATTGCGAACGATCTGGCATCGACGAAGCAACAGGCGTCGGGCAGCGGTGGCGCAGGCAGTTCACGGCAGGTCTTATCCGCACCAGAGAACGCAGGCGGTGGTGCAGCCACTTCCGGCGCATCGGCGGCCACAGCGCAAGGCGCAGCACCCGCGTCGGGCCCGCTGAGCGCCGCCGAGCGCAAGGACGCCCTCACCGCCCATGCCAAATGGCGCAGCGACGTGGGTGTCGGCCCGCTCGACTGGTCCGAGAAACTCGCCACCTCCGCGCAGGACTGGGCCGAGCACATCCGCGAAACGCGGAGTTGCCGAATCGACGAGTCCGCGCACAGCCAGCGTGCCGACATCGGCGAGAACCTCGCGTACTACTCACCTGTGCGCTATTCGAGCGGCGAGACGCGTCAGCAGGCAATCGACGCCACGCGCGTCGTGAACGACTGGGGCCGCGAAAAGCGCTTCTATGACCACAAGACGAACAGTTGCAGCGGCGTCTGCGGCCACTACACGCAGGTGGTCTGGCAGGACACTCGCCAAGTCGGCTGCGGCCGCGCGGTCTGCCAGGACCAGTCGCAGGTCTGGGTCTGCCAGTATTCGCCGCCGGGCAACTATGCGGGGCAGAAGCCTTATTGACCCCGATGCGGCTTGCGCAGCCGCGACCCGTACGCTTGACGGGGCCGGATCTGGCGTTGCAGGTCGGCCTGTTGTTTTTCGTCATCCAGCAGCTCGAAGGCAACGTGCTGACACCGCTGGTCCAGCGTTCGGCCGTTTCCCTGCCGCCGGTGCTGGGCGTGGCTTCGGTGCTGGTGCGCAGGCTCTGGGTGGAGCAGACGCTGGAAGGCAGGCCCGGATAGCCGTCGGCTCAGCCCGCAGTCGGCCGGTCGTCGTCTTCGCAAACCGCGCATCGCGCCAGGCGATCGCCGCGCGCATGCCCCGCTCCCGCGCCACCTCCATGAACGCACGCTTGTCCGGCGAGCCGTGCGACTCGATGCCGTGGTCGATGTCGAGCGCGGCTTGCAGCGCGGTGCGCATGCCCTGAATGTCGTAGGTGCGGTTCAGCGCCTTCTTGGTTTCCATCACGAGATTCGGGTCCATTCGGACGATGGTGCGCGCGGTGCGCAGCGCCGCATCGAGGTGCGTGCCGGCCGCCACCACACGGCTGACCAAGCCCATCGCAAGCGCGTCCTGCGCCGGAATGCGGTCATCGGCCGACAGGATGATGCGCTTCGCGTGCTTCGGGCTCGTCATCCACGGCAGCAGCAAGGTGACGATGCCGGCGCCGAATTTCAGCTCCGGCTCGCCGAATGATGGCGCGTCGTCGTCGGCGATCGTGATGTCGCACGCCATCGCGAGCTCGAACGCGCCGGCCAGACAGGCGCCGTGCACCGCAGCGATCGTGGGCTTTGGGCTGTTCCAGAAACGCATCGTGGTGTCGAAGTCCAGGTCGAGGATCTCGCGCCAGACGGCCGCGCCTTCCGGGCGCTGCTCCATCTGCGCCTTCAGATCGAAGCCCGGACGAGAACGCCCGGCCCGCGCCGCTGACGACGATCGCGCGGACGTCCGGCATCGGCTTTCCGCGCGGTCCATCGCGCGGTTGATCTCCTCCAGCGCGGCCTTGTTCAACGCGTTCAGCCGCTCGGGCCGGTTCAGCATCAGATGGGCGATACGGCCGTCGATGACTTCGAAGGCGATGGTCTGAAAGTCGGTTGTCATGTGGGGCTTGCCCGAGGGGTTGGTGCGGTCGGCCGGATCGCACCCGCGTCGATCAGCGCCTTGAATTGCGTGCGGTCCGCCTTGCCGGTGCGGCCCAGCGGCAGCTCGGCGGCCACGTACCAGACATCGGGCTGCTTGAAGCGTTCGAGCCGGTCGCGCAGGTGCGCCTGCACGGCCGCGATGTCGACCGCAGCGCCGGCGCGCGGCACCAGCAGCAGCGCGATGCGCTGGCCGAGCAGCGCGTCGTCGATGCCGACCGCCATCGCCGCGGCCACATCGGCGTGCGCGGCGGCGGCCTGCTCGATCTCGACCGGCGTCACCTTGTTGCCGCCGCGGCTGATCAGCTCTTTCTGCCGGCCCATCAGCTCGACGTGGCCGCTGCGGCAGCGCGCGGCCGAGATCGCCGGTTTTGAACCAGCCGTCTCGATAGGCAGCGGCGGTCAGTTCGGGCTCGTCGAGATAGCCGGCCATCAGATACGGGCTTTGCAGATCTGCAACTCGCCGACCGCGCCGGGCGGCGATCGCCTGTCCGGCTGCATCGACGATCCGGAAGCGCACGTTCGGCGCGGGTCGGCCGATGCTGCCGGGTGCGATCCGCGTAGTCGGCCGGGAACGCGAAGAAGTCGCAGGTCGCGGTCTCCGTCAGGCCGTAGATGTCGATCAGGTCGGTCGCAGCGAACGTCCTGCGGATCGTCGCAGCCAGCGACGCACCGAGCGATTCGCCGCCGATCAGGATCTGCCGCAAGGCGCCGCCTTGTGCGACTTGCGCGAGCGCTTCGTGCTGCTGCGGATCCGCAAACAGCACCCGCATCATCGTCGGCACCATGCCCACGCGCGCGATGCGCTCACGCTTCAGCGCAGCCGCAGAAACTCGCCGCGTCGAACTTCGGCTGCATCACCAGCCGCCCGCCGCGCAACAGCGTCAGCAGACCGACCCACAAGCCGAAGCTGAACGTGATGTTGAGCACCAGCAGCGTCGCCTCACCGACCCCGAACCGCAGCAGCCTGTCGATCTGCCCGATCTTGGCCGAGAACGCCTGATGGCCGATCACGACACCCTTGGGCGCGCCGGTCGAGCCGGACGTGAACACGATCAAAGCGGCGCCTTGCAGCAGTGCCCGCAGTGGCGGCGCGTCCGAGCCGATGGCCGTCAGCAGCGATGCTTCGGCCACGGCCGCGTGACCCCGGCATCCTTCGATCTGAAACCGCGCCTGCGTCCGCCGATAAAACGCCTGCGCCACCGCAGGTGGTGTGGACCGATGCACCGGCACCGCCACGCCACCGGCCAGCCAGACACCGATCAGCGCCGCCAGGTCCACCGCCCGGTTGGCCACCAGCACATGCACCGGCTCGTCGGCTTGCAACCCCGCCTCTTGCAACCGTTGCGCGACATGCTGCGCGGCTGCATTCAACTGCGCATAGGTGACTTCACCGTCTCCGTCCTGCGCGGCGATCGCGCCGGGCCACGCATGGCAGGCTTGCTGCAGCGCAACCCCGAGCGCGCCGCCTGCGCTCACTGCAGCTCCGGATGCTGCCGGACGACCTCTTCGCGCGTGAGCCGCGGATACCAGCCCGCGAACATGTAGCTGTAGCCCTGGTTCTGCCACTTCGCGATGTCGATCACCGCGGCCGGCACCACGGTCGTCACATCGTAGAAATCCTCCGGCTTGTAGCCGCGCGAGCGTGCCGCGTTCGAGCAGATGTGAATCGTCACGCCCGCATCCTTCAGCGCCTTCAGACGCCCGTACATGTCCGGATAAGCCGCGCGGTTCAGCCGCGACAACGCATGCAGTTCGTTGCCGTGCGCGACGATCACGAGATGCGAATTTTTCGCGTCGCCAAACTCTTGAATGGCTTTCAAGTGGTTCAGCACATAGCCGAACGCGGGAACGACATCGTTGGGTTTGGCGAAGTTGAAGTCGTACATCGCCTTTTGGGCTTCGTAGGGTGTCGGATCGAACTTCGAAGGATCGTCCGGGCCGGCGAAAACGGCGGCGGAACACACGCAAGCTGCGGCAAGCACGGCGGCTTGCAAGGTCTGCTTCGTCTTCACGGGATTCCTTTGCGGGTTGAAGTTTGCCGCGGCAAGTTGCCGCCCTCGATCGAGACGGCGAGCCATCTTGGCGCGCTTTGCCGATCGGCGCAACGAATAACCCGCGTTGTCCCTGAGGCGCTTGGGACACGAGGTGCCGCGCGGACCCTTCGGCGGCCGAACCGGATGAACGGCTCTCAGAGGGCTGGATTCCTCCGGATTGACAACCCGCCGTGGCCCATCAGACTCACCCGTTCAAGACCGGACATTCACCGCAGGGGACCGATTCATGATTCTTCGCCGAACCATCCTCGCCACCGTTGCCGCGGCCGCGCTGTCTGCTGCATCCGCCTTGCCCGCCGCCGCCCGGACCGAACTCAAGCTCGGCCACGTCGGTGGCCCCGGCTCGCTGTTCGAGCTTTCGGCCAATGAATTTGCGCGCCGCGCCAACGAAAAGCCCGGCGACAAGGCCAAGGTGGTGGTGTTCGGCTCCAGCCAGCTGGGCGGGGACCGGGAGCTGCTGCAGCAGCTGCGGCTCGGTATGGTGGAGTTCGCGCTGCCGTCGAGCGTGATGTCGTCCGAAGCCGATGCATTCGGCATGTTCGAAATGCCCTACCTCGTGAAAAACCGCGAGCACATGAAAAGAATCGAGGCCGACATCGTCTGGCCCGCGCTCGCGCCGCTGTCCGAGGCCAAGGGCTACAAGGTGCTTGCCGTCTGGGAGAACGGCTTTCGCCACATCGCGAACAACGCGCGGCCGATTCAGAAGCCGGAGGATCTAAGTGGGCTCAAACTGCGCACGCCGAAGAGCACCTGGCGCGTGAAGATGTTCCAGGCCTACGGCGCAAATCCGTCGCCGATGGCGCTCTCAGAAGTGTTCGTCGCACTGCAAACCGGCGTGATGAAAGGGCAGGAAAACCCGCTCACGCAAATTTATTCATCGAAGTTTCAGGAAGTGCAGAAGTTCCTGTCCCTGACGGGCCACGTCTGCACGCCGGCTTAGCTCGTGGCCGGCCGCAAGTTCAACGGGCTGCCGAAGGACCTGCAAGACATCCTGTCGCAGGCGGCAAAAGACACGCAACCCTATGTCTACGAACAAGCCGCCAAGCTCGACGCCGACCTGCTTGCCAGAATCAAGGCGGCGGGCGTGAAGATCAACGAGGCCGACAAGGACGCGTTCATTGCTGCCAGCAAGCCGGTCCACGACGAATTCGCGAAGGAAGTGCCGGCCGGCGGCAAGCTGGTCGAGCAGGCGATCGCGCTCGGCCAGGGCATGAAATAAGCGCGGTTCTTTCCGTGATCACCTCCCTGCGGCGCGCGTTCGAGCGCACCTTGACGCGTTCGTGCTGCTGCTGCTCGCCAGCCTGGCGGTCGTCATCCGCTATGCGGTGGCCTGCCGCAAGCTCGGGTTTTCGCTGGTCTGGTACGACGAGGTCGCGTCCGTCATGCTCGCGTGGCTGACGTACTACGGCGCCGCGCTGGCTGCGCTGCACCGCGCGCACATCGGCTTTCCGGGGCTGGTCAATGCGCTGCCGCTGCGCTGGCGGATACCAGCGGTCTGGTTCAGGCGAGTTCTGCGTGATCGCATTCTTCGCGCTGCTCGCGTGGTTCGGGCTCGAGGTGCTGCCGATCCAGAGTGGTGACACGCTGGTCAGCCTGTCTTGGGTGCCCACGCGCTTCACGCAGTCGGTGATCCCGATCGGCGGCGCGCTGTTCATCAGCGCGCAGCTGCTGAGCTTGCCCGAGGTGCTGCGGCAGGCGCGAAGCGGCGGCGTCAAAGACCACGAGCCGTCGCCAGTGGCTGAGCAGGTGACGGCGCAGGGAGTCCGGTCATGACGGTCGGCTTCATGTTCCTCGGGCTGGTCGCACTGATCCTGCTGAACGTGCCGATCGCGATCTCGCTCGGCATCGTCGCGATGGTGGCGATGGTTTCCTCCAGCGGCATCGATGCGCTGCTGAATTCGGCGATCGCGATGCTCACCGGTGCCACAAGCTTTCCGCTGCTCGCCATTCCCCTGTTCATCCTGGCCGGCGCGATCATGAACACGTCGAGCCTGTCGCGGCGGCTGATCGCGTTCGCGTCCGCGCTGTTCGGCTTCGTCAAGGGCGGCCTGGCGATGATCACGATCGGCACCCCGATGTTCTTTGCCGAGATCTCCGGCTCGGCCGTGGCCGATGTGGCCGCGATGGGCTCCATCCTGATCCCGGCGATGAAGAAAAAAGGCTACCCGAAGGAGTTCGCCGCCGCGATCGTGTCGTCGCCGCGACGCTCGCGGTCATCATCCCGCCGTCGATTCCGATGATCCTGTATGCGGTGATGGCCGACACGTCGGTGGTGCAGATTTTCGTCGCCGGCATCGTGCCCGGCGTGCTCGGCCGGCGTCGGCATGATGGCGCTGTCGTACGGGTATGCGCGACGCTACAACCATCCGGTGGAAGAAGTGTTCCAGTGGAGCCGCGTGAAGTCGACTTTCAAGGACGCGGCCTGGGCGTTTTTGCTGCCGGTGATCATCCTGGGCGGCATCTTCGGCGGCATCGTGACGGCCACCGAAGGCGCGGCGCTTGCGGTGCTCGCGGCGCTGTTCATCGGCGGCATGATCTACCGTGAACTCGACCTGCGGCATCTTCACGACGCGATGGTCGAAGGCGCGATCCAGGCCGCCATCGTGATGCTGCTGGTGGCGGCCTCCGCGCTGCTCGGCGTCTGCCTGACCGGGCGCAGATGCCGCAGCAACTCGCGCAGTGGCTGTCCGGCATCACCGACGAATCGGTACGCGGTGCTCGGCATCCTGAACGTGTTCTTTTTGATGATCGGCCTGTTCCTGCACGCGGCCGAGGCGATCATCCTGGTGGTGCCGATCGTGATGCCGCTGGTGAATGCGGTCGGCATCGATCCGGTGCATTTCGGTCTGGTTGTCACGCTTGAACCTCGGCATCGGCCAGCAGACGCCGCCGGTGGCGAGCGTGCTGATGGCGTCGTGTTCGATCGCGAAGGCCGACATGTGGAAAATGACGCGCGTGAATCTTCCGTTCATCGGCGTGCTGGTGGCGACGTTGCTGCTGGTTACCTATGTGCCGGCGGTGCCGATGGCGTTGGTGGAGTTGTTCTGTCGATGATCGAGGCGCCGTGATCCTGTTCGGCGAGGTCAAGGTCCTTCACCGGCCACGGACAAGGGCGCGGTAGCAAGCGTCTGCCGGTGGCTCGAGCAGCACGGAATCGAACCATGACCAAGGTGACGCTTGACGGATACAGCGCCAGGATCGCGTACGACCCGGAACTCGACCGGTTTCGAGGCGAGATTCTCGGACTCAACGCCGGTGCGGACTTCTTCAGGGGGAACCTGAAGGAGCTGCGTGCCGAATTCAGAAAGTCGCTGCACGTTTTTCTGGACATCTGTCGCGAGCAGGGCATCGAGCCGCGCCGCAACTACTCGGGCAAGTTCAACCTGCGCATTGCGCCGGAGTTGCATGAGAAGCTCGCGGTCATCGCGCAGGCCGAAGGCAAGTGCATCAACGCCCTTGCGCAAGAGTCCCTTCGGCCGCGTGTCGCGGCATGAAGTTCGAGGCGGCAGCCGGGTTGAAGCGGTTCCGGGCATCGTGCCCATGAGCCGGACCGCCGCGCAATCGGCAGACAGTCAAGGACGATTGATGAACAACCCGATCCTCTCCACGCGCGACGGCGCAGTCGCCACCGTCACGCTGAACCGCCCGGACAAACTCAACGCACTCACCAAGCCGATGTGGCAGCGCCTGGGCGGCGTCATGCGCGAGCTGTCGGCCGATGACACCCTGCGCTGCATCGTGCTGCGCGGCGCCGGCGGCAAAGCCTTTGCACCCGGCAACGACATCGCCGAGTTCGAAACCGAACGCAGCAATTTCGAGCAGGGCAAGGCGTATGGCTCGCTGTTGCACGGCGCTTTGGGTGCGATTGCTGACTGCCCGCATCCGACCGTCGCGTTGATCGAAGGCATCTGCGTCGGCGGCGGGCTTGAGATCGCTGCCATGTGCGATATGCGCATCTGCGGCGAGAGCAGCCGCTTCGGCGTGCCGGTCAACAAGCTCGGGCTTGTGATGGCGCATGCGGAGCTCGCCGCGCTGGTGCGGCTGGCCGGGCACGCGGTCGCGCTGGAGATCGTGCTCGAAGGCCGCGTGTTCGATGCGCAGGAGGCACTGGCCAAGCGGCTTGTGAACCGGGTCGTGCCGGACGCGCAGGTGGAAGCCGAGGCCTATGCCACGGCCCGACGCATCGCGGCCGGCGCCCCCCTGGTCGCGCGCTGGCACAAACAGTTTCTGCGCGAGATCGAAGCGGGTCAGCCGCTGACCGAAGCGCAGCGCGATGCGGGCTTCCGCTGCTACGACACCGAGGATTTCCGCATCGGCTACCGCGCGTTCCTGGACAAGAAAAGGCCGGATTTCGCTGGTCGATGAGCCGGGTGGCCAGGCGCAGGAAGGCAACGGTGCGAGCGCCGCGGCACCCTCGTCTCAGATGCCGCGTGCGCCGGAAGCCAGAAAGCCGCCGTCCACCGGCAGCACGATGCCGCAGACGTAGGACGCCTCTTCCGATACGAGATACATGACCGCCGCGGCGATCTCGCCGGGGGTGCCGTAGCGATTCATCGGAATCGCCTTTGCCTATTCGTTGCGGAACTGCTCGGCGTGCAGCAGCTGCGTCATCGGCGTGTCCACCGGCCCGGGCGCCACCGCATTCGCGGTGATGCCGTGCTCGGCCCGCTCGACCGCCATCTGCCGCGTCGGTGCGATGACGGCACCTTTGGAGGTGCCATAGGCCGTGCGGCCGGTGCCAACCGCGCGCATCCCCGCCACCGACGCAATGTCGACGATGCGGCCCCAGCGCCGACGCACCATCAGCCGTGCCGCCTGCCGCGCGCACAGCAGCGTGCCGGTCACATTGACATTCATCGTCGCGACGAAGTTTTCGAGCGGGAAATCGAGAAACGGCTAGACCTTCGCAATGCCGGCGCAGTTGACCAGGACGTCCAGACGCCGATGGTCGCGCTCGATCCGCGCGAACGCCTGTGCGATGGACTCCGGCCGCCCCACGTCGAGCCCGAGCGCCGCGGCCTGCCCGCCGCTCTCGCGCAGGCTCCGCGCCTTGGCTTCGGCGGCATCGATGTCGAGGTCGGCCACCAGCACGGTATGCCCGGCGGCGGCCAGCCGCGCGCAGACTTCGGCGCCGATGCCCTTCGCACCGCCGGTGACGAGAGCGACGCGCGGTCCGGATCCAGCGGCCGGTTGGATGAAAAGGTCCAGTCAATGAAGTGAACGGGAACCGATGGGTCGCACGCCGGCACCACGCGGCAGTCCGATCCGCCTGCCGCACAACCGCATGCCGAGGGGCCGGCCACCCCGGGCGCCGTATCGTCGACTACGGCGGCCAGCCACGCTGGCGTGCCTGCTCGATCAAAAAATCGACCAGCACCCGGACCTTCGGCGACAGGTGCTTGCGCGACGGATACACCGCATAGATGCCGAGTGCGGTGGACAAATGATTGGCCAGCAACTGCACCAGCGCACCGGACTTCAGATCGTCCCCGACCAGAAACGAAGGCTGAAACACGATGCCCTGATGCTGCAACGCGACGGCGCGGCAGGTGTCGCCGCTGTTCGTGTGCAGCCGGGGCCGGACCTTGACGGTGGTGCTTCCATCGGGGCCGTCGAACCGCCAGTTGTCCCCCATCGAGGACAGGCTGTAGGCCACGACCGCGTGGTGTGCGAGGTCGGCCGGATGCGCGGGCGTGCCGTGCTGCCGCAGGTAGTCCGGTGAGGCGCAAATGATCAGGCGGGTCGACGCCAGCTTGCGGCTGACCAGCGACGAATCCGGCAGGCGCGCGATGCGCACCGCCAGGTCGAAGCCTTCGTCCACCAGGTCGACCACCCGGTCCGACAAGGTGATGTCGAGCGTCACCTTCGGATTGCGCGCGAGGAACAGGCCCCACAACGGCGCCAGATGCAGGTTGCCGAAGCTGACCGGCACATTGATCTTGAGCACGCCCGCTGCCGCGCCGGCACGCGCGGTGATCTCGGCTTCGGCTTCTTCCACGTTGGCCAGCAGGTCCTTGCAGCGCGCATGAAAGACTTCGCCCTCATCGGTCAGGGAAAGCCGCCGCGTGGTGCGCTGCAACAGCCGCACGCCGAGGCGCGCTTCCAGTTCCTGCACGTGGCGAGACACGGCCGCCTTGGAAAGATCGATCTCTTCGGCCGCACCGACGAAGCTGCCGGCATCCACCACGGCGGCGAACACGCGCATCTGCTGGAGTTTGTCCATTGTTCCTTAAAGCGCAACAGTTGGTCTCATTCAACCATGTTTATCTTGTCCTGTGCAACAGCTACATTGCTTGCACGCCTGGGGCAAACGCCTGGGTCGACCCGAACACCCTCTGATCTGGAGCATCGACATGAGCAACCGTTTCATCCACCGCATCACTTCCACCCACGCCGGCTGGGCAGCGCTGGCGCTGCGCATTCCGGTGGGCGTCGTCTTCGTCGCGCACGGCGCGCAGAAGCTGTTCGGCTGGTTCGGCGGCGGCGGGCTCGAAGGCACCGGGCAGTTCATGGACTCGCTCGGGCTGGCGCCCGGCTACCTGATGGCGTTGCTGGCCGGCGGCGCCGAGTTTTTCGGCGGGCTCGCCCTGCTGCTGGGCCTGCTGGTGCGACCCGCGGCCGTGCTGCTGGCGGGCGTGATGACCGTGGCCATCTTCAGTGTGCACTTGAGCAGGGGTTTGTTCATGGCCAACAACGGCTACGAGTTCGCGCTGGCGTTGCTGGCAGTCGCCGTCGCGCTGGCCCTCGGCGGTGCGGGCCGGCTGTCGCTGGACGCTGCGATATCCGCCCGGGCGCCCTCGGCCGCCTGACGCGCCCGGGCCGTGGGGAGCGCGTCCATGAATCGCCTGCCGACCCTGTTCATCTCGCATGGCGCACCGACCTTCGCGTTGTCGCCCGGCCTCGCGGGGCCGAAGCTGACGGCGCTGGGGCAAGCGCTGCCGCGCCCGGCGGCCGTGCTGGTGGTCTCGCCTCACTGGCAGACCGCGACGCCGCGCGTCGGCACCGCAGCCCGGCCGCGGACGATTCATGACTTTGGCGGGTTTCCGCAACCGTTGCGGGAGATCGAGTATCCGGCGCCCGGGCATCCGCAGCTGGCGCAACGCACGGTCGAGCGGCTTCGGGCCGCCGGCTGGTCGGCCGAGGCCGACGCGCGCCGCGGACTCGACCACGGCGCCTGGGTGCCGCTGCTCCACCTGTACCCGCAAGCCGACGTGCCGGTGTTCCAGGTTTCGTTGCCGGCCAGGCTCGATGCCGACGCTGCCTGGGGCCTGGGCCGGGCGCTGGCGCCGTTGGCCGACGACAGCGTGCTGATCATCGGCTCCGGCAGCCTGACGCACAACCTGGACGAGGTCCTTGCGGAAGACGCACCGGCCAAAGCTTTTGCGGTCGAATTCTCGGCCTGGGTCGGCGCCGCGGTCGCGGCCGGCGACCGGGATCGACTGCGACTGGCGCTCGAACGCGCACCCCATGCGCGGCGCGCCCATCCCACGCCGGAGCATTTCTGGCCGCTGCTGGTGGCTGCGGGCGCGGCCGGCGAGGCAGCGCGCGGCTCGACCATCGAAGGCGGCACGACGCACGGCGTGCTGAACATGGATTCGTTCGTGTTCGGTGCGCTGCGGACGATCCCATAGCGCCTGTTCACAGCAGGACGGAAACGCGCGGGTCCGACCTTGCACGAACGCGCCGAGGCTCGAGCAGTCGATAGCGCCGCCTCGGCAAGTCGGCCGACGAAGCGGACGTCGTGAAGCAGGCGAACCCGTCGGCGGAAAAGAATGACTGCCGGGCGCAATGCGGCAACATCCGCATCGCGCTTCGCGCCTCTGCATGGCGCCTCTGGTCTGCTCGTGCGTTGCACCGGTTTGTGCGGCGCACTGCAGCGACGGCTTGGCAGCAGGGGATCGGCCGAAGCCGGCTGGGCACGGCTTCGGCCAACGACAATCGTGCGCATGACGACCACCGACCGCTCGCCGCCAAGTACCCCGCCCGGCCAGTCGGCACAGACACGATTCGACCACCTGGTCGTGCTGGCCAGCGATCTGGCGCAGGCTGCGGCCTGGTGCAAGCAGACGCTCGGCGTCGTGCCGCAGCCCGGCGGCAAGCATCCGCTGATGGGCACGCACAACCGGTTGCTGAACCTTTCCAGCGCCGCATTCCCGCACGCGTATCTCGAACTGATTGCTATCGATCCAGAAGCACAAAATGCGGTACGCGCCGGCACTTCCCGCTGGTTCGACATGGATACCGAGGTATTGCAGCAGACCGTGGCAGCGCACGGCCCGAAGCCGATCCATTTCGTCGCACGCGTGCCGCGGATCGACCCCGCGGTGGCGGCGCTTGCCGCGTTGGGCATCGACCGCGGCCCGGTGCGCGATGCCTCGCGCGCCACGCTGTCCGGGTTGCTCACCTGGCGCATCAGCGTGCGCGACGACGGCGCGCGGTTGTTCGACGGCGCCCTGCCGACGTTGATCGAATGGGGCGCGGCGCATCCGGCGGCGACGCTCGGGCCTTCGGGCGTGACGCTGGCCGGCTTCGAAGTGCGGCACCCGCAGCACGTCGCGCTGGCGCAGGCTTATCGAGCGATCGGACTCGACGCGTCGGTGCGCGTGCAAGCCGGGACAGCGCGACTGATCGCGTTGCTCGACACGCCACACGGCCGCGTCCGGCTGTGCAGCTGAGCGCGACGGTGCGCGGCGGCCGACCGGCTTGCCACGCCGATCGCCCACGTGCCGCTCGGCAGGCGCCGGGTGCCGCGCGCGTCTGTGAAGCCGCTTGCCGGCTGCCCCGATGAACGGGCCGGCCGCCACGCCGCCGACGCGCCGCTTGTTCGCGCAACGCGCCACGTTGCCGATCACCTTGCTGGTGCAGGCGGCCGCCTCGGCCGCACTGATTGCACCCGCGGTGGCCGCGCCGCGGCTGCTGGCGGCGCTCGATCTGGCTGCGGTGGCAGTCGGCATCTATGTGGCGCTGGTCTATGTGGCGGCGATGTTCTCCGGCCTCTGGGGCGCGGCGCTCGCGCGTCGGCTCGGGCCGATCCGCACCAGCCAGGTGGCGCTGGCCTGCAGCGCCTGCGGGCTCGCGCTGATCGCTTCGGCGCAGCTGCTGCCCGCAGTGCTCGGCGCCCTGTTGATCGGCATCGGCTACGGCCCGATCACGCCGACCAGCTCGGAGATGCTTGCGCGCACCACGCCGCTGTCGCGCATGGCGCTGGTGTTTTCGATCAAGCAGACCGGTGTGCCGCTCGGCGGCACGGTGGCCGGGCTGGTGGTTCCGGGCATGCTGCTGGCCGGTGGCATCACGGCCGCGTTGGGCGTGATCGCGCTGCTGTGCGTGAGCGGTGCGCTGCTGGCGCAACTGCTGCGACGCGAGATCGACGCAGCGCGTGACCCGGCCGCGCGGCTGCCGGTGCTGGTCGATTTCACGAACCCGCTGCAGGCGGTGCTCAAGCACCCGGTGCTGCGCCGCGTCGCGCTGTCGACGTTCGTTTTCTCGATCGTGCAGGCGGCGGTCACGTCGTACGTCGTCACCTTTTTGACGATGGACCTGCGCTGGTCGCTCGTGCAGGCCGGCGCGGCGTCGGCGGCCGCGCAAGGTGCGGCGGTGGTGGGCCGCGTGCTGTGGGGCGCATTGGCCGACCGGATGCGAGACGGTGCGCGGCGCATGTTGTCGGCATTGACGCTGGCGATGGCGTGGGCGGGTGCGGCAATGGCCGCGTTGTCGCCCGGCACGCCGAGCGCGCTGGTGCTGACCGTGTTGATCGGCTACGGGGCGACGGCAGTCGGCTGGAACGGGGTCTACCTGGCCACCGTGGCACGCGTGGCGCCGCGCGGCGAGGCCGCCAAGGCGACCGCCGGCTGCCTGTTCTTCACGTTCTTCGGCGCCGTCATCGGCTCGCCGCTGTTCGGGCTGGTCAGCCATTCGCTCGGCTCGCTTGGGCTGGCTTATGCGGCACTGGCGTTGCCGTTGTCGGTCGCGTTCTGGTTGCTGCGGGCGCGCTGGCCGCAGCCGGAAGCCGGAGGCGGCGGGGGCTGAACGGCGCCTGCACGACGCGGGGTGCCGAGGGAAGCTTCCCGGGGCTGGATCGCCACGCTGCTGACCCAGTCGCCTTGTGGGGGCAGCGTGACCGGAGTGTCATGCATGGCTTGCCTCGTCGGTTCGATTTCATGGTGCGGCACCTGCCGCCGGCACGACGCCCAGCGAGCGTTGCAACGCTTGAAACGCCTGCGATCGTTGCAGCACGGTGCGAGCGGCTTCGATCAGGCCGGTGACTTCGGTGTCCAGGATCGACAGCGCGGTGGGCACCTGCAGCAGGCGCGGGCCGCTCGCGTTCTCGGGCGCGTCGCGCAGGTTGACCTGGACCATGTGGAACTCGGCATCCGACGCGAATACGTTGGCCACGCCGCTTGCGCTGCGCCGGCGCAATTCGTCCCGCCATTCGCGTACCACGTCGCTCAAGAATTCCTGCGTTTCGGTCGTCTGCCGCGCGCCGGCGCCGAACAGCAGTGCATCGGCCACCTGCGCGGTGTTCGGCACTTCACCGTCCTGATCGATGTCGTTCTGCGGGTCCCGCTCGGAGTTGACGACGATGAGCACCATCTTGTGGACACTGCCGTCCGGGATGCCGCTGTCCCTGAGCGATTTGCGCAGGCCGCCTTCGGCCAGCGCGCGGTGCAGCAAACGGCGAATGCCCAGGTTGTCGGACAGGCCGCCGTCCACCAGATGCACGTAGGGACGGCGCTTGCCGTCGAGGTAGCTGCACTGCCCGGTCCAGTAAAGACGCGTGCGGTATAGCCGGCTTCGGCTTGCGGGTCCAACGATGGCACCAGGTCCCGCTTGCGGCAGTCGGCCGCGTAATTGCGCAGCGTCATCGGGCTCAACAGCATCGACACCGCCGAAGAAGCCGAAGCTGCGGTCCGGCCCGAAGATCTGCGTCGAGGTCGCACCGACGGCAGGTTCGTTGATCCAGGGCCGCTCGGTCGAACAACCGGCGGCCAGCACGACGACGGGAAGCAGCAGCCACCCGCGTCGTTCAACGGCGCGACGCGCGAATGCTGCAACGCGGCTCAGCCAGACGACCGGCATGATCAGGCCACAGGCAGCATGAGCGGCAGGGACGGCGTTGTCACCCGCCGATCGAATGCGATCGGCGGCCTCACATCGGCGGCATGTAGCCGTTGCGGCCGACCAGCACATTCAGTGCGGTCAGCTGGCCGTCCTTGTCCTGCGCGACGACAAACACATTCGCGCCGGGCACCAGCAGCTTCGTGTCGCCCGGCTGCCAGGTGAACACCGGAACGCCGGCCGGCACCACGACGGTTTTTTCGCCGCCCTGATAGTTCAGGCGCAACTGCTTTCCGCCCTGAACCGAAGCAGGCGCGGGCGCCAGTCTGGACACGGTGGCGTTGGTCATCGTGGCGCCCTGCTGCAGGTCCCACGGATAGTGGCCTTCGCCGAGCCCGCGTGCGCTTTCCGGAAACACATGCACCTCGAGCGCGTGCAGCGTGCCGTCGGCGCCCGCTTCGGCCGACGTGCCGACGAAGCTGCCTTGCGCAATGTCGCTCAGCGCGATCGGGTAGACCTCGGAGATCGACAAGCCGGCCGGGCGCGCCAGCCGCACCACCCTGCCGTTGCGATCTTTCACCACCAGGGTCTGTGCATCGGCGCTTTCCAGCGTGCCGCGCACGTGGACTTGCGTTTGCACGAGCCTGGACGGCATCGGGACGACGCTCGACGGCGCCTGAGCGGTCGGGGCCACGGCTGCCGGTCCAGCGCATGCAGACAAGGCAAGTGCGGCGGCGACCAAAGTCAATGGAAGGCGGGAACAATTTTTCATGGCAAGGCGATCAGGGAAAAGGGTTGGGTTCATAGATGGGCAGGTGAGAAAAAAGGCAAGCCAGCCTGCGTGGCAGGCGAGCGTCAGCAATCAATCGAGTGAGCCCGCCGCATGCCGATCCTTCGGCGTCAGCAGCAGATAAAGCGCCGGCACAACGAACAGCGAGATCACGGTGGCGGTGAACAGCCTGAAGATGATCGCGAAACACAGCGGCCAGTACATCGGGCTGCCGATCGCAAGCGGAACCAGTCCGACGATGGTTGTCACCGAAGTCGTCAGGATCGGACGCAGCCGCTCGGCCGCAGCCGCGCGACGACGCATCCGGCACGCTGTCGCCGGCCGCAAGGTGCTGGTTCATCGTGTCGACCATCACGATGCCGTCGTTGACGACGATCCCGATCAACGCGATGACACCGACCATAGCGAAGAACGAGAACGGCATGCCGAGCGCGGGGAATGCGAGAAAGGTGCCGGTCAGCGCGAATGGCACGGTCGTCAGCAGGATGAACGCCTGCGCGAAGCTGTCGAACATGATGACCGCACGCGACGAGGCGCACGCCGCCGATGCGAACGTCTCGCCGGTCTTGACCGATTCGCCGCCGACGCGGTAGACGTAGCCGGCGGGCCAATCCTTTTGCAGCGCATCGAGCTTCGGCGTCAGCGCGGCCATGATGTCGGTTGCGGCGCGGTCCTCGGTCTTGGCGAGCACCGTCAATGCGCGCTTGCCACCCGCATGCACGATCGAGTTCGGCGCTTCGGACTGGATCGGCTGCAAAAGCGACAGCAGTGAAACCGTCTCGCCGGAAGGCACGAACGCACGCACGCGCGACAGCTCCTCGGCGCGCGTCGGCCCGCCCGCTTCGCCGCTGCGGCTCGGCCACGCGGTGCCGAGGCGGATGTCGGGATCTTCCTGCGCGCCGCCGCGCGCGAAGCTGCCGATCTTGTCGCTGCTGAGTGCAATCCGGATCTGGCTGGCCAGGTCCGCGTAAGCCAGGTTGTAGAAGTCGAGCGCTTCGCGCCGCGGCCGCAAGGCGATCTCGGCCTTCACGGTGCCGAGGCTGTTGCGCACGTCGGCGGTGCCTCGGGTGTCACGCACGAGGGTCTCGACCTGCGACGAAAGCTTGAGCAACTGGTGGAAGTCGGGGCCGCGAATCTCGATTTCGGTCGGGTCGCCAGCGGATGGCCGACCGGTGTGCGGGGCTGGAGGGCTGCCTGTTCGCGCTCGACGTGTAGTAGGCGGGCAGCAGGCAGTTCAGCTTGTGCGGCACCGGGTTGAACAGGCCGCGCTTGTCGGCGGGGTCGAGCTCCCAGGCCTTGGACAAGGTCGAGGCGTCGTCGAACACCGGCGCGTTGGCTGGCTTTGCTTCGGCTTGCGGTGCCTTGATGCGCGCCGGTTGCGCCGCGATGATCGGCGCGTCGGCCAGGCGGCCCGCAGCCCGGTCGTAGCAGGCCAGGCGCTCGGCGTCGCTCGCGATCGACGCGCAAGTCTCGTCGGCAGCTGATGCGCCGCTGGCACCGAAGATCGCGCACGACGCTGCCGCCATTGCGAATGCTGCCGATGGCCTCGGCTTTGCCGGCAAGCATCTTTTTCTCAAAACAGTTCCTTTGGTGATTGTTGTTGGACGGTTCGATTCCCGAACAGTGCCCAGCAGAGCCCGCTCAGCAGCACACCGCCCAACACGTCGAGCGCCACGTGCTGGCGCGTCGCCAGGGTCGAATAGACGATGCCCGCGGCCCAGATCAGGTTCGCCGCACGCAGCCACATTGGCGCGCCGATCGCACGCAACTGGCTCGCAAGCACCATGCCGGCAAACACCGCGAACGACACGTGCAGCGAAGGAAACGCGTTGCCGGCCGCATCGGCGTTCTTCAGAAACCCGAGTGCCGGATACAACGCCCAGTCGATCGGGAACGCCGGCACCACGGTCGGCAGCGCCCAGAAGATTGCAAAGCCGATGCATGTCATGACGGTGGCTGCCGCCGCATAACGGACAAGCGCCGTCCAGTCCTTCGCGAAGGCTGCCGGCAGCGACACGTACAGCCACAGCGACGCATACAGCGGCAGCGCCCCCTCGCGCAGTTCGATCCATGCGTCGACGGCCGTCAGCGGCATCACGTATGCGCGCGCTTCGTTCGCGTGCATGACCCAGAAGTAGGCCGGGAAAAAGCTTGCGATGCCCAACGCGGTGCCGGCCATCTTGCAGAGCCACAGCGTCGCCACCCGGCTGCCCAAAGCGCGAACCCAATGCAGGCCGGCACCGGACGCCTCGACGGTTGAACCATTGATCTGCGGCAGCGCCAACGGCGTGCCGTCGGCCACTTCGGCCGCGGAGACGGGTCGGTTCATGGCTGCTTCAGCAGCACCGTCTGCGTCGGGAACGCGATGCTCGCACCGAGTTCGGCGATCTTGTCCATGATCTTCAGCAGCACCTGCTCGCGCATGCCAAGCGACAAGCCGTAATCGAACGTGTTGATGTAGGCAAAGATTTCGATGTCGAGCGAGTGCGCGCTGAAGCTGGCGAAGCGCACGCGCGGCTCGTCAGCGACGTTGTCGTCTTCTTCGAGCACCTGGCGAATGCCGTCCAGCACGCGGCGCATCAACGCCGCATCGGTGTCGTAGGTCAGCCCGATCGTCGGCGCGAACAGGTAGCGGTCCCGGCGCGAGTAGTTCTCGATCTGCTGCGAGGAGAACACGCCGTTCGGGATCGTGACCACCGTGCGCTCGTTGGTGCGGATGCGCGTGGAGCGCATGCCGATGTCCTCCACCGTGCCGAGCACGTCGCCGACCTTGCAGAAGTCGCCCACGCGCACGGGCTCGTCGGCAATCACGGTGACGCTGCCGACCAGGTTCTCGATCGTCTTCTGCGCGCCCAGCGCGAGCGCGAGCCCGCCGATGCCGAGCGCCGCGATGCCGGTCGTCACGTCGACGCCGAGCGTGTCGAGGATGGCAACCAGCGCGACCCCCACCAGCACCGTCTTGGCCACTGCGCCGCCCGAACGTCAGCGCCGACATCGCGCGCCGCCGGTCGCTGCGCGCCATGCGCGCGGCCCACAGATCGGTGCCCATGTCGATGAGACGCCACAAAAACCAGACCAGCGCGATCCAGCCAACGATGCCGGTGTAGCGCACCAGCGTCTGGCGCGCGACGATCGCGACCTGCAGCTTGTTGATCGCGATGAAGAGGACGATCACCGCGACGTACAGGCCGAACGGCGGGATCGCCGCATGCATGAACTTGTACACACGGTTGTTCTCGGGATCGCGCACCGCGGCGTGGACGACTTTGAGCAACAGCGTGAAAAACAATCGCAAGCCGAGGAACACGATCGCGGCCACCGCCGCGAGGATCAGCCAGTCGGCCAACGGCGCCCCAGCGACTTTCGCTTCGTGCAGCGCCTCCGGCAGCACATCGGTCAGCGCGGGCAGGGCCGCTTGCGGCGCGCGTTCGGCAACGGCCTTGAGGCTCTCGGCGGACACCACCCAGTGCGGACCAGCGTCGGCGCTGTCCAGCCGCCGCGCGATCAGCGGCACTTCGCCGGTGCGCGCCTTGAACGTTCCGATGCGCTCCTGGTCGGCCGCAAGTCCATCGCTGGTATTGCCGGCCGCGTCCTTGGACAGCGTGGCGAACGGCAGCAGCGACCCGCCCTGATCGAGCTTTTGCTGCAGCAGCCGGGCCAGCGCCGGCGCGTCCAGACGGTTGACCCGTGCGCTCTCGAGGTAGTTCGCTGCCCGCTCGTAGTCGGCCGCGCCGAACGCCGCGACCAGGCCGGTCGCGAGACCGCGCGGCGTGTCGCGGCCGTAGAGATCGGGCTTGGCCGCAGCCGCCTTCTGCTCCGACGACTCGCTGCCGGCCGACGCGCCAGGCAGCGCGCCTTGCGCCCGCGCGACCTGGGCACCGGCCGCCATGAGGAGCGCGACGCAAAAGGCGAATGGCAGCCGCATCGACCGGGCCCGGCCAGCGCCTGCGAGAAGTCTCCGACACCCCGTCATGCCGCTTCCACCGCTTTCGCATCCGCTGCCGTCGGATCGCGCTGCACCACGAGCCGGCCGAGCTTCGGCTTGATCCACTTCTCGAAGTCGTCGATCAGTTCGTAGACCACCGGCACCAGCACCAGCGACAGCACGGTCGAGCTGATCAGCCCGCCGATCACCGCGATCGCCATCGGCGCGCGGAACTCCGACCCTTCGCCCAGCGCCAGCGCCGTCGGCACCATGCCGGCGGCCATCGCCACGGTGGTCATCACGATCGGCCGCGCGCGTTCGCGGCAGGCATCGATCAGCGCCTCCTTCTGCGACACGCCGTTGTTCTCGGCCTCGATCGCGAACTCGACCAGCAGGATCGAGTTCTTCGCCGCCAGCCCCATCAGCATCAGCAGGCCGATCAGCGCCGACAGGTCGAGCTCGCTGCCCGCGATCAGCAGGCCGAGGAACGCGCCGGCCAGCGACAGCGGCAGCGCCGCCAGGATCGTCACCGGCTTGAAGAAGCTCCGGAACAGCAGCACCAGCACCGCGAAGATCAGGCCGATGCCGGCGGCCATCGCGCCAGCCGAAGCTCGCGAACAGCTCGGCCATGTTCTCGCTCTGCCCGTAGGCCGGCTGCGTGACGCCGGCCGGCAGGTTCTTCATCATCGGCAGCGCGTTGATCGCCTTCGTGGCCTCGCCCAGCCCCACGCCGGGGTTGAGCTGCCCTTCGATCGTCGCGCGGCGCTTGCGGTCGAAGCGCTCGATGCGCGCGACGCCGGGCTGGAAGCGGATGTCGGCCACCGCCGCCAGCGGCACCGAGGCGCCGCTCGCAGTCGGCACGCGCAGGTTGCGCAGCGTATTCAGATCGGCGCGCGCGTCGCCGGGCAGGCGCACGCGGATCGGCAGCCGCTGCTCGCCGGTGTTGAACTTGGCGGTGTTGGCGTCGACGTCGCCGAGCGTGGCGACCCGCGCGATCGAGCCAAGCGATTCGGCGGTCACGCCCAGGCGCGCGGCCTCTCTGCGGCTTCGGGCGTGATGATCAGTTCCGAGCCGGGCCGCGGCGTGATCTGGTGCACGTTGTCCAACTGCTTCAGGTCGCGCATCTCGCAGCTCCAGCTTGAGCGCGGTCTGCTGCCAGCAGATCGCCGTCTTCGCTGGCCAGCATGATCTGCACCGTCGAGCTGCCGCCGCCGCCGCCGTTCGCGGCGAAGCCGAGCCGCACGTCGGGGATGCTGACGCAGCAGCGGCTTCAGCGCCGCTTGAAACGACTGCGTCGTCTGCGAGCGCGTCGTTTTTCAGCAGCACCGTGACGGTGCCGGCGCGCACGTCGCCGTCGCTGAAGCTCGAGCCGACGGTGGCGAACACGGTCTCCACATCGGGCATCGCTGTGAGCTTGCGCGGTAAGCCGTTCGCTGCTGCGCCGCATGTCGGCCAGCGTCGCGCCCGGCGCGCCTTCGACCGACAGGCTCACGATGCCGTTGTCCTGCGGCGGCGTGAAGCCGGTCGGCAGCGATCGACGGCCAGCAACAGCGAGCCGACGAACAGCGCGCCGCCCGCGACCATCGACAGCCAGCGGTGTGCGAGCGCGAAGTCGAGCGACTTGCGATAGAAGCCTGTGAACGGCTTGCGCGGGTGCGGGTGCTTCGCCGGCTTCAGCAAGTAGGCCGCCATCAGCGGCGTCAGGAAGCGCGCGACCAGCAGCGAGAACAGCACCGAGATCGCGACCGTGAAGCCGAACTCCTTGAAGAACTGGCCGACGAAGCCGCCCATCACCGATACCGGCAGGAACACCACGACGATCGTCAGCCGTGGTGGCGACCACCGCCAGCCCGATCGCGTCGGCGCCGTGCAATCGCAGCTTCGTACGGGCTCTGCCCGGCTTCGACGCGCTTCTGGATGTTCTCGATCTCGACGATGGCGTCGTCGACCAGGATGCCGATGACCAGCGTCAGCGCCAGCAGCGTGATCATGTTGAGCGAAAAGCCCATCGCAGCTCATCACCGCGAAGGTCGGGATCAGCGACACCGGCATGGCCACGGCGGCGATCAGCGTCGCGCGCCAGTCGCGCAGGAAGAGCAGCACCACGATGGACGCCAGCACCATGCCTTCGAGCAGCGCGCTGAGCGTGGCGGAGAAGCTGTTCTGCGTGCTGTCGGCGGTCGAGACGATGCGCTCGAAAGCGCATGCCGGGGTATTGAGCGGCCAGTTGTTCGGTGCCGAGCGCCACTTCCCTGGCCACCGCGACATCGGATGCGGCCTTGGTCTTCTTGACCTGGAAGCCGACCACCGAGCGGCCGTTCAGCGTCGCGAAGCCGCGCCGCTCGGCCGCGCCGCTGGCGACGTTGGCCACGTCGGACAGCCGCACGTCGCGGCCCGCGCCGGTCGGGATCACCAGGTCGCGCAGCGCCTTGCACCGTCTCGGCCGCGCCGAGCACGCGCACCGTCTGCTCGCGGCCGCCGACTTCCGATCGGCCGCCGGGCACGTCGATGCTCGAGCCGCGCAGCGCGTTGTTGACCTGCGCGCGCGGTGAGCCCCAGCGCTTCGAGCCGGGCAGGGTCGAGCGTGACGTTGATCTCGCGCTCGACGCCGCCGACCGGATCGACCTGGGCCACGCCGGTGCGCGCGATCAGCGCGCGCGCGATCGTGTCGTCGACGAACCAGCTCAGCTCGATGTCGGACATCGTGTCGGTCGACACCGCGTAGGTCACGAGCGGCGCCGAGTCGACGTCGAAGCGCTGCACGATCGGCTGCTCGATGCCGCGCGGCAGGCTGCAGCGGATGCGGTCGACTGCCGAGCGCACCTCGTCGGTCGACTTCTGCAGGTCGTCGCCGATCTCGAACTCGACGCGTGGTGGACGACACGCCCTGCGTCACCGTCGACTGCACGTGCTTGACCCCGGCGACGTTCGACACCGCCGCCTCGACCGGGCGCGTGACTTGCGTCTCCACCTCGCTGGCCGCCGCACCCGACAACAGCACGCTGACCTGCACGATCGGGAACGACACGTCCGGGTAGAGCTTGATCGGCAGCGCGCGGTAGCCCGCCATGCCGGCGATCAGCAGCGCGATGAACATCACCGCGACAGGAATCGGGTTGCGGATCGCCCAGGCGGAAATTTTGCAGGTTCATGGTTTACTTTCCGGCCTTGGCTGCGACCGCCGCGGTCCGTGCCGGTGCAACAACAAGAGACGACGGGGTGCCGGTCACCGCCAGGGCTGCTGCGGGGTCGGCCGTCTGGTTCGTCACCACCGGATCGACCTGGTCGCCGTCGAGCAGGAACGCGCCGCCGCCCAAGGCCACGCGGGTGCCGACCGGCGGGCCTTGCTCGAGTTCGACATAGCCGTCGGCGCGCGCGCCGGTTTTGATCGGGCACACGGCGCGCGCGGTCGTCGGCGTCGATCACCAACAGCAGCGGGCCGCTGGCTTCGAACTGCACGGCTTTTTCCGGCACCGCCGGCACCGGCGTCGTGCTGTCGGCGGAACACCACGCTGCGCATAGCCGCCGGAGCGCAATGCGGCGTCCAGCGGCAGTCGCACGCGCACGCGGCCGAGCTTGGTCTGCGGATCGACGCGCGGTGAGATCCGGCGCGCGGTGCCGCTCAACTGCTCGCCCGAGGGCAAGCGTGACCTCGGCCGCCTCGCCCTTGCCGATCGATGCGAGTACGTTCTCGGGCACTTCGGCGTCGAGTTCGATCAGACTGTCCCGGGCGATGCGGAACATCGGCTGCGAGGTGGTCGCGACGTCACCGGGGCGGACCAGTGCGCTCCAGCACCCGGCCTGCGACCGGCGAGCGGATCACCATGCGCTGCTGCTGCGCACGCAGGTCATCCAACTGCGCCTGCGCGACCTGGACCGACGCATCCGCACCGGCGGCCTGCGCGCGGCGGCTGTCGATCTGCTCGTCCGACAGGATGCCGGTGCCGTCCAGACCCTTCACACGCGCGGCTTCACCGCGGGCTTGCCGCGCCTTGCGCCTGCGCCTGCACCACGCTGGCCCGGGCCTGCGCGATCTTGGCCTGCAACAGCCCCGGGTCAAGCTTGGCCAGCGTCTGGCCTTTCTTGATCGACGCGCCTTCTTCGACCAGCACATCGGCCACGCGGTAGCCCGCGATCTCGGAGCCGATCGCGATCTCTTCGCGCGGCACCAGCAGGCCGGCCGCAGTCAGGCTGCCGGCCATCGGTCGCAGCACCACTTCGGTGATGCTGACGGCACGCGCACCGGCGCCGTCGGATACGGCGCGTTGCTGCGGCGCCGCTGCCTCGGGCTTCTTGCCGCAAGCCGTGATCCCGAAAGCCAGCCCCAGGGCCAGCGGCAGCGCGTAAAGTTTTTTGTTCATGTCCGTTTTTCCTGATGACTCACAGCGCCGATTGCGCCGCAGCTGTGTTCTGAGCCGAGAAGTCCCAACCGCCGCCAAGCGCCTGAAACACTTGGACCGAGCGCTGCAGCGCGTCGAGCCGGGCGGTGGTCAGAGCCGAGCGGGTGGCGCGCCAGGCACGTTCGGCGTCCAGCAGCTCAGTCAGATTCGCGAAGCCGAGTTCATAGCGTTTGCGCGCGGCGTCGTAGCCGGAGCGGCCGCGGCGTTCGCCTTCAATCAAGTGTCCACGCGGCGGCGGTCCGACTGCAGCCGCAGCAGCGCCTGATCGGCCTCGGAAAACGCGGTCTGCACGGTCCGCTCGTAGTTCAGCACCGCCTGCTCGGCGCGCGCGCCTTCGGCGTTCAGCTGGGCCTGCAGGCGCGGACGATCGAGGATCGGCACCACGAGCCCGAGGCCGATCGACCAGAAGCTGGTGGCGGTGTCGAAGCTGCTGCGCTGCGCGGTGATGCCGACGCCGGGGTTCAGCGTCAGGCGCGGGAAGAAGTCGAGTTCGGCCAGTCGTACGTTGCCTGCGGCGCGCTGCACCCTTGCAAACGCCATCCGCACATCGGGCCGGCGCGCGAGCAGGTCGCCGGGCAACGCAGGCGGAATCTCGGGCACGGCGCCGAGCGCGGCGTCCACCTCGACGTTTGTCAGCGGATCGGTGCCCGCGCCGAGTCACGACCAGCAACGCACGGCGCGAGGCCGTCAGCGCAGCGGTCAGTGCATCGGCCTGCGCTTCGGCCTGCGCCACGTCGGTCGCCACGCGGTCGAGCTTCGGACGACGGGGTCAGCCCGCGGCGCGCGCGCTCGGCCACGCACGGTCTGCACTTCGCGCTGGATGCGCACGGTCTCCAGCGCCTCGCCCGCCTGCACCTTGAAGCCGCGCGCCTGGAACAGCGAGCGCGCGACTTCGGCCGCGATCGCCGCGCGCGCGGCTTCGACGTCGAAGCGCGCGGCGATCACGTCGGCCTCGGCAGCGCGCGCCGTGGTCGCGCGGCGGCCGAACAGGTCGATCTCCCAGCTCACCGGCAGGGAGATGCCTGCGGACTTCGTCGCGCCAAAGCCGGCCAACGTGGGTGTGGCGGCGGCTGCCGGCGTGGTACCGGTAACCGTGGTGCCGACGCTCGGCGTGTCTTCGAGGTTGCGCGTGTCGCGGTATTCGGCGTTCGCCTGCAAATTGCCTTGCGGGTTGAAACGCGCAAGCGCGACGGACCGCAGCGCCCGCGTTTCCTCCAGCCGCGCCAATGCGGTGCGCACCGAGAAGCCTTGCGACAGCGCGCGTTCGGTCAGCTCGGCGAGTTGGCGGTCGTCGTACAGCGTCCACCAGCGATCCAGCGATGCGGCCGACGCGCCGACGGGCAATGTGTCGAAGTTCGTGGGCAACGCCACATCGGCCATGCGCGGCGGCGCGCCGGTCGCGCAGGCGGCCAGCAAGGCTGCCGCGGCCAAGGCGGACAGCCGGGCGCGCAGCATCGGGCCTGAGTCGATCCGGTCGGGCCGCATCGTCAGAACCGGTAGCCGAGCACGGCACTCACACCGGTCACGTTGCGCCGCTGCACGATTGGGCTGCCGGCGGCCTCGTCGCCGAGCCGGTAGAACGTCGCGCCCACCGTGGAAAACCAGTTCGGCGTGAACGTGTGCGTCCAGGCCGCGCGCAGGCCGTAGCGGCGGATGCCGGAGCCGGCGCTGTAGGCAGCCAGGCCGGAGCGGGCCGACTGCGCACCCGTGACGCCGAAGTAGGCCTGCATGATCTTGCTGTCGGCCCAGTCGACCGACACGTCGAGCAACAGCCGGTCGGAGCGGGTGAGCGCCGTCGCCCAGCCGCCACCCAGGCGCACGCTGGTGCCGTTCGCATCGCCGCCGATGCCGTACTTGACGGCGCCGTGCACGAAGAACGGCCGCAGGTTCCAGCGCGCGAAGATGCCCGCGTCGGCGCCGCCATCCACATCGCCCAGACCGCGCAGCCGGCTCGGCTCGTCTTCGTCGCGGCCCGGGCGATAGGAGACAACCGGGCCGAATTCGAGGCCGCGAATGGGCGAGAAGTTGTAGCCGATGCCGCTCAACGGGCCCGCGAAAAAACGGCCGTTGCGGTAGTTGATCAGCGGCAGCGCGCGCGCCTTGTATTCGTCCGAACCTTCGTAGCGAGGCAGATAGGCGGCGCCGAGTCCGATCGTGAACTGGCTGCCCGAACGCGGCTCGGCCGATGACCGCAATTCGGCCTCGACTTCCGCTTCGACGCCGGTCGGCACCTGGGTCGAGATTTTTTGAGCCACGGCCTGCGTGGTCAGGCTGAACAGGACAACGCCTGATGCCAGTGCGGCCAGACGCTGTGAGTTTGCGCTGGGGGAAGCGATGTGGGGACTGAATTTGAAGGATTTCACTGCTGCGGCTTTCTGTTCGTTGTTGTTCATGGGAGGTTTGCTAATTCATCCAAAAAAAGGGGGGTCGGTTCAGCAAATGGGTAGGAACTTTTGTTCTATTTATGACCATTGGTCACATTGGTTTAAAAAAAGGGGCATCGGCTCGAACCGTTCCTGACAGACGCCGCAAGAACGTCACGCACCTTCGGCCAAGGCAAACGGTTGCTCCGACATGCGGATCAGGTCCGCGTCGTGGTAGATCAGACCGGCCAGCAGGAATGTGGTGAGGCTGTCGAGTTGGCCGGCCTGATCGCCCTCGGTCAGGTAACCGCTCCAGACCAACTGAATGGCGCCCCAAAACGCGGCCTGCGCGCCGAATGCCAGGGTCGCAAGAGGCTTGTTCGCGAAGATGCCCAGTTCGATGCCGCGCGCGATCAATCGTCCGGTCGGCACAGCCACCTCACGCTCGACCTGGGTCAACTCGGCAAGCGTGTCGGCAGTCAGTCGTGCCCGGAACTCAGTACGGCTGCAAAACAGAAATACCCGATGCAGGTCCTTGCGCGACAGGTGCATCTCCCATGCAACATTCAGATGTTGTCGAAGCGACTCGATCACCGGCAGACCGGCATCGATCCCAGCAAAGCGCACAAGGATCTCACGCTGGAAATCGATCGCCAAGTGCGCGTAGATGTCGTCTTTGCTCGCGAAATGCTTGTAGATCGTCCCCTTGCCGACTTCTGCCTTGCGTGCAATCTCATCCACCGTGACCAGTTCCCAGTTGTCTGACTCGAACAAGGCCAGCGCCGCAGCCAGGATCTCCTGACCGCGACGATCGAACTCGCGAGTTTTTCGGTCTTGGATGGTCATGGCGGAAAGCAGCGTTGGAAAGGGCAGGAAAGGATTTCTTGACTGACGGTCATTATCAATACTTTCGGTCGCACTTGCAATTTGCAGTCGATTCGCGTGAGATTCGTGGGGACAGCGCCCCGCCCCTGGCGCTCCGACCGTGGACAACGTCGTCACCGCGAGCCGGCTCGGCGCCGATGAGTTCGTCGTCGTGCTGGAGGTGCATCGATCAAAGTGGCACTGGCGGTTGCGCAGCGCCTGACGCTGCGGCTGGGTCGCCCCGCCTACAAGATCGAGGCGCTGCGGCTGCATGGGAGCATCGGCATCGGCGTATCGACCGGCATGGGCGCGACCGACGACGCCGAAGCGGTGATGCAGAACGCGAGCCTTGCGGTGCGCGAAGCCAAGCGCGCCGGCGGCGTGCGCTGTTGCGTGTTCGAGCCGGACATGCGCCAGCGCGTGGCGCAGCGCGGCTTGCTCGAAAACGAATTGCCGGCCGCGTTGTCAGGCGATCGGTCGTTTGCAGCCTATCAGCCGATTGTCGATCTGGCGAACGGCGACCCCACCGGGGTCGAAGCGCTGGTGCGTTGGCGCCCTCCGACGCGGGACCTGATGTCGCCGCTTGAGTTCATCCCGATCGCCGAGCAGCCCGGGCTGCTCGGCCCGCTGGGCGAGCGGGTGCGCGTCACCGCGTGCGGTCGGCTGGGCGTTGCCGCAGAAGCAGGCGACGCGCCGTCCGACGGCCCATCCGCGCACGTGCGACGTCAGCCACGGGTGGGCGCGGCGCGGCGCGTGCCCGCCCAGGACGGCGATGGTCTGAGGCGGTCAGCGGGCACTTGAAAAAGAGCGCCTACTATGATGGAAGTGCCCCGCCCGCTCGTCGAGCCCTTCACTGCTGTTGCTGCCCTCCTCCGATGAAAGACTGGAACACCCAAGCCTTCGGCAAAATCGCCGACCTGATCCGGCTGCATGCCCACGCCGAGCCGGACCGGCGCGCGGTCGTCGACGCCGCACGCGCCATCGACTACCGCGCGCTCGACGCGCTGATGGACCGGGTCGCCGCCGCGCTGCAACGCGACGGCTGCCGGCCCGGCGACAGCATCGCAATCTGCGCGGGCAGTTCGATCGAATACGTCGCGTTGTTTTTGGGGGCCTTGCGCGCCGGCGTGGTGGTCGCCCCGCTCGCGCCCAGCGCCACCGCCGACAGCCTGGCGCGCATGCAGGCCGATGCGGACGCAACCGGCCTCTTCATCGACGCCTCGACGGCCGACAGCGTCGGGCCCGCCGCGCCGGGTGCGATCCCGCGCGTCGCACTCGACGACAGCGGCGTCGGCCGAGCGTTCAGCGAGTGGCTCGCGCCCGTCGGCACGCAGCCCGCGCCGGCCGACGTGCAGCCGGGCCTCGCGTTCAACATCATCTATTCGTCCGGCACCACCGGCGAGCCCAAAGGCATCGTGCAGTCGCACGCAATGCGCTGGGCCCATGTGGTGCGTGGTGAGACGTACGAATACAGCACGGACACGGTGACGCTGCTGTCCACGCCGCTCTACTCGAACACCACGCTGGTGGTGTTCTTCCCGACGCTGGCCTACGGAGGCTGCGTGGTGCTGATGCCCAAGTTCGACGCGGCCGGCTATCTGCGGCTTGCCCAGGACCAGCGCGTCACGCACACGATGCTGGTGCCGGTGCAGTACCAGCGCTTGATGGCGCGACCCGACTTCGATGCGTACGACTTGTCGCGCTTCAAGTACAAGTTCTCCACCAGCGCGCCGTTTTCTGCCGCGGTGAAGGCCGATGTGCTGAAACGCTGGCCCGGCGGGCTGGTCGAGTTCTACGGCATGACCGAAGGCGGCGGCACCTGCATCCTCGAAGCCCATCTGCACCCGACCAAGCTGCACACGGTAGGCCAGCCGGCGCCCACCAGCGACATCCGGCTGATCGACGACGACGGCCGCGAAGTGGCGGCAGGTGAAGCCGGCGAAGTGGTTGGCCATTCACCGAGCATGATGACCGGCTACCACAAGCATCCCGCGAAGACGCGCGAAGCCGAATGGTTCGACGCGGACGGCAAACGCTTCATCCGCACCGGCGATGTCGGCCGCTTCGACGCGGAAGGCTTCCTGACGTTGTTCGACCGCAAGAAGGACATGGTGATCTCGGGCGGCTTCAACATCTATCCGAGTGACATCGAAGCGGTGCTGATGCAGCACCCGGCCGTGGCGGAAGCCTCCGTGATCGGCGTGCCGTCCGAACAATGGGGCGAAACGCCGGTGGCGTTCGTGGTGCGCAAGGGCGGCGAGCCGCATCTCGAAGAACCGACCCTGCGCGACTGGGCCAACGAACGCCTGGGCAAGACCCAGCGGCTGGCCGCGCTGCATTTCATCGACGAGCTGCCGCGCAGCGCGATCGGCAAGGTGCTGAAGCGGGAGCTGCGCGAGCGGCACGCGGCGAGTCCGTAGCCCGCATCGGCACTCTTCCCGTTCACGAGTCTGGCGCATACCTTGCCAGTCGGGCTGGCTGGCACTTGCACGGCTCGTTGTGCAGATAGGCTGTGCTGCTTCGGTCACGCGATCCGCACCGCGCAACGGCCCGCGCTTGTCCGGCTCACGCAGCCAGCGTTCGATCGACACCGTGGAACGTTTCGCTTGGCAAACCGATCACATCCAGCACCGGCGTGCGCGTCTGCTGCTGCCGCGCTTGAGTGATCCCACGCAGCCCGGCCACATTGTTTCAATCAGGAGATCGAATTGACCCCTTCCCTACCCACGCGCCGCCGCGCACTGCGCGCAGCAGGCGCCTTGCTCGCGTTGCCGCTGGCGCCGATCGCTTTCGCTCAACTGCAGGAGCCGCTGCTCGAAGTCTGGAAAAGCCCGGATTGCGGCTGCTGCAAGGACTGGGTTGCGCACTTGGAAGCCAACGGCTTTCGCACCCAGGTGCACGACGTCGGCAACGCGGCGATGCGTTCGAAGCTCGATATTCCGGCCGCTTATGGCAGCTGCCACACCGCGCGGATCGATGGCTATGCGATCGAGGGCCACGTGCCGGCCAGCGACATCCGGCGTCTGCTGAAAGACCGGCCGGAAGCCATCGGACTGACGGTGCCCGGCATGCCGGTCGGCTCACCGGGCATGGATGGTCCGGTCTACGGCGGGCGGCGCGATCCGTACGATGTGCTGCTGGTTGCAAGAGATGGGCGAGCAGAGGTCTATCGGTCTTATCGATAGGCACGGAATCAATGCGGCAACACGCTTTCCCCTAGTACCATCGAGGACTTGAGCAACAGGCCGTTTCGGCCTGACTCATGACCAAAGGCTTTCCCCATGATGCTCATGGGTGGCCCTCCAGCGCCCCGACGGCACCCACCGGCCGACCCGAGCGGCGCGCATCCAGTTACACAAAAGGATTTTTGATGAAGCACATCGCACGACGGTCCAACCGCTTGCTGGCCTTGTTGTTTGCGGCCTCGATGGCTTCCTCGGCCATGGCCGGTCAGCCCAACTATACAGCGATGGTTGTGTTCGGTGACAGTTTGTCCGATACCGGCAATGTCTTTGCGGCCACGACGGCCCAGCAGTCGGTGCCGGCAGCCCCTCCTTCCGTCACGCCGCATGCCACGTACTGGAAGGGGCGTTTCTCCAATGGGCCGGTTGCGGTGGAGTACCTGTGGAAGCTCGCATCCCGAAAAAACACCGCCGAACTGTCCCTGTTTGTCGCAACAGGCAGCGTGGACAAAAAATCGAGCGTGAACTTCGCCTTCGGTGGTTCGGGATCGGGCGTCCAAAACCCTACGCCCAACGGCTTTCTCGTACCCGGCTTGCTCGGGCAGGTCGATCTCTACGTCAACGCGCTTGAGGGAAAGAAAGCCAAGCCCAACGCGCTCTACGTCGTCTGGTCGGGCTCGAACGACTATCTGCAGAACCTCACCCACGACCCCTATGTCGTGGTTGGGAACATTGTGAAATCGATCCGATCGCTCCACAACATCGGCGCGCAGGATTTCCTGGTGCCGAATCTGCCCGATCTGGGTGGAACACCGCTGGTGAAAGCGCAAGGAGCAAGCGCGCAGTTCACGGCGCTGACCAAATCACACAATGCGTTGTTGGCGTCCGCGCTGGATTCACTGGAAAAATTGCCGGGAATCCGGATCGTCCGGCTGGATGTCTTCGCGCTCGGCGAGCGGGTGGTGAATGGGGGGCTGGTGAACGCGGATGTGCCGGCGCTGGCGTTCTTGTCTCCCGGCACCGGCGCGGTGGACTGCCTCTTTCGCAATCCTGCGACCTGCGTCGATGTGCCGCAGACGGATTTTCTGCCGCCGTTCCTGTACTGGGACGTGCTGCATCCGACCACCCAGGTGCATGGGATCATCGGTACGGCGATGTACTCGGCGCTGCTGAAATAGTCGCCGCACGCCGCCTGCCCGACCCGCCCTTCACGAGCCGGGCGACGTCGCCTTGCGCACTGTGGTTGGTCCGCGAAGCCGCAGCAACGGCAGAGCAATCGACGGCAGCCTGTTCACAACGCACTTGCGGACCGCCGGCTCGCAGTTCTGATTTGTCCCGCTTACGCACCATCGAAGCAGCGCGACCAGGACAACAGGCAAACGGGGGCACGCTTCACGCCCCCGCTTCGGCCGCGGCACGAAAGCGGCCGGCACGGACGGGGTGAGCGCCCCGCCCGTGCCTGGGCCGTGCTCGTGCTCAGTCGTCGCTGGCGCCGCCGATGCCCAGCAACAGCAGCAGCGACTGGAACACGTTGAACAAGCTCAGGTACACGCCCAGCGTGGCCGTGATGTAGTTCGTCTCATGGCCGTCGCGCACCCGCTTCAGGTCGTACAGGATGAAGGCCGTGAAGATGCCGATGGCCAGCACCGCGATCGTGATCATCAGCGCGCTGGACTGGAGGAAGAAGTTCGCAATCGCCGCCACGAGCAATCATGATGGCGCCCACGAACAACCACTTGCCCATCGACGACAGATCGCGCTTGATGATCGACGACAGGCTCGCCATGCCCAGAAAGATCGCTGCGGTGCCGGCAAACGCGGTCATCACGAGACCCGCGCCGTTGGACAGCCCGAGCACGGTGCCAACCAGCCGCGAGAGCATCAGCCCCATGAAGAACGTGAACGCGAGCAGCACCGGCACGCCGGCGGCCGAGTTCTTGGTCTTCTCGATCGCGAACATGAAGCCGAACGCGCCGCCCAGAAACAGCATCAGGCCCATGCCGGGCGACAGCGCGGCGGAAAAGCCCGTGGCGATGCCGACCCAGGCGCCGAGCACCGTGGGGATCATCGACAGCGACAGCAGCCAGTAGGTGTTGCGCAGGACCTGGTTGCGCTCTGCGACGACGCGGCATCGCCCGCCTGCATCGGGCCATAAGTTTGAATGTTTTCGTTCATGATTTCGCCTTTGGGGGGTGGAAACCGAGCCGACGCGGTCGGGGTGCGTGGGCTGTCGGCTTCTCGGGGTTCTTCGAGAAATATCTTGTCGGGCCTGGCTTCAGCCCGCATCGTTGCGATGCCAGCGCCATGCCGTGATGTCTACCGCGCCGCTGCGCGCGCCGCGTCGGCTTTCGCCTTGGCTTCATCGGCCTTGCGCTGCAGGTCCTTGGCTTCGTTTTCAGCGGCCAGCGCTTCGGCTTCCTTGGCCTTGGTGGCATCCTTGTCGCCGGCGAGCGCGTTGCCCGCCATCGAGCCGACCGCGCCGCCGACCACGGCAGCGCCCAGCATGCCGCCCAGGCCGGGACCCCTGGGAGCAGCCGGTGCGGCAGCAGCGGCCGGCCCCGCTGTGGCCGCAGCCGGCAGCGGCCGGCGCGGCCGGTGCTTTCGTCGCAGCGGGCGGCGTGCGGCTCAGGCTCGAAGACGACGACTTGCCGCCGCCGAATCGCTTGGCTTGCGCCACGGAAGGAACCGTCAGCGACGCGATGGTCAACGCGATCACGGCAGCTGCGGCAGAACGGGAAGAAATACGGGTACGCATCGGAGTGTCCTGACATAAGGAAAAACAGAAAAAGCAAGATCGCCACGGCGAACGTCGTCGGTAGGGGCGAAGAGAGCGACGTCGAAGACCCAAGCTAAGGCTTGCCTGCGTTCGAAAAAAGCAGAGAATAATTGAATCTGATTCTCTTAATTACTGACAATGAGCTTGCCGTTCAACCACCGACATCTGTATTACTTCTGGGTTGTCGCCAAAGAGGGCAGCATGTCGCGCGCGGCAGAGCGGCTCGACATGGCGGTGCAGACCGTGAGCGCGCAGGTGCGCGAGCTGGAGCGCAACCTGGGCTGCCAGTTGCTCAAACCGGCAGGCCGTGGGCTCGCGTTGACGGAAGCCGGTACGGTGGCGCTGCAGCAGGCCGAGCAGATCTTTCAGTTGTCGCAGGCCTTGCCTGAGCAGGTGCTGACCACCGCCCAGACGCCGTCGGTGCGGCTGGCGGTCGGCATCGCCGACGGACTGCCCAAGCTCGAAGTGCAGCGCCTGTTGCAGCCGGTGCTGGGGGTTGCCCACCTGCGCCTGGTCTGCGACGACGGCGAGATGGCCGACCTGCTGGCCGATCTGGTGCTGCACAAGCTCGACGTGGTGCTGACCGATCACCCGGCGCCGTCGAATTTGGACCTGAAGGTACACAGCCATTCGCTGGGCACATCCGACATCGGCTGGTACGGCTCGCCGCACTGGTGGGCGCTCGCGCATGCAGGGTTTCCGGCGTCGCTGCAGGACGTGCCGCTGCTGCTGCCCACCACGCATTCCGTGGTGCGTGGCCAGATCGACCGCTGGCTTAGTCAGCGCGGACTGCGTCCGAGGATCGCTGGGGAGATCGAGGACAGCGCGCTGTTGGAGACGTTCGGCAGCACCGACCTCGGCGTGTTTCCCGCCGCCATGGCAACGCAAGACGACCTGTTGCGCCGCAGCGGTGTCAAGCTGATCGGCGCGTGTGAAGGCGTGCAGGAGCACTACTACGCGATCAGTACGGAGCGCCGGGTGATGCACCCGTTGGTGCAGCGGATGCTGAGCGGGACGTAGCTCCGACGCTACGATTTGGATAGCTGCAAACGCAGCCCGAGTCAGCGCGCAAGCCGATCTGGACAAGAAGACGCTGGTTCAGAACGTCGCAACCGCTCGCTTCACCTCATCCGCATCCAGTATTTCGGACAGCACCAGCGGCCGGCGGCCGGCGGCGTAGAACACATACACCGGCACCCCGCTGCGGCCGAGCTCGGTCAGCGCAGCGGTGATCGCGGGGTCGCGCCGAGTCCAGTCGGCGCGCAGCATCGCGATGTTCTTGGCGTCGAACGCGGCCAGCACCTCGGCGTTCTGCAGCGTGGTCTTCTTGTTGTACTGGCAGGTCACGCACCAGGCAGCGGTGAAGTCGACGAACACCGGGCGGCCGGCTTCCACCAGTTGATCGACGCGGCCTGGCTGCCAAGGCTGCCAACGCGCGTCTGCCGCCACGGGCTGCGGCGCGGCGTCGAGTGGACGCAGCACATTCGGCCCGAGGGTGGACAACCCGACTGCGAGCAGCGCAGCCGATCCGGCGCCGAACAGCCAGCGCGTGCGGCCGGCCTGCGCAATCGCCCAGAGCACGAACGCGACCGCCACCAGCAGCGCGAGCAGCGCGCCGGCGCCGTCGATGCCGCTTTGCTGGCCGAGCACCCAGACGAGCCAGGCCACAGTCGCGAACATCGGAAACGCCATCACACGTCGCAACGTCTGCATCCAGCCGCCAGGGCGTGGCAGCAACTTCGCAAAGCCCGGCAGCACGCTGGCCAGCAGATACGGCAGCGCCATGCCGACGCCGATCGCCGCGAACACCGCAAGCGCCTCGGCCGCCGGCAAACCGACCGCGAAGCCGAGCGACGCGCCCATGAACGGCGCGGTGCAGGGCGATGCGATGGCCACCGCGAGCACGCCGGACAGAAACGCGTTGACGACCGGGTTCTTGGCCTCCCAAGACACCAGCGAACGCGGCAGCATGCCGCCGAACTCGAACAGCCCGGCCAGGTTCAGCCCGATCACGGTGAACAGCACCGCAAGCCCCGCGACCACTGCCGGCGACTGCAACTGGAACCCCCAGCCCAGTTGCTCGCCCGCCGCGCGCAGGCCCAGCAGCAGCAATCCCAGCGCAACGAAACTCGCGATCACGCCGGCGGTGTAGGCGAAGCCCGCGACCCGGTGGCCGCGCCGGTCATCCGCGTGGCGCGCGAAGCCGACCACCTTGATCGCGAGCACGGGAAACACGCACGGCATCAGATTCAGGATCAGGCCGCCGAGCAGCGCACCGAGCAGTGCGGCCACCAGCGTGGTGTCCACGCGCGACGATGCGGTGATCGACTGCGCTGCAGCCGCGTTGGCCGTGAGCGCTTGCGTGAGGCCGGGCGACATGGCCACCGGCTTGACCGGCGCGGGTGGCCAGCCGCCGTCGACGGTGGCCACGGTGCGCCAGCCAGACGTCGTGGTTTGCACTCGCGTCGTTGCGGTTGCCGCAGGCGCTTGCGACGCTGGCGCCGTCAGCACCACGGCCAGTTGCTGCGGGCTTGCGCTGCGCAACGGCGACAGCGCAATCGAGCCGGTCCAGACATCGCCCTGCCAGCTTTGCGCCGGGGCGGCGGCGGGTTGCGTGAGTTCCGGCGTCTCGGGAAATACGCCGAGCGACCGGCCCTGCAGCGCGGCCGGCAGACCGGCGACCGACAGCATCAAGCGGCCTTCTTCGACCTTCGCGGTGGACGTGGCGGCAAGCGGCTTCGGCGCGGCAGCCAACGCGACATCGAATGCGGCGCCGTGAAAAGCCGTGCTGCTTTGCAGCGGCACCTCCAGCGCGAAGCTGCCGTCTTCCGGGATGCATTCGGTTTTACAGACCAGCCAGGCCGCCTGCAGCTTGACCTCCAGAGCGCCACCGAATAACGGCGGCTTGTATTCCGGCGTGATGGTCAGCGGCACCGGCAGCAGCACCTCGCCCTCGTAGCCATAGTTGGCGAGGTCGCCGACGGGAATCTTTTGCGGCACGGGCCACGCGATGTCGCCGGCCAGCACGCCGGGCGGCAGCGTCCATTGCAGTTGTGTGGGCAGGCCGGAGTCACCCGGGTTTTTCCAATAGGTGTGCCAGTGCGGCTGGTGTTGCAGCCGCAAGCCCACCCAGACCGTGCGGCCGGCCGCCACGCCGTCCGGGGCATGGGCCAGCAGCTCGGCGCGCACGCGTTCGGTCTGCACCAGCGCGCCGGCGCGGCTCGTCTGCGCGAGCGCCGTGACCGTCCCAAACGCGATCAGCAGGCCCAGCAGCCAGCGGAGCGCGGCGCCGGTGTGCGGACTGCGTGCAACGACGCCAGAGCAGGGCATGACAGGCAGCGGCAGATTCATCGAGGAGGCAAAGGGGGTTGCAATGGGGTTGCGGGCGGCTCGGAGTACGACACCAGGCGGCATCGAGCGAAGACGGCGGCCGAGGTCGGCGGCCGGCCAATTGCGGCCGGCGCCGGTCATCGATGGATTGTGCGCTGTCGATGCAAGTTCCTGCGCCAGCTGCAGCGGCGCTTCGGGCGGACTGTGCGCTTCGCGGAGAACGACCGGGCGCGTTTTTCGCCGGCGCGCCGATTGCCCTATGGATGTCGGCACCTGCTGGCGGACCTTTTTTCGCGGAGGATTGAAGATCATGTCGTCCACCTCGTCGTTCGATTCGATGCTCGTCGACACGCTGCAACCCTGGGCCGAGCGACTGCGACGCACCGTGAACCTGCCGGTGCTGCTGCGCTGGTGCCTCGGGCCCGAAGCCCAGAAAAACCCGGCCGCCGCGCCGACGCTCAAGCTGGGCGACTTCGCCGAGCCGGCGGTCGAAATCCGGATCCGCGACGCGGCCGCGCTGCCGCTGCTGCTGAGGCCCACGCTCGACAGCCTGGGCCAGGCCTACGTGGAGGGGCGCATCGATCTGGTCGGCTCGGCGCAGAACCTGCTCGCGGTGGCCTGGCGGCTCGTGGAGGCCGGCGCCAGCGATCTCGGCCGCCGTGCGCGCGGCGGGCCGTTGGCCGGCTGGCTCACGCATCGAACCGCGAATGACGACCCGCCGCGCTGGCGAAAAAGGACGAGAAAGCACTCGAAAGCCAGCGACCGACAGGCCGTGCAGTATCACTACGACGTCTCCAACGACTTCTATGCGCGCTGGCTGGACCCGGCGATGGTCTATTCGTGCGCGTATTTCGAGCGCGGCGACGAGACACTCGCCGAGGCGCAGATCAGCAAGATCGACCATATCCTGCGCAAGCTGCGCGTGCGGCCCGGCGATCGTCTGCTCGACGTCGGCTGCGGCTGGGGGGCGCTGGTGCTGCGCGCGGCAAGCACGCGCGACGCGCGCTGCGTCGGCATCACCTTGTCGCGCAATCAGCACGCGCTGGCCTGTGAACGGGTCCGCGCGGCCGGCCTGCAAGACCGGGTCGAAATCCGGCTCGAGGACTACCGCGAAGTGCGCGGCGAATTCGACCGGATCACCAGCGTCGGCATGTTCGAGCACGTCGGCATCGAGCATCTGAGCGATTATTTCTCGCGCATGCACGACCTGCTTGCGCCAGACGGCTGGGTGCTGAACCACGGCATCACGAGCACGCGCGCCGATGACGCGGGCGCCAGCCACGAGGTCGGCAGCTTCATCGACCGCTACGTGTTTCCGCAGGGCGAACTGCCGCATATCGGGACCGTTCTCAAAACCATGCAGACCGGCGGCCTCGAGCCGGTCGATGTGGAGAACCTGCGCCGGCACTACGCGCGCACCGCGCAGCTCTGGAGCGATGCGTTCGAAGCTGCGGGCGACGCGCTGCGGGACGTGGTGGATGAGAGAACCTGGCGCATCTGGCGGGTTTATCTGGCCGGCTGCGCGGTCGCGTTCGAGCGCGACGAGATTTCGCTGTTTCAAGTGCTCGCGCGCCGCGCCGGCCGGGCCGCGAGCGAGGCGCCGTGGTCGCGTCGCTGGATGTACCACGACGCTCCGGGCACGGCGGCGGGCTGAAAGCACCGGCGCGCCCGGCGCTGTCCGGATCTGTGGTTTGATCGAGGGTTGGGTCCGGCATTTCGGTGCTGGACCGGCGTGTCGGGCCAACTTGTGCGTGCTCGCTCTCTCCTTCCACCTCTCTTTTCGTACCGGCGCGACGCGCGGTGCCTGATCCGCGATGCTGAGCGACACCACCGACACGCTTCTTTCGTTCCTGCCGGCGGGCATCCCGCAGCTGAACCTGCTGGTCGCGTTCGGCGTGCTGCTCGCTTTCGGCACGCTCGGCGGGCTGCTCGCGGCGCGGGTGAGCTGGTTGCCGACCATCACCGGCTTCATGGCGCTCGGCCTGCTGGTGGGGCCGAGCGGGATCGGGCTGTTGTCCGCAGACGTGCTCGAAAGCACGCAGCCGCTGGTGCAGATCGCGCTCGGGCTGATTTTGTTCAAGCTCGGCAGCACGTTGCATCCCTGGGCGATCGCGCGCAACCGCGCGCTGGTGGTCAGCGCGCTGGTGGAAAGTCTGGTCACGTTCGCGGCGATCTATGCGCTCTTGGCCTGGACCGGTGCGCCGTCGGTGGTCGCGGTGATCGCCGCGGCGATCGCGGTGTCGTCGTCGCCCGCCGTGCTGATCCACGTGGCCGAGGAGCTGCGCGCGCACGGCCCCAGCATGGAGGCCGCGCAGGCGCTGGTCGCGATGAACAACATCATCGCGTTCGTGCTGTTTTCGTTTTCCATGCCGCTGGCGCTGAACGGGGCCGACGGGTTCGACGCGATGTCGGCGTTCTTGCTGCCGCTCTATCAGATGGTCGGCGCGGTGGTGGTGGCACTGGTCGTGGCCTGGGTCATGACGCGCATCGCCCTGCTGACGCGGGTCGACGAGCAGCACCTGCGGTTCTCGCTGGTGGTCGGTGCGGTGGTGCTGGCGCTCGGCATCGCGATGACGCTCAACGTGTCGACCTTGTTCGCCGCGCTCACGCTCGGCGTGGCGTGCCGCTGGATGCAGGGCAAGTCGCGGCTCGCGCGCATCGAGTTCGGCGAAGGCGGCGATGTGTTTTTCATCATCTTGTTCGCGTACGCGGGCGCCAATCTGCACCTGCACGATCTGATGGGCTCGGCCGGCATCGCGCTTGCGTTCGTCGCGGTGCGCGGGTTGGCGAAGGTCGCGTCCACCTACGGCTGCGGGCGGATGTTCGGCTACACGCGGCCGCAGTCGCTCTCGATCGGCCTGCTGCTGGTGCCGATGGCGGGGCTGGCGATCGGGCTCGTGCAAACCACCACCGACATGGTGCCCGAGGTGGCCGCGCAGATTTCGGTGGTGGTGCTGGGCGCGGTGGCCGTGTTCGAGACGATCGGCCCGCCGCTGACCGCATTCGCGCTGCGCTTTGCCGGTGAAGCGGGCAAGGCGCCGAACGTGGACGACGACGACGGGCCGAAGAGCAACCCGGGCGCGACAGCCGCCGCACCCGTGCAGGTGGTGCCATCGCCCACGCCGAACCCGGCAAAGGCGGCAACAGGCCAGTCGAGCGCCTGACCGCACAGGGATTTGCCCCTGGCTGCTCAGCGCAGTCGTTTGCTGGGCTGGGTACGACTCGCGCGAAAGAAAATAAACAAGGTTCGAGTCCGGCAGGGGCCGCGGAGCTGGCTTGGCCGGGCCACAGGCGCCGCCCCCGGTCGGGGGTGGGCGGAGAGCGGAGCGAAGCCTGGGGGCGAGCTCTACCCCCACAAGGCGACCAGCGCGTGCCGCATCTGCGCGCGTGCACGGGCGCGACCACAGAACAGCACCCGGTCGCCCATTTGCAGCTCCGTGTCGATCGAAGGCTTGAGTTCGCGCTTCTGCCCGCGCTGCAGCAGCAGCGGCACCGCATGGATCAACTCATTGGTCAAATCGGCACAGGCCATCACTCGGCGCAGGGTGAAAATTTCGCCGCGCTTCAACGCCGCGCACAGTGCCGGCGCGCGCTCCGGCGCAAGTTCGACCGACCAGGATTCGACGATCTCGTCGCCGATCACGCTCCGCATTTCCTCCAGCAGCGCCGCCGCCCAGTCCTCGTCCTGGCTGCGCGCCTGACGCAGGAACGTGGCGAGCTGCGGCGCGCGGATCACGCGCAGCACCTCGGCGGCGATCAGATAGCCGCTTTGCACCACCAGATCGACCGGCGCTGCGCGAAATACATGTGTGTGCCGACGCTGCGTCTGCTTGGCGACCAGAAACAACCGCTTGTTGAGCTGCCGCGCGAGCAGCGCGATCGTCAGGTTGTCGACGTCGTTGGGGGTGCCCGCGACCAGCGCACCGGCTTCTTCGATGCCGGCTTTGGTCAGCACGGCCGGGTCGGTTGGCGCGCCTTTGAACAGGTCCGGATCGGCGTCGGCGGCTTCCGGGTCGCAGTGCGGGTCGATGATCACGACTTCGATCTCGAGCCGGCTCAGCTGGCGCCGCAGCGTGGTGGTGAACAGGCCCGTGCCGCACAGCAGCCACTTGCCGCGCGGCAGGTTCGGTACGTCCCCCATCGCGGTGCCGCGCTGGGTCGTCAGGCTCTCGTAGATCACGTGCAGGCTCGGCGTGCGCACCGACAGCGCGATGCGCGACGCGAAGCTGTCGAACGGGTTGATGATGTGGTCCGCGCCCACGGCCGCCAAGCGCGCGTGCGTGGCGTGGTCGCGCGCCGCGCAGAGCACGGGCACCTTCGGCGCGAGCAGGTGCGCGGTCAGCGCGATCTCGACGTTCACGAAGTCTTCGCCGGTCAAGGCCAACACGCCCGCGCAGTGCGGGCTCTGAAGGCCGGCGAGCACCAGGCTCTTGGGGTCGCTCGCGTCCGCCGCGAGCGCCGGCACGTTCGAATACAGATCGTCGACCTCGACCATGTCGACCCGCGCACGGTCCGCGTCCACCACCACGAACGCAACGCCGTCTTCCACCAGTTCGTGCGCCACCCGCGTGCCCGCGTCGTCGTAGCCGCAGATCAGGTAGAACGGCACGTCGAGCCGATTCACCGCGCGCTCCATCGCACTTTCGCGGCGGATGCGCTTGAACGCCGGGTCCTGCAGCACGCCGAACAGTGCGCCGATCGCGTACAGCCAGGCGACCACGGTGGCGTAGATCGCCAGCGTGACCCAAAGCCGCTGCGCGCCGGAAAACGGATGCGGGATCTCGCCCAGGCCGATCGTGGTGCCCAGAAAGCTCACGAAGTAGAACGCTTCGAGAAAGCTCATCGTCCAGCGCCGGCCTTCCGGGTCGACCCCGGGCACCAACGTGAAGCCGAGCACCGCGACCGCGTACACGCCGATCAGCACCGCCAGCGGGATGCGCAGGCGGCGCAGCAGGATGAAGATGCCCCAGCCGGTGCGGCCGCCGACACTTCTCATAGGGGACGCGCTGCCGCGCCGGCCGTGCGAATCGTCGGCTGCGTTTTCACCGCCGCACGTTGGCCATCTCGACGATCAGCAGCACCACCGAGATCACGTTGGCGACCGTCGCGCCGACCGCGAGCGACACCACCGTGGCGCTCTCGTGTGCCGACAGCGGCGCCGTGCTTTGCTGCGCGTAGTAGCCCCAGGCGGCAGCCGCCGCGGCAAGCTGGAGGTCGGCCACGAGGCTGGTCGCCAGCAAGGTCGAGCCCAGCGGCGAGCGGTCACCGAACTTCATCACGGTCGCCATCAGACTGATCACGAGCGCCGCGAACAGTTCGTACACGTTGTGGTGGCGGATGTCGGCGATGTCGCCCATCACGAAACCGACGTTCAAGGTCAGCGCCAACACGATGACAAAGGCAAAGAGGACGCGCTCACTGGTCATGGACAAGCTCGATTCGGACGAATCAGCCGCAGTCTACGCCGCGCTGCCCGCACGGCTGCATCTCGGCCGGCCCCACCCCTCGACCGATAGAATGAGCGCCCTCGGCGACGGTCGCCTCGGGCCGTGTCCTGCGGCATACAGCGCAGAGGTGCCGACTAGGCACATCGACGCGGAGCATCTCGCGCTTTCCGGTTGCGCCGCTTTTCGCCTTTTCCCCCATAAAAACTTTTCCCTGTTCGGAGAACACACCGATGAATCGATTGAGTACCGTGCTGGCCTGGGTCGCGCTTGCGGTAGTGGCCTTGTTCGTCGCGATGAACTGGAGCACGATGCTGCAGCCGGCCGCGCTGAACTTCGGCGTCGGGCAACTGGTGGCGCCGCTCGGGCTCGTGATGCTGGGCATCGCCGGGGTGTTGCTCGCGCTGTTCTTCGTGGTGTATCTGCGCAGCCAGATCGCGTCGCTGCTGGAGACGCGCAAGCTGCTCAAGGAGATCCAGCGCGTGCAGTCGATGGCCGACAAATCGGAAGCGTCGCGCATCGAAAACCTCTACACGATGATCGCGACCGAGTTCCGCCTGACCAATGAGCGCATCAGCCACCTCGCGGTGATCGCGCCCGCGCCCGCGCCGGAGCCCGAGCGGCGCACGCTGACGCAGCTGATCACGCGGCGCGAGCAGCAGTGACGCGCGCGGCCGGCGCCCTCCAGCATGCTGCGTTCGGCGCATCGAACAGGCTGTCCGCGCAGGCACTGTCAGCGTGTTCAGATATGATTTTCATAGCAACAATCGTTCGACGCGGCACGGTCTAGCAAACCCGTTCGATGCGCATGAAATCCCGCTACTGGGCCGAGCTGACGACGCGCGACTTCGCGGCGCTGGACCCGGCCACCACGATCGCGGTGCTGCCGCTGGCCGCGACCGAGCAGCACGGCCCGCATCTGCCGCTCGCGGTCGACACGCTGCTGGTCGACGGCATCGTGGCCGCGACGTTGCCCCTGCTGGCGCCCGAGCTGCCCGTGCTGGTGCTGCCGACGCAGGCGATCGGCCTGAGCCCGGAGCACGAGCGATTCGCCGGCACGCTGACCTTGTCGCCTCAGACATTGCTCGCGCTGTGGTGCGAAATCGGTGAATGCGTGGCCAGAAGCGGCGTGCGCAAGTTGCTGTTTTTGAATTCGCACGGCGGACAGGTCAGTGCCACCGACATCGCCGCGCGCATGCTGCGTGCGCGCTGCGAGCTGATCGCCTACAGCGCGAGCTGGTTCAATCTGCCGATCCAGCCGGTGCTCGACGCCGCGTTCAGCGCCGAGGAGCAGCGCTTCGGCGTACACGGCGGCGCGATCGAGACGTCGATGATGCTGGCGCTGCATCCCGATTTGGTCGACCTGTCGGCAGCGCGGGATTTCGTCTCGAGTTCGCGCGCGCGGGCGGCGGCGTTCCCGCTGCTGGGCAACGGCAAAAGCGCGAAGTTCGGCTGGCAGATGCAGGACGTGAACCCTGCCGGTGCGGCGGGCGATGCGGCGCGTGCGAGTGCCGAGAAAGGCCGGCGCGTGATTGACGCAGCCGCCGCGCAACTCGCGGTGCTGCTCGACGAGCTGTCTCGGCTGCCGCTGTCGACCCTGGTGGACCGACCATCGACCGACCTCTGAATCGTCTCGCGCCACGTGCTGCCGGGACACTTCGATTACACCCGCTGGTGTGTGGTCGTGCTGCGCTGCGCGCGATGCGGTCATCCGCCGGAATGATCGATCGATGACCGCACCCCGCGAAGTGTCCGGCGCTGCCGCAGCAGACAAGGCGCCCCCACCGAAAGCGTCTGGCGCGCTGTCCCCTTCAGAACCGGCGGCGGCGACATCGATCGGCGCCGCGACGACCGCCAGCGCCCGACCACCGACCAGGGCGGTCGGCGGACCCGCAGCGAGCCGCCACGTCACCTTGAGCGCCAGCGGGCCGACCGGCCCGGCCGGCGCGATCGGCGCCACCCCGGACGGCGCGCCGGCGGTCAACGCATCGACCTGGAGCGTGCTGCGGCAGCCGTCCTATCGCGGCTTGTGGCTGTGCTCGGCGATCTACTTCATCGGCAACGCGATGCAGAGCATGGCGGCAGCCTGGATGATGGTCGAGCTGACCGGCTCTTCGCTGCTCGCGGCACTCGTGCAGACGGCGGTGTTCTTGCCGATGTTTCTGCTGGTGCTGCCGGCCGGCGTATTCGCGGATACCGCGGATCGCAAGCGCCTGCTGCAGTGGGCGCTGCTGGTGCAGATCGTGGCCGGCGCCCTGCTCGCGGTGCTGGCGATCGGCCACCGAGCCGGGCCGGCGACGTTGTTGCTGCTGGTGTTCGTCTGCGGCTGCTGCACCGCGCTGCTGACGCCGGCCTGGAACTCGACCATCAACGAAACGCTGCCGCGCGAACAGTTGCCGGCCGGCATCACGGCGATCGGCATCTCCTACAACGCGGCGCGTGCGCTCGGACCGGCGCTGGCCGGCGTCGTGTTCACGCAGCTCGGCGGCGGCTGGAATTATTCGTTTGCCGTGGTCGGCATGGGGGTCATGCTGTGGTCGATCCGGCGCTGGCCGCCGCGGCCGCATCCGCCTTCGCGGCTGCCGCCGGAGCGGCTCTGGGGCGGTGTGCTGAGTGCGCTGCGCTTTGCGCGCCACTCGCGCAGCGTGCTTGCGCAGCTGATCCGCACCGTCGCTTACAGCGGCGCGGGCTCGGGCCTCTGGGCGCTGCTGCCCACGATCGGGCAAAGCCAGCTCGGGCTGGAGGCGGCGGGTTTCGGCTTGCTGATGGGCTGCCTGGGCGGCGGCGCGATCGCTGCCGGTCTGGTGATCGGCCGCATCCGGGCGCGCATCGCGCTCGACACGCTGATCACGGTCGGCTGCGTGCTGTTCGCAGGGACGATGCTCATGACGGCCTGGTCGCCCTGGCCCTGGCTGGTCTACCCGGCGCTGGTGCTGGCGGGCGCCGCCTGGATGGCGGTGATGTCGACGTTCAACACGGCGACGCAGACCAGTGCGCCGCCGTGGGTGCGGGCGCGCGCCACCGCGCTGCACACCTTGTGCGCGCTGGGATCTTTTGCGATCGGCTCGGCGCTCTGGGGTGCGTTGTCGGATCTGTTCGGGCTGGCGGCGGCACTGACGGCCGGCGCGGTCTGCATGCTGGCCGGCGTGCTGCTGAGCAGGCCGTTTCCGTTGCGCATGGGCCAGACCCCCGACGTGTCGCCGGCCGCACCGCCCGAAGCGTTGTCGATTGCCGACGAGCCCGCGCCGGAAGCCGGACCCGTCGCAGTCGAGATCAGCTACCGCATTCGCGCCGATCAGTCGCGCGCCTTTTTGGCGGCGGCTGCGCAGTTGAAGGCACCCCGCCGGCGCGATGGCGCGACGTTCTGGCGGCTGTATCGCGATCTGGCCGATCCATCTCGCTATGTGGAACGCTTCATCGTCACGTCCTGGGCCGACTACCTGCGTCAGCGCGCGCGGGGCACCCAGGCGGATTTGCTGATCGAAGCGAGGGTGCGCTCGTTTTTGAAGCCCGGAGAAGCCGCCACGATGACGCATTACCTAGCGGAACGGTAAGCGGCGGGCGGAGTGCAACTGCAACAAACCGTTCAGACACAAAAAAGCCCGCTTGGAAAGCGGGCTTTTCAAAAACCAGAATCTGGTTGCGCGAGCAAGATTTGAACTTGCGACCTTTGGGTTATGAGCCCAACGAGCTACCAGGCTGCTCCATCGCGCGGTAAGTCTGAATTATAACTCAGTTCGACGCTCTGTTGCCCTCGGCGCCCGCTTCATCGCCTGCGTCATCGATGGTGATCTCTGGCCGATCGACCAGTTCGACCAATGCCATTGGTGCGTTGTCGCCCGCGCGGAAACCGATCTTCAGAATGCGTGTGTAGCCGCCCGGACGCGCCTGGTAGCGAGGGCCGAGCTCCGCGAACAACTTGACCACGTTGTCGCGATTGCGCAAGCGGTTGAATGCAAGTCGCTTGTTCGAGAGTGTCGGCTCCTTGCCCAAGGTCAGCATCGGCTCGATCACACGGCGCAGCTCCTTGGCTTTCGGCAGCGTGGTCTTGATCGCTTCATGCTCGATCAGGGAATTCATCATGTTGCGAAGCATCGCCAAGCGATGCTCGCTGGTGCGGTTCAGTTTCCGCAAACCGTGTCCGTGGCGCATGTCGTCAGTTCCTTTGTTCGTCTTTGTTGATTTGCCCGCGAGCCGTATCAGGTACTGCGGGTGCGATGTTCGCCGGGATGTGATGTTCCCCTGCGTTCAGCGCTTGTCGAGACCGGCGGGCGGCCAGCTTTCCAGCTTCATTCCCAAGGTCAGCCCACGCGAGGCGAGCACTTCCTTGATTTCGTTGAGCGACTTGCGGCCCAGATTCGGGGTCTTCAGCAACTCGTTTTCGGTGCGCTGGATCAGGTCACCGATGTAGTAGATGTTCTCCGCCTTCAGACAATTGGCGGAGCGCACGGTGAGTTCAAGTTCGTCGACCGGACGCAACAGGATCGGATCGAACTGCGCGTTGCCGGCGCGCACCGGCTGATCGAACGCAGCGAGTTCGCGGCCTTCGAGCTGCGCGAACACGGCGAGTTGCTCGACCAAAATCTTGGCCGAGGCGCGCACAGCGTCTTCGGCAGAGATCGCACCGTTGGTCTCGATCTCGACGACCAGCTTGTCGAGGTCGGTGCGCTGCTCGACGCGTGCGCTTTCCACCGTATAGCTGACACGGCGCACCGGCGAAAAAGACGCGTCCAGCACGATGCGGCCGATCGACTTGGTCGGCTCGTCGGCATGACGGCGCATGCTGCCCGGCGCATAACCGCGGCCCTTTTCGACCTTGATCTGCATGTCCAGCTTGCCGCCATGCGACAAGGTGGCGATCACGTGATCGGGGTTCACGATCTCGGCGTCGTGCGGGGTCTGGATGTCCCGCGCGGTGACCACACCCTCGGTGTCCTTGCGCAGGCTGAGCGTGACTTCATCGCGGTTGTGCAGCTTGAACACAACGCCTTTCAGGTTCAGCAGGATATTGACGACGTCTTCCTGCACGCCGTCGATCGACGAGTACTCGTGCAGCACGCCCGCGATCGTCACTTCGGTGGCCGCGTAGCCCGGCATCGACGACAGCAGCACACGCCGCAATGCGTTGCCCAATGTGTGTCCGTAGCCGCGCTCGAACGGCTCCAGCGCAACCTTGGCGCGATTGACGCCAATTTGTTCGACGTTAATGGCTTTCGGCTTCAGCAGACTATTTTGCATGCAATGGTTCTCTCAATACCCCCGGCTCGTTACACCGGTAAGGCTGATGGGGACAAAAAAAACGCAATGCCGCGTGGGACGCCCGGAGCAAAAGCCCGAGCGGCGCGCGCGGCAAGAATCGAAGACCGGACGCTCAGCGCGAATACAGCTCGACGATCAGGGATTCATTGATGTCGGCACCGAACTCGTCGCGATCCGGAACCTTTTTGAAGATGCCTTCGCCCTTGTCGGCGCTGACCTCGACCCAGGCCGGAATGCCGACCTGCTGCGCGAGGCTCAATGCCTCGGCCACGCGGTTTTGCTTTTTGGATTTCTCGCGCACCGCCACCACGTCGCCGACTTTGACCATGTAGGACGGAATGTTGACCGGTTGACCATTCACCGTGATCGCCTTGTGCGAGACGAGCTGGCGTGCTTCGGCACGTGTCGAGCCAAAGCCCATGCGGAACACCACGTTGTCGAGACGGGACTCGAGCAGCCCGAGAAGGTTCGCACCGGTGTTGCCACGGCGCCGGTCGGCTTCTGCGAAGTAGCGGCGGAACTGGCGTTCCAGCACGCCGTACATGCGCTTGACTTTCTGCTTTTCGCGCAGTTGCAGGCCGTAGTCGGAAATGCGGGCACCGGAGGTGCGCCCATGCTGGCCCGGCTTGCTGTCGAATTTGGCCTTGTCGCTGATCGAGCGACGTGCGCTCTTCAGGAAAAGATCGGTGCCTTCACGGCGGGAAAGTTTGGCCTTGGGGCCGAGGTAACGTGCCACTTAAAGAAATTCCTATTCAAACTGCCGCAGCCGATTGCTGCGGGAGCCAACAGCGCGTAGCCGATGGCGGTGGTCTTGGGAACGATTGCAAGGAAAGGCGGAAGCGGCAAACGGTACCTGCTTCGCGCTCCGTGCCGAATCAGATGCGGCGGCGTTTCTGCGGACGGCAACCGTTGTGCGGTACGGGCGTGACGTCGGCGATCGAGTTGATGCGAATGCCCAATGCACCCAGCGCACGCACCGACGACTCACGCCCGGGGCCGGGACCCTTGATCTCGACATCGAGATTTTTGATGCCTTGTTCCATCGCCGCGCGGCCTGCCACTTCTGACGCCACCTGTGCGGCGAAAGGAGTCGACTTGCGTGAACCCTTGAAGCCTTGACCGCCGGACGATGCCCAGGACAACACGTTGCCCTGACGATCGGCAATCGTGATGATGGTGTTGTTGAAGGATGCGTGAACGTGCGCAATGCCGTCCGCAACGTTCTTGCGGACTTTCTTGCGCACGCGCTGCGCGGCGGTGCTGGCGGGTGCTTTGGCCATTTGGTTCCTTGAATTGCAGCGGTGATGTCGGTGGCTGCTTGCTTACTTCTTCAGTGACTGAGCGGCTTTGCGGGGACCTTTGCGGGTCCGCGCATTGGTGCGCGTGCGCTGTCCACGCACCGGCAGACCGCGACGATGCCGAAAGCCGCGATAGCAACCGATGTCCATCAAGCGCTTGATGTTCATCGTGGTCTCACGACGCAGATCCCCCTCGATCGTGAATTGACCGATGGCCTCCCTGAGCTTCTCCTGATCGCCGTCGGTCAGGTCCTTGACCTTTTTTGCGTACGGGATGTCGCACGCCTCGCAAATCTGACGCGCACGCGTGCGGCCGATGCCGAAAATCGCGGTCAGCCCGATTTCAATGTGCTGATGCTGCGGGATATTGATGCCTGCAATACGTGCCATGGTGTTTCCTCGAATGGGCGCGCGGGATCAGCCCTGACGCTGTTTGTGACGCGGGTCGGTGCAGATCACACGTACCACACCGTTGCGGCGAATGATCTTGCAATGACGACAGATTTTCTTGACGGATGCAGAGACTCTCATTGCATGCTCCTAATGAAAAATTCTTATGTGAAAACGAGCAGTGAAGTAACTGCCTGATGCGCGATCGGGCCATGACGGCGCAGCCGTTCGTTGCCCACCCAACCAACGCCTCGCCTACTTCGCGCGAAACACGATCCTTGCGCGGGTCAGGTCATAGGGCGTCAACTCGACCGTGACGCGGTCCCCGGGAAGGATGCGGATGTAGTGCATCCGCATCTTTCCGGAAATGTGGCCGAGCACGACATGCCCATTTTCTAGCTTCACGCGAAATGTTGCGTTGGGGAGGTTTTCAACCACTTCCCCCTGCATCTGGATGACATCGTCTTTGGACATAAGGATCAGTTGCCGAGCGAAGTCTTGAAGTTCGCCTTTTTCAGCAGCGACTCATACTGCTGAGACATCATGTAGTTCTGCACCTGTGCCATGAAGTCCATCGTGACCACGACGATGATCAGCAGCGACGTGCCACCGAAATAGAACGGCACGTTGTAGCGCAGGATCAAAAATTCCGGCAGCAAACAAACGAAAGTGATGTAGATGGCGCCGGCCAAGGTCAGTCTTGTGAGGATCTTGTCGATGTAGCGAGCCGTCTGGTCACCCGGGCGAATGCCTGGGATGAATGCTCCGCTCTTCTTCAGGTTGTCCGCAGTTTCCCGGCTGTTGAATACCAGCGCTGTGTAGAAAAAACAAAAGAAGATGATCGCGGTGGCATAGAACAGCACATAGATGGGCTGACCAGGACTCAACGTGGCAGCCACGTCACGCAGCCAGCGCATCGATTCGCCCGTGCTGAACCAGCCTACAACCGTTGCCGGCAGCAAGATGATGGAGGACGCGAAGATCGGCGGAATCACGCCGGCCATGTTCAGCTTCAGCGGCAAGTGCGACGATTGCCCGCCATACACCTTGTTGCCGACCTGGCGCCGCGCGTAATTGACCAGAATCTTGCGTTGTCCGCGCTCGACGAACACCACGAAGTACGTCACGAGCGCCACGACGACCACGATCAGAATGGCAATCAGCGGCGCCATGGCGCCGGTACGCACCAACTCGAGCAAACCGCCCACCGCGTTCGGCAACCCAGCCGCGATGCCGGCGAAGATGATGATCGAAATCCCGTTGCCCAAGCCGCGTTCGGTGATCTGCTCACCGAGCCACATGAGAAACATCGTGCCGGCCGTCAGGCTGACCATCGCCGTGATGCGAAAACCAAATCCCGGTGACAACACCAGACCTGCGGAGCTCTCCAGCGCAATCGCAATGCCCATCGACTGGAACAACGCCAGGCCCAAGGTGCCGTAGCGCGTGTACTGCGTGATCTTCCGGCGGCCCGCCTCGCCTTCCTTCTTCAACTGCTCGAACGTCGGCACCACATAGGTCATCAGCTGCATCACGATCGATGCCGAGATGTAGGGCATGATGCCGAGCGCGAACACGGTGAAGCGCGACAGCGCGCCGCCCGAGAACATGTTGAACAGGCTCAGGATACCGCCCTGCTGGCCCTTGAAGAGTTGCTGCAGCTGGTTCGGATCGATTCCGGGCACCGGGATATGCGCACCGATCCGGTACACCACCAATGCGAGCAGCAGAAACACAAGCCGACGTCGCAAATCGCCGAACTTGCCGGTCTTTGCAATGCGTGCGGTGTTAGTGGCCACAGACGTGTCCTTCGTTGCTCATCGGCTGTCGACTCAAGCCAACGATCCGCCCGCGGCCTCGATCGCCGCCTTGGCGCCCGCCGTGGCACGCACGCCGCTCAATTGAATCGCCCTGTCGAGCTTGCCCGACAGGATGACTTTGACGTTCTTGATCATGTCGCCAATCAGACCAGCTTGTTTCAAAGCCAGCACGTCGATCGACGAAGCATCGAGCCGGTTCAGCTCGGACAACGTGACTTCAGCGTTGAACTGCAACTGCTGCGACTTGAAGCCGCGCTTCGGCAAGCGCCGCTGCATCGGCATCTGGCCACCCTCGAAGCCAACCTTGTGAAAACCGCCCGCACGGGACTTCTGGCCTTTGTGGCCGCGACCCGCGGTCTTGCCCAGGCCCGAGCCGATGCCGCGGCCCACGCGACGTCGATCGGGACGTGAGCCTTCAGCCGATTTGATGCCGTTCAGTTCCATTGCTTGTTCTCTCTCTAGAGGACCTTGACCAGATAGTCGATCTTGTCAATCATGCCGCGCACCGCCGGCGTGTCTTCCAATTCGCTGGTGCTGCGAACCTTGCGCAGACCGAGGCCGCGCACGGTCGCACGATGCGATTCCTTGCAGCCGATGGGGCTGCGGACCAATTGCACCTTGACGGTGGCTTTGGATGGGGTGCTCATGAATGAACTCCTGTCGTCGATGCGCTGCGCATCAACCGAAAATTTCTTCGACGGTCTTGCCGCGCTTGGCAGCGACATCGCCCGGGGTGGTGCAGTTCTTCAACGCATCGAGCGTGGCACGCACCATGTTGTAGGGATTCGAGGAACCATGACTCTTGGCCACGATGTCGGTGATGCCCATCACTTCGAATACCGCACGCATCGGGCCGCCAGCGATGATGCCGGTGCCTTTCGGAGCCGGGGTCATCATGACGTTCGCAGCGCCGTGTTCGCCGGTCACCCGATGATGCAGCGAGCCGTTTTTCAGCGTGACCTTGGTCATGTTGCGGCGCGCTTCTTCCATCGCCTTTTGCACCGCCGCCGGCACTTCCTTGGATTTGCCCTTGCCCATGCCGACGCGGCCATCGCCGTCGCCGACCACGGTCAGCGCGGCGAAGCCCAGAATGCGGCCGCCCTTGACCACCTTGGTCACGCGATTCACCGCGATCATCTTCTCGCGCAATCCGTCTTCCGGTCCGTCGCCTTGCGGACGGCCCATCATCTTGCCTTGCATCTTTGCCATGACTGTCCCTGAATTCGGTGAACGGTGTTAGAACTGCAAGCCAGCCGCACGGGCGGCGTCGGCGAGTGCCTTGACGCGACCGTGATACGCATAGCCCGAGCGATCGAACGCGACTTTCTGGATGCCGGCGGCTTGCGCCTTCTCGGCGATGCGCCTGCCGACTTGCTCAGCCGCCTGCGCGTTGCCGCCCTTGCCGGAGGCGCCCAACGAGGTGCGCAACTGCGGCTCCATCGTCGATGCGCTGGCGAGCACTTTGGAGCCGTCTTCAGAGATCAGGTTCGCGTAGATGTGCAGATTGGTGCGGTTCACGGTCAGGCGCGCGACGCGTTGCGTGGCGATCCGGATCCGGGTCTGGCGCGACCGACGCAGCCGCTGCTCTTTTTTGCTCAACATGGCCGACAGTTCCTAACGAGGGTTATTTCTTTTTGGTTTCTTTGATCGTGATCTTCTCGTCCGCATAGCGGATGCCCTTGCCCTTGTAGGGTTCGGGTGGGCGGATCGCGCGGATTTCGGCGGCGATCTGGCCGACGCGCTGACGGTCGGCGCCCTTGATCAAAATTTCGGTCGGGGTGGGTGTGGCCACCGTGATGCCTTGCGGCATGTCCTTGTTGACCGGATGCGAGAAACCCACGGACAGATTCAGCTTGTTGCCTGACGCCTGCGCCTTGAAGCCCACGCCGACCAATGTCAGCTTGCGCTCGAAGCCCTTGCTGACGCCGACCACCATGTTGTTGACCAACTGGCGCATCGTGCCGCTCATCGCATTCGCTTCGCGGGAATCGTCGGCCGGCGCAAAGCGCATCTGGCCGTCCTTGTTTTCCAGCTTGACAAGCGCGTGCTGGCGCAACGACAGCGCGCCGCCGGCGCCCTTCACGTTGATCAGCTCATCATTGATCGACACGTCGACACCTTGCGGCACCGGGATCGGCATTTTTCCAATACGGGACATTTGTTCGATTACTCCGCGATTGACTGGGCTTCTGCGTGCGCTCGGCGCATCAGGCCACGTAGCACAGCACTTCGCCGCCGATGCCGGTGGCGCGCGCCTTGCGATCGGTCATCACGCCTTGCGGCGTGGTCACAATCGCCACACCCAGGCCGTTTTTGACCTGAGGGATCGCATTGCAACCCTTGTAGACGCGCAGACCGGGACGGCTCACCCGCTCGATGTGCTCGATCACCGGACGTCCGGCGTAGTACTTCAAGGTGATTTCGAGTTCGGCCTTGCCGGTCTCGTTCTTCACTTCAAAGCCGTCGATATAGCCTTCGTCCTGCAATACGCGAGCGATTGCAATCTTGACTTTGGAAGCGGGCATCGCAACGGTCGGCTTGGACACCATCTGCGCATTGCGGATGCGTGTCAGCAAGTCGGCGATCGGATCACTCATGCTCATGTTTGTTTACTCCTGCCGTGCGGCAATTACCAGCTGGCCTTGGTGATGCCGGGGATGTCGCCGGCAAACGCGAGCTCGCGAATCTTGGCGCGCGCCAGACCGAACTGGCGGAACACCCCACGCGGGCGGCCCGTCATCCCGCAGCGATTGACCAGGCGCGTCGGGTTCGCATTGCGCGGCAACAACTGCAGGCCGAGCCGGGCGGCGGCGCGCTCCTCGTCGCTGCGCTTCGCGTCTTCCGAAATGCGCTTGAATTCGGCGTACTTGTCTGCGTACTTGGCGACCAGACGCTCACGCTTCAGTTCGCGCTGGATCACGGATTTCTTTGCCATTGCCGACCTTTAGTTCTTGAACGGAAAACGGAACGCGGTGAGGAGCGCCTTGCACTCCTCGTCGGTCTTCGCAGTGGTGGTGATGCTGATGTTCATCCCGCGCAGCGCATCGACCTTGTCGTACTCGATTTCCGGAAAAATGATCTGTTCCTTGACGCCGATGTTGTAATTGCCACGGCCGTCGAACGCACGGCCCGAGATGCCGCGGAAGTCGCGCACACGCGGCAGCGCCACGGTGACGAACCGGTCCAAGAACTCATACATGCGGACACCGCGCAACGTGACCATGCAGCCGATGGCCTGGCCTTCGCGAATCTTGAAGCCGGCGATCGGGCGCTTGGCCTTGGTGACGACAGGTTTTTGGCCCGCGATCTTGGTCAGATCGGCGACGGCGTTGTCCATCACCTTCTTGTCGGACACCGCTTCGCTGACACCCATGTTCAGGGTGATCTTGGTCAGCCGCGGAACTTGCATCGGCGACTTATAGCCGAATTTTTCGATCAGCTCGGGCGCGATCTTCTCGCGGTATTGCTGCTGCAGACGTGCCATGTTGAATATCCGGTTTCTTAAGCGGTTCAAGCCAGTTTGATGGCTTCACCGCTGGACTTGAAGACGCGGAAGCGCTTGCCATCCGCATCCTGCTGAATGCCGACGCGGTCCGCCTTGCCGGTGGACGCGTTGTAGATTGCGATGTTCGACTGGTGGATCGGCATCGATTTCTCAATGATTCCGCCCGTGGTGTTCTTCATCGGATTCGGCTTGGTGTGCTTCTTCACGACGTTGATGCCGTCGACCAGCAGATAGGCGTCGTCCTTGCGCAGCGCGACCTTGCCGCGCTTGCCCTTGTCGCGTCCCGCGATCACGATGACTTCGTCGCCCTTGCGAATCTTGTTCATGATGCTTTTCTTCGTCTATTGGCTTGAATTAGAGGACTTCGGGCGCGAGCGACACGATCTTCATGAAGCGCTCGGTGCGCAGTTCACGCGTCACCGGGCCGAAGATGCGGGTGCCGATCGGCTCCAGCTTGTTGTTCAGCAGCACGGCGGCGTTGCCGTCGAAGCGGACCAGCGAGCCGTCGCTGCGACGGATGCCTTTAGCGGTGCGCACCACCACAGCGCTGTAGACCTCGCCTTTTTTGACGCGGCCGCGCGGCGCGGCTTCCTTGATGCTGACTTTGATCACGTCGCCCACGCTCGCATAGCGACGACGCGAGCCGCCGAGCACCTTGATGCACAGCACGGACTTCGCGCCCGTGTTGTCGGCCACGTCGAGCCGGGATTCAGTCTGGATCATGATTCGTATGTTCCCAACTTGACCGAAACGCTCGAGCCAACCCTCGATAGCGAGGATCGGGAAGGCGCCCGGTCAGTCTTGGACCCGTCGTTGCCGCAAGCGGTTCGTTTCTGTTCGATCGGCTGGAAAAACCGATGAAAGACGATCCGCCTGCGCTGGCGATTGGGATGAAATTCGTTCTGCGCTTCAACGCCCGGTTTGGCGCGAAGCCCACGATTATGACACAAACGTTCGAATCGAGTGCAGCGCGCGACATTCAGCTTCCACCGTGCACTCCCATCCGCGCGGCCAGACTGGCCATGATCCAGATGGTGCCGCCGCCCATGATGAGCAGCAGCAATGTCGAAAACAGGATCAGCTGCAGGTCTTCGCGCTTTTGCTTCGAGAAGTCAATGTGCAGGAAAAATCGGAAGTGCACGACGACCTGTGCGAACGCGAACGCGCCGATCGCACCCAGCAGCCAGCGGTGGGACAGCACGCCCCAATGCACGAACGCGAACGGTACGGCAGTCAGCACCAGTGCAATGCCCAGTCCCCGGCAGTACGAATGAAATTCGTGCCGACGCTTGGCTTGGTCCCCATCCGGCCCTTCCTGCGTGTCGTGTCCCGGCTGCGCCTGCGTTGATGTTCGTGCGGGATTCATGCAAGACCTGCCAGATACACAACCGAAAAAATGCCGACCCAGACGATGTCCAGGAAGTGCCAGAACAAGCCGAGCCGCAGCACGCCGAGCTTTGTGTGCTGATCCAGTCCGAAGCGCCGGATCTGCACCGCGATCGAGAGCAGCCACAGGCTGCCGGCGGCCACGTGCAGCCCATGCAGCGGCACCAGCGCAAAAAACGCCGAAGCAAAGCCGCTGCGACTCGGCGCGCCGCCCTTGTCGACCATCGAGCTGAAGTCGTGCAGTTCGAGGCCGAGAAACACGAGCGCAAGCAGCAAGGTGATCCCGAGCCAGCCGAGCAGTCGATTCCGGTCGTGCTGGTACTTCAACGCGAGCGACGCCATGCCGAACGTGAAGCTGCTGGCCAGCAGCAGCAGCGTCTCGATGAACGCGGTGCTCAACTCGAACAGTTCCTTCGGCCCCGGCCCGCCCGCGGTCGAGCCGACCATCGTCACGTAGGTGGCGAACAGAAGACCGAACAAGATCGCATCGCTCATCAGAAACACCCAGAAGCCGAACACCATTTCCTCGGCCGCAAGGTCGGAGCGGCCATGCGCAGGCGCCGAGGTTGAGCCCCGGGTGCTTCGGGTTCTGCTGCTGGCTCATGCGGTGCCGGCGCTTGCCGGCGTGCGATGCGCAAGGCCATGGTTCGCCGGCTCGACTTCGCGCCCCCGCTCCACGGAAGGCAGCGCCGCGACCTGCTCGAGCCAGCGGCGATGCTCGCGCCGCACCTGCAAAGCCGGGATCGTGTGGGTGGTATCGCGCACGAAGCCGCGTGCCACGGTGACGCCGACGACCAGCGCCATGTTGACCACGACCAGCCACCAGATATGCCAGACCAACGCGAATGCAACGATGCCGCCCAGCGCAGCCAGCATGAGGCCGAGCGCGCTGTTGTTCGGCATCTCGATGCCTAATATCGATCGGGCTGCAGATAGGCGGCGCGCCGCGGTCCTTGGCGGTAGTGAACGCGTCGCGACTCAGTGACCGTAGGCATCACCGCGAAGTTGTATTCGGGCGGCGGTGCGGCCATTGCCCACTCCAGGCTGCGCCCATCCCACGGATCGCCCGCCGGAACGCGGTTTTGATCGCGCCGCCGCACCGAAACCCAGAGCTGCCACAGCAGCGCGAACAGCGCGAACGGAGCAGCAGGCACCCAAGAACGCAACGATCTCAGCGGCTAATAATCGGCTCGGTCATACGCCACCGCACGCCGCGTCATGCCGAGCATGCCGAGCCCGTAGAGTGGGAAGAACGCAAGCATGAAGCCGAAGATCCAGCAATAGGCCGAGAGCCGGCCCCAGAACTCGTCGAGCCGGAAGCCGAACGCTTTCGGAAACCAGAAGTGATACGCCGCGAGCATGCCGAACAACATGCCGGGGATCAGCACGTTGTGAAAGTGCGCGACCAGAAACAGGCTGTTGTGCACCTGATAGTCGATGCTCGGATTGGCCAGGATCACGCCCGTCATGCCGCCGATCACGAACAGCATCACGAAGCCGAGCGCCAGGACGAGCGGCGTCGTGAAGCGCACGTGGCCGCGAAACATCGTCGCGATCCAGTTGTAACACCTTGACGCCGGTCGGCACGCCGATCAGGATCGTCGCGATGCCGAACACAGCGTTCACGTTCGCGCTCTGGCCCATCGTGAAGAAGTGGTGCACCCAGACCGTGAACGACAGCACCGCAATGCCCATGGTTGCATAGACCAGCGAGCGATAGCCGTACAGCACCTTGCTCGAGAACGTCGAGAACACTTCCGAGTACACGCCGAACGCGGGCAGGATCACGATGTAGACCTCGGGGTGGCCGAACAGCCAGAACAGGTTGGCAAAGTTCATCATGTTGCCGCCCAGGTCGTTCGTGAAGAAGTGAAAGCCCAGATAGCGGTCGAGCGCGAGCAGCAAGGTCGCCACCGTGAGCGGCGGCATCGCGAAGATCATCAAAATGCTGGTGCACAGTGTGGTCCAGCAAAACAGCGGCATCCGGAACAACGTCATGCCGGGCGCGCGCTTCTTGTAGATCGTGACTGCGAAGTTGATGCCGGTCAGCGTGGCGCCGATGGATGACAACGTGAGCGCCCAGATCCAGTAGTCGGGCCCGACACCGGGGCTGAAAGCCATGCCCGTGTACGGCGGATAGCCGCTCCAGCCGCCGGTGGAGAACTCGCCGAACACGCAGCGAGATCATCACGAGCGCCGCGCCGGCCGCGGTCAGCCCGAGGCTGATCGAATTCAGCACCGGAAACGACACATCGCGCGCGCCGAGTTGCAGCGGCATCACGTAGTTGATGATGCCGGTCAGAAACGGCATCGCCATGAAGAAGATCATGATCGAGCCGTGCGTGCTGAAGAGCTGCGCGAAGTGGTCCGGCGACAGGAAGCCGCCCGACAGCCCGAACGCCTGCTGCGTGCGCATGATGCAGGCCTCGATCAGTGCGCGCGTGAGCATCACGAACGCGATCACGACGTACATGATGCCGATCTTCTTGTGATCGACGCTGGTCAGCCAGTCCGACCAGAGCACCTTCCACTTGCGGGCCCAGGTGACGAGACCCAGCGTGGCGATCGCACCGAGCACGACCATCGCGGCCGCGGCACTCGCGATCGTGCCGTTCACGATGTGGTCGTGCGTGGGCTGCTGCAGCATCTTCCAGAACGGCAGCGCGTCGAGGCCGAGTCGGCCGAACCATTCATATGACAGCGTGCCGTCGTTCATTGCTCGCCTTTTGATGGTGGCTGGCCGCAAATGTCGGCAGCCATCGCATGGCTCACCCCGGACCCCGGTCCGGTCTTGGTCTGGGCACCCGCGGCCGACGTTGCGACGGGTGTGCCTTGCATCGTGGCTTGCACCACCCGGTGGAATAATCCCGGCGCGACGCCGCTGAAGTAGACGACGCCGGCGGGCACCTCAGCGGGCACCGACAGCGCAGCGCGCAACTCCGACGACGTGCTGCGCTCGGACAACGTCCGATACGCAGGGGCGTCGAGCGCAACGCCGTTTTGGCGCACGCGCGCCACCCAACCATCGAAGTCGCTTGGTGCCAGCGCCACCGCGGTGAACTTCTGCTCGTGAAACCCCTGCCCGTTGTACTGCGTGTTCTCGCCCGCAAAACGGCCGGGCCGGTCGGCCTGCAGATGCAGTTGCGTGACCATCCCGCCCATCGCATAGATCTGGCTGCCCAGCGGCGCGATCCAGAACGACTGCATCACGCTGGCCGAAGTCAGCTCCAGCGCGAGCGGCTGCCCGGCTGGAAATGCGACCTCGCCGACGCTCGCGATGCCGAGATCGGGGTAGACGAACAACCACTTCCAGTCGTAGCCGATCACCTGCACGCGCAGCGCGGGGTGGTCCGTGTCGAGCGCGCGGTACGGATCGAGCGCCGCCGTGCTGCGCAGCAACAGCACCGCAAGTGCGACGGCGATCGCGATCGGCACGCCCCAGACCACGCATTCGAGCCAGATCGAGAACCCCCACTTCGGTGTGTAGCGCGACTTGCGGTTGCGCAGGCGATAGCGCCACGCGAACCACGGCACCAGCACCAGCACCGGCAGCACCACGATCAACAGCAGGCCGATCACCTCGAAGAAATGCAAGCGCTGAGCTGCGGCGATCGGGCCTTGCGGATCCAGAAAAGAAAGATGCCGACCGTCGCTGCCGGTGCAGCCGCCGAGCAGCAGTGCCACAACGGCCGGCAACGCGAGTCCCGCAACCCGAAGCGCACCGACACAGGTTGCGGGACCATCGCCGCTGTGCCGTTGCCCCATCACGGCGTCTGCTCCAGCGCCAGCAACGCGTTCACCAGCGCGATGTGGCTGAGCGCCTGCGGGAAATTGCCTGCGAGCCGCTTGCTGCCCAGGTCATATTCCTCCGACAGCAGG
>CAVXGG010000021.1:0-73087 GCA_963761295.1 uncultured beta proteobacterium
ACGATTGCGCCGATTTCTTTGCCGAGCCGCTCCACCACCGCAGCCGGTGTGCCCGCCGGCGCGAACACACCCTGCCAAGACTGCATCTCGAAGCCCGGCACGCCGAGCTCGGCGAGCGGCTTCACGCCGGGCAGGTTTGCCAGCGGCTTGGCCGACGTGACGCCGAGCACCTTGACACGCTTGGCTTCGATCATCGGGCGCGCTGCCGCCACGGTTTCGAACACCATGTCGATCTGGCCGCCGATCAGGTCCACCATCGCCTGCGAGCCGCCCTTGTAGATGATCTGGCGCATCTTCGTGCCGCTGATGCTCTGGAACAACTGGCCCGACAAGTGCTGCGACGTGCCTGCGCCGGCGGTGCCGTAAGTCAGGTCGTCGGGTTTGGCTTTGAGCGCATCGATGATCTGCTGCGCCGAGTCGAAGCGGCTGTCGGCCGGCACCACAAGCACATTGCTGACCGTACCGATCAAGCTCACCGGCGCGAAGTCGGCCACCGGGTCGTAGCCGAGCGTCTTGGAGAAAAACGGATTCACCGCGTGCGTGGTGATGGTGCCGCCCATGATCGTGTAGCCGTCGGCGGCCGCGCGCGCCACGGCCTGGGTGCCGACGATGCCGGAGACGCCGGGCTTGTTCTCGATCACGACCGGTTGAGCCAGTTTCTCCGTCAGGTGCTGCGCGATCAGCCGCGCGACGCCGTCGGACACACCGCCCGGTGAAAACGGCACCACGTATTTGACGGTCTTGGTGGGCCAGGCGGCGGCATCCAGGTTCGACTGGGCTTGCACGGACAGCGTCGCGCCGGTGGCGAATGCGGCCAATGCAAACGCGAATGCGCGACGGCGGGAATGGGTGGTCATGATCGATGTCTCCTGGAGTTGGAATGATCGGGGGGCGGCGGAAAGAATGAAGGGCTCTGGGGGGAACAAGCGTGGTCACGCCGCGGCGACCGCGGTGGGCCAAGCGGCTGCGGCTGCGACCGAGTCGCGCTCGATCAGCCGGCATGGCACGATGACGCCGCGTGCCGCCGGCCGCTCGGCCCGCATCTGCTCGTCGAGCAGGCCGACGGTGGCCGCGACCATCGCTGGCACGTCCTGCACTCACGGTGGTGAGCCGGTAGGCGCCCCAGCCGGCCTGCGGCACGTCGTCGAAGCCGACCACGCTGACATCCTGCGGCACGTGCAAGCCGAGTTCGGTGCGCAGCACGTCCAGCGCCGCGATCGCCATATGGTCGTTCGCGACGAACAACGCGTCCGGCCGCTGCTGCGGGTCATTGATCGCGAACAGTTCGCGCGTGGCGGCTTGCGCACGCGTGAAGTCGTAGTGGCCAACCGCGCGCGCGAAGACCTTGCGGCCGTTCGACCGCAGCGCTTCGTTGAAGCCGCGCTCGCGTTCGATGCTGGTCGACGAGTTCTCCAGCCCCGCGAGGAACGCGATACGCTGGAACCCGCGCCCCATGAGCGTGTCGGCCACGAGCCGGCCTCCGCCGTGGTTGTCGCTGGTGACCGAGCTGGTGCCGTCGCCGGCCTGCGCGGTGCCGAGTTCCGGTACGCGGTTGAACAGCACGATCGGAATGCCGACGTCCGCACATTGCCGCGCGAGTTCGGGCGACAGCGTGGTGGATGCCATCACGATGCCGTCCACCTGATATTGCAGGATTTCCTCGAGCACGCCGTTCGCATCCGACTCGTCGCTGATGAACATCAGCACGTGCAGGCCGCGGCGTTGCAGGGCCTGTGACAGCTGCTCGATCACGAGCGGATAGAACTGGTTCTGCAAGTAGCTCATGACCAGCGCGACGATGCCGCTCCTGCGCGTGATCAGGCTGCGTGCGAGCGCATTCGGCCGATAACCCAGCGTGCGCGCCGCCGCCATCACCTTGGCGCGCGTGGCGTCCGAGACGCTCGCGCCCGGCGTGAACGTGCGGCTCACAGCCGACTGCGACACCTGCGCGAGCCGCGCGACCTGATGCGCAGTCGCGGTACTTTTCATCCGGCGATGGCGGCACAGGCGCCAACCATCCCGTCCAGCAGGGGCCGCGCAGCCGGCTCTGCCGGTCCGCAGGCGCCGCCCCCAGCGAGGGGGAAGCCGAGCGCCGATCGAAGGGAGCGAAGGCTGGGGGAGAGCCTCATGCAGCCGTCCAGCCGCCGTCCAGCATCAACGCACTGCCGGTGATCAGGCTCGACGCGTCGCTGGCCAGAAACACCATCGGCCCCATCACTTCGTGCAACTGGCCGACACGGCCCAGCGCAATCTTCGACACGACCCAATCGTGGAATGCCTGATCGGCCAGCATCGGCGCGGTCATGGCGGTCTCGATGAAGGTCGGGCAGATCGTGTTGACGCGGATGTTCGCGGGGCCCAGCTCCCAGGCCAGCGCCTTGGTCATGCCTTCGATCGCGTGCTTGGACGCGCAGTAGAGCGTGCGCTTCGGGCTGCCCACATGGCCCATCTGGGACGACACGTTGATGACCGAGCCCGGCAGCTTCGCGGACAGCAATTGCCTGGCCACCGCGCGCGTCACGTAGAACGCAGCTTTCACGTTCAGGTCGATCACGGTGTCGATGTCGTCGTCTTCGACCTCGATCAACGGCTTCGGCCGGTTCGTGCCCGCGTTGTTGATCAGGATTTGAAACGGCTCGCGCTCGGCGATCTGCGCACGCACGGCCTGCGCATCGGTCACGTCGAGCACCAGCGAATCACAGACGCCGCCCACCGCACGGATCTGACCGCACACGGCTTCGAGTTCGTCTTTGCTGCGCGCGACCAGCGTCACGGCGGCACCAGCCTGCGCCAGCGCCGCGGCCGCCACCAGCCCGATGCCGCGGCCGGCGCCCGTCACCAGCGCGCGCCGGCCGTCGACGCGAAAGCCCGGCGTCTGTGGCAGGGGCGCCATCAGGCTTCCGCCGGCACAGGCTGGTACCAGGGCACCACGGCGCGGGTTCCATAGCGCCGCACGCGCAGATTCGCCTGCTCGCCGTGGCCGGCGAAGTTCTCCATGTGGCACAGGCGCGAGCAATACGCGCCGATCTCGGCACTTGCCTCGTCCGTCAGCACGCGCTGGTACGTGCAGGTCTTCAGGAATTTGCCGACCCACAGGCCGCCCGTGTAGCGCGCGTTCCTGTTGGTGGGCAGCGTGTGATTCGTGCCGATCACCTTGTCGCCGAAGCTCACGTTGGTGCGCGGCCCTAAAAACAGCGCACCGTAGTTCGTCATGCGGTTCAAAAAGAAGTCCGGGTCCTTCGTCATCACCTGCACGTGCTCGGACGCGATCTCGTCGGCTTTCGCGAGCATCTCTTCCTGCGTGTCGCAGACGATGACCTCGCCGTATTCGGCCCAGCTCTTGGCGGCGATCTCGGCGGTCGGCAGGTGCTTCAACTGGCGTTCGATCTCGGCCATCGTGTCCTTGGCCAACCGCTCGCTGTTGGTCAGCAGCACCGAAGGCGAGGTCGGCCCGTGCTCTGCCTGGCCCAGCAGGTCCACCGCGCACATCTCGCCGTCGACCGAATCGTCGGCGATCACGAGCGTCTCGGTCGGGCCTGCGAACAGGTCGATGCCGACGCGGCCGTAGAGCTGGCGCTTGGCTTCCGCGACGAACATGTTGCCGGGGCCGACCAGCATGTCGACCGGAAGAATGGATTGCGTACCGACGGCCATCGCAACGACAGCCTGCACACCGCCGAGCACGAGGATTTCATCCGAACCGGCCATGCTCATCGCGGTCACGATGGCCGGATGCGGCTTGCCCTGATAGGGCGGCGCGGTCGATACGATGCGTTTCACACCCGCGACTTTTGCCGTCAGCACGCTCATGTGCGCGGAGGCGATCATCGGGTACTTGCCGCCGGGGATGTAGCAGCCGACCGCGTTCACCGGGATGTGCTTGTGGCCAAGCACGACGCCGGGCCGCGTTTCCACTTCAACATCCTGCATCGAATCGCGCTGGATCTGCGCGAAATTGCGCACCTGCTTCTGCGCGAACGCGATGTCCTCGATCTCACGGGCGGACAGGCTTTTCTTGGCGGCTTCGATGTCGGCTTGAGACAGCCGGAAGTCGGACGGGTCCCAGTTGTCGAACTTCCGGCTGTATTCACGTACGGCTTCGTCGCCGCGGGATTCGATGTCCCTGATGATGCCTTCGACGGTGCTGCGCACTTTGGCGTCGTCATCGGAGCGGACCTGGGCGTCCTTGCCGCGTTTGAGGTACTTGATCATGGGGGGGGGGGTGGAGCGGGGGTTGGTTAAGAAGGGCAGACAAAGCGCAAAGCCCGTTTTGCATACGTATGCATGCTAAATGCCGTTGTCGCATCCGAGACCCGGGAAAACCCTGGCTCGGCTTTGACGGCAAGTGCAAGCGCCCAAGCCGGCTGCCGCCGACAAGGTTGGATTCAGCTATCGATAGAGTAGCAGTAGACGCTCTACCTTTGAGCGTTTGAGCTGGTTTTTCGTGCCAAATCCGCTTCCAGCGCGTCGATGAACAGCGCCGCCACGTCGCAGCCGGTCTGATCGAAGATTTCCTGAAAACAGGTCGGGCTCGTCACATTGATCTCGGTCAGGCAGTCACCGATCACATCGAGGCCGACCAGCAGCAGCCCGCGTTCGTACAGGGTCGGCCCGAGACGCTCGGCGATCTGCTTGTCCTGCTCGGACAGGGCTTGCGCGACGCCCTTGCCACCCGCAGCCAGATTGCCGCGCACCTCGCCATGTTGCGGGATCCGCGCCAGGCAATACGGCACCGGCTGGCCCGCGATCAGCAGGATGCGTTTGTCGCCTTGCGCGATCTCGGGCAGAAATTTCTGCACCATGATGGTTTCCGCGCCGCCCCGGTTCAACGTCTCGATGATGCTGCCCAGATTCAACCCGTCGGACTTGACGCGGAAGATGCCCTGCCCGCCCATGCCGTCGAGCGGTTTCAGGATGATGTCCTGGTGCTCGACGAAAAAGCGCCGCGCATCGCTCGCATCGCGCGTGACGATCGTGGGGCCGATCAGGTCGGGGAATTCGAGGATCGAGAGCTTCTCGGGATGATTGCGCACCGCGGCCGGGTTGTTGTAGACGCGTGCGCCTTCGCGTTCGGCCTGCTCGAGCAGATGCGTCGCGTAGATGTACTGCGCATCGAACGGCGGGTCTTTCCTCATCAGCACCGCGTCGAACTCGCAGACCGACTGGGCCCGGGTGCCGTCGCTCGCGCGCGGCCGGTCGTTGAACTGCTGCTGCGTGGTGCGAAACCACCCCTCGCCGCTTTGCTCGCCGGTCAGCATCACGTCGCGCACGTGCGCCATCACGCGGTGGCTGCTCTGCCAGCTCAAATCCTGCGGCTCGCAGACCGACAGCAAGTGGCCGCGCTTTTGCAACTCGCGCATCATCACGAACGTGGTGTCTTTGTAAATCTTGAACGATTCGAGCGGGTCGGCAATGAAGAGGAAATGCATCGCGGGATTGAGAAGAAAGAAGGAAAGCGGCGGTCGGAGAATCGAAAAAACGACGGGCAAGCACAGCATTCTCGGTCGGCTCCGGGTGCCTTGTCCACGCAGCGGGCCCCAATGAGTCCGCTGCGCGCTCGGCGGCAAGCGTCTCTCACTACCATTCGTCCTGATGAACACAATCGCGACAGCGACAGCGGCAACGCAGCGTCCGCGGCGGGCGGACGCTGCGTTGCCGGGCGTGCCACACGCACGGCCGAGCCGGCTGCGCGGCTGGCTCGTGCTGCTGATGCTCTGCGCGCTGATCGGCGGGCTGATCGCTGCCGTGTCGGACCGCTCGGCCAGCTACGACGACCGGCTGGTCGATCTGCGCGCGCGCCAGACGTTCGGGCCCGAGTTGTACGACAAAACGGGCGCCCTGCCGGCGTTGCAGGCCGTGTTGCTCGATGCGGCGGCCGACCGGGAGCTTGCGTTCAAGATGCGGCTGGCGCTGGACAAGTACGGCGAGCAAGCCCGCGCGGTGCTGGAGGCGTTCGGTGCCGAGCCCCAGCTGCAGGCGCTGCTGCGCCGGTACGGCGAGCCGATCGTGCCGGTGATTTTCTACTTCATGGATCACGATGTGGCCACGCTGCGCGCGGGCTACGAACTGAGCCGGCTCGGGCGCACGCTGCAGGCGCAGGCCAGCGCGCTGTTCGGCGACAGCAAGGGCAAGCCAACGGACCACACCGAAAAAGCCGCTTCCGACCAGCCGGCTGCGCCTGCCTCGGCACCGGTTTCAGCGCCCGCGCCGCCCGAATACAGCCCGCTCACACGCGGCCGTTATGCCGTGGATCAGATCGCGGTCAACGGCCTCCAGTTCCTTGCGCAGTTCGCCGTCGACAGCGCGGGCGTCGCGCATTGGAACCAGACCGATCGGGTGCTCAAATCGGTCGAAGAATTCCTGTTCGGCGGCATCCGCAATCTGGAGACGAAATACGACGTCGCCGCGCCGATCGGCCTGGGCGATGTCGCCAGCGCCGGTGTGGACGTGCTGACCGTGTTCGGCTTCCTGAAAGCCTGGAAGCTGCTGCGTGCCTCGGGCAGATCGGCCGAAGTCGCGCAGGCGGCGGCGCTGTCCAATTACCGCGCGGTGCTCGGACAGCGCGTGTTGAGCGGCAGCGGCCGCGTGGGCCGCGCCGCGCTCAAGCTCGGCGCGGTCGCCGGCACCGCCTACCTGGTGGCCCGCCATCCGGGCTTGCTGACCAGCCTGTTCGTCGAAGCGGGCAGCTTGGTCGGTCTGCCGGCCTGGGCTGCGGCCGCCGCCGGCTGGTGGCTCGTTACATTCGCGCTGTCGGCGTTGTTGATGCCGCTGCTGGCTGGTTTGACCGTGCTGGCACCCATGCTGGCCCGTCTGGTCTCGACCGCCCGCTGGCTGATCGGCTGGGACCGCCGGCGTATGGCGCATTCGACGTCTTTGCCGAATGCCGATGAAGCTGCCGAACCGGTCAGCGCATCACTCACCGCTGCTCCCACCCCGCAGCACGCTGGTCGCGCTTTTCAGCTGCAAAGCGAGCCGCCCGGGCTCGAGAACGAATAGGCAACCCCGATGATCCTTCTGTCTGACCCGACAAGGGCGCGAGACCCCCGCGCGCCGCCCCGGACGATTGGGCGCACACAAGTCGCCCGCACTCGCGTGTCCATCAGACCAGCAGACGCCGCGGAGCCGGCTCCGCCGGGCCGGGAGAAGCCGAAAGCCAACCGCAGGGAGCTCAGGCTGGGGGCGAGCTAAATCTCCACCTTCGAGCCCAACTCCACCACCGCGTTGCTCGGCAACTGCAGGAACTCCGCCGCGCCACCCGCGTTGTGGTGCATCTGCGCGAACAGCTTCTCGCGCCATGGCGCCATGCCCGAGCCCACCGTGGGCACCACGATGTCGCGCGACAGAAAATAGCTCGTCGTCATCGGATCGAGCTTGAAGCCACGGTTGCTGATCAGGCCCAGCGCCTTGGGAATGTCGATGTGATTCTTGAAGCCGTAGTGCAGCACGATCTGCCAGCAGTCGTGCTCGAGCGACTCGATCTCGACGCGCTTGGCCATGCCGATCCAGGGCACTTCGTGGTTTTTCACAGTGACGAAAAAATTCTTCGCATGCAGCACTTTGTTGTGCTTCAGGTTGTGCAGCATCGCGTTGGGCACCATGCCGATCTCGGTGGTCATGAAGACCGCCGCGCCGGCCACGCGCGCCGGCGGCGACGTGAACACGCCGTCCAGGAACGGGCGCAACTCGATCGATTCATCAAGCAGCTTCTGCTTGATGAGCTCGCGCCCGTCCTTCCACGTCACCATCAGCATGAACACCGCGCCGCCGATCGCCAGCGGGAACCAGCCGCCGGCCATGAGCTTCAGCAGATTCGAGGCGAAAAACGCGAAGTCGACAACGAAAAACACCGAAGTCGCCGCGATGCACAGCCACAGCGGGTACTTCCAGCCGTAGCGGATCACGAAGAACGTCAGGATCGTCGTGATCAGCATATCGGTCGTCACAGCCACGCCGTAAGCCGCCGCGAGGTTGGTGGACGACTTGAACATCACCACCGCGAGCACGATCGCAACGAACAGCGCCCAGTTCACGAGCGGCAGATAGACCTGGCCCGTGTCCTTCACGCTGGTGTGTTCGATGCGTAGCCGCGGAAGATAGCCGAGCTGGATCACCTGCTTGGTCACGCTGAACGCGCCGGAGATGAGGGCTTGCGATGCGATCACCGCGGCGATCGTGGCCAGCCCCACGAGCGGCAGCACCGCCCACTGCGGCGCCATCATGAAGAACGGGTTCTTCACCGCGTCGGGCCGCGCGAGCAGCAGCGCGCCCTGGCCGAAATAGTTGAGCGTCAACGCCGGCATCACGACCGAAAACCACGCGAGCCGGATCGGCTTCTTGCCAAAGTGCCCCATGTCGGCGTAGAGCGCTTCAGCGCCCGTCACGCAGAGCACCACCGCCCCCAGGATGATGAACGTGATGCCCGGCTGCAGCCAGATGAAGCGCAGCGCGTGGTGCGGGGAGAGCGCCCAGAGGATTTCGGGATGGCCCGCGATGTGCCAGACGCCCATCGCCGCGATCGTGGCGAACCAGAACAGCGTGAGCGGCCCGAAGAACTTGCCGATGCCCGCGGTGCCGTTTTTCTGCACCGCGAACAGGCCGAACAGGATCAACACGGTGAGCGGGATCACGTAGTCGACGAACGCGGGCGACACCACCTCGAGTCCCTCCACCGCGGACAGCACCGAGATCGCCGGCGTGATGACCCCGTCGCCATAGAACAGGCAGGTACCGAAGATGCCGACCAGCAGCAGCACGTTGCGCAGCTTCGGCTTGTCCTTCACCGACTGCGACGCGAGCGCGAGCATCGCGACCAGGCCACCCTCGCCGTGGTTGTCGGCGCGCAGCACCAGCACCACGTACTTGATGGAGACGATCACCGTGAGCGTCCAGAAGATGATCGACAAGATGCCGTAGACGTTGTCGATCGTGAATGGCACGTGGCCCGAGCCGAACACTTCCTTGATCGCATACAGCACGCTGGTGCCGATGTCGCCGTAGACGACGCCGATCGCGCCGAGCGTCAGCGCGGCGACCGAGGATTTGGTTTTCTGCACGATGAGGAAGCCGTCGGAGCGGGCAGCCCCGCTGCGTGACGACGAAAAGGGAGGCCAAAGAACACCGACGCATTAAACGGCAACCCGCGCCGGGCAACGACGACAAAAAGCCACACCCCGCTGGTGTCGCCCTGCCGCAACCGACCGGGCACTTCTGCGCTCAGTCGTAGACTTCGGCCTCCGGGTCGGTCGCTTCGAGTTCGTAGCTGGCCGCCACCATCGCGAGCCGGCCGACCACGCCGTACATGTAGAAGCGGTTCGGCGCGCTCGCGCCGGGCTTGGCGCCGGGCTGCGGCAGCCGTGTGCTTTCCGCAAAACCGAGCGGCACATGCCTGGCGCCCGGTGCGCTCAGGTTCTCGTCGGTGCCGCGCTCGGCGTGGATGCGGTAGAAGCCGCCGACCACGTAGCGATCCATCATGTAGACCACCGGCTCGGCGACCGAATCATGGAGACGCTCGTTGGTCAGCACGCCTTCCTGCAGGATGATGTCGCTCGCGGGCGCGCCGCCTTTGGCCGATGCCGCGAACCCGCGACGCAGGCCGTCCAGGTCTTTTGCGTCACGCACAGTCGCGATGCCGAGACCGTGGCCGCCGTTGTCGGCTTTCACGACAACGAACGGCTTTTCGTTGATGCCGTACTCCTTGTATTTGCGGCGCACCTTGGTCAGCAACGCATCGACGGGTGCGCGCAACGCTTCGAGCCCCGCGTCGGTCTGCGTGTCGACGTCGGTGCACTGGTCGAACACCGGATTGATCAGCCACGGATCGATCCCGAGCAGCTTGCCGAACCGCTTGGCCAGCTCCTCGTACATCTCGAAGTGCTTGCTTTTTCGGCGCACCGTCCAGCCGGCTTGCAGCGGCGGCAGCAGGTACTGCTCGTGCAGCTCTTCGAGGATGCCGGGCGGGCCGGCCGACAGGTCGTTGTTCAGCAGGATCGCGCACGGGTCGAAGTGCTTCAGGCCGAGCCGGCGCTTGGTTCGCACGATCGGCTCGAACAGGATCGGTTCTTCGCCCGGCGCGCTCATCGGCGTCGGCTCCTTCAGATCGGGGTCGAGCGAGCCGACCCGCACGTTCAGCCCCGCCATGTGAAAGATGCGCTTCAACTGTGCGACGTTGCTCAGGTTGAACGCGCCGCTGGTGTGGCTTTGCGGGATCAGCAGCAGATTGCGCGCTTCGGGGCAAATCTTCTCGATCGACGCCATCGCCGCCTGCACGGCCAGCGGCAGCATCTCCAGCGTCAGGTGGTGCCAGCCGCTCGGGTAGAAGTCGGTGTCCACCGGCGCGAGCTTGAAACCCGCGTTGCGGATGTCCACCGCGCTGTAGAACGGCGGCGTGTGCTCCATCCATTCGAGCCGGAACCAGCGTTCGATCGCCGGCATCGAGTCGAGCACACGCTGTTCGAGCTCGTTGATCGGGCCGGTCAGTGCGGTGATGAGATGGGGAACCAAGGAGCGACGCCTCGTTGTGGAGTGGGTGGGGCCATTTTAAGGCGCTGCAGTGGTGGGGCAGCCAGAATTCAGGGCAAGCGATACAGCGAGGCCTACAGGAAGCAACACAGCACGCAACAGTCCCGCCAACGGCGTGCGCAGGCAGCCGTCGGGCCGGCCGTTCGTCCAACCCCTGCGGACCGTCGCGGGCGAACCCGTCTTGAGAGACCGGTGCGTGCGCTGCGGCGCCCCGGTTCAACCGCGCAGCTCACCCTGGCCGAGCACGACCCACTTGAGCGACGTGAGCCCTTCCACGCCGACCGGCCCGCGCGCATGAAACTTGTCGGTGCTGATGCCAATCTCGGCGCCGAGTCCGTACTCAAAGCCGTCGGCAAAGCGTGTGCTCGCATTCACCATCACGCTGGCCGAGTCGACTTCTCGCAGGAAACGCTGCGCGTGCCGGTGGTCGGTCGTCAGGATCGCGTCGGTGTGGTGGCTCGAATGGCGGTTGATGTGCGCGATCGCCGCATCGACGCCGTCGACGATCCTGATGCTGATGACGGGCGCCAGATATTCCTCGGACCAGTCGGCCTCGGTCGCGGGCTGCAGCGCGGCGCCTCGCACCCCTTCAAGCAGCGCAAGCGACTCGGCGCAGCCACGCATCTCGACGCCTTTGGCGGCATAGATCGCACCGATGCGTGGCAGAAACTCGGCAGCGATCTCGCGCGCGACCAGCAGGCTCTCCGCTGCATTGCACGGGCTGTACTTCTGCGTCTTCGCGTTGTCGGCCACGCGCAGCGCCATCTCGATGTCGCAGGGCGCATCGACGTAGACATGGCAATTGCCATCGAGGTGCTTGATGACCGGCACCTTGGCGTCACGCGCGATGCGCTCGATCAACCCCTTGCCGCCGCGCGGAATGATCAGGTCGACGAATTCCGGCATCGCGATCAACCGGCCGACCGCCGCGCGGTCGGTCGTCTGCACCAGTTGCACCGCTTCCGGCGGCAGCCCGGCCTCGGTCAGCGCATCGGCCACCAGCGCGGCCAGCGCGCGGTTCGACTGAATAGCTTCCGAGCCGCCGCGCAGGATGCACGCGTTGCCGCTTTTGATCGCGAGGCTCGCGGCCTCGACCGTCACGTTCGGGCGGCTCTCGTAGATCATGCCGAACACGCCGATCGGCACGCGCATCTGGCCGACGCGGATGCCGCTGGGCTGCTGTCGGAGCGCGCTGATCTCGCCGATGAGGTCCGGCATGGCCGCAAGCTGCTCGCAGCCCTGGGCGCAGGTGTCGATCGCCTTGGCGTCCAGCTTCAGGCGGTCAAGCATCGGCGCCGCCAGACCGGCGGCGGCAGCGCGCTCCAGATCCAGTGCATTCGCTGCCTGCAACGCCGAGACGCTTTCGCGCAGCCGCCGCGCAAGCGCGCGCAGTGCTTTGTTTTTCATAGCGGTATCGGCGCGTGCGATCAGCGCGCTGGCCACTTTTGCGTGGGCGCCGAGCGCATCGACATGCTCGATGGGATTGAACGCGTTCATGCTGTCATTTTGCCGGCTGCGGCCGATGCGCGCGCCCGCGCAGCGCGCGGCGCGGCCGAGCACGCGCTGCACAACTGCATCGCGAGCCGGTGCAGCGCGGCCCAGGCGTCGGTCGGCCAGCCGGGCACGCGCAGCCCCTTGACGATGCCGTCCACCTGATGCGCGGCGAGCAGCAGCTGCGCGAGCGTGTCGGCCGACAGCCGTGGCAACACGCGCTCGAACAGCTGCTCGCGCGCGCCCCAGACGCGACTGTCCCGCAACGCCATCGGCATCGGCTGGCCAGCCCGGAGCGCGTCGTGTACGCGCTTCAACGATCGAATCTCTTCGGCCAGCGCATAGTGCACCGGCACCGCCGCCACGCCTTCGGCCGCCAGGCCATCGAGCATTCGCGCAGTGCGTTGGGCCTGGCCCGCCAGCACCGCTTCCGGCAACTTGAACACATGAAAACGCGCCACGTCGAGCACCGCCCGCTCGATCTGCTCGTAAGACAGCTCCCCGGCCGGATGCAGCAGCGCGAGCTTTTGCACTTCCTGATGCGCGGCCAGCAGGTTGCCCTCGACCCGATCGGCAAAGAACTGCAACGTGCGCTGGCCCGCCTCGCCGGCCGCCACACGCTGCTGCTGGCGCGCAAGCCGCTGCGCGATCCAGCCCGGCAAGGCGGCGCGCTCGACCGCATCGACCTGCATGCCCGTGCCGACGCGTTCCAACGCGCTGAACCAGGCACTCGAACGCGTCGCTCGGTCGAGCCGCGGCAGCAGCACGATCCCGAGTGTGGCGCCATCGGACGCTTCGCCGAGCTGCTCGGCAATTTGCTGCAGCGCCTTCGCCCCGTCGACGCCGGGCTTGCCCGACGGGATCTGGATCTCGATCACCTGCCGCTCGGCAAACAAGCTCTGCGAGCCGAGCGCGCCGAGCACCGCGCTCCAGTTGTAACGCGCGCCGGCCACCGTGAAGACGCGCCGCTCGACAAAACCTTGCGCCTTTGCTGCCGCGCGCACCGCAGTGGCCGCCTCCTGCACCAGCAGCGGCTCGTCGCCGTGGATCGCGTAGAGCGGCTTGAGGCCGCGCTTCAGCTGCGCCTCGAATGGATCGGCAAAACGTTGCATGAGAGGAGTAGATAAAGCTGGAGATGGCCGCGGCAGGAACTCACGGGCTGGTCAGACGGCAGGCGCAATCTTGGGCTGCCGTTGCCTGTCCCGGGCACCAACGATACGCCAACCGGTCGGTGCCGGCCCGGGGCTGTGAATCGCTTCCCTTCGGTGGACTGGCGCGCAGCCGGCCACCCGTGCATGCGCAGTCGGGTTCGGGCTGCAACCTGCTGATCGCCGGCGCGCACGCGCATGAAATCATCGGCTGGCTGAACGTTGGAGCACACGTTTTCTTGGCCCGGTTGCTCGCGCATGCAACTGGGTGCGCGTTCGACGTTGCCTGTTGATGGCAGGTCGGTCCACACCGCGCCGCGGAGCAACCGCGCCGCGCCGCGTCGAGGCCGGCGCTGCGACGCGAGCGAGCGGCGCCGCAGCACGACCCAGACCTGCCCGAGGCGCGGCGAATGGCGGTTCGACTCGCCAAGGCGGTGGGACCGCAGCCTTTCGGCTCGGACCGATCCCGCGTACGACCGGCGTGCTCATGGACGGTGCCGGTTCGAGCCCTCGACAGCTTCATCGTCCAGCTTCATACTCGCGTCGCAACAGGAGGAGACCCACATGAAAAACATCGCACTCAACTCTCGAGCCGCTTCCGCCGTCGTGCTGGCGGGCGTCGTCCCGCTGATGTTGTCTGCGTGCAGCGATGGAAGCTCCGGTGTCGCCGACGCGCGTGCGAAGTGCACGGCGCTGGCGCAGCGCAGCGTTGCATCGGTTGCGACCCGAATCGATGCGGCGGAGTGGATCGTCGCCAGCAAGGACATGCCATGGACCAGTCCGAATGGCGGCGGTGGCTCGGCCAAGGTGGAAGATTCGTTCTGCCGCGTTGCGGGATCGGTGCAGCCCAGCAAGGATTCCGACATCCGGTTCGAACTCTGGATGCCCAGTGAAGCGGGCTGGAACCAGAAGTTCGCGGGCACCGCGTCGGGCGGGTCCAACGGCTATATCTCCTACGGCACCGTGAACCAGCACTTCGGCATGGGATATGCGAGCGTCGGGCACGACAACGGACACCGCGCGGCGGATGCGGACTTCGCGCTCAACCCGGAGCGCAAGATCGATTTCGCCTGGCGCGCGCAGCACGTCGTCACCCAGGTGGGCAAGGAGATCACACAGAACTACTACGACAAAGCGCCCCGTTACGCCTACTACAACGGCTGCTCGCAAGGTGGTCATCACGGCATCATGGAAATGTCGCGATTTCCGGGCGACTACGACGGCATCGTCGCCGGCGCCCCCGCGAGCGACTGGACCGGGACACTCGCGGCCGAAGCCAATGCGGCGCTCGCGCAGTGGGCCGTTCCGGGTGCCGGCATCCCGAAAACGTTGCTGACCAAAGTGGGCAACAAGGTCATCGAGATGTGCGACGGCAAACCTGGCATCGACCAGGTTGCCGACGGCGTGCTGGACGACCCCCGTCGTTGCAATTTCGATCCGGCCGTCATGCAATGCGGCGCAGCGGGCGCCGACCCGGCTGCGTGTCTCACCCCGCCGCAAGTCCAGGCGCTGCGCACTGCATTGGCAGGCCGCCTCAAGAGCAACGGCGAGCGCGTGGCGCAGCCCTACACGCCGGATGCGGTCGGCGGCAGCTTCTTTCCTTCGGACGCCACCTCGCCGTCCCGCCCACAGGGCAGTTGGTCGAATCACTGGCGTTATGCCGTGTTCGAGAACCCGGCGTATGACTTCATCACCTTTAACTGGGATACCGATGTGGACCAGGCACGGAGAAAGGAAGGCGGCACTTACGACGTGACGACCGGCGACTTCTCTGCCTTCGCCGATCGTGGCGGCAAGTTCATCATGTACCACGGTTGGGCCGATTCGCTCATCACGCCGCAGTTGACGCTCAAGACATGGGAGCGGATGAACAACCAGATGGGGTCGCCCCACGTCGACTCCTTTGCACGGCTGTTCATGATTCCCGGCGTGGACCACTGCGGGGGCGGCACCGGAACCTCGAGTTTCGAGCTGTTGACCGCGCTGGCGAACTGGGTCGAGAACGGCGTGGCGCCGGATGCCACCAGCCCGGGCAACACGACGATTGCGTCGCGGCCCGCGAACGCAGCGGCCGGCTTCACCGCGCGCACGCGGCCACTGTGCCCTTATCCGCAGATCGCAAAATACAAGGGCTCAGGCAGCGTCGATGAGGCAGCGAACTTCGTCTGCGCCCGACCGTGAGGCGGCGCGGATTTTGATTGGTGCGCCGGGGCAGATCGTATTTTTTCTGACCGACGCCCGACTCACAACCTCACCGCGGCCAGCCGCCGCAGCACCTGCTGCACCACGTCGGACTGCATGTCGCGATAGAGCAGCTGGTCTTTCTGTTCGCTTGCAAGCGCGTTGGTTTCGCTGAACGAGACGTCGCGCTGCTGCAGGATTTCGGTGTCGGGGATCAGTTCCTTGCCGGCCGGCGTGCGCAGGCGAAAGCGAAAGCGCACCCGCAACTGAAACTCGCGCACCTGGCCGGCTGCGGTCAGGCCGACCACGGTGCGTTCGCGCTGGTCCTGCAGGCTCTCCAGCACGACTTGCGCTTGTGCCGCTTCCTTCGCGTCGCGGATCACGCGCACCTTGCTGCTGCTGGCGAGCTGGCGGCGCAGTTCGTTGCCGAGGCCGGACGCATCGGGGATCGCGACGTAGATCGAGTCGAACGCGAAGGTCTGCGCCCCGCGCAGCCGAAAGCCGCAGCCGGAAAGCAACGCGCCCGCGCCCAGCGCGGTGGTGGCAGCCAGCCAGTGGCGGCGCGTGGGGGTCGTGTTCATCGACGTTCTCCTCATTGGGGCACCACCACATTGACGAGCCGGCCCGGCACCACGATGACTTTCTTCGGCTTGGCGCCGCCGGTCTGCTTCAGGTAGGCCTCGCTCGCCAGCGCGATCCTCTCGATCGCCGCGGGCTTCGCATCGGCCGCCACACGGATCGAGCCGCGCAGCTTGCCGTTGACCTGCAGCATGAGCTCGATCTCGTCTTGCTTCAATGCCGCCTCGTCCACCGTCGGCCACGCCGCATCGAGCAGTTCGCCGTGCGCTTTTGCAAGCCCGAGCTCGCCCCAGAGCGCGTGCGCGATGTGCGGCGTGGCAGGGGCCAACACGCGCAGCAGGATGCCGAAGCCCTCGTGCAGCGCGGGCGCCGCGGCCGCCCGGATCGCATCCGCATCGGCCTGTTTCGACGCGTCGCTGTCGAAGCCTTCCAGCGCGTTCAGCAGCTTCATCGCGCCGGAGACGACGGTGTTGTACTGCATGCGCTGATAGTCGTAGTCGACCTGCTTGAGCACGGTGTGCAGTTCGCGGCGCAGCGCGGCGATGTTTGGATCTTTCGGCGCGCTGGCGCTTGATTGTGCTGGGTTGTCAGCTCCACTATCGATAGCAGCCAGCTTGCTGCCGAACGCCCAGACGCGGCGCAGGAACCGGTAGCTGCCTTCCACCGCCGCGTCGTTCCATTCGAGCGTGGCCTCCGGCGGCGCGGTGAACATCGTGTAGAGCCGCGCGGTGTCGGCGCCGTACTTGTCGATCAGGTCCTGCGGATCGACGCCGTTGCGCTCACTCTTGCCCATCTTGCCGATGCCGCCGTACTCGAGCCGGCTGCCGTCGGCGAGCTGGCCCGCTTCGATGCGGCCGTGGCCATCGAGCACCGGGGTGACTTCCAACGGCGGGTGATAGTGCTTGCCGCCGTGTTCGTCGCGGTGGAACCAGATCTGGTTCAGCACCATGCCCTGGGTGAGCAGCCGCGTGAACGGCTCGTCGATCTTGACGAGCCCCATGTCGCGCATCACCTTGGTCCAGAAGCGCGCGTACAAAAGGTGCAGGATCGCGTGCTCGATGCCGCCGATGTACTGGTCCATCGGCATCCAGTAGTCGGCACCCGCGCCGACCATCGCGTCGTCCTTCTTCGGATCGCAGTAGCGCATGAAGTACCAGGACGAATCGACGAAGGTGTCCATCGTGTCGGTCTCTCTGCGCGCGGGTTTGCCGCAGGTCGGGCAGACCACACCGGCGTGGAAACCCGCATGCGTATTCAATGGATTGCCGCTGCCGTCGGGCACGCAGTCGGTCGGCAGCAGCACCGGCAGCTGATCTTCCGGCACCGGCACCGCGCCGTGTTCGTCGCAGTGGATGATCGGGATCGGCGTGCCCCAGTAGCGCTGGCGGCTCACGCCCCAGTCGCGCAGTCGCCAGGTGGTCAGCTTGTCGCCCAGGCCTTCGCGATGCAGCGCGGCCGCCACCGCGTTCACCGCTTCTTCGAACTTCAGGCCGCTGTAGACATCCGAGTTGATCGTGACGCCGCGCGACTTGTCGGCGTACCAGTCGTGCCATTGGTGGTAGTCGAACTGCATGCGGTCGATATGCACCACCTGCACGATGCTCAAGCCGTACTTCAATGCAAAAGCGAAGTCGCGCTCGTCGTGCGCGGGCACGCCCATCACGGCGCCGTCGCCGTAGCCCATCAGCACGTAGTTGCCGACCCACAGGTCGATCGCGCGGCCCGTCAGCGGGTGCATGACGGTCAGGCCGGTGGGCATGCCTTCCTTGTCGCGCACCGCGAGTTCGGCCTCCGTGGTGCCGCCGGCCTTGCAGCGTTCGATGAAAGCGGCGAGTTCCGGATTGCCCTTGGCGGCCTGCGTGGCCAGCGGATGCTCGGGCGCCACCGCGCAGAACGTGACGCCCATGATCGTGTCGGCGCGCGTGGTGAACACATACATGCGGCCTTCGCCGATCAGCTCGCCCGCATCGTCCCGAATCTCGTGCGGGAACGCGAAGCGCACACCGCTGCTTTTGCCGATCCAGTTTTCCTGCATCAGCTTCACGCGCTCGGGCCAGCCGGGCAGCTTGTGCTGCACGTGATCCAGCAGCTCCTCGGCGTAATCGGTGATCTTCAGGTAGTAGCCGGGAATCTCGCGCCGCTCCACCGTGGCACCGGTACGCCAGCCCTTGCCGTCGATCACCTGTTCGTTGGCGAGCACGGTCTGGTCCACCGGGTCCCAGTTCACGACTTGCGTCTTGCGGTACGCGATGCCTTTGTCCAGCATCTTCAGGAACAGCCACTGGTTCCAGCGGTAGTACGACGGATCACAGGTCGCAACTTCGCGGCTCCAGTCGATCGCGAGGCCCATCGCCTGCAACTGGCCTTTCATGTGCGCGATGTTCTCGTAGGTCCACTTCGCGGGCGGCACGCCGTTTTTCATCGCGGCGTTTTCGGCCGGCAGGCCGAACGCGTCCCAGCCCATCGGCATCAGCACGTTGAAGCCATTCATGCGCAGATAGCGCGTGAGCATGTCGTTGATCGTGTAGTTGCGCACATGGCCCATGTGCAGCTTGCCGCTCGGGTACGGCAGCATCGAACACGCGTAGAACTTTTTCTTGTGAGCGTCCTCAACCACGCGGTATGCATCGCGCGCGGCCCAGTCGGCGTGCGCTGCCTGTTCGACGGCCTGGGGAAGGTACTTTTCTTGCATGGGAGTTCGGGGCGCGGTGGTGGCCGGCAATTTTAGGTGGCGGCCGAGCGACGGGCCGGTGCGACGCGACCGCGCGCGGCACCGTTACCGCAAGCCCATTGCCTCGGCCGGACGAGCCAGCGCCGAGTTCGGGCGCTGCACCGACCACGCGCAGAAGCATGCGGCCGCAGGCGCGGTCCAAGGAAAAAGCGGGAAACCGCTGTCGCGCGGTCAGTTCAGGCCCAGCACATCGGCCATGTCGAACAGGCCGGACTTGCGGCCGCGCAGAAAGCGCGCTGCGCGCAGGCTGCCCTGTGCATACGTGACGCGGCTGGCCGACTTGTGCGTGATCTCGATGCGCTCGCCGGTGCCGGCGAACAGCACCGTGTGGTCGCCGACGATGTCGCCGCCACGGATGGTGGCAAAGCCGATCGACGACGGATCGCGCTCGCCGGTCACGCCTTCGCGTGCATAGACCGCGCAGTCGGCCAGATCGCGGCCCAGCGCGCTGGCGATCACCTCGCCCATCTTGAGCGCAGTGCCGGACGGCGCATCGACCTTGTGCCGATGGTGCGCCTCGATGATTTCGATGTCGTAGCCAGTGGCCAGCGCCTTGGCGGCGAGTTCGAGCAGCTTCAACGTGACGTTCACGCCGACGCTCATGTTCGGTGCGAACACGATCGGAATGTGCCTGGCGATCTCGGCGATCTCGGCTTTCTGCGCCTCGCTGAACCCCGTGGTGCCGATCACGGCAGCGACTTCGAGTTCGCGGCAGAAAGCGAGCTGCGCGAGCGTGCCTTCGGGCCGCGTGAAGTCGATCAGCACGTCGGCGCCGTACAGGCTCTTGCGCGGCTCGGCGCTGACCACGACGCCGCTGGCCGCTCCGATGCCTGCCAGCGCGTCGCTGCCGACGAGTGGTGCGCCTGGCCGATCGAACGCGCCCGACAGCACGCAGTCATCGGCCTGTTGCACCGCCTCGATCAACATCCGGCCCATGCGCCCGCCCGCGCCGGCGACGGCGATCCGGAGGGGAGCGATCGGTGCGTCGGATGCGGTCATCGAGCGCCCGCCTCAGCGCAGCGAAGGCACGGCGTACGAAGGTGACTCGAGCGGCGGGTAGCTCGACGGCAGCACCGCGTTGTCATCCACGCGACCCGGCAGATCGTCGGCCCTGCTGCGCTGCTTCTTCTGCGGCTGCGCAAATTTTTCGAGCTTCTCGGCGCTTGCTTCGAGCAGCGGCACCTTGGCATTGCGCCGGCCCGAATCGAGCGTGCGAACGAACTCCGCCTCGGCCGGCATCTGGTCGCCCTCGAAGCGGTCGAGCGTGTCGCCGTTGAAAAACAGCGTGAGCCGGCGCTCGAGCGGCTCGGTGCCGCCGCGCTTCATCGTGAACACATAGTCCCAGCGGTCGGCGTGGAACATATCGGTCAGCAACGGCGTGCCCAGGATGTCACGCACCTGCGTGCGCGGCATGCCCGGGCGCAGCGCGGCGACCTGCTCGCTCGAGACGAAGTTGCCCTGCACGATGTCGATCTTGTAGGGCGAGACGGCCGAGATCACGCTGCGCGACGCACGGTTGAACGTGCCGCAGGCCGACAGCGACAAGGCGCACACCAGCAGCAGCGCCGACGTGCGCGCCACCGAGGGGCGGCGAAGCAGGGGGTAAGTCGACTCGGACAATTGGACAATCTCTGGTTTGCCAAACACTGGCAATATGATCGCTTCATTGTACCGACGGGTTAATCGCAGGGTGGCGACGGCCGGGCGGCCCAGCCGTTGCCCGACCGGGCACCCGAAGCAAAGAGGATTTGCGATGGCCAGCATCGAAGAGCTGAAAAGCACCGGGTTGAAAGCGACGCTGCCGCGGCTGAAGATCCTCGAAGTGTTTCAAGACGGCGGGCAGCGCCACATGACGGCCGAAGACGTGTTTCGCGTGCTGCTGACCGACCACACCGACATCGGGCTGGCCACCGTCTACCGCGTGCTCACGCAGTTCGAGCAGGCCGGCATCCTGCTGCGCAGCCATTTCGAAAGCGGCAAGGCGGTCTACGAATTGAACGAAGGCCAGCATCACGACCATCTGGTGTGTCTGGACTGCGGCCGGGTCGAGGAGTTCTACGACGCGGCGATCGAGCAGCGCCAGCACGCGGTCGCCAAGGCGAAAGGCTTCGTGATCACGGATCACGCGCTGAGCCTGTATGCGAGCTGCAGCAAGGACCCGTGCCCGAATCGGCCGGTCCCGCGCGGGCGCGAATGAACGCCCGGGCCGGCGCTGCCTGAGCGTTGTGCGAGGCCGAGCGAACCGATCTTCGAGCGCTGCACACGGGCGGCGCAGCGCTGTCGTCTACTCCATTGCGCGGCGCTGGCGCTCGACGAATTCCTGGTACGTGTCGATGCCGCGCAACTGCAGGATCGTGTTGCGCACGGCCGCTTCCACCAGCACCGCGATATTGCGCCCGGCCACCACCTGCACCACGACTTTGCGCACTGGCACCGTCAGCACCTCCTGCATCAGCGGCGTTTCCGGCAGCCGCTCGTAGTCGCGTTCGAGCGTTTCGCGCCGCACCAGATGCACGATGAGATGCAGCCGCATCTTTCGGCGCACGGCGGTCTCGCCGAAGATCGCCTGAATGTCCAGCAGCCCGATGCCGCGCACTTCGAGCAGGTTGCGCAGCAAGTCGGGGCAACGCCCCTCGATGGTGGTCTGGTTGATCCGGTAGAGATCGACCGCGTCATCGGCCACCAGCCCGTTGCCGCGCGAGACCAACTCAAGCCCGAGTTCGCTCTTGCCCAGGCCCGACTCACCCGTGATCAGCACGCCGACGCCGAGGATGTCCATGAACACGCCGTGCATCGTGGTGCGGTCGGCGAAGTGGCGCGACAAGAACGCGCGCAGCACGTCGATCACGAACGCGGCCGACTCGGCTGTGGCAAACATCGGGATCTGCGCGCGCTCGCACATCGCGATCAGCGCGGGCGGCGCCGCCTGGCCGTCCGCGACGACCAGCGCGGGCGGCTCGAGCGTGACGATACGCGAGATGCGCCGCGCGTTGACAGCGGCATGGTCCTCGCAGTCGGTCTGGGTCAGATAGGCGACTTCGCGCTCGCCCAGAATCTGCACGCGCCACGGGTGGATGTAGTTCAGGTAGCCGACCAGATCGGCGCCCGAGCGCGCCTTGCTGACCGCCCGCTCATCGAAGCGCCGCTCCGAAGCCCCGAGCCCCGCGATCCACTCCCACCGCAGCCGTGCACGCTGCTCCTCGAACAACAGGTCGGCGCTGACGCTGACGGGCTTCATCGATTTAACCGAATCGCTGCGAGCCGCCCGATAACGCGGCAGCAATCGTCGCCTGGTCCAATTTCAACCAACGCCGCCGCAGCAGCGCACCCGGAACTGGGCCCGCCCGCGCGCTCCGCAAGCACCCCTCCAACAGGGGCCGCGGAGCCGATCGCAGGGAGCGGAGCCTGGGGGCAGGCCTACCCACCGGATTGCCACGTCGTGATGAGCCGATGCAGATCGGCCGCATTGTTGCTGACCTTGATGCGCTCGCGCAGCGTCGCGTCGCTGAGCATCTCGGCGATCTCGGACAAGATTTCGAGGTGCTTTTGCGTCGCGGCTTCCGGCACCAGCAAAAAGATCAGCAGGCTGACCGGCTGCTCGTCCGGCGCGTCGAAGCCGATCGGCTGCTGGAGCTGGAACACCGCGGCCATCGGCGCCTTCAGGCCCTTGATGCGGCCATGCGGGATCGCCACACCATGGCCCAGGCCGGTCGAGCCAAGCCGCTCACGCGCGAACAAGCTGTCCGTGATCAGCGCGCGGCTGAGCTGGTAGAGGTTCTCGAACAGCAAGCCGGCTTCCTCGAACGCGCGCTTCTTGCTGGACGCGTCGACACAGACCTGTACCTGTCCCTGAGGCAGGATGGACGCGAGACGATTCATGAGCTGAGAATCCATGCGGACCGTGCGTGTGCGCAGCAAGGAAACCACGGGATCACGAGATGCCGCCTAGAGCGCCCGCTTCTGCGCTTCATGGTGATGGTCGGTGATGCGGTCTTTGTGTTTGACGACTTGCCGATCGAGCTTGTCGACCAGGTCATCCACCGCGGCGTAGAGATCGGCGCTCGCGCTCTCGGCGAACAGATCGTTGCCCTTCACGTGAATGCTGCACTCGGCGCGTTGCCGCTCATCCTTGTCTTTGACTTTCTCCACCGTCAGCGTGACCTTGACGTCGACCACCTGATCGAAGTGTCTCGTGATCCGCTCGAGCTTGCTCGTGACATAACTGCGCAATGCGGGCGTGACCTCGACGTGATGGCCGCTGATTGTCAAGTTCATGGAAAACCCTTTGCTGAACGGGAAAAATGGAATGCAGGCGCTTCCTGCTTCGTACTCGCTGCGTTCTATCCGAAACGATCGCACGGCACACCGCGCAAAACCCACAGCGCCGCCGGACGGCAGCGACCCTAATTTACACCGCGCGGGTTTTCCCCTCTCATGCCCGCGCGTTGGGCTGGGCCCGGGTGGCGCCGTACAAACCCGGCCGATTCGCCACAAAGTTGGCAGTCGCGCGCATGGGCGCGCATCGCACGTCATTCCCGCACGGCCGGATGCGGGCATAAGCCACGCATCCCGCCGCGGATCGGCACTAGCATCCGTGGCCGTTTTCCGTTCTTTCTTGTTTTTGTCCGTCTCGCCTGCCGTCCGCATGAAAAGCCCGTTCGTCTTCGCCGCCGTGTCCGCATGAGCATCGACACCGTTTTGAGCAGCAGTCTCGACTGCCTCGGCGTCCATGCGCGGCGGCCGCGGCCGCAGGCGGCGCTGGTGCTGATGGGCGGCGGCGCGCGCACGGCCTATCAGGTGGGTGTGCTGCAGGCGCTCGGCACGATCTTGCGGCAGGCGGGCCACGCACCGCAGGACTTCCCGTTTCAGATCCTGATCGGCACGTCGGCCGGCGCGATCAACGCGGCGTGCCTGGCCAGCTACGCCACGCAAGGCCTCGGCGCGTTCGATCGGCTGTCGCACTTCTGGTCGCAGCTGCACTGCGAAGACGTCTATCGGCTCAACATCCCGGGCTGGGTGCGCTGGCTCGGCCGCGTGTCCAAGGTGCTGCCGGCGCTGGCCCTGACGCACGCGGCGCAGCAGCGCGGCGCGCTGCTCGACAACGCGCCGCTGGCCCGCACGCTGACCCAGGGCATTTCGCTGGCCGGCATCGACGCGGCGCTGGCCGACGGCACGCTCGGCACGTTGGCGGTCACCGCATCGAGCTACACCAGCGGGCTGCACTGGACGTTCTGCCACAGCGCCTTCGATGCGCTGGCGCAGGCCTGGCAGCGGCCGGGCCGGCGCGCGACGTTCGGCGCGCTCTCGATCGAGCATCTGATGGCGTCGAGCGCGTTGCCGTTCATCTTTCCGGCCACCACGCTCGACGTGGAAGGCGAGCGCGAGCATTTCGGCGACGGCTCGATGCGCCAGATGTCGCCGCTGTCCTCGGCAATGCACCTGGGCGCGAAGCACATCCTCGTGATCGGTGCGAGCCAGCCGCAGCGTTCCGGCTTCGGCAGCGACCACGCGAGCGGCGAACTCGACCGGCCCACGCTCGGCGGCATCGCTGGCCACGCGCTCGCCAGCGTGTTCCACGACACCGTGCAGGCCGATGTGGAACAAGTCCAGCGCGTCACGCGCACGCTGCGCCAGCTGCCGCCCGCGCTGGCCCAGGCGTTGCCGTATCGGCAGGTCGAAGTCGAAGTGATCCAGCCGAGCCAGTCGCTCGACGCGCTGGCGCAGGAGCACATGCACGAGCTGCCGCGCGCGGTGCAGCACACGCTGCGCTCGATCGGCGCGCATAAGGGCAGCGGCGCGGCGGTGGCGAGCTACCTGCTGTTCGAGCCCGGCTTCGTGCAGGCGCTGATCGCACTCGGTGAGCACGATGCGTTTCACCGGCGCGACGAGCTGCTGGCTTTCTTGCACAGGCCGGCAGGCACGGACACGCAGAGCGCACCGAAAGCCGCGCCTGACGCCGTGGACGCGATGGGATAATTCGTGGTGGTGGGCGGCCATGCAGGCCACCACACACCCGACGCCGGCCTTCCGGCCGCACGGCCGCAGGCACCGCGTCGCTGGCGGCCTCGGCCTGCCCCTTCAGCCGGCTCCGAAGCGCACGCAACACGGCGCTTTTTTGTGCAGCGCCGCTGTGTGGCGCGGCGCGCTGCCATCGACGCGAACGCTGCTGCTGTGCCGAAGGTGCTGCCGAACCGATCCCGCCGATGCCCCTATCGCCTGTGACCTCGCTTGTGACGCCCTAGCCCATGCTCAACATCTTTTCCCTCGTCAGCGGCCGGCTCGTGCAGGAAGAAATCGAGTCGCTCGACGAGCTGTCGCAGTTCAAGCCGATCTGGGTCGATCTGGAGTCGCCCAACGTCGAGGAAAAGCGCTGGATCGCGGAGTACTACGGCGTCGTCATCCCGCAGGACGCGACCGACGAGGACATCGAGGAGTCCGCGCGGTTTTATGCCGAGGACAACGGCGAGCTGCATATCCGCAGCGACTTTCTGGTGCCCGACGAGGACGACCCGCGCACGGTGCGCGTCGCGTTCATCCTGAACGACGACAACGCCGAGCTGCGCAGCCACGGCATCCTGTTTTCGATCCACGACGAGGACGTGCCGGTGTTCCGGCTGCTGCGCATGCGCGCGCGCCGCGCGCCGGGATTCATCGAGGACGCGAAGGAAGTGCTGCTCAAGCTGTTCGACTCGGATGCGGAATACTCGGCCGACACGCTCGAGGAAATCTACGACGGGCTGGAGAAAGTCAGCAAGCGCGTGCTGGCCGGCGATGTGACCGACAACGAAGCCGGCGAAGTGCTCGGCGCGATTGCGCGGCACGAAGACATGAATGGCCGGATTCGCCGCAATATGATGGACACGCGCCGCGCGGTGAGTTTTCTGATGCGCAGCAAGATGCTGAACGCCGAGCAGTTCGAGGACGCACGGCAGCTGCTGCGCGACATCGAGTCGCTCGACAGCCACACGGCGTTCCTGTTCGACAAGATCAACTTCCTGATGGACGCCACGGTCGGCTTCATCAACATCAACCAGAACAAGATCATCAAGATCTTCTCGGTCGCAAGCGTCGCGCTGTTGCCGCCGACGTTGATCGCGAGCGTGTACGGCATGAACTTCAAATTCATGCCCGAGCTCGACTGGGCACTCGGCTACCCCTACGCGTTGCTGCTGATGGCCGCCAGCGCGCTGGTGCCGATGTTCTATTTCCGCAAACGCGGCTGGTTGAAGTAGCTAGCCTCCCCGGGCTGCGCTCGGCTTCTGCCTCCCCTCTACCGGCAGGCGACGCTGGCGGTCCGGCAAAGCCGGATCTTCGGCGGCCGCTCATCGACGACGGTTGAAGCCGCGCGGTTTTAGAAACGCACGCCGAACGACAGGCGGAGCATGTCCTGCGGCGTGAAGTTGACCTTCGGGTCCCACGCCGCGCGCATGAAGTAGCGTGACCAGTCGCAGGTCAGCGACAACCCGGCACGGCGGATGAAGTCGCCGTCGATGCTGCCCTGCTTGTAGAGCAGGTCCAGCGTCCACCGCTGCTGGCTCGCCGATGGGCTGCGCCAGACCAGATGCACGTGTTGCTGATCGGGGTGCTGCCGGTTGTCCCGGACCAGCGAAGCGGACAGCGCGCTCTCATTGGCAAACCGATAACCGCCGTAGACCGTGTACGAATCGTTCGGGTCGAAGTTGAGGTTGGCGTAGTCGCGCAGGTTGGTGCGACCCAGTCCCACGCCGGCATACCAGCGTTTGCCGGTCTCGAGTGCGAAGCTGCCGCCAACGAATCCGCCGGAAGCGATCTGTATCGAAGGCAGCACGCGCACCCAACCCAGATCGAACGTGTGGTCCCACCCGGCGCGGGTTTGCGCGAAGTCGTCGGGCACCGAGCGATACCAGCCGATCCAGACATTGCCGCTGCCGTATCCGTAGCGCAGGTTCAGGTCGAGCGCCGGGCCGGCCGGCTGCCCACCACCACCGGAAATTCGATAGGCACCGGTAGTGAGCTTGAACGGGTGGTCGGGCGAGCCGTCGTCCGAGCCGGGCGCGGCCCAGCCGCTTTGCGCCACACCCATGCAGATCACTGCGGCGAATGCACGCCGCAGGTACGCCCACCGCGCAGCGGATTCGACGCCATGCGAGCCGCTGCGCAGGCGCGTCGCGGAGCGCAGCCACCGGATCGGCCACGCCCATGCATGCAGAACGCCCGTCGTGCCGCGTTCGGACCCGTGGTCGATCGCTGCCAGGCACTCGGGCGGCTGCGCATGCCGGGTGCGCCGGACCGGTCGCGGGAGGCGCATCAGGTTCGACTGCCAGTGCATTGTTTTGTCATCGGTTTTTTTCGATCGAGCACCCAGGCGCCCAGCTCTGCGTGACGTACCGTTGCCCACACTCGGCCGTTCCGGGCGTCGAGACGCGCCCTGTTTCCGTCACGCCCATCACCGATCGCAGGTGCTTCCGCGCGGTCGTGCAGCCCGTCCGACGCGGCTGCGACGCGCGACGGGGCGGTTCGAATGTACCGGCACCCATCGTCATGTCAGGCGGCTCAGGAAAGCGCGCACGATCTCGTGCGCCACATGGCGCGCCACATCGCGCAGGAAGCGTTCGAAATCCAGGTGCGCGGCACCATCGGCGCGGTCGGAGATGGTGCGCACGGCGGCAAGTGGGACGCAATAGTCGAAGCAGACCTGTGCAACCGCAGCGCCTTCCATCTCGACTGCGAGCGGTTCGTGGCCCGCGGCGCGCAGGCCTGCGCGAATCGCGCAGGCGTCGGAGGCCGAGCCGATGAAGCGGTCGCCACTGGCGATCAGGCCTTGATGCACGGCCGGCCGCAAGATGCCAATTTCGGTGTCGAAACCAGAGAAGGCGTCCGTGAACACATCATGGTTTGCTCTTATAAGCAGAGCAGTCAACGCCGCGTCGCAGTCAAACCGGTCGCGGCCGTACAGCGGCACCTGATAGCGCGGATACAGCGGCGACACATCCAGGTCGTGCTGCACGAAGCCAGCTGCGATCACGATGTCGCCCACATGGACCGAATCGGCCAGGCCACCGGCCACACCGGTGAACAACACGCGCTCGACCCCGAACCGCTCGATCAACGCCGTCGCCGTGGTGGTCGCCGAAACCTTGCCGATGCGCGACAACGCGAGCACGACACGCTGACGGTGCAAACGCCCGCACCAGAAGTCCCGGCCCGCATGGCGCACGCATTCAGCCCCTTCAAGCTGTTCGATCAACCCAGCCTGCTCGTCGGCCAGCGCACTCAGAATCGCCGTGGTCATCCCCGTCTTCTCTCAGCAATGCACCGCCAACCCATCCAGCCACCCATTCCAGCGGAGGCCGCAGACGGGCTCTGCCCGGCCGCAGGCGCCGCCCCCGGTCGGGGGCAGGCGAGAGCCGACCAAAGGGAGCGAAGCCTGGAGGTGAGCGTTCACCGCAACTCTCGTCGCAGCACCTTTCCGACCGGCGACTTCGGCAGTTCGGTCCGAAACTCGATCGTCTTCGGTTGCTTGTAGCCGGTCAGATGCTGCTTGCAGTACCCGCGCACATCCGCTTCGGACAGCGCTGGGTTCTTCTTCACGACGACGAGCTTCACGGCCTCGCCGGTCTTGTCATCCGGCATGCCCACGCAGGCGGCTTCGAGCACGCCGTCCAACTGGCCGACCACATCCTCGATCTCGTTCGGATAGACATTGAAGCCGCTGACCAGAACCATGTCCTTCTTGCGGTCGACGATCTTCGTGTAGCCGCGCTCATCCATGATGCCGATGTCGCCGCTCTTGAAGTAGCCGTCTTCGGTCATCGACTTGGCGGTCTCGTCGGGACGCTGCCAGTAGCCGGCCATCACTTGCGGACCCTTGATGGCGATCTCGCCGGGCTGGCCGGTCGGAACGTTGTTGCCGTCGTCGTCGATCAACTTGAACCAAGTGCTTGGCAACGGCACACCGATGGTGCCGGTGTAGTCGGTCGCTGTGGTCGGGTTGCAGCTCGCCGACGGACTGGTCTCGGACAGACCGTAGCCTTCGCAGATCGCGCAGCCGGTCTTCTCCTTCCAGAGCTTGGCCACCGCCGCCTGCACCGCAGTGCCGCCGCCGACCGAGATTTTCAGATGGCTCCAGTCCACGCTGCTGAAGTCCGGGTGGTGCGCGAGGCCGTTGAACAAGGTATTCACGGCTGGAAAGCTGTGGAACTGGTGCTTCGACAATTCCTTCAACACCGCAGGCAGATCGCGTGGGTTCGGGATCAGCACCACTTTCGCGCCGGTGCGCATGCTCAGCATCATGCTGCAGGTGAACGCGAAGATGTGATAGAGCGGCAACGCGCAGATGCCGATCGGCTGCACGCCTGCGGGGACCTGCTTCATCGCCGGCGCGTTCCAGGCTTCGGACTGCAGCACGTTGGCAATCAGGTTGCGGTGCAGCAGCATCGCGCCCTTGGCCACGCCGGTGGTGCCGCCGGTGTACTGCAGCACGGCCAGATCTTCGGACTGAATGGCTTGGGCGTGCAGCTTGGACTGCTCGCCCTTGGCCAGCGCGTCGTTGAATTTCACGGCACGCGGCAGCGAATACGCGGGCACCAGCTTCTTGACGCGGCGCAGCACCAGATTGACCAGCGTGCCTTTTACAAGACCGAGCCGGTCGCCGAACGCGCACAGCACGACGTGCTCGACCTTCGTGGCTGCAATGCACTGCTGCAGCACGGCGGCGAAGTTCTCGACAATGAAGATCGCCTTGGCGCCCGAGTCCTTCAACTGGTGTTCGAGCTCGCGCGCGGTATAGAGCGGATTCACGTTCACCAGCACCAGTCCGGCGCGCAAGACGGCAGCAACCGTGACCGGATACTGCGGCACGTTCGGCATCATCACCGCGACCCGGTCGCCCTTGACCAGGCCGAGTCGCTGCAGGTAGGCGCCGATCGCACGGCTGGTCTGGTCGACCTGCTCGAAACTGAATTCCTGCCCCATGAAACTGTAGGCCGGACGCGCCGCATGGGTCTTGAAGCTTTCCTCCATCAAGCCGACGAGGGACGTGTACGGCGGCTCGGGCAGATCGGCAGGCACGCCTTCGGGATAGGCGCTGAGCCAGGGGCGCTCGGTCTGGGCAGGGGTCTGGGTCGGCATGGGTGGTGCTTCCTGTGCAAAAAGCGCAACGCGACCTCGGGGGTCGCGTTGGCATTGGGACGAAATCTACAAAGACGCCATGGGCGCGAAGGTGCTATTCGATCGCCTTGGCCATGTCTTCGACGACCTTCTTCGCATCGCCGAACACCATCATCGTCTTGTCCATGTAGAACAGATCGTTGTCCAGGCCCGCGTAGCCGGCCGCCATGGACCGCTTGTTCACGATCACGGTCTTGGCCTTGTACGCCTCCAGGATCGGCATGCCGTAGATCGGGCTGCCCTTGGTGTGCGCGGCCGGGTTCACCACGTCGTTCGCGCCCAGGATGATCGCGACATCCGCCTGGCCGAATTCGCCGTTGATGTCCTCCATCTCGAACACCTGGTCGTACGGCACTTCGGCTTCCGCCAGCAGCACGTTCATGTGCCCAGGCATGCGGCCCGCCACCGGGTGGATCGCGTACTTGACGGTCACGCCTTTTTCGGTCAGCTTGAGCGCGAGTTCTTTGACCGCGTGCTGCGCACGAGCCACCGCCAGGCCGTAACCCGGCACGATCACCACCGTCTCGGCATTGCCGAGCACGAACGCGGCGTCGTCCGCGCTGCCGCTCTTGACCGGCCGCTGCTCTTTTGAGCCGGCGGCGGCAGGGTCCGCCGCGTCACCGCCGAAGCCGCCCAGGATCACGTTGAAGAACGACCGGTTCATCGCCTTGCACATGATGTAGGACAGGATCGCGCCGGAAGAACCCACCAGCGAGCCCGCGATGATCAGCATCGAGTTGTTCAGACTGAAGCCGATGCCGGCCGCGGCCCAGCCCGAATAGCTGTTCAGCATCGACACCACCACCGGCATGTCGGCGCCGCCGATCGGGATGATGATCAACACGCCCATCACGAACGCGAGGATCAGCATCAGCGAAAACGCGAAGCCGCTGCCGTTCGCGGTGAACCACAGACCGAGCAGGATCATCAGGATGCCGAGCACGAGGTTCAGCTTGTGCTGGCCCTTGAACTGCACCGGCGCGCCCTGGAACAGGCGGAACTTGTACTTGCCCGAGAGCTTGCCGAACGCGATCACCGAGCCGCTGAACGTGATCGCACCGATGGCCGCGCCGAGGAACAGTTCGAGCCGGTTGCCGGCCGGAATCGGGAAGCGCGCCATGCCCTTCACGACCAACGCACCTTCGGGCGGGAAGCCGCCGGCCAGCACCGCAACGGGTGGTGCGGTGATGCCGAATGCCCACGGTTCGACCACGGCCGCGATCGCGATGAACACGGCCGCCAGGCCGATCATGCTGTGGAAGAACGCGACGAGTTCGGGCATTGCGGTCATCTCGACCGTCTTCGCGCGCCAGGCACCGTAAGCGCCGCCAACCGCGACGCCGATCAGCACCCAGAAGTAGCCGCCGATGGTGGCACCCAGCTGAGCGATCAGCGCGAGCGTGGTGAGGATGGCGATGGCCATGCCGGCCATGCCGAACACGTTGCCGCGGATCGACGTGGTGGGGTGCGACAGGCCCTTGAGCGCCTGAATGAAGCAGACGCTCGCCACCAGGTAGAGCAATGTGACGGTGTTGCCACTCATGCGGACGCTCCCTTGTCGGACTTGACCTCAATCTTCTTGCCCGCGTCGGCGATGGTCGGCAGCTTCTTGTCCTTTTTCTTGAACATCTCGAGCATGCGTCGCGTCACGAGGAAGCCGCCGAACACGTTGACGGCCGCGAGCGCCACCGCGAGCACGCCCATCAGCTTGCCGAAGAAGGTGACGGTCAGCGCGGCGGCCAGCATGGCGCCGACGATCACGATCGCGGAGATCGCGTTCGTCACCGCCATCAGTGGCGTGTGCAGCGCGGGCGTGACGGTCCAGACCACGTGGTAGCCGACGTAGATCGCCAGCACGAAGATGATCAGGTTGGTGATGGTGTGTGAGACTTCCATTTGTGCTTTCCTTTTCACTTCGCCGAAGCGGTTTTGCGTCGGACTTCACCGTCCTGGGCCATCAGGCACGCGGCCACGATGTCGTCTTCCATGTCGACCTTGAGCTTGCCTTCCTTGTCCAGGATCAGCTTCAAAAAGTCGAATACGTTGCGTGCGTACAGCGCGCTTGCGTCGGCGCCGACCATCGAAGCCAGGTTCGTCTCGCCGATGATCGTCACGTTGTGCTTGACGACCGTCTTGTCCGGCTCCGAGAGCGGGCAGTTGCCGCCGACCGTGCCGTCCGCGTTCTTCGCGCCCTTGCCGGCTGCGATGTCGACGATCACCGAACCGGCCTTCATCGACTTGACCATGTCTTCCGTGATCAGAACCGGCGCATCGCGGCCCGGGATCAGCGCAGTGGAGATCACGACGTCGGCGGCCGCCACGCGCTTGGCGACTTCGGTTTTCTGCCGATCGAGCCAGCTCTGCGGCATCGGCTTGGCATATCCGCCAGCGCCTTCGGCCGCTTCTTTTTCTTCCGGCGTGTCGTAGGACACTTCGATGAACTTGCCACCGAGCGACTCGACCTGTTCCTTCACACTCGGGCGCACATCGGACGCTTCGATCACCGCGCCCAGGCGCTTCGCGGTCGCGATCGCCTGCAGGCCGGCCACGCCGACGCCGAGGATCACGACGCGCGCGGCTTTCACCGTGCCGGCGGCCGTCATCAGCATGGGAAAGAAGCGCTGGTATTTGTTGGCTGCCATCATGACGGCCTTGTAGCCCGCGATGTTCGCCTGCGAGGACAGCACGTCCATGCTCTGCGCGCGCGTGGTGCGCGGCGCGGCCTCGAGTGCAAACGCGGTCAGCTTGGCATCGGCGAGTTTTTTCAGGCCGTCCGCATCGAACGGATTCAGCATGCCGACCAGCGTGCCGCCGGCCTTCATCTTCTTCAATTCGTCCTCCTGCGGGCTGCGCACCTTGAGCACGAGTTCGCAGCCGAGAGCGCCGTCCTGGTCGGTGATCTCGCAGCCGGCGGTCTTGTAGGCCTCGTCGGTCACGCTGGCGGGCAGACCGGCGCCGGCTGCCACGCGCACCGCATGGCCTTGCGCGATCAGTTTCTTTGCGGTCTCCGGGGTGGCCGCCACGCGCGTTTCACCGGGCGCCGTCTCGGCGGGTACGCCTATTTGCATGTGTCTGTTCTCCTGTTGGCAGCCGGTGGTCGGGTGGCCGGATGTGCTCGGGCCCCCAAGCCCGCTGCGTTCGGTCATACGACCCGTCGGCGTGGGCCTGTTTTCGTTCGTTGATCTGTCTGTTTCCGTGGCGTGGTCGGCTGCATCCGTGTAGGTATGCCGCCGATCTCGCCTGCAGTCCGTTGCCTGATGGGCTGGGGAGGTGCATCCGCCGCAAAAACATTGTCACTGATTTTTTGCAGCGTTCCCCAACGCATCCAGCGGACGCCGATATTCGGGGGAATTGCCGCCCGGCTCAATAATCGACCTCATGAAACTGCGTTGGAAACCGAACGTCACCGTCGCCGCGCTCATCGAGCGGCACGGCAAGTACCTGCTCGTCGAAGAGCGATCGGCCGATTCCCCTTCCGTGCTGCTGCTGAACAACCCGGCCGGCCATCTGGAGCCGGGCGAATCGCTGATCGACGCCTGTGTGCGCGAGACCCTCGAGGAAACCACTTGCGCGTTCACGCCGACTGCGCTGGTCGGCGTCTATCTGGCGCGCCCTGCTGCCAGTCGGCAAAGCGCCGCAGCGGCCGAGCACGAGGCGGATGTGACCTACCTGCGTTTCGCCTTCTCCGGCACGTTGGGCGAACCGCAGACAGGCCGCGCGCTCGACCCGGCCATCGAACGCACGCTGTGGCTCACACTGGATGAAATTCGGACGAGCCGGCATCGACACCGCAGCCCGCTGCTGCTGCGCTGCGTGGAGGATCACGCCGCCGGTGAATCGCATCCGCTGTCGCTGCTGCAGGTCGACCCTTCGCTGTTTTTGGAGTCGACGTGATGCGTACCCACAATGGAATGTCTGCCGGTCCGCTTCGCCGATTCGCAGGCCTGCTCGCTGGCTGGCTGCTTGCGCTGTGGCTGCCGCTTGCCACCTGGGCCGCGCCCGAGGCCGTTGCAGACACCGCGCCCGCTGTTGCGCAACCCGCGGAGACCCACCCGCCGATCCGGCTGCCGATCCGGCTGCCGGAGCCGGCCCGGCTGCGCTACGACGTGACGGCCACGATGAAGGGGCTCGACTACCACGCGGGTGCCGACCTGCTCTGGCAGCACGACAAGGACAGCTACCGCGCGCAGTTCGAATTCAAGTTGCTGTCGGTCATGCTGCGCAGCCAGACCAGCACCGGCAGGGTCAGCGCCGCGGGCCTGCAGCCGCTCGAGTTCATCGACCGCGTGCGCAGCAACGCGCGCATCGCGCGGTTCGACCAGCAAAAGCATCAGGTGGCTTTCAGCAACCCCGACACGCCCGAAGCGCTGCTCGAAGCGGGTGCGCAGGACCGCCTCAGCATCATTTTTCAGCTCGCCGCGCGCGTGGCGGGCGATCCGTCGAAGTACCCGCCCGGCACGCGGCTCGACGTGCAGACGATCGGCCACAACGACGCGCAGATCTGGCACTTCGTCGTCGCGCCTGCGCAGTCGCTGCGTTACCAGGGCGAGCCGGTGCCGACCGTGCGGCTCACCCGCGAACTGCGCGATGCGAAAGACCAGAAAGTCGACGTCTGGTTCGCGCCAAGCCTCGGGTTTCTGCCGTTGCGGCTCAAGATCACGCAGCACGACGGCGACGCGATCGAGCAGCATCTGAAGGCGATCGACCCGATTTGATGAAATGACCGGGTTTGCGGCCGGCCCGCACGATTTTTGCAGAAGACGTTCATATGGCGGGCGGCAGGGGACGTTGATTGGTTGATTCGTTGTTTTTCCGGCGCGTCGGAAATGCCGTTGTCGTGCGAACCTATTGCTCCGCGGCGGGTCCACCTTGAATCCGGCGGATCCGTTGTCATCTGGGAAGGGATGCAGCCCGCGCGCTCCGGCGTCCGGTCCCGGCTCGTTCTTTCTCGCCATTCCCTCACTGTTTTTCTCCCTCAGCCCAGGCTCCCTTACATGCAAATGCTCTACGACTCGGAATCTTTCGTGGTGGTCCACATGCAGCCCGACGACGCCGAACTCGCGCTGACCGGCGCGGCAGGCGCCAGCAGCAGCCCGGTGCCGTGGCCCGCTTCCGTGTTCGCCCGGCACGGCTTCGAGATCGTCGACAAACGCTCCGGCAAGGAGGTGTATCTCGATGGCTCGTGGGCCGAACTCTTTCAGCGCCAGATTCACGCCTGGCAGGAGAACACGCCGACCCAGCAGGAAGTCGAGGACACGCTTGAAGGCTATGCCGAGCTCGCGCAGAACCCGGTTCTTGTGCATTAGAGCTGTCCCCCAGCCTTCGCTCCCTTCGGTCGGCTCTCGGCTTCCCCCCTGCCGGGGGCGGCGCCTGCGGCCCGGCGGGGCCGGCTCCGCGGCCCCTGCTGGAGGATGCGGCGATAACTGTCCCTGTTGACCGATAACTGTCCCCGATGAAATTCCTGCGCTCTGCCCATCTGCTGATTGCGTTGTCGCTGGCACTGCCGTCGCTGTCGGGATGCGTGGCGCTGGCGGATCCAACGGCGACATCGATGGCTTTCGCGCGCAGTGATGATTCACGCAGCGACGCGCCGGTCATTGGTCGGCTGCTGGCCCTGCTGCCCGCCGACGTGCTGCTGCTGGGCGAGCAGCACGATGCGCACGAGCATCACCGGATCGAGCAGCTCGCGGTCGAGGCGATGGCTGCGCGCGGGCAACTCGCCGCGCTGGCGCTCGAGATGGCTGAAGAGGGGCAGACCACCAAGGGGCTACCGCGCGACGCTTCGGAAGCTGCTGCACAGGCCGCGCTCGACTGGGAAAATGGCGGCTGGCCGTGGCCACCCTACCGGCCTGCCGTGATGGCCGCGGTACGCGCCGGCGTGCCGGTGGTGGGCGCCAATCTGCCACGCGCGGACATGCGTGCGGCAATGGCCGATGCGCGGCTCGACGCCGCGCTGCATCCGATGGCGTTGGCCGAGCAGCAGGACATGATCCGCGACGGTCACTGTCAGTTGCTTCCGGACAGCCAGATCGCACCGATGACGCGCATTCAGCTAGCGCGCGATGCGGCGATGGCGCGCACCATCGAGAGTCATGTGGTACCCGGCCGTACCGTGCTGCTGATTGCCGGTGGCGGCCATGTGCGGCGCGATCTGGGCGTGCCACAGTATCTGCCACCAGAGCTGGGGGTAAAAGTCGTTCTGGCACAGACCGGTGCTGCGGACGATGCTTCCAAAAAAGAAGCAAACCAACGGTTTGCCGAAGTCGCCGGTGCCGACTTGCTGCTGTCCACGCCAGCGCTGCCGCCACGCGATCACTGCGCAACGCTGCGCGCTTCGCCGCGCCTGTCGAAGTAGCAGGGCACGCCGGTTGCCCCGGCGAGCTTGCCCGGCGTGGCGGCAATTTGCCGCATGCGCCCCACCGGTGCCGGCCTTTCAAGTCAAGCCTGTTCCTTTTTTGCTTTGTCTTTTCAAAGGTGCTCCCGTGTCCGAAACGCCTGTCAGTCCCTCCGCACCCGACCGCCGCCGCGTTGTCGTCGTCACCGGCGCCTCGGCCGGTGTCGGTCGCGCCGTCGCCTGCGAGTTCGCGCGGCACGGCTGGCATGTGGCGTTGCTCGCGCGCGGCCCGGACGGCCTTGCCGGTGCGAAAGCCGATGTGGAACGGCTCGGCGGTGCCGCGCTGGTACTGCCGACCGACGTGGCCGACCCGGAAGCCGTCGAGGCGGCCGCCGAGCGCGTGGAAGCCGAGTGGGGCCCGATCGACGTCTGGGTGAACAACGCGATGGCGACGATCTTTTCGTGGGTCGAAGCACGTGTCCGCGAAAGACTTCCAACGGGCCACCGAGGTGACTTACCTGGGCACCGTCTGGGGCACGCAAGCCGCGTTGAAGCGCATGAAGCCGCGCAACCACGGCACCATCGTGCAGGTCGGCTCGGCGCTCGCGTACCGCTCGATCCCGCTGCAGGCGCCCTATTGCGGCGCGAAGGCGGCGATCCGCGGCTTCACCGATTCCGTGCGTTGTGAGCTGGTCGCCGAGCGCAGCGACGTGCACGTCACGTTCGCCGCGCTGTCGGCCTTCAACACGCCGCAGTTCGACTGGGGCCGCACCACGCTGCCGAGACAACCGCGCCCGATGGGCAGGATCTTTCAGCCCGAAGTCGCCGCGCGCGGCATCTACTGGGCCGCGACGCATCGCCGGCGCGAGGTCTGGATCGGGTTGCCGGCGGCCAAGTCGATCGTCGGCACGCGGATCATTCCCGGCTTGCTCGATCGCTATCTGGGCAACACGGCGGTGGACGGCCAGCAGACCGACCAACGGGTTTCCGCCCATCGGCCCGACAACCTCTACGCGCCCGTGGCCGGCGACCAAGGCGCGCATGGCCGCTTCGACTCGGCCGCGGTCGACGACAGCGCCCAGCTTTGGGCCACCACGCACCGCGGACTGCTCGCCGGTGCGGCCGCAGTCGGCCTCGTGCTGCTCGGTGCGGGGTGGGCAGGCGCGGCGCGACGCAGGCTGCGCCTGCCGTTCGGGTCACGTTCGGCGCGGCGCTGGTGGTAACGGCACTGCACAACGCGTAAGACGGCCACCGCTTGGGCGGCGCTTCGTTCACATCGCCCGCAATCGAGTGGAGCGGCCACGTTGCGCGGGAGGGCTGCCGGCTACGGCTTCCCGCGCGCTTCGACTCAGGCGTGCGCGCGGATCGAATCCGTCAGCACGCCGACCATCGTCTCGATCTGCGTGCGCTCCACGATGAACGGCGGCGCCAGCACCAGCGTGTCGGCGGCCGGGCGGACCAGCACGCCTTTCTTGTAGCAGTCGGTGAAGATGTCGAACGCGCGCTTGCCGGGCGCGCCGGCCAACGGCGCGACATCGATCGCGGCGGCCAGCCCGAGGCTGCGGATGCTCATCACGCTCGGCAATCCCTTGGCTTCCGCGTGCACGGCGTCGCCGAGCAGCTTGCCCATCTCGCCGGCGCGGGCGTACAGGTTTTCCTGCTTGACGAGCTGCAGCGTCGCGAGTGCCGCCGCACACGCGACCGGGTGGCCCGAATAGGTGTAGCCGTGGAAGAACTCGACCGCATGGTCGGGCGCGTCGGTCTTCATCATCGCGTCGTACAGCTTGTCGCGGCAGATCACGCCGCCGAGCGGGATCACGCCGTTCGTCACGCACTTGGCGAAGTTCAGCATGTCCGGCACGACGCCGTAGTAGTCGGCCGCGAAGTTGGTGCCCAGGCGGCCGAAGCCCGTGATCACCTCGTCGAAGATCAGCAAAATGCCGTGCTTGTCGCAGATCTCGCGCAGGCGCTTCAGATAGCCCTTCGGCGGCACGTACCAGCCTGCGCTGCCGGCGATCGGCTCGACGATGATCGCGGCCACGTTGCTCGGGTCGTGCAGCGGCAGGATGCGCTGCTCGAGCTCCAGCAACGGGTCTTCGGCCCAGACCGGCTCCTCGTTGTGCACGAACGCATGGTTCGCCTGGTCGTGAATGAAGCGCATGTGGTCCACGCGCGGCAGCAACGCGGTGCCATACGCTTTCCGGTTTGCCGGAATGCCGCCCACGCTCATGCCGCCGAAGCCGACACCGTGATAACCCTTCTCGCGCCCGATGAACACGTTGCGGTGGCCTTCGCCGCGCGCGCGGTGATAGGCCAGCGCGACCTTCAGCGAGGTGTCCGCCGCTTCCGAGCCCGAATTGCAGAACAGCACCTTGTTCAAGTCGCCCGGCGCCATGCCGGCGATCGCCTCCGCCGCCATGAACGCCTGGTCGTTGCTGACCTGGAACGCGGTCGCGTAGTCGAGCGTGTCGAGCTGCCGCTTGATCGCCTCGTTGATCGGCGCGCGGTTGTGGCCGAGGCCCACGCACCAGAGGCTGGAGATGCCGTCGAGCACCTGTTTGCCGTCGTGTGTGGTGAACACCATGCCGTCGGCCTTGACGAACACGCGCGGGTCTTGCCTGAAGTTGCGGTTCGCAGTGAACGGCAACCAGTGGTTGTCCATGCGGAAATCGTTGGCGCCCATAGTGTTTCTCCCAAGTGGTCGGTGGACGACGATTTTGGCACTGCGGAAAACGCTGACGCGCAGCGCATGACGGATGCCGGCAGGCGATTCCAGGTTTGGTGTCGCCCCCCGCAGATTCGCCTTTGACTTTGAAATACCTGCGCCCGTGTCCAATGGACTTGTCCGGCCGACCGCGTCGGCAGGCGAATGGACCGTGATTTACCGCCTTTTGCACATCCAGGCTCTTGATCGGGCTCAACCCCCCGGTCCGCTTTGTCTTCGCCTGCTGAGCGGTATGTCTTCCGGTGTTTTCAAGCCGGCAAGCGAAGACCCGGATCAAGTCCGGGCGCGATCGCTCAGTTGGTCTTCAGTTCAACCGTATTGCTGAACGTCTCGCCGGTTTCAAGGACGGCAAAGGAGTACCTCAGATTTACCCTTGCCCCTTTGGTGAACGGCGACTGCAGCTTGAAAGTCACTGTCTTGCCTTCCTCAATGTTCTGCCCATTGGCGAGACCATTGAATGACGGCGTCACCGGGGAGCCGGGACTCAAATTGACAGCGTGCAGATTGGTGATCGTGAAAGATCGACCAGCGGCACTGAGTTTGTAGGTTGCAACGTCGTAGACCGTAGCGCAGCCACTCCCAACGCATGTGACGTTGGCTGCTGCCGTACCTGAGGTGGCGTAGGGAAGGGCCAGCAACGTGTCGGAGCCGCCTCCGAACCCGGAAAGTGAACGCGACACCTGCGACAAAATCAGCGTGCCAGCTGCTGCTGCAGCAGTGACGGTGGCGGTCGAAGCATCGCTGCTGACCTTTCCATCATTGACGGTCAAGCTTGCAACGTAGGTGCCCGCTACATCGGCAGTGAACGTCGGCTTGGCCGAAGTGGCCGAGGCCAGCACGGCAGTACTGCCTGCGGGCTTGGAGGCCAGTGTCCACGCGTAAGTCAGCGGATCCTTGTTGGCATCTGAGCTAGCGCTTCCATCAAGCGTGACCAGCGTGCCGACCACCACATTCTGAGCGGATCCGGCATTGGCCACCGGTGCGGCGTTGGCCGCGCTGGCGGTGATGGTCACGGTCGATAGGGGACTGCTGACCTTACCGTCGTTGACCACCAGCGTTGCGACATATGTGCCTGCTACATCGGCAGTAAGCATCGGTTTAGCCGAAGTGGGTGGAACCAGTACGGTGATGCTGCCTACGGGCTTGGATGTCAACGTCCAAGAATAAGTCAGCGCGTCGCCATTGGCGTCCGAACTGGCGCTGCCGTCAAGCGTAACCAACGTGCCCACAAGCACGTTCTGAGCCACCCCAGCGTTGGCTACCGGCGCGGCGTTGGCCACGCTCGCCATGATCGTCACAGTCGATGCCGGGCTACTGACTGTGCCATCGTTGACAATCAGCGTTGCGACATAGGTACCCGCCACATCGGCAGTCAGCGTCGGTCTGGCCGAAGTCGCCGAGGCCAGTTCTGCAGCGCTTCCTGCTGGCCTTGAAGTCAAAGTCCATGCATACGTCAGCGGGTCGCCATTGGCGTCTGAACTGGCGCTGCCGTCGAGCGTGACCAAGCTGCCGACCACCACGTTCTGAGCGGCCCCGGCGTTGGCTACTGGCGCAGCGTTGGCTACGCTCGCTGTAATTGTCACGGTCGATGCCGGGCTGCTGCCCTTGCCGTCGCTGACCACCAGCGTCGCGACATAGATGCCTGCGGAGTCGGTCTTAAATGTGGGCTTTGCTGAAGTGGCATCGCTCAAGACAGCCGAGCTACCAGGAGGCTTGGTGGACAGCGTCCAGGCGTAGGTCAGGGTGTCGTTGTCAACATCCGAGCTTTTGCTGCCGTCCAGGGTGACCACAGACCCACTCATCACGCTTTGTACTGCGCCTGCATTGGCTACAGGGGCGGTGTTTGTCCTAGGTACCTGGGTCGCAGGAGGTAGGACCTCACCGTCGCTGCCTCCACCACAAGCGGTGAGAAGTGCGACCAGACACAGTGCGGAAATTGATTGACCAGTTTTCATAAAACTAAAAAAGTATGTCGTTGTAGACCATTTGGTGACCCAACAGCGCCAAAAGCAATGAGCCACTTCACGGCCATGAAATGTAAGAACATGTTAGAACTTGATCATAACGAAATACGTTTTCGCTATTGCATAGTCATCCTGTCAAATTAGTGACTATCCATCGCGCAGTGCAGCTTTGGTGAACGTCCGACCGGCCTTGCTCTCCAGCGCGACCACATCCTGTTCGTTTCGCTGCCGCAAACGCCGGCATGGCAGGTTCCGGCTGGCCAAAATCAAACCGCCGGTTGGCTTGGTCGGCTCTGCCAAGCCCACACACAGTCCTTGCCGCCTGCGACAATCCGCGCCCTATGAATCATGGATACGTGCTGAATCTTTTCTGCCCGGACCGCCCTGGCATCGTGCATGCGGTGTCGGGCTTTCTGCTCGAGCACGGCGGGAACATCGAGGAAGCCACGCAGTACAACGACCGCGCGACGGGCCTGTTTTTCATGCGCGTGCAGTTCGCCTGCGGGCAGCACGGCGCCGACGAATTGCGCGAGCGGCTCGGCCGTTTTGCCGAACCGTTCGGCATGGACTGGAAGCTGCACGCGACCGACGGCCGGATGCGTACCGTCATCATGGTCAGCCGCGACGGGCATTGCCTGAACGACCTGCTGTTCCGCTGGAAGTCCGGACTGCTGCCGCTCGACATCCGCGCAATCATCAGCAACCACCGCGATTTCTATCAACTGGCGGCCAGCTACAACGTGCCGTTTCATCACATCGCGGCCAGCAGCGCGAACCGCGCGCAGGTGGAAAGCCGGCAGCTCGAAATCATCGAAGCGGAAGGCGCCGAGTTGGTCGTGCTCGCGCGCTACATGCAGATCCTGTCGGACGCGATGTGCGAGACGCTGGCCGGCCGCGCGATCAACATCCATCACAGCTTCTTGCCGAGCTTCAAGGGTGCCAAGCCCTACTACCAGGCGCACGACCGCGGCGTGAAGCTGATCGGCGCGACCGCGCACTACGTGACGGCCGAGCTCGACGAAGGGCCGATCATCGAGCAGGACGTGGCGCGCGTCGACCACAGCAGCACGGTGGAGGATCTCACCGCGCTGGGGCGAGACACCGAAAGCCAGGTCCTGGCGCGCGCGGTGAAGTGGCACGGCGAGCACCGGGTGCTGATCAACGGGCACAAGACGGTGATCTTCAAGTAGCAGGCCCTGCTTCCGCGCCGCTTCGGTTGCCGGTCTGCACCGTCCGTTTGCGGCCGAACCGCGGCACAGGGTTTGCTTGATGCCCGCCTTCACCCATCCCGCGCCGGTCCGCCGGCCGTCGCAAGGAAAGCTTGTTTGCCATGAAGCTCAAAGCCACCACCGCCCTGACCATGAACGCCGCCGCCGATTGCCCGGTGGTCGCGATGCTGCGCCCCCGCAGCGGCATGGCGCAATGGATGATCAGCGAACGCTACGAGATGACGCCCTGGGTGCGGCCGATCGAGTTCGTCGACGGCTTCGGCAACCTGTGCCAGCGGCTGACGTTTCCGCAAGGGCAGATGCAGATCGAGGTCGAGGTCGTGATGGAGACCGAGGCGAACATCCGCGTTTCCCCCGGCGCGCCGCTGTCGCTGATCGGCACCTTGCCGGATCAGTCGCTGCTGTACCTGCTGCAAAGCCGCTACTGCCCGTCCGACAAGATGACCGCCAAGGCGTTGCAGATCGTCGGCGATGCCGAGCCAGGCTACGACCAGGTGGAGGCGATCCGCGCGTTCATTCACGACAACCTCGAGTATCGCTACGGTGTCAGCGACCCGACCACCGATGCGCTCGACACGCTGGCCGCCGGTGCCGGTGTCTGCCGCGATTTCGCGCACGTCGGCGTCGCGCTCACGCGCGCGCTGCGCATTCCCGCGCGGGTCGTGGTCGGCTATCTGCACCGGCTCGATCCGATGGACATGCACGCCTGGTTCGAGGCGTTCATCGACGGCTTCTGGTTCACGTTCGACGCCACTCAAAGCGAGCCGCGCGGCGGGCGCATCGTGCTGGCTTACGGGCGCGATGCGGCCGACGTCGCGTTCATCTCGAACTACGGGCCGCTCGAGATGGGCGAGATGAAAGTCAGCGTGGAGCGGCTGGATGTGGCGCAGGGGCAGAAGGCGCAACAGCAGTAGCAGCACAAGAAGGCATCGGGCCCGCGCGATGAGCGAGACGCATCGCGCTGATGCGCAACAATCGTGCGCTGCGATGCAGGGCCGCTACGAAAGCACGCGAAGCGTTCAGCGCACTCTCCAGTCGACATCCACCGGCGCGATGAGCCGATGCACCGCGCAGTCCACCGTCTCACCCACCCGCTCGATCACGACGAAGTCCCCCGCATCGACCGCCAGCAGTGCGTGGTGCCAAGTGCCCGGCGCCAGCGTCACGCCCTGCTGCCCACCGGCGATGAACGCAGCGAGTGATTCGGCTGTCGGCATCGCATCGGCTGCCACCAATACGATCACGAACCGCCGTGCGGCACAAAACTCTGGCTGCCCAGCGCGTGCCGCTCCAGTTCAGCCACCGTATGCGGAAACCGCCGCACCTGGGCGTGGAAGTTCGCGAGTTGCGCACGGCCGCCTTGTGCCGCGAGCTGCAAATCGTCGACGAGGTCGAAGCGCTCGGTGGTGCCGCCGTTGATGAAGCGGCTTGGGGGAATCGAAGGCGCTCACCGTGAGCGCGATGCCCTAAGCTGCAAAGCTTGCGGCCGTCAAAGGCCGCACGTGCAACAGGCGGCGCTTCACCGAATCACCGATGCGCGTTGAGACGTTCGATGGTTGCCGGTATCGCATCGGACGTCGACTTAGCCCACAGCGTCACCCCGCCACCCCCGCCCGCGCCAGCATCGCATGCAGCAGCACGTTGCAGCCGGCCGCCAGATGCTCCGGCTTTGCATCCTCGATCTCGTTGTGCGAGATGCCGTCCTTGCAGGGCACGAAGATCATGGCCGTCGGTGCCACGCGGGCGACGTAGACCGCATCGTGGCCGGCGCCGCTCACGATGTCCTGGTGCGTCAAACCTGCGCGCTCGGCGCCCTGGCGTACCGCATCCACCAACTGCTCATCGAAGCGTGCCGGCGGGAAGTACACGGTTTGCTCAATCGTGACCTCCAGGCCGCTGCCGTGCTCGCCGTTGTTCACCGCGGCGCAGGCCTTGCGGATGGCCGCGTCCATGCGGTCCAGCCCTGCGTCGTCGGCATGCCGGAAGTCCACGGTGAAAGTGACGCGTCCCGGGATCACGTTGCGCGAGTTCGGATGCACCTGCACATAGCCGACCGTGCCGCGGCCATCGGGCTGCTCGGCCATCGCAGCTTCGTGCACCTGCTGCATCAACCGCGTGGCGGCCTGCAGCGCGTCGCGGCGCAGTGCCATCGGCGTCGGGCCGGCGTGCGCCTCCTGGCCGGTCACGACCACATCGAACCAGCGCTGACCGAGCGCGCCTGTGACGACGCCGAGCGGGATGTCGGCGTCCTCCAGCACCGGGCCTTGCTCGATATGCGCTTCGAAGTAGGCACCGAACAAAGGCGCGCCGTCGGCGACGGCAGCAGGGGTCTTGCCGGCCTGGCCGATCTTGCCCAGCGCAGCGGCTACCGTGATGCCTTCGCGGTCGGTCGCATCGAGCGCGACCTGCAACGGGAACGCGCCGGCGTAGACCCCCGAGCCCATCATCACGGGCACGAAGCGCGAGCCTTCCTCGTTGGTCCAGACGCAGACTTCGAGCGGGGCTTCCGTCTGCACGTTGGCATCGTTCAGCGTGCGCAGCACTTCGAGGCCGGCCAGCACGCCGTAGTTGCCGTCGAACTTGCCGCCGGTGGGCTGGGTGTCGAGGTGGCTGCCGGTGGCGACTGCGGGCAGGTCCGGGTTGCGGCCGGGGCGGCGCGCAAACAGGTTGCCGATGGCGTCCACGCGAACGCTGCAGCCTGCAGCTGCGGCCCACTCGGTGAACAACGCGCGGCCCTGGCCGTCGAGCTCGGTGAGTGCCAATCGACAGACGCCGCCCTTGTCGGTGGCGCCGATCTGCGCGAGCGTCATCAGTGCGTCCCACAGGCGTTTCGAGTCGATCGTGAGGGTGTCGTTCATGTTGCGTGAGTGTCTTGCAGCACCGCGTTCAAAGTGCTTGTGAGGTGATCGGCATTGGCGTCAGCGAAGACCCGTGGTGGGCAGATCGCCAGGATAGCCGCATTGGAATGGGGCGCATCGAGCGGCACGCCGCGCGGGCAGCGGATTGCCCGCTTGCGCTGCGACAGCAGCGGCCAATGGCAGCAACCGGTCTGCGCAGCGCAACGGCTTCATGCAGCCACGACGCTTTCGAACTCGGTCTCGAAGCGCTGCAGGCTGCGCTCGAAACGGGCGAACAGCTCGTCGATCTGCGCGGCCGTGATGATCAGCGGTGGGCAGAACGCGACCGAGTCGCCGAGCGAGCGGACGATCAGGCCTTCTTCCAGTGCGATCTCGACCAGCCTCGGACCGGCCTTGCGCGCCGGGTCGAACGCGGTGCGCGATCGAGGGTCGGCACCCAGTTCGATGGCGCCGATCAGCCCGACGCCGCGCGCCTGCATGACAAACGGCCGCTCGCCGAAGCCGCGCAGCTGCTGCTGAAATCCGGGCGCGATGCGCTGCACGTGCTCGAAGATTTTTTCGTCCTCATAGACCTGCAGCGTTTCCAGCGCCACCGCGCAACTGACTGGATGGCCGGAGTAGGTGTAGCCGTGGCCGAACACGCCGATCTCGCCGCTGGCCGTCGCGACCGCCGCGTGCAAGCGGTCGGAGATCATCACGGCGGAGATCGGCAGGTAGCCCGACGAGATCGCCTTGGCCGACGTCAGGATGTCGGGCCGCAGGCCGAACGTGGTCGAGCCCCAGACCTCGCCGGTGCGGCCCCAGCCGCAGATCACTTCGTCGGCGATCAGCAGCACGTCGTGGCGCTGCAGCACGGCCTGGATCTTCTCGAAGTAGCTGGCCGGCGGCACCAGCACGCCGCCCGCGCCGATCACCGGCTCGGCGATGAATGCGCCGACGGTGTCCGGGCCTTCCTGCTGGATGCGGGCCTCCAACTCGTCGGCGAGCCGGGTCGCGAAGTCCTCTTCCGTCTCACCCGCCTGCGCATAGCGGTGATGGTGCGGACATTCGACGTGGAGCATGCGCTCCAGCGGCAGATCGAAGCCGCGATGATTCGTCGGCAGCCCGCTCAGGCTGGCGGCGGCCACCGTCACGCCGTGGTAGCCGTTCTTGCGCGCGATGATCTTCTTCTTGTGCGGCTTGCCGATCGCGTTGTGGTAGTACCAGACCAGCTTCACAGCCGTGTCGTTGGCCTCCGAGCCGGAGTTGGCGAAGAGGACTTTGGACATCGGCACCGGTGCGAACGTCAGCAGCTTCTCGGCCAGTGCGCTCGCGGCCGGATTGGTGCGGCCGGTGAACGTGTGATAGTTCGGCAGCGTGCGCAACGCCTTGTCGCCCGCGGCGGCGAGCCGTTCGTTGCTGAAGCCGAGCGATGCGCACCACAGGCCCGCCATCGCTTCCAGGTAGCGGCGTCCGCGATCGTCTTCGACATAGACGCCTTCCCCGCGCACGATCACGAGCGGGTCGCTCTGCGGGTGCGTGGCGAGGTTCGTGAACGGATGCAGGTGCGAGGCGATGTCCTGCGCGGTGCGGGCGCTGTGCGCCGCGTGGTGGGATTCGATAACGGTCATCGTGGACAAGCAAATCAAGAGAAGATCGGCGCCGATGGCTGCAGCGCAGTCGGCCTATGGCGGCGCGTTCAGTCGCGAAACGAACTCGCCGGCATCGGCTCCAGCCGCTGCAGCAGCGCCTTCCATTCGCGCGCGTTCGGGTCGCCGCCGGCCGTCATGCGCTTGCTGGCGCCGCTCTCGTACTGCCTGGCGGTCAGCTCGCAGGTCTCGGGCGACAGGACATGGATTTCCTGGCCGCTCGCCTGGATCGCCATCTGCACCTTGCAGGCGCGCTCCAGGTTCAGCATCAGGATCACGGCTTCGGAAATCGTGCGGCCGAGCGTCATGAGCCCGTGATTGCGCAGCACCATCACTTTGGCGGTCGGCCCCAGATCGGCCACCAGCCTTTCGCGCTCGTCGAGATTCAGCGCGATGCCCTCATAGTCGTGATAGACCACGCGGTTGTGGAACTGCAACGCCCACTGGTTGCAAGGCTGCAGGCCGTCTTTGAGCGACGACACCGCCACGCCGGCCACCGTGTGGGTGTGCAGCACGCAGGCCGCGTCGTGGCGCGCCGCATGCACCGCGCTGTGAATCGTGAAGCCGGCCGGGTTCACGTCGTGCGGCGAGTCGCCCAGGATGTTGCCGTCCAGGTCGATCTTCACGAGCGAGGACGCGGTGATGTCGCGGTACAGCATGCCGAACGGGTTGATGAAGAACTGGTCTTCGGTGCCGGGGACGCGCGCCGAGATGTGCGTGTAGATGCCGTCGTCGAGGCCGAAGTACGCAATCAGCCGGTAGGCAGCCGCCAAGTCTTCGCGCACGGCGCGCTCGGCTGAGCCGGTGCGGCTGGTGGCGGGGTGGATGGAGACGACGGACATGGAGGATGGCCTTTGAGTGGGTGGAGCGCGTCCGGTGAGCGAAATGCAAAACCGATTCGCGTTATGGGTGAATGGTGCTTGGCAACTTGCGCGCAGTCAACACAGCGAATGCGGCGCAAAAATCCGAATTCTCTTTGGAAGGCGCGATGGAACGAATCGTCGGCGGTGGTCGGCAGGCATCCTGCTGCATCGTCATTGACGGCAACCGGTCGAACCCGGCCTGCATATCATGAAGCATGCGGTGCGTCCCGAACTCTCGAGCACGTTTGCGATGCGTGCCGGCAACCGACCGCTGGCTGCTGGGGCGCGCCATTCGCCGCAACGACGCGCCCGAGTTGCTGACCGGCACGAGGCGTGTGACGACCGTGTCGGCCCGTTTCCCGATCGACTGGTGCGGCGTCGAGCCGCGAGGATGAAAAAGCATGAACCGACCGCAAGCCGTATCCACTGTGCAGCTCGACAGCGAGCGCGTGAAAGTCACCGAATGGCGCTTTGCTCCTCATGCCGAGACCGGCTGGCACCGCCACGGCATGGACTACGTGGTGGTGCCCATGACGACCGGCACCCTGCTGCTGGAAACCCCGCAGGGCGAGGTGCGCGCGCCGCTGACGGCGGGCGTGTCTTATGCGCGGGCCACCGGGGTGGAACACAACGTGGTGAACGCCAATGCATTCGAGTTCGTGTTCGTGGAGATCGAGCTGAAGTAGCGAACTGGAGCCATCACCGGAAATCGGCAAGACACCGCGAAGCTGCCGATCGCTGCCGTGCGGGCCAGAGCGTTCGTCGACCGCGTCGAAGGCTGTTTATTCGACCCTTGCCGATGTATTTCAAGCGGACCGGCGCCCATCCCCAAGCGCACGCTTCGCCGCATTCACGATCGCAGTCGAATCCACCTGGAAGAAGTCGCGCAGCGCGGCACGCGTATCGCTGCGGCCGAAACCGTCGGTGCCGAGCGTGAGGTAGCGGCGGCTTTCGGGGACGAACGCACGCACGCTCTCGGGCACGGCCCGCACGTAGTCGGTCGCCGCGACGATCGGGCCGGTGCTGGCTGCGAGTTGGCGGGTGATGAACGGCGCTTCAGCGGCCGCATCGATTGCACCATCACGCATCGCAACTTCCACCGCCAGACCATCCCGCGCAAGCTCACTCCAGCTTGTCACGCTGAAAACAGTGACATCGATGCCCTCCTGGGTCAGCACCTGCGCGGCCTTGACGACTTCGGTGAGGATCGCGCCGGAGCCGAGCAGCGCGACAGACCTTTTTTCAGATGAAACCGGCCCGGGGCGCACGTCTGTGCTGCGTTTCCAGCCATCAAAACGATAGCAACCACGCAGCACGTCGGCATGCACGTCCGCCGGCAGATCGGGCTGCGCGTAGTTCTCGTTCATCAGCGTGACGTAATAAAAAACGTCCTGCTGCTCGACCAGCATTTCGCGGATGCCGGCATCGACGATCACGGCCATCTCGCCCGCGAACGCGGGGTCGTAGGCCTTGCAGTTCGGAATCGTCGCGGCGATCAGGTGGCTGGTGCCGTCCTGATGCTGCAGGCCTTCGCCGCTGAGCGTGGTGCGCCCCGCGGTGGCGCCCAGCAGAAAGCCGCGCGGGCGCTGGTCCGCAGCCGCCCAGATCTGATCGCCGACGCGCTGAAAGCCGAACATCGAGTAGTAGATGTAGAACGGCAGCATCGCCAGACCATGCACGCTGTAGCTGGTGGCCGCGGCGGTCCAGCTCGCGATCGCGCCGGCCTCCGAGATGCCTTCCTCGAGGATCTGCCCGTCGGTGGCTTCGCGGTAGCTCATGATCGAGCCGATGTCTTCCGGCGCGTAGCGCTGGCCCACGCTCGAATAGATGCCGACCTGCTTGAACAGGTTGGCCATGCCGAAGGTGCGCGCCTCGTCCGCCACGATCGGCACGATGCGGGGCCCGAGCGTCTTGTCCTTCATCAGGTTGCCGAGCAGTCGCACGAACGCCATGGTGGTGCTCATCTCCTTGCCGCCGGCAGCCAGCGCGAACGGCGCATAAGCCGAGAGTTCGGGCTTGGGCACCACGTCGCACGCGGTCTCGCGCCGCGGCATCGAGCCGCCGAGCGCCGCGCGGCGCGCGCGCAGGTACTGCATCTCTGGCGCGTCGTCCCGTGGCTTGAAGAATTCGAGCCGCTTGGCCTGGTCGTCCGTCAGCGGCAGGTTGAAGCGGTTGCGGAACTCGATCAGGTCGGTCTCGTCGAGCTTCTTTTGCGAATGCGTCGTCATGCGGCCCTGCCCGGCTGCGCCCATGCCGTAGCCTTTTTTGGTGTGGGCCAGGATCACGGTCGGCTGCCCTGGATGGGTTGCGGCAGCCGCATACGCGGCATGAATCTTCACCAGGTCGTGCCCGCCGCGCTTCAGGCGGTCGATCTGTTCGTCCGTCATACCCTGGGCAAGTTGCGCGAGTTCCGCGTTCTGGCCGAAGAAGGTGTCGCGGTTGAAGCGGCCGTCTTTCGCCGCAAAGGTCTGCATCTGACCATCGACGGTGTCGGCGAAGGCGCGCAGCAAAGCGCCTTGCGTGTCGCGTGCGAACAGGCCGTCCCAGTCGCTGCCCCAGACCAGCTTGATCACGTTCCAGCCGGCGCCGGCGAACAGCTTTTCAAGCTCGTCGATGATGCGGCCGTTGCCGCGCACCGGGCCGTCCAGCCGCTGCAGATTGCAGTTGACGACCCAGACCAGGTTGTCGAGCTTCTCGCGTGCGGCCAGCGTCAGCGCGCTCATCGATTCGGGTTCGTCCATCTCGCCGTCGCCGAACACGCCCCAGACTTTGCGGCCGGTGCAGTCGAGCAGCTTGCGGTCGGTCAGGTAGCGCATGAAGCGCGCGTGATAGATCGAGCTGATCGGTCCGATCCCCATCGAGCCGGTCGGGAACTGCCAGAAGTCGGGCATCAGGTAGGGATGCGGGTAGCTGCTGAGGCCACGCGCGCCGTGGCTCGGCGCGACCAGTTCCTGCCGGTAGTGCTGGAGGTCGGCTTCCGTCAGACGCCCTTCCAGAAACGCGCGTGCATAAACGCCCGGCGCGCTGTGCGGCTGGAAGAACACGAGGTCGCCGCCGTGCTTTTCGTCTCTCGCATGGAAGAAGTGATTGAAGCCGGCCTCGAACAGATCGGCCGCGCTCGCATAGCTTGCGATGTGGCCACCGAGTTCGCTCGATCCACCCATCTCGACCTGGTTGGCGCGCACCACCATCGCGAGCGCGTTCCAGCGCATCAATGAGGCCAGCCGCTCCTCGATCGCGAGATCGCCTGGAAAGACGGGCTGCTGGTCGACGGGAATCGTATTGAAGTACGGCGTGGCCAGTTCCGGCTGCCAGCCGATGCGCCGCGCGCGTGCCAGCCGGGCCAGCTCCTCGAGCATCCAGCGCGCGCGGTCCGGGCCTTGGGCGTCGATCAGGTCAGTGAAGGCGGCGCGCCATTCGTCGGTTTCCGCCGGGTCGGCATCGGGTTGCGGCGCGGCGGCGTCCACCGCGAATGTGGAGAGATCGGTTCTTGCATTCATTGCGCAGAACTTTACGCCTCTCCACGCAGAATAGGCTTCCGAATTGGCGCTGCTCAATGCGCGAATGCGGCACGCCCTGCCGACGTTGTCACCCACTGCCGAATTTCATGCTTCTGGACGCCACAGATCTGCGCATACTCGACGAACTGCAATGCGACGGCGCGCTGTCGAACGTCGAACTCGCGCGGCGCGTGCATCTGTCGCCGTCGCCCTGCCTGGCCCGCGTGAAAGCGTTGCAGGCCGCCGGCGTGATCGCACGGCACGTCGCGCTGCTGGACGCCGCCGCGCTCGGCCTCGGTCTCAACGTGTTCGTCTCGATCAGCCTGAAGGCGCAGAACAAGGCGTCGCTGGCCGAGTTCGAGCAACGCATCGCCGAGCACGACGAGGTGATGGAGTGCTATCTGATGACCGGCGACAGCGACTATCTGGTGCGCGTGGTGGTCGCCGACATCGGCGCGCTGGAGAAATTCATCCTCGAGCAGCTCACGCCGATTCCAGGCATCGAAAAAATACGGTCCAGCTTCGCGCTCAAGCAGGTGCGTTACAAGACCGCGCTGCCGCTGCCGGGTTTCCGCATGCTGCGCGGCAGATGAACCGCCGCAGCATCCGGTCCGAAGCGGCTACATGCTGCGCCGATACTGCCCGCCCACCTCGAACAGCGCATGCGTGATCTGCCCGAGCGAGCAGCAGCGCACCGCGTCCATCAGCACGTCGAACACGTTGGCGTTGTCGATCACCGCCTGCTGCAACCGCTTGAGCTGGATCGGTGCGTCGTCCTTGTGCAGCTTGTGGAAGTCGGCCAGCCGCTGCAGCTGACCCTGCTTTTCGGCTTCGGTCGACCGCGCGAGCTCGAGCACTTCGGGCGCCTCCTCGCCACCGGGTTTCAGGAACGTGTTGACGCCGACGATCGGCAGCTCGCCCGTGTGCTTGAGCATCTCGTAGTGCATCGACTCGTCCTGGATCTTGCCGCGCTGGTAGCCGGTCTCCATCGCACCCAGCACACCGCCGCGCTCGGCAATCCGCTCGAACTCCTGCAGCACCGCTTCTTCGACCAGTTCGGTCAGCTCGTCGATGATGAACGCGCCCTGGTTCGGGTTCTCGTTTTTGGCCAGGCCCCATTCGCGGTTGATGATGAGCTGGATCGCCATCGCGCGGCGCACGCTGTCTTCGGTCGGCGTCGTGATCGCTTCGTCGAACGCGTTGGTATGCAGGCTGTTGCAGTTGTCGTAGATCGCGATCAGCGCCTGCAGCGTGGTGCGGATGTCGTTGAACTGGATTTCCTGCGCGTGCAGGCTGCGGCCTGACGTCTGGATGTGGTATTTCAGCTTCTGGCTGCGCTCGTTGGCGCCGTACTTTTCCTTCATCGCCACGGCCCAGATGCGGCGCGCGACGCGGCCCATCACGCAGTATTCGGGATCCATGCCGTTGCTGAAGAAGAAGCTCAGGTTGGGCGCGAACTCGTCGATGTGCATGCCGCGCGCCAGGTACGCTTCGACCAGCGTGAAGCCGTTCGACAGCGTGAACGCGAGTTGTGAGATCGGGTTCGCGCCGGCTTCGGCGATGTGATAGCCGCTGATGGAAACGGAATAGAAGTTGCGCACGTCGTGCTGCACGAAGTACTCGGCGATGTCGCCCATGACTTTCAGCGAGAACTCGGTCGAGAAGATGCAGGTGTTCTGGCCCTGGTCTTCCTTGAGGATGTCGGCCTGCACGGTGCCGCGCACGTTCGCGAGCACCCAGGCGCGAATCTTCTGGGCCTCGTCGTCGGTCGGCTCACGGCCGTTATCGGCCTGGAACTTCTCGATGTTCTGATCCACTGCGGTGTTCATGAACATCGCGAGGATCGTCGGTGCCGGGCCGTTGATCGTCATGCTCACCGACGTCGTCGGACTGCACAGATCGAAGCCTGAGTACAGCACCTTCATGTCGTCCAACGTCGCGATCGACACGCCTGAGTTGCCGACCTTGCCGTAGATGTCGGGGCGCAGCGCCGGGTCGTTGCCGTAGAGCGTCACGCTGTCGAACGCGGTGGACAGCCGCTTGGCGGGCATGCCTTCGGACAGCAGCTTGAAGCGGCGGTTCGTGCGGAACGCGTCGCCCTCGCCTGCGAACATGCGGGTCGGGTCCTCGTTCTCGCGCTTGAATGCGAAGGTGCCGGCGCTGTACGGATAGCTGCCGGGCACGTTGTCGAGCAGCAGCCACTTGAGGATTTCGCCGTGGTCCTCGTACTTGGGCAGGCTGACTTTGCGGATCGGCGTACCCGACAGGCTTTCGGTGACGAGCGTGGTGCGCAGCTCCCTGTCGCGGATTTTCACGACGTATTCGTCGCCGGCGTAAGCCGCCTGCATCGCGGGCCATTGGGCGAGCAGCTTTCTCGCGTGCGGTGCGAGGTCCGCCTCGCGCTGCACCGCCAGGTCGTCGGCGGCTTCCGACGCGTGGGCTTTGTCGGGCTTGGTCTCGCGCAGCATGAGGGCAGCCGCGCGCAGTTGCTGGATCTCGCGCGCGAGCCGGGCCTGCTGAGCGGCGCGCTGCTTGTAAGCGCGCACGGTATCGCTGATCTCGGCCAGGTAGCGCGTGCGTGCGGCCGGCACGATGGAAGTCTGGTTCGTGCTGTGGCGCACGTCTGCGCTCGGCAGCACGCCTTCGTCGATCAGCTTCAGACCGAGGGCGGCCAGCCGGGGCTTCATCGCTTGGTAGAGCGCGGTCACGCCGTCGTCGTTGAAGCGCGCGGCCATGGTGCCGAACACCGGCATCCGGTCCGGCGGCGTGCTCCAGGCTTCCTGGTTGCGCTGGAACTGCTTGGCCACGTCACGCAACGCGTCGGCTGCCCCCTTGCGATCGAACTTGTTGATCGCGACGAACTCGGCGAAGTCGAGCATGTCGATTTTTTCCAGCTGGCTCGCGGCGCCGAACTCGGGCGTCATCACGTACAGCGGCACATCCACCAGCGGCACGATCGCCGCGTCGCCCTGGCCGATGCCGGAGGTCTCCACCACGATCAGGTCGAAGCCGGCGCATTTGGCCGCCGCGATCACGTCGGGCAGCGCGGTGCTGATCTCGCTGCCGAACTCGCGCGTGGCCAGGCTGCGCATGAACACGCGCTGACCGCTGTCGCCTTGCGCGTTCGCATCGGCTGCGGTGCGCCAGGGCTGGATCGCGTTCATGCGGATGCGGTCGCCGAGCAGTGCGCCGCCGCTCTTGCGGCGCGACGGGTCGATCGAGATGACGGCGATGCGCAGGCCGTCCTGCTGGTCGAGCCGAAGCCGCCGGATCAGCTCGTCGGTGAGTGAGGACTTGCCGGCGCCGCCGGTGCCGGTGATGCCGAGCACGGGGATGTGGGTGGCAGCGGCTTCGGATCGCATGCGTTCGACCAGCGCCGCATCGGCCGCATCGTTTTGCAGCGCGGTGATCAGTTGCGCCAGGGCGCGCCAGGCCAGCTGGCCGTGGCCTTCGAGCGCGGCCAGGTCGGTCGGCGCGTGCGGCGACAAGTCCTGGTCGCAGCGCATCACCATCTCGCCGATCATGCCGGCCAAGCCCATTTTCTGGCCGTCCTCCGGGCTGTAGATGCGCGTGACGCCATAAGCTTCCAGTTCGCGGATTTCGCTGCGCACGATCACGCCGCCGCCGCCGCCGAACACCTGGATGTGCGCGCCGCCGCGTTCTTTCAGCAGATCGACCATGTACTTGAAGTACTCGATGTGGCCGCCCTGGTAGCTGCTGATCGCGATGCCCTGGACGTCTTCTTGCAGCGCGGCCGTCACGACTTCTTCGACCGAGCGGTCATGGCCCAGATGAATCACTTCGCAGCCCATGCTCTGCAGGATGCGCCGCATGATGTTGATGGCCGCGTCGTGCCCGTCGAACAACGAAGCTGCGGTGACGAAGCGCACCTTGTGCTTCGGGCGGTAGTTGGCAAGGGCCTGGAATTCGGCGGACAGGTCGGTCATGGCGGGGCTCGGTGGGAGGGCCTTGGGGGCGTTGGCATCGGGGTTGCCGTGTTCATTCGATCTTCAACCCGAACAGGTCGGGGTCGCCGGTCGGGTATTGCAACTGCAGGCCTTTCAGCGCGTCGCGCACGAGCGTCGCGATCATCAGGTTGCGGTGCGTTTTGGAGTTGGCCGGCACCACGGTCCACGGCGCCCAGTCGGTGCTGGTGGCACCCAGCAGCGCGCCGTAGGCCTGCTGGTATTCGTTCCAGTGTTTGCGCGCTTCGATGTCGCTCATCGCGAACTTCCAGTGCTTGGCCGGATTGTCCAGCCGCGCCTGCAGCCGCTCGCGCTGCTCGTCGAAGCCGATGTGCAGCATGAACTTCAGGATCACGGTGCCGGTCTCGGACAGCATGCGCTCGAAGTCGTTGATCTGACGGAACCGCTGCTCCGTCTGCTCGGCATCGATCCAGCCATTCACGACCGGCACCAGCACATCTTCGTAGTGGCTGCGGTTGAAGCACATGATGTGGCCGGCTTCCGGCACCTGGGAATGAATGCGCCACAGAAAGTCGTGCGCCCGTTCGGCTTCCGTCGGCGCCTTCCAACCGATCGTGCGCACGCCGAGCGGGCTCGTGCGCGCGAACACGCCGCGCAAGGTACCGTCCTTGCCCGAAGTGTCGGTACCCTGCAGCACCACCAGCAGCTTGAATCGCCGGTCGGCATAGAACAGGTTCTGCAGCTCGTCGATCTCGATCGCGAGCGCCTCCACCAGGTCCTTGTCGTCGCTCTTGTCGCCGGTCGAATACGGCTTGGCGTCGGGGTCGAATCCGGCCAAGTCGATTGCGCGGCTGGTGCCGCGCAGCGGCGGCTTCCAGGCGGCTGCACGGTCTTGCTTTGCTGTGTCTTTGTCTTCTTTTTCCTTGTCGGAGCGGTTCGGCATCGGCAAAAAGCTTTCTCTCAAAGGAAAACGGTGGGCTCGGCAAACGGTAGCGGCGATGCCCAGCGATGTAAAGAACAGCGCGCGCGAAGCGCTGGTCACGCTTCGAAACACCACCGCCCAGGGGCGATCCTCGTCCCGGTTGCCACCGCGCACCGGGTCCTGGCTAAGCTGAATTTTTCAGCAACCGAGGATAAACATGTCCGATCGCGCAACGCCTGATTCGGGTTTTCCCGCCAACGCGCAACCCACGCAAAACACCAGCACCCATGGTTCGTCGAGTTCGTCCGCAGACGAGCGGGTCCGGCCGGCCGACGGCTACGCGGGCGATGTCTCACCGCAGACGGCTTGGCAATGGGTACAGGACGGCGTCGCGGTGATCGTCGATGTGCGCACCGACGCCGAGCGCGAGTGGGTCGGCTTCGTGCCTGGGGCGGTCGCACTGGCATGGAAGCAGTGGCCGGAGATGCGGATCGACCCTGCGTTTTCCGCCGGCCTGCAGCGGTTCGACCCGAGTACCCGCCTGCTGATGCTGTGCCGCAGCGGGGTGCGATCGATCGCAGCGGCGCGTGTGGCGGCCGAACACGGATTTCAGGCTTTCAACATCCTCGAAGGTTTCGAGGGCGATCGTGATGACCGACAGCATCGTGGCAGCGTTGGTGGCTGGAAGCGGCATGGTCTTCCATGGATGCAGAACTGACGTGCAACGCCGATCGCCATCGACAGCGAACAACTGCGGCGTTCTTTGCTCTCCGCTCCGCGTGTGAGCCAAGGCGGTGCGACGAGACAAACCTCAGATATATTAGTAACAAATAGAGACTAAATAAAAATATCTAGTTACAAAATCAGCCCGCTGTGACTCAAAGAGCAAAGCTTTTCATGATGCGGCGGCTGCGAAACGTCAGCTTTTCGATACAACCGAGTTATCTGCAATCGACACGGCGTATCTGATAGACAAAGTCTTTCTCACACGGTACAAATTAAGCGTCCGTGAGGATGGTCGGTCTTGAATTCGATATCTCCAGACCTCGGCACGCTTCGAACGCGATAGGTCTTCGTCACTTTTTCTTTTTTTTTAAAAAAACAAAGTTCCCCCAGGGAAACGGGTTTCATGGAAACGCTTATTCGGTCAACCACAGAAACGGCGGCTGCGGCTGTCGACCCGGCGATCACCGCGCATCTGCAAAACCGGATCGACACGACGTTCACCAAGCGCTGGGTAGAAGAATGGGGCGGAACGTCGTTGCTGCACGGTCGCTCACCGGGCACCGATGCGGTTCACCTGGACGGCAACGATTATCTGGGCCTGTCCGGGCATCCACACCGCGTGAATGCGCAGGTGGCCGCGCTGCAGAAGCACAGCGCTTCGGTCATCCAATCCGGCGTTTTCCTGCACCTGACACATCCACAGCACCTGTTTGAGCAGCGGATGGCGGACTGGATCGGCAAAGAAGACAGCTTCCTGTGTCAATCCGGCTACGCCGCGAACCTCGGCCTGCTGCAGTCGATCGTAGATGCGCAGACACCGGTCTATCTTGACACGTTGGCTCACATGTCATTGTGGGAAGGCGTGCATGCGGCACGTGCCACCGGGCATCCGTTTCGCCATAACGACCCCCAGCATCTGGACCGCATGATGAGCAGGCATGGTCCCGGTGTGGTCGTGGTGGATTCGATCTACAGCACCACGGGCGCGATGTGCCCGTTGCGCGAAATGGTCGAAATCGCGGAGCGGCACGGCAGCATGATCGTGGTCGATGAGTCGCATTCGCTTGGTACGCACGGCCCCGGCGGGGCCGGACTGTGCGCACAACTGGGTCTGACGCAGCGGGTGCATTTCATCACCGCCAGCCTGGCCAAAGCATTTGCTGGACGGGCAGGTTTCTTCACGCTGCCAGCAGCGATGCGCAACTACACACTGACAAACAGCTTTCCGAACATGTTCAGTTCCTGCCTGTTGCCCCATGAGATCGCCGGGCTGGCGGCGACGCTGGACGTGGTGCAGCAGGCCGATGCGCAGCGCAGCCGTCTGCAGATGATCACCCAGCGCTTGCGCGCGACGTTCACTGCGCTCGGGTATCCGATTCATCAAGGCAGCGAGCAGATCATCGCGCTGGAGCCCGGCGCCGAACCCGACACGATGTTGCTGCGCGACCAGTTCGAAGCGCAGGCCGTGTTCGGCGCCGTGTTTTGTGCACCGGCCACCAGCCGCAATCGCTCGATGCTGCGGCTGACGCTGAGCGCGGCGCTGACGGACGCGGAAGTGGCACACATCGAGTGTGCCGCCGCTGCCGTGGCACCGGCAGTCAAGCCCTGGAACTGGCCGATTGCGCGGCGTGCCGGCCGATCGGGCACCTGAGCCTGAGCTGTCGGGGGGAGCACACCGATCCCTCGTGCGCGCGTATCGGCCCCGGCCCCGTGCTATTGCTCGACCCGGCGGGCCGGCTGCTGCGTCATGAACTGCCGGAAACTGCTGCGTAGAGCGGCCGGCGATGCAGGCAGGCTGAAAAACGCGCCCACCAACGGCTCTTCGCTACCGATCGAGAAGGCCTGTTGCAATTCCACCGGGCCTTCCATAGCCAATGCCTCGCGCAATTCGAAATCGACCAGCTGCCGACCCTGCTGAACATCCTGCAGTGCGGATGCGCTCAGGTCGGACCCCTCCATCAGATCCGCCAACTCGTCGAGATCGCTTGCTGCCTCCAGCTGCAGCCAGCCAGTATTGCCGATTGCATCCCGCCCGATCATGCCGAACGGCTTGCCGATGACGGCGTGTTCGACCCAGCGCTCATCGCTCCAGCGCTCCAGTTCCCGCGAGACCGACGGCTGATTCAGCAGCGCATGCTGACGCGGCGACAGCGTCGAGCGCCAGATCTGGCCGACCCGCGGCTCGGCTGCGGTCTGCAGCCGCCGGATCGCAGCCACCAGCCGCTGAACCATGTCGGGTGCCTGCTTGGGTACGAATTGCTGGATCAGGCCCTGATTGAATGCGTCCACCGCCAGTTGATCATCGGCTCGACCGGTCAACAGGATGCGCATGCCGGGCCAGTCCTGCAACGCGCCAAGCACCTGAAAGCCGTCCATCGCGGGCATCGAAAAATCGATCACCGCCACCTGGATCAACTGGTAGCGCGCTTGGCTCTGGCACCAATAATCGAGGATCTGCGGCAACAGCGGCCGCCGGATCTTGTGCCACCGGTCAACCATTTCCTGCTGACGCCATTGATCGGATTCACGCAAGGTGCGCTGGCGCGTCAACTGCGCCACGCATTCCGACGGCCGCAGCAGCATGCGCAGCTGCCACTCGGGTGGCAGCACCAGCGCCATCATCTCGAGAAATGCGGCGTCGTCGTCGAGCAACATCACGGCGCCGGGCGACTTGAACAACGACAGGCTCATGGCGAGATATCTCCCTGCAGGGTGGGCACCGGATCAACCGAGCGCAAGCAGCCGCGGTTTCGAGCGGAAACGCTTCTGGAAACCGGACCGAGCAGGCAGCCGGTCTCGCCTTGCCACTGAATGCTGCGCGTGGTGGGCATTCATGCTGCTGCGGACGGCGACAGCAGCGGCAACTCGATCAGGAACGTCGCGCCTTGTCCGGGCTGGGAACGCACCGAGATCGCGCCGCCCGCACTCTTGACCATGCGCTTGCAAAAAGCAAGGCCGAGCCCGTTGCCGGTCTGGTGGTCGGTCGAAAAAAACGGTTCGAACACGCGCTGGCGCAGCGCCGGATCGATGCCAACGCCGCGATCGCTGATGCTCAACTGGCCAATGCTTGCGCCCGGCGAGCTGTCCACCGCGATCACGATGTCGCCCGGGCGCAGCGGCGTGTCGGTCGCAGCGAGCGCACGCAGTGCGTTGGTCAACAGATTCTCCAGCACGTGGCCGAACAGGGCCTTGGACGAACCAAAGGTGAAATCCCGCTGCACCTGCACCCGCACCGCCGCCTGCTCCTGCGCGTTGCGAAACGGAAACGCCTCGAGGGTGTCACGCACCAGTCGTTCCGCCGACACCGGCTCACGCTGCGGAGACAGTCGCAGCAGGCGCGCGTTCGTGACCTGCATGTCGATCTGGTGATTCATGCTGCGGGCAACCGCCGCAAGCCGCTCGGCCAACAGTTCGATCGCCGCGGCCGACTTCGGCTCGGCCTGTGCCGCAGCGCCGCGCAGCGCCTGCGCGATCAGGCCGACGGTGGCCAGCGGTGTGCGCAACTCATGCGCCATGATGCCGATCGTGGTCAAGGTGCGCCGCACGTTGACGCGGCGCTGGTTCGCGGTGGAAAAGCCCATCACCGTCGCCGCAGCCCAGAAGAACCCCAGCACCAGGGCGTTGCTGGTAGCTGCCTCGGGACTGAGCGGCGGAACCTCTACCGGCGCGCCGAACAGCCGGAAGATCAGCAGGGCGCTCCACCATGCGAGCGCGAGGCCGACGGTGGCGATCCGCCAGTCGACCGAGTGATAGTAGATCAGCAGCATCGCCGTCGTGCTGGCCAGCCACACCGCATTCCCGCCGTTGCACAAGTACAGATAGATGAACAGCAGCGGCATCACAAGCCACCAGATCAGATTGAACAGCACCTGTGCCGAGCGTCCGCGCGCATCGAGCTTGACCGCCACCACCAGCAGCACCACGCCCAGCGACCCCGCAGCCAGCCGCAACCGCATGCTCTCCCACGGCTGCGGCTGCACCCGGCTCCAGATCCAGCCAAACAGAGGGTTGCCAACGAGTGTGAACAGGCCGGCCCAGGCAAGGCGCCACTGCGACGCATGCAGCATCGGCTCCAGCGGCGCAAACACCACGCCGCTGACGATTTCGCGGCGCAGCCAAGCCATCCCGCGTGCGACGCGCGGCGCCCGGTTTTGCAGCGAATACCAAAGCAGCGCCCAAGACCGGGATGTCATCATGGGGAAACCGCGCCTGAAGCGATTGGGCTGCCGGCTGCTACAACTTCGCGAAATCCGGCTTGCGCTTGTCCATGAACGCGGCGAACGCCTCACGCGCCGCCGGCTCGCGCAGCAGGCGGCCGAAGCGCTCGCCTTCCGCGTCCATCTGGCGCAGCACCGCGTCGCGCTGACCTTGCTTCATCAGCTGCTTGGTCGCGATCAGTGAGGACAGCGGCTTGGCGGCGAGCTTGGCGGCCTGGCGCTGCGCGAGCGCGTTGGCTTCCGAAGGCGGCACGATGCGGTTCACGAGCCCGACTTCCAGTGCGCTCTCGGCTGTCATCGGTTCGCCCAGCAGCAGGCTCTCGGCCGCTCGGTGGTAGCCGAACATCAGCGGCGCAAGCAGGCTGGACGCGGCTTCCGGGCACAGCCCGAGGTTCACGAACGGCATCGAAAACGCCGCGTTGTCGCCTGCATAGACCAGATCGCAGTGCAGCAGCATCGTGGTGCCGATGCCAACCGCCGGGCCGCAGACGGCGGCCACCAGCGGCTTGTCGAATGTGGCGATCGCACGCAGGAAGCGATAGACCGGCGAGTCGCTGCCGGCCGGCGGCGCGTTCAGAAAGTCGCCGATGTCGTTGCCTGCGCTAAAGATGGTTTCGTGCCCCTGCAGCACCACCGCGCGGATTGCTGCGTCGCCTGCAGCCTCCTCAAGGGCGTCGGCCAGCTGCGCATACATCGCGGCGGTCAGCGAATTCTTTCTGGCCAGCCGGTTGATCGTGAGCGTGGAAACGCTGTCGTCGACGTGATGCAGGATGTCCTGGTCGTGTGGTTCCATGGGGATTACTCACTCCTTGTAGTAGACGATCTGGTGCGAGCTGGCGAGCAGCGGGCTGTGTGGGCTCCACAACCGCGCGGTCTGGTCGAAGTATCCCCGGCGGAACGCGCCTGCGGTGGCCTCGCCCAGAACGCATGCAGCACCCACTGCGGACAACTGCGCGGCGTCGGCGTGAAAGTAGGTCGTGATCGAGACGCTGCCGACCGCAGCGAGTCGGCCACGTCGCAGCATCAGCCGCGGAAAGAATGCGTCGGCCAGCGCGGCAAGCGCGGGGAAGTCCAACGCACGTGGCGGCTCGTCGCGCAGCCACAGCAGCGAACGGTGGCCGGCTTCCTGCCCGTCGAACCGCGCGGGCAATTCGCCATCGACAAAGCGCAGATCGTAGCGGTCGAGCCAGATCGGAGCGCGCTCGCGGCGGCGTGCGGGCGGCGTGGCGTCGGCCGCAGGCGCAGCCGGCATCGCGGCCTCGTCATGGCCCCAGCCGTCGCGCCGCAACGCGGTGAATGCGGTGCCGGTCAGCGCCACCGCCTCGCCTTGGCGCAGCTCGATCGTCCAGTGCTGCGTAGAACGGTTCGTGCGCACCGGCCGCACGATCAGATCGAACGCGCCGTCGGCCACCGGGGCCGTGAAGTTGACGGTCAACGCGACCGGGTCGCCCAGCCGCCTCGGGTGATTCAGCACACCCGCAAGCGCCTGCGCTGCCGTGATGCCGCCGAACGGCCCGACCATATTTGCGTAAGCGGGGCTGGTGCAGCCGAGCCAATGGTCTTCGTCGGGGCCGGCCTGCAGTTGCAGCGCCTGGTCGAACGGATGGATTGCCTGTGAGCCCGGCACGGTTGTCGTATTCAAGTCGAGCAGTCTCCCAAAAGGTGAGCGGAGCGCAGCAGCCGCGTCGGCCGCGGCTACCTGGCCACGCGCACCCATGTCTGCGTGCGGCTGAACGGCCCGAACGAGCCGCGCACCTGCAGCTTCTCGCCATTGTCTGTCGGCGTCAGCCGCAGCGCGTACGTCGTGCCGTTTTCCGGGTCGAGGATGCGGCCGCCCTCCCAGACCAGGCGACCCGATGCCTGCTTCGCGCCGCGGATGATTTCCAGCCCGACGATCGGCTGATCCTTGCGGTCGTCGCTGCACTGGATACAGACCGGATCCGGTACGGGCGGCGCGATCAGCAGTTTTTCGATGCGGCCGCTCAAGGTGCCGTCGGGCCGCTGCGTGATGCGCAGCAATGCCTTGGGCGCGGCCGTCTCGTCGTCGATGCTCTGCCAGACACCGAGCGGAGTCGGTTGCGCGAACGCCGGCAGCGCGCACACAGCGGTCAGCAGGCAGGCCAGCCCCGCGCGCAGAAAGGCCGCAGCACTCATGCCAGCGCTTCGGCCGTGTCCATCAGATTGCTCACATTGGCGCGCGCGGTGCGCAACAGCGTGGCGGTCTCAGGGAAAAGACGCGCGAAGTAAAAGCGTGCGGTCTGCAGCTTGGCCGCATAGAACGGATCATGGTTGCCCTTTGCCGTTTTCTGCAACGCGGTCTGCGCCATGCGCGCCCAGAAGTAGCCGAACGCGAGATGGCCCGCGATGCGCAGATAGTCGCTGGCCGCCGCACCGACGGCCTCGGGCTGTTGCATCGCGCTCATGCCGATCTCGCCCGTCAGCTTGGTGAGTTCCGCGCCGAGCGCGCCGAGTGGCTGCAGGAACTCGGCCATCGCCTCGTTGCCGCTTTCTTCCATGAGCAGCGCGGCGATCAGCTTGCCGAATTTTTTCAGCGCCGCGCCCTGGTCGCCGAGCACCTTGCGGCCCAGCAGATCAAGCGCTTGGATCTCGTTGGTGCCTTCGTAGATCATGTTGATGCGCGCATCGCGCACGAAGCGCTCCATGCCGGTCTCGGCGATGTAGCCGTGGCCGCCGAACACCTGCAGGCAGCCGGAGGTGGCGGCAAAGCCGTTGTCGGTAATGAAAGCCTTCACGATCGGCGTGAGCAGCGCGACCACCGCGGCACTCTCGGCGCGCACGGCCTCGTCGGGGTGCCGGCGCTCGCGGTCGATCAGCAGCGCGCAATAGATCGACATCGCGCGGCCGCCTTCCGCGTACGCCTTGGCCATCAGCAAGGTGCGGCGCACGCCGGGGTGCACGATGATCGGATCGGCCGGCTGGCTCGGCTCGGCCGGGCCGGACAGTGCGCGCATCTGCAGCCGGTCCTTGGCGTAGGCCAGCGCGTTTTGATAGGCCACTTCGGTCAGGCCCAGCGACTGGTTGCCCACGCCGAGCCGCGCGGCATTCATCATCACGAACATCGCGGGCAACCCTTTGTGCGGCTGACCGACCAGCGTGCCCACCGCGCCGTCGAGCGTGATCTGCGCGGTCGAGTTGCCGTGGATGCCCATCTTGCGCTCGAGCCCGCTGCAGAACACCGCGTTGCGTTCGCCCAGGCTGCCGTCCGTGTCGACCAAAAATTTCGGCACCGCGAACAGGCTGATGCCTTTGCTGCCCGGCGGCGCATCGGGCAGGCGCGCCAGCACCAGATGCACGATGTTCTCGGCCAGGTCGTGCTCGCCCGAGCTGATGAAGATTTTGTTGCCGGTGATCTTGTAGCTGCCGTCGGCTTGGGGCTCGGCCTTGCTGCGCAGCAGGCCCAGATCGGTGCCGCACTGCGGCTCGGTCAGGCACATCGATCCGGTCCACTCGCCGCTGGTGAGCTTCGGCAGATAGATCTTTTGCTGCTGTTCGCTGCCGTGCGCGTGCAGCGCCTCGTAGGCGCCATGGGACAAGCCCGGGTACATCCCCCAGGCCTGGTTCGCGCTGTTGATCATTTCGTAGACGCACTGGTTCACGACGATCGGCAGGCCCTGGCCGCCGTAGGCTTCGTCGCAGGCCAGGCTCGGCCAGCCGCCTTCGATGAACCGGCGGTACGCGTCCTTGAAGCCGTCCGGCGTCCTCACTTCGTGCGTGGTCTTGTTCAGCGTGCAGCCCTGCTCGTCACCGACCGCGTTCAGCGGGAAAATCACTTCGCTCGTGAACTTGCCGGCTTCCTCGAGCACCGCGTCGATCGTATCGGCGTCCAGCGCCTCGTGCGCGGGCATGGCGCGGTAGTCGTCCATCACAGAGAAGACTTCGTGCAGCAGAAATTGCATGTCGCGCAGGGGCGGCGTGTAGCTGGGCATGGAACGGGACTCCTCGAAGGGTGGAAAAACGATTGATCGGGTTGGGTCGAAAAAATTCGGTGCGCAGGCCATTGCCCGGCAGCTCGGTCGCTCAAATGCACGATGTGCGGAGCACTCAATCGGCAGCGGTCGTCTCCGTGCGGTATCGCTGCAGCAAGTTGCCGAAGCCGATGCGCGCACGCGCCGGTGCAGCCGCCCAACGCATGAGTCGCGCTTCGAAATGCAGCGCCAGCACCAGCGCGTGGACCTCGAACGCGATCTGCCCGGGATCGGCATCGTCTCTCAGATCCCCTGCCTGTTGAGCCTGCTGCACGGTGCGGCGCAACGTGGCCAGCCAGACGTCGAGCGCCTGCGCGAGCGCGTCACGCACGGAGCCCGGCTGATCGTCGAACGCGGCCGCGCCGCTGATGAAGATGCAGCCCGCGCCATCGGCACTGCCGACCTGCGCGATCCACAACTCGAACAAACGCTGCAGCCGCGGCAGGCCGCGCGCCTCCCGCAGCGTCGGCGCAAACACGGCCTGCTCGAAGCGCTCGAAGTAGCCACGCAGCACCGCGATCTGCAGCTCTTCCCGGGAGCCGAAATGCGCGAACACGCCCGACTTGCTGCGGCCCGCAGCCTCGGCCAATGCGCCGATCGACAAGCCTTCCAGCCCCGTCTGCGCGGCCAGCCCCAGCGCGGCGTCGAGGATGACGGCCTTGGCGTGCCGACCCTTCTGCGGTGAGCGGGTCGACGGGCGGGTCGGGCTGGCGACGGCAGGACTCCTCAAGAACCTCAATAAGAACGAACGGTCGTGCTATTTTGCAGGAGATTCCATGCATTTGACAGGCGCCGATCTCTGAAAAGTCAACCGGCGACTCGAATCACGATGGGGTCGAACTTGCGCCGTGCTTTCAATCGAGCCAGATCCCAGTCGATGCCGAGGCCCGGGGACTCGGGTGCGACTGCGTGGCCGTCCACGATCACCAGCCGGCTGGCCGTCAGATCATCCAGCTGCGGGATGTATTCGACCCAGCGCGCGTTCGGCACCGCGGCGCACAAGCTCACATGGAGCTCCATCAGAAAGTGCGGACAGATCGAGAGGTTGTGTGCTTCGGCCAGATGCGCGACCTTGAGCCAAGGCGTGATGCCGCCGATGCGCGCGACGTCGGCCTGCACGACCGAGCAAGCGCCCTGCTTCACATATTCACCGAACTGCGACAGGTGATACATCGATTCGCCGACCGCGATCGGCACGCTGGTGCTCTGCAAAAGTTGCGCATGCGCGGCCACATGTTCGGCCGGCATCGGTTCCTCGAACCAGGCCAGGTCGAGCTCGGCGTACCGATGCGCGCGGCGGATCGCCTCGGACAGCGTGAAGCATTGATTGGCATCGACCATCAACTCGAAGTCGGGCCCGACCGCGCTGCGAACGGCCGACAGCCGCTTCATGTCTTCGGCCACGTGCGGCTTGCCGACTTTGAGCTTGGCGCCAAGAAACCCGTTGGCCCGCGCCTGCAGTGCCTGGTCCACGAGTTGCGCGGGCTCGAGGTTGAGCCAGCCGCCCTCCGTCGTGTAGAGCGGAACGCGCGACTGGGCGCCGCCCGCCATGCGCCAGAGCGGCAGGCCCTGGGCCTTGCCATTGCGGTCCCAGAGCGCCGTGTCGATGGCCGCCAGCGCCAGACTCGTGATCGCGCCCACCGCGGTCGCGTGGGTCGAGAAAAACAAGTCGCGCCAGATCGCTTCGACTCGACAGGGGTCGCGTCCGATGAGCAGCGGCGCGAGGTGGTCGCACAGCAAGGCGACGATCGACGAGCCGCCAGTGCCGATGGTGTAGCTGTAGCCGAGCCCGGCGGACCCGTCGTCGCAACGCACGGTGACCATGACGGTCTCCTGCGTCACGAAAGACTGGATCGCGTCTTCACGAACCACCTTCGGCGGCAGGTCGATCTGGTGGATCTCGACGCAATCGATCCGGGTCATCTCTCGGGTGCTCTTGTCGGATGGGCGTACCGGGGACTGTCTTCAAGGAGCCGCCAAGTCGCGCTGATCCACTGGCGCCGGACGATGCGCAAGATGGCTGGGCTCCCAAAGCGCAGTCACAGCTTGAAAGCCACCACGTCCTGCCGCTGCTCGCCCAGGCCTTCGATGCCGAGCGTCATCACATCGCCTTTTTTGAGGAACACGGGCGCGGGCTTCATGCCCATGCCGACGCCGGGTGGTGTGCCGGTGGTGATCACATCGCCGGGCATCAGCGTGTTGAGCTGGCTTACGTAGCTGACCAGCTTGGCCACGTTGAAGACCATGGTCCTGGTGTTGCCGGTCTGCATGCGCTCGCCGTTCAAGTCCAGCCACATCGCGAGCTTCTGCGGGTTGGGCACCTCGTCGCTCGTGACCAGCCAGGGGCCGATCGGGCCGAACGTGTCGAAGCCTTTGCCTTTGTCCCACGTCATCCCGCGCTCGAGCTGCCATTCGCGCTCGCTCACGTCGTTGATGACGCAGTAGCCCGCCACGTGCTTGAGCGCGTCTTTTTGCGAGACGCAACGCGCGCGCGTGCCGATGACCACGCCGAGCTCGACTTCCCAGTCGGCCTTGACCGAGTTTTTGGGCAGCATCACCGGGTCGTTCGGCCCCTGGATGCAGCTGATGGCTTTGGTGAAGACCACCGGCTCGTTGGGAATCGGCATGCCGGACTCGGCCGCGTGGTCGGCGTAGTTGAGGCCGATCGCGATGAACTTGCCGATGCGGTTGACCGGGCAGCCGTAACGCGGTTTGCCGCGCACCAGCGGCAGCTTGTCGGTCTTCTGCTTGGAGAGTTTGGTCAACGCTGCGGCGCCGAGCTGTTCGGGCCCGATGTCGCCGACGACCGCACTCAGATCGCGCAATTGGCCACCGGCGTCGATGAGGCCGGGTTTTTCTTTGCCGGGTGGGCCGTAGCGAACGAGTTTCATGATTTTTCTTTCTTTCCAGTGGAATTCTGTTGAGTGGAGTCGCTGCCTGACGAATCGAGGGTCGTGCCATTTCAAATCGTAATGCCGCCATCAACCGAGAAGGCTTGCCCGGTTGCGAACCGCGATTCGTCGCTGGCCAGAAACACCACCACCGGTGCGATCTCGTCGGCTTGCGCGAGCCGGCCCATTGGCTGGCGCGCGATGAACGCCTTGCGCGTCGCCACCGGGTCGTCGTTGGCGTTGATGCGTTCGCCCAGCGACGGCGTATCCACCGTGCCGGGACAGACCGCGTTGCAGCGAATGCCTTGCGTGACGTAGTCGGCGGCCACACTCTTGGTCAGGCCCAGCACCGCCGCCTTGGTGGTGCCGTAGACGCAACGATTGGGCAAGCCCTTGATGCTCGAGCACACGCTGGCCATGTTGATGATGCTGCCTGCGCCTGCGGCCAGCATGCGGGGCAGCACGGCCTGAATCGTCCACAGCTGCGCGCGCACGTTCAGGCGGAAGGCGAAATCCAGATCGTCGTCGCTCGCGTCGAGCGCTGCGCCGTTGTGTACGACACCGGCGCAGTTGAAGAGCACGTCGAACGCGCGCGCGTCCGCGAAGAACGCATCGATCGCGCGTTTGTCGAGGACGTCGAGTCGGGCGGCCTGCACATTGGCCACGCCGGCGTAGCGCTCCAGCAGTTGCTCGTTGATGTCGGTGGCCCACACCTGCGCGCCTTCGGCGGCCATGGCCATCACGCTTGCATGGCCGATGCCTTGCCCTGCGGCGGTCACGAGTACCGTTTTGCCTTCGAGTCTCATACGGGGTCCTGACGAGTGGGGATGGGGACGGCGCGCCGACTGGGGTTAGCCCGAGTGCCTCCATGGTCGATCGCGCGTATTCTTGATTGGCTTGACCACTTGGCCAATTAAGGACAACCCTTAGCTCTATCGCAACCCGCTCCTGCCGTGCCCATCCAGACCGTCGAACCGCAACGCCTCTATCGCCAGATCGCCGCGCAGTTGCGCGCGCTGATTGCAAGCGGTGAATACGCCGCTGGCGCGCGCTTGCCGGCCGAGCGGGATCTGGCGCAGCAGTTCGGCGTGAGCCGCCCGTCGATCCGCGAGGCGTTGATTGCGCTCGAAGTGGAAGGCTGGGTCGAGGTGCGCATCGGCTCCGGGGTGTATGTGGTGCAGCGGTTGCAGCCCGAAGAAGCGGTGTCGATGGGCACGAAGTGGGACCCGCTGGAACTCATCCGCGCGCGCCGCGTGGTGGAAGGCGAAGTGGCTGCGCTGGCCGCGACGCAGGCCAGACGCACGCACCTGCTGGCCATGACGCAGGCCATCGACGAGATGCGCGCGCTGGCGACCGTGGGCGTGAATCCGATCGACGCCGATCGGAATTTTCATATCGCGATCGTGTCCGCGTGCGGCAACGCGGTGCTGGTGGAGACGGTAAACGGGTTCTGGGCTTCGCGGCTCGGCCCGCTTTTCAGGCAACTGGGCGGCTATCGGGAGACAGGGCGCACCTGGCGTGCGTCGATCGCCGAACACGAGCGCGTACAGGCTGCGATCGCCGGGCGCGATGCGCACGCAGCCCGTGCCGCGATGCACCACCACATGGACAAGGCGCATCAACGCTTCCAGGCCAGTTGGCGCCGCGCGCGCACGCCCGATGCATCGACTGCGCCTTAGCAACCTCACTTTTTCCGCCGTTCCATTTCATCCAAGGGAGACCACCATGAAGACCAAACGATCTGCTATCCAATCGATTGCTGCATGCGCAATACTGGCCAGCGGCACCGGCTTATTCGGCATGGCCAACGCACAGACTAAGCTGAAGTGGGCGCATGTGTACGAAACCTCCGAGCCGTTCCAGAAAAACGCGGTCTGGGCGGCCGAAGAAATCAAGAAGCGCACCAACGGGCGCTACGACATCCAGGTGTTCCCCGCGTCAAGCCTCGGCAAGGAATCGGACATCAACCAGGGCCTGACCTTGGGCACGGTGGACATCATCTACACCGGCGCGAGCTTCGCCGGGCGCAGCTACCCGCCGCTGTCGGTTACCTATTTCCCGTTCATCTTCCGCGACTCCGAGCATTTGCTCAAGTATGCGAAGAGCGACGTCTTCAAGGAATTGTCGAAGGGCTATGAGGACAAGACCGGCAACCACATCACGGCGTTGAATTACTACGGCGCACGCGACGTGACTTCGACCGAAAAGAAACCAGTGCGCACGCCCGCCGACATGAAGGACTTGAAGATCCGCGTGCCCGATGCGCCGGCGTACCTCGCGTTCCCGAAAGCACTCGGCGCAAATCCGACACCGATCGCGTTCGCCGAGGTGTACCTCGCGCTGCAGAACGGCACTGTCGATGCGCAGGAGAACCCGCTGCCGACGATCGAGGCGAAGAAGTTCTACGAGGTGCAGAAGAACATTTCGCTGACCGGCCACATCATCGATTCGCTGCTCACGATCGTCTCGCCCACGGTCTGGAAGAAGCTCTCGGCCGAGGACAAAAAGGTGTTCGAGGACGTGATGCAGGAAGCCGCCGAGAAGACCGGCCGCGAGATCATCGCATCGGAAGAACGGCTGGTCGACGAGTTCAAGAAAAGGGGCAACAACGTGATCACGGTTGACAAGAAGGCGTTTGCCGAAGCGGTGCTGAAGAACACCACGCCCGAAGCGCAGGGGTATCGCAAGGGCGACTACGACCGGATCGTGAATATTCGCTGACCCCCAGGCTGCGCGACACTGTGTGTCCGCTTCGCCACACCCCCCTTCTCGGGGGGCGGCGCCAGATCCGCGGTGTCCGTCAGCAAAATCCGTTGCGCCGAAGTATTTGAGTGAACGCCATGCCCCAAAGCGACAATCCGACTGAAATTTCCCCCGGCCCCAGAGTGCTCGACGAGCACGGCAACCTGCTGATGGAAGATGACGTGGTCGACCTGTCGGGCGTGATCGCCGAAGGATGGATTTCGCTCGTGATCTTCTGGGTGCTCGGGCTCACCGTGTTCTACCAGTTCATCACGCGCTACGTGTTGAACGATTCGGCCGCGTGGACCGAAGAGGTGGCGCGCTACATGCTGATCGGCGTGGTGTTCATCGGCGTGTCGGTCGGGGTTGCCAAGAACAATCAGATCCAGGTCGACTTCTTCTACCGGCATATGCCGGCCGCAATGGGGCGCTGGCTGTCACGCGCAGTGGACGTGCTGCGCACCGCGTTCTTCGCGGCCGCGGTCGTGATGACCGCGCAGATGATGTGGAAGATCGGTGGCAACACGCGCATGACGATCGTGGATGCGCCGATGAACATCGTCTACGGCATGTGCCTGTTCGGTTTTGTCTGCATGACCTGGCGTTCGATCCAGGTGCTGCGCCGCCACTGGGCGCGCGGCTACAGCGTGCTCGAGCGGCCCGAGACCACGCTGGCCACCGACTGACCAGCCACCAAGCACCGAACCTTCATGCTGAAAATCTTCTTCCTGGTCTTCATGGCCGGCGGCATTCCGGTGGCCGTTGCGATGGCGGGCGCCTCGCTCGCCTATATCCTCTGGTCGGGCGACCTGCCGCCGTTTGTCGTGATCCACCGCATGGTCAGCGGCATCGACAGTTTTCCGCTGCTCGCGGTGCCGTTTTTCATCCTGGCCGGCAACCTGATGAACAACGCCGGCATCACCACGCGCATCTTCAACTTCGCGATGGCGCTGGTCGGCTGGTTGCGCGGCGGGTTGGGGCATGTCAACGTGCTGGCCTCCGTGATCTTTGCCGGCATGAGCGGCACCGCGATTGCGGACGCCGCGGGCCTGGGCACGATCGAGATCAAGGCGATGAAGGAGCACGGCTATCCGGTCGAGTTCGCGGTCGGCGTGACGGCGGCTTCGGCCACGCTGGGACCGATCATCCCGCCGAGCCTGCCCTTCGTGATCTACGGAATGATGGCCAACGCCTCGGTCGGCGCGCTGTTTCTGGCCGGCATCCTGCCCGGAGCGCTGCTGACGATTTTGATGATGCTCACCGTCGAGCTACTACGCCTACAAGAACCAGTGGGGCGGCGACGTCAAATTTTCGAGCACGAAGTTCTTCAAGGCGATGGTCGAGCTGCTGGTGGTGATCGCGTGGCCGCTGCTGCTGTGGGTGCTCGTGGTCAAGCTCGGCAGCCCGCCGCGCTGGACTGTGTTCGGCGGCTCTTGCGGCGCTGTTTCTGATCGACCGCCTCTTTCGCTTCCAGGCGCTGATGCCGATCATGACGCCGGTGCTGCTGATCGGCGGCATGACGACCGGCCTGTTCACGCCCACCGAAGGCGCGATCGCGGCGTGCGTGTGGGCGATGATCCTCGGGCTGGCCTGGTACCGCACGTTGAGCTGGAAGATGTTCGTCAAGGTGTGTCTCGACACGGTGGAGACGACCAGCCACGGTGCTGTTCATCGTGGCCGCCGCGTCGATCTTCGGCTGGATGCTGACCGCCACCGGCGTCACCACCGCATCGCGGCCTGGGTGCTCGGCTTCACCAACAGGCCGTGGGTGTTCCTGCTGCTCGCCAATCTGCTGATGCTGTTCGTCGGCTGCTTCCTCGAGCCCACGGCCGCGATCACCATCCTCGTGCCGATGCTGCTGCCTATCGCCGTGCACCTGGGCATCGATCCGGTCCACTTCGGTCTGGTGATGGTGCTGAACCTGATGATCGGCCTGCTGCATCCGCCGATGGGCATGGTGCTGTTCGTGCTCGCGCGGGTGGCCAACCTGAGCTTCGAGCGCACGACAATGGCGATCCTGCCGTGGCTCGTGCCGTTGTTGCTGGCGTTGGGCGTGATCACTTACGTGCCCGCGCTGGTGCTGTGGCTGCCGAAAGCTATTGATGCACTGACGAATCGACCCACCATGTTGACCGAAACCATCACCCCGATCGCTTCCTTCATCCGCCTGCATCCGCTGCCGACGACGTGGTGATCGCGCGCAGCCAGCTGATCGGCGGCGCCGCGATCGAGGACTTCAAGGTGCGCGGCTTGATCCCGGCCGGCCACAAGGTGGCAATGCACGCGATATCGCAGCCGGCGACGCCGGTGCGCCGCTACAACCAGATCATCGGGTTTGCAAAACAGCCGGTTGCCGGCCCGGCGAGCATGTGCACACGCACAACCTCGGGATGGGCGAGAACGGGAGACTTCGCGCGCGATTACGCGATCGGCGCCGATGTGAAGCCCGAGGCGCCAGCGGCGCGAAGCGACCTTCATGGGCTACCGAGCGCGACGATGGCCGCGTGGCCACACGCAACTACCTCGGCATCCTGTCGAGGCGTGAACTGTTCCGCTACGGCCGCGCGCGCGATCGCCGATCATTTCTCGCGCCAGACGAATCCAGCCGCGCTCGAAGCGTTCCCGAACGTGGACGGCGTGGTCGCGCTTACGCACGGCACCGGCTGCGGCATGGACACCGAAGGCCTGGGCATGCAGGTGCTGCAGCGGGTCCTCGCGGGGTTCGCCACGCATCCGAATTTCGCGGGCGTGCTCGTGATCGGCCTGGGCTGCGAAGCGAA